>NZ_JCAWEC010000004.1:0-785297 GCF_059690695.1 Mucilaginibacter sp. A5337 | reverse complement strand
GGGTAATGTCGATGTTCTTTAATAATGATCTTTTCCACTGTGTTTACTTTAATGTAAACCCATTTCCGGACAAGACAAACCTTTTGCACCTCTGGTGCAGCCTCTAATACTCTTAACTTAATGACATTGGCCGGTATCCGCTACTATCGCTAACGCAGCATCCGCTATTATTCAACCAACTGTCAAACAAAAAAATCGGTGTAATCAAAAATCAATCGGCGTAATCCCCAAAAACAAAAACAACTATTCACCTAATCCAACCCAATCAACCACTCACTTAAAAACCCTACCTTTGCGCGGTAAACTCAAAATTGCATGAGCGAAAAGATCTTAGTGATAGGCGCCAATGGCCAGATCGGCACCGAACTGGTAATGGCTTTGAGAAATATACATGGGGCCGAAGCAGTTATAGCTTCGGATATTAACAGTCCCACCTATGCTATGCGTGGCAGCAGCGGCCCCTTTGAATTGATCAATGTACTTGATAAAGATAACCTGCACCACATATTTGATAAACACCGCCCCACGCAGGTTTACCTTTTAGCTGCCATACTATCCGCCGTAGGCGAGCAAAAACCCAAAATGGCCTGGGACCTGAACATGACCGGCTTGCTGCATGTACTTGATTTTGCGGTTGAATTTAAAGTAAATAAAGTTTTCTGGCCAAGCTCAATAGCCGTTTTCGGTCCGCATTCACCACAGCATAATACACCGCAGTATTGTGTGATGGACCCTAACACGGTTTATGGTTTCAGTAAACTGGCCGGCGAACGCTGGTGCGAATACTACTTTAATAAATATGGTCTTGACGTACGCAGTATCCGTTACCCTGGACTGATAGGCTGGAAAGCTAACCCAGGCGGTGGCACTACCGATTATGCTGTACACATATTTCACCATGCTTTAAAAACCGGCTGCTACGAAAGCTTCTTAGCCGAAGGTACCGCCCTGCCCATGATGTACATGGACGATGCCATCAGGGCAACCATCAGTTTGATGGACGCACCCGCCGAAAAGATCAGCATCCGGTCATCATATAATCTTGCAGGCATCAGCTTTACGCCTGAGCAATTGGCAGCAGAGATCAAAAAACTGATCCCTAAATTTGAGATCAGCTACAGCGAAAATGATCCGCGACAGGCCATCGCCGATAGCTGGCCAAAATCAATAGATGATAGTTACGCGCAAAACGACTGGGGCTGGAAACTGGAGTATGACCTGCCTAAAATGGTAGCAGATATGCTGACTAATTTGAAAACGATAATTTAAGGTTAAAGGCGAAAGGATAAAATTTAAAGGTTTTTATCTATCGTTATATAAATATTATATTTACCGCCTTGTCTTTATAGGGCAAAGCTTTGTAAAACAACAAGGTTGATCTATCACTATCAACCATGAACAATGAACTAAAAAAACATGGGAAGAGCATTTGAATTCCGCAAAGAAAGAAAGTTTAAGCGCTGGGCCAAAATGGCGGTGCAGTTTACCCGTTTAGGTAAGGAAATTGTAATGGCTGTAAAAGCCGGCGGCGGCGATGTTAACACCAACTCGCGCTTACGTACTGCAGTACAAAACGCCAAGGCTGTAAACATGCCTAAAGACCGTGTTGAGGCAGCTATTAAACGCGCCAGCAGCCGCGATGAAAAAGATTACGAAGAGCTTGTTTACGAAGGATACGCGCCTTACGGCGTTGCTGTTTTGGTTGAAACCGCTACAGATAATACCAACCGTACCGTAGCCAACGTACGCAGTTACTTTACAAAATATGGTGGTTCGTTAGGTAAAACAGGCTCGCTTGATTTTATCTTTACCCGTAAATCGGTATTTACTTTTGAACCTGGCGACCGCGACCTTGAAGAGCTTGAATTTGAATTGATTGATGCCGGGCTGGAAGAAATATTTGTTGAAGCGGATGAAAATGGCAACGATATTGCAGTAATCCATACAGCTTTTGAAGATTTTGGTAAAATGCAAAAAGCATTGGAAGAACTGGGCATCGAAGTAAAATCGGCCAAATTGGAGCGTATTCCGCAATCATTCCATGCTGTTAACGAAGAACAGGTTACCGATATCATGAAACTGATTGACCGTTTGGAAGAGGACGACGACGTGCAGGCGGTTTACCACAATATGGCGGAATAATAGATCTCTTAATTTGAAGATGTGTTAATTTGAAGATTTGAAAATAATCTTGAGTAAGGCATCTTCAAATTTTCAATTTAATATGAGCCGTTTAAAATGTAGCCGTTTGAAGATTTGAAAATAACCTTGGGGCAAAGCATCTTCAAATTTTCAAATTAAAAAATTTTTAAATTTATATCATGCCATTATTAAACACACGAAAAGGCGAACGGAAAGTAAAAGTAACTTTTGCTAACGGGCTTCTTTTTGTTGAAACCGACGGTGGCAAACCCCAGGCTTTCCCATTAGAATGGTTTCCGAAGTTACTTAACGCTACCGACGAGGAACGTGAAGACTGGAGCCAGACCGAAAAAGGCATCCGGTTTAATAAGCTGGATGTGGACGTAACCCTATAATTGATTTGAAAATTTGAAAATGTGCTAATTTGAAAATGAGAAATCAAACCGGCATTTTCAAATTTTCAAATTCACTAATTTTCAAATTGACTAATGGTTTTTGAAGAATTTTTAAAGAAGAAAAGAATTGACCTTGCAGCGCTTGAACAAGGCGAACCGGCATTGTTTTCTGAATTTAAAGACCATTTTGAACAGATGGGTGAAAAAAGTTTCGACCATACCAAAAAGTACTGGTTTAATAAACTCAGGAGGCAGTTCCCTATTCCGCTTGAGGTGAAAACCGAAAAGGTACACATCAAAAACCCACTTGCCGAACAAACCATTACCGAAAGTTTGATAGAACCCGGCACAGCGGCCAAAATTGGTTTCACACCGAAGTTCCGTGCAGCGGCAGCACCAAAACCAGTGCCTCCTGTTGAAGAGCCTAAAAAGGAGTCAACAGAACCGGCAACACTGGAACCCCCATCGGCAGAAACTTCGCCGAAACCGGCGTTCAAACCACGCTTTAACGCAGGCATGGTAAAACCAAAAGCTGCAGAAACAGAGGCACCGGCAGAGGGTAAAAAAGAGGAAGCTGCGGCTACAGAACCTCAAACTCCTGCCTCGGAAATACCCGCGACTAAAATGGGCTTTAAGCCCCGCTTCAATGCCGGTATGGTAAAACCGAAACCCGTAGAAACAGAAGCGCCGGCAGAAGATAAAAAAGAAGAAGGGGCGACTACTGAACCTCAAAGCCCCGCCGCAGAAACACCGGCACCTAAAATGGGCTTTAAACCGCGCTTCAATGCGGCTATGGTAAAACCAAAGCCCGTAGAAAGCGAAGCAGCTGCTGAAGAAGAAAAACCTGCTGAAGAGCCAAAACCACAGGCATCCGAAGCACCTGCACCTAAAATGGGGTTCAAACCACGCTTTAACGCGGCTATGATGAAACCCAAACCGGCAGAACCGGAACAACCGGTTGAAGAGGTAAAATCATCAGCCGAATCTTCGCAGCCAGCCGTTGAAGAAGAAAAGCCTGCTTCTGAAACTCCTGCACCAAAGCTTGGCTTTAAGCCGCGATTTAACGCAGCCACAATGAAGCCCAAAGCCCCTGAAGCGTCGCCGGAAGATAAAAAAGAGGATAAGCCAACTGAGGAAACTCAGTCGCCGGCAACGGAAGCACCTGCACCTAAATTGGGATTTAAGCCACGCTTCAACGCCAAGAACCTTCCTAAGAAATCAGAGGGGGAAGAATAGGCCGTTTCTTATCAACAAGCTTATTGTCATTTCGATACGAGGAACGAGTGAGAAATCTTATACGCCCTGCAGAGCCCGCGTGCTGATCGGACTTGCTTGGCGTATAAGATTTCTCACTCGCCCCAACGCTATTGCCTTCCCCTGCTCAATCGAAATGACATTTTTATTTAAGACAACTTCGTTTAGCATAATTATAGCATAGCCGCCCTGTACAGCATGGATTGCTTTATCGTTTCTCCATAAGTGTTCGGAAGAAAATAAAAAGTTCAGGATTGTGCGATTCCCTCCCCTGGGAGGTGTAGGGAGGGGTTTCGCCGATATGTTTATTCGATTAAAATAGCGCATAAACCCCTCCCTGCTACTACACAACTCTGCCGCACCCCTCCCGAAGGAGGGAATTAAAAAATCTTCCGAACACCTGTGGTCGTTCCTCCTCGCAATGACATGGTTTTCTGTATTCCGCCACCGCCCGGCTCCTGCCGGGTGGTAACTATCCCCCGGCCTCTGGCCGAACCCTCCTACTTACTATGAGAAAACAGCCAGTGCAACAGATCAGGCTCATTAAAAGCGTTATCCCAGCTGTTGTGCCCGACACCGGGATATAAGGTAAACCTTGGTGTCCCTCCTGCTTCTTTAATAGCATCAACCATTACCTGCGAATGATCTGCCGGTACTACCGGGTCATTATTACCGTGGAAGATCCAGAGCGGAACTTTCCTGGCATACTTTTTTGCATTCAGGGTATTATCGCCTCCGCAGATAGCGAAAGCAGCCGCAAAGATCTTGGGTTCGCGACCGATGATCTCAAATGTGCCCATACCACCCATGCTGAGCCCACCTACGTAAACCCGGTGTTTATCTACAAAAGGCTTATCTAAAAACTGGTCCACCAACCCCATCAGCATGATCATAGCCATGGTTGGCGGGGCATCTTCCTGGAAAATGAATTTGCGCTTATTGGTGGCCGAATCGGTAACCTGCTTCACATTACTCCAGTAGCTTTTTGCCGGGCACTGCGGGAAAACTACAATGGCCTCATAAATTTCGCGCACACTATCCTGCAAAAGCCTTTGTGCTCCGTAAGCAAGCTGCGATTCGTTATTGTTTCCACGTTCACCCGAGCCATGTAACACAAACAACAAAGGATACTTCTGTCCCGGGTTAAAATGTTTTGGGAATAAAATACGATATGGCAGCGTATCCACTTTAAAGATAAAGCTGCCCCTGTCAAACGAGGTCAAATTTTGGGATTTGGCTAAAAAAGAGAATGCTAAGAGCAAGCTTAGCATTCCTGTGATTCGTATTATTTTGATCATGGGTTAAAATGCTTCTCTGTTTTATAACCTGCGTGAATATCGCTGTTGCTTCAAAACAAATTTAACCTCTTTAACGGCCTTTTGTTTATTTTTTTATGCCGAATTAATTTTTTGCAATTGCCGGGCTTTCAAAACCAAGCTTTTTCAAGCCTCCCTGCACTTCAGGACAGCTCATAAAAAGTTTCCATAACAAACCGGTACGATAATTTTCAATCATCACAACGATCGGCCCCTGGTCGATAGCTAAATAAGAGTTTGCATACCAGTTATGCGATTCGCTGAAAGCATCGGTAAAACCATATTCGCCCCAGATCTTATCACCCAGGTCGTAATAAAAATGGCGTAATGCTTTCATCGAATATTCCGGAGTATATGGAAATGCCGAGAGCGCCGCCGTTGGTGTAATTACACCCAGGTCGTTAGTTGGCGAATGTGCGTTATATCCTTCAAAGTTATCGCTGGCAGTCAATCCCCAGCAATTTTCGCCGTAGCCTCTAAACTTTTTGGGGTTATCAACACAGTAAGCATGATTAATCAATGTATGATTTTTATTTTGCTCCCAGTAGTCGGCATACTCATCTTTTAAGCCTTTGGGGTTAAGACCGAGAAACGAATACTGTGAAAAGAACAGCGGACCGCCATAATCAAAACCTAAGGGCAATTTAAAGCCATAAAAGGTTCTTCCATTCTTAAAGAAATCACTTTGCGCCCATCCGCGGTGATATACGTCAGCGCTAACCGGGTAACGTTGTGCCGATGCCGCCAGCACATAAGTTATCAAACACTCATTAAAGCCGTGAATAGGGAAATTCATGGCCCAGCCATTGTTAGGGCTCCAGTGCCAGTAAAGGTAGTCGCGGCCATCACGGGTAAACCAACTCCATTCCATTTCGCCCCACATCCAGTTAATCACGTCACGGATCCGGCGTTCTTTGGGGTCATCGGCAGTAAAGTACTGCCTTGCACATAACAAACCCTGAAAAAGATAAGCCGACTCCACAATATCAGCCCCATCATCCTTACGGCCAAAGCGGATCACTTTACCGGTTTCACCGTTTAACCAGTGCGGGAAAGCACCGTGAAAAGCATCGGCTTTGTATAAAAAGTTAACGATCTTCACCATACGGTCAACCGCTTGTTCATGGGAAACCCACTTGCGACTGTCGGCCACAATAAGCGACATAATGCCGAAACCAGAACCTCCCGTAGTTACCACCTCATTTCCGTAGTCAAAAGAAGTGTTACTGCGCTCACGGGCCAGGCCGCTAACCGGGTGTCCAAAATCCCAAAAATAGCGGAATGTTTGGCGCTGCACTACATCAAGCAGGGCGCTGTCTGTAAGGTTTTTGATAATGCCAACCGGCTTAATGCCATCTTCTGCTTTTTTTGCCGCCTTTTGGGCAAAAGCGCTCAGGGCAAGTATCATTAGCAAAGAGGGTAATATTAGTTTTTTCATTTAAGATATCATTAATCACATTATAAGTTCGGCCCGCTAAAGCCTAAATTTTTCATTCCCTTTTTTATTTCAGGCGCGCTCATAAACAGCCTCCAGAGCAGGCCGCTTCTGTAATTTTCGGTCATAACCACAATAGGTCCCTGATCAATCGCCAGGTATGAATCGGCAAACCAGGGATTTGTTAAATTAAAAGCATCGTAAAAGCCGTATTGTCCCCATAACTTATCGCCAAGTGTGTAGTAAAAAAAATGCAGGGCCGCCATTGATTGCGTTGGCGTATAGGGCAATGAAGCAATAGCAGCAGTAGGTGCAATTACTCCCACATCATTGGTTGGAGAGCTTGCTGTATATCCACCTTCAATATCACTTGCTGTTAGTCCCCAGCAATTAGCGCTGTAACCGCCATTACCAAGGGGATTTGCCACACAATAATTATAATTGATCATGGCGTGAGCTTTGGTTTGCGTTTCGTAATTGGCATATGCATCTGTTAAACCTGTTGGGTTAATACCCAAAAAAGAGTAATGCTCAAAAAACAACGGCCCGCCCCTGTCAGGCCCGAGCGGAAGGGTAACGCCATAAAAGCTTTTACCATTTTTAATACTGCCGCTACCCGCCCATCCCTGGTCATAAACTGACTTTGGAATGCTGTGTTTTGTTGACGAGGCACCAAGTACATAAACGATGAGGGCCTCATTCCAACCGGTTATTTTCATATTGATGGCCCAGCCCTGATCGGGGCTCCAATGCCAATACAATACATTCTGGTCATTTTGCCTGAACCAATCCCATTCCACACCGCTCCATAAAGTATTAATATCTGCACGCAACTGCGTTTCGGCTGTATTAGCCGAACTGAAATATTGACGGGCAGTGATCAGCCCCTGCATCAGGTATGATGTCTCCACCAAATCGGCACCGTTATCCTGTGCGCTGAAAGGCACAACAGCACCGGTAGCCCCGTTTAACCAGTGTGGGAAAGCACCATGAAATTTTTGCGCTTTGGTGTTTAAAAAGCCTACTATCTTCTGCATCCGGGCCAAACCATCGGCATAAGAAATATAACCCCGGCTTATACCGGCAACGATAGCCATAATACCAAAACCCGAACCGCCCGAAGTAACTACATCGCCCGACGAATTACGCTCGCGGGCAAGGCCGCTGGTGGGATGCCCAAAATCGTAAAAGTACTTGAGTGTTTGCCTTTCAACCAGATCAAGCAGCTGTTCATCGGTTATGGCAGGAAACTTAGCCGTGCTGTCAATAGCAGTGGTGAGCTGCACCTCAAGCGCCGATTGCAGGTTACTGCCTTTTGCAGACTTTAACGCTGTTGAAACTTTAAGCGAATATTGCGTAATGGGCTGAAGACCTGTTGGCGTTATTACAACTGTGCTGTCGTGATGCTGAAAAGTCACACTATAAGCTGCCGCTGCTCCGCCTTTGGTAGCAACGCTAACACTGCCCGTTACCGAAGTTTGGCTAAGCGGAGTTGAAAATGAAATGGCGATAGCCGGCTTTGTATTTACATTGGAATAGCTAAAACCATTGGACTGGCCGTTAACTTTAAGCGCGCTAAAGGTAAATGGCACAGGCGTAACTGGATCAGGATTATTTTTTGAACTTTTACCACAGGTAAAAAACAAAAAAACTGCCCCCAACGCCCAACTGTTCTTAAATTTCCTCATTCCGGTGCTTAAAAAAGGTTGCCTGCCTTTTGGGCAGGACAACCTAAATCAAATCAACTGTGTATTATCTTCCTAATTTTTCGAGATTATATAGAGCCGAGACCTGTGAAGCAGAAAGCGCTTTGTTATAAAACCTGATATTATCTAAAGTACCGGTAACAAAGCCTGCCCAGTCCTGTGCGCCCGTGCTAATAGTAAGCGAGGGCGTTGTTTGAAATTGCAGTGTTCCGAAAACCATTTTTGATGCTTTACTCCAATCTATAGGTGCAAAACCTGCAACTGTATTTTTACCGGCCTGTGCGCCGTTATAGTAAACATATATTGTTGAGCTTGGTTCATCAAAAGTTACAGTAATATTGATCCATTGATTCCAGGGATTGTCAACACTATAGCCGCCTTCCCAGCCATCAATACCGGTTGAAACCCCCGGTTTGTTATAAGCGTGCACCTTAAGTACCCCTTTGGTTGAAGAACCGCCATTATCAAAAAATATGGCAAGGCTGCCCCAGAAACCGGGGTCACCGGCCTGGCTATTTTGAAGATCCAATAATCCGATAGCAGCAGTATTTTGAGGCATATTTACCCACAAGCTGGTAGTAAAGCTTTTTAATCCTTTAATTCCCGCTGGCGTATCATAAAGTGCATAAGCTTTATCGGCTCCTTTAAGGCCGTTACCGTTAAGCCCTTTAGCAAAGCTTGTTCCGGTAGCAACACCTGTAGCGCCTGTAAGACTATCAGCTAAACTACTGGTAAACGGAAAATAAGCAACAAGACTTGAAGGTTCAATATCCTTACTACTGCTGTAGCCACCAAACGTTGGCAATGGTTTTGAAGGTGCATAGGTTTTAGGATCAAAACCTTTATGACATGCTGTTATAGTTAAACTCGCAGCTGCACCCACCAGGAGCATAACTTTAAGTGATTTGTTAATTTTTTTCATCGCTGTTGAATTTGATAGATTAATAACCCGGGTTTTGTGTCAATGTACCTGCGCTCAAATCAATTTCGGTTTGAGGAACCGGCCATACTTCGTTTTTACCTGCTTTCCAGCCACGCGAACCGAATACTTCAGTACCACGTCCCTGACGGATCACATCAAAATAGCGATCAAACTCCATAGCAAACTCAACCCGTCTTTCTTTGTAAATAGCGGTGCGTAAAGCAGCCTGCTCTGTTGTGGTAACTTTTGGCAGTATAGCTGCATTGCCGCCCCTTGCCCGTGCACGTACCAGTTCAAGCGATGTTAACGCCGCCCCCGAATTACCCAACTCATTATTGGCTTCCGCATTCATCAACAATACTTCTGCGTAGCGCAAAACAATTTTATTTTGCTGACAGCCCTCATTAAAACCTGATACATACAATGCAAATGGTACGTATGATTTCTGGTTATACATCGGATTGTCACCATCGGCCGGGATCTTATCACCTTCGGGTGTTGTTTCGCCCCTGAATATAATAGTAGCATCACGGCGCGGATCACCGGTTTCATAGGCAGCAGCCAAATCGGCCGAAGGCACATTAAAGCCCCAGCCGCCACCGGTTACCCCCCGCACACCTTGAACTTGTGAATATTGGGAGTTAGAAGCCGCAGGATTATTAGGGATAAGCATACATTGGATCTCGAAGATTGATTCCTGGTTGTTTTTGTGCGTTGTGCGGAACATTTGCTCATAATCAGGATACAATGAATAACCCATGCCCATCACCTGAGTTGTGTAGGTAACTACATCGTTCCATTTTTTCTGATACAAAGCTACTTTTGCATGCAGAGCTAAAGCAGCCCCCTTGGTAGCATGACCTATATCTGCCGAGCTGTATGATTGAGGCAAAACACCGGCGGCATCATTCAGATCGGTTTCAATAGCAGCCCAAACCTGAGCCTTGGCTGTACGCGGCAAATTATAATCAGTAGCGCTTTTTGGCAGGCTTAAACGCAATGGAACATCACCAAAAGCCCTAACCAGCCTGAAATAAGCATAGGCCCTGATAAACTTTGCCTCGGCAAGATACCTTGCTTTCAACGATTCATCCATGTTGATACCTGGTACATTGCCCAGGATCTGGTTGGCGAAGTTGATAGTTTGGTATTGCCCCGCCCAAAAATCAGCAACCTGACCTTCACCGGCTGTAGCCGAAAAGTTATGAAAGTTATTCATAAAGGTAGCATCAGTAGGACTACTCCCTTTTTCAACGTCATCTGCTCCCATGCTTTCAACAGCAATTGGTGCAAAGGCAATGTTTTTCCACTCGTGCAGGTTAGCATACATAGCACCTACCGCGGCAGTAGCATCTGCCTGTGTTTTCCAGAATTGTGTGGCGGCCTGATTACCCGCCGGGTCCACATTTAAAAAGCTTTTTTTACAGCTTTGAAATGATATAGCAGTTGCAATAAAACCTAAAATAACGGCTTTGTGCAATATAGTTTTTTTACTGTTTTTCATCTTTATATTGATTAAAAAGTAACGTTAACACCAAAATTATAAGTAGCGTAAAGCGGATACACGCTGGCATCGATCCCCATGCTACCAACCGAGCCACCTACTTCAGGAGTAAAGCCCTTATAACCGAAGAAATTGAGCGCATTTTGTGCATTGGCA
This sequence comes from Mucilaginibacter sp. A5337, assembly GCF_059690695.1. NCBI lineage: Bacteria > Pseudomonadati > Bacteroidota > Sphingobacteriia > Sphingobacteriales > Sphingobacteriaceae > Mucilaginibacter > Mucilaginibacter sp. A5337. The sequence goes on along the minus strand of NZ_JCAWEC010000004.1, from coordinate 774,467 downwards.
TACAACCTTACGCGTTGTATTTTCCATTTGCTCAACAGGCTGCCAGGCAGGGTATAACCTAACTGAGCATTTCTAAGCCTGAAATAAGCGCCGCTTTCTACATAAAATGAATTTGGTTTAGCGTTATCAGTAGCACCAACGTTTACTGACGGGTAGGTATTTGAAGTACCCGGACCATGCCAGCGGTGATCATAAAAATCTTTAGTGAAGTTTTCGTTACCAAAGCGATAGGCTATGTTGGCATTATAAACACTAACATCTGCCGTTCCCTGAAAATCTAAAGCCAGGTCAAAGTTTTTGTAAGTGAACGAAGTGTTGATACCGTAATTATATTTTGGAAGCGGGCTGCCCAATACCACACGGTCTTTACTATCAATTACACCATCATTATTAGTGTCCTGGTAAATAAAGTCACCAGGATGTGCTGTTGTTTGTTTAGAGGCAGCTACCTCCTGCGCAGTTTGGAATATACCGGTAACCTTGTAGCCATAAAACTCGCCTATTGGCTCACCAACAACGGTACGTGTAGCCAGCTGGCCGTTTGCTATGCCGTTACCTCCCTGATAAATCGGGTTTTTACCACTCAATACGCTTAACACTTTATTGTTGTTGATGCCAAGGTTTGCACTTACGCTGAAGTAAAAATCTTTATTGACTTGTTGTTTCCAGCCTACCAGGAACTCAAAACCGCGGTTACGGATGCTGGCCTGGTTACCTATCAGGTTACTTCCGGTAGTACCTAATGATGAAGGGATAGGAATAGCGAATATTGCATCGCGGGTTTCCCTGTTATAATAGTCGGCCTCAAACGATAATTTGTTATCTAAAATTGCACCTTCGATACCAAAATCTGTAGCTACCGCTTTTTCCCAAACAATGGTTGGAGGCACTACGGTATTGATACTTGAACCCTGGGCGGCTGTTTGCGGGTTACCGAATATATAAGTCAGATAAGGATCAGATGATACCGTTTGCTGAGTAGGGTTAATAGGCACTACAGAGTTACCCACCTTACCCCAGCTTCCGCGAAGCTTCAGATTACTAAACACTTTTTGATTTTTCATGAAATCCTCGTTGGTAATAACCCAGCCGGCGCCCACCGAAGGGAAATATCCATAGGTATGGTTACCATAAAACTGCGAAGCGCCGTCACGACGGATAGATGCATTAAGCAGATACCTATCGTTAAATGAATAATTAACACGGGCAAATTGTGATACCGCACGGGTATGGATCTGTTGCGCAGGATCGCGGTAATAGGTTACGTTTGTAGTATCAGGAAACGAACTGTGCTGACTACCGCTGCTTGCATAAGGTACATTTTGTGCATGTGCATCCAATTGTTTTGCCCGGTTATTTTGCGCACTGTAACCTAATAACGCAGTGATCTTATGTTGTTTTATTTTAACGTCATAAGTCAGCGTGTTTTCCCAGATCCAGTTGCGGGTTTCAGTGTGGTTCACATCAAGGTTTGAATTCAGGCTTTTTTGAGCCAGTGTAGCGTAATAAACCGGAGTGTAACCTCTTACCTCAGCTTGGCCTATATCGCCGCCAAAGCTTGTTTTGAATTTAAAGTTTTTAAGAAACGATACCTCGCCATAAGCATTGTAAGTAAGGCGCAGGTTACGCGATTTCTGATTATAGAAATCAAGTGTTGCCTGCGGATTGTAGTTGTTACCATCACCTGTGTGGTAATCATTCGGATCGCCATAAGCACCATCTTTATAAAATACAGGCAATGTAGGCGCAACACCAAATAACTCATGAAAAATGCCGCCGTCTACGTCGTTTGATTTACCGGCAAGCCCGTTCAGTGTGTATCCAAGTTTAAGCGCTTTTACCGGCTTAAAATCATTTGATAAGTGAACGGTATAACGTTTGTAGTTGTTTGTTTTTGCCAAACCATCCTGGTCAAGGTACCCGAATGAATAGTTATAGGTCATTTTATCGGTACCACCGCTAACTGCTACCTGGTGACTGGTTACAAATGCATCACGCAAGATCTGAGCATACCAATCGGTACCCTTACCAAAGCTTGCAGGATCGTTGAATAATACCGGTGTGATGTTGTTGTAAGTATACAACTCGTTTATAGCAGTTGCATATTCAGTTGCGTTGGCCATCTTAACCTGGTTTGTAACAGACTGCCAGCCGGCATATCCGTTATAGTTGATAACCGGTTTGCCTTTTGAACCTCTTTTAGTACTTACCAATACAACACCGTTTGCAGCACGGATACCATAAATTGCCGTACTTGATGCGTCTTTAAGGATAGATATATTTTCAATATCCTGCGGGTTAAGGAAACTGATATCGTTATACCAAACGCCATCAACAACAAACAACGGGCTTACATTACCATAAACAGTACCCAAACCACGAATGCTAACTGATGGTGATGAACCTGGCGCGCCGCTGTTGGTAATTTGCACACCGGCAACTTTACCCTGTAAACCACTTAATGGGTTAACAGAAGCCTGCTTTGCTATATCAGCACCTTTTACTGATGCAACGGAGCCCGTAACATCAAGCTTACGTTGGGTACCGTAACCAACAACAACAACCTGCGCCAGTTCATTGGCTTGTGCCTGTAATGTTACATTCAATGTGGTTTGTCCATTTACGGGTACAGACTTGGTTGCATAACCGATATAAGTAATGGTTAAGATTGCATTTTTTGATGCCTTAATGGAGTAAAGGCCGTTAACATCTGTTTGGGCTCCGTTAGTTGTTCCTTTTTCCTGAACCGATACGCCTATCAGGGCTTCGCCGGTGGCGGCGTCGGTAATTTTTCCTTTTACTGTAACGTTTTGTGCAAACGCAGCGTCAATGGAAAAAAGAAGCAATAACATCAACCCTGAAATAGTAAAAATTCTTTTCATAGTGGTTAATTAAATAAAAAGCGGATTAGAAATAATTGGTTTATTATTCTACAAAGCTGAACAGATAATGCTTTCTTAACAAATATTGATACTCAACATTAATACATCATCATAAAAATACTTTCTCAAAAGTTATTTTATTATTTTATAAAATATTGAAAATAAGATATTTATATACATAAAATGTATATATGACATACTACACAAACCGCTATGCCGGGCTTGTGCAGAAATAGCATCATGAGAGGTAATGATGTAGTGTTATAACTCGATGAGAAACTCGGTAAGGTTTTTATCATGCTCCAGATTGAGCTTTTTACGGAGCCTGTAACGCCGGATCTCCACACCACGCAATGAAATATTAAGCAGCGATGCCATCTCCTTACTGCTCATGTTCATGCGCAGGTAGGCGCATAATTTAAGGTCATTTGGCACCAGGTCGGGATGACCCGCTTTGAGTTTCTTAAAGAAATTTTCGTGCGCTTCGTTAAAACTGTTCTCAAAAATATTCCAGTCGCGGTCATCGCTCATGCCTTCATCAATCACTTTCTGGATGCGGCGCAATTGCTCGTCGGCAAGTTTTTTTCCACTGCTGTCTTTAAGGTGCCCGAGTTCATCGCTTATTTTTTGCAGCAGTTCATTTTTATAAACAATGTTCATGGCCGAGTTTGCCAGCTCACGGCTTTTGCTGGCCAGATCGGCCTGCAGCTGCTCATTTTTTATATTGATGATGTGCTGCTCATTGGCGATAGCCTCCTGCTTTAAAAACTCTTCTTTCTCTTTTTGAAGTTTCTGGTGGATGTGCTGCTGATGACGCTTTAGTTTAAGGCGATAATAATGCCTGATGATGTAATATGACAGTACGATCAACAGCAGATAAAAAACCATGGCTATCTTGCCGGCATACCAAGGTGGTAATATGGTAAAGGTGAAAACGGTTTCGGCCGATACCTGCTGATCATTGATCTTGGCGCGTACCTTAAAATGATATGTACCCTGATCGAGGTTGGTAAACTCTTTTTGGCTTTGCGATGTCCAATCGCTCCACTGGTGCGAATAACCGTCGAGATAATATTGGAATTTGATCTTAGCCTGCCTGAAATACGGCAACGAATAAGCTATACGGATGTTGTTTTGGGCGTAGGGTATTTCAATTGCATCTTTGCTAAAACCATCCTCGCTTATTAATGATACCTTATCGGTCACATTCTCAACCCGCCTGATGAGTACGCTGGGGATATTGATACTACTACCGCGCAATGCATCATCATCATTGAGTATTACAAAGCCGTCATCAACACTAATGAGGTAAGTTGAGTTATTAATGCGGTTTATGGTTTCATAATGCTGCACCATTTGCCCGCTTAGTATGGTGAAGCGATTGGTATCGATAGTTAATTTCCCCGGCACCGAAAGATCGGCAAGGGCAACCCTGCCCTGGTTAATGAACCAATACTTTTTGCCTATAGCTTTTATGATTTTGCTTGAAGTGGCAAACGTAACCAGCTTTTTATTCAGCTGCTGGTATTTGTAAAAACGATCAGTAATATCATCATACACATAAAATCCAGAATCGGATGAAAAAACGATGCGGTTGTCCAGGTCAAATACATTGATATTATAGCTACCAGGCAGGCCATAACTTTTATCATAATAAACACGTGATACAACCTTTTTTTGGTCGGCGCTGAGGGAAAGCTTATAGATGCCTTTATAAGCATGGCTTACCCAGATCTGCCCTTTACTATCCCGTTCAACGTAGCGCGAGGGTTCGCCGAAATCGGCCAGTTTATGGTTAAAATGCCAGTTCCCCGCCGCATCTTTTTTATAGATGACCAAGCCCGTGTAAGTACCCTGGATCAGCATATCCGGAGCTATTTTTTTGATGGTCCAGCCGCCCGTGATATCCGAGATCTTAGTTATTGAGCTACCGGTTACCTGGTAAGTACCATCGTTGTGGCCGCACAGCAGTCGCCCATCCTGCAGGGAAAGGTCCCACACCTGCCCCTGTGAACCGGGGATCAGCTTAAAATCAAATGACTGAAAAGGCCCTTTGTTACTCTCGGGTAGCCAATCGCTGTAAAACAAGCCCTGGTTAGTGCCGAGGTAGATCTTCTTATCAAAAATAATACTGGCGTAAACGGTACCGAACTTGCCTGTTTTATCAAAATAAAAATACAATGGTGAGTTAACCTCAATACGGTCGATCCCATTATCAAGTCCTGCCCAAAGATTTTGCTCTGTATCGGTATATAAACTCAATACCGTATTGTTTTGCATGCCGCTGGCTTTGTTAATGTGTTGTACTACCCTACCCGCGGTATTAACTATTACAATGCCGTTAAGAATGGTTCCGTAAGCAAGATATCTGCCTGCAATAGCCACCCCGTTATTAAGCTGATAAGTTTTTAAAAAGTCGTTACATTGATTGGCCCAGGGTTTAATAGTTTCCCCATCGTAAATAAACAAACCACTTTTGGCCGTACCAATAATGTATTTATTATGCTGAAAAGGCAGGATAGACAATACGCCACTTCCACCAAGAATATCGCTGCCCTTTACATACTCTAACTTTGAGCCCTTAAGCTCAAACAGTCCTTTTAACAGCTGCTCTATAAAAAAGCGGTTGCCCGCTTTAAAGAGAAAGAGGTAAGGCTGTCGCGTTTTTACAACTTCGATCTTCCCATTTGAGTAAATATAGATGGAGCCGAAAGCCTGGAACAAGATCCTGTCTTTTTCGCAATAGATCTTCCAAACCTCCTCATTTATGGGCAAAAACTTTTTAGGTACCAGGTTTACGAGCGATGTATATTTTAAAAAACCTTTGTCGTCATTTTCCCAGTAGCCAAATTCACCATAACCGCCTGCATAAATTTTTCCTTTACCATCGGCAGTTACCGCCCGCACTATTAACCCGTTAGGCATATGGTACTGCTGCCAGTATTTACCGTCAAAAGCAAGCAGGCCCTGTGCATTACCAAAATACATAATGCCATGCTCATCGCGCGTTACCGACCAGTTTTGATTACCAAACTGGTAAAGGGCCTTGGTATAATTTTGCACATACGGAACCCCTATGCTCTTAATATCAACCGCAAATGTTTGCCAAACCGAAAAACAAAGCAGGTAAATAAAAACTAACAGGGGTTTACGCATGGTTAAAATAAAATGATGCTAATGTAATCAAGTTACGAAAGTAATGTTTGAGCCCGATAAAAGAAAAAAGCCTACCCTTGCGGATAAGCTTCGTATCATCTATTGGATTTAGCTAATTTCAATCGGCCAGTTGCAACTTGCTTTTGCTCACGTTTACTGGTTGAGGTACTTTTACATAATACCCGGTGCCATCATAAACACGTTTGCGCGGATGAGATTTACATTCTTCGCTGCAGCAGCCATCCATAGCGGTTCCGCATTCGTCGCATTGGGTAAAATGCTCATTACACTCCGGGTTGGCACAATTGATCATTTTAGGCGTGGTTTTACCGCAATTTAAGCAGGTTGAAATAACAACCGGGTTAACGCTGTTCACATCAACCGAAAGGCGGTTATCAAACACATAACATTTGCCTTCAAAATCCTCGCCACCTGCTTCTTTGCCATATTTAATGATACCGCCGTGCAGCTGGTATACTTCAGGGAAACCTTCGTGCAAAAGCAATGCCGAAGCTTTTTCACATTTGATACCACCGGTGCAGTAAGTAAGGATCTTTTTATCCTTGTATTGCGCCAACTCATTGATCATAGCCGGAAAATCACGAAAGTTATCGATATCAAGGGTTACGGCGTTTTTGAATTTGCCTAAAGAATGCTCATAGTTTGAGCGAACATCCAATACAACAACATCATCCCTGTCCTTCATCGCCAAAAACTCTTTCGGCTCCAGGTGTTTGCCTGTTTTTTGTTTTGGGTCGATAACGTTAGGATCACGCAAGCCTGAGTGTACGATCTCTGATTTATAACGTACGTGCATTTTCACGAACGATGGTGTATCTACCTCATCGATCTTAAACTCGGTTTTGGCGAAACGTTCGTCGGCGTGTACGGTATCCATATAGGTTTTACAAGCCTCAACAGATCCTGAAACAGTACCATTAAGACCTTCATCGGCTACAATAATGCGCCCGGTTAAACCTAAGCTTTTACAAAATTTTAAATGATCGGCAGCAAATTGCTCCGCATTAGCTATTGTTGAATAACAATAGTATAGTAGGGTATTATACATTTCCATAAAATCATTGATACTGCTGCAAACAGTGTTAAATGAGCGGCGCAAAGATACGAACTTTGTTCGTAGTCCGAAAGTCTGAAGTCAGAAAGTCCGTAAGTAGAATTTCAGCAATTAAAATGGCTACTCAAAAACTTTCGGACTTATGCGGACTTTCCGACTTCCGGACTGAAATACTATCTTATCCCGTAAAAGATCCTGAAGCCCTGGATGTATTTTTTATCGCCGGCATAGGAGATACCATAATCAACCCGGAAGATGAGGCGCTGCACACCTACGTAAAACTCGCGGTAATTGCGGTTGTTTTTGGTGGTGAGATAGTTGGCGCCGATGATTTCTTCAAGCTTCAATTTTCTTAACAGCGGGATGCGGTTAAATAACGAACCTGCAAAATTATGCTGATAATGTGCTTCTAAAAATGCACCGTTGGTGCTGTAGGTATAAAACGGCAGGAAATGGAAGCTGCCCACATAGGTAGGATCGAAAGTGGTACCCTGGTTACCTAAAAAGTGATTGTAATCCATATAGTACAGGGTGTTGTTATTGAAAAAACCTCCGCCTGATACTTTGAATGATGAATAGCCGGAAAGGCCCACACGGATATGGTCCTGCGAAAGATCGACAGAGGCAAAATCATAATCTACATCCGAACCAATGATGTTTTTAAATCCTTTACGGTAGTTTACCGTTAACGTTGGATATTTTGATGGCAGATTGAACTTACCTGTAGGCCTGGTTTCGTACCGCTGATCGAACGTAAAAGTAGCCGTCGCATTAAATACTAATGCCTGGTTATCCGGGAACAGGAAGGAATGATCATCGGCCGGGGTACCCGGCGGAGCTAACGGATTATTTGATGTAAACTGGCGATCTTTAATATCCTTTATCTTACTGAAAGATGTATTATACAATTGTGAACGGCTGGAATAAGAAAGCCCCCCTTTTAAAAACACACCATTCAATATTTCGCGCTGATAACCAAAATCGCCATAGTGGCTACGGTAATATTTAACGTAATTGTTCTCGCTAAGAAGGGTACTCAGCGTATTGAAATATAACGAACGCGTACCGACATTATTAAGGTCGAGCACATCGCTCCCAAAATCGGCATAAAACTTAGCATTATGGAAAGGGTCATTCTTATAGTCGATCCCCATGTTGGCGCTGAAGACCTTGTTGGAGAAACCATAACGTAAGGCTGGTGTAATTGTTAATGAATGAAAATCATCAATGGTGCGAATATAACTCACTTTGGCGTTAATGCCGAAACCCTCAACCGTATTATAATAAAAGGTTTGTATAAACGGGAAGATGTATAATGAGTCCCTGGCGCTTTTATTGCTGGCCGCATAGCCAAAAATCAGGTAACCCGGATAATTAATATGATTTTTATGATGCTGAAGCGAATCAAGGTAGGTATCTGTCTTTTTGTATTCTTCAAAGGCATCCTTTTTTTTGTAATCACGATCTTCAAATGCAGTTAAGGGTATAGGCCGCGAGTTAGACCAGTAATCGGGCTTTTTACTGTTTGCTACTGTGTCAATTTTTAAGATCTCGCCGGTAAAAAAATCATCCGGAAAAGTTGGATTGATTTTATAGTTATTATAAACAGCAGCATAATAACCGCCAAATTTAAATCCGAAAACGGCCCCTTTAAAATTGTATTGGGTTGATGCCGGCATCCATACACTATCGGTAATGGCAACATACTGCTGCCTGATCTTTAAAGTATCAACCAGGTTAAGATTGCTTGTTTTATTTTCAACAAATAGGTCAATGCTGTAAATGCGCCAGTCGCCGTCAACAATATAAATATCGCCCTGAAAATACTGGCCATGACCGCGTTTAGGGGTTATGTGGATCTTATGAATAGTATGCCCGTTCTCAACAGAGGTTCCCAGCAATTTGTAATTATAAAACCGGGGACCATATGACGCAACCGGCGATACGAAGCCTCTTGTTGCCAATCCGTTGATGATAAATACATTCTGATAAAAATTGGCCTGCAAGTCGGAGGCTTTTTTATAACCGAACGCAGTATTCTGGCCTGCCATGCGGTTGGCAATTGTAATTTCCCGAACCTTATTGGGTTTCTGAAAATTGTATTCGGACAGTGATTCGGATTGATAGAGGATACCGCGACCGTTTGTATCCAGATCGAGGGTTTTCCTTACCTCCTGCCCCAACAATGACTTAGGTACGCTCAATAACTTTTGTACCCCTTTAATATAAACTGCGCATGAGTATGACGTGGCTTCCTCGATATAGTATTTTCGCTTTTTTAACACTTGCTTCATGATAGTATCAGCAGCATCACGATTTTTGCGGTAAGTTTCGGCTACCCTGCCGGTGGCAAACACCTCGTCGGCCATTTGTACATCGTGTTCCTGATCATGATCGGCTATCGTAACCTCTTCAATTTTTTCGGTATAACCAACATAGCGATAAATCACATTGTAAGTACCCGGATTAAGCTTAAGCTGGTAAATACCGTTTTCATTGGCGGTGGTGCCGTATGTTGAATTGCGGATATAAACAGAAACAAACGGGATAACCTGTCCATTTTTATCGGTTATCTTCCCTGTTAAAAGTGATTGCTGTGCAGAGGCTGTTATTACGCTGAAAGCAGTGATTAATAGTAGTATATATTTTCTCATATGTTACTTATGGGTAATGTGTTATGGCCTAAAAATGTTTTATTATTCACTTAATAATTATTTAAGGTTTAATAAACCCAACCAAATGCCCGCGAATGCTTAATTTTGTACCCTTTAAAACACGCACGCTATGTACAACACACTAAAGCCGGTTTTACAGCAGGAACTAACCGAAATTGAAAACGCAGGGTTATACAAAAAAGAACGGATCATTACCTCGCCACAGGGTGCCGATATCACGGTGCAAAGCGGTGCCGAAGTAATTAACTTTTGCGCTAATAACTACCTGGGCCTATCGGGCAATGCCAAAGTGATTGAAGCTGCCAAAGCGGCAATGGATACCCATGGTTATGGCTTATCATCTGTACGCTTTATTTGCGGTACACAGGATATTCATAAAGAACTTGAAAAGAAGATAGCCGAATTTTTAGGCACTGAAGATACTATCCTTTACGCAGCAGCTTTTGATGCCAACGGCGGCGTGTTTGAACCATTGTTTAATGATCAGGATGCTATTATTTCTGACGAGTTGAACCATGCCTCGATCATCGACGGTGTACGCCTGTGCAAAGCCCAGCGTTACCGCTATAAACATGATGACATGGCCGACCTGGAAGAAAAACTGAAAGCTACACTGGGATTACGTCACCGCATTATTGTAACCGATGGTGCTTTCAGCATGGATGGTACTATTGCTCAACTGGATAAAATTTGTGACCTGGCCGATAAATACAATGCGCTGGTAATGATCGATGAGAGTCATTGCTCAGGTTTTATGGGCAAAAACGGTCGTGGTACGCATGAACACCATAATGTTATGGGCAGGATTGATATCATTACGGGTACATTGGGCAAAGCTTTAGGTGGCGCGTCGGGTGGTTTTACATCGGGGCGTAAGGAGATCATTGATATGTTGCGCCAGCGCTCACGTCCGTATTTATTCTCGAATACGTTAGCACCTGCCATTACAGGAGCATCAATAGCTGTACTGGATATGTTGAGCGAAACCACCGAACTGCGCGATAAACTGGAAACCAATACGCAATATTTCCGTAAAAAAATGACTGAAGCTGGTTTTGACATTAAACCTGGCGTGCATCCTATAGTCCCAGTGATGTTGTATGATGCCAAGCTGGCCCAGGAGTTTGCTGCAAAAATGCTTGAGGAAGGTATTTATGTGATCGGTTTTTACTACCCGGTTGTTCCGCAAGGCAAAGCGAGGATCAGGGTACAGATCTCAGCAGCGCATGATATGCACCACCTGGATAAGGCTATTGCAGCATTTACCAAGGTGGGTAAGGAGCTGGGAGTATTAAAATAAGGTAATTTGTCGTATTTTTGTGTTTTGACAATTGAAAGTTATGGCAAAGTTAATTTTAGATATTGAGCCGGATGTTTTAAAACAGGCAGAGCTTTATGCCGATGAAACGCATACCAATCTGTCTAAGTTAATTGAACGTTATTTAAAAAGGGTTACAACCAGCGTTACTGCTATTGAAGAGCCTAAGACAAACGTAAAAACTATAGAAATAGCAGATTGGGTTAAAAAACTAACACTATCAAAAACGCCGACTCCTGATTTTGACGCGAAAGCAGAGTACCATAAGCATCTCGATGAAAAATACGGCTTATGAAATTGGCCTTTATTGATTCAGATGTTTTGCTTGACGTTATTTTAAATAGGCCGACCTTTTATAGCGCATCTGCACAAATTCTATCGTTACCCATAGATAGCGGATATAATTTTTGCACAGCGGTACATACCCTCATTAATGTTCACTACTTTACAAAGAAACACTTAGGAGCAGAAACCGCGATCGAAGCTATAAAATTACTGTCGAAACAGCTACGGGTGTTAGGCGAAGACGCCACAACTATAAATGATGCGATAGCTTCGGACTTTAAAGATTTTGAAGATGCCGTTCAATATTTTGCCGCCAAAAATGCGGGAGTAGATCTAATCATCACCCGAAATATAAAAGACTATAAAAACTCAACAATACCGGTTTTAACAGCCGAACAATTTTTAAATACATTATAATGCAAGCTCAGATAGACCAATATACCGCCGAGATCAATGCCTTTTCGCCTGCCAATGCCGACGAACTGGAAGCGTTCCGTATTAAATTTTTAGGCACTAAGGGTATTATTAAAGACCTTTTTGAGCAGTTTAAAAGTGTTAGTCCGGAAGAGAAACGCACTTTCGGTAAAGTACTTAATGAGTTTAAACAACTGGCCGAGGCTAAGTATAACGAACTGAAAGAAAACATTGGCTCAGGCCCGCAAAGCAAAGGCAATGATCTTGACCTTACTTTACCCGGCGATGGCTTTACTGTTGGCTCACGCCATCCGTTATCATTGGTTCGTAACGAGATCATCGATATTTTTAAGCGCTTAGGTTTCGTTGTTGCTGAAGGCCCGGAAATTGAAGACGACTGGCATAACTTCTCGGCCCTGAACTTCCCGGATGAGCACCCGGCACGTGATATGCAGGATACCTTCTTCATTAAAAAGAATAATGGCAAAGATGATATCGCCCTGCGTACCCACACCTCATCGGTACAGGTACGGATGATGGAAGCAGGCAAACCACCGTTCCGCGCTATTATGCCGGGCAGGGTTTATCGTAATGAGGCTATTTCGGCCCGTGCGCATTGCTTTTTCCACCAGGTTGAAGGTTTATATGTTGATGAGAATGTATCATTCTCAGATCTGAAGCAAACCCTTTACCACTTCGTTCAGGAGCTTTATGGCGAAGGCACCAGGGTTCGCTTCCGCCCGTCGTACTTCCCGTTTACCGAACCATCGGCCGAGATGGATATTTCATGTACCATTTGCGGCGGTGCCGGTTGCAATATGTGTAAGCACAGCGGTTGGGTAGAGATTTTAGGCTGCGGCATGGTAGATCCCAACGTTTTGGAAAACTGCGGTATCGACAGTAAAAAATATACCGGCTTTGCCTTTGGTATGGGTATGGAACGTATTGCCAACCTAAAATATGTGATCCGCGATCTGCGCCTGTTCTCAGAGAACGACGTACGTTTCCTTAAACAGTTCCAAACAGAAATGTTATGAGGAAACTCGCAATAATATTACTGGTAGTTATCAGTTGCTTTTCGTGCGGAAAATCAACTGATAACGTACCAAGTGTACCTGTAAATTTCCAGGCAGCATTGGGTACACCGGCATTGAGCCCATTAAATGTTTCGGGCGGTGCAGTTGCGATTAATGGTTATGGTGTGGCCGGACTAATCATTTACCGTAAAGTGAATGGCACTTATGCAGCTTATGACAGGTGCAGCAGTTATCAGCCCGAAAAAAAATGTGCAGTAACAATTGATAATACGGGCTTTACAGTAACCGACCCCTGCAGCGGTTCAAAATTTAGCCTTGAAGATGGCACACCGGTAAAAGCCCCGGCAACAAAGGCATTAAGATCATATAGGGTAGCCGTTACCCAGTTTGAAATTCAAGTAACTAATTAATGGAAGCCGATAAAATAAAAGATAGTATTAAGCGGGCGGCGCAGGAACTTTTCCGCAAATTCGGTTACCATAAAACCAGTGTTAATGAGATTGCCAAAAAGGCTAAAATTGCCAAGGCAACTATTTATAAATACTTCGACAGCAAAGAGGCCGTGTTACACGTGCTGCTGATGGATTACATCAAAGCCAGTGTTGATGACCTGGTACAAGTCAATTCAAACGATATTGATGAAGAGGCTTACCTCAACAACCTCATCATGAAAACCTGCCGCCTCTCCTACACCGTTTGTAACGAGTTTATCGGTTGGGACTTTATCCGCGAATCAACCAATTCACAGGATTTTTTAAAAAACCTCTCCAACGAACTCGAAGAACTGCTCATGGCATCATTTATCCAGTTACCGGGCATTCGCAAGCACGAAACTTACCAGCAACGCTTACGCTTTTTGATCAAGTGCAGTAAAAGCATTGTATTCAGCTTCGCCTTTACTTCAGTAAGCGACTCGGATGTACGGAAAAATTTTGTCTCTTTCCAGAAAGAGATTTTGCCTTATTTGGTTAAGGCTGCGGTTTCGGTTTAGGCAACTAATTGGCAGCACATTAATAAAATATTATGCAACAAATTATGGTCATAACCATCGTAGGTATGAAACACATACCTGTTGCTTTGTTTATCTGATATTGTCAATTCATCCCAATCTAATTTACTCTTCTTTGTTATCCAAAACGGATAGGTTTCAATCTCAAATATATCCTCAAAATCAATACAGAACACTCTTTCACCCGAATAACCGACAACACGTTTTGTGCAAAGCAAAGTCCATTGATTTGATGGTTTAGAAAAGAAAATTACGGGAATGCCCCTTAAATATTCTTTAAGATCCGTTTTTAAGTGCCCTTTTATTGATTCAGGAAGCTCATCGAAGAAAAATGTGTATCCGTTTGATCTTTTATAAATCCCATGCCTGCCAGCTTTCCATTTAATTCGGTTCAGCATATATTCATCTGTCTTCTTCATCAGGTATAAAACTATCAAAAAATGATAACCTAACATTATTGACATTGCGATTCGCAAATAAAAAACAGAACATAAACTTTGAAATACAAAGTACTTTATATTATATTTGTACAGGCTTAAATCAGGCCTTTCTTTTTAAATAACAACTTTGAAATACAAAGTACTTTATATCTAAACAATCATGATAGAGGAACAAACACCAAAACAAACAACATTAGGCTGGCTCAGGGAGTCGGCAACGTTTAAATTAATCTTCATCGGCTTACTCACCTTACTGCTGTTGATACCTTCGGCGTTTATCCGCGACCTCATTAATGAGCGGGCCAACACGCAAAACGAAACTATTAAAGAAGTATCAGACAGTTGGTCGGGCAGTCAGATCATCAAAGGCCCGGTATTGGTTATCCCTTATAAAAAAGGGATAAATATGACTGATACGGCGAGGCAACAAGCTACGGAAAACCTGTATATACTACCAGATAACCTGCATATCAAGGCTGGTCTTACAACACAGATCCTGCATCGTGGCATTTTTGATGTAGCTGTATATAATACCCAGGTAAAAGTAAGCGGCAACTTTGCCAAACTCGATCTTTCATCTCTCGGTATAAATATCAACCAGCTTATTTTAAACAAAGCCCGGTTTGAATTTAGCGTAAGCGACCTGAAAGGTTTAAAAAGTAACCCTATTATAAAAACAACACAACCAACACTCAGCGCCGAACCTTCGTTTGATTCTGTATTTGGTAATGGCTTACAGGCCGCTGTTGACCTTTCCTCAATAAGCAATAATGAAGTTCCTTTTGATTACACGCTTGATTTAAAAGGTAGCGAGGGGCTAAGCTTTTTACAGCTTGGCAAAACCACTGATGTGCAGGTTAATGGCAACTGGAGCAGCCCCAGCTTTGATGGCAATCACCTGCCCGATGAGCGTAAAATTGATACCGGTGGTTTTAGCGCCAGCTGGCGAATGATGTACTATAACAGACCTTTTCCGCAACAGTGGGCGGGCGCAGAAAAAAAGTTGGATAACGATAAGAAACTTGAGGATGCTACCTTTGGTGTGAAGCTTCGCCTCCCTGTTGATCAGTACCAGAAAACCATGCGTACCAGCAAGTATGCCATATTTATCATACTACTCACTTTCATCTCCCTATTTTTAACCGAAGTTATCCGTAAGCAACCGATACATATGTTTAATTACATACTCATTGGTGCTGCTATGGTTATTTACTATACACTGTTGCTATCGTTTTCGGAACAGGTTGGATATAATTTTGCTTACCTCATCGCATCTGCGTCAACAATAGCACTCATATCTGTATTCATATCGTCCCTGCTAAAAAACGGAAAGGCAGCAGTATTGTTTGCCTTTATTTTAGCGGTGTTTTACGCGTTCATCTTTGTGATCATTCAACTGGAAGATCTTGCTTTAATGGTTGGTAGTATCGCGCTATTCATCATTATAGCTATACTGATGTATTTTTCGCGCAAAATAAACTGGGATAAAAATTAATCACTACGGGCGTTAATCAGCAAAGGTTTCGGCGATCTTTGCTGATTACAAATTAAACCCTATACCAATTTGGTTTTTAGTTTAAAATTTACTATGTTAGCATAGTAAATTTTTTGTTTTATGAGCCGCGAACTAACAGAACTTTCAGACCTGATTGATGAGCAATTTGAGATAGAAGATATTACCGTTGACGATAACATGGTTAATTATCTGCTGAGTTTATTTGCTTAGAAATCCTGCTTCAACATCGTAACGCCTTTGAAAGGCGACCGGCTTTTTTTTGCCTTTCCCTTCCCATTTTCAGGATTAAATAAATAGGGTTAACTTTGCAGCCTGATGAGTAAAGCTAACAAACCAAAGTTTTTTGAGAACGTACAGATCATTGATATTGCCGAAGAAGGCAAAGGCGTAGGCAAAGCAGATGATTTTGTTCTTTTTGTAGACAAGGCCGTACCCGGTGATATTGCCGATGTACAAGTGTACCGGAGTAAGAAAAACTTCGGCGAGGGTAAGATCACCGAATTAAAACAAGCTTCAGAATACCGTACAACTGCTTTTTGCGAACACTTCGGTACCTGCGGGGGCTGCAAATGGCAGCACATGACCTACGAAGCCCAGCTTAAATTCAAACAAAAATCGGTTGTTGATGCCTTAAGTCGTTTAGCTAAGATCAACGTTGACGGCATTATGCCAATCGTCCCCTCTCCTGCTGATAGATATTATCGCAATAAACTTGAGTTTACTTTCTCCAATAAACGCTGGCTTTACGATGGCGAAAACAAGGAAGACGGCACGCTGAATATGAATGCCCTGGGTTTCCACATTCCTGGCCGCTTTGATAAGATATTAGACGTAAATCACTGCTATTTGCAAGCCGAACCATCCAACAGTTTGCGTAACGAGATCCGAGATTTTACCATTCAGCGGGGATATACCTATTATGATCTGCGTAATCACAGCGGCATGCTCCGCAATTTGGTTGTGCGTACCTCTTCAACCGGCGAGATCATGGTAATTGTAGTTTTTTCTTATGCTGAGCAAGACGAGATCGATAAGCTGATGAGCCATATTGATACCCGTTTCCCTAAGATCACCTCGCTGCTGTACATTGTAAACCATAAAAAGAACGATACTATATTTGACCAGGATGTTATAGCCTTTAAAGGTCCTGAATACATCCACGAAGAAATGAACGGGATCAAGTTCCGTATAGGGCCAAAATCATTTTACCAAACCAACTCGGTACAGGCACTTCGCCTGTATGAAATAACCCGCGATTTTGCCGAATTTAAAGGCGATGAGCTGGTGTACGACCTCTACACAGGCGCAGGTACCATTGCTAACTTTGTCGCAGGTCATGTGCGTGAAGTAGTTGGCGTTGAATACGTACCTACTGCCATTGAAGACGCCAAAGTAAATTCAGCCATCAATAACATTACCAATACCAAGTTTTACGCCGGTGATATGAAAGATGTGCTGGTAGCCGGTTTCGTAGCCGAACACGGCAAACCGGACGTGATCATCACCGATCCGCCGCGTGCAGGTATGCACCCGGATGTAGTAGCCCGCCTCATGGAAATTGAAGCACCTAAAATTGTTTATGTAAGCTGCAACGCCGCCACCCAGGCCCGCGATTTGCTGGTGTTAAAAGAAAAATATGACACCGTAAAGATTCAACCGGTGGATATGTTTCCGCATACCCAGCACGTGGAGAATGTGGTGTTGCTTGTTTTGAGAGGTTAGGGGTTGGAGATAAGAGGTTAGTTGTAGTTGGCTTATAGTTCATGGTTAATAGTTCATAGCCGAAGCCTCATCAGCGAAATCAACATAATCAAAAAACATCAACGGTCAAAATCGGTGTAATCATCCAAGAATCGGTGAAATCACAAAACAAAAAAATCAACGAAATCATCGTAATCAAAAAAATCAACGGTTATGAACCCTGAAGAACTGCTTAACGAAGGAAACGAACGTAATAAACCGGCGGCTGATAGTCCGCTGATAAGTTTGGAGCGCGACCTTAAATATTTTAATGAATCGATCAAAGAGGTAGCCGAAGAGATCATGAACGAAGGGCTTTCGTCCTATCCTATTTTTATAGCACATCAACATGAATTAAGTCTTGGTGAACTGATCCTTGACCGCCATGATTTAAATTCGGAATGGAGCATTCACGCTTCTACATTGGAAGAATTTGTAGAACGTGACGTTATAAAACCAGTGTTAAAAGAACGCTTTGTAAAAAGCTATAAAGACCCATATCAATATATGTGCGTTTTTGTTGTCGTTCCGGAGGGTGCAAACTTTGTGTTTTTCCCTTACGCTAAGTAAGTTTTATTTATATAAATTTGAGACGTGCGGGAAATAAACCTAATGTAGTTTTATCACTATTCCGCATAAATGCTCTTCTAAAAAGAGCACCAAATAACGCTGATAAAAATGCCTGAAAAAAAGCTTCTCATATTAAATAAGCAACAGATCCAGCAAAAACTCGACAGGATGGCCTACCAGATCCTGGAGGATAATTTTGACGAGGAAGAAATATTAATAGCAGGTATCCTGCCTCGCGGTAACCACATTGCCGAGCGCCTGAAAACCATTCTTGACGGTATTGCTCCATTTAAAAGCCGCATACTTACCATCGAACTCGAAAAACAAAGCAGCAGCCTGAGTGCCAACATTGATTTTGAAGTTGAAGAATGCAGCAACAAAGTAGTAGTACTGGTTGATGACGTGCTGAACAGCGGCAAAACCCTTGCTTATGGCTTTGGGGTATTTTTAGATGTGCCGTTGAAAAAGCTTCGCACCGCGGTGTTGGTTGACCGTAACCATAAAAGCTTCCCGATAACGACTGATTTTGCAGGAGTAGCCCTTTCAACTGTTATTAAAGAGCATGTTGATGTGGTGCTTGATGAAGAAGACGGCGAAGAGGATGCGGTTTATTTGAGGTAGAATAGCTAAATATAAAACTCATGTCATTGCGAGCGCAACGTGGCAACCGCACGTAAGCAAATCCGCCCGGTATAGCATGCGATTACCACGTTGCGCTCGCAATGACATAGTGGAGATTATTTATTTATACCCCCAACGCCTCTTCCAATTTCTCAACCGACATATCTATCCCCTCAACAATATTGCTTGCCTGCAGGTAAAATCCTTCACGCTCGGCCAGCTTGCCTGTTATAAATTCAACCAGTTCATCGCCCTTTTTGCCTTGCAACACCGGGCGTATGGTTTTGCTATTCTCCAGCCTGTCGGCTAGCGTTTTGGGCGATAGTTTTATATACAAGGTTTTGCCGTTGGCGTTCATCCAATCCATATGATCAAAAAAGCAGGGCAGTCCTCCGCCTGTTGATACCACGGTATTTTCATGATATTCAGTTTCCTTCAGCACCTGCGATTCCAGCTTGCGGAAGGCATCTTCGCCAAAAGATGAAAAATATTCGGCTATGCTCATACCCGCTTTGGCTTCGAGCACATGATCGAGATCAATAAATTCGTAGCCCCATTTGGCGGCCAGTTTGCGGCTCCAGGTTGTTTTGCCACAGCCCATAAAGCCCACAATAAAGTATTTCATAAAATTTCTTCAGCTTAATTTTACCCGCGGATCAATCCAAACATAGATAACATCCACCAGGATACTGATCACCACAAATATAAACGCGATAAACAATATAGAGCCCATCACCACCGGAAAATCCGACATTTCCAGCGCATCTACAGTAGCTTTGCCTAATCCGTTGTAACCAAAAATGTATTCCACAAAAAATGAACCTGCCAGCAGCGATGCAAACCAGTTGGCTATAGCAGTAATAACCGGGTTCATGGCATTCTTTAACGCATGGCGATAAATGATTGTCCGATTGCTCAAACCTTTTGCTTTGGCTGTACGGATATAGTCCTGCCCCAAAACATCCAGCATAGCATTACGGGTAAGCTGCACAATAATTGCCAGCGGCCGCAAGCCCAAAGTAATAACCGGCAATACAAGGTTTTTCAGTGTAATCACTTCGCCTTTAAAAGGATCATAACTATACAAACTGCCCGACATATTAAGATGCGTGTAATTACTGAGCACAAAACCAAAAACCCAGGCAATGATGATCCCCGCAAAAAAAGACGGGGCCGAAATACCGAGCGTTGAAAAACTCAGCGCCAGCTTATCAATCCAGGTATCTTTATTCACCGCACTCGCCACGCCCAAAAACACACCGATAATGATAGCAAAGATCATAGCTGCCGCGGCAAGCACTAATGTATTAGGGATCACCTCCATGAGCAATGAAGCCACATCCTTGCGGGTTTGGTATGAACGCCTCAGATAAGGCCATTTCAGCGCCAACACCTTACTTTTGCTCACCGGGAACAGTTTTACATAGCCGTATCGCTGTTGCTCGTCAACCGTATTAAGATGAATACCTACAGGCGAAAGATCATTCAAATAATAGGCAAACTGCATAGGTACTGGTTTATCCAGCCCGAACTCTTTACGTACTGCCTGTAATGATTGCACATCAGCACGCTGCCCCTGGGTCATACGGGCCGGGTCGACAGGCAGGATATTGAACAGAAAAAAAACAACAACCACTACCCCCAGCATTACTGCCAGTCCATATACTAATTTACGGAGCAGGTAGGGAATCATTTTATTGTTTCTGCAAATATTGTTTTACGATATCCTCATACTTGGGCACCGAATGATAATGCCATTTGTTAATCACCGTACCATTCTTCATCAGCAAAACTCCCGGGTTAGAACGCACCATTGATTTCAGCGGAACACCATCAGCATAAAAGATCTCACTGATCAATTTATGCTCTTTTGCAAAGGCTGTTGCATCGGCTGCCGAATTTGAAGTAAGCAATATGGTACGGATGTTATAATTATCAGTAAGATTAATGGCCAGCGCGTTTAGGCGATTGATGGCATCTTTATCCGTTTCGCTCAAATCATAGGCAACAATGAACAGGCTATAAAAAGGGCTTGATAACAACTCTTTGGTATAATCGTTCCGTTGCGCATCCTGGATAGCAAGGTCGCGGATCTTAGGCTCGTATCCTTTTTTAACCAAACGGTTTTCCGGGTCGCCAACAACTTCCCAGTTGGTATCTTTCCAGATATTGGATTTAAGGTATTCCTTATCGTTCATTACCTTGGTAGCACCAGTCTTTTTATTTTTAAGGTGATAGGTCAACTCAAACTCATCGAGCGGTGCACCCGGCGGAATCTTCATTTCATCGGGCAGGTTAGCGCCTATTTTGTACGGCAGAAAATCAATAATCGGCGAAAAGTTATAGGTGTATACGCCAAAGCCTACCGAAACAAGGGCAGCACAGATCAACCATTTATCGCCAACCTTTGCGTTGAACAAAGGAGTGATCTGCTTACGCTTAACAAACAAGATCAGCACCAAAGCCAGCAATACCATATCCTTAATGAACGACTGCCATGGTGTTAGCGGAATAGCATCGCCAAAGCAACCACAGGTTTGCACCACTTTAAAAAAAGCCGAATAAAAGGTTAAGAAGCCAAAAAAGATGATCAGCAATAATAATCCCCAGGCAACTTTGACAGCCCTTACACCAATAAGCAATGCAAAGCCTAACAACATTTCAAGTGCGCACAGCACTATAGCCATGGTAAGCGCCAGGCCGTTTAGGAATGTGATATGAAATACCTCAAAATACTCAACCAGCTTGTACGAAAAACCAAGCGGGTCATTGGCTTTGATCGCTCCCGAAAATATAAACAGTAAGCCCACCAATAAGCGGGGAATCCATATAACGGCACTATTCGATGATGTATTTTTCATAAGCCCCCTCTAAATCTCCTCCGCCAACCGGCAGATGGACTTAAATTTTATAATTAATAAAGCGTTTTATTTACTATGATGAACATTGAGCTTAATCAGCGCAAACACGGCATAGTTCAGCATGTCCTGGTAATTGGCTTTCACGCCTTCTGATGCTTCGGTAAGGCCCTGATTATCTTCTATCTGTTTTACGCGAAGTAGTTTCATCAATATCAGATCGGTCAATGAACTGATCCTCATATCCCGCCAGGCTTCGCCGTAGTCATGATTTTTAGCAAACATCAGCTCTTTGGTCTCGTTCACCTTTTCATCAAACATTTCGCTTACATGGTCAGGATTAAGTTCGGTCGACATCTCCGGGCCGCATTCCAGCTGCATCATGGCTATCACACAATAGTTAACAATGCCGATGTATTCGCCGGTAATATCATCCCCTACTTTTGATATTTTTTTTTCTTCGAGGGTGCGGATACGTTGAGCTTTAATAAAAATCTGATCGGTGATAGATTGCGGACGAAGGATGCGCCATGCGGTACCATAATCGCGGGTCTTTTTCATGAAAAGGCCTTTACATATGTTAATTACGCCTTCGTATTCTGCTGCTGTATTAGTCAAAAGATGATGTGTTTGAATGTTGTAAAGTTTAAATGTTGCTGGGTTGTGAAGCCCGTGCTTACAAAGTTAATTAACTTTACCACATTCAAACTTTACAACACCCAACTAACCGTGGTAAAAGATACATTTTTCCGTAAAAAAGTTACTATCAATGCAGGTGGCCGATTGTTAGATCTTTCATCGCCCAGGCTGATGGGCATCATCAATATTACCCCCGATTCATTTTTTGCAGATAGCCGTAAACCCGGCGTTGAGGAAGCCCTGCTTCAGGCACAAAAAATGCTGACCGATGGTGCAACATTTCTGGATATCGGCGCATATTCGTCGCGTCCCGGAGCAGTTGATATTTCGGAACAGGAAGAAACAGACAGGCTATTGCCTGCTGTTGAAGCCATTGCCGCGCAATTCCCGGAAGCTATTATGTCGATAGATACTTTTCGCGCCGGTGTTGCCGAAGCTGCTATTAAAGGCGGCGCACATATCATCAACGATATTTCGGGCGGTACACTTGATGCTGATATGTTTAGTACGGCTGCCCGCTTAAATGTGCCTTATATCCTGATGCACATGAAAGGCACCCCGCAAACCATGAACCAACTGGCCGAATACGATGATGTATTTGGCGAAGTGTTTGATTATTTTGTAGCTAAGTACAGCGAGCTCAAACACCTTGGCGTTCATGATGTGATCCTTGACCCAGGCTTTGGATTTGCAAAAAAAGCTGAACACAGCTATGAGCTGATGAGCCGCATGGATGAGTTTGATCTGCTGGGTTTGCCTGTACTTGCCGGCATCTCCCGTAAAAGGATGATCTATGGTTTGTTGGGCAATACTGCTGCCGAAGCTTTGAATGGTACTACTGTTTTGAATACCATTGCGCTGATGAAAGGGGCGAATATTTTAAGGGTGCATGATGTGAAAGAGGCTGTGGAGGCTGTGCAGATTTGGGAGGCTTGTAAATAAGTTTCGAGTAAACAAAAAACCTTGTCATTTCGACGAGGAACGAGGAGAAATCTTATACGCCCTGTAAACCGGCCTGTACAAATTCGTTTTGCCGGGCGTATAAGATTTCTCTTTCGCCCCTGCGCTCATTCCCCGCTCGCTCTATCGAAATGACATTGCTTCGTATCTTTCTTGCTTCTTAATTCTTGTAGTCCTGATTCTATTCCCTACCCCACCAGTTCCATCATCTTCAAAATACCATCAACATACTCCCGGTCATTTGCCAAACGAGGTACTTTATGCTGACCACCTAACTTACCCTTTTCCCGCATCCAGTTAAAGAAGGTGCCATCAGGTGCGCGACGAACTATCGGGCGGCGCAGGGCAAGGTCTTTGAAACGTTTGGCGTCATAGTCTGAATTGATACGGCGCAGGGTTTCATCCAGCAGGTCAACAAAACGTTCAAACTCGGCTGGTCTCTTTTCAAACTCAATTATCCATTCATGAGCACCGCAGTCATCGCCGTTAAAATAGACGGGCGCAGCAGTATATTCCCTGATCACAGCACCCGTTTGCGTACATGCCTCTTCCAGTGCACGCTCGGCATTATCAATGATCACCTCCTCGCCAAAGGCATTAATAAAATGTTTTGTCCTGCCGGTGATCTGGATCCTGAATGGCGAAAGCGATGAAAACTTAATGGTATCCCCTATCATGTAGCGCCATAAGCCCGCGTTGGTTGAAATGATAAGCGCGTAGTTTTTATTCAACTCAACCTCATCAAGCGTTAGCGTTGCAGGATTTTCGTCATGCAGGTTTTCAAGTGGTAAAAACTCATAAAAAATACCGTAGTCCAGCATCAGCAGCATATCGCCGGGCTCTTTGGTATCCTGTATACCAAAAAAGCCTTCGGATGCATTATAGTTTTCGAGGTAATACATATCCTCGTTCGGAATCAGTTTTTTAAACTGCTCGCGGTAAGGTGTAAAGTTTACCGCGCCATGAAAGTACATTTCCAGGTTAGGCCAAACTTCCAATAAGTTCTTTTTGCCGGTTATCTCCAGGATGCGTTTAAACAATACCAGGTTCCAGGTGGGTACGCCACTGATACTGGTAACGTTCACATCCTTGGTAGCGTGGGCTATCTTTTCGATCTTTTCCTCAAAATTTTCGAGTAAAGCGATATCCAAATGTGGTGTGCGATGAAACTCGGCCCAGTAAGGCAGATTTTTCATGATCACCGCCGAAAGATCACCGAATGAAGTATCCTGACTTAGCTGACTGATCTGGTGGCTGCCGCCAAGCGTAAGTATCTTCCCCGTAAACATACGAGGGTTAGGCTGGTTATTAAAATAAATGGTAAGCAAATCTTTGCCGCCTTTAAAGTGGCATTCTTCAAGCGCTTCCTCGCTTACCGGGATAAACTTGCTCCTGTCGCTGGTGGTGCCCGATGATTTGGCAAACCAGCGGATCTCCGAAGGCCACAGCACATTTTTTTCGCCCTTGAGCATCCGCTCAATAAAGGGCTTTAAGGTATCGTAGTTTTGTATAGGGACCCGCTCCTTAAACTGGCCCAGGTTCTCGATACTTTTATAATGATGTTTTTTGCCCCACTCTGTATTCTCGGCAACTGAAACCAGTTGTTCAAACCATTCTTCCTGCACTTCATTCGGGTATTTCATAAAAAGCTCTATCTGGTGGATACGCTTTTTCATGAACCAGGTAAATACGGAGTTAAAGAGGGTCATAGGGTTGTTATTGAGGAAAAACCTTTCGTTTAAGCACAAAGTTCGACCCAAGATACACTTTCCTCACCATTTCATTCTCAGCCAATACCTCGGGGAAGCCCGATTCTAATATTTTACCTTCAAAAAGCAGGTAGGCACGGTCAGTAATTGACAATGTTTCCTGCACATTGTGGTCGGTAATCAGGATGCCGATGTTGCGGGTACGCAATTTAACCACCATAGCCTGAATTTCTTCAACCGCAATAGGGTCAACACCTGCAAAGGGCTCATCAAGCAGGATAAAGTTAGGTTCTGCAGCCAAAGCACGGGCAATTTCTGTACGACGCCGTTCACCACCCGATAGCAGGTCGCCCCGGTTTTTGCGTACCTTATGTAAGCTGAATTCATCAATCAACTCTTCCAGCTTATCTCTTTGCTTTTCTTTAGACATATCGCCCATTTCAAGCACTGCCTTGATATTATCCTCAACCGAAAGCTTCCTGAACACCGATGCTTCCTGTGCCAGGTAACCTATGCCTTTTTGTGCGCGACGGTACATCGGGTCCTGCGTAATATTTTCATTATCCAGGTGTATAGTACCTTCGTTAGGTTTTATCAAACCTACAATCATATAAAATGAGGTTGTTTTACCGGCACCATTAGGACCAAGCAAACCAACAATCTCGCCCTGCGCCACATCAAACGATACATCGTTAACGACGGTACGCTGCTTGTATTTTTTAACTAAATTATCTGCTCTTAGTATCATTATTTGTCTGAACCATGATTTATGGGATTCATGGATTACCCTGATATTTAACCGTTGATTTTTTTGATTTCGATGATTTCGTTGATTAGGACCTGCCGGCTATGAACCATGATCTATCAACTATGAACCAGACTAATCTCCAATCACTAACCTCTAATCACTAAATCGTATCCCCTTCACATTTAACTGAATCGTTCTTCTTTCGCGCCAAACGTTTTCCTCTATTGAATAGCACATTTCAAACGGAACACCGGGCCGCAATTGCTCCAGGTATTGCCCGTGATTAAAGGCTATGCAATCAAACGCTGCCGATCCCTCTTGCATTACGCTCATTTTTATATGCGAGCCGCCAACCAGGCCGGCGTTACCACTAACATACACATTTTTACTTATGAAAACAGGCGCCATATTTTCGGGGCCGAAAGGTGCAAACTGATTCAAGATCCTGAAAAATTTTGGTTCTATCTGGCTTAAACGTAATTCGGCGTCAATTTGTATTTGCTGTATCAATTGTTCGGGTTTTATAGTTGAGCTTACCACTTCCTCAAACCTTTCAATAAATGCCTCGAGGTTTTCGGGTTCCATAGTCAAACCGGCAGCGTACTTGTGCCCTCCAAACTGGATCAACAAGTCTTTACAACCGCAAAGCGCTTCGTACAAGTCGTATCCCAAAACAGAACGTGCCGAACCGGCAACATGCCCGTTCGAGCGGGTAAGCACGATGGTTGGACGGTAATATTTTTCAGTAAGGCGCGAAGCCACGATACCGATAACACCCTTGTGCCAGTCTTCATTAAACACCACGGTCGATTTACGGGCAATCAATACTTCGTCACTTTCTATCATGCCAAGTGCTTCATCGGTAATGTTAAGATCATGCCCTTTTCGTTCGGTATTTCGCACGTTGATCATCGCGCTTTTTTCTTTGGCAACATCCTTATCTGTAGCTATCAGCAGTTCAACAGCGTGTTTGGCATCATCTATCCTGCCGGCTGCATTAATGCGCGGACCAAGCGAAAACACTAAATCCGATATGGTATACGTTCCGGTACGGCCGGCTATTTCCATTAATGCCTTAACACCGATACACGGATCAGTATTGATTTTTTGCAAACCGAAATGTGCCAGTACCCTGTTTTCGCCGGTGATATGAACGATATCGCAAGAGATGCTGATCACCACCAGGTCGAGATAACAATTTACTTCTTCAACCGGGATATTATTCTTTTCGGCGTAGGCCTGGATCAGCTTGAAACCAATACCGCAGCCGGACAATTCTTTATAGGGATATTCGCAATCTTCGCGTTTAGGGTCAAGCACCGCTACCGCATTCGGAATAGATGCCCCCGGTAAATGGTGGTCACAAATAATAAAATCGATATTTCTTTCATTGGCATAGTCAATTTTATCAATTGATTTAATACCACAGTCAAGCGCTATGATCAGGGTAATACCATGCTCGGCAGCATAATCAATTCCCTGGGTTGAAATGCCATAACCTTCCTTGTAACGATCCGGGATATAATAATCTATATTATCATAAAGCTTCTTGAAGAAACTGTAAGTTAACGCAACAGCAGTAGTGCCATCCACATCATAATCACCATAAATCATGATCTTTTCGCCAGCCACCATGGCCTGCTCAATACGAAGGATAGCTTTTTCCATATCCTTCATCAGGAACGGATCATGCAGGTGCCGGTAATCGGGCCTAAAAAAATAGCGGGCATCTTCAAAGGTGGTGATACCGCGCTGCACAAGCATAGTGCTTAAAACGGTATCGATATTAAGTTCGGCGGCTAATTTTATTACATCATCATGGTTTGTATTATCCTTTAGCGCCCAACGTTTATTCATATCTTTGCAGCTTGAAACAGTAAATATACTTATGCTCTGTTAAAGAGCCAAAGTTACATTCAAAATCTGATACTACGTTTACTATGGAATTTTTTGCTTTAGGTGAAGGCTCTTATTCGGTTGATGCAACCAAGAAATTTATCCCGTTCAACCCGGAAACTGATAACCCCAAAGATCGTCCGGCTTCGTTGTTCATCCACGTTAACCCCTTCCTCATCAAAACAAAAACCGATTTGATAGTATTAGATACCGGTCTTGGCTTTAAAGATACCCGCGATGAACTGATGTTGCACCAGAACATTCGCAACGCAGGCTTCGATCCGGATGATGTTACGCTGGTAATGATGTCGCACCTGCATTATGACCATTCGGGCGGTTTGGTAGTTGAGCGTAACGGCAAATTAGTGCCCAGCTTTCCGCAGGCCGAGCATGTAATCAATAAACAGGAATGGGAATTTGGCATAAGTGGCAAGGGCTCATCATATCATGTTGAAATATTTGAAGCTTTACAGGCCAGCGCTAAAATCACTTTTATTGAAGGTAATGGTGAGTTTAAACCGGGTATCAGGTATGAGCACTCGGGCGGTCACTGCCCTGCACACCAGGTATTTTGGTTTGATATGGAAGGCGAAAAGGTATTCTTTGGCGGCGATGAGCTTCCTGAACCGGAACAGTTACTAAGAAAATTCATAGCCAAATACGATATGGATGGCCGTAAAGCTATGATGCTGCGCGAAGAGTATGGTAAAAAGGCCGCTGCCGAAGGCTGGAAATGCCTGTTTTACCATTCCAAGTCATTTGCCATTGGAACGGTAGAAACAGAAGGCGATCATTTTAAAGTTAAACCGGTTTATTAATGTTCGGTAGGAACCTCAAATAATTCTTTTATTTTTTCAACATTAAGGGGCTTTGAAATAAAATCTTTCACCAGCGGATATGAACGTGCCTTGTTAATATCGTTGCTGAAAACCGATGATGAAATAATGTAGATCTTGCTTTTGCCCAGTGGGTCGAGGTTGAGGCGCTTATACTCATCCAAAAATTCCCAGCCATTCATAATAGGCATATTAATATCAAGTAAAATATAATCGGGCAGTTTATTAGGATCTTTACGCTGAATATCAGAAAGTTGCTCAATAGCATACTTTCCGTTCAGGCAGGCCATAATTTCAGTATTAAGTAAAGCTTTCTTTATCAGTTTTATGGAGATGAAGTTATTTATCTCGTCGTCATCAACCAGTAATACACTAATGGCTTTATTGTTAATATTCATATCTATAATTTAAGCGCTGTATCTTTATACGAGGCCTTGATTTAAAAAGTTATATTCCCTTTAGTTGTAAATCTATAAATAATATCCCCGCGACACTTAATTAAATAACCATAACAGAGGATATTTATTTTAATCAGGAAATTAAATAAAGATCAGCATACAGGAAACTCCATGTAAAAACTAACCGTTGAATATTATATTTTAAAAAGTATAATCACGCTCAACCCTGCAAATACGTACTTTATAGGCCTGGTACCATTTATCGCGGCCCCGTTGCTGGGCAAACAGGTGGCGGGCATTAGCTTTCCAATTCCTGATCGCTTCTTCCGATTGCCAATAAGACACCGTTATTCCGACATTGTTACGGGCCGACTCAACACCCAAAAAGCCTTCCTGCTCCTTTGCAAGCGCCTCCATTTCTACAGCCATATCACCATAGCCATCATCTCCCGGGGTGCGTACAGAGGTAAATATCACCGCATAATAAGGAGGTTGAGGAGTTGGGGCGATAAGCTCCTCTGATTTTAGATGTGCAGATTCCAAATGTGCAAATTATTAAAGGTGAGACAATAGATTAACGAGACGAAATATGCAAATTATTAACGTACCAGATTTCAGATATAAAAATAAACAAAAGAGGTCGCGTAACAGTTTTCAGACTGCGAAGAAAAAAAATGTGCAGGCAATTATCATCACCTGCACATTTGCACATCTATAATCTGCACATTTTAAAACTTATTCTATCACACTTTCTTCAAACTCATACTCTTCTAACGGAGGGCATGAGCAAATCAGCGTTCTGTCGCCGTAAGTGTCATTCACCCTGCCTACTGAAGGCCAGAATTTATTGGCAGCTACATAAGGCAGCGGGAATGCCGCTTTTTGACGGGTATAAGGATGCTCCCATTCGTTGCCGGTAATTACAGCTACTGTATGAGGCGCATTTTTTAACGGATTGTTTGTTTTATCGGATAAACCATCAACTACATCAGCAATTTCATGGCGGATAGAGATCATGGCATCGCAGAAACGGTCGAGCTCATGCTTAGGCTCCGATTCGGTTGGCTCAACCATTACAGTACCCGCAACCGGGAACGACACAGTTGGCGCATGGAACCCGTAGTCCATTAAACGCTTGGCGATATCAGTTACCTCAATGCCTGCCGATTTAAATGAGCGGCAATCCAATATCATTTCGTGTGCACAACGACCGTTAGCACCTGTGTATAACACCGGATAATGTTCCTTTAATCTTGTTTTGATGTAATTGGCATTCAGGATAGCATAACGGGTTGCATTAGTTAAACCTTCGGCACCCATCATAGCTATGTAAGCATGTGAAATGATCAGGATAGAAGCCGAGCCCCACGGCGCTGCCGAAACAGCATGAATTGATTTGCCCCTGTCGATATCAACCACAGCATGGCCAGGCAGATAAGGTACCAGGTGTTTTGCAACACCAATTGGGCCCATACCCGGACCACCACCACCGTGAGGGATACAGAATGTTTTATGCAGGTTAAGGTGACAAACGTCGGCACCGATATTAGCCGGACTTGTTAAACCTACCTGTGCGTTCATGTTTGCGCCGTCCATATAAACCTGGCCGCCGTTTTCATGGATAATTTCGCAGATTTCGATAATGCTTTCTTCAAACACGCCATGTGTTGACGGGTAAGTAACCATCAAACATGAAAGCTCATTTTTGTATTGCTCGGCTTTAGCGCGCATATCGGCAACGTCGATGTTACCATTGTCATCACATTTAACCACTACTATCTTCATGCCGGCCATTGCTGCTGACGCAGGGTTGGTACCGTGCGCAGATGAAGGGATCAAAGCAATATTACGATGAGCGTCACCCCTATCCAAATGATAAGCGCGGATAACCATTAAACCGGCATATTCGCCCTGTGCACCGGCGTTTGGCTGCAGGCTCATGGCTGCAAAACCGGTAATTTCGCTTAACCAGTTATTGATCTCATCAAACAACTGCATATAACCGCCAACCTGGTCGGTTGGGGCAAATGGGTGAATTTTGCTGAACTCGGCCCAGGTAACAGGCACCATTTCGGTAGTAGCGTTCAGCTTCATGGTACATGAACCTAAAGCTATCATTGAATGACATAAAGAAAGGTCTTTTGCCTCTAATGATTTGATATAACGCAGCATCTCATGTTCAGACCGGTGGGTATTGAACAAGCTATGTGTTAAGTAAGCCGAAGTACGCTGAAGCTCTGTAGGGATAGCAGTTTCAAGACCGGCATTAATGCCGTCAAAATCAACATCATTAAGGGTTTTGCCTTTTACTTTGGCAAAGAACCTTACGATTGTTTTGATATCTTCAACCGAAGTTGTTTCATCGACAGAGATAGTAACTATTGAACCTTCATAGTTCAGGTTCATTTCGTTGTTTAAAGCCTCTGAGTGAATTGGGCCTGCCAAATGGGCTACATCAAATTTAACGGTATCGAAATATGATTCGTTAAGCTGTTCGTAACCCAGCTGCCCTAAAGTTTTAGCTAATAATACAGCTAATCCGTGAATCCTTTCGGCAATTAACTTAATACCATCCGGACCATGATATACGGCGTACATACCAGCCATGATAGCCAATAGTGCCTGCGCGGTACAAATATTTGAAGTTGCTTTATCGCGGCGGATGTGCTGCTCGCGGGTTTGAAGCGCCATACGCAGCGCATAGTTATTAGCGCTGTCGATAGTAACACCAATGATACGGCCAGGGATAGAACGTTTATATTCTTCTTTAGTTGCAAAGAATGCAGCATGCGGGCCACCAAAGCCCATTGGTACGCCGAAACGCTGTGACGAGCCAACAACAATGTCGGCCCCCCATTCGCCCGGAGGCGTTAACAGGGCAAGGCTCATGATATCGGCAACAACGGTAAGTTTAATACCTTTTTCGTGACCTTTAGCTGCAAAGTCGGCATAGTTATAAACCGCGCCGTCACCGGCAGGGTATTGTACAATGGCGCCGAACATATCGTCGGTTAATTCAACGGTACGGTGATCGCCTATTCTTAGCTCAATGCCATAAGGCTCTGAGCGGGTTTTTAAGATATCAATAGTTTGGGGAAACACTTCTTCCGAAACGAAGAATACGTTGGCATTGTTATTTTTACGCAAGGTGTATTGCATAAACATAGCTTCGGCAGCAGCTGTACCTTCGTCAAGCAATGAAGCATTCGCAATTTCCATGCCTGTAAGGTCAATAACCATGGTTTGGAAATTTAACAAAGCCTGCAAACGGCCCTGTGCAATTTCGGCCTGGTACGGAGTATACTGCGTATACCATCCCGGATTTTCAAGAATGTTACGCTGAATAACACCCGGTACAATTACATCATAGTAACCTTTACCAATGAACGACTTGAAAACTTTGTTTTTTGAAGCAGTTTGCTTTAGGGTGTTCAGGTAATCGAACTCGCTTTTTGCTGCGGGCAGGTTAAGCGGTTTGGTAAGCCTGATCTTTTGCGGTATTGTTTGCCCTATTAATTCATCAAGCGTACTTACACCGATGGTTTTTAACATTTTGGCCGTGTCGGCCGCACTTGGAGCAATGTGCCTCGACTGAAACTGCTCCTGATAGGTTGTATTCAACTTCATGAATTAATCGTCCCTCTTAAATTTACCGCAAAGGTACGATTTTACAAATTGAGTAACAATTAGCTAATATGATATTGACAATGCATTTACAGGGAAAAAATGTAAATCAATTTGGTTAGTATAACCTTTATTTAAATCCGGGGCAAAATCGTAAATTGCTATCGGGCAACATAACCAATTACACCCTGATTGTTAACTTCCCGGCAACCAATGATCACAGGTTACAAACTATTGTGGCTTACTTTACTTTTGCTCTGCATTTATATAAATGCAGAGGCAACTGTGTTTACGGTTACAAGTAATGCCGATACCGGACCGGGCACATTGCGTGACGCGCTTACCGAAGCAGCAGCTAACGGTACAGTTCAGCAGGATGTTATTAATTTTAATTTGTCGGCCGGCGTGATCATAACACTTTTCACCCAGCTCCCCGAGGTTACTTCAAATTTAATTATCGACGGCAGCACGCAGCCTACACCCAAACTCGGCAGAAGTGATGCCAGGGTTTATATCATACCGGATATCAGTTATACTTTTCCGGGGACAAAGGCAGCTGCCTTGTTGATGACCGAAGTTACCAATGTGGAGATCTATGGCTTATGCATAAAAGGTTACAGCAGCAAACTCACAAACTTTAACGGCAACCTGCTTTTCACTGCTATATCGGCTTATGATTGTACCAATATTACCGTAGGCGCACCGGATAAAGGAAATGTTTTTTGTGATAACATCTATGGTGTTTATTGCGGTACCAACTCGCTAACCGACTCAAAGAATAATAATAATATCCTTATCCAATCAAACTTTATTGGTTATGATGAATCAGGAACAAATGTAGTTGAATTAGGGTATGCACTTGATATCACTGCCGATAATTCGACGGTTGGCGGTCCTGCTTTGAAAGAAAGAAACTTTTTTGCCACCGCGATAGCCCTGAACGGGATTGATAATAAATTTATCAACAACTCGCTTTCTCTTGATGTGAACGGCCAGGATAACCGCGGAGGAGCTTCAATTCTTTTACACTTTCAGGGAAGCAACACGCAGGTAACCGACAATGATTTCTGTGCTACCACGTTCCAGTTTGTATCAGTTAATGGCTTTTCCTTTCTGCGTAATAAACAAAGCAATATACCTGGTAATTCGGGCATGTCGCTATTTAAATGTGACAATGCTTTTATAGGCGATGATAACGATAATGATATCAACATTTTCAGTAATGACGGCGGTGCATTTTACGCGGTCGAATCAACCAATATTACTATAGCTAAAAACAGCATCTCATGTAATACAACGCCATACCTTATATCAAGTGGCACAGCCATCCCTAATATTAATGTGCTTGTAAATAGCGCCTCCGAATTTTCAGGGACAGCATCGCCCGGAGCAGCGGTTTATATTTATAATGATAATACTGATTGTAATGTTTGCAACCCGGTACAATACCTTACTACAATTACTGCTGACGCGGCGGGCAACTGGAAGTTTACCGGCGATCTGCATAATAAAAAACTGGTGGCCAATGCTACGCTTAATAACAGCTCGTCTGAATATACGCAGCCGGTGATTTCAACATCAGCCGCCGATTATATCAAAGTTAATCCAACCTGCTTCAAAAATAACGGATCAATTACCCTGCAAAACTTAAAGAATGTTATCGGGGTTGACTGGTATAACGATCAGGACCAATTGGTACAATCCGGCGGCCCTAAACTGGATGGTGTTGGCATTGGTACTTATTACGCCAAATGCTATAATGGCAATTGCTTTGCAAAATCTATTCTCATAACCTTAACCAGTTCAAATCCCGGCATTGATGATACAGGGCTTCAAAAAGTAAATGCTTCCTGCGATGCAGCCAACGGGAGCATCAGTAACTTAAAACTAATTAATACCAACGGTACTACACCACCATTAAGGTGGACAGATGAAGCGGGGGAGATAATACGCAATACACTGGATATCGACGGGCTTGCCGGCGGAACATATACCCTTACCATAGATCCGGATGGTTGCGCTGTACCCTACCATGTTACCCTGCTTAACCAGGAGCTTGTTCTCGATCCGCCGGTGATCAGTAGCTTTCAGTTATGTGGGCCGGGAGAGACGATAATACCTGTAAATAATCCGGTAGCAACATCAACCTACAGGCTTTATGATAGTGAAAGCAGTACTACTCCGCTTGATGAGGAACCTAATGGTAAGTTTAAAGTAAATGTTACCGCCAACCGAAGCTATTTTATAAGCCGTTTTAGTAACGCCTGTGAAAGCACCCGCACAAAGGTTGATGTGAGCGTAGGCCTTTCAAGCCTCAATATTGCCAATGTAATTACCCCCAATAATGACGGTATAAACGATTATTGGCAAATAGCAGGCATGGAAAATTATCCATCAGCAACCGTAAAAATATTTAATCGCTATGGAAAAAACATTTTTAGCTCAATAGGATATAGCCACCCGTTCAATGGCGCTTATAATGGCAGGCCATTACCCTCGGGCAGCTATTATTATATCATTAATCTAAGCTCAGGTTGTGGCTTATTATCAGGCAGCTTAAGTATTATCCGTTAGTTAATTGCCTCAGGTACATTTGGATGGTATTTTCCAAACCATAGTACAAGGCATCGCTTACCAGTGCATGACCAATGCTTACTTCGAGCAGGCCAGGTATATTTTCGGCAAAATATTTCAGGTTATGTAAATCCAGGTCATGACCGGCGTTAAGGCCCAATCCTGCCTGTTGCGCGGCTTTTGCAGCCTCAATATACGGAGCAATGGCGAGTTCTTTTCCCTGCGGAAAATGAGTAGCATAACCTTCAGTATAAAGCTCTACACGATCGGTACCGGTTTTGGCAGCTCCTTCAACCATTGCAGGAATAGGGTCAACAAAAATAGATACACGGATGCCGGCTTCTTTAAACACAGCTATCATATCTTTTAAATAATGATAGTTGGTGATAGTATCCCAGCCATGATTTGAAGTGATCTGCCCCAACACATCGGGCACCAGGGTAACCTGCTCGGGCTTATTGGCCAGCACCAAATCGATAAATTTTTGCTCCTGGCAATTGCCTTCTATATTGAACTCGGTAGTAACAATTTTCTTGAGCTCAAATACATCGTTATAACGGATGTGGCGCTCATCTGGTCGCGGGTGCACTGTTATTCCCTGCGCACCAAAACGTTCACAATCTTTAGCAACCTGGATCAGGTCGGGATTATTACCACCGCGCGAATTACGCAGCGTGGCTATTTTGTTGATATTGACAGATAGACGGGTCATATATTTCAAAGTTAGATATCATTTAGATAAAATGCCCGATATATTTAACTTTAGGTCATGAAGCCTAAACAAATTATTATCGAGTTATGTGTGCTAATTGCCATATATATACTGGCCTTTTTTGTTGGCCTGTTTTGTTAGGGACGATATACGGCAATATGACACTTGATATAAACCTGCACGATACTTATTTTGTGATGTCAGCATCCCCCTTTCAACTCCTGGTACTGGGGACTTTTTCCATTTTGACTACGCTGATCTATTTTATCCGTGCTATTGTTAAACGTTATAAAAACAAAATAGTCAATATCGTTTTAATAACAAGCGACTTTTTGCTGATTATTATGCTGATAAGGATATACCGGGTGATTTTGCTTTTGGAGCAAACACTGGGTACAAACGCTACAGGTGGCTGGACGATATACCCGCCGCTTTCGGCTTTAGGTCACCAATCTCCATCTGCTGAAATAACCAGGCATCCGCATTTTGATAATTACATGTTTATTCCGATAACCATTTTTATGTTGATATTAGTTGCAAGTAGTATACTTACCGGCAAAAACTGGAAAACAAACGTCCATGAACAAACAATTTCTTAGAATATTTCTATCGCTTTTTATTCTGCTACCCTTTTGTCGCGACGCTTTTGCGCAAACGATCTACCGTAAAATAGAAAACTATAAAGTGTACTACGGATGGGCTCATAATTATCCTCAGGATTGGATGATCCTTCGCCGCTTTGATAACGAGGGCCGTAATTACCTGCTAATGGTGAACCCGCAAACGTTGGAAACTAAAATAAATGAAAGCAGTTTTTACCAGATCAAACCTATGACGGTGGAGCAGGCGCGTGAGTTTTTTAAAAGTACGCCCTATCAAAAAGCGCTCAGTAAAGCCGAAAAACAGTCGATCAATATTCAGGATGCAGGGATTGAAAGCGGCATCCCCAAACAAACAGGCATCAGCCTCACTGCCGATCTATGCCCATCACACCGCCCGCTGGATAAACGCATTTTCACTGATATTTTTACCGAGTTTAAAAAGGTGGAGCGCCCTGTACCTATCGCACTTTCGGTAACCGGCATCTGGATGCGCCAGCACCCGCAAGACCTGACCTGGCTTAAACAAATGCAGGCCAACCGCGAAATCTACATCACCTGGATTAACCATTCCTTCAATCACAGGGTAAGCCTTAAAGCCCCGCTTAAAGAAAACTTTTTGTTAGAGCCCGGCACTGATATCAATTACGAAGTGCTGGAAACGGAACAGGCAATGTTGCATAACGGCTTGTTGCCTTCTGTATTTTTCCGCTTTCCGGGCCTGGTATCCGACCAGCAGTTGGTTTACCAGATCACCAATTTCGGGCTTATACCTGTAGGTACCGATGCCTGGCTTGCTAAAGGCCAGCAGCCTCAAAATGGCAGCATTGTATTGATACATGGTAACGGCAACGAACCTGTAGGCGTTAATGATTTTATTAAACTGCTGCAATCAAAAACACGATCAATAGCCGGTAAGCAATGGTTGTTATATGATCTGCGCGAAAGTGTGGATGAAGAGTTTAGCGAAACGCCCTGAGTTCAGTTGGCGGTTTGCAGTTGGCAGTTTCAAATCCGCAGACTTACGAAGTTTTTCAAAACTTCGTAAGTCTTTTTTCCATATCATAAACTCTTATCAAGCTCATCCAGCTGCACCCAAACTTTATGATCGTAAGGTTGCGGTGATGCTTCAAAATAAACTGCGGTAACATTACTTCCGGGCTTCGCCTTTTTAACGTGGATCCGGAAGTTAAGGATCAGCG
The DNA here is from genome assembly GCF_059690695.1 of Mucilaginibacter sp. A5337. NCBI lineage: Bacteria > Pseudomonadati > Bacteroidota > Sphingobacteriia > Sphingobacteriales > Sphingobacteriaceae > Mucilaginibacter > Mucilaginibacter sp. A5337. Next base: position 736,974 of record NZ_JCAWEC010000004.1, on the reverse strand, counting down.
GATCCTGTGTCATATAATCGGTCATCTCTGCTTTGCCTTCAAAAGTCTGAATATCCCTCTCACCTGCTTGGGTATTTTGAAGTTTTACTTTTACAGGTGCAGCTATTGCGGTATCAATTTTTGCTCCTTTTAAATTGGCCTTTATCAGGCCCGTATAATAATCGCACATGTATTTTTCAAGTTGAGTTTTGGTAAAAGCGGCCTTGGGGTTAATTATCCATAAAAAAGCATAAGTCCAGTAACCTTCCGATCCCTTTTTTGCCCAGTTGGGCGAAAAGCGAATATCCTCGGTACCTTTAACGGGCAAGGTAGCCGCAAATTGCGGAGGAAGCACAAATGTTTCGGTATGCCAGTTTTCGGGTTTAAGCAAAGTGTATGCAGGCGCAATTTCCTGGCTATAACAGGTACATTTTAATAAAATGAACAACAAGCAGATAAATAGCAATTTAATACGCATGGCAGTTTAGATTTGTGATTAAAGTTAAGATAAAACACCCTGAGTATTTGTTAAAAAAAGTTAAGAGCACAGGATAAAATAAAAGCCCCATAGCACTCGCTGCATGGGGCTTTAAACCTAAACCTTATCACAAATCCGGGTGTAGATACCCGTTATTGAATTGTAAATATAATATGAATTTTAGTAAAATGTATCACATTTGTTACATTTATCTCATTTATATCACATCCACTGATACGGATTTCTCAGTTATTTGTTACGAAAAGAATAATTTTTGCACTAAAAGTGCCTTCCTTTAAAAACCTATATTTAGCTTTTTTTCCATCAAATAGAGCACAAGCAACCAACGTTATTCCCATCCCGCAAAACCTGCGCTATTGACGGCTAATAAAACAAAAAAGGCATGGCTTTACGACCATGCCTCTCATATTGTCAAAGCAAAAAACCTTTCGGCTTTCGCCTTTATCCTTTAACCTAATTTAGTACCTGTAGTACTCCGGTTTAAACGGACCTTCAACAGTTACGCCAATGTACTCGGCCTGATCCTGGTCAAGTACTTCCAACTCAACACCAATTTTAGCAAGGTGTAAGCGGGCTACTTTTTCATCAAGGTGTTTTGGCAGGGTGTAAACTTTGTTTTCGTAAGCAGCACCGTTTGTCCAAAGCTCCAATTGTGCTAAAGTTTGGTTGGTGAACGAGTTACTCATTACGAAGCTAGGATGGCCGGTTGCGCAACCTAAGTTAACCAAACGACCTTCGGCTAATACAATAACGTCTTTACCTTCGATAGTATATTTATCAACCTGTGGTTTAATCTCCACTTTGGTATTGCCATAAGCACCGTTTAACCAGGCCATGTCAATCTCATTGTCAAAGTGACCGATGTTACAAACGATAGCTTTATCTTTCAATGCACGGAAGTGTTGCTCACGTACAATGTTTTTGTTACCTGTAGCAGTAACTACGATATCAGCTTCAGTGATAGCAGTGCTTAGTTTTTTAACTTCAAAACCTTCCATTGCAGCTTGCAAAGCACAAATCGGGTCAATTTCGGTAACAATAACACGTACACCTGAGTTGCGTAATGAATCGGCAGATCCTTTACCCACGTCACCATAACCACAAACAACGGCTACTTTACCGGCCATCATTACGTCGGTAGCACGACGGATAGCATCAACTAATGATTCGCGGCAACCGTATTTGTTATCAAATTTCGATTTGGTAACCGAATCGTTAACGTTAATTGCCGGCATTGGCAGGGTACCTGCTTTCATGCGCTCATATAAACGGTGTACACCGGTAGTAGTTTCTTCAGATAAACCTTTGATAGCAGCAACCAGCTCAGGATATTTATCCAGTACCATGTTGGTTAAATCGCCACCATCATCAAGGATCATGTTAAGTGGCTGGCGTTCTTCGCCAAAAAATAAAGTTTGCTCAATGCACCAGTCAAACTCTTCGGCATTCATACCTTTCCAGGCATAAACAGAAATACCTGCAGCAGCAATAGCAGCAGCAGCGTGATCCTGGGTTGAGAATATATTACATGACGACCAGGTAACTTCGGCACCAAGTGCAATCAGCGTTTCAATTAAAACAGCGGTTTGGATGGTCATGTGTAAGCAACCGGCAATCCTTGCGCCTTTAAGCGGCTGGCTCGGACCGTACTCTTTACGCAAAGCCATCAGGCCAGGCATCTCAGCCTCAGCCAGTTCAATTTCCTTACGGCCCCACTCTGCCAGCGACAGATCTTTTACTTTGTATTTAACGAATGCAGTTTCTACTGATGACATATCGATTTTATTTTTGAGAGTGCAAAGTTAACTTATATCCTCGTGAAAATGAAATGTTTGGTTTGGGTGCTTGAGGATATCCAATAAATTAACCGGTAACAAAAAAAGCCAAACAAGTATTAATTTTCTAAATCTTTCAATATCTGTTCTAACAATAATGGATCAATTCGAAAATTAGTCGACTTAATCAATTCAAATATGGCCTTAGCGAAGGAATTTTATTTTGCTGTTTAGCCGCGATCAAAACACCCAGGGTGCCTGTGAATTTAATATTAAGTGGGCGGCGAGACGCCTGCCTTTAAAATCATCTACGATAAGTAACGCATCAGGAAGCTCCTGAGCTAAAGCTATAGCACTTGCTTCACCTAAATCAACTTGCAAACTGTAAGTATCTATTAATTGACTGTTTTTTACCGGCATTACCTGAATCCATTCGGGCAGAGATTTTTTAAACTCAGCAGCGACTTCCGGCGTAGTTAAGATATGATTGTAAACGGATTGAAGAATGTGGAGTGCTTGAATATTATCTAACAAAATCAAACAGCTGGCATCGGTAATAACAGCATATTCAACCATTGATCCGGGCTATATCTGCCAATATATCATCGTAGCTGTATTGTATATAGTTTACATTAAACTCAGCTAATACTGCCGGAAAATCAACTTTAGACAGTCCACACATTTCGGCCGCCTGCCCCAATGATAATTTACCCGCTTCATATAACTTTGCGGCAAGAAAACGCACAGTTTCATCATGCTCTTTTTCAAGCGCATCCGGTACATTTAAAGTCATCGTAGTCATAATAAAATAAAGATACGACTTTTAACTTAAAATAAGCCTTACGCCTGCAACTGCTTTTGAACCTCCGCCTGTTGCATAGTGAGGTTGCCATTATATACCCCGCCGTTTTCAACGGCCAGATTCTGGGTTTTAATGTCGCCGGTAACACGGCCGGTAGCTTTTATTTCAAGCGATGCGGTGTTGATATCACCCCTCACCGTACCGTAAACAAATATCTCTTTGGTATTGATGTTACCCCTAACCTCTCCTTTTTCGCCAAGGATCAGGCCTTCATCAACCGTGACATCACCGTTAACCAATCCGTCAATGCGTGCAAAAGCAGGGGCTTTCAGGTGGCCGTCAAGTATACTGCCTGCACTAATAAGGGTTGAAATTGCCTGCAGATCAAGCGCAACCTTGTCTTTTTTTGAAAAAATAGCCATGTTTTTCTAAGTCTTAAGTTTAAAGTGATAAGCCTTAAGTCAAATACTGTTAATCGCCTGGTTGCAAATAATCTGCCAACAGAGTTTTCGACTAACGACTTAAGACTTCCGACTTAAAACTTATTTATTCAGGGTTAAGAAATTTACAGGATTAACAGGCTTGCCATTTTTGCGCACCTCATAGTGCAGGTGTGTACCTGTTGAATGGCCGGTTGAGCCTACTTTACCGATATTATCGCCAACCGTAACCTCCTGACCAACCTTTACTTCAATTTTTGAAAGGTGTCCGTACAATGTTTCCAGGTTATTGATGTGTTTTATGCGGATACAATTACCATAACCACCTGCCCATCCTGCAAAAACAACTTTGCCGCTGGCCGTACATTTTACCTCATCGCCACGATGGCCCTGAAAATCAATACCAGGGTGAAACTCGGCATGTTCCGAATCAAAAGGGTCGCTCCTGTAACCAAAAAATGAGGTAAAAGAGCTAATCCTCGGGTAACCCATCGGGGTAAATGCTATAGTGCTTGTTAAATGCTTCAGATAATCATCATAAAGGCTGTAAGCTTCGGTATCCGGAAGTTTAGCTGCTTCATTATTGCCGCTGCCACCAGTGCCTTTTATGGCAAAGCCCTTCAGTCCGCGCCTTCTTAAATATTCGTTAATGGTTTTAAGCTTAACCTCGATAGACTGGATGTATGATTGCGCATTACCTTGTGTATTAGCCTGCGCCTTAACAGCTACGGGCATGGTACCCTTTAGTTTAGCTATCTGGGCCTGTAACTGTTTGTTTTCGGCCTCCTGTGCAGCGCTTTTTTGATGAAGATAAAACACCAATCCACCAAGTACCGCAACAACAGCTGCAATGCTCCAGGCATAGTGCTTAAGCCTGTTAAGGTGCTTGGTTTTTATTTGTAATGATTTTGTTTGCTGTTGATTTTTGTTGATGATAACAACAGTGCTAATATCAGATGTTTTAAGTTTCATCAAATTCAAATAAGTTAGGGAATGCAAGTTAAAAATTACTGTTAATAAAACAATATTAAATGTATGTAAACAGGTTATCAATAGAATAGCCTTCTACGTTATTCGTCAACCAATTGTTATTATTGCGTTTTTATAAACGTAAAACAAGTATCATTTCTTATTTTTGTAACACTGATTTTATTGTAAAGCAAAAAAGAAATGATGTATCCTGAATATTTAGTAGCCCCGATGCGGGAAGATCTGACGAGGGTTGGTTTTGAGGAATTAAAAGATGCCGATGCTGTAAAAAGCGCTATTGAAAGCGAAGGTACAGTATTTGTAATGGTTAACTCGGTATGCGGTTGTGCTGCAGCAAATGCACGCCCGGCTGCTAAAATTGCCGCTGCAAACGGCAAACACCCTGATAAACTGGTAACTGTTTTTGCAGGCATGGAAAAAGAAGCAGTTGATGCTGCACGTAACTATATGCTGCCTTATCCACCGTCGTCACCGGCTATGGCGCTGTTTAAAGATGGCAAACTGGTTCATATTATTGAGCGCTACCAGATTGAAGGTCGCCCGGCGCAAATGATTGCCGATAACCTGATCGATGCGTTTGAACAATACTGCTAATTAAGCTGAAAGCCTAAAGCAGAAAGCTAAAAAACAAAAAAAGAACTGAGGGAAAATCCTTCAGCTCTTTTTTTTGATGCTGTCTGAACTCGAATTTATTGAATTAAAGAATTTATAGAATTCTCTGTTCTCCTATTCTAATAATTCATTAATTCAATAAATTCAGGTTCAGACAATTCCGAAATCCATCTAACCTCTAATCTCCAACCACTAGTCTCTCTACTCTGTTTTCAAACTCTTCACCGGGTTCATAGAGGCTGCTTTTATACTTTGATAACTTACAGTCAGCAGTGTTATTGCAATAGCTCCTATTGCGGTAAGGCCAAATATCCACCATGATAATACGGCGCGATACTTATATTCCTGCAACCAGCCCTCCATAAAGTAGTAAGCTGTTGGGATAGCAAATAATAAAGATATTGACACAAGGATCACAAACTCCTTCGACATCAGCTGCCACAAACTAAATACCGATGCGCCCAGCACTTTGCGTACGCCAATTTCCTTGGTGCGTTGTTCGGCCATGAATGATGCCATACCGAATAAACCCATACAACTGATAAAAATAGCCAGCAAGGTAAAGAATCCTGCCAGTTTGCCTATACGTTCCTCATTGGTGAATTTACGGGCATACTCTTCGTCGGTAAACTTATATTCGAAAGGGCTGCCCGGGGCATACTGTTTAAAAGCGGTCTCAATTTGGGCAATGGCATCGTGGGCACTCATTTTGGGATTTAAACGGATATCGACAAGCCCGCCCGGATCATTATCCAGCACAAAAATCGACGACTTAACCGGCTCATATGGCGACGACATGATCATATCCTTTATCACACCTATGATCTTGTATTTTTTGCCCCAGTCTATAGTTTCACCTACGGCATGCTTAAAATTCATGAAACGGGCCGCAGTTTCATTTACAATCATGCTTGATGAATCGCCCACTTTGTTTCGTTCAAAATCACGGCCTTCAATTAATTTCCACTGCGCAACCTTGCCAAACTCCGGACTGAGGGTTATCGTGGCGAAGTCATCCTGCAAGCCGGCGGGTTTACCCCGCCAGTTTAAGCCGCTATTGTTTGAATACACCGCGGTGAGCGGGCTGCCCGACTCGGCAATTTCAATAATTGCTCCCGATTTAAGCAGATCGTTCCTCACGGCTTCAAAATGTTTATGAATTTCATCAGTACGCATATCTATCTGTACCAGCCCCGTACGCTCATAACCAATAGGCCTGTTCTTGGTGAACTGCACCTGCCTGAAAACTATGACAGTACCGATGATCAACGTAACCGACACAGCAAACTGTAATACCACCAGCACCTTACGCGGCACTGCCGCATAACGGCCGGCCTTGAATGTGCCCTTCAAAACCTTAACCGGCTGAAAGGACGACAGATAAAATGCCGGGTAGCTCCCCGCAATCAATCCCGTAACAATACTAAAGCTTAAACCAAGCAGCCAGAAAACGGCATTGCCCCAAAGGATGTGCATGGTTTTATCAGCTACAGTGTTGAACCATGGCAGCGTAAGCTGCGCCAGTAAAACTGAAATTAAAAAAGCGAACAGTGCCAATATTACCGATTCGATAAAAAACTGGCTGATGAGCTGGCTCCTTAACGAGCCTACCGTTTTGCGGATCCCCACTTCCTTGGCACGTTTTTCACTACGGGCAGTACTCAGGTTCATGAAGTTAATGCAGGCCAGCATCAGCACAAATACGCCGATAATGCCAAACATCCACACAAACTTGATATCGCCGCCAACATTAAAGCCATCTTTAAAGTTGGAGTAAAGATGCCATTTACTCATTGGATGCAGAAACACAACCGGTTTAAAGCCGGCGCCAACATCATCGCCCTGGGCTTTGATAGCGTGCAATTTAAGATCTTTGATCTCGGCCGATACTTTGTTAGCGTCAACCCCGGGTTTCAGCTGCGCAAAGATTTGCCATGAGTTATTGCCCCAGCGTGTTTCAGCCCGTTTTAACCACGGGGCGGTGGTCATATACAAATCCCATGGCGCGATAAAACCAAGTTCGCGAAATTCGGAATTATGCGGCATGTCTTCGTAAACCCCGGTCACCTTAACGTTCCATACATTATCAATTTTGATGGTTTTAAGCATGGGATCGGCATCACCAAACAAAGCCTTAGCCAATGAAGCAGAAAGTAAAACAGATGATGGGTCAGTTAAGCCCGAACGCGTGCCCTTCAGCATTTTTAAAGTTAGCAGATCAGGAGCCTCGGCTTGCATATAACTTCCATCCTTAGTAAGTTTTTTGTCGCCATAGGCCATGATATGCCCATAGTTCCAGGAAGAGAGCACTACATATTTAAAATCGTGCTTGTAATCATTTCGCAACTTATAACCTAAAGGTATCGGCATGGCCGTTTGTGAGCCTGTTACGCCATTAAAAGTTTGATTTTGCCATACCTGAACTATCCGGCCATAACTATCGAAATTTTTATTGTACGATAACTCATCCCAGATCCAAAGCCCAATGAGCATAGCCACCGCCATACCTACCGAAAGGCCTGTAATATTAATAAGCGTATGTGCCTTGTTCTTAACAAGGTTTCGCCACGCAATGGTTAAATAGTTTTTAAACATTTACCCCTCCTAACCTCCCCAAAGGGGAGGGATCTTTGATTTTAATAATAATAATTTGTAGCCCTCTCCTTTGGAGAGGGTTGGGTGAGGTCTTATTCACTCCTCAAATTCTTAACCGGGTTGGCCAGCGCCGCTTTTATAGCATGGTAACTAACTGTTAATAAAGTTATAACTACAGCCCCTGCTCCTGACGCCGCGAAAATCCACCATGTTATGGCCGACCGGTATTCATACTTGAGCAGCCAGTTGCTCATGTAATAATAAGCAGCCGGTATGGCGATAAACAGCGATACGGTTACCAGCACCACAAACTCGGTTGAGAGTAACCGCCACAGATTGGCTACTGATGCGCCAAGCACCTTGCGTACGCCGATTTCTTTAATGCGCTGCTCGGCCACAAATGAGGCCAGGCCAAACAAGCCAAGGCATGATATAAATATGGCCAACACCGCAAATATGGTAGCCAGGTTACCTATCCGCTGCTCGTCCGAAAACTTGCCGGCATACTCGTCATCATTAAACTTAAAATCAAACGGACTGCCAGGATTATACTTTTTAAATACCGGTTCGATCTTTTTCAGAGCTTCCTGCATAGGCATAGTTGGCTTAACCCTTAAGGTTATAAAGTTAACCCAACCCGGAATCATCATAAATATTGAAGCAACCGGCTTGTTATAGGGCGATTCCATAACCATATCCTTAACAACCCCGGTAACCAAATGGGACTTGCCGCCCCAGCGGATCACCCTACCTACCGGATTTTTAAGACCAGTCATTTTCACTGCCGATTCGTTCATGATAAAACCGCCGGTATCAGTAGGGAAATTCCTCGAAAAATCGCGGCCCTGGGTAATTTTCCAGCCTACAGTGTGCCCATAATCGTAAGTTACGGCAATTGAAGCAAACGTTGGTTCAAATTTGGGGTCCTTACCCTCCCATTCAAAGCCGCCGTTACGTGCCCAGATCTCGTTGGTTGTGCTGTTAGATTCGGCCATATCTTCAACTGCTCCCGTTTGGATCAGGTCGTTACGCATAGCTTCATAATGTCCGTAAATTTCGGGGGTATTCATTTCGATGGTTAACAGTCCCGCCCGCGAATAGCCAACAGGCCGGTTCTTGGCATATTGAATCTGCCTGAAAACAACGATGGTACCTATAATAAGCGTTATCGATACGGTGAACTGTACAACAACCAATACCTTTCGCGGCAACGAGGCAAAACGACCGGCCTTAAATGTTCCTTTCAAAACCTTCACAGGCTCAAATGACGACAAATAAAACGCCGGATAGCTGCCGGCAACAATACCGGTGAACAATGTAAAACTTAAAATCATCAGCCAAAACCACGTATTGCCCCAGGGTAGTGCTATTTGTTTATCAGCAATGTGATTGAATGACGGCAGCGCTATCAAAATTATCCCGATGGTGGCTACCAACGCCAGGCAGGAAAACACTACAGATTCGCTCAGGAACTGGTTAATCAACTGCGAGCGTAACGAACCGATGGACTTTCTGATCCCTACCTCTTTAGCACGTTTTTCGCTGCGCGCAGTGCTCAGATTCATGAAATTGATACAGGCCAGCAACAGTACAAACACACCGATGATACCAAATAACCATACCATTTCAATTCGGCCCCCTACGGGCTTCCTGTTCTTAAAATCACTGTACAGGTGCCATTTACTCATGGGATGAACCTGTATAGTTTCATCATAGGACTTGAAATGCGCTTTGGTCACATTACTTATCTTAGCCGAAACTTTATCAAAGTCGGCTTTATTAGCCAGTTGAACATATAACGAACAACCATGATTATCCCAGGCAGCAGTTTGAGTGCTCCACCAGTTGTTTTTGTTAAAAAAAGGCATCAGGAACCGCGTTTCGCAAAAGGTAGTATTGCGCGGCAGATCTTCATAAACACCGATAACCTTCAGGTTAGTTTTATTATCGGCCTTGATAGTTTTATTGATCGGGTCGGCATCACCAAACAACGCTTTGGCAATTGACTGGGAGATGATCATAGACGAAGGATCCTTAAACCCGGCGTAACCGCCTTTAACCATCTTCAACGCCAGCATTACCGGCAGATCTGCTTCTGCCCAACCGCCGGTTTGCGTTATTTTTTGATCGCCAACTGCGAGAATATGTGCCCCGGGCCAGAAAAGAGAAATCCGCTTAAAATCGCTGCCATAGCGGGTGCGTAATTCGGCGCTTAACGGTACTACGGTCGAATTGAAAGTAATTGTTTCGCCGTTCGACACCTGGTTTACCATAATTTTTCCCATACTGTTGTATGTACTATGGTACTTATCAAACGACAGCTCATCCCAGATCCAGAGACCGATAAGCATAGCCACCGCCATACCTACCGATAAGCCCGCAATGTTAATAAAGGCATGTACCTTGTTTTTAACAATGTTGCGGAACGCGATTTTAAGGTAATTTTTTAACATGACTTAGTTCATTGGTTCACTTGTTCATTAGTTCATTGGTATTTGCTACATATCTTTGCAAGCGTAGCGTGGCAACCTCGTTGCGTTTAGCCCGACCGCGTTGCATGGCGTTTATGCATTGGCAACGAGATTGCCGCGTCGCACCCACGCACTACCCGACCGGCGCCTCGCAATGACATGACTTATTATCTCTTTTTAATTCCGAAATCTTCCTAACCTCTAATCTCCAACCTCTAACCACTCTACTCTGCCTTCAAACTCTTCACCGGGTTCATCCTCGCGGCTTTTATGGCTTGTGTACTTACTGTTAACAGGGCTATTATTAAAGCCAACACCCCGGCCAAGGCAAACATCCACCAGCTTACAGGCACCCGGTACTCAAAAGCCTGCAGCCATTTGCTCATCCCCCACCAGGCTATCGGGGTAGCAATAATAAGGGCTATCAAAACCAGCTTTACAAAATCTTTCGATAACAGTTGTACTATGCCGGTTACACTCGCACCTAATACCTTGCGTACACCTATCTCTTTACTGCGTTGCTCGGCACTAAAGGCAGCCAGACCGAACAAGCCGAGGCATGAAATTACTATGGCCATCAGGGTAAAGGCATTGATAATTTGAGATAGCGTAACCTCGGTTTCGTACTGCTTTTGCACTTCGGTATCTAAAAACGAATATTCAAATGGGGCGTCAGCTACGTCTTTACGCCACAGAGCTTCCATTTTGCTCAGTAATGACTTATAGTTTTTACTGTCGGTTGATACCACTATTATATTAAAGCTCCGCGGATCGTTGCGGTAAACCAGCATAAAGGGCTTAACCTGCATATGCAGCGAGTTATAATTGAAATCTTTCATTACGCCTGCCACCTCTACAAAAGTTACCGGATCAGGTGCATATTGAGTATATAGGCGGGTGCCCGGGGCCGTTTGCGGGTTCAATCCCAAACGTTTACACAGCGTTTCATTGATAAGCACGCGGGTGGTGTCACCTATCCTGAAATCCCTGCCGGCAATAATTTTGATGCCGTTGGCTTTAGCAAAAAACTCGTCAGTTTCTATATTTTGCGCATCGGTGGCCGTGGTCATGTTGCCTCCGGCTGTGTAAACCCCATGATCATGCGGTACAAATTGGCTCAGGTAATTATCGGCCTTGCTTACTATTTTTACCTCGGCTAAGCCTCGTAAGTCGTTGGCAAAATCATTCATTTTGCCTTGCGTGGTATTGGTATAAAAATTAAAAATGAGTTTTTGGTCGGGATTGAAGCCCAGATCTTTGTTCTTTACAAAATTGAGCTGACTGTATATCACAATAATACCCGTTATCAATACAATTGATAGTACAAACTGAAATACCACCAACGATTTACGGATCCCCCCTGCCGAAATATGATTGGTAAAATTGCCCTTAATAACCTTGATGGCCTTAAATGCCGAAAGGTAAAACGCAGGATAGCTACCAGCTACCAAACCCGTAACCAGTATCATACCCGCCAACATTACCCAAAGTTTATAATTACTGAAAAACGTAAGTTTGATATCGCTGTGCGTTACATGGTTTAAATAGGGCAGTAATACCACTAATAAAGGCAATGCTATTGCTACTCCCATTAGCGTAAGCATGAACGATTCACCTAAAAACTGTTTCATCAAATCGCCCTGACCCGCACCTATTACTTTGCGTACGCCTACTTCTTTGGCACGTTTTGACGCACGTGCGGTTGATAGGTTCATAAAATTGATACAGGCCACCACCTGGATCAGCACGGCCACCAATATCATAATATATAAAAATGACGGATCAAGCGTTTTGGTCAATTCATGTTCGTGCCCTGGTGTAGTATGAATACTGGTTACCGGTTGCAGGTGCAGGGCCTTTTTCATGCCGATGGCTTTTAGCTGATCGGCACCATATTTATTCAAAAATTCAGGCAGCTTTTTTTCCAGGGCAGCCGCATTGGCATCGGGCCGAAGTTTTACATAAGCATACAAAAAGTTATTACCCGCCCAGGCATTGTTACGCCTTACATATTCACCTGCACCACCGCTGTTCATGGCCATAAACATGTTGGTTTTAATATGCGATTGGCCCGCGCTTTCGTCAACAACACCAGTAACCTTAAAATCATGCTTTCCGAAAGCATTATCCATCAATATCATTTTACCTATTGGATCCTCGGAACCAAAAAGCTTATCGGCAACCGGTTTCAGCAGTACAAGCGAATAAGGTTCATTCAGCACTTTACCAGCATTACCGGCAACAAAATGATAGTTAAACATCTCGAAAAAAGTCGAATCGACATACACAGCATTCTGTTGGTAAAACGACTTTCCCTTGTATCGTAACAAATGCTCTTTAGCGCCCAGGCCTTCGGCATCTACTACACGGGTAAACTGCAAAACCTCGCCAAAATCATTTTTCATGGCCGGTGCAATAGGCGGCGAACTTGCAGCCCCATCGTGCTTATCGCCGGTTAGCTCAAGCGTTGTAGTGATGCGGTACAAATCTTTAACATCTTTATGCTGCTTATCATAGCTGTACTGTTCCTGTACATAAAGCAAAATGTAAAGGCAGCACAAAGTACCTGTAGCCAGGCCCACAATGTTGATAAGGCTGAATGTTTTGTTTTTCAACAAAAACCGCCATGCTGTTTTTAAATAACTTTTTAACATACTATTCGTTCAATGGTTCACTTGTTCATTAGTACTTTCAACCATGTCGTTGCTAGCGATAGCGCGGCAATCGCAGGGAAGCATGGCCGCTCTGTATAGCATGCGATTGCTTCGTCGTTCCTCCCCGCAATGACATAAATGCTATTTATAAATTCCGAAATCGAACATCCGAAATCTCAAATCAATATTGGCGTTACCTTCGGCCCGGGCTTTACGCTCATACTGCGCAAGGCCTTAGCCACATGGCCGGTATCCGCTTCAATCCCTAACGCTGTCTGAACCGGGATTTGGGAGTATTTTGTTGATTCGCGCGATTTTCTGCCCTGATCAACAAAATCCTATAATCCGGCAAATCCAATAAATCCAGGTTCAGACAATTCCGAAATCGAACATCCGAAATCCCAAATTCTATTATTCCGTTTTCAAACTCTTCACCGGGTTCATCAACGCGGCTTTAATACTTTGATAGCTTACTGTTAGCAGCGCGATCATAATTGCTGCTATACCGGCGAGGGCAAACATCCACCAGCTTAATGGCACACGATAAGTAAAATCCTGCAGCCATTTGGTCATTGCATAATAGGCTATAGGTGTTGCTATCACAATGGCAATAAATACCAGTTTTACAAAATTCACGGATAACATAGTGGTGATATTACCAACAGTTGCACCCAACACCTTACGTATCCCGATTTCCTTGCTGCGCTGCTCGGCCATAAAGGCGGCTAAAGCAAACAGACCAAGACAGGCTATAATAATGGCCAATACCGCGAAACTGGTAAAGATGCGGCCCATACGCTGCACATCGGCATACATACTGGCAAAACGCTCGTCCATAAAAGTGTACCTGATGGGCTGATTGGGTGAAAACTGTTTCCAGGTTGTGGTAATCTGGTCGAGTGCTTTTTTCACATCGCCGGCTTTTATTTTTACTGATACTATTGATTCGCTTGGACTTAAGTGCATCACCAAGGGTTCAATACCATCGCGCATGGAATTAAAATTAAAATCCTGTACCACGCCGATAATGGTTTTAGCCGGCCCGTAGTTAACTATCTTCTTTCCTACCGGATTTTTAAGTCCGAGTTTGTTAGCCATCATTTGATTAATGATCACCGCCTGCGAATCGGTTTTCATATCGGGAATAAAATCGCGGCCGGCTACCAGTTTGATGCCCAATGTTTTGAGATAATCATGATCCACATCCCAAAACTGACCACCTACAGTCGGGTCTATCTTTTCTCTTCCCTCAATATAAAATTGGTTTCCATTACGTTTGGTACCCGATACCGGGAGAAAATCGCTGATTGAAGCGCTTTTTACGGTAGATAGCTTCAGCAATTCATTTTTAAACGGTTTCACCTGGTTATCGAGCGTGTTGGTACCTTGTATCATCACCACCTGGTCTTTTTCAAAACCTACTTTTTTGTTAAGCAGGTACTGCATCTGGTTATAAATAACTACAGTACTGATGATGAGGATAATAGATGTAGCAAACTGGAAAACTACCAGCACATTCCGCAATACCGAACTTTTACTTCCGTTACTTAAATTGCCTTTAAGTACTTCGGCAGGTTTAAAGCCCGATAAATAAAACGCAGGGTAAATACCCGCCACGATACCAATCAAAAATGCCGATATCAATATAACCGGCACTAACCACCAGGCAGCCCATGGCATAACAAGCGATTTGGATGCCAGTGTATTAAAATATGGCAGCAAGGCCCAGGCCAGGATCGATCCTAATACGAACGAGAAAAAGCTATACAATAATGATTCGGCCAGAAACTGCCGAATCAATCCGCTTCGCTGCGAACCAACAACCTTGCGTAAACCCACTTCCTTTGCTCTGTTAGCCGATTTGGCTGTGGACAGATTAACAAAATTGATGCAGGCAATAACCAGGATAAAACCTGCCACAGCTCCAAACAACCATACAAAACGGATATCCCCGTGCGACATGCCATCATGAACATCATACGAACGCAGATTGATATCCTGTACGTTCTGTACCATCAAATTAAACATACTCATTACCCTGCTGGCCCGTTTATCGCCGTTACGTGTCATATTGGGGATGTAGTAATTTTTCAGGATGCCATCGTTAACCTTTTTACTAAACTGCGCTATGTTGGTGCCGGGTTTCAGCGCCATGTATATATGGTAGTTATTGGCATCCCAGGTAGCCTGTTCGCCATTCCAGAATTCAACACCGGCAAGGGTGATGAAAAACTTAAAGTCGTGCAGATGCGAATTGCCGGGGATATCCTGCATTACCGCAGCTATTTTAAAAGGCCTGGTTTTGTTATTATTAAGGTACATCACCTTACCTACCGGGTTTTGGCCCGGGAAATATTTATCAGCCTTGCTTTTTGAAATTACCATGCTCAATGGCTCGCTTAAGGCATGTTTTGGGTCGCCGTAAACCATGGGCAGGTTCAAAATATCTATCAGGCCCTGGTCGGCATAGGCAAAACCTTCTTCGTGGGTATTATCGGCCTGGTCTGCACGCTTTAACTCATTGGCACCTGCACCCCAAAACAGCGAATTTGGCATTAAGCGACCTGATTTCTCTACTTCCGGATAGTCCTGTTTAATCACCTTGGCCATCACCGAAGGCCAGTCAACACCTTTTTCATCTATCGAGCCATCGTGGTAATGCCCAAGCAAACGGTAAACATTAGCGGCATTAGGGTAGCTTTTATCAAAGCTTAACTCATCGCGAATGTAAAGGGCAATTAAGAGGCAGGCCGCGATACTAAACGCAAAGCCGCCGATTTTAATAGCAGCATACATTTTTTGTTTACTCAGCTGCCTTAAGGCTACCTTCAGGTAATTTTTGATCATGGCTATATTGTTTGAAAACGGTTTATGTTGTCTTGATTTTTTGATGTTATAATTGTGCTGCGGGGCTTTCACCTGTTTGGCGGAAAGCGAATCCCCTGTTGCGGCTTCTGATGGCTTTTCCTCCTCAATATCTTTAATTTTTGCCTTGATTTTGCTGAACAAAGCCGAACCATTGCCCGCCGGCTTTTCCTCTCCGTCATCCCACCATTTCGACATTAACTTTAAGTGACTATGCAGTTCAGGATTTTTGGCCAGCAAAGCGTTTAGCTCCTCCAGTTCCTTTTCCGAAGCTTCGTTGGCTAACTTCTTTGAAGCCAGGTTCCAAACGCGGTCATCTAAGTTCATATCTCAACAGGCATTTAGTTTATCAAAAGGCAGTACACTACTGTTTTGGTAGATAAAAGCCATGCCACTTATGTAAACAATTAAAAATCAGAATTTTATATAAAACAATCTACAATAACTGTACGAAAGCGTACATCTGGTGTTCGGTTTTAAGCAGAGTTATTCTTTAGCATGAGCGGGTATAAAAACATCCACTACAACCAAATATTTTTAACAAAAACGGGGTTAACACTCATTTTCTGTTAAAAATCTGATTGTCATTTATTTAGATAATAAAAACCCAAATTTATGTTAACCCTGTTAACCCCTCTGCTGCCTGCTGGCCCAGGTATTGTACAACGGTTAAATTCCGGCTTATTTGTGCCTTCCATCCTTAAAGTCTGTCAAAAAACCAGTCACTCCCCGTAACATAATACCGTCCTGCGCGTCATAGGTGATTTACGCACAAAACATTTTCGCTGCGGGGATGTATATTTGAAAATTAACTATCCTTACAGCTTGTAAAAAGCAAACTTTTTGTACTATATATGACTGATCGCAAATTAATTACAAAACTCATGCTGTCGTGTGTGCTTACCACAGCTATGGCAACTGCTTACGGGCAGCAAACACCTCCCGCCGAAAACCCGGCTCTAAAAATTTACCGGGCCGTACCAACCAAAATCAACGACCTCATTCACACTAAACTTGATGTTCGTTTCGATTACAAAAAACGTTACCTGTATGGCAAGGAATGGGTTACGTTAAAACCCCACTTTTACCCAACCGACAGCTTAAGGCTTGATGCCAAAGGCATGGACCTTAAAAACATTTCGGTAGTGAAAAACGGCAAAAACGTTCCGTTAAAATTCACTTATCAGGATAGCCTTTCTGTAGCCATTAAACTGGATAAGGTTTACCATAACAACGAAAGCTATACCATTTACATTGATTACACTGCTAAACCAAATGAGCTGAAAGAAAAAGGCAGCGCGGCTATTAACGATGCCAAAGGTTTATATTTTATTAACCCCGATGGCACCGAGAAGGATAAACCAACCCAAATCTGGACGCAGGGCGAAACCGAAAGTTCATCAGCCTGGTTCCCTACCATTGATAAGCCAAGCCAAAAAACTACCGAAGAGATCTCGATGACCGTACCGGCAAAATACGTGACCTTATCAAACGGTAAACTAACCGCTCAAAAAACTAACGCCGATGGTACCCGCACCGATACCTGGAAACAGGAATTACCGCATTCGCCATATTTGTTTATGATGGCCGTTGGCGATTTTAAGATCTATAAAGACAAATGGAAAGATAAAGAAGTAAGTTATTACCTTGAGCCTAAATACGCTCCTTACGCTAAAGAAATCTTCGGTTTTACACCGGAAGCTATCGACTTTTATTCAAAAACTTTAGGCGTCGATTTCCCGTGGGTCAAATATTCACAAATTGTAGTACGCGATTACGTGAGTGGCGCTATGGAAAATACGTCGGCTACCCTTCACGGCGATTACGTACAGGCTACCCACCGCGAACTGATAGATGCTAACTTTAACAATGGTCGCAGCACCATTGTTCACGAACTTTTCCATCAGTGGTTTGGCGATTATGTTACCGCCGAAAGCTGGAGCAACCTTACCGTAAACGAATCATTCGCCAACTTTAGCGAAACCATCTGGGCCGAGCACAAATACGGCAAAGACGAGGCCGATGCTCATAATTATGCAGATATGCAAAGCTATCTGCGTTCGCAGGGTGCAAGCACTAAAAACCTGGTGCGTTTTTATTATGCCGATAAAGAGGATGTTTTTGACGCCGTAACCTACCAAAAAGGTGGCCGTATCCTTAATATGCTCCGTAACTATTTAGGAGATGCCGCGTTTTATAAAGGACTCAACATTTACCTGAAAACAAACGCTTTCAAAAACGGTGAAGCACAGCAATTACGTTTAGCGTTTGAAGAAGCCAGCGGCCAGGACCTAAACTGGTATTTTAACCAATGGTATTACGGTGCCGGTCACCCGATATTGAACATTAGTTACAAATGGGATGAGGCCACCAAAACCGAAACTGTTTACCTGAAACAAACGCAGGACGGCCAAACCTTTAAACTGCCAATGGCTATAGATATTTACCAGGGTGGTAAAAAGGTACGTCATAAAGAATGGATGAATGACAAGGTAGACTCAATCAGCTATCAACTGGCCGGCAAACCGGATCTGGTGAATGTTGATGCCGATAAAATCCTGCTAACCAAAAAAACTGACGCAAAAACCATTGATGAGTTTTCATTCCAGTATTTCAACGCTCCTAATTACCTCGACCGCTTTGAGGCGATAGATGCTGCTGCATCAGATCAAACCCGCCCGCAAGCGCAAAAGATTTTGATTGCTGCTTTAAAAGATAAATACTATGGCTTGCGCATCAAAACCATCAGGGCATTAAACCTTACTAAAGATGATGTGCGTAATGCAGCTCAACCAATATTGATCTCATTAGCACAAACCGATAATAACACGCTGGTAAGGGCTGCTGCTATTACTGCTTTGGGTAAATTAAAGGCAAGCGGTAATATGACCTTGTTTACTCAGGCTATGTCAAGCGAGTCATATGCTGTGCAGGGTGCTGCTTTAAATGCTATAGCACAACTCGATGCAGCCAAAGCGTTAAGCTTAGCCAAAGGCCTCGAAAAAGACAATAAAGGCGCGTTAACAACCGCTATTACCAACCTGTACACCGCTAATGGTAATGATGCCGAGTGGCCATTTGTTTACCATGCATTTACAGAAGCCGGCATCCAGGAAAAATTCAATACGCTTAAAAACTTTGCCGATATGACAGCCAAAGTGAATAAGCCTGAATATGCCCAGCAAGGTATTGACCAACTGAAAGAGGCCGGCATTAAATTTAAAGTTTACGGTGCCGCACCATTTGTAGTTACCCAGCTGGAAGGGATCAAAGCTTCACGTACTGCCATGAAAGATGATGCATCGGTAAAAGCTGCTGATGACGCCATCAAAGCTGTCAATGACGCTAAATAAGAGTTAGCCGCTAAAAATAAAAGGACGCCCGGTAAAAGGCGTCCTTTTATTTTTAGCTTAAAGCCCAAAGCTAAAGGCTGAAAGCTCTAAAGGATTAGTGTTTTCACGCTTTTCGCCTTCGGCTTTCAGCTCTTTATTTCACCAGCGTACCAATATCTTCGCCTTTGGCAATTTTCATGAAATTGCCTTCTTTGTTCATATCAAATACGATGATTGGCAGTTTGTTTTCCTGGCACAGGGTGATGGCAGTCATATCCATTACGTTAAGGCCTTTGTCATATACTTCCTGGAATGTGATCTCATCGTAACGGGTTGCTGTCGGGTCCTTTTCCGGATCGGCAGTATAGATGCCGTCAACACGGGTACCTTTCAATACCACATCGGCTTTAATTTCGATAGCGCGTAATGAAGCGGCAGTATCGGTAGTGAAATAAGGGTTACCTGTACCTGCACCGAAGATTACGATCTTGCCCATCTCCAGGTGGTGCATAGCACGGCGACGGATATAAGGCTCGCAGATCTGCTCCATTTTGATGGCCGATTGCAGGCGGGTTTCCACGCCAATACTTTCTAAAGCATTTTGCAGCGCCATACAGTTAATCACTGTTGCAAGCATCCCCATATAATCGGCCTGGGCGCGTTCCATGCCCGATTTTTCGGCACTCAATCCCCTGAAAATATTACCGCCCCCAACAACTACCGCAATCTCAATACCGGCATCATAAACGTTTTTAATGTCATGAGCATACTGCAAAACCTGGTTATTATCAATACCATATTGTCTTGCGCCCATCAGCGATTCGCCCGAAAGTTTCAGTAATATTCTTTTGTATTTCATTTGGTGTGATTTGCTAATAATAGAAATAGATGAAACCTGCTTTTGTTGATATCAAGAATTGATAAAGCTCTGTTCATACGGGAGTAGTTCGCCAAAAATAGCGAATAAATTTCAGTGTTAAAATTTTATGTTGTCTTTGTTAAAAAATTGCCGCTTAATATTGTTTCAAGCACCTCAAAATCAGCATTAAAAACAACAAGGTCGGCATCAAAGCCTTTTTCGATTTTACCCTTCTTTGTTTGTGAAGCCAGCTCGGCAGGATATAATGATGCCATGTTTACAGCCTCGACCAAATCAATACCAACCTTTTTTACGCAGTTTTCTACCGCTTTAAGCATCGTAAGGCATGAGCCTGATAGCGTACCATCGGGCATTGTATACCTGTCGCCCCTTAGCTCGTGCTGGTAAGCACCTTCTTTAGTTGATGTAACCGCATCGGTGATCAGGAAAAGCTTATCACCAAGTTCGCGTTTAGCTAAACGCACCATGGCAAAATCAACATGGATGCCGTCCGCCACGATACTGGTATAAGGCCTTTCTTCAAAAATCGCGGGGATATAACCGGGCTCACGGTGGTGCATAGATGGCATAGCGTTAAACAGGTGTGTAACTGCCTGCACCGGTTTCTTTAAAAACGATTTCCCTTCGGCATAAGTAGCATTACTATGCCCCGATGATATGATAACGCCCTGCTCATATAAATAATCAATCACTTCCTGGTCCTGCAGTTCGGGGGCTATGGTGATCATTTTAATTACGCCATCAGCTTTTTCAATCCAGCTTTTGACCTCGGCCAAAGTAGCCTTTTTGATAAACTTTTCGGGATGGGCACCTTTTTTGGCAGGGTTTAAATAAGGTCCTTCCAGATGTAATCCCCAAAAAGCACCTCTACTCTTTTCGCGATAGATCTTAGCGGCTTCAATACCGGTTTCTACAATATCATTGGTGTTGGTGCCGATAGTGGCAAATACACCAATGGTTCCCTGGTTCAGCAAATCATTCTCTAACTGCTCAAGTGCCTCAACAGTTGGCGTACCGGCAAAAAGTTTACCGCCGCTGCCGTAAATCTGCAGGTCAATAAATCCGGGGGCAAGGTAGGCACCGTTCAGGTTTTTCTTTTCGATATCTCCGGGGATGGTGGTTTCCTCAATAATATCGGTGATGACACCGTTTGAAATTAAAACGGCTTTGCCTTCGGCGATGGTACCGGCCGAGATGAGTTTGAGGTTGTGGAGGGCGAGGGTAGACATGATTTAATAATTACGTATTTAACCATTATGTCATTGCGAGCATAGCGTGGCAATCGCCAACTGTGCATGAACGCCCCGTATAGCGTGCGATTGCTTCGTCGTTCCTCCTCGCAATGACATGATTTTGAAGGCGAACCAACAGGGCAAAAAAAATCCCCCGATTTTCATCGGGGGATAATATAATTAAGCTCCTAAAGCTACTCGCTTAAAGGCGGTTACTGTAAGGCCTTTTTCAACCGAGTCAAGGAACTGTGAAATGCTCTTAGACGAGTCTTTCACAAACTCCTGGTTTAACAGGGTTGAGTCTTTGTAAAATTTGTTCAGTTTACCGGCAGCAATTTTTTCAACCATTGCTTCTGGTTTACCTTCTGCACGGATTTGCTCTTTAGCAATTTCAAGCTCGCGCTCAATTACTGAAGCGTCAACACCATCTTTATCCAAAGCGATAGGGTTCATGGCAGCAATTTGCATAGCTACGTCTTTACCTGCATCTTCGGCACCTGCACCATCAGCGCTTAATGCTACCAATACACCTAAACGGTAGTTACCGTGGATGTAAGCAACAACTTTCTCGCCGTTAACTACTTCATATTTAGATACGCCGATTTTCTCGCCGATTTTACCTGTTTTTTCGATGATCGCATCACCTATTTTAACGCGGGCAGTTTCAACGTCAATTTCAAGAGCGTAAAGTTCTTCAATTGAAGCTGGTTTTGCTTCAACAGCTTTGTTAGCAATTTCGTTAGCAAAAGCAATGAACTCAGCGTTTTTAGCTACGAAGTCAGTTTCGCAGTTAAGTTCGATGATAACACCGGTTTTAAAATCTTCAGAAGTACGTGCAATAACAACACCTTCGTTTGATTCCCTGTCCTGACGGCTTGCTGCAACTTTAGCACCTTTTTTCCTTAAAAAATCGATAGCTGCTTCAAAATCACCGTTAGTTTCGGTTAATGCTTTTTTGCAATCCATCATACCGGCACCGGTTTGCTGGCGCAGTTTGTTTACGTCGGCTGCAGAAATTTGTACTGTAGACATGTTTTTTTGAGTTTTAAGATTTTTTATATCGGGTTACAAGTTACCGCTATGGTGTTATGCTACTGTAACCTGCAACTATTTTTAATATTAAAAATCCTCCCTGATGCTTTTAACGGAATCAGGGAGGCTTTAAATATTTGTTCCTTGTTCCCCCTTCAGGGGGTTAGGGGGCTTATTCTTCTGTTTCGGCAGCCGGAGCTTCAGCTTCGCCTTCAGCAGCTACTTCAGCAACTTTGCGGGTTCTTTTGCCGCCTTCGTTAGCTTCAGGAGCATCAGCTTTAGATTTTGCAGCTACTGCTTCTTTTTCAGCTTCGTCTTCTTTTTCGCGTTTACGCTCTTCTAAACCTTCTTCGATAGCTTTGATGATGATGCTGGTGATCAATGAAATTGATTTGGTAGCGTCGTCATTCGCAGGGATCGGGAAGTCGATGTTTGAAGGATCAGAGTTGGTATCAACCATAGCAAATGTAGGGATGTTCAACTTCAATGCTTCTGAAACCGCGATGTGCTCTTTCTTAACGTCGATCAGGAATAATGCTGCAGGTAAACGGTTCAGATCAGAGATACCACCTAAAAGGGTTTCTAATTTGATACGCTCACGCTGAATCATCAGACGCTCTTTTTTAGAAAGGTTGCTGTAAGTACCGTCTTTAGTCAATTTATCGATGTTTGACATCTTTTTGATCGACTTACGTACAGTAGCAAAGTTGGTTAACATACCACCTAACCAACGCTCAGTGATGTATGGCATGTTTACGCTTTTTGCATAATCAGCAACGATATCTTTCGCTTGTTTCTTTGTAGCTACGAATAATACTTTACGGCCTGATTTTACAATTTGTTTTATAGCTGCAGCAGCTTCTTCAACCTTAGTTAAGGTTTTATTTAAATCGATAATGTGGATACCGTTACGCTCCATGAAAATGTACTGTGACATTTTCGGATCCCATTTGCGGGTAAGGTGACCAAAGTGTACACCAGCGTCCAGTAAATCCTGATAAGTTGTTCTTGCCATTTTGTTGTCCTCCTTTGATTAACGTTTACTGAATTGGAATCTCTTACGTGCTTTCCTGCGACCTGGTTTTTTACGCTCAACCATACGGTCATCGCGGGTCATTAAGCCTTTAGCACGTAATGCCGGTTTCTTTTCAGCATCAAGTTCAACAATAGCTTTAGCGATAGCTAAACGAACGGCTTCTGCCTGTCCTTTTACACCACCACCTGCAACGTTTGCTTTAACATCGTATTTTCCGGTGCTACCAGAAACCTCAGTGCTCTGAGTTACGATATATTGCAATGGCAAAGTAGGGAAGTACTCTTTGTAATCTTTACCGTTAACGATGATCGCGCCATTTCCTTCTGTAAGGTAGATGCGGGCAACGGCTGTTTTTCTTCTGCCTGAAGTGTTAGTTGTTGGCATTTTTTTTCTCCTTAAAAATTAAAAATTAAATGGCTTTTGGGTTTTGTGCAGCATGAGGATGCTCAGCACCTGCATATACATGCAAATTGCCGAATAATGCTTTACCCAAACGATTTTTAGGTAACATACCACGTACCGCTTTCTCGATGATGCGGGTTGGATGTTTCGCCAATAACTCCTTAGGAGAAATAAAACGCTGACCACCTGGATATCCAGTGTAACGAACATAAACTTTGTCGCTTAGTTTGTTGCCGGTCAGTTTTACCTTGTCTGCGTTGATAACGATCACATTATCACCACAGTCTACGTTTGGGGTGAAATCAGGCTTGGTTTTACCACGAATGATCATTGCGATCTTCGTAGACAAGCGCCCCAAAATCTCGCCTTCGGCGTCAACAACAACCCATTGTTTGTTAACGGTTTTTTTGTTGGCTGAGACAGTTTTGTAACTTAACGTATTCACTTGCTTTAAATTAAATTGTTTAAACGTTTATTATACCCCGTATTTTCGGGACTGCAAAGATAGGGTTAATTATCTTATTAGCAAATAGATTTTAAGGAAATTTTACAACGCTTTAAGAGCAATCTCAGCTCAGGCTTTTTTCCGGGGAAGTCGATTAATCGCGATACAAAATAGAAGATGCATTTTATTACTCAATCATCTGTTACCAACGTTACCTGTGCATAACTTTATGATCTTACTTAATTGATCCGAAGGCACAGCTATCTTACATGCTTTTCATCTTTTTGTTTTTTTGATTCCAGTCCAGTATATATCCGGATTCCCTGAAATTTCGTTTCTCAGATGCGTATCAATAATTATAACAGTATCACCTAAAACCGAATCGCGTTTAAATGACTTACAAACGTAAACATCCGCACATGGTGCAGCATCATCCTTTACTTCAGGCAAAGCTTTACATAAATAAACTGATAATACCGACGCCCCCATAACAGAATCAACAATGTGGCCATCCGCTTCTATCATTTCCGAGGTATTTAAATTACTACCCTAATTGCCTTTTGTGCTCCTGGATTGCACGCAACTAAAAACAATCCGCAAGATAAACTAATTAATAGCAATGCTCTTACAATCAAACTTCAACAAAACTCCATTAAAACCACATTTATAGTTTCCAAATAGCAGCTTTAAAGCAAAAAATCCCATTAGCGTTAACTAAGAGGATTTCTTTTTCTGTAGCACCAACAGGGATCGAACCGGTGACGCAAGGCTAAATAAGGAATTTTTATTTGACTCGCTTATATATTTCTACAGATTGGCCATTTGTAGCACTATTAATCACCTGAGTATATTCGTCATGGCCATTCATCGTTACTTTAACAGTAAATTTATTACCCTGAAGAAGCTTATAATTTGATATTTGCTCTTCTTCCCTAAGCGTATCATTACTAAAAGTAAATACCCCGGTACCAAACCCATTTTTAAAGATGTTTTTTTCCTTATTCTGAACGAACCTGTGGACGAAAATAAAATGCCCTCCCCAGAATATTTTATACTGCGTTACATCAGTGGGGATCGTGTCTTTGCCTTTTACTGTATAGGTTCTTTCCATTTTCCATAAACCATCAAGCGCAGAACTATCCGCCGGCGGGAATCTTTTATAATCTTCCTTCAATGCATATTTCACACCTTTTACCGTGGCAAAGTCGGGAATGACTTGACTATAACCATCAGGCTTCTTTGTAACCTCAAGATTATACGTTAGGGATGAATCAAGCGCTCTGCTGGTGTAAATACTATGTTCCTTAAGCCGGTTAGCCGAGTCAAGCGTATAAGTGCCTACACCAAACCCAACAGATGAGTCGGGTACTATACTGGCATATAAATAGTTATGATCCGTGTAGATTTTAATTTGCGTTCGTTTAATAACAGAGTCTTTGCCTCCGCCATCAAGTACTTGTTTTTCAAGTTCATATACACCCGACAGGCCTGCCTCGGACGACTTCTCTTTTTTCTTACATCCAAAAATCAAGAAGCTAAATAAAGCTGCGAAAATTAAAATCTTATTCATAATGCTTAAGGTTTAATATGATATAGGAATTTATTTCGTCTGGTGGAGTTTTTTATTTGGCGGTTGATAACTTAAGTAAAAGGCCAAGTAAGGACAAAATAAATGCCTAAAATTTTACCACCATAAATAATACAATTGGTTACCTAAACTTACAAATAATATATATGATAAACAATTTGTTGATAAATTATTAATAGCTTGTCAGTGAGTTATTTAAATTGAAATAAAATCACCTGATTAGATAAGGAGTGACGTGAATGAGAATCAATATTTGGCTTGCAATAGCATTTAAAACAAAAAATCCCCTTAACGTTAACTAAGAGCATTTCTGTTTCTGTGGTACCAACTGGGATCGAACCAGGGGCACAAGGATTTTCAGTGGAATGCTCTGCTTTTATAATTCGCTTAAGATCGATAGACTATTCAGATAGCTGCCTTAGATCCTCAATTATTTCTCGATTTTTAGTCTCGAAGGCGTCGATTATACCCTTTATTTTCAATCCCATTCCCTGGTTCAAGCCCAGTCAGGTGATGTTAAAAGTGTTCTTATTCGCTCAATACACGCATTTGATCCAAAATATCGTTCGAATTCCGTACTGTCTGGGCGCAAAACTTACAAAAGCATATGATTAGACCCCTAATCAGGAGGAGTTGCATAAATTTGAGCTTATCGCCGACTTTCAACGAAAGCGGGATATTGACGCAGTAGACTTCTATGGAATGATCTGGCAAACCAATTTGTCCAATCCTCCTTATTTTAATGGTGGTAATCAGGTACAGCTACCTATTTATATTTTGTTGACGAGCTTAGCTTTTATGTAACGTCCTATACTATTTGAAAACTCTTCCGATCCTTGTTTATTTAAGTGAAATACATCAGAGAACTTTTCGGGCCGAAAGTTAAAGTTGGGATCTGACGAATAATCCAAAAACGTTACGTTAGGATATTGTTTGGTAAACTTCACGATCAGCTTCTTTTCTCCAGCCTGATTATCCAGGTAAAAAGGATTTTTTAAGACAGTTGGTGAAATGACAACCAATGTTTTAATGTTTCTTTTGGCGCTATTATCCAAAAAGGTTTTAAAATACCTGACACCCTTTTCTTCCGGAATATCTTTACGCTTTTTGATTTTTAAATAGCGTTTATTCATTCTTAAACTATAATCATCTACCTCGGGTTTAGTCATCTGACCTTCCAGCGGTAAATACCCGTTATCATCTTTTTTTACAGTTTTAGAAAACAGGGTATTAGTGGCCAGTATAAACGCCGAGGAATTGAAAGGATAGGTTTGGGATAAAAGTTTGTAAGGCTCAAACGGACTAATTTCCTGAATGTATTTGATAAATTCAGGGTGTTTATTGCAATAGGGTAGCAGGATGCTTAATTTATCGTATTTGGATTGATCAATCCCTAATTCTCTGGGACTAATATCTAATATGATGAATTTTGGGGTATGCCTGTTTAACGAAATTTCTTCCATGGCGGTTGAGTACGGTATCATCAGTCCGTCCCGACCCGAATCATAACAAGTTAGTCCTGTTATTTTAGATATAATGGATGGCGAATAATGACGCACAGCCCTTGAACTGCCATAAATCATAATGTCTTGTCTGGCACTGTCAATAGCGTAGGTAGTTTGACTAAACTGCCCAACCCGCTGGCTGAAATAGATTTTTCTGAATCCGGCTCCCACTACAAAGTCAAGTAATATCAATACCACAAGAAAGCCAACCGGTTTAATCAGAAATTTAGCAAAAGACTTAGTTTTCATCAAAATTGAAAATATATAAACTGACCACCGTTAAACACTCCCAACAACAATATTAAAATAATGGTGAAGGCTACCGCCCCCCATCTTAAGGCAATATTGGGCGAAGTAAAGAAATTGAATTTTTCAGGGTAATATTCCATTTTGTACTCCACTGCAAACAGCAGAAATATGGCCAAAATGGAATGAGCAAAATTGCTTATACCATCGCCAAAAAATGGTTTAGCTCCAAAACTCTTTAAATCACGAATCAGTGTCAATGCATCTGTAACGCTATTAGCCCTGAAAAATATCCAGGCAAAGGTTACGAATAAGCCGGTCAAAGCCATATTTCCTATTCGTATTACTGTAGCAGTTACTTTACTTTGCGGCTCTTTGCGTAAATATGGTTTAATGATCATATACACAACAGAATATAAACCATGCAAAATTCCCCATATGATATAAGTGTAATTGGCACCATGCCATATACCGCTTATTAAAAATACTATAAACAGATTAAGGTATTGTCTTTGTTTTGTTACCCGGTTTCCTCCAAGTGGGATATACAAATAATCACGGAACCAGGTTGATAAAGAGATGTGCCATCTGCGCCAAAAATCCTGAATGTTGGTTGCAAAATACGGGCGTTCAAAATTTTTCATCAAGTCAAAACCCATTGTTCTGGCGCAGCCAATGGCTATGTCGGTATAACCGGAAAAGTCACAATAAATTTGCACCGAAAAAAATATAGATGCGATTACAATGGTCGTTCCGTTATGCAGCTCTGGATTGTTATATACCGAATTTACAAAAATGGCAAGGCGGTCGGCTACGACTATTTTTTTGAAAAAGCCCCAAAGCATCATTTTTAAACCGGATTTCATTAATTCGTAATCAAAACGATGTTCGGTATGCATCTGGGGGAGTATATTCTGAGGCCTTTCTATCGGACCGGCAACCAGTTGCGGGTAAAACATCACATACAGACTGTAAATACCAAGGTGCCTTTCTGCCTTTTGATTACCCCGATACACCTCGATGGTGTAGCTCATGGCCTGAAAAGTATGGAACGACAAACCGATAGGTAATAAAATAGTTAAATAAGGTATCGGATCATGATAGTTAAACTTTCCCATAAACCTATCTATATTAAGATTCAGGAAGTTGAAGTATTTGAAAAATGCGAGGATACCTATATTGGCTGCTAAACTTACTGCTAAAAGAAGCTTTCGGCGCTGTTTATCTTGGGCTTTTTCAATGTATATGCCTGCCATGTAATCAATTATGATAGTAAAACCCAATATCAGAATATAGATGGGTACAAAGGCCATATAGAAGTAACAGCTTGCAAGTAATAGTATGATCCATCTGAATTTATGGGGAAAGGCAAAATACAGTGGCGTGACTATTATATAAAAAAGTATGAAACTTACAGAGTTAAACAGCATATGTATATAAATAAGCTATGCTAATTAGTAACATAGAATATATTTCACCTATGCTTATGTGATAACAAGGTAAAGGTGAGATCGACACAAAAATATTAATGTATATTTTTAATCAATAAATATTTATTAAATAATCTTGAATCTATTTTGTCAAACCCAATGATGCGAGACGCAAACAAAATCACAGAAGAATCAAATTATTAATCAGCAGAATAGAAAAACCGCATTTAGACATCGTACGGGCACTTTTAAAGCAAAAAATCCCCTTAGAACTAACTAAGAGGATTTCTGTTTTTGTGGTACCAACTGGGATCGAACCAGTGACACAAGGATTTTCAGTCCTTTGCTCTACCATCTGAGCTATGGTACCAAACCGTTCCCGTGTTTGGGGAGTGCAAATGTAGGTTTTTTTTTATGTTTGAAAACTTTTTTTTGAAAAAAGTTTCTATTTAGCCGTGTTTTTTAAATAAGTGTACAGGTAATCAGCCAATTAATTTTCAAATTTTTTTTCGATCTCAAAACATTTTGCACTTAGAACAATTCATTTAACTTTGATAAAATTACTATGCACGCATAATGATTGCTCAATTTATATTTATTATCATCCTGGCGGCCGCTGTTTACCTGTTTAGCAAAAATGTGGCTAAAATAAGGCGCAACATTTTATTGGGTAAGGATACCGACCGTAACGACCAGCCTGCCCTGCGCTGGAAAGTGATGGCTAAAATTGCCCTGGGACAAACCAAAATGGTGAAGCGCCCGGTGGCGGCCGTAATGCACTTTTTTATCTATATAGGGTTTATCATTATCAACCTCGAGGTACTGGAGATCATGATTGACGGAATTTTTGGCTCGCACCGCATCTTTTCGCACCCACTTGGCGGCCTGTACGGTTTCCTGATAGGCGCATTTGAGATATTGGCAGTGCTGGTGCTTACGGCCTGTATCGTTTTCCTGTGCAGGCGCAATGTCGTACACCTGAAAAGATTCACCGGTACAGAAATGACCCAATGGCCAAGATCGGATGCTAATTATATCCTTATTACCGAGATTTTGCTCATGACAGCCTTCCTGACCATGAACGCCGCAGATTATAAATTACAATTACTGCATTTTGGTCATTATGTTACTGCCGGAAGTTTCCCGGTGAGCTCATTGCTGGCGCCGTTGCTTCCTGATGGGGCTTCGGCATTGGTAATTACAGAACGGGTTTGCTGGTGGTTTCACATTGTAGGGATCCTGTGTTTTTTAAATTACCTGCCCTATTCAAAGCATTTTCACATCCTGCTGGCGTTCCCCAATACGTACTATTCAAACCTGAACCCTAAAGGTAAATTTACCAATATGGCATCGGTTACCAATGAGGTGAAAGCGATGCTGGATCCCTCATTTGTGCCTGAGAATACCGGCGAACCAGGACGTTTTGGCGCCAAGGACGTAACCGACCTTACCTGGAAAAACCTGATGGAGGCTTATACCTGTACGGAATGTGGCAGGTGTATATCGGTTTGTCCGGCAAATATTACAGGAAAGCTGCTTTCGCCCCGTAAGATCATGATGGATACCCGCGACCGGATCACCGAAATCGGTAATAACATTGACAAGCATGGCAAAGATTATAACGACGATAAATCATTGCTTGATAATTACGTTACCCGCGAAGAGCTTTGGGCTTGCACCAGTTGCAATGCCTGTGTAGAGGCTTGCCCGGTAAATATCAATCCGTTGGAGATCATAACCGAAATGCGCCGTTATATCGTAATGGAAGAATCGCAGGCCCCGGCAAGTCTAAACAATATGTTTGGCAACGTTGAAAATAATGGAGCCCCCTGGAAATACAGCCAGGCCGACAGGTTTAACTGGGCAGAGGAATAGTTTTTACAGATCATAGTTCATGGTTCATAGATCATGGCTGTGAAGGAAAATAACAAAATAATTAACAATGGTCCATGGACTATCGACCATAAATAAAACCATGAACTATGAACAATGAACCATTGGTCATCCCGACCATGGCCGAAATGGCTGCTGAGGGCAAAGAACCCGAAATTTTGTTTTGGGTTGGCTGTGCCGGCAGCTTTGATGAGCGTGCCCGCAAAATTACCCGCGATATTTGCAAGATACTGCACCACGTAGGCATCAGCTACGCTGTTTTAGGCACGGAAGAAAACTGCACCGGCGACCCAGCCAAACGTGCAGGTAACGAATTTCTGTTCCAGATGCAGGCCATGATGAACATCCAGGTGCTGGATGGTTATAACATTAAAAAAATAGTTACAGGTTGTCCGCATTGTTTCAATACCATAAAAAACGAATACCCTGGTTTGGGTGGTAATTATGAGGTGATTCATCATACACAGCTTATTCAACAGCTAATTGACGCCGGTAAGCTAAAAGCCGAAGGCGGTGAAAGTTTTAAAGGAAAGAGGATCACCTATCATGACCCCTGTTACTTAGGTCGTGGAAACGATGTTTATGAAGCCCCGCGGGCAGCACTGGAGATCCTGGATACTGAGCTGGTGGAAATGAAACGTTGCAAATCAAACGGTTTATGCTGCGGTGCCGGCGGTGCTCAGATGTTTAAAGAGCCGGAACCCGGCAAAAGGGACATCAATATTGAACGCATTGCCGATGTTATTGAAACTAAGGCCCAGGTGGTAGCCGCCGCCTGTCCGTTTTGTATGACCATGCTTACCGATGGCGTAAAAAACCACGATAAAGAACAGGAGATAAAAGTGCTGGATATTGCCGAGATTACAGCAAGGGCTAATGGCTTATAAACTATTCATCCTCAAATAATTCAACGCACTCTTCAGGCTATCAAACCGGGCCAAATTCATATTGTGTACCGGTAAGCCAAGTGTAGTAGCCATTGAATCGATATTACCCTCAGGGTCTTCGTAGGTTTGTACAATGATATCATCAGCTTGCGTATTGAATTTTACTGTACCCGCCGTGTCGCTGCCCAGGTAATCAACATTGGTTAAGCGGTGCAGGTTAAAGGAAAAATATTCCTTTTTACCCTGTTGATAAGTTTTTCGCAAACGTAAAAAATAATCGCTGGTAAGGGTTATCTCCCACTTTTTGAGGTTGATATCAGGCGTGGGGTTAAATGAGCCGTTGAGGCATTTATTACTCCAGTTTAACCATTCCTGTTCGCTCATTTCGGCTTTAAAACCGTAATTTAGCACACTAAGGGCTAAAATTGATGTAATGAGTGCGGTTTTTCCAATTGATGGCAGAATTGATATTTTCATGACAACAAAATGTAACCCGAAGTTAATAAATTGATATTTTTGGAAATGAAATTTTCTCCACAGTCAAGAGTTTGGATCTATCAGTCGGACAGGAAATTAACCGACCAGGAAGTACAGCAGATCCAGCCCGAGCTGGATAGGTTTGCCACCAACTGGACAGCTCATAATAACCAGCTTAAAGCCAAAGCCGAGATCAGGTATAACCGTTTTTTCATATTGATAGTTGATGAAAGCCAGGCAGGCGCCAGCGGGTGCTCTATCGATAAATCGGTTCATTTTATGCAGCAGGTGCAACAGCATTTAGGCATTAATCTTTTCGACAGGTTTAATTTGGCTTATCGCGAAGGCGAGGAAGTACTTTCATTACCACGGCATGATTTTGAGGCTAAACTGAAAGATGGCAGCATCAATAAGGAAACTGTTGTTTATAATAACCTGGTACAAAACTTAAACGAGCTTGAAACTAAATGGGAGGTGCCGTTCAAAGATAGCTGGCATATCCAGCTATTTCGTGACCTGGTAGCCAATTAATTAACCCGCTGATCAAATTTTTTAAATTTACTGTACTTAAGCCGTGCAAATGTTTACCTTTGGCACAAAATTTAGATATAAATCATCTATATTGATACTTTATAAATAAGCTATAAAAATGAAAGGCTTCATCTCAACCAGAACTTACGGATTTTTAAACTACGTTGTAGCCCTGTTAATGATTTCATCATTATGGACTTTTGATACAATTCATGTTGGCGGCGCTGCTTTATTCCTGCCTTTGATCATTGGCTGGTTACAGTTGATCATGGCTATCTTTGCTAAAAACGAAATGGGTTTTATCAAACAATTCCCGATGGTTATGCACAATGCCGGTGACGTACTTATGGGCTCGTTTTTGTTTTGCTCACCTTGGGTTTATGCCTTTTCTGATAAATTGGTAGCTCCGCAATTGATTTTTGGTGCTTACCTTTTAATTGTTGGTTGCTTTACCAAAGGCTCTCCATTTATTAACGTGCAAAAAGAAGAAGATCACGGCGTAAGCTATAACGCATAATTTTTTTTCTAAAAAGATATAAAACAAAGAGGGCGCTCAATGAGCGCCCTCTTTGTTTTATATGCCAAGTTCTTTTGCCTGTTGTTCTTCGCGCTGGTTACGCATTATTTTGGTGAAGCCGCGGTGATTATGTTCTTCATCAAACAAAGGGAAAAACAATCCGCTCCCCCAAAAACGGGTGCCGTCCTTACGCACATGGTAGCGTTCATCAATGGCACGGCCCAGGCTCAGTGCTTTTTTTAATTCAATTTCGGGCTTGCCGGCAGCTATATCTTCAGTAGTAAAAAAAATCCGTGCATTAAGGCCTAAAGCTTCCTGTTCGGTGTAGCCAAGAACTTTCTGGGCACCGGTATTCCAACTATTGATATTCCCGTTTTTATCGGTGGTTATTACCGCGTAATCTTCAAGGCTATCCAGTACCTGTCTAAAAAATTCTTCGCTCATCCTAAAATAGGTATCATCAAAAATATCTTTGTCGGTTACCTCATCATCAAATGATTGATATTCTATAAAAATACTGGTTTTGTCAACGCCGCATACCAACTGCATAGGCTCACGGGTTATGCGGTAAAATGTTTCAAAGCCTGCGGGCAAATTGTTAAGCTCTGGCTTAGCTTTAACGGGTACAAGGGTGATATCAACAACCTCTTCGGTTTGTTGGTTTACGGTTACTTTTACCAATACATATTCGTAGCCCTTTTCAATCAGGTCGCCAAGTAGTTGCGAGGTTAACGGAGTGCGCATTTGTGATAGATTACTTAATGAAAAACATTTTTAGAACAAAAATGACACCATTTATAGTAGAACAGCCCTTAACCCGGGCAATTACAGTTAAAACACTTCGTTAAGTCCTAAAAAGAAACCGCTTGAACCATAAGTTCCCCTGGCATAATCAATACAAAGATTAGAGCGCGTGTATTTATTAAACAACAATCGCAAGCCTGCACCGCCGCCGGGTTCCCAATACCTGAACAGTTTTATGCGTTGCTGGTTGTTAGCTGTTTCGGCATTAACAAAAGCAACGCCACTAAGCAACTTATTACTTGTTAGTGGAAAGCGGTATTCGGCCTCATTATACACAAAGGACATACCTTTAAAACGCCCTATGATAAACGCTCTGCCAATGCGGCCATAAGCATCGCTGCCGGTGCCGGGCAGTTCAAGGTAAGGCAGCGCCCCGCTTAACAAGTAGTTTGACCAGTGCCACAAGGCAAAAACATGTTCGGGGTGGGTTGATGACAGGCTCCAGTATTTCCTGAATTCAAACTTTACCTGCATGGCATCGCGGTTGCTGCCCAGCCAGGTTTGGTTGCTCCGCAAAACTATATCGGCATAAATACCCCTGAACGGGCGATTAGGTTGATCGCGGTTGTTGAACTGAAAATTGAACAACAAGCCATTAGCCTGATACGAGCTAACCGGGAAACCATTGCGGATGCTATAACGATAATTGTGGGTTTGGGTTATGGGAATATCTCTGCGGTCGTCATCAATGTGGCTGTAATAATTGAAGCTTAGCCCGGCACCTATATATAAGTGATGTGCCAGTTTGCGGTAGATGCGTTCATTGGCTTTGATATACAGGTAGCGAATAGGGAAAGCATCGGGATTGTTTTCAAAGTGGGTATTGTTCATGAAAAAACTGCCTTCGCCGAAGCTGCGCCTGCCGGTGCCAAGGCCGTTATCCATGGCAACAGTTTTCCCTATTTGTACGGTGCCCTGCAGGTTCCATTGATTTTGTGCCGAAAATGCATTCTGCTTGAATTCAAAAGTAGAAAGTCCGCTTGTTGACAAGTAAAAACCTGCATTGATTACCGAAAGGGTTGTATTAGCAGGATCACCAAAGTATTTTCCTCCGGATGAAATTACCCCTACAGCAAAACCCACACTTGGATTATAAGCGGCAGAAGGCAGTACCGACCAGTAAGTACGGTTTTGTGCTTGTGTAGTTGCTGCCGAAGGTTTACTGCTTTTGCCACTGAAAAAGGCAGCCAAAATACCGTTGGCATCAACCTGTGATTGTAAGGAGTCAACCGGATCGGCCAGGGTTTGGGCAAATAGCTCGCAGGTACTTAAAAGTACAAATAAGGTTAAGGTAAGCCGGTAAACAGCGCGAGCCAATTGATCAGGGGTTTATAAGTGTTCCTGCTAAGATATTTATATCATCTGAATGTAAAAAACTTATTACAAAATAAAACAGTGCTGCATTTCGCTTTTGATTCCGCGTGTTTAAATGCTTTTTTCGGCTTTAAAATATGTTGTTTTTAAATTGTATTTTTGAAATAAGGCGAATAACAACAAGGCGCCAGCCGTTATGAAAAAGGAAACAGAACGGAAATATGTAATGAAAATATGGCGGTCAATGAAACGCCATCTCCGCTCTTTTATCAAAAACGGCGAACAGGAAGACTTGCATCATTTTCGTACCGGGGTAAAAAAATTGCGAGCGCTTTTGATCCTGGCCGATAGCGCAGAAAAATCACCCGGGCTGGAAAAACGTTTCAAACCCGTTCGTAAAATATTTAAGCAGGCCGGCGAAATCAGGAATGCCTATATAAACCGGGAGCTGGGCAAAACAGTAGGTGAAAACACCGATTTTATGAGGGAACAACAGCAGATCATGGAAACCGCTACCCTGGCATTTAATGCAGATAAAGACCAGCACCGGTTGAGCCTCCGAAAAACACGTCGCAATATATTAAAGCGGATCAGGTCGGTTAGCAAACTACATCTCACTTTATATTACCATCAACAACTGGAAAGCATTGCAGCAGGCTTAAACCAGCTGCGCTTTGACGAAAGTCTGCATACCTGTCGTAAACAACTGAAAGTACTGTTATATAATTATGCGCTGGCCGGTCCGGAATTAGAGATTTCTTTTAATGAAGCTTATATTGACCAGGTGCAGGAAGCTATTGGCAACTGGCATGACAATCAACTGGCTATTGAACTTTTTACAACCGGCGAAGCCAGCGATGGCAACGAAATAGCCAGGGGCCTGAAGAAACAATCGGCCAAACTCAAAAAACAACTCACCGTGCTCACCCGCAATTTTCAGGAACAGGCAACCACTGTAACCGAACTGCCCATTCCACAGGTTGATTAACGCTTATATCTGTTGTTGTTTGCGCTTGTACTCACTTGGCGTGCAGCCGTATTTAGCTTTAAAAACAGTAGAAAAGTAATTAGGAGTAGAGAATCCTACCATGTAGGTTATTTCCGAGATTGGGTAACCCTCGTTCATTAATAAATACTTTGCTTTTTTCAGCCTGCGGTTTAATATGTAATCAGATATGCTGCAGCCAAGCAGCGCTTTAACCTTGCGGTAAAGCTGGATTCTTGAAACACCTATCAACTTACAGATCTCATCAACGCTAAAATTTTCATTGGCTAAATTTTGCTCTACGATACCAGCAAAATCATTCAGGAACTTTTTATCAAGCGCCTTGGATACGGGCACGGTGGATTTACTTACGTCGCTGGTAAAATGTTCTTTCAGCATCACCCTGCTTTTAATTAAATTTTTCACGGTGGCAAACAGGTATTCAAAGTTAAAGGGTTTAACAATATAAGCATCGGCCATACAGGTTATACCGTCAATCTGCTGTTCAACGCTGCCTTGTGCTGTTAAAAGAATAATGGGGATATGCGAGGTACGGATATCCGTTTTTAATTTCACCGTTAAAGTTTTACCAGACATGCCCGGCAATACCACATCAGATATGATCAGATCCGGAACGCGCTCAAAGGTTTCATTTAATCCGCTAATTCCGTTATCCGCCGTAAATATCTCATAAGTTGCGCCCAGTTTTTCGGTAAGATAACTCAAAAGGTCTTTGTTATCTTCGATGATCAGGATAGATTGCTCCCTCGGAGCTCCGAATGTTTGCCCTTCATCCGCTACGGCAATGGGTGCGGCCAGGTCTGTAACATAAACTTTCGCCCGTTCCTCAATATCTGTTTGTGTGGTGTTAGCGTGCCCCTGCACATCGCGGTCAAAGTGGTTATTACCCAATAATAAGTTAATGGTAAACGTAGTTCCCTCCCACTTTTTGCTTACTACATCTATACTGCCCTGATGCAAAGAAATAATTTCTTTTGACAAAGCAAGCCCCAAACCTGATCCCCCCGACAAGCTATTCTCGGCCTGGTAAAACTGCTCAAATACATGAGCGGTTTCCTGTGGTTCCATGCCAATCCCATTGTCCTGTATGGCAATATCAACCGAGTTATTGTCTTTCCTTTTGAAACTTACCTGGATCCTGCCATTATCGCTGGTAAATTTTAAGGCATTAGCTATAATGTTAAAAAATACCTTATCTAACAAATTGACGTCATACCAAACCACTATCTGTTGCTCATCGCTTAACAGGCTGATGCTGATATTGCGTTTCTGCGCATTTTCCTGAAAGCTGGTTATGATTTCCCTGGCAAACTCAACAATATTGTTAGGCGATACATTGATCTGCTGTTTATCGTATTCTATTTTACGATACTCTATCAGCTGATTAACCAGACGCAACAAACGGTATACGTTTTTATGGATCAGTTTCAGACTTTTGCCGGCCACAAGGTTCAGTTTTTCGTTGGCCATCATATCTTCTACCGGCGAGAGGATAAGCGTGAGCGGGGTGCGGAATTCATGGGAAATATTAGTAAAGAACTGCAGTTTGGCTTCTGTTGCCACCTCAGCTTTTGCCGACATCTCGATCAGCTGGTTACGCTGCTGCAAAATTTCGTTGTTTTTAACTTCCAGGCTTTTGTTGATCTTCCGGTTTTCCATGAGCCAGTAAAATGCAAGGCCTCCAAAAACAATGGCCAGCACCAGCGATATTACAATTACATTTAAAACCAATTGCTGGCTATTATACACTTCGCGCTGCTCTGCCAATAACGATTGTTGCCGCTCGATATCCTTTTGCTGGCTGTTTATTTTGCCCCATTGCATTTTCATTAACTGCACGTTTGAAGAGTCAATAACAACCGACTGCAACAGGTTTTCCCGGGCAAAAGATTCTTTATTCAGGATCCTGAAGGCAGTCATAATGGCTTCCTTACCTCCAGTGGGATATATCATACTGGCGTTGATGTTTTTTGAAGCAACCATTTGCAAGCCTCCACCATGGCCTGGTAAGGCATCAACCCCCAATACTTTAACACCCCGAATTTTAAGCTCATCGAGCACCTCCCTTGTGCCATGGGCCATAACATCATTATGGGCAAATATCACATTAGCATTTTTTATAACTGGCGCTATCCTTATCAATTGCTTTTTAGCGCTATCCTTCAACCAATCACCATATACCCTGGCAGCTATAGTTATACCCGTATATTTCTTAAGGCCATCAGAAAAGCCGCGGTCCCGCTCAATCGCCGGAGAAGAGCCTGGCAGCCCCATTACTTCTACAATATTTCCGCTGCCTTTTAATATAGAGCCGGCATATTCACCTGCCATTTTACCAATCTGGTAGTTATCAGCACCAACATAAGCCGTATATAAAGCCGATGACGTTTTGCGATCAATCACAATTACCGGAATCCCTTTACTATAGGCCTGCTCCACTATTCCGGTAAGGGGTTGTGCCTCATTGGGCGATATGATCAGCAGGTCGATACCGTCGTCAAGCATCTTCTTTACCTGTTCAACCTGCCTGGCGCTATTACCATCGGCATCGGCATAAACGAACTGCGCATCAGGATGTAATGAAAGTTCCATTCTCATTTCATCAAGCATAGTACGACGCCACAGGTCAGAGCCGATACACTGTGAAAAGCCAATTGTATACTGCGATGTTTTATCGGTCTTTTTACATCCGGCAGCAATAAGCACCATAAAACAGATCAGCAGCATGCCGGTCAGTAAGTTTTTAGCATGCCATTTGTTGAAAAAGGCCATAACATTAGTTTGGAAGAAACGGGTAATTAACAGGATTACTTATTGGTTTATTTTTTCCCTTTGAGGGTTAAACAAAGTAAAGATATCTATAAACGTTCCTGAAAAACAAATTTAAGGGGGCAGGCAGCCTTCGCAATAACTGTGGTAATGTAACCAAATTGAAAGTAACGGGTAACATAAACAAACATCGGGCTACAAAATAGCGACATCAATAATTTTATCTAACTAAAAATCAACAAGTTAAATACAGATTGATTTTTATACTTTATTGATACGAAATCAATAACCCCTGCACGGCCTATTGCCCTACTTTGGCCTCAATAAATCCAATATAACACCTTTTATAATTATTATGAGAAAACACTCCGTCCTGGCCTGGTCCATGGTCGTGGCCCTTGGTGGCTTCCTTTTCGGGTTTGATACCGCTGTAATATCAGGCGCCGAAAAATCTATCCAGCAGTTCTGGCACTTATCCGTAGTAGAACATGGGCTTACCATATCTATCGCATTAATAGGAACGGTTATCGGCTCATTATTAGGGGCCCGGCCTTCAGATCTGTTTGGCCGCAAAAACACACTTTACTTTGTAGCCGCAGCATATTTACTATCATCATTAGGTACAGCACTGGCCGATAGCTGGTATGTGTTCCTGGTTTTCAGGTTATTGGGCGGTCTCGGTGTTGGCATATCATCTGTTACGGCACCTATCTATATTTCGGAAGTTTCACCGGCCGACCGCCGGGGCAGGCTGGTGGGCTTATTCCAGTTTAACGTGGTATTAGGGATACTGATCTCGTACCTGTCCAACTACCTGATAAGCCAGGTTGGCGAAACTTCATGGCGTTGGATGCTTGGTGTGCAGGCCTTTCCTTCAGCATTGTTTTTTGTGCTGATCTACTTTATACCCGAAAGCCCGCGCTGGCTGATCCTTAAAAAGGGCGAAATGGCAAAAGCGCTCGGCATACTACGGATCATTAACCCGCTCAACTGCGATCAGGAGCTGGAATCTATCAAAAATTCAACTTTAAATGATACGGCTTCAAGCGGCAGCCTCTTTTCGGGTCAATATAAAACCCCTGTTGTACTGGCTGTACTGTTTGCCTTTTTTAACCAGGTTTCGGGCATAAATGCCATCATTTACTACGCACCACGCATATTTGAAATGGCTGGTTTGGGTGCCCATTCATCTTTATTATCAACAGTGGGCCTTGGGGCAATCAACTTTGTATTCACCCTTGCAGCCATTAATATTATTGATAAAGTAGGGCGCCGGATCCTGATGCTTATTGGCTCGGTTGGCCTTATCATTTCCCTGTTCCTGGTAGCCTATACCTTTTACTCGGGGCACATGAGCGGCTTTGCCGTACCTGCTTACATGATGCTGTTCATCGCATTCTTTGCGTTTTCGCAAGGGGCAGTTATCTGGGTATTTATTTCAGAAATATTTCCAAACCAGGTACGGGCAAAAGGCCAGACACTGGGTAGCTCAACCCATTGGATCATGGCAGCATTGATCGCTTTCTCCTTTCCGTATTTCGCCGAAAAACTTGGCGGCACAATAACATTTTCCTTTTTCGGCACCATGATGATATGCCAGTTAATTTTTGTGTGGAGGCTGATGCCCGAAACCAAAGGCCGGTCGCTGGAGCAAATTGAAACTAACATGGTCATGCATTAATCAAGATCAGCGATGATGAACTTACATACAAATACCTTAACACCGGCCATTTGCTATGGCGAAATACTCTGGGATGTTTTGCCGGATGGCCCTCAACCCGGCGGCGCATTGCTTAATGTTTCATACCACCTTAATAAACTGGGCATGCCCGCCAGCCTGGTAAGCAAAATAGGTAATGATACCGATGGCCAAAAACTTGAAAACCTGCTCGACAACTGGGGGATAAAAAAGCACCTGCTGCAAACAGATACCGAACACCCAACCAGCCAGGTAATCGCTAAAATGAATAACGGCAACGAGGTATCATATGAAATTATTTTTCCCGTAGCCTGGGATTTCATCAATGACAGCGAGCATATTAAAACACAGATCAGGCCTTCAACCTATTTCGTTTTCGGTAGCCTTGCATCAAGGAACAGCGTATCGCGCAATACTTTGTTTGAGCTGCTGGAAAGCGATGCTATCAAAGTATTCGACATCAACTTAAGACCACCTTTTATAAGCCGCGATTTGCTGGCCGACCTGCTGCACAAAGCCAACATTGTAAAATTTAACCAGGCCGAGCTTGAGATGGTACAGGGCCTGTTCAGGGGTTCGTTCTGGAAAGAATCGGAACAGATCAAATTTATACAGGATCATTTTAACATACCCGAAATCATAGTTACCAAAGGCGAGTTCGGTGCTTCCTATTATAAAGAAGAAAAAGCCTGGCACATTGCCGGGCGCGAAGTAAAGGTAAGGGACACCATAGGCAGCGGCGATTCGTTTTTAGCAGCATTCATAGCCAACCATTATCGTGGCGCATCGCCCGAAATATTATTAAAAAATGCAATAGCGATGGGCGGCTTTATTGCAACAAAGAAAGGAGGTTGTCCGGATTATAAAATCAAAGAATACCAAGACTTTATAAACAGAATGTTTTAACCAAACCAATTACACTTAAACAAAAATCAATGAGAAAATTATTACTTATCTGTTCCTTTCTTATACTGTTAATAAGTGAAGGATACGCGCAATCCCGAACCATTACCGGGACTGTGTTAGATAACTCCTCGAAACCTATAGACGGAGTTACCATAGTGGTTGTTGAAACCCAAAAATCAACACTATCAGATGCCAGCGGAAAGTTCAGTATTGCTGTAAAAAATGGTCAGTCGGTGCGGTTTTCGTACGTGGGTGCAAAACCAATAGTCATCACTGTTACCGCTGATACCAAAACACTTGATGTAATATTTAAAGATGCCGAAAACAAGCTTAATGAGGTTGTTGTAACCGGTTACACCTCCGAAAGGAAGAAAGATTTAACGGGCGCAGTTGCAGTTGTTGATCTGGCACCGGTAAAAAACAACAGTTCGGGAAATACCATGCAGGCATTGCAGGGCCGTGTTGCGGGTTTATACATCGAAAAAGACGGATCGGCAAGTGGTGCAACCAGCAGGATCCTGATCAGGGGGGCCAATACTTTAGGTAACAATAACCCTTTGTATATTATTGACGGGATACCTACCACCAGGCCGGAAGTATTTCAAAACCTGTCGCCTTCAAATATAGCATCGGTTCAGGTATTAAAGGATGCCTCATCCGAATCAATTTACGGCTCACGCGCATCTAACGGTGTCATCATCGTTACCACCAAAAACGGCGGCAATACAGATGGTAAGGTGCAGTTTCAATTTAATAACAGCACTTCAATCCAGTCCGAAAAATCGTTAAGGTTTAAAATGCTGAACGCTGTTGACAGGGGCAAAGCTTTGTGGCAGGCCTCAGTTAATGACGGACAGGATCCGGCCGCAGGTTACGGAGAGATTTACAATTTTGACTGGAATAATAACTTCAATAACCCTGTTTTAAACAGCGTTACGCCCAAACCATACGTTGGCGGCGATCAAAATACTCCCGTTGGCGATACCGACTGGCAAAGCGTGCTGTATAAAACAGCCTTTGTTTACAACAATGATTTCACGGCTTCGGTAGGTAATAAAAACTCTTCTATCCAGATAAACTTCGGAAACATAAAAAATACCGGCCTTGTGCGCTTTACCAAATACGGACGTACCACCGGGAGCATCAACGCCATAACCAAAGCCTTTGACAGCAAAGTTACTTTTGGCGTTAACATCAAAATCACCAACTCGAACGAAACCCTCACCACTAACGATCTGGGCGGTGCCTCAACTCCATTCCTGGCAGTTACGCTGGCACCAACCATCCCTGTATATCAAAAAGATGGTGTAACCTATGCCGGCGAATCGGGTGCAGGCTACTCTGACAGGAACAACCCGCTGCATATGCAGGACCTCGCAAAATGGAATAACACCAACAAGTTAAACACATTTGGCAACGTATTTTTAGAAATACAGCCCATTAAGAATTTATTCTTCAGATCAAATTATGGTGCGGATAATTCCGACTACCTGAGCAAGGTGATTACACCAACTTTTTCGGAAGGTGCCCTAAACCGTACTACCAACAGCTTATTCTTTGATCAAAATCATTATTTAAGCACCACACTTTCAAATACTTTAAGATATAGCTTTGATTTAAACAACAAGCATCACTTTAAGATATTAGTGGGTACGGAATATGTTAAAACCTTTACCGATTTTCAAACAACCTTAAAACAAGGGTATGCCATTCAAACAGAAGACTACTTTACGTTAGATGCCGGCACAGGAAATACCATTGTTACAGGCAGATCGACTGGTAACAGGTTGTTTTCACAGTTTGGCCGTTTTGATTACAACTATGCAGGCAAATACCTGGTGTCGGCTACCGTTCGTCGCGATGGTTCATCAAGGTTTGGTGCAAATAACCAGTACGGTATTTTCCCTTCTGCCTCACTTGGCTGGAAAATAGACCAGGAAAATTTCATGAAAAACGGCAGCCTTTTTTCTGAACTGAAATTAAGAGCGGGCATAGGCCGTGTTGGTAACCAGGAAATCGGCGACCTGTCGCGTTATGCACTTTACAACACCCGTTATGGCACTACCCAAAATCAGCTTACCCCCGGCTTTTGGGAACAATATATGAATGTGGGTACTGCATATTCATTATCTGGTGCTAATACAGGCTCATTACCATCCGGCTTTGTTCAAACCCAGGCAGATAACCCTGCCCTTAAATGGGAAACTACCGACGAGCTAAACACCGGTCTTGACTTTGCTATATTAAACGGAAAGATTTCCGGTTCATTCGATTATTTCACCCGGAAAACCACCGGAATCCTGATCACCCCTCCGGTTGCATCGGCCTTGGGCGAAGGGCAATCTAAAACCGTTAACGGTGCATCAAAAACCAATAAAGGCTGGGAGTTTTCGGTTACCTATCACGGGCAACATGCGGGCGACTTTAATTACAACGTTACTTTGAACTTTTCTCATTTCAGGGACAAGATCACCGATTTGCCGGAGAATGTTAGGCCAGCTTACCCTGGGAATATTGACAATACCATCATAGGACATTCGCAGTTTGACATATTTGGCTATAAAACGGCTGGTCTGTTCCAATCTCAGGCTGAAGTTGATGCAGCACCAACACAGATCGGAGCAGGGCCGGGCAGGATCCGTTATGTCGACATCAATCACGACGGAAAAATTGATGCCAACGATCAAACCTGGATAGGTACTACGCTGCCGGCCTTAGAGTATGGTGCGAGAATTGACCTGACCTACAAAAAGTTCGACCTTTCTATATTTGGATCAGGCGTTGCCGGCCGCAAAGGGTTTGATGTATATACCTTGTATAATAATTTGATGCATAGCCGCGAAAATGTAGGCCCCGGCGTATTTGACGGCTGGACACCGCAGCATACCAACACCAATGTGCCGGCATTAACACTGAAAGACAATAACAAT
This sequence comes from Mucilaginibacter sp. A5337, assembly GCF_059690695.1. Lineage (NCBI taxonomy): Bacteria > Pseudomonadati > Bacteroidota > Sphingobacteriia > Sphingobacteriales > Sphingobacteriaceae > Mucilaginibacter > Mucilaginibacter sp. A5337. The sequence continues at coordinate 692,431 of NZ_JCAWEC010000004.1, read as the reverse complement.
GAAGGCCGTACTTCCGATTACTTTATTGTTAACACGTCTTATTTCAAATTAAGGAACATTCAACTTGGATATACCATTTTACCTAAAGCTGTATTTACCCGCTTAAGAGTGTTTGCCATGGCCGAAAACATCTTTACTGTAAAAAGCAGCAAGTACCTGAGCCCCGATCCTGAGCGGATTGATCTTAACCCCATCCCAATTCCAAGGATCTTCAGTTTTGGCGTCAACGCATCATTTTAACGAAAAAAAATATTCAATATGAAAGCGAAAATATTAGTAACAACTATTTTATCGGGGCTGATCATTTTAAGCTCCTGTAAAAAAGCATTAGATTATACACCCAAGGGTGTACTGTCTTCTTCAGATTTAAAATCACCGGCAGCTGTTGAAGGTTTGGTAACTGCAGCTTATGCAGCTATCGGAAACGGCGATATGATTGGGCCGATATACAGCGACTGGGCTTACGGCAGCGTTCGCTCAGATGATGCCTACAAAGGCGGCGGCGGTACAGGCGATGTTGGCGAGGTGGATGCTTTGGAGCATTACAACCTGGTAACCCCCTCTATGGATTCGTTTGTATCACGAACCTGGAAAAACCTGTTCAAATCAATTTCGAGGGCAAACGTAGCGCTTAGGGCGGTTAATTCACTTTCGGATGCTGATTTCCCAAACAAAAAGATTCGTTTAGCCGAATTGAAGTTTTTGCGTGCTCATAGCTATTTTACTATGAAACTGCTGTACAAAAACATTCCAATTTTTGATGAAACTGCAACAGCTGCCGATATCCTCAAGGTTTCAAATACTTTATCAAATGATGATTCCTGGAATAAAATCGCAGCCGATTTTCAATATGCAGTTGATAATTTACCAACCACACAGCCCGATCTGGCGAGGGCCAATAAATTGAATGCCCAGGCTTATTTAGCCAAATTAAAATTGTACCAGGCATATGAGCAGGATAATAATCATCATGTGATCAATATCAATAAAACAAGGTTACAGGAAGTTGTTACACTTACGCAAGCAGTTATAGCATCTGGTAAATACTCGCTAAGCCCTGATATTGCTGATAACTTTTTACCTGAAACAGAGAACGGCCCCGAATCAGTATTCGCCATACAATTTACCATCAATGATGGTACTACCGCCGGGCGTTTAAACTTTGAAGACGGGTTGAACTATCCGCACGGGGCACCTCAATATGGCTGCTGCGGGTTCCACGCTGCAAGCCAGAATTTAGTTAATGCCTATACAACTGATGCCAACGGCCTGCCCAATTTTGATACTTTTAACAATAATATAGCCGATTTATCAAAAGTTACCGTAGATCCACGGTTAGATCATACTGTTGGTATAGACGGGCATCCGTATAAATATGACAACACCAAACCATTCAGCAATAGCTGGGTGCGTGATCCGGGTGTTTACGGTAATTTCCATACCATGCGTAACCAGCAATTAGCCACAAGCTCATCTTATTTTAAGCTTGGCCCATTTATGGGTTCGGCTAAAAACTACGATATCCTGAGGTATGATGATATTTTACTAATGCAGGCCGAAGCTTATATCGAGTTAGGCCAGCAGGCAAATGCACTGCCGTTAATAAATCAGATCAGAAACAGGGCTGCCGCCAGTACCGGACGACTTAAAAAACTGGATGGAACCTTCCCATCATCTTACAATTTAAAACCCTACACCCCGGCAAACTGGACCCAGGATTATGCTCGTAAAGCGTTACAATGGGAAAGGCGATTGGAATTTGCAACCGAAGGCGCACGTTTCTTTGATTTAGTTAGATGGGGAATTGCAGAAAAAACTTTAAACGACTATATTAACGTTGAAAAAGTTAGAAGGCCATTTTTAGCAACGGCTAAATTTACTGCTGGTAGAGATGAATATCTCCCAATTCCACAATCAGAAATTACATTCACCAACGGTTTATATAAACAAAACCCTGGATATTAAACTATAATAAAATAACGGAAGACCCGGCCTGATATAGCAGGCCGGGATTTTCGCTATTAAAGTTTTTGCATTACCCTGCTCAATATAAAACCAATAAAAGCTTAAATTATGAAAACAAAATGTTGCATATTAATGCTGATGGCATTTACTATCGCAAATGGTATCTGCAAAGCCCAGGATTCGCCCCAAAAAACTTACACAGAGCAGCACCGGCCGCAGGTACATTTTTCGCCCGCCGCGCATTGGATGAACGACCCTAATGGTATGGTTTATTATAACGGTACCTACCACCTGTTTTTTCAGTATTATCCAAAAGATATTGTGTGGGGGCCAATGCACTGGGGCCATGCTGAAAGCAAAGATCTGATCCATTGGAAACAATTACCTATCGCTTTATACCCCGATAGTCTTGGATATATTTTTTCAGGTAGTGCTGTTGTTGATGCCAATAATACATCCGGTTTTGGTAAAAATGGCAAAACACCCCTGGTTGCCATATTTACCCACCATGACCCTAAAGGCGAAAAAGAGGGTATCGATAAATTTCAAAATCAAAGCCTTGCCTACAGCCTGGACGGCGGCAGCTCATGGACTAAATACAGCGGCAACCCGGTGCTCAAAAACCCGGGTATCAAAGACTTTCGCGACCCTAAGGTGATGTGGTATGCTCCGGAAAAAAAATGGATAATGACCCTTGCAACGCAGGACCATATCTCTTTCTATTCGGCTCCCGATCTTAAAAGCTGGAAAAAGGAAAGTGAATTCGGGCTTAAAGAAGGTGCACATGGAGGTGTATGGGAATGCCCTGACTTATTTACACTAAAAATGAACGGAAAAACCTACTGGATCCTGATCGTAAACCTTAACCCCGGCGGTCCCAATGGGGGCTCGGCTACTCAATATTTTGTAGGAGATTTTGACGGGACCAAGTTTAGTCCACTTGATTCAGACACCAGGTGGCTTGATTATGGACCGGACGAATATGCGGGTATCACCTGGAGCAATACCGGCAATCGTAAAATATTTTTAGGATGGATGAGCAACTGGCAATATGCCAACCAGGTACCAACAAAAACATGGCGCAACGCGGCAACTATTGCACGTAAACTCAGCCTGCAACAAAGCAAGGGCCAAATTTTACTGGCTTCCAGGCCGGTAGCCGAGCTAAAAAACATCGAGACAAGACCTATTGCATTAAGCCAGCTTGCTGTTAACGGTTCTCTTGATCTTTCTTCAAAAATCAATAAGCTCAAAAGCCGCTATGTTTTAAAACTAAACCTCAATACTTTGAAGGATTATAGCATCAGGCTATCAAACGCCAAAGACGAAGCATTGCTTATAGGTTATGACCAGACGAAGGAGCAATATTATATTGACCGTACCAAAGCCGGGAAAATGGATTTTCAAAAAGACTTTTCGGGCCGCTTTACTGCACCACGGTTAAGCATAGCTAAAAATTCGGACCTCACTTTGGTAATCGATAAATCATCTGTAGAGTTGTTTGCAGACGGTGGCTTAACCACCATGACCACAATTTATTTCCCAACCGAAGATTTCAGCAAACTTGCCATTAAAACAACCGGAAAATTGATGATTGATAACCTTAGTATTTCGGGCTTGAAATCTATCTGGAAATAACAGTTAACACAGAGCCAAAGAAGAAAAAAGTTTGAAACAGAATTGCACTCTCCAAGTGGAGGTGCAATTCCTACAGATTCATTCTCTGTGATATGGTTTAGGTAAAAGATTATTTATTCTGAACTTAATCAGTGTATTACTCCGTTTTGTTCAATACAAAAATACTAATATTTTTAGCGAAACAAAATCAAATCTTAAATTTTCTTCGCCAATCTGAAGTCTCTTCCGATAAAGAAAGTTCAAAAACAGCAGGCCTTCTTCCCCCAAAAGCTTGCTGCTTTTATATACACTGTATAACATTAGCTATTGGCAACACATAATCCCTTTATCTACATTTGTTTAGCTGATAGCACTTCTTGAATAACAATCTTGCTAAAGAATTACAGCCCACAACACTTTTTCTAAATAAATAATGCACCCATGGCAACAGATTCATTTAAAATAACCATACATATGGTTTCAAGTGTTGACGGCTATATTGCCAAAAAAGACAATAGTGTTTCCTGGTTTGAAACATCCGACAATTATGAGCAGGGAGTTAGTGTTACAGAAGAGGATGTAAAAGAGTTTTTAAAAACGATAGATTGCTATATAATGGGTGCCCGTACCTATGAACACGCCTTAGAACTTTCAAAATCATATGGCTGGGCTTACGGAGATGTACCAACTATTGTATTAACCCACAGAAAACTGCCCGTTGACCGTCCGAACATTAAAATTTACTCTGGCAATCTGCACAAATTTGTAGATGAACAACTGAAACCAAACTACAAAAATGTTTGGCTGGTAGGCGGCGCCAAACTTGCCAAAGATTTCATCCGGTTAAACCTGGCCGATGAAATAAGACAATCAATCCTGCCGGTTATTTTAGGTGAAGGCATTCCGTTTTTTGATCAGATAGGGCGGGAACAGGCATTGCATCTAAAAAGTGTAACAGCCCATAAAAGCGGCATGGTTGAACTATGCTATGAAGTGAGAAAATAGATACACTGCGAAGTAGCAACTTTAACTCAGATGTTAAGTATTCCGAAAAGAAAACAACCTGTTTTTATTATCAGGCATATTTTCGGACAATATCCCCTATTATTTTATCCGGGTCATATATAATAATAACCCCTATAAATTCCAGTTTTGTCCCCCATCCGTAGGGTTTTAAGTATGTTAATTTGTGTCACCAATTAACCAAAACTCTCATTAACTATCGGGAGAAGAACACCTATTAACCTAAAAAAATCTTTATTATGAAAAATTTAACTTTTGTTTTAATTGCATTTATTGCGATTACATCGTTTTTTGCGTGTAGAAAAGATAATACGGGCACCGCTAACTCTGCCACAAATACTTCGGCCAGCCGGCTTACAACAAATACTGTATCGTGGGTAAATGTTATTCCTGCAACCTCCTTTAGCTCATACAGCACCTACTGGAATGATCTGTATCCATGGGGATCAGACCATAACGGATCTGCCCGTATGCGTTCTCAAGATATTTCAGTTTCCGGGGGCGTGCTTACCTTAACCAGCGAACCCAGCGGAAGCGTTGGTAACAGCAGTAAAGACCCGTATCTACCCATCCACTATTACTCAGGAACGGTTTATGCCAAAACAATACCAGTAGTAACCGACTCATGGCCTAAATGGCATTTTAAAGGCGAATTTCAGTGCGAATCACAAACCGGGACATGGCCCGCGTTTTGGGTTACGGGTGCCGATTCATGGCCACCCGAAAGCGACTTTATGGAATTTAAGGGAAGCGCCACCTGCTGGACAAATACCTACAAAAATGCAAGTGGTGGCTGGTCAAGCGTGGGCACGGCAATTTCCAGTCCCGGCAACTGGCATACCTATTCGGTTTACATGACTAAAACCAATACAACCGATGTATCAATCGAATACTGGATAGATGGTGTTTTAAAAAGCACGCAAACAGGCGCTAACTTTGTTGGGAAAAACCTGAATATCATAATTGATTATCAAATGGAAGGATCGTCCGGATCACCGGGCCCTACCGGCACCACTTATATGCGCGCAAGGAATGTGATAGTTGAAAAAAGTGCTACATTATAATTTCAACCAAACTATAGGTTTGCTTCTCCGGTAGTGGTAATGTTCATGGTTCATTAAACTAAAAGGGGTATGTATTAAGCGAAAGTAAAATACATACCCTTTTGGTGTATTTGCTATAATATCCAACAACTCCCCCTGGTTGTAAGTTTAAGTATATTAATATCATCCGTTTTTTTTAGAAAGCGGATAATATATCTTAACTTATGCGGCTACATCATAACAGCCTATCATGTTCAGATTACTCTTTATTGACGACAGTAAACTTGACCATATTATCCTGGATAAACTTATTGCCGGGATCAAAGAATTCAACCCTGTATCACATAGCTACGACGGCGAAGAAACTTTAAAATCTTTTTTAAATAATCCTGCAGATCAGCCCGACGTTATTTTTCTGGATATCAGGATGCCCAGGTTTGATGGCTGGGATTTTTTGGAAGGTTTTATTGATTTGCAATCCGCCCTGCGGGTTAAGCCGCTGCTCTATGTGTTTTCGTCGTCAATTGACCCTACCGACAAGGAGCGGGCGCTCAGCTACGATTTTGTTACCGGCTTCTTTAGTAAACCGGTTTCACGGCCGGTGCTTGAACAGGTATTGGCGGCTTGTATTGAGCGCAGGAAATAATGAAGATAATTATTCATTTCACAAGTGTTCAATTTTAAAAAGTGTAAACACCTCGCATTTCCAACCAAACACAAATAATTAATAATCAACCATTTACATTTTGTTTAAATTACACCAAATCGCGATTTGAACAAATAAATACTGATAATCAACCAATTACAAAATTACATTTTCAAAAGTTGAACAGCCGCTTTTTGAAAATTGAACACTGACAAGATATTGTCACTAATATCCAATTTCCCAGCAAATTTTGCGCAGACACCGCAGGCGTGCCCTGCAAAGGTAAAAGGAGTTGTGTACCTCTGTCACACCAAAAATCTACCTGCTATTTCTACAAACCTTTTGCACCGCTGGTGCTACTTACCAAGTTCTTAGCCGACAAATCAGTCTATTAAATATGCTGAATAACCACTATAATCCCGGCAACAATACAAGTGATACCCACTATAAACAGTTGGATATCTGCCCCGAGAAGGCTCTTCCGTCCGTTTAAGATATTTCGCCCTCTGATATACGCTAACCAGGCTCCGTAAATTGCTACTGCAATACCTCCAACTATATATAAAATATTCACCTACTTTGCCTCCATCTTCCTAATAAAATTACTTATTCCAAAATTATCCACGAAAAACAAGAACCGTCTTTCCTGTCGGGCCGGGCACCGGGCGCATCGGCCGAGGTTAGGCTGCGGCCAAAAGGATCGGCAAAAAGATAACGATGGGTGGCCAGCGACATAAGCATGAGGTCGCCCCGTAGCATATCCTGCCATTGAAACTGCGATGCTTCGCCTTTTTCTTCGTTTTCAAGCCGTACTTCGGCCATTCCGCCCAATCCCTTTACGGTAACCCATCTCCCATCGGTAACGGATTGCAGCGCAATGCGGCCATGCCCGCGGTCAAACACCCGGAAACCGGTAGCATTGTTTCCGGCAAACGGGCTATTTTGTGCCACCGGTCTTAAAAACCCCTTCCAGTTAACCAACACAGTTGAATCGGCAAGGCTTTTAAACGTAATCACCTTACCATAAGGAATAGGCTTAGTTAAACCGTTTGCCCTTGGTTCATCAACCACAAACGAGTTAAAATCAGCATAACCTCCATTTTTACCTAAAAGGTTAAAGTTAAAAAGGCAATACCGCTCTCCCTGAAATGTACGGCCATTATAAATCATGATATATTCATCGCCCAAAGTGGTAAAGTTTTTACCGTCCTCACTATAACTGAAAACTGCTTTTTCGGTATCAAAGTTGCAGCTTGCACGAAACCAGATGCGTGGGCTTTTTACAACTGCAGTCACCGTTTTATTCCTTTGCTGATCAAACTGGCGGATTGCAATAGTGTCATGATTTTTTACAGCCGCTATCCAGGCATAGGGCATATTTAATAAGGCAAGCCCGGCAAGGTCGCCCTGTTTAAGGTTTTTCAGATCTGCCTCTACGGTAACAATCGATTCCGGTCCGATTGCCCGTTGGGTGAGCGTATTTCTGGCATTCCAAAAATCAACCGCGGGGAGAGATTTTAGCCGGAGATATCCCTTTCTTTCAGACAGTGACCAGCGGTCATCTACAGGAACGTGGTTCCATTGCCATATTGGTTGAAGAGTTTTTGAAGAAAAATCGTCGCTTCGGCGGAAAGTAGCATGAGGCGCGGCATCAAAACCTATATTGGGCTTTACCCAGGTTTGCGGGCTCCGGGTAAGGTTACCGGGCAAACCGAAGTATGGCCATTCCTTTTCCCAGGTAACCGGCGACAGGCATAATAGCCTGCCAACAGAGTTATGATCCATCATTGACCATCCCCACCATTCACCCGACTGGATCTGAACAATCCCTCCCTGGTGCATCGGGATAGCACCAACCAGGTTCTCTACCGGGGGCTTTACCTTAAAAGGTGCTGTTCCCCGTTCGTTAGCAAGCCTGTACCCTGTTCCAATACCGAGGTTTTCCTTTGCACTCATGACATTAACTTCGTAAGGACCGCGGGGATTTTCGGCCCGTAAACATACCTGGTAACAAACAGGATCGTAATTGGTATTTGTTATATAATACTTACCATTGATCTTATAAAAATGTGAACCTTCACCTGCTCCGCTCCCTTTAGGAACTATCACCTGCTCTGAACCCGGCTTAATATCCGTCATTTCATCGTTTAATTCGGCAAGGTGCACTTCATCATAGCCCCAGATAATGTAGTTTTTACCATCGTCATCAAACAAAACAGAAAGATCATGGAAACTCTTTTTCATGGATGTTTGTGTCCACGGCCCCGCAGGATTTGAGGCAGTAAATAACTGGGTGCTAAAATGGTTCACATTGCTGAAAATATAATACTTACCGTTATGATACCGGAAACATGGTGCCCAGATCCCCTGCCCGTAAACATTTTCTCCCTGTTCAAGCCTGAAAGCAGGCCCAAGATCAAGTTTATTTACGGCATAGCTTACAAATTCCCAGTTCACCAAATCTTTTGAGTGTAAAACAGGCAAGCCTGGCATGGTATGCATGGTGGTTCCGGTGAGGTAGTAGTCATTCCCTACCCTGATCATATCGGGGTCTGAAAACTCATCATAAAACAGGGGATTGGTAAAAGTACCGTTTCCATTATCAGAAATCCATGTTGTTCCCTTTTGCGGTTCACCTGCTTTTACCACGCTTTGCTGCGCCTTACCAGTTTTAATAAACAAACAAAGGCTTAGTATTAGTGTAGCCGGTATTTTAAAACAGTAAAAATATCTCATAAACTTAGTATAGGTAAATAGGTAATGAATGCTATAAGAGATAAACATTCTGATTATCTCTTAAACAGGTTCCCGCTCAATCTTTCCGTAAAAATTGGATCCCATCCACATGCTCGCCAATAAATATATTAGCCATATCGCCTGTTTTATAAAAGGCCGGTTTACCCGGCATTTGATCATAGATCAGGGTGCCATTTATCTTTAGGTTTTCAAATATAATATTCCTGATCTTGTGTTGATCGTCATATCCGGCTATAACAGACATGTTAGCGTGGGTCCCGTTATAATTAACATTTCTGAACAGTATATTCTCAATCCCCATCCCCGGAGAAGTGTTATACTTATGGTTATACATCACCCTTAAATTAAATAATTGACCCTTACGGATATCCTCAATCTCCACATTTTCAAAGCTCGCGTTCCTGATCAGGTTGCTGTCGCCGGCATTAAGTGATAGGCAGCCCTGGTAATCTACCTGGTTCTCGTGATGGTCAAGTATAGTCATGTTTTGAACCTTGATGTTTTGTAAAGTATCGGGATGATCGGTATCTCCATGTGTGCCTATCAGCATCGGGTGGGCTACATCTGCCCATAAAACGGCGTTGTTGATGGTAATATCCGAGGTATTACCGTAATAGTTCCACCGGTGGCCGTAAATGGCGATGCAATCGTCAGAGTTCCGCATGTATATATGATCGAGTTTTATATCCTCGCTGCAAAAAATATCAATGCCATCGGCATTACCGCTGGAGCTGAAGGCCTTGAAGTTACTTATACTAACATGCTTCGACTCGCCCATCAAAATAGAATAACCCGTCGGGAGCTCAATAATCCCGTCGACACTGATATTATTGCTGTACTGGATGATTAGATGGTCGTTCCTGAAATTGGTAGGCGTTGCTGTAGTTTTCTTTAAAGCACTGCTGTCGTTTTGTACAGGATGCTGGGTAAGAATACCGCGACCACAGATCCTTATATTCTCCGCATGGTCAATAACTAATGATCCTTCAACAATGGCGCCACCGGCTACATAAATTGTTTTACCTGAAGGAACCACCATTCGGCCAATTTTATGAATACCCGGACCAAAATAAAGTGTTTGCGCATCGTTTTTTACGGGATGGTTGCTTTCAATGGGATTCGCAAAAATCTGCAGGTTTTCAAAAATGTTTCCGTTCACTTCTAAAGAAACGTACTGTGAACGGTTTAGTTCAAATTCAATCATATTGCCCTTAACCTCGGGTTTGATACCGTATGCTGCAGGCCTGATCCTAACATTTTTGACAGTGCCCCGGTTCAGCTTAACCCGCAGCCTTACCGGGCCCGAACAATCAAAATAGGTAAAGGCTGTTTTTTTAATAATTGGCTTTGCATCAAAACGGGCTGCAACATTGGCATTGTATACGTCTACCGGCTGCCAGTTGCCTTGGTCTTGCCGCACATCTACCTTAATTGTATGGTTAACTAAACTACTTTCGGGTGCTTTATAGGTTATGATCTCTGCTTTAACTGTTTTTAATAAAAATAAGGTTGCACATGTCAGTACCAGGAGTTTGTTCATATAAGTTTTTATAATGTATAGTGAAAGACAGTGAAAACGACTATCTATACTCATTGAAAAACTACATGTAAAAAATAAGCGGGTTTGCCGGAAGCTGGTTAAAAACGATCCGATAAAAGCATAATAAAGAATCGTCATTGCGAGGTACGAAGCAATCCTAAACTTTACAGGGTGAATCGGCATAGCTACTCTGCGTATTAGGGATTGTTTCGTTCCTTATAATGACGTCATTGTAAGTTATTGATTGTTAGATATATTTTCTTTGATCGATTTATAAATATGGGCGTTGCCTGCGGCCGTGCTATCCGCTCATACTGCACAGGCATTATCCGTTGGCTAACGGACGGTATCCGCTACTATCACTAACGCGGCCCGCGCGCGCCATCTCTAAATATATTTATACGTCATCACGATTTTTTCAGGTTCCCTGATGGTTTCTCGCAATGACATTTTTTTAGTTTTAAACAGCTTCTTAGAGGCAATGGGATATATATGTGGGTTTTAAACGATCTACACAAATCATTGCCCCTTTGAGTATATTTAAGAGTATTACTTGTCCTTATTACTGTTGTCATCCCGGATTCTGAACAATGAAGAAAAAAAAACTATTTGTTGTCCTTTTTTTAACTTTTACTTCCTTTTATGGTGGTTCTGCATTTGCAAAGCAAAAGATTGTCGCCCTACTATATTCACCGGATAACCATACGCGGGCGCAATTTTCACTGGATGGGCAAGGACAACTGTATTACCGTTTAATTTTCGATACCCGGATCATCATTAACTGGTCGCGTTTGGGTATTGAAACCACAGGTCCTTCGTTGTTCGATGGTATCACAGTAAAAGGGACGGCCAAAAATGAAATTAACGAAAAGTTTTTGTGGCCATTGGGAGAAGATGCGAGCCTGGTAAACCACTGTAACGAGCTTACACTCCACTGTACTACTAATAGGGGGAATTTTGATGTAATTGCAAGGCTCTACAATGGAAGTCTGGCATTTAGGTATGTTTGTAGCCAGCTCGGCGACCGTACAGTGCAACTCAAGTCAGAGCTTACAGAATTTAATCTTACCGAAAGTTATCGCATTTACCAGTATCATGAAGAATCAGTTTTCCGGCCGGTAAAAGTTGATTCGTTGCCAGGGACCAGTGATCTGCCTTCAACCCTCACCGCACCAAAATCATACATAAGCATTGGCGAAGCAGATAACCGCAACTATACCAAATGTGTGTTGGTTAAAGGGAATCGGCCCAACAGCCTCACATTACAATTTTATACCGATACCATTTACCGGGACCATCGCGTACAGGCTGTTCGCAAGGATACATCGATCCAATTTTCGGATAGCCTTGTTACTCCCTGGCGCACCATCAGCTGCAGCAGTACCGCTGTAGGTCTGCATGAGTTTAGCCAGCTTAACCTTAAACTGGTTAAACCACTCAATAACAAGGTGCCGGATTATGTAAAACCCGGAAAGGTTTACCGTGTACCCATCAATACACAGGGCGCTTTGAACGGAATTGATTTTGCTCAAAAAATGAATTTTCAATACATTTTGATTGATGCAGGCTGGTATGGCGCCGAATTCAGGACGGTCTCTGATCCTACCAAATATTTGCCCGATTTCCATTTGCCGGATATTATCGCCCATGCAAAGAAAAAAGGGATTGGCGTTATTTTATATGTCAATTACGTGGGGCTTAAAGCTAAAATTGATACCATATTGCCGCTTTATAAAAAGTGGGGCGTTAGCGGGTTGAAGTTTGGATTTGTAGATGGCGGTACCCAAAAAGGCCTTAGCTGGCTTGATTCGGCTATGAAAAAGGTAAATGATTATGGCATGGTGCTTAATGTTCATGATCATTACAAACCCACTGGCTTGAATCGCCGGTATCCTTATGTGCTTAGCCAGGAAGGGATCAGGGGCGACGAGAACAGCCCTGATGCTTTCCATAACACAGTATTACCATTTACACGTTACCTGGCTGGCGCTGCCGATTTCACTTTTTGTTACCCTAACAAAGTAAATGATTACAGCAAAAACATCCGGGTAAGCAAGGCCCAGCAAATGGCCCTTACCATTGTATACTTTGATCCGCTGCAGGCTATTTTCTGGTACGGGCAATCGCAGGATTACAAGGATGAGGCAGATATTGAATTTTTTAAATATGTGCCAACGGTATGGGACGAAAGCAAGTATGTGCTGGGAGAAATAGGCGAAGGCATTACAGTAGCCCGCCGTAAAGGCCGTACCTGGTACCTGGGCAGTGCTGCCGGCCTTCAAAAATGGGGAGGAAACTTTAAACTTGATTTCCTGGAAAAAAATCAAATATATGTTGCCTCCATTTATGAAGATGACGGGCATGGCGGCATACATGCGAAAAAAGTCGAGCTCAGACACAATGATCCTTTTGTAGTGAACCTGGATGCAAAAGGAGGACAAGCTGTTATTTTAAGACCGAAGGAAAGGTAACGATGGCAAAAAAATTAGCTTTAAAAGATATTGCGGGCGCATTGAAGGTGTCAGAAGCATCCGTTTCCTATGTTCTTAACGGCAAGGCGAGGCAATACGGCATCAGCATAGCGCTGGAGAATAAAATATTGAAATTTGTTGAAAAGGTAGGATATCAGCCTAACCGACTGGCAGCCAGTTTGCGCACGGGAAAAAGTAAAACAGTGGGCATGATTGTGGAAGATATCAGCGATCCGTTTTTTTCGGCCATTGCCCGCGTTGTGGAACAACATATTTACAAAGAAGGTTACCGCGTTATTTACGGCAGTTCTGAAAACTCCACTATTATTGCCCGCGACCTGCTGCAAACTTTTAAGAATTACCAGGTTGACGGTTACATTCTGGCCCCAACGGCCGGTTTGGAAGAGGATATTAACCAGCTTGTCCATGAAGGTTCGCCGGTGGTTGTGTTTGACCGCGCCTCGCCCGATTTGCAGTGTTCTAAAGTACTTGTAGACAACTTTCGCGGCAGCGAGGCGGCTGTTTTGCATTTGATAGATAATGGCTTTCGCAAGATTGCCATGGTTACCCTTACAAACGGGCAGGATCAAATGAATGAACGTGTTAACGGTTATCACACAGCACTTCAAAAACACGGCTTGCAGCCAATAATAAAAGAAATCATCTATAACGAGGATCCGCAGAAAACGATACAGAACCTTAAAAACCTGCTCAAAAGCAAAAAGGAAATTGATGCCGTTTTTTTTGCAACTAACTATCTTGCCCTAAGTGGCTTGCAGGCCCTTAAAGAATCAGGCCTGATTATTACCAGGGATATTGGCGTTGCCGTATTTGATGATATTAACAATTTTGCCCTTTTTAACCCGGCCATCACCGCCGTAGCCCAACCTATCACAGAGATCGGGCTCAGGGTTACAAAGATTTTACTGGAGGAGCTACAGGATAACCACATGATCGATTCGCAAAATATTTTATTGAAAACCAAACTGATCATCAGGGATTCATCTGCAAGATTGCCGGCATAGCTTATCCCCCAAAAAAGTTGAGAAGAAATGAGTATCAAATCTATAGGCGCTTGTCTTTGTAGTAACTCTTCCCCTAATAAACCGTCCGGTTTACATTAAGTTGGTTATAATAAGGCTTCTGAAAGGAAGCCCTTTTTATTAGGGGGAATAGCAGGGATATTGGGGGAATACGATAAGCAAAAGCACAGATACATTACCTGCTCATTATTTGTTAGATAATTATATTTTTGTTTTGAATAAAATGCTACAGGGCGCAGAAAAGATAGTATATCGATTTATGAAAAAAAAGCGGAACGAAGCAGAACCCTCAGCGCTATTTCAGATAAAGAAACCGGAAGTAGACGAACAAACCATCAAAAAAAGCTGGAATTCAATTGTTCAGAAAATAAATCAGGAACCTAAAAAGAAACGCCAGGAATAAATAAAGACATGCCCGACAGGCCAGTTTGCGGCATTAACCCCATGCTTTACTGCATATGTACATTCAAATTGAGCAATATTCAACAACCGGTACCTTCTTTTATGCAGCCATTTAAAGCGGCCGCGTTGTGGTATTATGCAGTTATTGTTGTGGTGCTAATGTTAACCGGTAATGTTGCTGTGTGTGCATTACCAAATGTTCAGCGCCTTGGCCTTAAAGACGGGCTTTCCAACAGCGAGGTACGATGTATTTTCCAGGATCATTCAGGCTATATGTGGTTTGGCACCTATGATGGGCTGAACCGTTTTGACGGATATGATTTCCTGATCTACCGCAATCAGCCCGAAAACCAGCATTCAATCGTTCATAATTTTATTAACTGCATTGCAGAAGACGCTGCTAACAATTTGTGGGTAGGTACGCGCCAGGGTATAAGTATCTTAAACCCCGTAACTGAACAGTTTTCTCCAGCCTATGTTATCTCGGCCGGCGATAAGGCCGCACCGGTAACAGCCTTTATAAAAGATATAAAAACAGATCACTCGGGTCACATCTTTGTTGCCACCCTATCCAACGGCCTCATCGTTATGAACAAGGGTAAACGAACGGGCCGCGTTATACCATACTATAGTAATGGAAAAGCTGTACGGAGTTACAATGTCAGCGCATTGTATGTGGGGCCGGGCAGCCAGGTTTATGTATTAATCAGCGCCGCAGGGCTATTTACATACGATACTGTGCATGGTGCTTTGAAGTTACTGAACTCATCAGTTACCGGGGCTACCTGCATTTATTCTGAAGGTACCAGCTTATGGGTAGGTACAACCCAGGGACTGCACCATTTTAATGTTAAGACCTGGCAGTATGACCGCCTTTTTGATGAGTTTAACGGCCGATTCAAATCGGGCAGGATCACAAGCCTGCAAACCATGCCTGATAGTACCCTATGGGTAAGCACCGATGGCGGAGGAATCCAGATATTGGATAAAAAGCGCGACAAGATCAGCTACCTGCAGGCGGGGAGTGATGAGCATTCCCTTTCGAGCGATGCTGTTTACTCATTGTTTTTAGACCGGGATGGCAGAAAGTGGATTAGCACGCTGCGGGGAGGGATAAATGTTATTGATGAAGTAAAGGAGCGCTTTGTAAATATCAGGCATAATGATCTGAACAGTAACAGCCTTATCAGCAACTTTGTTAAATCCTTATATGAAGCGCCTGATGGCCGGTTATGGATAGGTACCGATGGAGGAGGATTAAGTATTTGGGACCGGCAGGCACATCGATTTACCAATTTCAGGCACGATGGTTCACAGTCCGGCACGCTGAGTTCAAACTTTGTTACCAGCATTACCGGCGACAAGGATGGCCGGACCTGGATTGCAACCTACGGCGGCGGTATTGACCTGTACCAGCCGGGCTCCAACACATTCACTACCTTCCATGGAATTGACAAAAAAGGAATTGCCAACCGCATTGTGTTCTGGTACCTGTACCCGGATCATACTGGAACCCTATGGGCCAGCGGTCTACAGGATGGTTTGTTCCTGTATGATAAGCCCAGTAATCAATTCAGGTTGTATGATGCAACATTAACCAATATCCTCTCAATAGGTGAAGATCGCCTGGGGAACCTCTGGGCAGGAAATTTTGAAGGAGTCTATAAGATTAACCTGCAGGATAATACACGTAAGTTTTACCCTGTAGGTAAAGCGGTACGATCAATGCACTATGCCGACAACGGTGATATGTGGCTGGGCACGGAGGCCGGTTTGATGTATTTTTCGGCGTCTGATGAAAAAGTAGTTCGCCGGTATACTACCGGTAACGGCCTTAGTAATAATATGGTGCTGGCTATTCTTCAAGATCAGCAAAAGCGTTTGTGGCTCAGTACCTACAACGGGCTTTGTCGCTTTGACCCTAAAGCTATTAGTTTTACCAGTTTTTTTGAAGGTGATGGCCTGGCAAGTAACGAGTTTAACTTTAATGCAGCCCTAAAGTTAAACAATGGCGAGCTTACGTTTGGCGGCATTAATGGCCTTACTATATTTCATCCACAGAAAATTCTCCCGTTGCATGACGCGCCTAATATTGTCATAACTGATATCAAAATTAACAATAAACCGATAAGCACCTATCCGGGCTATGTTAAGACAGGTGCCGGTAATGCCTTACAATCGTTAGAAATACCTTACGATAACGCATCTGTTGCCTTCAGCTTTGCCGCCATTGAGTTTACTGCTCAGGACAGAATTGCTTACCGTTATATGCTTCAGGGCTGGGACAGGGGATGGATTAATGCAGGTAAACAGCGTAACGCACTTTATACCCGCCTGGCACCCGGTACCTATACCCTAAAAATTAACTGTACCAACCCCGAAGGACGATGGATAAGTCGCGAAATCCTTCTTCGTATCATTATTTTACCTCCATGGTACCGTACCATCTGGGCTTATTTGATTTATGCGTTGTTGCTGACTGGAATTGTTTACTGGTACCTGCGTTATAAGTTCCGCGAAACACGGCTTAAATACGAGGTGCAACTAGCCAATGCCGCAGCTGCGCACCAGCGCGACCTGCAAGAAAAGGAACGCGAGTTGAATGACCGGCGTGTGGAGTTTTTTACAGGCGTATCACATGAATTTCGTACACCTCTCTCGCTTATCATTAACCCGCTCAGGGATCTGCTCGCAAAAATAGCACCTGAAAACCGGGCCGAGCTTAATATTGTTTATCGCAATTCAAGACGCCTGCTAAGCCTTGTTGATCAGTTACTGCTGTTTCGTAAGGCCGATGCCGGTTCCGGCATCCTGCAAATTGCGCCGATGGACATTACCCTTGTTTGCCGGGAGGTATTTTTGTGTTTTGTACAGCAGGCCCGGCTTTCGGAGCTTAGTTTTGAATTAAACGTACCAGAAGAGCCGGTGCTGATTTACGGCGACAGGGAAAAGATCGAAATCATCCTGTTTAACCTCATATCCAACGCAATTAAATACACCCCGGCTGGGAAGGCTGTTTGTGTAAGCCTGAAATCGGGGGAACACGAGGTGGTGATCAACGTGATTGATAGCGGCCCCGGCATACCCAAGGAAATTGGTAAGCATATCTTCGAAAAGTTTTACAGGTCAAATACCCACGGCCAGGTGGCAAAGGGCGGATTTGGTATCGGCTTATTTTTGGCCCGCCAGTTTACCAGGGATCATGGCGGCTCATTATTGTTTGAAAGTGAACCTGGCAAAGGTTCTGATTTTTGTTTAACCCTGTTAAAAGGTACAAGTCATTATCCGCCGGATGTGGCCGCTGCTGCCGACGCTGCTGATCTATCGCCCTTACTCCGCGAAATGGTGGAAGAACAACCGGTGCTATCAGAACCAAGTTCAAACAATAACATTGATTTTGAGGCGGAGAAGATTTTTAGCGACAAGCAAAGGATCCTGGTTATTGATGATGATAATGAGCTTCGCGCTTACATTTGTTCAATTCTTGAAAGCCGTTATAAGGTTTACGACGCAGACAACGGTCTTACCGGCTTACACAAAGCAAAGGAGAAACAACCCGATCTTATTATTTGTGACGTAATGATGCCCGGTTTAAACGGTATTGAGCTTTGCTCAACCATTAAGCAGGATCAGCAGCTGAGCCATATTCCAATGATTTTGTTAACAGCCAGCTCATCGGCCGAAAACAAGATCAAAGGGCTGGAAAGCGGCGCCGACGACTATATTTCCAAACCTTTTGATAAGGATGTACTCATTGCCCGTATTGCCAACCTGCTGCAAAACAGGAGTAACCTGCAAAGCTATTTTTATAATACCATTACCCTGAAATCTGTTAATGTCACTATTTCTGACGAGTACAAGCACTTCCTTGAAAAATGTATCGAGATTGTTGAGCAGCACATTACCAACGAAAACTTCAATATCAAAATGCTGGCCTCGGAGATTGGCATGAGCCATTCAAATCTCTATCGCAAAATTAAGTCGCTGTCTGGTCATACGGTTAACAGTTTTATCCGCTACATCCGTTTGAGAAAAGCCGCGGAACTACTGATCCAATCGGATATGAACGTGAATGAAGTGGCCATTGAAACAGGCTTTAACAGCATCAAATACTTCCGCGATCAGTTTTTTAAACTGTTTGGTGCCAACCCATCAGATTTTCTTAAGCAGAAAAGACCTGTGTTTAAGAAGAGGAATAATACAATCAATTGAAAATTAGATACTTAAATTCAACTTTTACTTACTTAATCAATTGAGTAAATTAATTAAATGCCGAATTTATACCACATAAATGACCAATTTGAGCCCCATCTGCTGAATAAAATCTATTCATATTAGCTTATACAAACCAATTATAAGAACCCCGGGCAAACTTCCTTAATCGATTATGTAAATCGGTTTAGAACCCAGGTTCCCTATACCGGTAACAACCTGATTAAAGAGAAACCAGTTTTAACGCCAATATGAACAATTGCAACCAGCTAACTAAATGGTGGGACGAAGCCCTTGATGGAAATGTCAAATCCTTTGGCAGGATCCATGACGAACTGTATTCCGGTTTATATTTCTATCTCTATAAAATTATCAAGGATGAAGCTGCCTCCCAGGATGTTTTGCAGGAGCTTTTTATCAAGCTGTGGGAGCGCAGGATAACCCTCGGACCTATCAGGAACGTTAAATACTATTTCTTTAAATCTGCCCGGTCGCTCGCTATTAATTTTTTAAAAGCGTCCCGGCCCGAGTTTGTAGGCCTGTCTGCAAATCACGATATCGATATTGTTTTTTCAAGGGAGGATGTGCTTGTTTCGGAAGAAACCGGCAGAGAAGTGGAGAAAATGCTTGCGCTCGCGCTCAATACCTTGCCAAGGCGTCAAAAAGAGATGATATTTTTAAAGTATTTTGATAACTGGAATTATGACCAGATAGCTGAAGTAACAGGCTTACAATACCAGTCGGTAGTTAATCACGTACACCGGGGGATTAACCAGTTGCGTGTTAAGCTATCGGAGGGCAATAAAATGGTTACAAGCGAGTTGGTGCTGTCATAAGCGTTAGTGGTTTATTCATACAGTTGGTTAATTGATTAAGGGGCTTGACGCCCCTTTTTTAGTGGTTTTGCTTTCCGGTACTATCAGGATCTTTGGCCTGTTATTTTGCTTCATTAATCTGTTCAATTGCTGTTGTGATATTCTTAACAGCAGCTGCATCATTTAATTTACCGCGTGCTTCTTTAACGGCATTTAAGTACTTGATAATGTACGGTGCAGCACCGTCTTTTTTATATTTTATGCCCATATATTGCAGTTCGGCAATGCCTTGCTGAACATATTCCGGTTTTTTTAAATTACCGATCATGGCTGAAAATTTGTCGGTCAGATGAATTTGCTCCTGCAATGTTCCATTTACGTAACGATGATATACGTATGGCCATTTTTCGTCGCCGCCATTGGTTGCATAAACTCTGGCGACGACTTGTGTCAGATCGCCCGCGTTGTCGGCTTCAAATCCTGCTGCATATTTTACTGCCGCAGCCGGATCAATTTCATTAAGCCCATAAAGAGCTGACGCCTCAACCTGGTATGACTGGCTTGTAAAGGCTTTAATAAATACGCTGGTATATTTAGGGTCTTTCACTGCCGCCAATGTTCTGAGCGCATATGCCCTTACCTGGTTATTTTCATCGTTGCCGGCCAGTTTAGCTATAGCAGGCAAGGCAGCATTTCTCAAATCCGGGCTGATATTCCGGATATCTTCCTTATTCATATTCAAAACCTGCAATGCTTTCAACCGCAAACCCGAAAACCGGTCAGTTAATGCGTCGACTATGATCTTTTGTGCGCTTTTGTCGTCCTGATTCTTTGAAGCAAAATCAATTGCCTCATACCTGTCAAGATATAACGGGGCATGGGCATATTGGAAAACGTATTCATCTAAAGATTTGTGATCTGTTTTGCTAACTACCAATACTTTATCTGCGTCTACATTAACCAATTCAGGTTTCGCAGGGGTTTTGAAAGATAGAGTATCGTTCCGGGAGTTGATCCAAACTTTATGTCTTTCAACCGTTCCGCTATGATAAAGGTCTATAGCTATCGGTAACTTAAATAATTGTCCGTCTTGCGTTTGGGAAATGTAAACGTTTTCTGTTTTTGAATGCTCATCCCAGCGGTAGCTAATATCTAAAACAGGGTGCCCCGCCTGATAATACCACTGTTCAAAAAACCAATTCAGGTCCAGCCCGCTTGCTTCTTCCATTGCCAGCCTTAGTTGCTGCGCCTCGGCGCTTTTAAAAGCATTAGCTGTCAGATAAATGTTGAGCCCTTTATAAAAAGCCTCATTTCCCAGGTAATTGCGTAACATATTAAGGATACGCCCCCCTTTTTGATAGGTTACGCCGTTAAACACATTATGAATGGCTTCGTAGTGAAAGTTAACCAACGGGATTTTAAAGTTTTCCGGATTTCCCAGGTAGCCCCGAAGCCCGCTATAAAAATGTTCATCAGCGGCGTCTTTGCCATATTTGTGCTCCAGCCAGAGGATTTCACCAAGATCAGCAAAAGATTCGTTTAAAGTTAAATTACTCCAGCTTTCACAAGTTACATAGTCTCCAAACCATTGGTGGAATAATTCGTGTTCAATGCCGGTGCTATAATATTGATCCAACAATTCGCGGCGTGTGCTTTGGCTTCCAAACACATTAGCCGTTGTATTTTCCATAGCACCGCTTACATAATCGCGCACTACTATGGCCGCATATTTATTCCATGGATAATCAACCCCGGTTATCTCCGAAAAAAAACTCATCGCTTCAGGGACATCACCAAATAAATCTTTTGCATATGGGGCATATTTGGGTTCAAGATAGTAGTTTACCTCCTTGCCCCGCCATTGGTCTTTGTAGATCTTGAAATCGCCCACACCCATCATAAACAAGTACGGGGCATTTGGCAATTCCATTTTCCAGGTATCTGTACGGGTGCCATCGGGATGTTTATTCTGCCCGGCCAGACGCCCGTTTGATAAGGTAACGTACTTAGCGGGAACGGTCATGCTGATCTCAGAAGTGGTTTTCTGATTGGGCTTATCAATGGTTGGGAACCACCCTGATGAGCTTTCGGGTTCTCCCTCAGTCCATATTTGGGTAGGTTTATTTTTTTCCGTGCCATCCGGGTTAATAAAATACAAACCTTTTTCATTATTGCGCAGGCCCTTCCGTTCATTGGGTTTAGCAGTATAGTCAATATAAATGGTATACTTTTCTGAACCGGAATAAGGTTTGTCGAGCCTAATGTTTAAGCTAAGGCTATCATAGGTGAATTTTAAAGGATGGAGCTTGCCGTTTGACTGGATTGCAATTATATGTATGTCCATCCCCTTTGCGTCAAGGCGCAATGAATCCGTGGTGTAAAAATGCGGCTTTAAAGTAATCCATTCCTTTCCGTACAGATATCGCTTTTTAAAATCGAATTGTACATTCAATTTGGTATGGATCAAATCGTTGACCCTTTGTGGACTCTCGCGATAGCGGTTTAACAAAGCATTATTTTGCTGGGCTAATGAGCTATCTGCAATAGCTAAAAAAGCGAGCCCGAAAATCAGGATGGTTAAATATGTTTTCATATCCGGTAAGTTTTATATACAAACCTATGATTTTTATAGTACTATTTATAACATAGTACTATAAAAATTAAAAAAATCTTATTTTCAGTGTTTTAGCCTTTAGTTATGAAGAATTTTTGGCAGCTTTTTAGGATGGAGGGATCATTGGTGGAACTTTGATTTGATTCTTTAGATCTGTTACCCAATTTTGCTATTTGTCGATGACTGTGGTCTCCGTTTGTTGTTTTTAGTACCCTATTTTGAAGTCAACCTTCGGGTTAAAAAAGAGGCTTTATCATAATCAAATTGACCACCCTTGGTGTTTTGTTACCTATGAACTAAAATTTAGCCGATAATTTTATACAAAATGGGGGTTAACATGTTTTTTGACAGAAAATAGCTCAATTACCTGACTGTAAGACATATATGTAAATGTTAACC
This sequence comes from Mucilaginibacter sp. A5337, assembly GCF_059690695.1. NCBI lineage: Bacteria > Pseudomonadati > Bacteroidota > Sphingobacteriia > Sphingobacteriales > Sphingobacteriaceae > Mucilaginibacter > Mucilaginibacter sp. A5337. The sequence goes on along the minus strand of NZ_JCAWEC010000004.1, from coordinate 669,884 downwards.
CTAAATTGTGTTAACCCTGTTAACCCCCCTTTTTAGCAGCGGCAACCCAATCCAAAATCATATTTCGCTTGCTGAATAGGAAAAAAAAGAGGCTGATCATGATTTATGATACAGCCTCTTCACTAAGTAAATAAACACAACCTATCTTACCACCCCGGGTTCTGCGTCAAAGCAGGATTAAGGGTAATTTGTTGTGCAGGGATCGGATATAAATAATTTTTCTCCGAAAAGTTACGTGCAGTATTGTCAAGTATCAGCTGACCGTTGGCATCTAATGCATTGGTTGGTGCCGGTTTTAATGGGTTAGGACCAATATCGGCCTGGGTGCCTTTAAATTTAATACCTACCGGCCATGGGCTAACAAAAGCACTGATGTTTCCATAAGCAGTACCGCCGGTGTTGGTAACCAGGTCGGTTGTTGCGCTATGCCAGCGCTTGATATCATCAAACCTGAAATTTTCGTAATAAAGCTCAATAAAACGCTCTCTTCTTATCTCGGTGCGTAAATCTAATCCGTTTGCACCTGCAAAGCCGTTTGTTAATGCCGGCATATTTTTATTTACACGCAAACGCACCAGGTTAAGTGATTTATTAAGATCGGCATCTGTTATAGCTCCATCGCGTTCATAAACAGCTTCGGCATAGTTCAGCAATACCTCGGCATAGCGGATCACCGGGTAATCTTCAGATTCTTTTGTATCCGGGCAGTTGCGTTCCGTTACCCATTTTTGATTTGTATAACCGGCAATCTTAACAACTTTTCCCATAGATAGAGCAATATCGGCGGCGTCATTTAGCCAGGTTACCCGATAATTAGCGTTACCGTACCAGTAGTACATATTATTAACCTGGATAGTATACTTTAAGCGGTTATCGCGGTTTATAAATTCCGAACCATAGGTTTCAAAACCCTGAAACAACGGCGACTTTTCGATAGGCAGGCCATCCTGGCATAAAAACGCGTTAACATATTTATGTTGCGGCCCAATTTGCGTTCCCTGCCTGCTGATGTTGGTTCCGATTGTTTTGCTCACATCATCATAACGGTACGATAAAATGTACTCATGGTTAGCCGTTTTGGTAACTGAGGCCGGGTTTGATTTTGGGTTTTCGAGGATAAAAAGATATTTCTGTGCAGAATCACCCAATATGGTACTGTTGCCGCCCAGAGCATTTGACGCTGCTGTACCGAAAAGTGCAAATTGATTGCTGGTTATTACCGCGTTGGAGGCTGCTGCCGATTTATCAAGCAGCATATTATAACGGGTTGCATCTCCATTTCTGAATTTTAACCATGTGCCTTCATAAAGTGCAACACGCCCCAAAAATGCCTGCGCAGCGGGCTTGCTCACCCGGCCGAAATCTGCCGAGTTGGCTAAGATGGATGCAGGAAGATTAGGTATTGCCGCTTCCAGATCGGAAACGATCAAATCAACTACCTGATCGCGTGATGCCCTGCTGCCATAAAGTTCGGGCGAATCAAGGTTCAGCGTTTTGGTGATCAGCGGAACGCCGCCATAAAGCTGCAGTAATTCAAAATAGCAGTAGGCCCTGAAAAATTTGGCTTCGGCAACAAACTGGCTGATGCTGGCCTGATCGGTAAAAGTGGCTGCCTTTTCAAGTAAATAGTTGCAGTTCCTGATATTGACATAATTATTATTCCAATAATTATCACTTGCCGGAACAGTATTGATGCCTGCCCCGAAAGTGCCTCCACCACCAAACACATCTGCACGTCCGTCATAATGCGGATTATCTGCAAACGAATTATTGAAATTACGGAGATAGCCATAATATTGATTGGCAAACGTTTTAAAATCACCGGCAGATTTGAAGTAAGCTGCCTCTGAAAGCTGATCCTGCGGATTAAGGTTAAGCGACTTGTTGCAAGCGGACAAGCCTGTAATAATAATGATTGACAGGATACTAAAGATCCTTCGGTATATATTTTTCATAATCATTTCAATTAAAAAGTAATGTTTGCGCCTATGGTTACATACCTGTAGAAAGGATAACGCTCGTTGCCCGAGGTGGTACGGGTTATTTCAGGGTCCCAGCCGTCATGGACTTTGCTGTATTCCCACAGGTCGCTTCCCGAAATGTAGAACCTTAAACGGCTGATGGCTTTGGTGCGCTCCAATAATGACTTAGGTAAAGTATAACCGATAACAAGGTTTTTCAGGCGTACATAGGCCCCATTCTCAACCGACCAGCTTGAGATCTGATAGTTATAACCATTGATGCCATTGCTATGCAGATTAGGATAATATGCATTGGTGTTTTCAGGGGTCCAGGTTTTACCAACCCATTGTGTAGTTTGCGCCTGGCCAAGTGCAGTAAAAGGTACGCGCCAGTTGTTTGCACTACCATTGGCCCTGAAAATTGTCCGTTTCCCTACACCCTGAAAAATGCTTGTGAAATCAAAGCCTTTCCATTGCAGGCCCAATGTTAAACCGAAAGTATAACGCGGAACGTCACTACCTAAATAAATAAGGTCGCCCATGTCTTTTGCCGATGTACCGGTGGTAAGTTTGCCATCGCCGTTAACATCAACATAGTAATTATCACCCGGACGTAAGCCTGAATTTTGACCCGGTAAATTGGTGAGCGGTGAAGCGATAGGGATGCCAATAGTATTGATCACTCCTCCCGGAGCATAGTACGTGTTGTTATAGGTATCAACCTGAGCCTGTGTCTGGAAGCGGCCACCGTATTTCAAACCGAAATATGAACCAAGTGGATACCCCTCAACAGTGGCATTATAACCAGGGCCCAACGCCGGAACGCCATTAAAATATACCAGCTTGTTCTGGCTATCAGTTATATTGCCCGAAATGCTGTAAGTTACCTGACCAACGCGGTCTCTCCAGGTTAACTGTCCTTCCCATCCCCAGGTTTTCAGATCGCCGTTATTTGACTGGGGCGCGCCGATACCCAAAACAGCCGGATAAGTAACACTCACAAGCATGTTTTTATTTTGATTACGGAACACCTCAAAAGTTCCGTTTAAGCGGCCATTCAGTAAGCCAAAATCAATACCAATATTTCGTTTAATTACTGTTTCCCAGGTTCTGTTAAGCGAAACCAGGTTTCCGGTTGTTGTGGTTACAGTTGCAAGCGCTGTACCTAAAAGGGTATTGCTGCTGCTCACGTTCAGCGACTGCAGGTAGTCATAAAGGCCAATACCGCCCTGGCTGCCCGATGTAGCATATGAAGCACGCAACTTTAACTCGCTGAAAATATTTGTTTTTTTGATAAAACTTTCTTCGCCTAAGCGCCAGCCGCCCATGAGGCTGTAAAATGGTTTCCAGCGTTTATCTGAAATAAATTTTGACGAACCATCATACCTGCCGGTTGCTTCAAAAAGATATTTGCCTTTAAAAGCATAGGTAGCTCTTGCAAAATATGAACCCAGGGCATAATGGTTGCGTTGTTCAAAATTGGTAACAAAACCGGCCTGTGAACTGCTCAGCCCTAAATTTAATGAAGGTACATCGTCGCTGCCCAGGTTATAGGTACGGGTGTTGAACATATCATACTCATCCCTTTCGTATGAACTGCCAACCATTAATGATACATCGTGTACTTTGTTAAATGTATTGGCATAAGTTACGCGGCCAATGAGGTTATAATATTTATCATTGATATTAGCACGGAAATAATTTTCGCTGCCTCCTGAGGTGCCGCCTGATGGTGCAGTGGTACCGGTGAGGTATTTATCATCGTATGAATAAAGGCGCACAGTTTTGGTTTGCACACGGTCATCCTGCCACCAAACGTTATATCCCGCTGTTCCGGTGAAGGTAAGATGCTTCATGAAATTATAGGTAAGTGTTGAGTTTAACAGGGCCCGGCTGTTATTTTCCAGGTTGTCGCCGCCGTCCCTCAGCAAACCTGCCGGACTTGCCACGCCGCCCCACTGATAGGGTTTGCCAGATTGCGTGTACATAGGCAGGCCCACCTGAAACCCGTTACCAAGTGCACTGTAGCTACCAGTAGTATACATGGTTGGTTGCTGAATATTGTTTTGCTCAAGCGCAATGTTGGTTTCCCACTGCACCTTGTCGCTGAATTTGTAGTTGTTGTTCAGCCTCAGGTTGTAGCGCTGATTGCCATTATTACCTATCTGAAGCTGGCTGCCATCGTTTAAATATCCCAACGAAACACGATAGGTGTTTTTTTCGTTTCCGCCCGATACAGCAAGGTTATGTTGTGTTGATGTTGCCCTTCCCCATAAGTATTGCTGTAATGATACATCTATGAAATCCAGTTCCTTCACATCAAGAAACGCGGGTACTGGTAAGCCATTGTAGAATGAATTTGCGGTGATGCCTCCCGTAGTGTTTCCGGGAATCTGCGATGCCAGTATCACATTGCCTTTGTTGGCCAACGCAAAATTGGCCATCTGGTACCAAAGATCTGTTGTGGGAGCTACACCATAGTTATCATTGGTTTTAGCCTGGAGCAGGCCGTTTGCCCACTGATCGATGTTTGTCATTTTAGGCTGAAGACCTAAAAATTTCTCAGATACAGAAGGATCGTACTGGATCTGCATTTTACCTGCTTTGCCTTTTTTGGTGGTGATAAGCACAACACCATAAGCAGCACGCGCACCATAAATTGAAGCCGAACCATCTTTCAGCACCGAAATATTGTCGATATCATTAGGGTTGATAGAGTTAAGCTCGTTGTTATTGTTAAGGGCCACCCCATCCAAAATTACCAAAGGGTCCTGCCCGTTTACGGAGGTTGCGCCGCGGATCTGAAAATTCCAGTTTTCGCGCCCCGGCTGGGCCGAAGTCCTTGTTACAACCATACCCGGAACTTCACCCTGTAAATTGGCAATAGGATTATTGGTTGGCCCTCGGTCTTCAAATACCTTTGCGCTCACGGTGGCAATAGCGCCCACTACCGAGGGCTTTTTCTGTGTACCGTAAGCAACCACTACAACCTCTTCAAGGTCGCTTCTTTTGTTTGATAACCGGATGTTGATAACCGGATCATCGCCAACAGTTACCCTGCGTGTGTTATAGCCCACAAAAGCAAAGGATAATTTGGCCCCCGGGGTAATGGTTAACTTGTACTTGCCATTTACATCAGTTTGGATGCCATTGGTAGTTCCAATAACCTGCACAGTTACTCCAGGCAGGGGTTCCCTGGAGGTTGAATCTGTGACAGTACCGCTGATTTGACGGCTTTGCGCCGCGGCATGATACCCCATGCCTATCAGCAGCAAAAAAACTAAAAGGCACCTTGCCGAATACTTTTTTTGGTAAAAAAAACTCATAGTTCTTAAATTTTTAGGTTTATGACTTAGTGTGATGACCGGCTTATTCGCTCAATCACCATAAAGACATCTGCAGGTTTTTCTTATACTCATTAATGAATGAGATTCTTTTTTGAGGGACTGATTTGCCGGAATAATTGGGGGGGGATAGATGTCATGAGTATTTAAATCCGTTGGACTCTGAAGGGCCAATGACATTTCCACCATGTCATTGCGAGTGACCACCGGGGAATCCCCGGAAAAAATCGTAATGACGTGCAAGATATTTTTTAGAGATGGTTCGCTGGGCTGCGTTAGGGATGGGAGCGGATACCGGCCTGTGACTAAGGCTTGCGCAGTATGAGCGTACAGCCCGGGCCGCAGGCAACGCCCATATTGTAAAATTCACTCAAAAAAACATGCTTATTAATCAACAACTTACGACCACGTCATTATAAGGCACGAAACAATCCCCGACAGACAGGTAACGAGCGTTGTTCTATAGACTTACATCGTCGCGCTCTTGGCCGCGCTGGGCCAGATACTTTTGTCTTGACACAAAAGTATCCAAAAAGTCAAGTCAGCAGATAGGCTTCTTTGCGCACAAAGCCTTTGCCCTGCAAAACGAACAGAACCACGGGCTGCAATTATTTTGCCCCGCTTCGCTCGCGCATTCCCAATGCTTCTGCAAAAACTTGCTATGCCCCTTCCTGCGCTCAAGACCACCATTGTTCTGCCCGCTTTCACCCGAAGCTTACCTGCTGACGGGAACATTCTTTATTTATCATGTCATGGGTAGAGAGTAAAAGCCACGGCCTCTGAAGGAATTATGACATTTTGCCCTTTGTCATGGGTAGGCACGAAGCATCTTCTTCGCCCTGTAAAGCGGCCATGCTTGTTGTAGAAGATCCTTCGCTATCGCTCAGGATGACAAATTTTTTAATTATGTCATAGGTAGGTACGAAGCATCTTCTTTATCTTGTATAGCGGCTCTGTATCTTGTAGAAGATTCTTCGCTACCACTCAGAATGACAAGCTCTCTTTAAACATCTCATGGCGTAGTAACGAAGGATCTTCTTCACCTTGCTTAACGGCTTTGCATATTGAAGAGTATTCTTTGCTATCATTAAAAAGGGCATAATAAAATTCGTCACGAAACTTGTTTCAACACCACGCCCGCTAAGCAGCCACACTGATTAAATCGGCTACTTGCAGGTGCGGAAACAAGTTCGGCATGATATTACGCGGAAGTCATTCCTCCGGTAAAAATATTAAGATGGAAACTTCACAACCAAAAAATACTGTACTTTCAGAGTATCAGACAATCATAAAATTGTCTTGCTATAGTTAATATAATCTGCAATTAAGAATACAACCTCCCGCTATATGAAGCTTACTATAAAAATATTATTTGCCACCCTTTTAATACCTGCTTTTGTTTTCGCGCAGCAATCTGCCGGAAAAGGGCAAAGCATCGAAAAAAAGCAACTCAAGCCAATCAGTAATGATTTGTTCGGCGTTTTTTTTGAGGATCTGAGTTACTCGGCAGATGGCGGTTTGTACGCCGAATTAATTCAAAACCGCTCATTTGAATATAGCCCGGGCGATAATAAAAAATGGCAGCCGCTGAGCTTTTGGGAATATACCACAGCCGGCTTTGGATATGGCACAATTTCGGTAGAAAGTGCACAGCCTATTACCTCCACCAATCCACACTATCTCGTGCTGAATATCGACGATCCGGGCAAGGAAGGCATTGGAATCACTAATGCAGGTTTTGACGGTATTTGCCTGCATGCAGGCGAAAATTATAATTTTTCGGTATATATAAAGCAAATTTCTTCCGCACCGATACCTGTAAAAGTTGAGCTGCGCGGAGCGAAAGGCGTTTCGTACGGGCAATTTTCATTTAAAACACAGGGCAGCGGGTGGAAGAAATATGACGGCACCATTAAAGCTACTCAGGATGCCGATTCTGCAAAACTCACCCTGCTGGCACTGGTAAAATGTAAAATTGCAATTGATGAGGTTTCTTTGTTTCCCGAACACACGTTTAAAAATGAAAAGAATGGGATGCGGGCCGATCTTGCACAGGCCGTTGCCGACCTGAAGCCTAAATTTATGCGTTTTCCGGGCGGTTGCCTTGTTCATGGTGACGGGCTGGACAATATCTACCGCTGGAAAAACACCATTGGCCCTGTCGAATTCAGGCAGCAGCAACGGAATATCTGGAATTATCATCAAAGTTTTGGCCTTGGTTTTTTTGAATACTTCAGGTTTTGCGAAGATATCGGTGCAAAACCGGTGCCGGTAGTTGCGGCTGCGGTAAGCTGCCAAAATTCGGGAGGAACAAGAGGTACCGGACAAAAAGGCCTGCCCATGACCGAAATGAAATCATATATCCAGGATATATTAGACCTGATAGAATACGCCAATGGCCCGATAACTTCAAAATGGGGTGCCAAACGGGCTGCAGCCGGGCATCCAAAACCATTTCACCTGCAATATATCGGCATCGGAAATGAGGATAAACAAACCGATGATTTCAGAAACAGGTTTAAAATGATCTGCAATGAGGTGCGCGCCAAACACCCCGAAATTACTATCATCGGCACTGTTGGACCATTCCCTTCGGGCGAGGATTTTGACCTTGGCTGGGCTTTTGCCGATAAGCTTTCGGTGCCTGTTGTTGATGAGCATTTTTATCAGAAACCGGCCTGGTTTCTGGATAACAATGCACGTTATGATGGTTATCGGCGTACAAAATCAAAAGTATATATCGGCGAATATGCATCCTGGGGCAATAGTCTGTTCAACGCCCTTGCTGAAGCAGCTTTCATGACCGGGCTTGAAAGAAACGGCGATATTGTTGCAATGGCATCATATGCCCCTATGCTTGCTAATTTATCCCATACTTCCTGGAACCCTAACCTCATCTATTTCAATAACAAAATAGTTGTGCCTACTGCAAATTATTATGTTCAGCAGTTGTTTTCGGTTAACCAGGGCGATCTGTATGTTCCCGGGGTGATAAGATTTAAACAGGACGATGCTGTTAAAGATTCAACACTGGCGGCTTCATGCGTAAAAGACAGCAAGACGGGGAATATTATTTTGAAAATTGTAAATGCCGGGGCAAAAGAGGCAAATGCGGCAATTGACCTGACCGGTATCAATATCCCCGAACAACAGGCTACACTGAATTTGCTGAAAGGAAAGCCCTCTGATAAAAATACTATCAATGATCCAAAAGCAGTTCAAACAATAAGTCAGGAAATTACCACAACCAATCTTTCATCATATCTTGCACCGCCTTATTCCCTGAGTGTGATCAGGCTTAAAACAAACTGATATAAACATATTTAAATGCAAAAATTGCTAATCGTCGTTAACTAAAACTCCGGGCGTTTATGACCTGAGTCTCTGCGCAAAAACTTCAAAAAACAACTCATTCCTTTGAGTATCATTTGTGGTGTTCATTGTCTTTGGGGTGTCCGATTATAAAACTGTTCGTTCCTCGTCCTGGTAAAATTTCTAAACCTACCGGAACGGCAGTATACATGTACACCTAAACAATTAAACCATGAAAGAACTTTTTACGCTTTGTAATTACTTGACAGGGCAGCACCGAAGGATAAGGTTGCTGCTGTTCTCGCTGTCGGTGTTTGCGACGATGAACGTAAGCGCCCAAACATTTGTCCATCCCGGTTTAGCCTTTAACCAGGCCGACTTGAATCAATTGAAAGCAAACATTAGCCGCGAACCATGGCTGTCCGGTTATAATGCATTTAAAAATGACTCGCATTCACAATTGAGCTACGGGCAAAAGGGGCCCTTTGCAACAGTTACGAGGGCGCCCAACCTAAACAACAGCGCCTGGATTGACGATATGCAAGCTGTTCACAACCTGGCCTGGATGTGGTGGTTTACAGGCGATTCTACTTATGCCCGTAAAGCCACTAACCTGCTTGATGCCTGGGCTGTAACCAACACCACCTGGGGCGGCGGGGAATCTATGCTGGATATTGGCGATTATGCACAATATTGGGGTGTAGGTGCCGAAATACTTCGTTCTACCTTTCCCGGTTGGACCGCGGCTAACACACAGCATGTAAAAAATTATTTTGCCAATGTTTTATTCCCGACCTCCTGGGTACCCAGCCCCTTGCGCGATGCGAACAAAGGAGCCCTTCAGTTAAAAATAGCCCTTGCCGCATCGGTTTTTTGTGATGATCTCACCCGGTTTAACCAGGCGGTGGATGTGTACCGGATGGACGCGGGAGGAGGCATGCGTAATTCACTGCCTAACGGGGAGGTAGGCGATTCTGGCCGCGACGATCATTGGCGCGTGCAGGCAGCAGCACTGGCCTGGGGCGCTGAAGTTGCCTACAAGCAGGGCGTGGATATGTTTGCCGAATTGGATAACCGCGTATTGGCTATCGGGGAGCTGTATCATAAATACGCCTTTGACGGAGCCTCAATGATCTTTATCCCGTTAGGAGGGTATGCAAGTTATTGGACCAGCTGGGGGATTCAACCCGGAGCAAGGGCCGGCGATATGACTAATCTTATTTATAGTGCTTATAATGTGCGTAAGGGAATACCTACCCCTAATACCGACAGGATGAGGGCCGCATTGATGCAGGCTGGCTCCGCCAATTACTCTGCGGCAGGCGGCAATTTCTTATACCTGAAATCATCGGATTCATCTGCCGCGGTTAAGTTGCCCCAGGTATATTATCCTGCCGATCATGTGCAGCCGGTGAGCAACCTCACCAATATAGATATCGGTAACACCGGACTGGCCGGCAGCGCCTCCTACAATAACGGGATCTGGACACTTAACGGAGCCGGAACTTCCACCAGTAATGCATTCAGCTTCAATTTTAAGAAAATCAGCGGTGATGCCGGCCTGGTGGTAAAAGTTGAGAGTATGTCGTTAAATACCGGTGGTTGCGGTGTCATGTTACGCCAATCGCTGGCACCTGGTTCGGCTTTTTATGATATCTTCCTCAAAGCCACAGGCGGTGCCGGAAACCACTGGCAACCCAAGGCTCCCTGGTGGTTAAAAATTGAGCGCGTAGGCACTCGTATATTTACATACCATTCGCAGGATGGTATTAACTGGACCGGTCTCGGTTGCTGGTATTCTGCAACAGGTTTCCCAACTGATTTATTTGCCGGATTTTATACCCTTTCCAGCAATAACTCGGCACTAAATACCGCCACGTTCAGTAATGTGGCTTACAGTCAATCCGCACCTGCCGGATCGCCGGAGATTAGCAGTGCCACTACGGCCACAGCTACTATTGGTGCGCCGTTTAGTTATAGTATCATTGCCAGCGCCAATCCATCTTCCTATAGCGCCAGCGGTTTGCCTTCGGGGCTTAGCCTTAATGCAACTACCGGCGTTATCTCGGGCACACCTGCCACGTTAGGACAAAGCGAAGTTACCATAGCCGCCACCAATGCCAGCGGTACCGGTACGGCTACCCTGATGCTGAACGTAGTCAATAACCAGGTACCAACCGCGCCTGCTTCGGCTGTGGCATCGGTTGTCAATACCACACAAATTAATCTTACCTGGGCAGCTTCGGCCAATGCTACCAGTTATTCTGTAAAACGGTCGTTGTCGTCTACCGGGCCGTTTACCACTATACAGTCGGGTATAACCGGTACATCGTACATTGATGCCAGCCCTGTATCCGAAGTAAACAATTACTATGTTATTACCGCACTTGCGGGAACATTGGAAAGCGGAAATTCGGCTGTGGTTTCCGGGTCAGTACCTCCGGCTACTCCTGTCGCGTTAACTGCAGTAAGCAAAAGTCATGAAATTGACCTGAGCTGGAATGCAGCTTCAGGGGCAGCCACCTATAATATAAAACGGGGTACGTTAAGCGGCGGCCCTTATACAACGGTTGCCAACGTGGCAAGTACCAGCTTCGCCGACCTGAACGTAAGTAACGGAAGCCCCTATTACTATGTAGTTTCATCTGTGGGCCAAACCAAAGAAAGCGCCAATTCGGCCGAATCATTTGGTGTGCCGGGCTCAAGCACTTCAACCTGGAGCCCTCAACCTGAATCCGACTCGCTTACACTTGCCCGGAACTGGCTGGAAAACGCAGCACCGGTTAATCCGGCAATTATAACGTTTCAGTCCAGTGCGGATACCGTACTGACCAACGATATTCAAAACCTCGTAGCATCCAGGATCCAGTTTAACGCAGGCGCCAATAATTATTCGATAGACGGTGCTGCAATACATTTGCGAAATGACCTGGTTAATAACAGTACGGCATATCAAACCCTGAAAATGCCTGTAACGCTTGATACACTGCTTAATATAAATACCCCCGGAGTGAACGGGACGGTAGCTTTAACAGGTCAAATCACTGGTACCGGCAGCCTGCTTAAAAATGGTATTGGGTTTGCTTACGCGGGGGGTAACAATACTTATTCGGGTGGTACTACGCTCAACGGAAACGGGCAAAGCTGGCCGCCGGTTTATGGTATGGAAATATCAGGAACAAGTACCGGAGCGCCTTCTGCCCCTACCTCAGGCCCTCTCGGTACCGGGAAAATAACAATGAACGGAGGTGCACTTTTTTCGGTGAATGCTGATGCTACCTTATACAACGATATTGAAATCGCGGCCGGAAAAACCAGTTATTTTTACCAAACCAGCTACGCTTTAAACCTTTATGGCCGACTTACCGGCAGCGGAACAATTATTCAGGATGGTAACGTATATGCCGGGTTGCACCTGTTTGCTGATAACAGCAGCTTTACAGGATACTTTGTTTCCAAACTGCGCAGTGGTAACTCTCGTACCCGCTTCGAGGTACCACAATCAGGTAGTGCAAATGCATCCTGGAACCTTGACGCCAATGGTAACGACTGCCAGGGAATTATGTTCCCTACCGGCACCATCAGTTTTGGCTCGTTAAGCGGCAGGGGCGCTATCCGTACAGATGGCGGCGGCAATCCAACTATCAGTATTGGTGCTTTGAATATATCAACCAACTACGGCGGAACAATGACAGGTACTATGAATGTTGAAAAAGTTGGTACAGCTGTTTTGATATTTTCCGGTAACCAGGCTTATTCGGGTACAACAACCATCAAAAACGGAACTTATTTACTTAATAACGATCCTAACAGTGGCACATTCACCAGTCCGGTAATTGCTTCGGCAGGCACATTCGGTGGCACCGGACAAAGTACTTCAACAGCAACCATAGGTACCGGTTCGGGTACAGGCGCGGCACTGGCTCCCGGTAACCTGGCCATCGGCTCCTTAAAAGTAGGCAGCCTTATTATGAATGCCGATGCTACTTATAAAGTGGAATTAAATACAAGTGCGGCTACAAGCGACAAAGTAAGCGCCGGTACTGTTAATTTATTAAACCAACCTAAGCTACAGATCACGGCAATTGATTCGACCAGCCTGGCCCAGGGAGCATCATTTACCATTATCGACAATACAGGAAGCGCTGCGATAGCCGGTACTTTTAAAGGTTTGCCCGAACTTGCCCCGGTAACCGTTGGTAATTTCACACTTCGCATCAGCTATAAAGGCGGCACCGGTAATGACGTTGTACTTCTGGACGACCGACCATTGCCTGTAATTATCACCAGTGCGCCAACAGATACTACGCTGATAGGAAAACCAATGACTTATACCGTAACCGGGATTAAATCGCCCAACCATTTTTCGGCCATCGGGTTACCGACCGGACTGCAAATTGATTCTTTGTCGGGCAAAATTTCAGGAACACCAACCCAGTCAGGTACTTTTAATGTTAGCCTGACAGCAGGCAACGGCAGCACAACAGGAACTTCCACACTTGCACTTACAGTGCTTGGCAGTGCTGTAAACTCACTGATAGTAGCTGCCGGAGATGCTAAAAACATTCTTGAATGGAAATCACTTCCCGGGTATAGTTATAACGTTAAACGTTCAACAACCTCAGGAGGGCCATATACCACTCTTGGATCAGTTAACAATCTTACCTTCACCGACAGTAACGTAAGCAATGGTACAACATATTTTTATGTAGTAGCCCCTGCAGACAGCACCGGCGAAGGTGCAAAAAGCACAGAAGTAGTTGCCAAACCCAATACAGGGCAACGTGATTTTTATCAATTTGATGAAGCAAGCGGAACCAGGGGCATTGATGCATGGGGCGCTAACCATGGTGTACTTGCAGCAACAGCAAACCGGGCTACGGGCAAATACGGCAAATCACTGCTGCTTGACGGCTCGGCAAATGCTTATGCAACGCTGCCTACCGGCATTTTCAGCACCCTTAATGATTTTACCATATCCGCCTGGGTAAGGATGGATGCCATAAGTACCTGGATGCGTGTTTTTGACTTTGGTTCAAGCACTACCCAATACATGTTCCTGACCGTGCAGGCGGGTGTAGTAAGCGGCCAGTCAACCATTCGTTATGCAACTAAAAACGGCTCAGCTGCCGAACAGAATATCAACTACAATTATACCTTCCCGCTCAATACATGGACTTACCTGGCGGTAACACGGGCTGGCAATACTACTACGCTTTATATAAACGGTACATCGGTTGTTTCTTCAACAAACATCACCATCAAGCCATCGGCAATGGGAAACACCACACAAAATTACCTTGGTAAATCGCAGTTTAACGATCCGATGTTCAAAGGATCCATCGATAATTTCAAGATCTACGGCAGGGCGTTGAGCAGCACCGAAATAGCTGCCGATGTACTGGGCGACCAAACGATTACTTTCGCCTCTATCGACGGAAAAACTTTTGGCGATGCAGATTTTGTACCTCCGGCAACAGCTTCATCAGGTTTGGCAGTTTCTTATAACAGTTCGGATACTACTGTTGCCAGTGTGATAAGCGGTGCCGTCCACATTAAGGCAGCGGGAACAGCAACCATCACTGCGTCCCAGCCGGGCAATAGCAGCTTTAAAGCAGCTACCCCGATCAATCAAAGCCTTACCGTTAGCAAAAAAGCACAAACCATCACATTTAATGCCATCCCCGCAAAAACAGTTGCCGACAGTGACTTTGTAGCCGGGGCAACGGCCAGTTCAGGTCTCGCAATAAGCTATAGCAGCTCCGACAGTACGGTAGTCCAGATAGCGGGCGGAAAGTTGCACATTACCGGTTCGGGTACCGCCTTGATCACCGCTTCGCAGAGTGGAAATGCTAATTATCTTGCAGCCCCGCCGGTTATACAAAACGTAACCGTTAACAAACTGAGCCAGAGTATCAGCTTTGCAGCCTTGCCGTTAAGCAGGCCTGGCGATGCTGATGTGAGCCTAAGCGCCTCATCCAGCTCTGGGCTTCCGGTTGTTTACACCAGCTCAAACTTAAATGTAGCTACGGTCATTAACAATAAACTGCATATTGTAGGCGCAGGCAATAGCGCTATTACAGCACAACAGAGTGGTAGTGCCCGTTTTGATACAACCGCTGCGAGCAAAACCTTCACTGTGTTGCCGTACAATATCCAGGTACAATCATCCGATGGAGACAACAACCAGCCTGCAAACAATGTGATCAAACCATATCTGAAAATTGTTAACCAGGATTCTGTAGCCGTTAATTTCAATGAACTTACCATGAGGTACTGGTTTACTGCAGAGAACTACTCAGGCATCAATTCATGGATTGATTATGCCCAGATGGGAAACAGCAACGTTACCATGAAATATGTTCAGCTACCCGACCCGCACACGGGGGCTTTTGGCTATATTGAATATGGTTTCCCGACAAACAGCCAACTCAGCGCAGGCAGTAATTCGGGAGTTATTCAGTCAAGGTTTGCTAACCAGGATTGGTCGAACTTTTCGGAGACTGATGATTATTCGTACCTGCCGTACACCGGAAACTATACTGCAAACAGTCACATCACCCTTTACCGCAACGGACAATTGATTTATGGGACCGAACCAACTGCAGTAGCAGCTGCCCCGGCATTTACCGTATCTTATCAAAATCAAAACCAGGGCACTACCGGAAACGCAATCAGTACCTACCTCGTGCTTAATAATACAGGCAACGTACCTGTCAATTACAACGATCTGTCCGTACGTTACTGGTTTAGCCGCGAAGGCACTGCCGGGCTAAACTTTTCTGTAGGTTACGCCAAACTGGGCAACAGCAAAATCAACAACCGGTTTGTTACTTTAAGCCCAGCCTTAACCGGTGCGGATACCTACCTTGAATTAACCGTCGATCCATCAGCCGGGTCACTTTATCCGTTAAGCAATACAGGTAACATTCAGTACCAGGTCAATAAAACAGATTGGTCGGCATTTAACGAGGCAAATGATTATTCGTATGCAGCCAAAGCCGCCATGGCGCTCAACAATCACATTACCGTTTACTATAAAGATCAGCTGATTTATGGAACGGAGCCTTCCCTGCTTAGCAACAACTCGCTGGCTTCAAACATTGGCTCAAAAACCGGTATTGTACAGGATAATAATGCACCTATCGGTACGGTGCAGAATAATGTTATCTACCCAAATCCGGTGGCTTCGCGCAGTTTCAACATTAAATTAACGCCTGATCTTGATCAAAAAGACATCAATCTTGTTATCCGGGATAATTTTGGCAAGGTTATGCAAAGCGGCAAGTACCGCGGTTTTGGCGGCAATGTGGGTGTTCAGTTAACCCGGTCATACATGACCGGAGTTTACTTTGTTCAGATCAACAATTTAACACCATTGCGCCTGATAGTAAGCCCATAATTTTAAGCTAAAAGCCAAATGCACAAAGCATAAAGCTGACACTTTGAGACGTAAAAAGGGACGACAAAATTGTCGTCCCTTTTATTATTAACAGATATCCTGTTTCTTACCCAAAAGTAAAACAAATTAATACTCCGTAGCGCCGATATCAAAAGCCGCACCGGAAGGACGTGTGGTGCCATAATAATCAAATTTTATACCGTAGGATAAAACGTTTGCACCCTGATCGATAAGCGGCGATGACGATTGTAAATGGAAATCATTACCGTTATAATTTACAAAACCGCAAACACTTACATCTGTGTTCACATAATTGTTTGATTGGGTAAGTTTAACGCTGCTGCTTTTTAAGATTATCGGCTGTACAGATGCCCGCTGTATAATAACATTATTAATAACGGTGTTCATCGGGATGGTTTCAGAGTTTAACTTTATTCCACCTAAAACGGAGCCTACAATGGTATTATTGATAAACTGAAAATTGGGGCCGGGAGTATACCGCGAATCTGCAAAAATACCGTAGGCCTTTGAGTCTATAATATAATTATTGAATACCTGATTATCCCCAAGGCCAAGAACAATGATACCGTTGCCGGGTGCATTCTTAACCACGTTATTATAACATTGCCCGCCGGTGCCTTCCCCTATTTGTATACCATTATTTTGATAGGAAGCAAACGGACTTATCCCCGGGTTGTTAACTGTGTTGTTATAGATCATGCATCCCGACGTAGCACTGCCGACCTGGATCCCTTCGGCACCGGTTGAATCGACAAGATTTTTGTAGATCCTGGCATTCACGACATCGTGAGGTAAAACTGTACCGCAGGAAGTTGAAACACCATCCTGATAGAAAGAATTTCCGATATAAAGACCTTCCCCACCAGTTTTGTGAACGTAATTATCGTGGATTATCACATTCGCCATAGTAAAATGACCGCGCCAGGTTGCAGGATCACATGATGGATCTGTTTTTGCCATGATACCTGCAAAGCCGCTGTTACGCACCTCAACATTCGCGATCTCAAAATCCGAGCTTAGGTCGTCCATCGTCATACCAATGTTGCCCCCGTTTACATCAAACCCGTATTTAATTGAAGAAACTCCATTTCCCATTACTTTAAAGTACTGGCAGTTTTGTGTCTTAAACGCGTATGAGGCGGTAGTTTCTGTAGTGAAAGACACTTTGCCCCCCTGATTCACGATTAAGATTGGCGCAGCTGCTGTTCCTTTAAAATTTTTGAGTAGCAAGGCTCCCCGTGTACCTGCAGGTATATAAATTGTAGCCCCTGCGGGGATATTTGTCCCGTCAACCATCCACTCAGTAGTTTTAACTGTATAAGTATAGCTACTTACTGGTTTGGTTTTCAAACTTTGCAATTTCGCATTCTGCTCCGGAATTGAGGCAGCTGGTTTCTCAATTTTGTTTATGCCTTTTGTACACCTTGCGAAGCATGATATTGCCAATGCACCGGCAATCATGTGTATTAAGTAATTGTTTTTTTTCATTTAAAAACCTGAAAAAGTCTTGATCGTATTGAATTAATAGTTTGGTAAACCAATCTGTACTTACCGCGCAGAACCGCTTGTTTTACGTTGCTTCTTCAGATATTGTTGCCAGCGAGATAATACACACTGACAAACAGTAACTTATAAATTTAAACAGGAATAAAAATTGTAAAAAAGGAGATTATCCTGCCCTCTGGTTCAACTCCACCAGGTAGGCAATTGGCAAAAAACACCCGGAACTGCTTGCTTGTTGGAGACTGTTTAAAAACAAATGGAAAGTTTTTTGCAGAGACGCATCACATGCGTCTCCCGGCAGACAGGCTGATTTAAAAGGCTTCTAATCCCATCGGAAATTGCACGAGGGAGACGCATGCGATGCGTCTCCCTACATTAAAAAAAACTTCTTAGAAAATAGCTTTCTGCTTTATAAAGAATATGTACTTAGCACCCCTATTAACTTACTGTCGTTGCGCCCAATTGCGCAGGCTGGTTATAGCTTCGTAAAGCACACCGGCCTCTCCCCTAAAATCTCCCGAGCCTTTTGGTTCTCCTGTTTTAACATCGTACCATTCAAAGAAACCCTTGTTTTTCAGCACGCGGTCAATCATCGGGCTTAGTTCTTTATAAGCTTCGCCTGCCATATTATTCTCAATTAAAGGGGCAATCATCCGCCCGCCAAACCACGTCCAGTCGCCGCCATTCTGATAGGTGAAGGGTGGCATATTCGGAAATTCTTTAAGAGGGTAAGGAGGATAAACCGTAAGGCCGATAGTAGCATGCTTTTCACATGATGCTGCTTTCAAAAACTGGTTGTTTATAGCAACGATTTCCTTTTGGGTATTTAAGCCCGCTTTTATGGCACATATGGTACCGCCAAGATAAAGGATTTGCTTTTCATTAAATGAAGGCGAAAAAGGTGAACCATCAAGGTAGATATGGGGTATATATTTGCCGGCTTTTGCATCCCATAAATGATTGCGGACCTTGATTTTCATTCCGATAGCTATATCTCCCCAATACCGGGATGCTTTGTAACCGGTGGGCCTCATCCCCAAAAAATCATGTATCGCCATTAAAAACATGGCATTATCATAAATATCAATTGCCCATTTTGTTTTATCGTTGATAACCACACCCCAGCCATGCTGGGTTTGCACATCGCCCCAATCAACCGTGGTGGCGCCGGTAATCAAACCATACTTAACCGACCAGCGATTTTTCAGAACGTAGTTCATCGCATCTTCCATACGCTGCATTACGGTTCGGCCGCCGATGGTATCCGTCAAAATACTTTTATCGCCGGTGATATCGATATATTTTTTTACCGCCTGGATCAATGACGATTCCTGGTCTGTTTCAACCGTATTTTTATGAATAGCCCAACCGGGCGCCAGCTCAGAATATAAGTACTGATAACCAACGTGAGCCTGATCGGTATGAATAGCGCCATCGGGAATGTTGCCATCTTTACCCTGGATTTTAAAAAACAGCAACAGCTTATCTTTTACTTCTTCCTTGCTGCGAGCACGCAATGAACCGGCTATAAACGTATTAAAATCACGGATCCAGATTTCGCCGTATGACGTGCCTGCGGTAAAGCCGGTTAGCAAACGCAGCGCACGTGCTTCAACCGTATCCAAACGGCTATCGGTCATGATCTGTTTTGCCAATTCCTTTTGAGATCCAGGACTTTGCGCCAACAGGATACCGGGAGTAGTAAGTGCTATTGAAAAGAGTAACGTTTTTAACAAGTTCATAAAAGGCAGTAAACGGGCAAATTTATAAGTAATTAACTGATTATTATCAACCAGCTGCGGCTTAGGCCAAAGGATAATCATGAGCACTTATCAAATTAAAACAATTAAACGGTATTTGTACTAACATTTATGTTCAACGCCCTGAGTTTAAGTAATCGATAAATTAAGATAAGCAATTGTGCACTTATTATACCATACAAGCTGTTATATTGTGCGTAGCAAAACATAAACACCTGCTTAAACTATGTAAATACATAATTAAGCTTTTTGTTATCTTTACCGGCACTTATCTCTCATTAAGGTTAGTAAAGTAACTATGAAATTAGCTATCGACCACAAAAGCCCCATCCCCCTGCATATACAGGCCGAACAACTGCTGCGCGAGCTGATCAAAGATCCTGCTTACCAGGCAGGTAAATTATTGCCCAATGAGGTTGAGCTGGCCAAAAAACTGGCTATATCCCGCACAACGCTGCGCCAGGCTATCAATAAACTGGTTTATGAAGAACTGCTGATCCGCAAAAAAGGCTTTGGTACCAAAGTTGCCCACTCAAGGATCAGCTCAAAATCAATGAACTGGCTTAGCTTTTCGCAGGAAATGAAAGCGAGGGGCATTAACGTAAAAAACTACGAATTGCATGTAAGCTGGGTATTCCCGGATGAAAGTACCGCCAGCTTTTTTGATATCGGCACAGATAAAAAAATTGTAAAAATGGAAAGGCTCAGGGGCAGCAGCGATAGTCCCTTTGTTTATTTCATATCCTATTTTCACCCGCGGATAGGACTTACCGGCGAGGAAGATTTTAAACGCCCGCTTTACGAAATGTTAGAGGACGAATATTCGACCATAGCCAACCTGTCTAAAGAGGAGATCAGTGCACTTGAAGCCAATAAATTCATAGCCGGAAAGCTTGAAATTGAAACCGGCAGCCCGGTATTATTCAGAAAAAGATTTGTTTATGACCAGGGAGAACGCCCTATGGAATACAACCTTGGTTATTACAAAGCCGAAAGCTTCGTATACACCGTTGAAAGCCGCAGGACTTAAACCTGAATGTCGGCATAGCTAATCTGTACCCACAAATTTTGATTTAATAAAAATGTCCTTTCGACGAACGCGTGCGTAAGGGAGCGATCGGGGTGAGGAGAAATCTTCTCCACCATGCCCCACTTTAGCGCTGCTTGTAGAAGATTTCTCCTCACCACCGACCCTCAGTCCCACCTAAGGTTCGGTCGAAATGACAAGCACTTTTGTTTAAGCAAAATGTTTAATAAGATGTAGTATACGGTAGCATCCGGAGGATTTCCCTAACTTAACGACATTGTCCTCCAAAGGATTTTTAAAATTTAACAGCATTGCTATACTAAGCCAACAGGAGATACGTTAGAGCTGTATTGTATTTTACAAAACCCCGGTGGTTTTAAAAGTATCGCAATTCGTTGCTAATTATCTATTAACTTATTGCCATTTATAAAAAAATACCAATAAAAGTAAAATTTCCATATTAAGATGACAATAAATGTAGAAATTACACGTATATTTGTTGCATCATGTAAATAGCTGACAGGCAGCGCCACCGGTTCGACCCCGGGTTTACAGCTCTTCTCATAATTTAGGTTTATAATTGGTTAGAACGCATTCCTGCCCATCAGGAGTGCTTCTTTTTTTATAGCCTTTTTTGGAAGCTGAAAGGGGAATGCTTAAAGCTAAAAGCAGTCAATCAATCTGCATAATCAAAATAAAATTGAAAAGTATTAAAGTGAATTTGCGGTGGCCTGCGTAGTATTATGGTCGTGTTTAATATCCCGCACACATCTAAAGCCAACGTGGTTTGTTGCCGAGCGATATTCGCCCTTACCTCTTGAGCCTACCATGTAGCGTGTACAGTATTGATCAGTACACAAGAACGAGCCGCCTCTTTGAACCTTCTTTTTTTGCCCAGGCTCCTGCGGATCAAAAGAACTGGACGGGCCACCGGGATCGCGAGCGACACTATTAAGATTAAAACTATTATAATAATCATTACGGTACCAGTCTGCACACCATTCCCAGGCATTGCCGGCCATATCATATAAGCCATAGGCATTAGCTGGATATTTTTTTACCGGGCCAAGACCGGTTTCCCCATCTTCGGCATTATCACGATCGGGAAAAGAACCCTGGAATGTATTGGCCATCCAGTGCCCGTCCTGTTTCAATTGGTTGCCCCAGGGATACAACTCACCGGCTTTACCTCCCCTTGCGGCAAATTCCCATTCGGCCTCAGTTGGCAGGCGTTTACCGGCCCATTTGGCATAAGCGGCAGCATCCTCCCAGGCTACCTGTACAACCGGGTAATTTTCTTTGCCTCTTAAATCAGATCCCGGCCCAAGAGGGTGTTTCCAGTCGGCCCCTTTCTGGTACGACCACCATTGCGAAATATCATTTAACTGCACTTTATGATTTGGCGGGGTAAAAACAACCGATCCGGCAACGAGGTCTTCGGCCGGCACACCCGGAAATTCTTCTGCCGTAGGTTTCTGCTCGGCCACGGTTACATAGCCGGTGGCCTTTACAAATTTGGCAAACTGGGCGTTGGTTACCTCGGTTTTATCCATATAAAAACCATCAACAAATACCCGGTGAACAGGCCTCGCGTCGTCCATAGCTTCCATGCCGCCATCAGTTATGCCGGTTGGATTAACGCCTCCCATACTAAAAGTACCACCAGGAATCCAGGCCATATCTGCGTTGGTTTTATCTGCTGCTGCGTTAAGCACGTTGATTACAGTAGGCTTGAATGCTTCCCCACCCTGATGCATATATAAAATACTATCTTCCCTGATCATCCCGTTTTTGGTACAGGAGATGGCAGCTTTAATTTTAAAACCTGCTGTTGAAGCAGCGACAGGCCTTGAACTTGTACTATCAGAGCTGCTATTATCCTTATTACCCGAACTGCTACAGCTTTGAAAAACAAATGATGCTAAAAATATAGCAGGTATTGTCAGTAACGAGATTCCGGTAATATGTGTAAGCTTAATCTTCATCAAGTTCAAACTTAGTGATCTTTATGCAAAGCTATACAGGGGCATATGTAATATATCGTTTGCATTAAGAAATATCTACATAATTTACCTTCACAGCACTTTTTCATTCGCGGTTATTGCGATATTTTAAATATGTATTTCCTATCAGCATAACCAAACTACTTCCCAACCACAGCCAATAGCCAATTCTGTATTTTATAATAGTCGATGTTCCGCCGGCTTCATTTATCATTATCGATTTAAAAAACAAAAATGATAAAGCAAATAAAACGGCTATAGCACTCGCTAAAAAAGATTGGCGAGGTTTTTTAGTAAAATAGCCCCATGACACCCACAAAGCCGGATTAGCTAACCAGGACCAACCAACAGCCGAAGAAAAAAAGCCAAAAAAACCGGATAACAATATGGCTGCACCTTCGCCTTCTTCACCTTCTTCCGCCATCGTATCGAAACAGGGGAATATCAGCGCAGTTAAAAACAATAAGATGCTCAGATATTTAAAGACTTTTGTAACGTGTATGGTTCTTAACATTTTGTGACCGGTTAGGTGTTTAGCAAAAATTAGTTGTGAATAAACAGAAATGATTGCAGTTTATTATCCTGCATCTTTATTTCCTGATCGTCATTTGCAATAATAGGTTTAATAATAATGCAGGATTGTATCTAATCACTAAATATAATTAATATCGATGGGCAAGGTGGTACTTATATCACGTTTTTTATACTTTTATAAACCCTGTTACATCAAAATGCAACAGGCACAACATGAACCGAAAACGCTTCATATCCTCCTTAGTCACTGCCGGCGTGGCACTATCAACCCCGGGGGTATGGGCATCCGCATCTAAAAGTTCTTATAGTAAAACATATCACAAAATCCCTCCCTATTTAAAAACAGGCGATACCATAGGCATTATCAGTCCATCGGGATATATGAGTTTAACCGAGATAATGCCATCTGTACAACTTATACAAAACTGGGGCTTTAAAGTAGAGATTGGCGACAACACTGGCAAAAAGGATTTCATATACGGCGGAACAGATGAAGAGCGTGTGGCAGACTTACAGCAAATGCTGGATAACCCCAACATCAAAGCCGTTATGTGTGCAAGAGGTGGCTACGGATTAGTAAGGATCGTTGATCGGCTCGATTTTAGAAAGTTTAAGAAAAACCCCAAATGGATCGTCGGCTTCAGCGATATTACTGCCTTGCATTGCCATATTAACCGCAATTTTGGTATTGCTACCCTGCATTCAAAAATGTGCAACAGTTTCCCTAATGACTGGGCGAAGGCCGATGATATTCAGATAGCCACCATTCAATCCATCAGGCAGGCACTTATGGGTGAAAATATTGATTATTCGTCGCCGGCGGTTGCGCAAAACCGGCAGGGAACAGCCGAAGCTATTTTAACAGGCGGTAACCTGAGTTTGATCACAACGCTTTCGGGCACTCCTTCCGATCTGGATACAGATGGAAAAATCTTATTTGTTGAAGACACCCACGAATATCTCTACAATATCGACCGCATGTTCTGGAACCTGAAGCAAACCGGTAAGCTTTCGCACCTGGCCGGGTTAATTATAGGCGGCTTTCAACTAACGCCGGATATTGAAGGCGAAGAATTTGGCCGTACCATTTATGATATCGTTACCGAAAAAGTAAAAGACTATGACTACCCGGTTTGCTTTGATTTTCCGGTGGGACATCAAAAAAATAATTTCGCCCTTAAATGCGGGGTACAGCATGTACTTGAGGTTAGTACAGACGGGAGCACATTAAAAGCGGTTTAAAACTTTTTAAACCCTCATAACCAACTTTTTACCGTAAATACGATTACCTTCCATCAGCCGGTGGGCCTCTTGCACAGTTTCAACACTAAGGTTGCCGATAACATTTACAGCAGGTGCATCAATTTTATGGGTTTCAATTAGTTGAGCTAAATGATTGAGCGTATCTCCATACCATGTAAGATTATTTTCTATCGCAAATGCGTAGGCCGCAATATTGAGGATATTGGCCCCTTTGTCAAATAAAATTTCGCGGGTGACAGCGGTTCCTAAAAAAGTAACATCAACATAGTTTCCGTTCATTCTTAATACATCAGCCGTGGTTTCGGCTATTGTGCCTCCTACAAGGTCAACAGCATAATCAAACCGCTTACCATAGTTGGCTGTAATAAGCAGATGTTTTAAACCCGGTTGATTATAATTGACGATTTGCCCGGAGCCAAGGCCAAGACTTTGCAATGCGGCTATACTTTCCCCGCTACCTGCTGTAGCTACGATGTTTGAAACGCCATTTGCTTTTAACAATTTTATCAAAAACCTGCCCACGCCACCGGCAGCGCCGTTAATAAAAATGCTGTCGTGCGCTTCGGCCTGCATCCTGGTAAAACTATGCCAGGCCGTTAAACCCGACGATGGGATAGCGGCGGCTTCCTCAAAATTGATATGGCGAGGTTTGCGGCCAATCATCCGGTAATTTAACGCCATTAATTCGGCATAGCTTCCGTTTGATCCGCGACTACCGGCCAGGGCCATCACCTCATCGCCGGGCTTAAAACCGATAACATCCGGCCCCAACTGCAGCACTATTCCCGAGAGCTCACGCCCTAATATTGGCGAACGCATCAGCCTGCTTTCGCGCAGGCCCTGGCGCATCTGGTAATCAATAGGGTTAAAGGCAGCCGCTTTGATCTGTATCAGCACCTCGTCATTTTTAATTACAGGAGGATCCAGATGGCTTAAACTGAAGTTAGATACATCGCCAAAACCATTCAATTGTATTGCTTTCATAAATGCAGAGTTTTAAATTTGCTTGTGCTCCAAAACTAAATACCCTGCACGTAAATAACCCTTACTCCTTTAATTGGGAGCAACTCACAAAAAAGGGAGTACTTAATTATGATCAAGGAAAACTCGTCAAACGCCGTAAACAAAGCATTCCTGTACCGGTCGTGCCGGATAAACGGCGCAATTGATGCCATTTCGGGCCGGTGGAAAGCCCTTATTGTGATTCATATTTCGGAAGGGAACGATCGCTTCAGTTTACTCAAAGCAGCTATGCAGGGTATAACCGATCAAACATTGGGTAAACAACTGAAAGAGCTGGAAGCCTCCGGGCTGATCAGCAAAACTATCATCCCCGCTGTACCTGCACGGGTTGATTATACCTTAACCCCAAAAGGACAAGCGTTGCTGCCAATTTTGGCCAACCTATCCGAATGGAGTGATATGTAAGGTTGCCTTATTTCAGGTTTTCATCAAAATCAACAAACAGGTCGGCCTTGTCATTATCATAAATGCCGCCTGCTATGATGCTTTGCCCGGTTGTTCCGGGATTATTGCCATGCCCCAATGGCCATGAGCCTTTTGAATTGGTAACACCAAAACCGGCATATGAAGCTGCCTGTAATGCAAAATCGGTACAGTTATTTTTTGATAGATGGTACTCCAGACCATCATACTGCTGAGTAAGCTTCAGTATCCTTTTAAAACGGCGTTCGGTTATAAACTTGCCCATCACTTCATCCCATTTGTGCGCCTCGTCATTTTTGAACGTGCCCGAAGTTTCCGGTTCCCATGGCGTAGCCGAAAATATATTGTCTTTTTTGGGATAGAATCCGAATGAAACAGAAACCGTAGTTGAATCGGTATTATACTTGATGAGCGTTATAAAAGTATGCCCGGTATTAGCCCGTACAAATACGGTAGGCTTACCTGGTTTAGGTTGTTTTACGTGAAACAGCAAGGCGTAAGCAGCCGCTTTTTTGCCATCATTAAAAGTATTGAGGATCCGGTTGTAAGTAATTGATTTGCTTTTCTTCTCCTTTTTATCCTTCAGCCGCACCGGGCTGTTTACAAATACCGAATCATCATTTGCGTTGATGGTCAACAAGCCGCTGTTTAAATGTAATTGCCGGCCGGCAGTATCTGTATTTAGCGAATCCGCAGCAGCAGGGGCACCTTCTTTTTTGGATACCATCGCCCTGAAAAAACATTTCATAGCAAGGGGGTACAAATGCAGCTTTGCAAACACATTGGCAAGCTTATAGTATGATTTAACCCTGGCCTGGTTATAATTACCTTCGCCGGTATTACCTGCCGATAACTCTTTCAAATAGCCCAATACCTTTTTGCGGCCGGCGTGGGTATCCAGTTCGCTTTCCAGGTCCGTCTCAAAAACCGCATCGGCTTTAATAATAGGTTTGTTTGATACCCCGGTAAGCAATTTGGCCGAATAACTATCATCAATGATGCTATGTGCAGCCGTATCGGGCAGCAGGTTAAGCTTATACCGTACCGATGCCGATAGCTGAGCGGATGCCGGGATTACACACAACACAGTACCAATGGTTACAAAGGCGCTGAATAAATATTTTATACGATAAGCGGTCATGACCAATTTTTAAACTTGTGATAATTGTGCTACAGATATAATAACAAAGGGGGACGCGGTTACTAATTACCGGCAACAACAATAGCCTGGGTGGCTATAGTTTAAAAAACGAAAACGGGGCGGATTAGTTTTCATATCAGTACAAACGTAATAACATTTTAAATAGTCTACAAGTTTAGTAGATTATTTTTATTTAAACTTGCACCTTCGATATTTCACAAAAAACAATGGATCAATACGCATTAGTTACGGGGGCCGGTAAAGGCATTGGACGGGCAATGGCCATATTGCTGGCGCAAAAAAGTTATAACCTCCTGCTGGTTTCGCGGTCGGAAAATGATCTCATTGCCCTGTCTGCCCAAATAAAAACCGACTATCATGTGAAGGCTGATTATCTCGCGACTGATCTTTCGGGCGCGGGTGCCGCCCTTCGGATCTTCGACTGGGCTAAAAGCTTAAATGTACCCATATCGATATTAATAAATAATGCGGGGCACGGTGTGTGGGGAAATTTCGATGAATTGGATCTGGCCCCGCAAACCGGCATGATGCAGGTTAACATGAATGCGCTTACCGAACTTTCCTATCATTTTATCCCGCTTTTAAAATTACAACAACAGGCGTTTATCCTCAACGTATCCAGTACCGCGGCTTACCAGGCTGTACCTACCCTGGCGATTTATGCGGCAACTAAAGCGTTTGTTTTATCATTTAGCCGGGCTTTGAGATATGAACTTAAGGATACCAATATTTCGGTAAGCTGTATTTGCCCCGGCCCTACTGATACCGGTTTTGCACACAGTGCCGGTATGGATGCCCTGGCCGAACTCGCCGCAAAATTCAATATGCAGCCCGGGGAGGTTGCAGTAATTGGTATAAAAGGCATGTTCAATAAAAAAGCCGAAATAGTCCCCGGATTTTTAAACAAGCTCTCGGCTGTAGCAGCAACGCATGGCCCTAAACGCCTGATTGAAAAGGTAACCGCCGGACTTTACAAGCGTTAAAAAATATTTTCATAAATATTTGGAGTGATTAACAATTTGTTTACATTTGCATTAATCTACTAAAAAGATAGATTTAATATACATTGAACAATACGCACAACATATTATTTGCATGCCCAATGCGAATGCCCTTGATAACAAGGGTCATGTGCAGCTGTTGTTGTTAATTTCCCTTAAAAAGGACCATCTCCTTTCCTAAAACCGCTCCGGCGGCATCAAGCGTTTACAATTTCACTTTCCAGGTACTTTAATATCATTTCCACCACATGGCAACGTCATATCAAAAATTCACATTAGGCTCAGCAATTACGCCCGAACAACAAGCTTTTTTCAATCAGCACGGCTTTATCCATTTTAAAAATTTCATTAAGCCCGAAACTGTTACCGACATTATCAATGCATCAAAACAGGTTGAAAACACCTGGATCAGCAATAAAACCGAAAAGGTGAATGGCGTGCCGATCAAATATGGTAAAGACCTTGATGGCTCGCCTATTGTACAGCGCTTTGCTTTTATTAATCAGCATAATAGTTTGTTAGATGAATTTACCAAAGATCCGCGTTTCCAGGTGCTGCTTAACCTGATTGGTGAAGGCTCACGGCTGGGAACAGATGAAAAGGACGGAATGGTTTTTAACCACTACGTAAACGGCCCCGAAAGCAGCTTCACTAAAATGGGCTGGCATACGGATGGCCTGCGCGATATTTTTCATGGCCAAAAGTTAAACCCGATGCTTAATGTTGGCATCCATTTAAGTACCCTGAAACCGGAGAACGGCGGTTTACGCATCCTGCCCGGTACACATAAACAAAACCTTTACCAGATGCTTTTCCGTAAAAAGTATTTCCTTGATCATGATACCGACGAAAATGAAGTAGCTATTATCCCAACAGCCGGCGACCTGACCATACATGATGGCCGCCTTTGGCACCGGGTAGCCCAGTCAACCGTTATTGGTGAGGAAAGCCGCCGCAGGGTAATATATATCCCCATTATTGCCGGTAAATACGAGCCCAAACACGCCGACAGCCCTACCGCCTTTTATCAACGTTTTGCAAGTATTGTTAAGTAAAAATTTATGTTAATTGCCTTATTCATCAGCTATCTCATCCGCACCGGGAAAATTGCAGCCCTGAAAAGTTTCTTTACGGAGCGGGCACTGGTTAAAGTCCCTGTAAAATAAAACTATGTCATTGCGAGGAGGTACAGCCTGTCCCGAATTTATTTCGGGAACGAAGCAATCTTGTAGCTATGCACATCGGACATGCATTTGCTACCAGATTGCTTCGCTTATAATGGCATAATTGTAAGTTATTGATTATTAAATATATCTTTCTGATCTATTTTATAACATAGGCGTTGCCTGCGGCCCGGGCTTTCCGTTACAAGTCCTCGCCTTTCCTACCCGCAACTCTTACACACGCTGTGGGCTTTTCACTGCAATCCCTAACGCGGCCCCCACACAACATCCCTAAAATATATTTTTTCTACGTCATTACGATTTTTTCCAGGCTTCCCTGGTGGATACTCGCAATGACTTACTGTATTACCCGCCGCCGGGCGGCGGCGTAGGTTTTAGGTTTTTACTTCAACCAAACCGTTTGTGTATAAGCACCATCAACGGCGGCATCCCAAACTTCAAGTCGAGCCCATTTGCGGCCTTTCATGTTCAACACTTTGCTGAATGTTTTTGTGCCAAAAGCCTGGGTTGAGGTAAGATCAATGCGCTCACGATAAACCTGTTTGCCATCGCCCGAAATGATCTCAGCAAAATTTAACGGGAATGTCCAGCTGGTTTTAAAGCTGATGGTACATTTTCCGTCGGCCGGGATGGCTATGGTCTCGCCGGATGAATGGCCATTTATTGTAAAATCCTCAATTAAAACTTCACCTGTGGTTGAAAAGAATTTGCCTTGTTCCAGCACATTAAGCGCAGGCTGCCAGCCATTTTTATATTCAGGCTGTTGGGTAAGTTTCAGGTAGTTTACATTGAGGTGCGCGT
The DNA here is from genome assembly GCF_059690695.1 of Mucilaginibacter sp. A5337. Taxonomy (NCBI): domain Bacteria; kingdom Pseudomonadati; phylum Bacteroidota; class Sphingobacteriia; order Sphingobacteriales; family Sphingobacteriaceae; genus Mucilaginibacter; species Mucilaginibacter sp. A5337. The sequence goes on along the minus strand of NZ_JCAWEC010000004.1, from coordinate 640,160 downwards.
ACATTTCATTTTCGGGCTCGATGCTGAACAGGTCGGCTTCAGAGAGTACTTTCTTTTTCAGTCCCCAGTTGTTCATATCATCCATCAGATCGAAAACACGTTTGCCCAAACGAGGTTCAGACAAATCAGCAGGCAAAGCTTTCCAGGCGGCTCCCAAAAACCTGTCCGACAGGTAAAAACCTTCTTTCTTATAAGCATCCGGGAAACCGGTAGAACCTTTAGTACGGGCATGCGCTGTCCAGGCCAGGCCTTTTTCGGCTTTAAGCAGGTTTAACATATCGGCTTTATCGCCTATATGATAAACTTTACCATGTTCAGCATCGGTACTTTCAAAAGGCGTACCCGCCTTACGCGACATGATCCAGTAAACCTGCTTCGGAAAAAATGCCAGCCAATGACCGCCGAAAAACTCATTAGGTTCCTCGCCGGGCAGCAGCAAAAAGTTTTTATCAGATAAACGGTTACATTGATCAAACAGTGCTTGAAGTTCTTTAAGTCGTTGTTCATCCGGTCCTTTAGGATGGGCGGTATAATGAAACTCGGCCAGGTGAACAATATTAATCCCCCGGCGCTTTAAAACTTTCACAAACGATGGACTATCAGGAACCGGCTTGCCCGCAAGCACCACACTCATGATAAACTCGTTATGAAAATGGCTTGCCATGGTTTTGTAACCGGGAAGTGGCTTATAGCTATCATTATGGGTAAATTGCTTTACATTATTCAGCAAAGCGTCTGCTCCGTCGGTTCCCAGCAGGCAAAAAAAGTTGAGTCGTTGTTTGGTTCCCGGGGGCGCGTTAAACCAGGGTACGAAACGCTTATCCCCTTGTAATTCCTGCCGAACGCCAAGGCCAAAGCCCGGAAGCAGGTTACGGTAATTGTTACCGTACCATACAAATTTGAGATTAAAAGCTTCATCCAAAGGATAAAAATACTGGTGCGGTGCCGGAAACACGGCTATGCTGCCTTTATCATTTGTACCGATGATGGCACGATATTTTACAGCAAGATTTTTAGCAGTATCCGGTTTACTGATATCATCGATTTGCAGGTGTTCATAAACATCACTATAGCTCACTGCTTTAACCGGTTGGGCTTTAGCGACCAAACCCGCATCATACAAAATAGCCGTCGAATCAATTTGGGTTGATACAACTGCTGCTACGTTAAATAAAGGCTGCCCGTTGTAAAGTGTAATTTCCAGATCGCCTTTAAAATTAGGGGCTTCCACTCCCGGCAAGGTAATTATTGTACGTGAGCCTTTGCTGCTTACGCTGATGGATTTTTTATGAAAATCTACCCTATAAGAGTGGTGTGGTTTCAGCGGTACCTTATCAAAAAAGATATTCCAGCCGTTTTGGGAGATAAGATCACGCTTACCTTCTGTAAGGATAAATTGTGGATCAACATTTTCAATCACCGGCTTGTAAACCCCGGCTTTACTTAACTGAACGCTGCTAAATAGCGGCTCGTCATTTTTTAAGTTTAAAACAAGCCTACCGTTACTATTTGCTCCCGCAGGCCATGTTACCGTAACGTTTGAAGTATTTGCCTTTACGCTTACACCGGCAGCCGGTTTAAAATCTTTATCACCCGCCACCTGTGCCTCTGACTTAAAAAAAACCAGTGACAGCAATCCGCAAAGAACAAGATGTTTTATTTGATAAACCATATCGTTTATTATTTAGTTACTACCGGCCAACCGTTTTGATACTTAACAGGGTTGATGCACATCACCCTGCCCTTTTCTTTATGGGCTATTTCGATAGCATGATAGGCTATAAATTTATTTCCCTTTTCATCAGTAAAAATAGAATTGTGGCCAGGAGCTGTATAAACCGCATCTTTTATTAAAATAGCACTATTGAGGGTTTTATCGCTTTCACCTAATCGTACAAACGGACCGAGCGGATTATCGGCCTTAGCTATCATTACAGCATAATTGGCTCCCACTCCGCAACAGTTATCACCCGAGTAATACAGGTAATAGGTACCGTTATCATAATCAAGCCATGAGCCTTCAACCAAATTGCTGTAGCTTTTATCCTTGCCCGGCTCAACTACCACTGTTGGCTGAGAGCCCTCTTTAAAGTCCGACCAGTCATCTTTCATTTCCTGTACCCGTAATGGCTGAAAATCCGATCCCCAATAAAGGAAATGTTTGCCGGTTTTTGGATCAACAAAGGCCTTAGGATCTATGCAGCGAAAGCCCGGGCCTTTCATAAATGGTGCTCCTCTATCAGTGAATGGACCAAGCGGGCTATCCGCATAAGCTATGCCCATCCATTTGCCGGTCAACTCGTTTGGATCGGCAGAAAAGAACATGACAAATTTGTTGAGTTTAGCATCGAAGAAAACATCCGGCGCCCAAAAGTTTTGCGTATTGGAAGCCCATGACGGTTTTTGAGGCAAAGCGTCACCGGCGTAGGTCCAGTGCTCATGATCAGTTGACCAGGCCACCTGGATATTGATCATTTTCCCGTCACCTCCCGGCGATTGGGTTGCGTACGCGTAATACTTACCGTTATAACTGATCACCGTAGGATCGGGAAAATCCCTGTCAAGCACAACATGAATAAGACCGCTATAAGGCGCTGCCTGCTTGGTTAGCCCAACTTGCTGTGCATGGCTGCGACAGACGGTCATTGTAACTAACAGAACCAGCACCAGGCAATTAAAAAACTTTTTCATAGGTGTAATTGGTTTAAGGGTAGTATTAGCGAGGAACAAGCCTTACGAAGTTTTAAAAACATCGTAAGGCTGTAATAAACATGCTTATCATATTTGACAAGCAGATTTATGTGATAGGTTGAACGCGGGAGACGCATGTGATGCGTCTCTACTTAAAACATCGGTTTCAGGATCCGAAAATCATCTGCACATTTGAAATCTGCACATCAAAAATTTATCTTCCGGTCAATTTCTTGATCAGGTTTGTTTCCTCAGGGATGTAGGCAGTACCATCCTTACGGAAAATATCATGGAACCACAGCTTAGGCTCTTTGCCATCGGGCATTGGGGTATCCCAGGCGTAAATGGTGTTGGTTTTGCCGCTTACAAAACCCCAGTTTATAGCGCCTACATTTTCTTTTTTAAGCATTGGTAATACGGTACCGAACAGACTGTTGCGCGGGCGGGCCATATATTCGGTACAAATCAACGGGCGACCATTCATTTTCAAAAACTGCACAGTTTTCAGGTGTTCAGCTTCAGGGGTATAGTCATGATAAGTAATAACGTCTGAGTTAGCTATCTGGAATTTGTTCAACTCTTCCAAATCCCAGCGCCATACGCCTGCACTAATTGGCTGGCTTGGGTTTACCTGCCTTGCCCATTTGAAAACGCTTTTTAACAACGGCAAAGTTTTGTTGCCTTTATCTGAGTTACCCGGTTCATTATACAAATCCCAAAGCAAAATGCGTTTATCATTGGCAAAACGCTTCAATACATCTTTCACATATTTTTCAAGCACAGGCGAATTTGCCGCGTTATCAGATGCCGGCTGGCCAGGATCCTGCATCCAGCCAGAGTTATGGATACCTGGTTTTGGCTCAGGTTGTTTACCTGCTTTAGGCACTTTGTTCCAGCAGTCATCAAAAAACACAAACATGGTTTTAACGCCGTGTTTACTTGAAATGGCCAGGTATTCGTCCATGCGTTTCTTGAAACCTTCAGGATCCTGCTCCCAGGCTAAATGGTGCAAAAATACACGCATTACATTCATGCCAATACCTTGAGCATAGCCTAATTCTCTATCTATTGTTTTCGGATCGAAAGTATCAGCCTGCCACATCTCCAACTGATTAATGGCCGTGCTCGGAATAAAATCTGCCCCAACCAGCCATTGCTGCTGCGCGTACCATGTTTTTGCCTTCGCCTCTGACCATACCTGAGCCGGCGCTTTCTGCTGCGCCATTACCCTCATCCCCAATGGCATTGCCAAAGCAAGGGCCAATACTTTTAATTTTGTTTGCATTTATCTGTATTTAATAGTTTAATTCCTGTTTTACCCGTGTGTCATTTCGACGAACGGGAGGGGTTATGAGCGAGGCGTGAGGAGAAATCTTATACACTGTGCTATAGCTCTGCGTACCGTATAAGATTTCTCTTTCGCCCCAACCCGCAGCCCCCACCGCTCTATCGAAATGACATTTTTATTTTTTCTTTTAGTCCTTCTTTACCACCCTCCCCTTTATCATCCAAATCTCAGTACCATTCCCAAACGCATTTGTTGATGTTAACGCAATTATGGTATCATCATTAAGCACACACAACGCATTCCATAACCCGTGTTTATTAAGCGGAATATTGAATGGCGTTGGTACACACGCAAAATCCTTAGCATCATTGTTACCCAAAGCTACCTGCATACAGGCCTGTTCCCAGTTATGGTTGCGGTTTTGGGTACTTTGGTATGACAGCACCGTTTCGCCGCTGTGCAGTTGCCTTAAATAAGGCGCACCTGCATAAACCGTATCCTGCAATTTAGGTATGAGCGCGTATGTACGTTCGGCATCATCGGAGCCTACTGTTTTTTGCCAGTTTTGACCGATACTGTTACGAATAACAGATGGCTTAAAAGTTGCTCCGGCGTTATCCTCTATCGAAAACGCGATCTCATTTTTCCCTTTCAGGAGGATGGGCACCGGCATGCCATCCCTATGGCCAGCCCTGAAAGACACTATTTCAGGCTGTTTTGTCCAGCTTAAGCCGTTATCCTTCGACCTAAATATGGAAATATTCTGCTCGTTTGATTTTGTGTAAACACCCTCGTTCGAAAAAAACAACTGGATCTCGCCCGATGGCAATTGAATCTGCGATGGTTCCCAGCAGCCATCATCAAAATTGTAGCGGGCTTCATAAACCAAACGTTCATCCGTCCAGGTTTTGCCTTTATCGTAACTTTTTTTGGTACAGATGGCAAATCGTTTAGTGGTATCCCAACCGCCGTTTACCTTATGCGGGCGTGGGTTGTATGACGCCAGTAACGAGTGGTCTTTCAGTTCCAATATCTCGGGCACTGCCATGTTCACTCCGGGCACCGGCTTTGCAATTACAACAGGTTGCTGCCAGCTTTTACCCAAATCGTTGCTTGTAATACATTCAATGCCCCCGGCGCTTTCATAAACACAAAACAGGCTGCCATTACTTAGCTGGACCATACGGGCGTAATTGCCGTTCTTGTTGCCCACCTGTTTTAAGGTGGTTTGATCCCAGGCAATGGTTTTGTTGTTAACGGCATTGTGTTGCCCCAGAACCATCACCGGGGCAAACACACCCATTAACCAAATGAATATCTGCCGCATAACCAATTATATTCTTTTTATTTCTGTCGATATTTTATTTGACGTCGGCCAGCCAGAAACTAAATGGCTTGTCCCTGTCGCACGCCAGCGTTTCGCCATTAAATTCTAATTCTGCTGCATGGATGGAGGTGCGCTTGGTTGTATAACTGTAAGCGCCATCGGCATCAAGCCCGCCATCTTCAAAATGCTTTTTACGGCCGGGATGGGTAAAGTAAATGATATAGGCATGGCCTTCACTCACTACCACATCGGCATGGGCCCCTGTTGGCGTATCCTCCGGCCGGTGACCTGGCTTATCCAGCACCAAACCCTGGTGCTCCCAGGTTTTAGCATCCTTTGAGCGGTAAACGCGCTGCCCCTGCCACTCGTCGGTGATCATCCAGTAATAATCTTTAAACCGGAAGATCTTTGGGCCTTCATGTGCGCGGCCTTCAATGGCGGGTTTATCGTCTGCTTTCCAGTTCACCAAATCATTACTTTCGGCGGTCATGGTGATGCTACCAAGCTTTTGATCCTTGTACCACATATGCCATTTACCATCGGGCAGTTTCATGAGTGTTGGGTCGATGATGTTATGATCGGGCAAATTTAGCTGCCCTTCATATTTCCAGTCCCACAGGTTTTTACTGGTATAATGTACCAGGTGCGAGTCGCCACCCCATTGACTGTACACTCCCGGGATATATACCACAAACATGTGATAAACGCCTTTGTCAAAAACCACATCGGGAGCCCAAAAAGTGTTTTGCCCGCGTTCATGCTCCAGGTTTAACGCACCGCGGTATACCCAGGTATGCCCATGATCCTTAGAGGTAGCCACGCCAATGGCAGTACCATAACAAAACGCTACTCCCGGCGATTGTACATTGGCCCGGCGCTGGGTATAAAGCATGGTCCACTCTTTTTCGGCTTTGTTATAAACCAATACCGGGTCGGCGGCGCCATCGTAAATAGGATCACGATAAAGCGGCGATGGCGGCTGGTTTTTAACCGCGGCATCCTGCGCTACGGCAGTAAAACCAGTCATCATCATTAAACCGCATAATATTCCTTTTATCATTCGTACGTTCATTATTCAGCAACCGGGAAAGCCGAAATCCTTAACCTTGCGCCGCCCATAGGTACCAATGTAAGCTCTTTAGCCGGCTCTTCTGTTTTTACAGGACTTTGTGGCAACACACCGCATAAGCCTGTTTCGTCAATCTTCCAACCTGGCAGCTGTTTACCTTTTGTTTTTAACTCAATCGGAGCATTAGCATTAGTGAACGGATTATTATCCTTTGGCCACGCGCGTTTAATAACCTCTATTGATTTTTCAGGGTGCTGTTCATCTATCAGCAAACCGTAGTTCCATGGCGATGCTGCGTAGATATTATAAGATGGCCATTTTTGAGGATCGGCGCCAGGCTGCCAATGCGAATCGCCCTGTGCATCTTTCAGGTTATCACCCTTGGTGTACTGCTCCTCAATTTTCAAAGAATAAGTAAGCGGACCGTAGCTAACACTTACGCTATTTTTGTTTTTAGCCCATTCCTTCACTTTCAATTGCATTGGCAATTGCAGGGTTATCTTATCGCCGTTTTTCCAGCTTTTTGCTAAACGGATATAATCGCCTGTTGAGGTATTTACATCTACAGCAACACCATTAACTTTTACCGAAGCACCTTTGCACCATTCAGGGATACGCAGGTAAAGCGGAAAATCGACCGTTTTTGGCGCAGTAACCGTAAAGTTGATCTGATCCTGGAATGGATAGTGGCTTGTTTCGGCAATGCTTACCGCGGTGCCATTACCAACTTTTGCGTTAACCTTACCTTCGGTGTAAAGCAATGCGGCTATACCGTTATCAGGGGTAGCCATCCAGCTGTTTTCGGCATAATATACCCAGCCTGCGGCGTGGTTATGCTGGCAGCAGCGGCTGCCGAAAGGGTTCATCATTAAAAACGGACCTTCATTGGCTATACCCGGATGGTGGTTTTTACCATCGCTCACCACCATGTTGGGTGCAGTTAAATAGCGCAAAGCACGATAATCGGGCATAAATGCAGCCGGGAAGGTATTGAAAGCAACATCTTCGCAGTTCTCGGCCCAGAAACGATCGCCGGTATTGCCTAATAGCATCTGATCGGATGTCATTTGCTCTACCAATCCGCAGGTTTCTACTGCCTGGCGCGGATCATCATAACCCTTACGTGCATTTTCATCGGCCCCAAACATACCACCAGGAACCTGGCCGTAAATATCACGGATCAGTTTAAAATTGTTGTAAGTTGCATCCAGATCTTTTTTATCATGGCTTTGCAGGTAATAAGTTGCCGGCTCGCGGAAACACTGCGCTACGTTAACATTATGCCAGTTGGGCAGGTTATTAGCCTGGCGCCAGTCGGCAGTGTTTTTATCAAGTTTGGTAGCCAGGTCAAGCAAAAACTTATCGCCGGTGCGGTTGTACAACCAGTAAACACTCAGCATGTTATCACCACCACGGCTGTTCTCCCAATAATCCTTCAAAAATTTACTGTCGGGTACAGATAGCTCATACTTAAAGTACTTGGTCATGAAAGGGATAACCCGCGGATCTTTGGTGTATTCGTAATATGATTGCAGGCACCACAACATTGGCATGTTAGTCCACAAATCGCGGTTACCATTATGTTCAACCGCCGGACCAAAATCCCCGTTATCGCGTTGATTATTCAATACAGCATCAATCCAGAATTTGGTTTCGGCAATCATTTTTTTATCCTTCAGCGTATAGGCTATATCAGCATAACCTTTTAGCCAATAAGGCAGTTCTTCCCAACCATATTCGCCTTTACCTTCTTTATTAAGCCAGGCATTATTTGTTTTTGAAAGCCATACGCTGATCTCACCCAAATTACCGGTTAAACCGTCGCGCTGCAGCTCCAGCATTTTCTTCAGCCAGCCGCCGGCTTCAATGCTACCGGTAGGCAGTTTGGCAAAATATTGTCGTTGCAGTGGGGCGCGGTTATTTACATAAAAAGCATTTGCACCTTTGTTATCAACGGTTGTAACCGTGGTTGCTTTCACGCCCTGAGCGTTCACCGTTGCAAAGCCTGCACATATCATCGCTACGGAAAGACAAACTTCCCTGCGCATTAATTTTATACTGTTTTTGATAGTCATACGTAAAGATATTATTTCACCAACGCCGGATCGTACAGTTTGCTGTTGGCTTTTTGTAACAATTCAACAGGCATTTTAATCACCTTGCGGTCGTAGGTCATGAAGCCGTTCACTTCACCTTCCACATCTGTTGTTTGGGTGTATACCGCTGCCGAAAGACCAACTTTTATCAGCTCTTCCAACCTATCAGTAAAAGTTGAATACCTTTTAAACAAGTCGTCGCCGTTTTTAAAGTTTTGATAGCCCCAGTTTTTGTTTGCCTGCCAGGTATGGCCATCAACAGGCCAGCCGAGGCCACCAAACTCGCCTAATACAACGGCTTTGGTTTTGCCGAAGATCTCGGGACGCGGCATAGCCGGGTGCGGATAATTATGCAGATCGACAATGTTACCGGTATCGTAGAAGTTACCGCCGCTGGCACTGTTTACCAAACGCCATGGGTCTTTTTTCATTGTCCACTCAGTGACCTCTACAGTTTTAAACTGGCCCCAAGCCTCGTTAAACGGAGTCCATACAACGATACAAGGATAGTTATATAACGAATTGATAATAGCATTCCACTCTTTGCGGTAATAACCTTCAGATTCAGGGCTGCGTTGCTGATCGGTAGCGCGGTCAAGCACACCCGGACGGTTTTCCCAGTGGTTACCTAAATCGCCGCTTGGCATATCCTGCCACAGCAACATACCGGTTTTATCACAATATGCATAGTAACGAGCAGGTTCAACTTTGATGTGCTTACGGATCATGTTAAAGCCCATTTCCTTAAGCTTATCAATATCAAAGCTCATAGCCTCATAAGTTGGCGGGGTATATAAACCATCCGGCCACCAACCCTGATCAAGCGGGCCATATTGAAATACAAATTTGTTGTTCAGCAACATGCGCTGAATGCCGTTAGCATCAGCACCAAGCGAAATCTTACGCATGGCAAAGTAACTGCCTATCTCGTCAACCGCCTTGTTGTTGCGGATAACAGCAACTTTCAGGTCATACAAGAACGGATCGGTAGTTGACCATAAGTGCTGGTCTTTGATATCTAACACGGCGGTTTCACCGGCGTCAATTGTTTTTTCGGATACAAGGGTTTTGCCGTTCCAGGCGCTGATCTTCAGCTTATCGCCCGGCTGGCTATTGGAAACTTCGGCAGATACCGACAGTGTGTGATCGTCAATGTTGGGGGTTTGTTTGGTGGCTTCGATGTGCGTTTTAGCAACACCTTCCAGCCAAACAGTTTGCCAGATACCGGTAACCGGAGTATACCAGATACCTTCGGGCTTTTTTACTTGTTTACCACGCGGCTGCGGGCCATCATCTGTCGGGTCCCATACGCTTACAGTAATATCTTGTTTTGAACCGCCTTTTAAATAAGGGGTAATGTTAAATGTAAAAGGATCGAAGCCGCCTTCATGGATGCCGGCGCTTTTACCGTTTACAAATACTTCGGTACGCCAGTCAACCGCGCCAAAATGCAGCAGTACGTCTTTACCTTTTAATGTTCTATTTAAGCTGATACTTGTTTTATACCACAACATGCTATCCTTACCAACAGTTTTACCAACACCAGATAGTGCCGACTCAACCGCAAAAGGCACCAGGATCTTTCCCTCATATTTAGCTGGCCCTGTGATAGCCTTAGGAACTATGGCATAGTTCCATAAACCATTCAGGTTTTGCCAGTTGCCGCGTACCATTTGCGGGCGGGGATATTCGGGTAGAGGAGCCTTAGGGTCAACCTTTTCGGCCCATGGGGTGGTGATCTTGTCTTTTATCAGATGCCATTCGCCTTGCTGTGCATTGGCAGACAGATAGGTAGAAATGAAAAGGGACAGGCAAAGCGATAGTTTCTTCATCAGTTAAATGGAGTGTAAGGATATTATGTTAGTTAATGATGCAGGGATATAAAAATGGCCCCCACCGCAACGGCAGGGGCCGGTAAATTATTGTAGAGTTACTTTTGATACCGGTGAGAAGATTAAATCTTCAACTCCGGCAATCTTTAGACCTATACGTGCAAATACGTAATTTTGAGTAGGTACTATATTGGGTACATCAAAGCTAAGGCTAAGATTATTCATGCTTGTAATAGCCGAGCCTGCAATTGATGGCGGATCGCCATCGCCCAAACGGTAACCGCCCGACACAAACTGTGTTTTATTCACATATAGATAAACACGGTCGATATTTTTAGCATTGGCATCTGTAATTACTTTCTGCAAATCGAAAGTAGCTGTTACTTTTCTGCCGGTAGCTGTAAACTTGGCATTTTGTACCAGGTAATAAGGAGTTACCTCTATATCAACTGTTTGGCTGCCCTTTAAGTTTACGGTTAAACTATCACGGGTTCCGGCCGGCAATTCTTTCCACATAAATGGCCCCTGGTTTGCAGGGATAGTGAATTTGTAGGTGCCATCAAACAATAACTGCGCGTAGTTACCATCAGGATCAAAGGTTCCCTGTATGGCTGATTTTGTTGCAAAACCAGGCTGATATATTTGATAAGGGACAGCGTTATACTCAACGTTTATAGCTTCGCCTTTGTAAACCAACCTACCGCTCAGTCTCGATGTGGGCGCATCGTAATTGTCTTTCTTACAGCCCGAGGCAGCAAGAAAAAGCCCTATTAAAATATGATGAAACTTGATTTTCATAAACACTTTTCTTTAACTCTTATTGATTTGGTTGTTTAACAATTTTCGGGTTGGCTGCTATAACATCGTCACCGATGCGTGAATAGTAGTTACCCAACAGGAACCTGTTTGAACCTGTTACCGGCGAAGGTTTTGTTTCCTTAAATATCCACTTTCCGTTGTTAACATCACCCGGATTGTAGTATTTATATGGCCACAAGCCGAAAGGCTGTGTACTACGTTTAGTTGCTTTACCAATATTGGCAACCAGGTCAGCAACCGACATTGAGTTACCATCCCAAACGGCGTCAGCAATTCTCCAGCGTTTCATATCAAATAAAGTATGGCCTTCAAAAGCAAGTTCAACACGGCGCTCATGAACAATACGGTCAAAATAATTAGCTGCAGTAAGCACCAATGGGGTGGTAAGGCCAGCCCTTAAACGCACCTGGTTAATATAGTCTGAAGCTTCTGCATAATTGCCCAATTCAGCATCTGCTTCGGCGGCATTCAGCAATACTTCGGCATAACGATAACGAATAAAGTTAACATCACTGCCACGGCCACGACGACCAGAACCTACAGTTGGATCAAGGTATTTACGGATATAAAAACCGGTTTGAGTACGGAACTCAGCGCCGTTAACCGGGCCGTCTTTACCCACTACCTGTACCTTGCCCAAGCCCGGAACATCCTGTGTAATGGTAGCATCACTGCTTGATATAACAGTACCGTTACCTAATTGATAACCTGCATATACCTCGGTACGTTTACCTTTAAATAATCCGTTTGGCAATAGTACGGTACCAGCAAGCCTTGCATCACGGCCGGCAAACATATCTAACTGATCGGTATAGTAAATAGGGTTACCTGATCCATCTTTAGTTGCCATTGGGGCATAGGAATTGTCGAGCTTTTCAAACGCCTCAACCAGGTTAAGCGATGGGTTTAACCTTCCGGCATCCAAACCTTCGTCTGAAATTGAGAAAGGCTGATCGTTAGTGGTAAAACCATGTGTTTTACCGCCATTGGCTTTGAAATCCTCAACCCAGATTGACTCCGAGCTGCTTTTATCAAGGAACAAGTTGGCAAAGTTATCGCTTAAATCAGGTAATTGTTTGTAAAGCGAATAATTGCCAGCTGTGCCTGATATGATCTCTTTAGCGGCAGCAAGTGCTTTGGTGTAATAGCCGGTAGCAGCGCTTGCAGGGATACCTACCTCGCCACCAGGTAATGATACCTGAGGCGTTGTAGCACCATATTTGGCTATTGAAGCAGCATATAAAGCAGCCCTTGATTCCATAGCCAATACTGCGGCCGGAGTAGCCCTTGATTTTTCAGAAACGTTAACCGGTAATAAACCCTTTATTGCTTCAGCCTCGCTAATGATAAAGTCATAAACTTCTGATTCTTTTGCACGCGGGATCTGTAAAGCTTCAACGTTGCCCGAGAAATCATAATTAAGCGATTTGGTGATCAAAGGAACACCGCCCATTCTTTTTACCAGCTCAAAATAATACTGGGCACGTAAAAAACGGCCTTCGGCAATAAATTGATTTTTTTGCGCGTCGGTTAACTTGGTGGCGGCAGTAGCACGCTCAATAAATAAGTTCAAATCGCGAACATATTTATAATCCCAGGTACCCCATGAGCCAAAATCCCAGCCTGTACGCTGTACTATATAATAGCTTCCGTTTTCTGAAGGGAACGATTCACTAAAATCAGCAAATGATGCCCAGCCGTTATCCAGACCAGAAAAATCGTAAACACGGTTATATAAATCAGCAAGAATAGAAAGTACAAGGTTGGGGTCAGAGAATGCAACGTCTGAAGTTACCACCTGCTTGGGGGGTACATCCAAAAAGTCGCTGTCTTTTCTGCATGCTCCTGTAACTAACAGGAGTGCAAATGTTGATATTATGGTTGTTTTTTTCATTTGGTTTAAACTTGAGGGATCAATTAAAAGGTTAAATTAACACCAAAGTTGAGCACCTTGCTCTGTGGGAATTGTAACCCGTTATCATCCGTTGTTTCAGGGTCAACGCCAAATTGTTTCAGGTTATCAAACGAGAACATATTGTAAGCGTTAACATAAAAGCGCGCTCTCTTGATCTTCACTTTTGCAAGCAGCTGAGTAGGTAATGAGTAACCTAACTCCAGTGTACGCACCCTCAGGTATTTTACACTATGTAACCAGAAAGTTGAGTTACGGTCATAATCACTGTTGGTAGTACCCGGGTTAACCCTGTTTGCAGGATATTTACCAGGAATCCATGCGCTGTTGATATCAAACGGATCTGCACGGTGGTACCTGTCTTCAAATATGGTATTCAGGTTACCATTGTTTTGGAATGCCCAACGGGTTTCATAATTCTGGAACCAGGTGTAACCTGCACCGCCTGAAAAGTCAGCATGGAAATCAAAGCCATGGTATGCAGCTCCCAATGTTAAACCAAAGTTGATATTTGGCTGTTTGCCGTAACCATAACCGATAGGACGTGTATCGTAACTATCTATCTTACCGTCACCGTTCCAGTCTTTATACATTAAATCGCCCGGAAGCATTGTCCTGTTACCCTGACCGTCGTTGTTGATCTTATAATTGTTGATCTGTTCGATAGATGAAAACTGACCTATAACCGTGTAACCCCAGTCGATATTGGCATAACGGTTAATTGCCGAGCCAAAATATTGTTCAAGTGAGTTACCGAAATATTCGTTCCTGAATATTGATTTTTGACGCGAGTAAGAAATGTTACCGCCGATGTTATAACTTACTTTTCCAACCTTATCATTCCAGTTCAATGAAAACTCACCACCCGATTGTGAATCACTGCTTGAGTTTTCTGCAGGTAATGAATAACCCACTTCCAGTGGTAACACCAACTTAGATGGCGGACCAGCCAAACCTGTACGTTTACGGTAGAAATAATCAACAACACCACTTAACCTGTTGTTAAGCATGGTAAAGTCCATACCCACATCGGTCATTTTACTTTTTGACCATGAGATATTGGTTGTTACCAAACCTTTATCGGTTGAAGTAACGATAGCATTACCGTCAATAATTGCGGTGCCTGCGTTGTAATTATAACCTGGCAGGTAAGCATATGGAGTTACGATTGGGTTAGAGGCATTGTTAGGATCACGGTCATCACCCAATACACCGTATGAAGCACGGATCTTCAAATCATTCAGAATGCTGTTTTCTCCAAGTAATTTCTTCATGAAACCTTCCTGGGTAACACGCCAGCCAATAGATCCGCCCGGAAAGTAACCTACACGTTTATCAGGGGCAAATAAATAAGATGCATCACGCCTTCCTGAAAACTGGAAGTAATATTTGTTGTCGTAGTTGTAATCAAAACGACCGATATAACCTGTACGGGCTTCTTTATTATCGCTGTCCTGGTATTGATCGGCAGTTGGGAAGTAAATAAGCGGTAAATTATTTGATACCGGAGAAGCGTGGATCCAGTTACGTAAATGCTGTAACTCAATGCGCTCAGATACAAACGTCGCGCCGATGGTGTGTTTACCAAAAGTGTTATTGTAGTTGATTTGCCACTGATAAGTTTTAGCAAATTCCTTTTTCTGCTCACGTTCACGCCAAGGGTTAGTACTACCACCGGTTACATCATAAGTATCAGTTGCAGGGCGGTAAGTATATGCGTTATAGGTATACTCCTGGTTATTAAGCAGGTAATCAGCAATATAATATGAATACAATCCTTTTACCATCAAGCCTTTAATACCCGGAACCTGGTATTCGGCCCCAAAGTTGCTTTGCAAAACGCGCCAATCGCCGTGATATAATCCTGATAGCTTTTTATTAAGAAAAGCGTAGTTTGATTCGGTATGGCCAATATCATTCAGGTAGGCCGGATTGTCGTTAGCATAAGGGCGATCAAGCGGCGTATTCCTTAAAACAGCAAAACGGGCCAGGAAGTAATCGTCACCACCAGGTACACCCGGGTTTTCGCGGGTTTCGATACGGCCGTTAATGTCCATACTAACCTTTAAGCCGTTAGCTACTTTTAATGATATGTTTGACTGGATGTTTGAACGGTTAAAAAGATACTCTTTACCCAATTGAGAATTTTGGTGCAGGTTGGTCGCCGATACATAGTAATTCAATTTATCTGTACCACCGGTAAAGTTGATGTTAGCCGAATTTTGAGGAGCATTGTTATTAGCCTTCAAAACGTAATCGCGCCAGTTAAAGCTTTGGTAACCTTTTCCGGTTCCCGCTTTGTATTTGTCAAGATCGGCCTGGGTAATAGTTGTTGAACCGTTGCTGTTAACCTGCGCATCGGCCAAATAACGCATGTAATCATACGAATTGGTTAATACGTTAGGGAAACGATAAAAATTCTGGTAACCGGTGTAAGCATCAACATTGATCCTTGATTCGCCCGAACCTTTTTTGGTAGTTACCACAACAACACCGTTAGCAGCACGTACACCGTAAATAGCAGCAGATGCATCTTTCAGTACCGCAATACTTTCAACGTCATTTGGGGCAAGGTTATTAAACTGGCCTTCGTCCTGTTGGATCCCATCAATTACAAACAATGGCGACCCCATGTTACGGATCTGGATAGCGGCGCTTGCACCCGGCCTGCCTTCCGACTGCCTGAAGGTTACACCCGGGATTTTACCGGCAAGTGTGGTACTAACAGTTGAACCCGCGTGCACACGATCAATGTCCTTACTGGTTACGCTGGAGATAGCACCCGTGATGGAGGCTTTCTTTTGCGAGCCATAACCGGTAACCACAACCTCCTGTAAGGATGAGTTGGTTTCGCGAAGCCGAACCTTCAATGTTGTTCTGCCTTGCAGGGCAATCTCCTGTGTAACGTAACCGATGTAAGTGAATGTTAATGTACTGTTTGCTGCAGGTACATTAAGTGAAAAGTTACCCTGAGCATCTGTCGTTGTTCCACCTTGCGTGCCTTGCACCCTCACCGCTACACCTGTTAGTACCAGGCCGGTGGTGTCTGTCACGGTTCCTGTAACCTTAATTTTATTTTGTGCTGATGCACTAAACGAAAAAAGGAAACAGGTCATGATGAAAAAAGCGATTAGCATTACTTTTGGGCTCCACTTACTGGGCGGCCACTGCACATGGGGGTTTCCCTCATGCCTGAGTAGTAAAAATTTTCTCATAAATGATCTATTAATTGGTTAAGTTTTGATTTTAAAAATGTACAATTGACATATCTAAAATCATGTTGTAAAGAAAAAGGATTTTGGCCCCGGCGATTAACCAAATCATATCAATACTTAGTCAAAAAGTATCAATTTTCAGGAGGGTAAAAACGCTGCAACAGATTGGCTATATTTGCTTTAAGCTGATTATTTTGAAACCACTATATACATTTCTATTACTTTTTATAGTATCATGCGGCGTTTGTAATGCCCAAACCTACTACTTCAGGCATTACCAGGTTGAACATGGTTTGTCGCATAATACCGTTTACTGCAGCCTGCAGGATAAGCGTGGTTTTTTGTGGTTTGGCACCAAAGATGGGCTCAATCGCTTTGATGGCTATACATTTAAAACATTCAGGCATAACCCTGCCGATAAGAGCACATTATCCAACAACATGGTACATACCCTATGCCTTGATAAGGAGGGAACGCTTTGGATTGGTACAGATGAAGGGCTTGATAAGTATGATCCGCAATCAGAAACATTTGCACATATAAATACAGCTAACATTAATGGCGTACGCAGTATCACCTTTGATGAACACAATAACTGCTGGTTTATAGCAGGCGCATCATTAATAAGGTATGATACCAAAAACACTGAAAAAATTGACTACTGGCCCTGGCAGCACTTTGAGGCAACATCTGTAGTTATTATTAATGGTACCGTGTGGGTGTCTGCTTCATCGGGCGTTATGGAAAAGCTGGACCAGGCAAGCCGTACTTTTACTGCTTACAGTCTGTTTAAACCAACTGATAAGGTTACCTCAAAGTTTATTGAGAAGATCTATTATGCCGGGAACAACAAAATATTTGTAGCTACCAACAGCCACGGTTTTAAGGAGTTTGATGCCGAAACCGGCGCATATGTTGACCTGCTTAACTACAATCCGGATAAAACAGCAATTTACGTACGCGATTTTTTAAAATACAGCGATAGCGAATACTGGATAGCAACAGAATCGGGCGTGTTCATTTATGATTCGGTAAAAGGGACATTCCTGAATCTTCGAAAGCATTTCAATGATCCTTATTCTATATCAGATAATGCGGTTTATTGCCTTTACAAGGATTCGGAAGGCGGGGTTTGGGTAGGCACTTACTTTGGCGGCCTCAATTATTACCCTAAACAATATTCAACCTTCAACAAATTTTACCCCGATACGGAGCCAAATTCGCTGAAAGGGAATGTGGTGCGCGAAATTAATAAAGATATCTACGGCAACCTGTGGATGGGCACCGAAGATAATGGCCTTAACAAATTAGCACCTGATAAACATACCTGGACCCATTACTCACCCGGCGGGCGCGCCAGCATCTCCAATACCAACATCCACGGCATATTACCTGTAGCCAATGAATTGCTTGTTGGTACATTTGAACGCGGCCTTGATGTTTTGAACATAAAAACCGGCATGGTTGAACGTGTTTTCCTGGCCGGTAGCCGTAATAGCGATCTTAAAAGCAACTTTATAATTTGCTTTTGTAAAACCCGTAACGGTCAAATCTTTATTGGCACAACCCGCGGCATGTACAAATACAATTTAGCAAGTAGGGATTTTACCCTGATAGATAAATTACCGCCTTATGATTTCATTTACGCCATGACCGAAGATCATGACGGTAAAATATGGGTTGGTACCGTGCGCGACGGTATTTACTGTTACAATCCGGCAGGCAATACAAGTACCAAATTAAACTACCGGTACCCGGTTAAAAACGTACTTAACACCACCACGGTAAATGGTGTTTTTGAGGATAGCAACCACAAATTATGGTTTGCCACCGAAGGTTTGGGATTATGGAAATATGACCCGGAAGCTGATAGTTATAAGTTTTATGACAGCAATAAAGGCTTTCCGAGTAATTATATTTTCAGAGTGGAAGAAGATAGCCGAAAAAACCTATGGATCAGCACTACCCGCGGCCTGGTTTGTTTTAACCCGGCTACAGAGGCCATAAAAATTTATACCAAGGCAAATGGTTTGTTAAGCGACCAGTTTAATTATAACTCATCTTTTAAAGATGCCGATGGTACCATGTATTTTGGCTGCGTACGCGGCATGGTTAGTTTTAACCCTGCAAGTTTTAAGGAAAATCATTTTGTAGCACCGGTTTATATCACAGGTTTCCAGGTACACAATAAGGAGATTTCGGTTAACGGAGCCGATTCCATCTTAAAACAATCCCTCATCAGCACAAAAAAAATCGACCTTAATTATAACCAGTCGTCATTTAGTATTGATTTTGCTGCATTGAGTTTCCCATCTCCCGAAATGACCCAATATAAATACACCATGAAAGGGCTGGACAAAGGGTGGACCGAACTTAAACACAACCGTAAGGTTTATTTTACCCAGCTTCAGCCAGGTCATTACACTTTTGTAGTAAAAGCGGCAAACAACAACGGCACCTGGAACCAAAAGGAAACAACGCTTGAAATTAATATAGCACCACCGTTTTGGGAAAGCGTTTGGGCCTACATTGCTTACAGCGTGATATTTTTGCTAACCGGCTATTACCTGCTCAGGAGCTATCACCGTAAAACCCGCGAAAAAAACAAACGCATTATCGAAACCCTTGAAAATGATAAGGAAAAGCAAATCTATAATGCCAAAATTGAATTTTTCACCAATGTAGCCCACGAAATCCGTACACCGTTAACCCTTATTAAAGGGCCGATGGAGAAAGTGATCAGGAAGGCCGAGCATGTTCCGGAGATTCAGAACAACCTGAAAATCATGGAAAAAAACACCAACCGGCTGCTCGACCTTACCAATCAGCTGCTTGATTTTCGAAAAACCGAAACCAATGGTTTTAGTCTCAGTTTTGTTAAAACCGATATCATTGACCTGCTTGCCGACACTTTTTTACGGTTTAAACCGATGGCCGAGCAAAAGAGCCTCAGTTATACCTTCATACACCCGGTTAAAACTGTTTATGCCTATGTGGATATTGAGGCATTCACAAAAATTATAAGTAACCTTATTAATAATGCCATCAAATATAGCAGTGCTGTTGTTGAGGTTGAAATGATTGATCACCCTGCCAATGATCCAACTTTCTCCATTGAAATAAGGAATAACGGGAATTTGATCCCTTACGAAATGCGTGAAAAAATCTTTGAGCCCTTCTTCAGGATGAAAGAATCGGAAAAACAAATTGGTACCGGAATAGGGCTTTCTTTATCACGTTCGCTGGCCGAATTGCATAAGGGTTTATTGGTGTTGAATAAATCTATTAACGATTTTAATATATTTAACCTTACTTTGCCTGTTCACCAGGAAAAAGAATTCGACCTGCATATTACCCCCGATGAATATGAACAGGCAGACCTAAGTAACAGAGAGGAGAATATTGACTTTATGAAACCAGTTATACTTTTAGTGGATGATAATCCCGAAATACTTGATTTTATTTCGGATGATCTGAGCGACAAATATTCGGTTATTAAAGCTCTTAACGGACAAGAAGCGCTGGATATGATAGCCATAGAGAACATCCAGCTTATTATAAGCGATGTCATGATGCCCGGAATAGATGGGTTTGAACTGTGCAAAACCATCAAAACCAATTTCGATTACAGCCATATCCCAATCATACTGCTCACCGCTAAAAATACCCTGCAAAGTAAAATTGAAGGCCTGGAAGTTGGCGCCGATGCTTATATCGAAAAACCGTTTTCGCCCGAGCATTTGCAGGTGCAGATAGCCAATCTGCTCATCAACCGCAATAAAATAAGGGAGCATTTTGCAAGTTCGCCGCTTGCGCATATCAAGTCGATGGCCTACTCAAAACCCGATGAAAGCTTTTTGGATAAGCTGAACGGCGTTATCTACAAAAACATCCAAAATGCCGAGCTTGATGTAGAGCAGATAGCCAACCTCATGAATATGAGTAAACCAACATTGTACCGTAAAGTTAAGGCTATCTCCAACCTTACCATTAACGAGCTTATTAACATCACCCGTCTTAAAGCCGCCGCACAATTACTGGAAGAAGGCGATTATAAAATTTATGAAGTGGCAAATATGGTAGGCTACAGTTCACAATCTCACCTTGGCCGCAATTTCCTGAAACAGTTTGGCACTACGCCAACTGAGTATCAGGCTGCTAAACGGAGTAAGGTGAAGCAGGTTTAATCAGATCAAGCTTGACTTCAGGTTTATTTGGGCTAAAGCCACTTTTTAGTTTTATAAGCTCCGTTGGTTAAAACCAACGGCAATGAAGCCTTTAATTCGTTCCATGTAGGTTCATCTTCAAAATTAAGCAAAGACACTTGAGCATATGCCACGTTATTTCATTGACGTTGGCTTTAGCCAACGGTTAAAGGCACATGTAAACGGGCTTTAGCCCAACTATTCGCGCGATAATGAGCTACTCTTCAAATCAATGCCTTGTATGCAATTTAGTTAAAGCAAACTGCCCTATCCTGTCACCTTCATCAACGCCATTAGTGATGGATGGCATGTAATGAATACCGCCATAAAACCTGCTGATTGCGGCTTCTTCGGCTGCGGCTTTAAATGATTTAAAGTGACGGGCGGGGATGGAAAACTCCATTTCCGTGGAGTCGATGAACGAAAATTCCTCACCAAATAATTTACCTAATACAGCAGCAGATGCCGTTGAAACCACACTATGCCCGCTGGTATATTCCGGAAAAGGCGGCGTTTGAAGCAATGGCATCCAACTTTGATCGATATACTGATTGATATACGTTTCGGGCCTGATTACTTTGCTGCGGTATTTTTCGTCCCAGCAATTTATAAAACTATCGGCAATAACCACGGCAATACTGGCATAAGCTTCGGCGCTTTTCACGTAATCAGCCTTAGCCTTACGGCAGGCCAGCGCGGTAATATTAATCCAATGTCCTCCTGGTGAGATCTTTTTGGTAGCAAACATGGTATGCCCGTTGATATTTACTTTAAAAGGATTATCGTCCCAAAAAGTGGCAATGGTGGCCTCGTCATCGGTGAGGTGCTTTCCTGTATCGTATACCTCCATAGCCAGTTTATAAAAATTACTGCCGGGAATATTACTGAAAGTAAATGGGTGGGCCGGTTTAAATTGCTGCGCCGAGTCAAGCAAAAACGGACGAATCTCATTCCAATGAGGTTCAATACCTTTCATATAAGCCGGCGGGGTAGGTTTCCAGCTGGCATCATCGGTTTGCACATCATATTTTGATAGTGAGCGGGTATGCTTATAGTTATCCTTGCTTGCCCACTTAATGATCCTGTCGGCAATAAGCTTGCCGTATTCAATCGAGTTATTGTATACGCTATCGGGCATGCCGGTTTCTTTAAACTCCTGCATCAGCTTCTCATGAAAACCTTCTATCCTCCCCTCGCTCATGATCAGGATTTTGCCAACCGTTAAAATGGCATGTGATGCAGATAGTGTAAAACAATATTTTTTACCGGCGATGGGCTTAGGTACAGAATCCAGCCCCTTCAGTTGTCCTTCAAGCGACTGGTAATGGCTATCGCCATTGCGTGCAGCCTCATATGCCGCCACGCTGATATAAGCATAAATACGACTGGCAACCGGCGGCGAATAAATATCATGCCGCACCACATCGGTAACATCTTTTATCGACCTG
Source organism: Mucilaginibacter sp. A5337 (assembly GCF_059690695.1). Classification (NCBI taxonomy): domain Bacteria; kingdom Pseudomonadati; phylum Bacteroidota; class Sphingobacteriia; order Sphingobacteriales; family Sphingobacteriaceae; genus Mucilaginibacter; species Mucilaginibacter sp. A5337. The sequence goes on along the minus strand of NZ_JCAWEC010000004.1, from coordinate 618,258 downwards.
TGAATAAATTCAGGGTTCCCGGCAGGCTTTTCCCAGCTTTTTTTTCCGCATGATGAGCAGGTTATGATAACAATAAAGGCAAAATATAATCTCTTCATCATGATGGAACAAAAAGGCTTGATCAGTTTAATTGGCTTACTCCCCAATAAGGGTTCAGACCAAAGCTAACAGTTAATAAATATTTAACTATGAGCCGATAGTAAATAACTAACTTTTGATACAATTTGCAGAATCAGGAATTGTAAAATCCTTTTACTTTACAGTGGCTTATTGCATTATAACCAATAAGTTAAAGCTTAACCAAAGCATAAACCATCAATCAATTATTAACCATATCTGCATGATAAAAAGTTTACCCAAAGCGTTTAAACTATCTACCTTATTGTTATTATTTTTAGGTGTTGGCTGTTCAAAAAAATCATCGGGACCAACGCTCTTTAAACTGCTTGATGCATCGCAAACCGGCATCGATTTCAAGAATACCATTACCGAAAGCGACAGCATCAATATCCTCAATCATCCGTATTTGTACAATGGAGCCGGCGTTGGCATAGGCGATTTTAATCATGATGGCCTGCCCGATATTTACTTTGCAGGCAACATGGTTTCCAATAAATTATACATCAATAAAGGCTCTCTTACCTTTAAAGATGTGACCAATGCGGCCGGCGTAGCCGGTAATGGCGACTGGTATGCGGGTGTATCTGTGGTGGATATCAACAACGATGGCTGGCCGGATATTTATGTTTGCTCATCATTCAAAAGCGATCCAAACCATCGTAAAAACCTGTTATACATTAACCAGGGGGCCAATAAAGACGGGATACCGACTTTCAAAGAGTCTGCCGCGGCTTATGGCCTGCAGGATACCGGTTACAGTACACAGGCTGTATTTTTTGATTATGACCATGACGGCGACCTTGACATGTACCTGCTCACCAACTTCCTGGGCAAAGAAACCCCGGTAGCATATCGCCCTAAATTAACCGACGGCAGTGCGCAGAACAATGACCGCCTATATCGTAACAATGGCAATGGCACATTTACCAACGTAACCAAAGAAGCCGGCATTTTGATAGAAGGCTTTGGCAATTCCGTTTCTATTTGTGATGTAAATAACGATGGCTGGCCGGATGTGTATGTTGGCAACGACTTTATATCAAATGACTTGCTGTGGGTAAACAATAAAAACGGAGCATTTACTAATCGTGCAGGCGAATATTTTAAACATACAGGCTGGTCAGTAATGGGTTCGGACATGGTTGATATCAACAACGACGGCAAGGCCGACCTGGTATCGCTGGAGATGCTTCCAGAAGAGAATGTCCGTAAAAAAACCATGCTGGTAGGCGATAATTACATTACCTATATCAACAATAAAAAATTCAATTACGAGCATCAGTATATTCGCAACGTGCTACAGCTTAACCAAGGCCAAACGCCTGCCGGACACCCTCAGTTTAGTGAAATTGCCTACCAGGCCGGTGTTTATCAAACCGACTGGAGCTGGACACCATTGGTAGCCGATTTTGACAACGATGGCTACCGCGATATGATGATCACCAATGGTTATCCCCGCGATGTAACGGACCTTGACCATGCCTTGTACAGTAACGACCAGGGGCGTACCGTTAAGGAGAACACTACATTGGCTGCAGCCGATTCTTTCCCCGTTGTAAAAACACCAAGCTATGCTTTCAGAAATGCAGGAGGTTATTTGTTTAAAGATCAATCGAAGGATTGGGGTATTGTAAAACCCACTTTTTCAACCGGCGGTGTTTATGCCGATCTGGATAATGACGGCGACCTGGACCTTGTGATCAATAATATTGACGATGATGCTTTCGTTTACGAAAATACTGCCAACAGCAAAACACAAGTAGCTAAAGACCATAATTACCTAACTGTTACCCTCCAGGGCGATAGCAAAAACATTGGCGGATTTGGTGCTACCATCCGCATTTATTACAAAGGCAATCAGCAATTTTATGACCAGCAGCCCTGTCGCGGCTATATGAGTACAGATGATGCCCGCGGACATTTTGGCATCGGCTCATCAACTACTGTCGACTCGTTACGGGTACGCTGGCCCGATGGCAAAACCCAGTTGCTTACTAATGTTAAGGCCAATCAAACACTTGCATTGCAGTACAAAAACGCCTCAGGTTATTTCCCGCCTGATGTTTCCGGTAAAATCCTTCCTGTGTTTCAGGAAGCCAATAATTCAACCGGTATAAAATATGTTCACCAGGAAAAAGATGCCATTGACTATAACATCCAGCCTACCCTACCGCATAAGCTAAGCCAGTACGGGCCTGCTATTGCTGTTGGCGATGTAGACGGCAATGGCTATGATGACCTTTTTGTAGGAGGAGCTTCGGGTAATAAAGGCGTATTTTTTATGCAGGATGCCACCGGCCATTTCACTTTGGACAACAACCGTTTCCTGGCCGAAGAAATTAAAGACGAGGAAGACATGGGCGCCCTGCTTTTTGATGCCAACGGCGATGGCTTCCCGGATCTGTACATAGCAAGTGGCAGCTACGAATTTCAGAAAGGACATACCACCGCGCAGGACAGGCTTTACATCAACGACAAAAAAGGTCATTTTACCCGAGATATTGCATCTGTACCCGTAGAATATGATAACGGCTCGTGTGTTCGCGCTGCTGATTTTGACAGTGACGGAGACCTTGACCTTTTTGTGGGTTCAAGATCAGTTTCGGGTGCTTATCCTTCATCGCCGGTTAGTCATTTACTCATGAACGATGGTGGTAAATTTACTGATGTTACCAGCCAGCTTTGCCCCGACCTGATTCATGGCGGCATGATCACCGACGCGTTATGGTCGGATTTTGATAAAGATGGTAAAACTGATTTGGTAGTAGTAGGCGAATGGATGCCGGTTACCTTCTACAAAAACAACGGCCATGGTTTCAGTAAAATCAAATCGGGCATCGATGACCATATAGGCTGGTGGAATAGTATCGTTGCCGGCGATTTTAACAACGATGGCAATATCGATTATGTAGCCGGTAACCTCGGTCAAAACTCCAACTACAAAGCATCCTTTGAGCAGCCCATGACCATTATGGGTAAAGACCTTGATGGTAACGGCTCATTCGACTCCATGATATTTTGCTACATGAAGGATGAGGACGGCTCCCAAAAACCCTTCCCGATGCATACCCGCGATGACCTGATCAGCCAGTTGATCTCTATCCGCAAAAAGTATCCAAGCTATCGTGGCTTTGGACACGCTACCATGAACGACTTATGGGCTGAAAAAGATAAAGAAGGTGCTGTTATCCTGAAAGCAACCGATATGAATACCAGCCTTATCACCGGCAAAGGCACTGGTACTTTTAGTATCAGTGCACTACCGCAGGATGCCCAGATGGCGCCGGTTTACGGGATGATAACCAAAGACGTTGACCATGACGGTAACCTTGACCTGGTAATGGTAGGCAACGATTTTGGTATGGAACCGTTTACCGGCAGGCATGACGCTTTTATGGGTTTATATATGAAAGGAAACGGCAAAGGTGGTTTTGCCGGTTTATCGATAGCCAACAGCGGTATTTATGTTGCGGGCGATGGAAAAGCTTTGGCAAATATCCAATCGGCCAAAGGCGATTTGTTGGTAGCAACCCAAAATCAGGATAGTGTTAAAGTGTTCCGCAATGCCGGCGTAGCTCCGGGCAAGCGTTATATCAAGCTTAAACCTGATGATTTTTATGCTGATATTACGCTTAAAAACGGCGGCAAAAAGCATGTTGAGTTTTATTACGGATCAACTTATTTGTCGCAATCATCGAGGGTATTGGAGTTGGATGGCAATGCAGGTGATGTGACGATAACCAGTTATAACGGCAGGAAAAGGAAGGGATAAATATTCTTTTTTAAGACTTACGAAGTTTTGAAAACTTCGTAAGTCTGGATTCTGCAACTTGTTTTATAGTATTTCCGCCGCCGTTCGGCTCCAGCCGAGTGGCAGCTATTTCCAGGCCTCTGGCCTGCTATTCCGGATTCAGCGGCCAGAGGCCGCTTGATAGTTACCACTCGGCTGGAGCCGAGTAGTGGCATAGGGGTTAAACAAAAACGCCCGGGCAAATGCCCAGGCGTTTTTCATAATATCAAAACCAATATTACGGTTTCGTTTTGCTCATTGCAGAAATACCTGCATCAATATACTGACCACCCTGAATCTGATTACAATGGATAGCAATCACGTTTTTACCGTTAAGGCTTATAGCCTCTTTGCTTTCCTTAGTCATCTGAATGATAGCATAGCCTGATGTATAACCTTCTTTTACGGCAGCCTTAACACCATTAATGTAAACTTCGCAGGCATCATCATGATGTAATGACAGTACCAGGTCGTTTTTATTTACGCCAGATGCATTGAGTGTGAACTCCTGCCTGATCCAGATATCCTTACCATCCCAAACAGTTTTTACCACTGCTCCAGGAGTATTGGCAGTACCAAAACCGGCTTCACCCGATTTCCACGTGTTGTCGTCAAACTTTTCACCAAACCAGCCATCAGCGGGTTTATCAAAAGTATATTTCCAGGTACGTGCTTTTTCTTTTGATGATGGCAACACTTCGCGGATATACTCTTCATCATGAATAATTTTATCATTTGATGCTTTGATGGTTGCAACCGGGCCTTTTACAATTTCCCTGTCGTAAGTAAGCAAGCCGTTCAGCTCAACTTCCACATCGGTAGTTTCGGTGTATACCGCAGCGCTTAAGCCTTCGTTGGTTTTGTAGATCACAAGATCGTTGGCAAATTCATCATACAGGTTGGTATAAGCTTTTTGATTATCCATCATGATGTACGTCGGGCCGGTTTTCCAAACGTGACCGGGAATAATGTAACCTATCCCGCCATATTCGCCGCAGGCCAATACCTGTGTTTTGCTCGAAGGGGCTGCAGGCGGCGGATAGCTGTGGATATCCAGAAAATCGCCCACGCCAAAATGATTGCCACCACTGGCCTGGTTGATTAAGCGCGAATTATCCAGTTTGCGTACCAGGTTAACTAACCCCGGTGTATTATGCTGGCCTTGTGCCTCGTTAAATACTACCCACGTTACAATTGAAGGTGAGTTCCAGTGGGTTTTAACCATACGGGTAAGTTCTGAAGCATAGGCAGTTGTATCTACCGGAGGCGTATGCTCGGTATATGAATTAGCCGAAGGCATGTCCTGCCAAATCATCAGGCCCAGTTTATCGGCCCAGTAGTACCAGCGGTATGGCTCAACCTTAATGTGCTTGCGCACCATATTGTAACCAAAGTTTTTGATCATTTGCAGATCATTCTTGATAGCGGCATCTGTTGGAGCGGTGTAGATCCCATCCGGCCAAAAACCCTGGTCAAGCGGACCAATCTGGAACAGAAATTTATTATTCAGGAACAGTTTTTTATAACCATCCTGCTCTCCTATCGAAATCTTGCGCATACCTGCATAGCTGCCCACAGCGTCAACCTTTTTACCGCCTTTTTCAAGCGTAATGTCCAGGTCATACAAAAACGGTGAATCCGGTGACCATAATTTGGCATTAGGAACTGGTACAGTAAACTCCGAATTAGGTTTGCCCGAAGCAGTGCTAACAACCTTGCTACCGTCTTTTACTTTTACATTAACCGTGTAACCAGCAGCAGTCGCAGCATCTACATTTAGCTTTATTACCGATTGATCAATATCCGGCGTGATCCTGATATCGCTGATATTTACAGCAGGAACCGGCTCTAACCAAACAGTTTGCCAGATCCCTGTAGTTGAAGTATACATAATTCCCTGTGGGTGCAGTGTTTGTTTGCCACGCGGAAAACCGCCATCGTCCGTCGGGTCATAAACACGCACGGTGATCTCTTGTTCACCTGCACCTTTAATAGCTGATGTAATATCATAGCTGAACGGATCATAGCCACCTGTATGTTTACCAAAGCTTTTGCCGTTAACAAACACTTCGCTTTCATAATCAACTGCACCAAAATGCAGCAAGACATGCTCACCCTTCCACGAAGCAGGGACTGTAAATTTACGGCGGTACCAGATCCTGTCGTGTTGTTCCATTACGCCCGACAAGGCCGATTCAACCGGGAAAGGCACAAGGATAGTTTTAGATAACTTGCCTTGAGGTACAGCCTCGCCGGCGGTTCCGGGCTGATACTGCCACAGGCCGTTTAGGTTCAGCCATTTTTCGCGCGCCAGCTGCGGACGGGGATACTCAGGCAACACATTTTTCGGGTCGACATCTTTTGCAAAGCGCGTCATTAAAACGGCTTTTTTGGGCTGCCATTCCTGCGCATGTGCAAAGTATGGAAGCGCGGCAGCAGCAATGATAATAAACTTTTTAATGTTCATAATTGTAGGTTATAAAGCCGGTCAAACAGTTCCGACAAACCGTTTAAACCGGCCGTACAGGCTTTTGAATTAATTATTTCGCACTAAAAGTATAGGATAAATTGAACCAATTTTAACGTTTGGTTACGTTTGATTGGTTTTGAAGAAAAGTTGATACGATTTGTTGCAGGTAACAGTCCGGAAAATAAGAAGCAGGAAAGGATAATCCTTTCCTGCTTCTTATTTTATAATATTTCTTATTGCAGAGCCGCATAATTTCGTCTCCCATCAGGGCAAACGCACTTCCCTGATTGATCTGTAGACCGGAGACGAAATTATGCGCGCCTCTACAATAAAATCACTTTGCCGGTTTCACACCCTCGCTGGTCATGATCACCCGTTTGATACTGCCGTCTTTATTATAATATAAATAATCGATGCAAACCGAACGGTGAAAACTACCCGCATCCGGTACAAGCGCGCCGTTATGATATATAAAATACCATTTGCCTTTAAACTCAATGATAGCCTGGTGATTGGTGTTCGAATTTCCTGCTATTTCATTAATGATCCCCTTATATTCCCACGGACCATTGATACTTCTGCTCATAGCGTAGGCTATTTTTTCAGGAAATTCATAGGCATATGAAAGGTAGTACCAGCCATTACGCTCATGGATCCATGGTGCTTCGGTATAATGGGGCAGGGTGATGGTTTTAATCTCGCCGTCAAGTTCGGTCATGTTGCTTTTCAATTTAGCGTAATAGCAAATGCCATTGCCCCAAAACAGGTAAGCTTGCCCGTCTTTGTCAATCATAACCGTCGGATCGATATCATCCCAGGAATGTTTTACGGCTTTGGTCATGTCATTAGTAACCAAAGCGCTGCCCCGGGCATCTTTAAACGGCCCCAGCGGACTATCAGACACCGCTACCCCTATAGCTTTACCATGAATAGTACCATGCTCAACAGCCACATACCAGTAAAACTTGCCATTCCGTTCAATCACCTGCGATGCCCATGCATCATCTTTAGCCCATTTAAACTCCTTAACATTCATAGGCGAAGGATGCTCTGTCCAGTTCACCATATCGGTTGTAGTAAAGCATGTCCAGTCGTGCATGGTATAACCGTTATGACCGGGAGCGGCTTCATCATGACCTGTGTACAGATAAACTTTATCCTTATAAACCATAGCCGCCGGATCGGCGGTGTACTTGTGCCTGATGATGGGGTTACCATCGGCGTGGAAAGTGGTATCGCGGGGAGTAGCTTTAACTGAGGCTAAACTGCCGACAGTTATGGCTAACACGATTATTTTTTTCGATATTCTCATAATGTCCTTTGTTCAAGCGTCCACGCTTGAATAATATAAAATGTGAGCGTCTACGCTCACGTTATTAGTTATTTCAGGTGCGTAAGCGTGGACGCTTAAACCTGTGAAATAAAAACCATGTCATTGCGAGCGATAGCGTGGCAACCGCACATATGCAAATCCGCTCTGTAAAGCATGCGATTGCTTCGTCGTTCCTCCTCGCAATGACATTTTTTAAGCCACTTACTTCGCTACCACCGGCCATCCATCAACCCAATCCAGTTTCTCAACTCGCAATTTTGAAATCCCCCTATCCGCCGCATCATAGCCATGGAAGATGATATAATCAATCCCCTCAAAAGTACTTACCCCGTTATGGCCAACACCGTACCAGTTAGCATCACCGGCCAGCAGGATACTGCCGCCGCCTTTGTTCATGGCAATGCCGTCTTTATCCAGATAAGGCCCTTTCAATTTTTCCGAGCGGCCGATGATCATTTTATAAGTACTTTTTGGCCCCTTGCAGCAATAATCTATCGAGGCAAACAGGTAAAAATATTTATCGTGTTTAAAAATAAACGGCGCTTCAATAGCATTACCGCCCGCATCAACCGGGTTACCATCAACAGCAGGAAGATTTTCAGAACTGACTTTTCTACGGGTAGCAATGGTTGGGATCTTATCAAAATCCTCTCCAACGCTTAGCCTGTCTTTATTCAGCTTCACCAATTTCAGGCCATCCCAAAACGATCCGAAAACCAAATAAGGCGTACCATCTTTATCCGTAATTAAATTAGGGTCGATAGCATTCCAGTTGGTTTTGCCGGGGATAGATTGGATTACTTTACCATGATCAATCCATTTATATGCCGGATCATCGGTATGCAGCGTTGTATTAGTTGCCACACCAATGGCCGAAGTATTTTTGCCAAAGGCCGATACCGAGTAAAACAGGTAGTAAGTGCCTTTATAAAACGAAATATCCGGTGCCCAGATGTGTCCTTTAAAACCGGGGATAGCGTCAACTGCCCATTGAGGAGGTGCAGCAAATACCGGTTTCTCGACCTTCCAGTGCACCCTATCGTTCGACGACCACATGGCTATGCCATTACCCGTACAGAAAATGTAGTACGTACTATCCTGCCGGGTCATTACCGGGTCGTGCACCGATATATCAGTCCTTAGTTCCTGGGCATTACTCATAATGCCCGGGAACAATAAGGATATGATCAGTAGGAGCTTTTTCAACGGTTATTTGTTTTTAAGCCTTACTATTTTGAATGAGTATGGCTCAACAGCCAGCTTCAGGGTATTACCGGAGATATCAACCGTGCTTTCAACCGGGCTAACCGCTGTAGGCGCGGTCAGTGAATTTTCGGCATCCTTGTTATCAGCCTTTAGCGTTGTAACTTTAGCCTCTTTTTGATAGCCTTTTGAGCCGGTAATTTTAAAGCTTACATTTTGTGCCGATGTGCTGGTATTCACAAACTTGATCACCAATTCGTTGGTGTTCTTGTCCAAACTGGCCGTAGCATAGCTATCATTTTGCCCGGCTACGGCTTCATTGTTCAATGTAAGCGGTACTACATCAGTGCCTTTATTGATAGAGAACAATTGTTGTACATAATAATTTGGCGTGGCATAGCTTTTCAGGTTATCAAACCAGATGAGGTTTGGTGTCCATTGCCAACCTTCCACATGAGCAAAAAGCGGGGCGTACGAAGCCATGTTCACCACATCAGCATTACGCTCTAAACCGGTCATGAAGGCCGCTTCAGATAATGCGCACTCCCAATTGTTTTTATTATCAGGATTTACTGTTGATACACTTTGCGCTGCATACTCACCGGCGAAAATTTTAGGACCTTTACGATCATAGTTGTCATAGCGGCGGGCATTATCCCTAAACCATTTTGCAGGCGCATAATAATGCTCATCCAAAATATCGGCACCTAAACTGCGGAACGTTTTATTTAACAGGTCAAATTCCTTACCATCGGGCGATGGGCCTAAGGCCGATACGATCTTGATGTTCGGGTATTTTGTTTTGATTGCCTTGGTGAAAATTTTCCAGCGATCGATGTATTGCGGGCCCCATTGCTCATTGCCCACACCTATCATTTTTAAATTAAACGGTGCCGGGTGACCAAGGTCGGTACGCAGCTTACCCCATTTGGTGCTTACATCGCCGTTGGCAAACTCAATCAGGTCGAGCGCATCCTGCACATAAGGATCAAGTTTATCCAAAGGCACCAGCTCGCCGGTGTTGAATTCGCAGGCCATACCGCAATTCAGGATAGGCAGCGGTGAAGCACCAATATCCTCGGCTGTCATGAAATATTCCATAAAACCCAGACCGAAAGTTTGGTAATAATCGGGTGCCGGGCGATGCTTAAATTCGGTATTCCAACGATTGATGATATTTTCGCGTTTATCAACAGGACCTATGGTTTTTTTCCATTGATAACGGTTGTTCAATTCACGGCCCTCAACAATACATCCACCCGGAAAACGCAGAAAACCTGGTTTAAGATCAGCCAGTCGCTGTACCAGGTCGGCACGCAAACCACCCGGACGGTTTTTCCAGGTATGCTCAGGAAACAGGGAGATCATATCCAGATCAATGACGCCCTTGCCGCTCATCCAAACATATAATTTTGCTTTCGGCGTTGTTGCGTCCGATTTAAATTTTACGCTGTAACGGTTCCATTCTTTATCAGTTGGCGTAAGTTCGGCTTTACCTATGATAGCGTCATTATCACCACGCAGCTCAATGTTCAGCTTTACGTTTGTATCGCCTTCCTGTTTAGCTATCACCGAAAAGCTGTATTCCTCACCTTCCTTAACGCCCATTCCCCCGCGGAAACCCTCATTCGAGAATCCGTAGAAACCGGCATCGGTTGTGATATAGCTCTTTATAAAATGCGCATTCTCCGGCCGTTCAACAGCACGGTTTATTACTTCTGTTCTGCCATCGCCTCCATCCTTTTTTTGCTCCTTCCATCCCATCAAGGGCATATTGAACTCAAACGAACGGTTTTTTACCAACTCGGCATATACACCGCCATCGGCCGCAAGGTTAATATCCTCAAAAAATATCCCATACATGGTAGGCTGAATATGGGCTTTTACCTTATCAGCAGCTATGGTATATTGCGTTTGTGCATGGGCCATGGTAAAGGCACCGGCCGCACATAACGTTAAAAAAGTCCTTTTTAACATGCTTTACTTATTTGGAGAATTTGTAAATGGTAACCGTATGGTAGGTTTGCCCTGGCTTTAACACGGTTGAAGCAAACGCCGGTTGATTTGGCGCATCAGGAAAATGCTGTGTTTCCAAACAAAAGGCCGAACGATGTGGATAAGCTTTGCCGCCTTTTCCATCTTTAGTTTCGCCGGTTAAAAAGTTGCCTGAATAAAATTGCAGTCCGGGCTCTTCAGTGAATACCTCTAAAGTGATACCTGTTACAGTACTTTTTACGGTAGCAACAGGAGTAGTAAGGTCATGCTTGTTTAAAACAAAGTTATGGTCGTAACCTTTACCATTTTTCAATTGCTCGTCGGCCACATCAATGTCTTTACCAATGGTTTTTGATGTGGTAAAATCAAACGGGGTACCTTTAACAGGCTGCAGTTTGCCGGTTGGGATAAGCGTGGTATCCACAGGCAAAAAAGCATCGGCATTTATTTGTAATACGTTATCGGTAATGGTAGGATTACCGGCGCCATTCAGGTTAAAGTATGCGTGATTGGTTAAGTTAACGATAGTGGTTTTATCGGTAGTAGCTTTGTATTCTATTTTAAGCGCGTTATCATCGCCCAGGGTATAAACCACTGTTGCAGTTAAATTACCCGGGTAGCCACCTTCGCCATCTTTTGAAACATAAGTAAGTTCCAGTTGTGATGCGCTCAGTTGCTTAGCTGCGAACACCTTACCGTAAAAGCCGTTAAAGCCACCGTGCAGGGTGTTTACGCCATCATTGATATCCAGTTGGTAAGCCTTGCCATCCAGCGTAAATTTACCTTTGGCAATACGGTTACCGTAACGGCCAATGATAGCACCAAAATATGGCTCTTTAGGTTTCTGATAGCTTTTCAATGAGTCGTAACCTAAAATAACATCGGTAGCTTTGCCATCTTTATCGGGTACCAATAAGCTTACCAGCCTGCCACCGTAATTGGTAACGGCTACAGTAGCGCCACTGTTGTTTTTCAGGGTGAAAAGCTTTGCTTTTTGCCCTTGTACATCGGCCTCAAAATTTGCCGAATCGGGTATAGACTGGGTTGTTACCGAAGTTGAATCTTTCACGGTTGAATCAGTTTTTTTAGGATTACCGTTACAAGCCGCAAAAAGCGCTGCCGAACAGCTTAACATCATTAATAAATTCTTGTTATTTTTCATAATTTGAGGTTGTTAGCTCGCCTTTTTAAAGCATTGGCTGTTTAACTATTATAATTTTAGGAACAAATAAATTGGCTTAACTGACGGTTAGGATCAGTGAGACCAATGTATAAAAATTAATTTATAATTGTTAAAAAAACACTTAAAATATTTAATTAAAAAAAGCCCGCCTCGCGCGGGACTTTCTTATTCAAAAATCAAATATTTCAACTAAACACCCGCAGCCTTAGCATGATCAGCCAGGAACTGAGCAAGCCCGTTGTCTGTAAGCGGATGTTTTAGCAATGCGGTAATAGCGCTAAGCGGACCGGTTATAACATCGGCCCCCAATTTGGCACAATTAACGATGTGCATAGCATGGCGTACCGAAGCGGCCAGGATCTGCGTTTCGTAACCATAGTTATCATATATCAGGCGGATATCTTCTATCAGCTGCAAACCATCTGTCGAGATATCGTCAAGCCTGCCAATAAACGGCGATACGTAAGTAGCACCTGCTTTAGCGGCCAGCAAAGCCTGTCCTGCCGAAAACACCAGCGTACAATTGGTTTTAATACCTTTTTGTTTAAAGTATTTTAAAGCCTTTACGCCATCTTTTATCATAGGCAATTTTACCACAATACGCTCATGAAGAGCAGCCAGTGCCTCACCTTCGGCAACCATCTCATCAAAAGTGGTTGAAATTACTTCGGCGCTTACATCCCCATCAGTAATTTCACAAATGGCTTTGTAGTGGTTAATGATATTTTCATGTCCGGTGATACCTTCTTTAGCCATCAGCGATGGGTTGGTGGTAACGCCGTCTAATACACCCAGGTCATGGGCTTCTTTAATTTGTGCCAGGTTGGCCGTGTCAATAAAAAACTTCATTTTATAAATTATTGTACCTACCAGAATTTAGCATAAAGCATGGTAAGCAGGATAAGCGTAACTACAATTAATGCCAGGGTTGATTTTTCAACCTTGAACATACTGCGCGGAATTTCAAATGCTTTAGGATTAACTTTCGGACCGGCTAAGCTAATGGCTACCATCACAATAATGGTAAACATAAACGATAAGCCCATACAGATCAGGAACGGAATTTCATAGCCGCCTTTACCGTTAGGGAAAGCTGTGTACAGCAAAGTCTCGTTACCAAACAGTTTTGGTGCATAGTTATTAAACAGTACCGACATGCCAAACCCTGTTAAAATACCGGCAATAGCTGCTGCGCCTGTGGTACGTTTCCAAAAGAAACCTAAAATAAAAATAGCAAAGATACCAGGGCTGATAAAGCCGGTATATTTCTGGATAAAAGTAAAGCCGCCTTCGCCGCCAATGCCCAACAAATCCTTCCAGGTAAGCATGATCGAGAACACTAAAGCAGCCAAAATAGTAAGCCTGCCTACGTTAACCATACTCTTTTCACTGGCTTCTTTGCTGATATGTTTTTTATAGATATCGAGCGTAAAGATGGTACTGATACTGTTGGCCTTACCTGCTAATGAGGCCACAATAGCAGCTGTTAAAGCTGCAACCGAAAGGCCTTTTAAGCCCGTTGGCAAAAAGCCCAATATAGCAGAGTAAGCATTATCCGAATTGAAGTGACCGCCTGATGCCATCTCCTGCTGCAAGCCACCGTTTTTGTATAATACGTAAGCTGCAATACCAGGTAAAACTACAATTACAGGCATAGCCAGTTTCATCAAACCTGCAAAAAGGATCCCTGTACGCGCGGTTTTCAGGTTAGCGCCCAAAGCTCTTTGGGTGATGTATTGGTTACAGCCCCAGTAGTTAAGGTTCACAATCCACTGGCCGGCAAAATACATGGCAATACCAGGCAGAGCCAGGTATTTGTTGATCTCTGCCTGCGGCGCACCCGGCTTGGGTTTAGCCATCATCATTTTGAAATGATCAGGTGCATCGCTCATCATTTTATTTAAACCGGCCATAGCATCTTTGCCCAAACCAAAATGCTCGCTTACCAAAGTAAGTGCTATATAAGTAGTAGCCAAACCGCCAACAACCAGTACCAATACCTGTATAACATCGGTAAAGCCGATAACCTTCATACCACCAAGGGTAATGAACAAGGCAAAGATCGATAACGCGATAATGATCTCGTGCAGGTATCCGCCGCCCATCAGGTTGTTAATAGCTAAAGCGCCCAGGTAAAGTATAGAGGTTAGGTTAACCAACACATATAACAACAGCCAGAAAATGGCCATGATAAAACTCACCGTTTCGTTATACCGCGTATGCAAAAACTGCGGCATGGTGAAAATCTTGTTTTTAAGGTATACCGGTATAAACCACACTGCTACGATGATCAGCGCAATAGCGGCAACCCACTCGTAGGCAGCAACGGCCAAACCAACCTGGAAACCCTGACCGCTGGTGCCAATAAATTGCTCGGCTGATATGTTTGAAGCGATCAGCGAAGCGCCGATAGCCCACCAGGTAAGCGAACCCTCGGCCAGGAAAAAGTCGTGACTATCAGATACGCCTTTGATCTTTTTACGGCTGTAAACCCAGTACCCGTAGCTCGTAACTACAATAAAATAGATTACGAAGATCACGTAATCGATAGTGGAAAATTTGTTCATTATTTGGTTTAAAATTTAGTTTAGTTTGCTTGTGGTTTAGTTTATATTCTTCTCGTTATTTCTATTTCATTTGATGACCGCTTATAATCTGAACCTGAATTTATAGTACTAAGGAATTAACAGAATGCTAAGCAAATTCTATAAATTCTTTAATTCGTTTAATTTGAGTTCAGAAAATTCCGAAATCGCACATCCGAAATCTCAAATTCACAATGGCGTTGCCTGCGGCCGGGCTATCCGCTCATACTGCACAAGGCCTTAGCCACGGGCCGGTATCCGCTCCTATCCCTAACGCAAACTGCGCAAATTTCATCATCACGTCATTGCGAGGTACGAAGCAACCCCCAATATGCAAAGCCCATCTGTAAAGTTTGGGATTGCTTCGTGCCATGTAATGACGGTTTCTTCTATTCAAAGTCCTCTCACGCCGCCGCTCGGCTCCAGCCGAGTGGCGGCTATCTTATTTTTATTTTTTAAGTCTCCCCCTTCAGGGGGAGATTTAGAGGGGGGCTGGGGTTATTTATAAGCCGCGTCATTCCACCTGATCTCGTTCCTGAACTGATCAAGTTTGGTGTCTTTGCCAATACGTAAAAACTCAATACCAGCCATATCAGCAAAATCATTGATCAGCTCGGCCGACAGGTTTTGGCTGTAAGCAGTGTGGTGTGCACCACCGGCATAGATCCATGCTGCGCAACCGGTTTTCATATCCGGCAGTGGTTTCCAAAGTACCCTTGCAACTGGTAATTTCGGCAGATCTTCAATAGGCTCAATGGCTTCAACCTCGTTTACAATTAAACGGAAACGGTTGCCCATATCCACGATGGAAGCGTTTAATGCTGCACCGCCAGCCACGTTAAATACCAAACGTGCAGGATCTGCTTTACCGCCAATGCCCAAGGCATGCACTTCTAATGCAGCTTTGCCGTTAGCCAAGCTGCTATCCACCTCCAGCATGTGTGAACCTAAAACTAATGCATTGTTCGGGTCAAAGTGGTAGGTATAATCTTCCATGAAAGCGTTACCGCCTGGCAAGCCTGCGCCCATTACTTTGAATGCACGCACTAAAGCAGCAGTTTTCCAGTCGCCTTCACCGGCAAAACCGTAACCATCGGCCATTAAACGCTGTGAGGCAATACCCGGCAACTGGATCATGCCATGCAGGTCTTCAAAAGTATCGCTGAAACCTTTGTAACCGCCATCCTGTAAAAATTTACGCAAGCCAAGTTCAATTTTAGCAGCATCATATACCGATTGATATCTTGCGCCGCCTTGTTTAAGATCGTCGGCCATGGTATAAGTAGCTTCATACTCGTCGGTAAGGGCTTTAACTTCGGCATCGCTGATGCTGTCAACAACAGCAACCAGGTCACCAATGCCATAAGTATTTACAGCGAAACCAAATTTCAATTCAGCCTCAACTTTATCGCCATCAGTAACTGCAACAAAGCGCATGTTATCACCAAAACGAACAAATTTAGCGCCTTGCCAGTCGTTCCAGCCTGCTGCTGCACGGCTCCAGCTTTCAATGTCTTTCAACACTTCGCTATCCTGCCAGTGGCCAACAACTACTTTACGGTTAATGCGCATGCGTGATACCATAAAACCAAACTCCCTGTCGCCATGGGCGCTTTGGTTCAGGTTCATGAAGTCCATATCAATTGAACTCCACGGGATATCGCGGTTATATTGGGTGTGCAGGTGCAGCATCGGTTTTTTAAGGATGCTTAAACCCCTGATCCACATTTTGGCAGGCGAAAAAGTATGCATCCAGGCAATAACACCGATACAGTTTTCGGCTACGTTAGCTTGTTGTAAGGTGTTATAAATTTCTTCAGTTGATTTAACAACGGGTTTGTAAACCACACGCACAGGGATATTGGCAGCACCGTCAATACCTTTGGCTATTTCCTGCGAATGCTCGGCAACTTTCTTCAGTGTTTCTTCTCCGTATAAATTCTGGCTCCCGGTAATGAACCATACTTCAAATGTTTTCAGATCGATCATATATGTCAATTAGTGATTTAGCGATTTATTGAATTAGTGATTTAGTCTTAGTTTTTTGGTGACAGCCTGAATAATGCCGCACCGTGTTTGTTAATTTTTTGCTGATAGCCTGAGCTGTACTGGCCAACATCCTGTTTTTTCCACAGGTCGCGTACGGTTACTCTACCTTTAAGACCCAGGTCTTTGAAATTCAGGGATATGGATTTATCGTCATCGCCAATATTGAAAAAGGCTGCGTAAATATCCTTGCTGCCGGGGATCTGTGAGTACCAGATCATGGCGCCATCTTTTTTATACAATTGTTTTGGGCTTGAGCCTTTTTGATTTACAGCAATTACCTCGTCATTGGTAAAAAGGTTCAACTCAAAATCGCGGTTTTCGGGCAGGTTGCCGCCTATCATCAATGGCGAACGGAAGATACTCCAAAACGTCATGTGGGTATATTCTTCATCCTCGGTAAAACGACTATAACGCTCCTGGCCTACCGGACCGCGTTTGCTCAGCTTACCGATCTGGATCATATCGCAATCTGGCCAGTGACCGGGGCCACCAACGCCTTCCCAGCTTTTAGCATATTCAAACATGTGGAGGATCTCTTTCCAGTTATCCCAAAAATCATCGGCCATGCGCCACATATTGGCATATTTGGTAGCATGTGCCGCCTGTGCAACCGGGGTTTCGCCCGGCGAAAGGCTCAGCACAACTGGTCGGCCGCATTGTTGAATGGCTTTTTGATAACCTTCAACCTCGGCATTGCTATACGGGCGCGAAAGGTCATCCACCTTAATAAAATCTACTCCCCATGAGGCATAAAGCTCCAGCAACGAGTTCAGGTATTCCTGTGCGCCGGGCTTTTTCATATCCAACCCGTACATGTGGTTCATCCATGGGCATTTTGAGTTAGTATCGGCCACCATATCGGCAGTGATGCCATTGGTTCCTTTAACCGGCGATTTTGACCAAACGGCTTGTCTCGGGATACCGCGCATCACGTGGATGCCAAATTTCAAACCTTTACTGTGGATATAATCGCCCAGCGGTTTAAAACCGTTACCGCCAAAAGCCGATGGGAATTTGGTAGGCTGAGGTGTAAGACGGCCCCATTTATCCATAGTCAACCATGGCACATATGAACCATCTTGTAAACGCAATTGAAAAGGATTACCGATATTACTGCCCGGAGGATTATCGTACGACCATAAAAAATCCACCACCACATACTCCCAGCCGTATTGCTTCAAATGCTCTGCCATGTAATCGGCATTGGCTTTTACTTCATCTTCATGTACTGCCGAACCAAAACAGTTATAACTGTTCCAGCCCATAGGCGGTGTAGCTGCTACCTGTGCCGATAAACGGGTGCAGGCGAAAAAACAAAGCAGCAGGAAAAACAGGTTTATTTTTTTCATCAGGTTTATTGTCCGTAATATGAATCAGGTCCGTGTTTGCGCTCGTAATGTTTTTTGATCAGCGCATCTTTTAAGCGGGGGGCGCTTCTGTCAATTTGCTCGGTAAGGTAGGCCATCTGGGCAACGGCTTCCAGTACGGCGCTGTTATAAACTGCCTTTTCGGCTGTTTTACCCCAGGTAAATGGTGCGTGGTTACCCACCAATACCATTTCAACCTCTTTATAATCCAGGCCTTTTTCTTCAAAGCATTCCATGATCTGGAAACCGGTTTGATACTCGTAGTTCCCTTTGATCATTTCATCATTCATAGGCGGAGCGCAGGGAATATCAACCGTTAAATGATCGGCGTGGGTAGTACCGAAGATAGGGATATCACGTTGCGACTGTGCCCAGGCGGTTCCGTAGGTAGAGTGCGTGTGTACAATACCGTTGATGCCATCCCAGTGTTTATAAAGTACGGCATGTGTTTTGGTATCGCTTGAAGGGCGAAGGTCACCTTCAACAGTGTTGCCGTCAAAATCAACAATCACCATTTTCTCTGGCGAAAGGTCTTCATAAGGTACGCCGCTTGGTTTAATGGCGAATACGCCCAATTCTCTGTCGGCAGCGCTTACGTTGCCAAAAGTAAACAGCACAAGGCCAAGTTTAGGCAGCTGCATGTTGGCATTATAGGCACTAAGCCTTATATGATCGTATTTACTCATTTTGTTATTATGCGTTTTGCAGTTCAGGATTATTTTTCAGGGCAACCTCAGCGGCAACAAACCTGCCTAATGTGCTGTATTGATTATAGCGCTGCTGATAAACTTCTCTCAGCGCGATGTTTGGCTCATAAACCACATCAAAGCCGCGGCCCATGGCGGTCATAGCTTCTTCAATGGTTGGGTAAATGCCGGCAACTACCGCTGCAAACATTGCCGCGCCCAAAGCACAGGTATGTTTAAACTGGTGGATACGGATAGGCATACCCAAAACATCGGCCATCATTTGCATCACGAAAGATGATTTTTTAGCCACACCACCAATACCAATGATGCCTTTTACCGGGATTCCTTCACTGATAAAACGATCAACAATGCTTTTGGCACCAAAGCAGGTGGCCTCGGCCAATGCACGGAATACCCTTGGTGCATCGCTGCCTAAACCCAAGCCGGTGATAGCGCCCTTTAATTCCTGGTTGGCATCCGGCGTGCGGCGACCGTTAAACCAATCGATAGCCAGCTCGTTGCTTTCTTCAATTGGCAACAAAGCTGCCTGCCTGCTTAGTTCAGGGATGATCATTTCAGAAATTTCTTCCTTCAGCGCTTCGGCAGTGGCCGCGTCAATTACCTGCGATTGTGAAAGCAGGTTGTTCAATGGCCAGGCCAGAATATTCTTAAACCAGGCATAAGTATCGCCAAAGGCCGATTGACCAGCTTCTAAACCTGCCATGCCCGGAATAACCGAGCCATTCACCTGTCCGCAGATCCCACGTACAAGTTTGCCTTCCATCTCTGATGTTGGAGCAACCAAAATATCACAGGTTGAAGTACCCATTACCTTACTCAGGTGGTAAGGCTCAATCTGGCCGCCAACAGCGCCCATGTGTGCGTCAAAAGCGCCGGTACCTACAACCACATCGGTTGAGAGTCCCAATATCTCCGCCCACTCCGCGCTGAGGTTTCCGGCAGCTTCATCAGCAGTGTATGTATCTTCATATAATTTATCCCTGAAACCAGCCAGCAACGGGTCAAGGGAAACAAAAAATTCTTCAGGAGGTAAGCCATTAAATTCCTCGGCCCACAATGCTTTATGACCGGCAGAGCAACGGCCACGTTTAATAGCTTTAACATCGGTACCGCCAGTTAACAGGAAGGGGATCCAGTCGCAATGCTCCACCCATGAGGCAGCAGCATCACGTACGCTTTTATCAACCCTTAACACATGCAGCAGCTTAGCCCAAAACCACTCAGATGAGTAGATACCGCCAACATATTTCAAATAATTGGTATCAAATTTTGTAGCATGCTCGTTGATCTGCGCTGCTTCTTTAACCGAGGTATGATCTTTCCACAATACAAACATGGCATTGGGGTTAGTTTCAAAACCAGCAGTTAAAGCAAGCGGAGTACCGGTAGCATCAACCGCAACAGGGGTTGAGCCGGTGGTATCAACAGAAATGCCTTTTATATTTTTTGCGATAGCCTCGCCGCCGGCCTGTGCTATACAATCTTTAATGGTGGCTTTAAGTCCGTCGATATAATCCTGTGGATGCTGACGGAATTGATTTTCGGCAGGTACGCAGTACTTGCCATCGCGCCAGCGTGGATAATTAAATACTGATGATGCTATTTCTTCTCCGTTGGCGGCATTCACGATTACTGAACGCACGGAATCGGAACCATAATCGACACCGATCACTAATTGGTTATTGCTCATATAAAGATTTATAATTATTGTCGAAATAACACTTAATTTTTGAAAAAGAAAAATTTTATTTAAAATTTAATTCAGACAAAGTGGGGTTAGCAATTGGTTGGGTTTTGAGGATAGGGTAAAAAAGATATTACATGGTGGAAAACTTGTTAGCATGGATAGTAAGGCCAGAGACTAAAAGGGCTAACAATTAGTGTTAATTTAACAATTTAAAACCAATAAATTGAAGATGAGTTGACCTTTTTTTAAAAGGAGATGGCTATTTGACTTTGTCTGAACTCGAATTTATTGAATTAAGGAACCACCAGAATGCTAAGCAAGTTCGAAAAACTCGTTTAATTCGAGTTCAGAAAAAATCAGCGAAATCAACCTAGTCATCCCAATCGACACTTCAGAATATGGGCATTTCCTGCTATCCAACGCGGCCCAACACTACTTTGTACTATCATAAACAACCCAAATATCAAAAAGTACTGATGATAGTTTTGTATTTTAAATAAATTTGACCATACCATCTTCTTCAGCATGATCAACAAACTTATTTTCTTTAGTCTGCTTATAGCTTTAGCCCCGGCTTCACTCACATCGGCACAAACCATCAAAAATTTTGATAAAAGCGGCAAGCAGGTAACCAAATTTGATAACCTGGGCAATGCGGTTGATGCACACGACGGCGAGATAGCTTTATTTAACGGAGTGTACTACCTGTATGGCACCAGTTACGATTGCGGCTTTGAATGGGGAAACAAATCGGCCCCATTTTGCGGTTTCAAAACGTATTCATCAACCGATTTGCAACATTGGACCGACAGGGGCTTTCTATTTGATGCCCAAACACCCGTTTGGCAAACCCGCTGCGATGGTAAAACATACGGCTGTTTTCGCCCGCATGTCATCTACAATAAAAAAACAAAGCGCTACGTATTGTGGATCAACGTTTATGACAACCGCGTAGGCTACCGGGTATTTACCGGCAAAACTCCGGTTGGGCCATTCACCGAAGTTAAAGAACCAACCCTCGCCGTAAACAGTGAAATGCCTGTAGCTGGCTTAAACAATGGCGATCATGATACTTTTGTTGACGATGACGGCACTGCTTACTTAGCTTATACCGATTGGCGTACCAAAGGAAGCATCGTGATTGAAAAACTAAGCGCCGACTATTTAACAGGAACCAGGCAGTACGTTAAATCAGTTACCACGGGCAATACCGAAGCCCCTGCACTGTTCAAACGCAAAGGCAAATATTACCTCATTTATTCTGATCCTAATTGCGGTTATTGTTCGGGCACCGGAGCATCTTACCGTACGGCACCGTCGCCATTGGGGCCATGGTCAGAAGGGATCAAGATCAGTGATAATTCTTGTGGAGGACAACCGTCCTTTGTATCAATCATCAAGCTAAACTCAGAAACCATTTTCCTTTTTGGCAGCGACTTGTGGAATAACGCCGCCAAAAACGAAGCCCTTGCCAATTTTTACTGGGCACCGCTAACTTTTGCTGCCGACGGTTCTATCAATCCGATGAAATGCGAACAAACGGCAAATTTTACCAAAAGCCATGCCCCCAATAAACCAGCCGAAGATTTTACAACGGGCTGCAACATCGGTAAAAATACTCAGCGCCTGCAAACTTTTACCGCTGCAAAAAGCGGCGCTTTGACTAAAATTAGCTTCACCACCTTCCAAACCGGTTACCCCGATGCAGGCCTGTCTGTTGAGGTATTTGAGCTTAGCAATGCCGGGCAGCCTACGGGCAAACCTTTGGCTTCAGCTACTTTGCCTATTGATTCCATCTCATGGTCGGCCAGGAATGTTATTGTAAAGACAAACGTCGCCGTAACCGCTGGTAAGCGGTACGCTGTAGTTATCAAATCGGCCACTACAAAGGGATGCTATGGTTTTGCTTACAGCGATATTTTAACCGATCCAAATAATGTGGCGTCGATAAGCAATGACGGCGGGGTAAATTTTTCGGCAGAGAAAAACAGGGTGCTTAAACTTAATGTTGCTATCAGGTAGAAACGAGCGTTGAAATAATGAAAGCGAGGGATTGTGCGATTCCCTCCCCTGGGGTTACTGTGCGTACACATCTTGCCAATAAATATCAATAAATAAAACCGAATGTCATTTCGACGAACCAATTTGGGGATGTGCGGGCGCGGTGAGGAGAAATCTTATACATCACGCTCGGTATCTTGCATACGGCTCTACAAGGCGTATAAGATTTCTCTTTCGCTTCACCACTTGGCCCGTCCCTGCTCAATGACATTTTCTTTTACTTAAAAAGATGTGTACACACAGTAACCGAGGGGGAGGGAATTATTTAACCCTCGGCCGTTCACCTTTTCATATAAACCACCAACGAAGCCTTAGCCAACAATTGCTTACCCAGCATAAAACCCGTTAAAGCCGCCGTTGAAGCTTGTGTTGTGCCCAGCTTAGCTGTTTTTAAAGCATATACAGTGATCAAATAACGGTGATCGCCCTCACCAACGCCGGGGCATGGGCCCTGATAGCCAGGTACGCCTACATCGTTTATACTTTGCAAACTGCCTTGGGGAGCTAAACCACTTTTAACATCGCCCGCGCCTTGTTTTAGCTCGTGAACATTTGCAGGTATATCCACAACAACCCAATGCCAAAAGCCGCTACCCGTTGGCGCATCCAGGTCATACATGGTAACCGCGAAGCTTTGAGTACCCTCGGGCGTGTTGACCCAGCTTAGCTGTGGCGATTTATTTCCACCACTGCAACCAAAATTACCGGCAACAAATTCATTGCTGAACTGGCCGCCAAGATCGGCACTTTTTAAGGTAAACGTTTGTGAACATGCAGCCTTCGCTATAAAAAAGCTGATGAATAAAGAGAAGATCGTTTTCATAATAACAGTATTTAATTACACCACAAAGTTGGCTTTAATGGTTTTGATACTGTTATTGCAAACGGTTCAAATAGTAGTGCAGATAGCTCAAAATACCATTTGCTGTCCATAAGCTGCCGGGGTTACCCCAAACCTTTTTTTAAAAGCGGTATTAAAATTGGAAAGGTTTTCATAGCCATAGGTAGTGAAAAGCTCGCTTGCTTTCCGGCCTTTTTTCAGTTCGGCACAGGCCGATTCCAGTTTCCTGTCGCGGATATATTTTTGTGGGGATAAGCCGTAAGTTTTCTCAAAATCGCGTTTAAATGAGGATAGGCTGCGATTGGCCAGGAAAGCCAGCTCATCAAGCGTAAGGTTGTTTAACAGGTTATTTTCAACCAGTTTTTGCAGTGATAAACCTGTGTTATCGTGCCCTCCGCCAAAAAGAGCGAGCAATTGCGTCGGATACAATTCATAAATAATAAGCAGCAATTCTTCCAGTTTATGCAAGGCTACCGGGTATGAAAGTTGTTGTCCGCCATCAACTAAAGCACGTATGCCCCGGAGATATTCGTTAAGATATGTAGTGTTTGAAAAGAGCACATAAGGCGGAGCATCTGGCAAGGTATTTTTTGTACTGATGGCATGTTTTGAAAAAAACTCATTTATCAACGCTTGCGGAAAAAAGACGATAAAGCTGCTATACAACTCATCTCTTGAAGTGCCCTTTACCACATGCTCAGCAATCAACGTATTACCTTCGGGAATAAGTAAGCCCTGCCCGGGCCTGATGATGGTACAATCGGCATGGCGGTAAAGTTCCTTTTGTCCGTTAAGTACGAAACTGATAGCACATTGATTAAAAACCACCTGATTTTTGAACAGGTCGCCGCGCTCACGATAGTACACAAAAGATATGTCGCCCGCCTTAATCTGCGGTTTATCTTTAACTGCTTCGGGTACGGTGATGGCTTCCATTTGATAATTGTTAGGCGTAAAACTAACAATTATCAAATAAAAAAGCGGAACGGCCAATCGCCGGTTCCGCTTAAAACTGTAACAAAAACTATCTTTTTACTTAACGCCGTTTGCTGCGTCGATAATTACTTTGGCAACGGCCTCGGGTTGCGAAATAAAAATCACATGGCTGCCTTTAATTTCGGTTATTTTAGCACCAGCACGTTTGTACATAGTACGCTCAATATCAGGCACAATGCTTTTATCTTCGGTAGCCACTATGCCATAGCTTGGTTTGGTTTTCCAGGCGGCTTCGGTAATAGGAGTTACAAAGCATTGAACCGAGGTTGGTCCTTGTGAGGCAAACATAAAGTCAGCCTCGCTCTGGCTCAGATCAGCGGCAAAGCCGCCATGAAATTTAGCTTTATCATAATAAACAAAGCCTTTATCATCTGGCGGCAAAATTCCGTTTTCAGGTGCCGGAGGGGCAGATTGTACCCATTTTATAGTGTTCTCACCTTTATCCGGTGCGAAAGCGGCAATGTAAACCAACGCTACTACTTTTGAATTATTCCCGGCTTCGGTAATTACCGTACCGCCGTAAGAGTGGCCAACCAAAACTGTGGGGCCATCCTGTTTATCCAGGATCCGGTTGGCGGCATCAACATCGTCCTTTAAAGAAGTTAACGGATTTTGAACCACGGTAACATTATAACCCTTTTTGGTGAGGATCTTATACACAGCCTGAAAGCCCGAGCCATCGGCAAAGGCACCGTGTACCAGTACAATGTTTTTAACTTGCTGCGCCTGGGCAGCAGTATTGAAGGCAAACAGACTGCCTGATAAAATAACTACTGCAACTAAATATCTATTCAGGCAGGTTTTCAATGATTTGGTTTGCATTTTGTTTCGGAGTTTAATTTTCACAAATGATGTTAATGATTAATGTTCTTAACACACTAATTCAAACTGCGCTCCAAAAACACAAAACACTTTAAAACAATACCTTAAACAAACAAATCATCAACCACAATAACGATATATCGGTTTTTCATGACGATACTATCCGTATATCATCACCTGTTATCCATTAGCCATCGCTACAATATCCTTCCCGTCCAGAATCCAGCGGCCGGTACCACGGTTTACCGTATTGATCATGGCTTTACCTATTTCCTCCAGCGTAATAAACCCTTTGGAGTAAATCAACCTGCCAATGGGATACATCCAGGCAATGTATTTATAAAACGACAGAGTATTTTTTGCCCCTTTAAAGCTTTTCATAAATCCGGGCCTGAAATTAAACACCTGCTTAAAGGGCAGCTTCATCAAATCATTTTCGGTTTTACCTTTTACGCGCGCCCACATGCTGCGGCCTTTTTCTGTGCTATCAGTACCGGCGCCCGATACATAACAAAAGGTCATATCAGGATTGATAAAGCTCAATATTTCCGCCACATGCATGGTAAGCAGGTAGGTTACTTTATAGTAAGCCTCCTCGCTCATGCCAACAGATGAAACCCCTAAACAAAAAAAGCAGGCATTGTACCCTTGCAGCTGATCCTGAATGGGAGTGAGGTTAAAAAAATCGGCATGGATAATTTCCTTTAATTTAGGATGCGTAATGCCGCTTGGTTTCCGGTTAATGATCAATACCGATTCAACCTTATCGCTCAATAAACATTGATGCAATACACCCTCGCCTACCATGCCTGTGGCGCCTGTTATAATAGCCTTTATTTTATTATTTGTTTCCATGATACTGATGTAGCCGATTATAAGTTTAAAATATTGTATCTTATTGCAGATTTATTTACCTATTCCTATACCGTGTGTTAATTATATGTTACAATACAAACAATTATATAACCATAACGCTTTAACAATAAATTAGTTGAAGATGCCGAAATGGTTAAAGATAACCTTAAAGATCGCCGGGGCGCTCGTGGGTTTAATTATAATTTTGTTTATTGCCCTTACTGTTTATGTTAATTATAATAAGCAGAAGGTGCTTGCTATGATCACCTCCGAGCTCAATAAAAATATTAACGGCACACTAACTATCGGCACTATTGACCCAACACTATTTAAAGGCTTCCCCGGCGTATCTGTTGAGTTGAAAGATGTGGTATTGAAAGATAACCGCTGGGCCGAACATCATCATACCTTACTCACCGCCAAAGATCTGGAAGTGTCGGTAAACGCATCAGCCCTTTTAAAGGGCGAAGTAGTGATTAATAAAATAGATATCAGCAATGCCGATATCGACCTGTTTACCGATAGCACCGGCTACAGCAATACATCGATATTTAAAGCAAAACCCAGGGTTGAAAAAGATCCTAAAGAGAAACAAACCAGCTCTTCAACACAAATTGGCAGGTTTTCGTTAAATAAGGTAAACTTTGTTGTTGACGACCGCCATGCTTACAAACTGTTCAAATTCGCGGTGAATGATATCGAGGGGCGGATGGAGTATCCTGCCAAAGGCTGGAATGCAGGTATCGACCTGAATACTATGGCAAACAGCTTTTCCTTTAACACCAGAAAGGGAAGCTTCATGAAAAACAGACTTTTAAAGGGACATTTTGATATCAGCTATGATGATAATTCGCAGGTTATTAATGTGGCACCTAATAATTTAAATATAGGCGATAATCCGTTTACCGTAGGCGCTCAATTTAACCTCAAATCACCCGAAACTGATTTTACCATCAATCTTAAGGTAGACGATATTTTGTGGAACGATGCCGCTAACCTACTGGCTGCCAACATCACCAAAAGCCTCAAAATGTTCGATCTGACAAAGCCAATTGATGTTACCTGCGACCTGAAGGGAAGCTTTGGGGGCGGCGGCGATCCATCCATTTATGTTACGGCTAAAGTAAAAGATAACATATTGAAAACCCGTGGAGGCACTATCGAAAATTGCAGTTTTAACGGCATATTCAGCAATAACTACATCAATGGCAAAGGTTTAAATGATGATAATTCGGTCATTAAGCTTTATCATTTTAACGGTAGCTATAAAGATATTCCTTTTACTATTGATACCGCGTTTATCAACAACCTGAACACACCGGTGGCTACAGGGATTTTCAGATCACACTTTCCGGTTACCAAACTTAACCCGGTTATAGGTGATGAAAGCCTGAGGTTTACCAAAGGTATTGTTGATTTAAAACTGGCCTATAAAGCCGATATTGTAAATTTCAAATTCACCAAGCCCTTTGTCACCGGCAATGTGGACATTAAAAATGCCGATGTTAACTACCTGCCCCGGGGGCTGGTGTTCAAAAATAACTCCATTGCTTTGAAATTTACAGATAAAGACCTTTATATCAATAATATCCGTCTTCAAAATGGCAGTAGTATAGTTTATATGCAGGGTAAGGTGAGCAATTTTTTGAACCTGTATTATACCGCGCCCGAAAAGATCCTGATAGTATGGCAGATTACCAGTCCCCAAATCCGTTTGGGCGAGTTTTTGGGATTCCTGAATAGCCGGCAAGGATCAGGGGAAAGCAGCGGTGGCAGCGGCAACAGGGGCATAAGCCGTGCCGCGAGTAAAAGGGTAACCAACCAGTTAAATACCGCTTTTGATAAAGGGCAGGCCGAACTTCACCTGCGTTTAGCTAAAGTATATTATAAAAAGTTTTTAGCCACCAACGTAAACGCTGATATTTTACTGGCCGATAATACCATGAAAATGCGCAATGTAAGCCTTAAAAGCTCGGGCGGATCATTAAACTTAAGCGGCCTTGTGGTGCAGGGGCCAACCAACAATTTTGCTATCAGTACCACCATTAACCATGTGAATACTAATACATTCTTTGCATCGTTTAACAATTTTGGGTTAAAGGATTTTACGAGTGATAACCTAAGGGGCTTCCTTTCGGCAAGGACTGATATTAAGGGGGGCATCAATAACGCGGGTAACCTGGTGCCTAAATCAATAAGGGGAACCGCGATGGTAAACCTGAAAGAGGGTGCCCTGGTCAATTTTTCGCCGATAAAAAGTGTGGGTAAATTTGCGTTTCCCTTCCGCGACCTGGATAACATTACTTTTGGCGACCTGAAAGCCCAATTTGATATCAATGGTGATAAAATCAAAATAGCCCCGATGCAAATTAACTCCAGCGTATTGAATATGGATGTGGAGGGTGTTTATTCCTTATCGCGCGGCACCAATATCGCGTTGGATGTACCCTTACGCAACCCTAAAAATGACAGCAAAATTGAGGACGAAACCCAACGCAATAAAAAACGTATGAAAGGTATCGTACTGCACATACTTGCTACTGATGGAGATGATGGAAAAATAAAAATTAAATGGAATAAGAACCATAAAAAAACAAAGGCAGACAATGATGACCAGAAGACAGATGATACCCAGCAAGCGCCCGAACCTAAACAAGATTAGCTTAAGTTCACGAAATCTTCACATTAACCGTTGTTTCATGGTGTTTAAATGACACTATAATAGCAAATAAATGCTTATCTTTGTGCCGTTCATTATAGGGTAATATGTTGATTAAACATTTATTGGTTAGCACATTATTTTAAAACTTTTAAACCGCTCGTTCCTTACAGCAATAATATCAGAAGAAAACCCTCGTTTTAAATATTAAATACTTATCCCGGGTTCACAAATAAAGAAGGAAGCAAAGTTTAATGTAGTCTGTTTTACCTCCGGTTGTTTAACCCGGCACATGTATCTTATTGAACCGTTTTTAGCTTAATAATCTGTATTAAAAAATGAGACAACTTAAAATATCCCAATCAATCACTAACCGTGAATCAGCATCGCTCGAAAAATACCTGCACGATATTGGCAAGGTAGATTTGATCACAGCTGAGGAGGAAGTGATCCTGGCGCAAAAGATTCGTGAGGGCGACCAGGTAGCGTTAGAACGTTTGACAAAAACTAACCTTCGCTTTGTGGTATCGGTTGCTAAGCAGTACCAAAACCAGGGCCTTACCCTGGGCGACTTAATAAACGAAGGAAACCTTGGTTTGATTAAAGCAGCAAAACGCTTTGACGAAACCAAAGGTTTTAAATTTATTTCATATGCCGTATGGTGGATCCGTCAGTCAATCCTGTCGGCCATTGCCGAGCAATCACGTATTGTACGTTTACCATTGAACCAGATTGGTTCATTGAGTAAAATCCATAAAGCAGCTTCAAAACTGGAGCAGGAATTTGAAAGACAACCAACACCCGAAGAACTTGCAGACAACCTGGAAATTTCGGTTGATAAAATTGCCGATTCGATGAATAATGCCGGCAGGCAGATCTCAATGGACGCACCTTTTATCCAGGGTGAAGAAAACACCTTACTTGACGTTTTGGCCAGCTCTGATGCTGCAACTGATACCGAAGTAATGGCCGATTCTTTATCACAGGAAATTAAACGTTCATTAGGTATCCTTGCCGAACGCGACCGTGAAGTGCTGATGTTATTCTTTGGCCTTGGTGGCCATGCACCACACTCTTTAGAGGAAATAGGTGAAAAATTTGATTTAACCCGCGAACGTGTTCGCCAGTTGAAAGACAAAGCTTTGATGCGTTTACGTCACAATTCAAAATCAAACCTGTTACAATCATACTTAAACTAATCCAGGATATATCCGCCTGAGTTTTTATACCAAAAACGCGAATGAGTAAATTGTTCGCGTTTTTTTGTGGGGTGTAGTTTAAGATTTTTTTATTCTCCCTTCAAATGCTCCGGTCATTGTTTCAACTATCAATAAATAGAAGCTGATCCTTGCCAATTCCGCCATCTTAGTGCTTTGTCTTTTATATAATAAAACCAATGCCTTTTTTAATGAAACCGCCAGCCTATCCCTACCTGAAAAGTCTGATAAGTTTTACTATAATTCCCCAGGCCTGTGCTGATTTGATAAGGTTTGAGTAACTGATAATTGCCACTGATGTCAAATTTTCGGATATGCAGGGTAACACCGCCCGTGAATCCAATGTTGATCTTATTCAGACTTGTGCTGTTCAGTGCCGATTTGATCTCTGCGCTATGGTATACGGTATCACGGAGATCCGCTATTGGCGCAAGTTTTGTGCTGATAGCAGATTGTTTAAGCGGAAAGCTGATAACCGGCCCGGCTTTGATGCTTAGTAAGTTGGACAATTTATATTCCAACGTGATGGGAAGATCTAAAACGATTACTTTTCGGGCATCTATCACCGTAAAAGGCGGCAGAGAATCGGGGCGATAATAACTGTCATGGGTGAAGCTGCCTGAAAGGGCCCGGTAAGTATTAACCCGAACACCTGTATTGATTAATAATCGTGACGTTAAAGCGTAAGCACCAAAACCGCCGAAATAAAAACTACTGCTATTACCGCCACCAATGTTTAAACCTGTTTCTACCCCATAATTGTACTGCGGTGTTATAATTTCCTGGTAATCCTTAACTTTAGACAGTTTGTTTTTTATCGGTTTGGCATTAGTTTCTTTTGACTTCGCCACGTTTTGATTGCCTGTCGTCTTTTTTTGATTGTGCGGTTTATTACTGTTACCGATACTGGTTTCACTCTGTTGTTTATCGTTCCTGACTGTTAAGCTTGCGTCATCGGCTCCTGTATCACTATTTCCTACCTTTCCGTTAGGTGCCGGCAGTAATTGATTGGGCGGAAGAGAGGGCATAGCAAGCTGGTTATTTTTCAGGCTTTGATTTGCGGCGACATTAACATTGGCCTTATTGGTTGCCGTTAAATTATTGTCAACAAGTGGCGCACCCTTTGATTGAACATTTGGTAACCCGGTAAATGAAGGCTTGTTCCCTGCAGCATGAACGAAATTGTTATTATGCCCCGCTGTTTGTTTTCCCTTTTTAGTGGTAAGATCGGCGCTGGTTATTTTGAGTCCAGGATAATGGATGACGGTTCCTGTTTTGTTATGATTATGCGCATAGGAGGCATTTGCCCGCAGTACATTCCTGCCTGAATAAACTGTTGATGGCTTTGGACTTGAACTATCCGCGCTAATAAATTCCTTCGGTGGGTGCCCCGGGGATTGCGGCTTTTGGCTGTCATTAGCAACACCCGAAGTATCATTTACCGGGGTTATAGACTCAACTGTATCCGCGTGGTTTTGTCCCGCTATGCTATCTGCATAAACCAAACCGATTTTTTTTATGGAATCGGCCCGGTGATCGCGGAGCTCCCTTGTCTTATTGGTTTTGCTTTGATCGGATAGCGTTAATTTGTAATACATACCGGCACCAACGATAACAACAACCGGCAATATATATCTTAAAAATATTTTGATCAGCTTTGTTCCGAATGAATAATCAGGCCGACTGGCCGGGGTACTGCTAACAGGCATTTGTTCGTCAAGCAAAGCCTTCATACCCGCCCATTCAGAACCTGTCTCCCTTACAGGCAGTTCGTCCAGCTTCTTAAGCCAAAGTTTTTGATACCATGCTGAATTTTTCATGTTGTCTTTTTGGTTTCAGTTGGTTGATCAATACTATTGGGGGTGGATTGCAGCATTGCCCTGAGCTGTTTCTTAGCTTCAGACAAATGCCATCTGGAAGTGCTCTCACTGATGCCCACCTGTTCAGTGATCTCTTTATGGGAATAGCCATCAATCACGTAGAGGTTAAACACCAGTTGTGTCGCTGCGGGTAACCGGCGGATCTCCTTCAGGAGATCTTCCGCATACAATTTACTCAAAACAGTCGGTGCGATAAAAACATCTGCAATTTCTTCCTGGCTGTTTACATCGTTAAACTTAGCTTCTTTCCTTGCCAGGTCGATGCAGCACCTGACCATGATCGTCCTTATCCAGGTCCCTAAAGCTCCTCTTTGTCCGTCAAATAAGGTTATATGCTGAAATACTTTTAAAAACCCGGCATTTAGCGCTTCCTGAGCAAGTTCATCCGACTTTAAATAACGGAAACATAAGCGCAACATTTCGGCATGAAAAAGTTTATATAAACTTTCCTGGGCCTGCCTGTCGTTGGCTTTACAGCCTTTAATCAGCTTGGTATCCGGCTTAGCAAACAAATTCATCCAGGTAGTTCAATTGTCGGGTATATATCAGTTTCCAGTAGGATTACGCAGCCCGTAAACCAAACGCTGGGTTAAAATAATTTTTTTTTATAATATATTTTTTTGCACAGAACGGTATGTTTTACCAGCGTTTTTTTCCCGACAGACGTAATGTTGATAAAAACATGCAAATATGTTCTATCAGGAAAGTTACGGCCGCCACAGTGAATGGTATAATCAGCATTTCCCGACAAGGGAGTCCAAAATAAACCACTACCTAACGGCAAAGTCTGCAGGGAGCGGCCACATCGCGCACTGGATACAGCAGATTTTTTTTAATTGCCTTGATCCTTTACTTGTAGAACAAGGCCAAAACTGGCTCACTGTAGGAGATGCCTATGGATTTGACGCGCAGTATATTTTAAACAAAAACTGTTTGGCGGTGGCCACAGATCTGAAAACTGATTTTTTAGCAGTGGCAAAAGATGAAGGCATCATCTCGGCATACGCCGCCGAAAACGCGGAACACTTATCTTTTAAGGATAACACGTTTGATTATGTGCTTTGTAAAGAATCATACCACCATTTTCCAAGGCCCTATGCCGCTATTTATGAAATGATCCGGGTGGCTAAAAACGGGATCATAGTCATTGAACCGCAAGACCCGGTTTCCAAAATACCCATACTGTTATTGCTTCAGAACCTGTTGGCCTCAAGGCCCCGGCTCCTTCATAAAGTATGGCCAAACCGGTTTTCATTTGAACCGGTTGGCAATTTTGTTTATAAAGTGTCGGAAAGGGAATTTGAGAAGCTCGCAGCCGGTTTACACCTGCCAATGGTCGCCTTTAAACATATTAACCCCAATTTTTATTTCAAAGGGGCCGACAGCATAATAGCCGACCGTGCAAACAGGCAATTTTTATCGATCAAACGAAAAAAACAACTATTGGACTTATTGGTCAGGTTTAAGATTATACCAGGGCAGGTATTAGCAACCGTCATCTTTAAACAGATGCCGGATGAAGGTACCATTAAAATGCTTAGAGCAGACGGGTATAAACTGATTAACATTCCCGCAAATCCATACCTCGGCGATACCATATAGCCCAATAAGGTTTTTGATTTGACTTAATGTGTTTTATATTTGGCAGGCCTGCTTGCCGGGAAGCCACGCTGTGCGTGGTAAGCTTGCTCCTGTTGGTGTTGTCACCATAGGTGTTCGGAAGAAATAAAAAAGCGTTGGATTTAAAAAAGGAATCCCGCCAAACAAAAAAGCCTTCCAAACTAAATTGAAAGGCCTTCCTCAACATCTGCACATTTAAAATCTGCACATCTGCAATCAAAAATTTATTTCATCAGTTTGATAAAGTCATCAAACAAATACCTTGAATCATGCGGACCAGGTGATGATTCCGGGTGATACTGTACCGAAAATGCTTTTTTACCTTTTACACGGATCCCTTCTATCGACTGGTCGTTCAGGTTAACGTGAGTGATCTCCACTTTATCCGAAGCACGCACTGCTTCTGGCACTACGCCAAAACCGTGGTTTTGTGAAGTAACCTCACAATGGTTAATGATGATATTTTTTACCGGATGATTTAAGCCGCGATGACCGTTAAACATTTTTTGAGTTGGGATATCGTTAGCCAAAGCCAGCAACTGGTGCCCTAAACAAATACCGAACATCGGTTTATCAGCAGCTAAAATTTCTTTTACTGTTTCAACCGCGTAAGGCATAGCAGCAGGATCGCCGGGGCCGTTTGAGATAAAATAACCTGTTGGGGCAAAATCCTTTTCCATTTCGGCATAGGTAGTTTTTGCCGGGAATACTTTGGCATAAATCTCGCGCGAATCAAAATTACGCAGGATGTTTTTCTTTACACCAAGATCAAGCACCGCTACACGGTAAGGCGCTTCTTCATTACCAAAAGTATAAGTTTCGGTAGTTGATACCTGCGATGAAAGCTCAAGGCCATCCATTGATGGTACCAGGTCGAGCTTTGCTTTCAGCTCATCCAAGTCCAATATTTCTGATGAGATGATAGCGTTCATAGCACCTTTATCACGGATATGACGAACAAGCTGGCGGGTATCAATATCAGAGATACCTACAATATTTTGCTCCTGGAAATAATCCTGTATCGATTCATCAGCCTGTTTACGGCTGTAGGCAATGTTGTAGTTTTTACAAACCAGGCCTGCAATCTGGATCCTGCCCGATTCAACTTCTTCATTAGCAATACCGTAGTTACCAATGTGTGCATTGGTGGTTACCATAATTTGCCCAAAATATGAAGGGTCGGTAAAAATTTCCTGGTAGCCGGTCATGCCGGTATTAAAACAAATCTCGCCGGTGGTGGTACCCATTTTGCCCGCAGCTTTACCATAAAAAACGGTACCGTCGGCAAGCAGCAATATAGCCGGTAATTTGGTGAAATAGTTCATCGCTTAAAAAAATTGAAAGGGTTAAATGATCGGATCGCCTGGTTCAAAGCCCCGTGAAAACTGATAGAAATAATGAAGTAAGGAACTTCCGGATTCACGGCGCAAAAGTAGAAAATAATTTCGGATTTCGGATATGGGATTTTGGATTTATTTTAATTTCGATTTCGAATGTGGAATTTCGAAATTATTTTTTGATTTCGGATTTCGGATGTGCGATTTCGGAATTGTTTTGATTTAGAATGTGGAATCGGATTTGATTTGGATTTCAGATGTAAAATTTCGGAATTTGTTAAGTTAACGGGCAAACTGTTTCACGATAGCATAGCAAAAAAATAAAAAATCCGAAATCGAACATTCGAAATCCGAAATCAATATACGACATACCAGAAAAATCGCATCCGAAATCAAAATTCCGAAATCCGAAATCATACGTACCTTTGCATCGCCGATAAAACATTTATCAATGTCTGTAAATAAAGAAATAAAGCGAATCACCACCAACACCATCCAGGAGATGAAGGTTCGTGGCGAAAAGATCTCTATGCTTACCGCATATGATTATTCAATGGCTACTATAGTTGATGATGCCGGGACTGATATCATCCTTGTTGGCGATTCGGCCTCAAATGTGATGGCCGGGCATGAAACTACGCTACCTATTACCCTTGATCAGATGATCTATCATGCATCATCTGTTGTACGCGCGGCAAAACGTGCGCTGGTGGTTGTCGATCTGCCATTTGGCTCATACCAGGGCAATTCAAAGGAAGCTCTAAATTCTGCCATCCGCATCATGAAGGAAGCCGGGGCCCATGCTGTTAAAATTGAAGGCGGTGTGGAAATAGCCGAATCGGTTAGCCGAATCCTGACAGCCGGCATCCCGGTAATGGGCCACCTTGGCCTTACGCCACAATCGATATATAAATTTGGCACCTACACCGTACGCGCCAAACATGAGGCCGAAGCACAAAAGCTGCGCGAAGATGCCCTTAAGTTGCAGGAGCTTGGCTGCTTTGGCATAGTACTGGAAAAAATCCCCGCCAAACTGGCTCAGGAAGTATCTGAAAGCCTGCAGATTCCTACAATAGGTATTGGCGCAGGGCAGCATTGTGATGGCCAGGTATTGGTGATTCATGACATGCTGGGTATTAATAAAGGCTTTAAGCCCCGCTTTTTGCGCCAATACTCCAACCTGTATGATATTATGCACGACGCGATCAAAAATTATAATACCGACGTAAAAAGCAATAGCTTCCCTAACGAGAAAGAACAATATTAATTAGCTTATAGTTGATAGTTCATAGATCATAGCAAAAAGGATGGCTATGAACTATCAACCATGAACCATGAACTAAACACAAATGCCTCGCCCTGAATTTAATTATAGCAGCAACGACATTACCGATAAGGATGTCCTTTATGAGGATAACCACCTTATTGCCATAAATAAGCGCGCGGGCGATATTGTGCAGGTTGATGAAACCGGCGATGAGCCGTTAGATGAAAAAGTAAAAAAATACATCGCCCAAAAATACAGCAAACCCAATGGCGCGTTTTTAGGCGTAGTACACAGGCTGGACAGGCCTGTAAGCGGTGTGATCCTGTTTGCTAAAACCAGCAAGGCACTCGACCGTATCAACAAAATGTTTAAAGCCCGCGAAATGCATAAAACCTATTATGCAGTAGTTCGCAAAAAGCCATTTCCCGAAGAAGGCACCCTGGTACACTGGCTGGTAAAAAACTCACAAAAAAACGTAACCAAAGCCCATGACCGCGAAGTACAGGGCAGCTTACGTTCAGAGCTGAGCTATAAATTGGTTGGCGAACTAAACGGATATTATTTAATTGAGGTTGACCCGATAACCGGCCGTCCGCACCAGATCAGGGTACAGCTTTCAACTTTGGGTTGTCCTATTGTTGGCGACAATAAATATGGTTATCCCCGTGGCAGTCTGCGCAAAAGTATTTGCCTGCATGCCCGTAAACTAACTTTTGTACACCCTGTTAAGAATGAACCCGTTGCCATTATTGCACCTGTACCACGCGATGGTTTTTGGGAAAAGTTTGAGGGAATGATGGTAGGGTGATTGGTGTGGTACCGTGAAAATATCACAAGTGCTGGGAAGACGCAGATCAGTTGAAAATGGTGGAAAAAAAGCCATGTCATTTCGAGGAGGAACGACGAAGCAATCTCGTAGCTATACAGAGCGGACACGCATTAGCTACGAGATTGCCACGCTGCGCTCGCAATGACCTGTTTTTAAGTAGTCCCATTTTCAAACATCTGTGATGACAACACTGACCACAGGCTAAATTTATTATAACATTCCGTTTACACAACCTTATCTACATATTAACCACCTCATTCCAAATCCTTACATCAACCGGAATGCCTTCCCTTAAATTCTTCTCCCTTGTTCTTAAAGTACCTTCTCCCGGATAAGAGATCGAGGCTCCTTCATATTCGGGCATACTGGTTTTGGTATAATCAATAATTTCATTGATCAGGCTTTCTGTTTGCTCGCTATTATCTGGTCTGATGCAGATAAACACCTGCGATATTCCCGTTTCATGTTCGCTCTTGGTGATCTCTGCAGTAGAGCTCCCACCGCTTAGGATAGTAGCTAACATATCGAGCACCAACGATAACCCCGATCCTTTCCAAAATCCAACGGGTAAAATCCGCTTCGATTTTAATATAGCAGCGGCATTAGTGCTGAGTTTCCCTTCACCATCATAACCACCCGGCAGCGGAAGCGGCTCGTTGTTATTAGCAGCATATTGCTTCAGCTTCCCAACAGCATATTGGGATATGGCCATATCCAAAACAACATGTCCATTTTTACGGGGTACAGCAATAACCAGCGGATTATTACCAAGCCGCGGGTTAACACCTCCCCAGGGTGGCAGGTTAGCAATAGTATTTGTGAATGATATACTGATAAAACCTCCTTCTGCAGCCTGCCAGCCATAAGTGCCGCCACGCATCCAATGATTGGTGTTCTTTATTGCCACACAGCCAATACCATTCTCCGCGGCAAGTTCCATTGCCCTATTCATGGCAAAGCGGGCGTTTAATATCCCCGGCCCAAGGTTACCGTCCCATTGTTCCATAGCCCCAAAGGCAGTTACCTTAGCAGGATCGGCATCGATATTTATAAGGCCATCTTTAACATATTTAACAAAAACCGGAAAACGGTTTAAACCATGCGTATAAACTCCATCCCTGCTGTTTTCGGCAAAAACAGTTGCTATAACTTCGGCTTTATCTTCAGTAAAAGCCAGTTCTGACAGCACTCTTTTCAATTCTGCTTTAAGTTTTTCAAAAGGAACAAGCATAGATTTTGAAATAAATTTTATTTATAACGTTTATTACAGTGTACTGATGCAAGGTAATCAACCATATTTTATAATTTTGCCTCTAATTAAATGAAAAGAACTCCGCTGTTGTTTTTCCTGTTTTTAATAAGCGCTGCGCTGATTGTCAATTCATGCAAGAAAGATAACTTTAGCCACATTCCTGCCTTAATGGCCGGAAAATGGCAACTCGCCTCTATAACAGTTACCAATTATGTTGGTGACGCCCAAATTTCGTTGGATACCTTAAATCAAACCTGCAGTATTATTCAGCATTTTACATTCAATGCTGATAATTCATGCAATTACACCAACTTTCAATGCACTGCCGATTCGACAGTAGGCCGCTGGTCGCTTTCAGATAATAAATTATTTTTAATTTCAGATATGGTTTGTAAGGATACTACCAAATCTTCGGGCGGTACCTCAAAACCATTTGCAAACAGTAAAATAGTTACTTTAGGTAATTATTCGCTGGTATTGGAAACGGGGGATGTTGAACCTAATTATTCGGCAACAAAAAAACGACGAATTATGCGCTACGGGTTTATCAGGCAAAAAACAACCGCAACACAATAGCATAAAATGTTTTCAAATTTTAAAATGGTTTTATTATAATAGTTTCAATACCAAGTAAACGATCAGCCCGATGAAACTATTGTAGCTTCATCTCCGTTGAAAAACATATTATCGATGAAAAAAAGAATTGCCATTTTCGCTTCAGGGTCCGGTTCAAACGCTCAAAAATTAATGGAGCATTTTAAACGTAATGCCGATGCCGAAGTTGTACTGATACTTACCAATAACCCACAGGCTTACGTTTTACAACGTGCCGATAATTTTGAAGTACCCTCGCACATTTTTGGCCGCCACGAATTTTATGAAACCGACGATGTTATACGCCTGCTGAAAAACCTGCAGGTTGACCTGATTGTACTTGCCGGCTTTTTATGGCTTGTACCACAATCGCTACTGAAAGCATTTCCCAATAAAATCATCAACCTGCACCCTGCCCTGCTCCCCAAATATGGCGGCAAAGGCATGTATGGCGACAATGTTCACCGCAAAGTTTTAGAAGATAAGGAAGAAGAAAGCGGCATCACCATCCACTTCGTAAACGAAAACTTTGACGAAGGCGAGATCATTCATCAATCAAAATTCAAAATAGAACCCGGCGACACACTTGAGATCGTAAAATTTAAAGGGCAACAGTTAGAGCATAACCATTTCCCTAAAGTGGTGGAGGCGCTGTTGAAGAAGATGAAGAGTTGATTGTTTAGTGATTAGAGGTTGGAGGTTAGAGATTAGGCTTTCTTTTTAGTTTTAAGGTTAAGTTTATTAAAAATATCTAAGTTTCAGGATACTTTATGGGAGCTTTTACTGATCTGGAAGTTTGGAAAAAGGCTCGTTTATTACGAAATAACATTACTGAATTAGTTAAAACGTTTCCTACCGAGGAAAAATATCGCTTAACAGATCAGATCATTCGTTCATCCCGCTCTATCGGGAACAATATTGCCGAAGGACACGGCAGATTTCATTATTTAGACGCTTCCAAATTCCTGGTTAATGCTCGTGGATCCGCGGCAGAAACTATCGACATCTGATAATTGCCTTTGATAATAGCCTCATAGATGATCAAACATTAAGCAGCCTGCGGCAAGATTGTGAGGAGTGCATGCGCATGATTAATGGATATATTTCCTATCTAAAGAAGCAACCCGACAATTAACACCTTCAAAAATACACTTTTCAAGAAGCGTATTTCCAAATCTCTAGCCCCCAATAGCTTCCAAAAACATTGATTAAAAAAAACTAATCTCTAACCTCAAATCTCTAATCACTAATTACTACCTTTGCGGCTCAAAAAACAGCGTGTACATGAGCCAGTCAGTTCAAATAAAAAATGCTTTAATTTCTGTTTATTACAAAGACAATTTAGAGCCCATCATTAATGAGTTAAACCGCCTTGGTGTAAATATCTATTCAACCGGTGGAACCGAAACTTTTATCCGCAATTTAGGTGTAAATGTGATCCCGGTTGAAGACCTTACTTCATACCCTTCAATCCTGGGTGGTCGCGTTAAAACCCTGCACCCTAAGGTTTTCGGTGGTATTTTAGCCCGCAGGAGCTTTGATGGCGACAAACAGCAATTGGAGCAATATGAAATTCCTGAAATTGATTTGGTAATTGTTGATCTGTATCCGTTTGAAGAAACTGTACAATCAGGCGCCGGTGCCGAGGATGTGATCGAAAAGATCGACATCGGCGGTATTTCTTTGATCCGCGCAGCTGCAAAAAACTTTAAAGATGTAGTGATCGTAGCTTCAAAAGATGACTACGCCGGCCTGGAAAATATCCTGAAAACGCAGGAAGGTGCTACCACAATCGATCAGCGCCGTTCATTTGCTCAAAAAGCATTCAACATATCGTCGAACTACGATACGCATATTTTTAACTATTTTAACGAAGCCGAGCCGCTTCCGGTATTTAAACAAAGTATCCAAACCAGCCAGGTTTTGCGTTACGGCGAAAACCCACATCAAAAAGGAACTTTCTACGGTAACCTTGATGCCATGTTCAACAAACTGAACGGTAAAGAGCTTTCATACAACAACCTTGTTGATGTTGACGCTGCTGTTGCTATTATTGATGAGTTCACTGAACCTACTGTGGCTATTCTTAAACATACCAATGCCTGCGGAGTGGCTTCACGTTCATTTATTAAAGAAGCCTGGATCGATGCTTTAGCTTGCGACCCGGTATCAGCTTTTGGTGGTGTTATTATTGCCAATGCTGAGATCGACGCTGAAACCGCTACCGAAATCGACAAGATATTTTATGAAGTGCTGATTGCTCCGGCGTTTACTGATGAAGCGGTACAGATCCTTTCAGGTAAAAAGAACCGTATCCTGTTGGTTCGCCAACCTGTTGAACTGCCTGTTAAACATTTCAAAACTTTATTGAACGGCGTAATTGAGCAGGATAAAGATGCGGTTATTGAGGGACCGGCCCAAATGACAACCGTTACAGAAAAAGCTCCTACCGAGGCTGAGTTGAAAGACTTGTTCTTCGCCAACAAAATTGTAAAACATACCAAATCAAACACTATCGTGTTTGCTAAAAACAACCAGCTAATGGCAAGCGGCGTAGGCCAGACCTCAAGGGTTGACGCATTGAAGCAAGCAGTGATCAAAGCGCAAAGTTTTGGTTTCGATCTTAACGGAGCGGTAATGGCATCTGATGCGTTCTTCCCGTTCCCGGATTGTGCCGAACTGGCTGCTGAAGCAGGCATCACTGCCATTTTACAACCGGGCGGATCAATTAACGACAAGCTTTCGGTTGCCATGTGCAACGAAAAAGGTTTAGCGATGGTGACTACCGGAGTTCGTCATTTTAAACACTAATTTTAAAGGTTGACCGGGGTGATTAGGTGAGTAGTTTATTAGGTTAAAAACGTTTGATTGAAGAGTAGGGATTGATTTGGTGAAAAGGGAAAATGTTTTTAACCTGTTTTAACTTAATTTACCTGTAAATCCGGTCAACCACTTAATAAATAAGCTCTATCAACCCAACCCCAACACAATAAATGTGATTTTTTAACGCTTAAGTTTGCAAAATGCTAAACTATTTAAACGTATTTTTATAAACTTTGCATAACATACTGAAAGAAATACCAGATGGGTTTATTTAACTTTTTTACACAAGAAATTGCTATCGATTTAGGTACAGCAAATACCCTCATTATACATAACGATAAAGTTGTTGTTGACGAACCCTCAATCGTGGCGTTCGACAGGACAACCAATAAAGTGATCGCAATTGGTCGTCAGGCCATGCAAATGGAAGGTAAAACGCACGATAATATCCGTACTGTGCGCCCGCTTAAAGATGGTGTAATTGCCGACTTTAACGCTGCCGAGCACATGATCCGCGGGATGATCAAAATGATTAACCAGGGCAAGGGATGGTTCTTTCCATCGCTGCGTATGGTGATCTGTATCCCTTCGGGTATTACCGAGGTTGAGAAACGCGCTGTGCGTGACTCGGCCGAGATTGCCGGCGCTAAGGAGGTTTACCTCATCCACGAGCCAATGGCTGCTGCCGTAGGTATTGGTATCGACGTGGAAGAGCCGATGGGCAACATGATCATCGATATTGGTGGTGGTACTACCGAAATTGCCGTTATCGCATTATCGGGTATCGTTTGCGATCAATCGATCCGCGTAGCAGGTGATAATTTTGATTCGGACATTGTTCAATATATCCGCCGTCAGCATAACATCATGATTGGCGATCGCACTGCCGAGAAAATCAAAATCGAGGTTGGCGCTGCCCTTCCTGAGTTGAGCGAGCCGCCGGGCGACTTTGCCGTACAAGGCCGTGACCTGATGACCGGTGTACCAAAACAGATCATGGTATCATACACCGAAATTGCGCATTGCCTGGATAAATCAATCTCAAAGATTGAGGAAGCGATATTGAAAGCATTGGAGATTACGCCGCCTGAGCTTTCGGCCGATATTTACCAAACCGGTATCTATTTAACCGGTGGCGGTGCATTACTGCGCGGCCTGGATAAGCGTGTGGCAGCCAAAACCAAACTTCCTGTTCACGTTGCCGAAGACCCTCTTCGCGCCGTAGTACGCGGAACCGGCACTGCCCTTAAAAACATTGGCAATTTTAAATTTTTAATGCAGTAATTTAGATGTGAGATTTTAGATATGAGATATGAGACACCGGTTATCGATGTTTTTTGATCTCATATCTCACGTCTCATATCTCAAATCTAATCTAAGCAATGCGTAACCTTTGGATATTTATAACTAAGTATAACGCGTTTTTTTTATTCCTGATTTTTGAGATTAGCTCGCTGCTTATTTATATCAAATACAATTCGTTTCAAAAGGCATCTTTTATTAATTCAACCAGCAAGGTAACAGGTACACTGTACAGCCAGGTTGATGCACTAAAAGAGTATCTGTCATTAAAAGAAACCAATGACAGCCTTGCCCGCGAAAATGCAAAGCTTCGGGGCCAGCTCAAAGTATCTATGTATGTTGATAGTGTTGAAAAGCACAAGGTTAATGATACTGTTTACAAACAACAGTACAGTTATATTGTAGCCAAAGTCATCAATAACTCTTTCAATAAACGCAGCAACTATATTACTATTAACCGGGGTAGCAGGGATGGCATACAAAAAGATATGGGTGTAATAACCGGGGCCGGTGTTGTAGGCCAGGTTATTGATGTAACGGATCATTTAGCTATTATCCAATCAGTTTTACACAAAAACACCCGCTTCAGTGCCATGCTTACCAGCACTAAAGACATTGGCTCATTTGTGTGGGGCAATGACCTCGATCCGCACAAAGGTTTACTGATTGATATCCAGAATAACGCCCAGCCAAAAGTTGGTGAAACTGTAGTTACATCTGGCTACTCACTTTTCCCTACAGGCATACCGTTTGGTAAAATAACTAACCTGCATGCTAAGGGCGGCGGTTTGCTTATTAATGTTGAGGTGGCTTTAGCTGTTGATTTTACAAAGCTTCAATACGTTTACGTGGTAAATAACAAATTTGCCGGTGAACAAACGGGACTGGAGGCCGTACAAAACAAAAATGAGTAGGACTATCCTTGTTAATCTCGCCAGGTTTATTGTGCTGGTTTTTATGCAGGTTTTCCTGTTAAAAAACATCACCTTCTATAATCTTGCTACGCCATATCTTTACATACTGTTCATCCTGTTGCTCCCGTTCGAGGTTCCCAACGCGTTGCTATTCGTGCTGGCTTTTGTTACAGGGTTAAGTATCGACGCCTTTTATGACACACCGGGCCTGCACGCCGCAGCCTGCGTTGTACTGGCCCTTGTGCGTGTTTTATTCATTAGCATAACCGTACAAAAAGATGGCTTTGACAACGAGCCGGAACCCACATTGAGCATCATGGGTTTCCGCTGGTTTTTTACCTATGTTTTGATACTCACTTTATTCCACCATTTTTTCCTGCTTAATTTAGAGGTTTTTAGTTTTTCTGAAATACAATACACACTAAGCCGTGTTGTTTTGAGTTCATTGTTTACCGTATTTTTAATACTAATTTCGGGCCTGCTATTTTTCAGAAGGAAAGAACGTAAATGAATAAGTTTTTTGAACGCCGCTACGTTGTTACCGGTATCTTTATAGCTATTATTTTAGCCCTGCTGGGAAGGCTTTACTATATCCAGATAGTGGATGACCGCTATACCATATACGCCAATAGCAATGTAAGGCGCACTACCATACTTTACCCCGCCCGCGGACCAATACTTGACCGTAACGGCAAAATCCTGGTACAAAACGAACCTATTTACGACGTAATGGTTAACCCCAAAGAGGTTAAGCCGTTTGATACCCTGCTTTTTTGCAAGATGATAGGTATTGATAAAGAAGGGTTTGATAAACGCTTTATTAAGGCCAAAAGGCAATCGCCCAATACAGCGTCAATATTTGAAAAACAATTATCTGTAGAGCTTTATGCGGCCCTCCAGGAAAAGCTTTTTGAGTTCCCTGGTTTTTCAATTGTTCCCCGTACTATACGTACCTATCCCGATTCTGTAGCAGCGCAGT
Source organism: Mucilaginibacter sp. A5337 (assembly GCF_059690695.1). NCBI lineage: Bacteria > Pseudomonadati > Bacteroidota > Sphingobacteriia > Sphingobacteriales > Sphingobacteriaceae > Mucilaginibacter > Mucilaginibacter sp. A5337. The sequence goes on along the minus strand of NZ_JCAWEC010000004.1, from coordinate 573,518 downwards.
TTTTGGGCTTTATTGGTGAAGTTACCGACAGGGACATTAAACGCTCAAACGGCTATTATCGCCTTGGCGACTATATTGGCGTTACGGGGGTTGAAAAAGCTTATGAAAATGTGCTTCGCGGTCAGCGTGGTGTGCAGGTACAAATGGTTGATTCGCACGGCGTATTTAAAGGCTCATTTGCAAATGGCGCCCTCGATACCGTGCCGCAATCAGGCAAGCGCCTTACCTCATCATTGGATATCGACCTGCAAAGGCTTGGCGAAAAGCTGATGCAAAACAAGCTGGGTGGTATTGTGGCTATCGAGCCATCATCGGGCGAGATCTTATGTTATGTAAGTAGCCCTACTTATGATCCCAACCTGATGGTAGGCCGTCAGCGAGGCAATAACCTTGCTAAAATGTATAATAACCCGTATAAGCCATTCTTCATCAGGCCTATACAGGCGCAATATCCTCCAGGCTCATCATTTAAACCACTAAGCGCACTTATCGCCCTGCAGGAGGGGATCATCAACCCCGGCGAAACTTTTTATTGTACTGGCAGTTACAGAGTGGGTAACCGTATTGTACACTGTAACCATGGCGAAGCGCACGGCACCGTAAATATGGCCAGAGCCGTAGCCGAATCATGTAACGGCTACTTTACGATGGTATTTCAGCGCATTGTTGACCGGTACGGAGTAAAAAATACGGAGGCCAATTTCATCGCATGGCGAAATAACGTAATGAAATTTGGCCTTGGCGCCCGGCTTGACCTGGATATGCCGGCTGAAAGCCGGGGCAACGTGCCAACTCCTTTGCACTATGACAACGCTTATCATAAAGGAGGCTGGCGTTCAAGTACCATTGCTGCTTTGGCTATAGGCCAGGGCGAGTTATTAGCAACCCCACTGCAATTGGCTAACCTGGAGTGTACCATTGCCAACCGAGGTTTCTTTTACAAACCGCACCTTATTAAGGCTATCGGTACCGAAAACGTGATCAAGAAAGAGTACGTAGAAAAAAACTACGTTGGGATAGATTCGGAATATTTTGAACCGGTTATTAACGGGATGCAGCAAGTGGTGGAAAGCGGCACCGGTATCAGGTCAAAAATTCCCGGTATTATTATGTGCGGCAAAACAGGCACAGCGCAAAACCCACATGGCGAAGATAACTCGGTGTTTGTGGCTTTCGCTCCGCGCGATAATCCTAAAATTGCAATAGCCGTTGTTGTTGAAAATTCGGGAGAGGGCGCACATTGGGCGGCTCCTATTGCCAGTTTCATCGTCGAAAAATACTTAAGAGGGAAAGTTACTCCGCGTGAATCCGGAATCACCGTTGATTACTTTGCAAATGCCAATCGCCTGCCTGATCTTACCCTATATGCGCAAGATCTGCAAAAAGAACGCAGACGCGACAGCATCAGGGCAGCAAAGGTTGATTCAATTAAGAAATTCAAAGCTGATTCAATTAAGAAATTCAAAGCCGATTCGATAAAAAAAGAACGGCGGGAAGCGGCTTACAATAACAAGCCGGCAAACTGGATTAAAACACTAACAGGTGGGAGGACAGGCAAGTCATGAGCACTCAGCAGCGTAGTTTCTTTTTTAATGTAGATTGGCTTACCGTTTTTTTGTACCTGGTGCTTTGTACCATTGGCTGGTTCAATATCCATGCAGCAGTTTTTGATGCCAACCATTCCAGCATTGTTGATACATCCACTAATTACGGTAAGCAGTTCATTTACATTTGCGTATCAATTGTAGTTGGCATTGTAATATTGCTACTCGAAAGCCGGTTTATTGCCGCTTTAGCCCCAGCATTTTACGTGGTGATAGTTTTGCTGCTGATACTGGTGCTGATAATAGGCCGAAACGTGGGCGGTAATCAGGCCTGGATCAATATGGGAGGAGGGTTCAGGTTACAGCCCTCGGAGTTTGCCAAGTTTGCTACCTGTTTATTGCTTGCGCGATATTTAAGCGGCACCAACATTCGTGTTACCGATCCCAAGTCATTTTTAATGGCCGCGGCTATTATAGGGTTCCCGATGCTGCTGATCATGCTACAGCCAGATACTGGCTCAACACTGGTGTTCTGCTCCCTGATATTTGTTTTATACCGCGAAGGGCTTTCACCTTATTTCCTGATCATAGCGGGCTTATTTATCACGCTCTTCGTCACGTCGCTACTGTACAACCCGCTTTATATTATCCTGATACTGGCTGCACTAACAGCGTTCATTATCTTTTTATTTAAACGTAACAGGCAGCTTATTAAAACTGCGGTTATTGGCCTGGCCATTTGCATAGCATTTATATTTAGCGTAAAGTTTATCTATCAGCACGTTTTAAAGAAACACCAAACAGAACGTATTAACATATTGCTGGGTATCACAACCGATTTAAGGGGAAAAGGGTACAACGTAAATCAATCGAAAATAGCTATTGGCTCCGGGAAACTCTGGGGTAAAGGTTATTTACATGGCACACAAACCCAATACTCATTTGTACCCGAGCAAAGTACCGACTTTATTTTTTGTACCGTTGGTGAAGAATGGGGATTTGCAGGCTCGTTGACGGTGATTAGCCTTTTCATGTTCCTGATATTACGCGTTATCCTTATCGCCGAGCGGCAACGATCTCCTTTTACCCGTGTTTATGGCTATGGCGTAGCTTCAGTACTATTCTTTCACGTGGTGATCAATATCGGTATGACTATCGGTGTAGTGCCCGTAATCGGGATTCCATTGCCATTCATCAGCTATGGCGGGTCCTCATTGCTAAGTTTCACCATGCTCCTGTTCACGCTCATTAAGCTTGACTCAAACAGGAAATCGAACGTTTAATTTAAGTCAGAAGTCTTGAGTCGGGAGTTTGAAGTCAATAGTCTCGAGTCGAAAGTCTTAAGTCGGAAGCGGATAAATGTTCTGTTTAAAAGCGGATTCAGCCTCCCTTCATCCGAAATTCAACTTTCGACTACAGACTTATGACTTATCACTTAAGAAGCAGGGTACCTTCTTCTCAGCAATGCATAAAATTTATCGGCTGTTGAAGCTTTACTTTCCCAGTTGTTTTTAACTACGTAATTTGTTTTCAGGAAACGCTCTGCTTCTTCAAAGGTGCTGAAGCGGTTTACTATTTCAATAGCCTCGCTATAAGCCAGGCTGTAGCCGTTAAACAGATCTTTTATATAAAGCAGTTTATCATTAAGGTTGATAGCTGATTTCAGGTCGGTAACCGGCAATTCAGCAGTAGTGTTTGTTGCTGTATTAGCCTTCTCAGCTTTTTGGGCCATTATCCTTTGATTAAAGGTTAATACCTGCTGGCTATTGGTATCTGCGGCAGGAGCAGTTGCCGTAACGGGCTCCGTCGCTGGTTTTACAGGCTCAATTACAGGCAATGGTTTAGGCTGTTCGGCTATAGGAACCACTTCAACAGGTTTTTCGGGAAGCTGGCTTATCAGCTCTTCCTGCTCAAACCGGTCGGCTTCATCATCCCAGGTATCAGCTTCATTTAAATTAAGTTCAAAGCCGCTTCCCTCAGGAATTTCCTGTTGAAACGAATAACTGTCTGTATCTTTTTCAGCAGCAACATTTATCTGTGGTTCGGGAGTATCTTTTACCTCGGGTTTGGCATCAACCACTTCTATCTTTACCGGGTTGTTAAACGGCACAGGGGCTACAGGCTCAACATCATTGGTAAGTTCAATTTTATCAACCGGAACAGGAACGTTCTGCTGTTGCACTACCGGCTCAAAAAAACGCTGTTCATATAAAGCTTCCTGCTTTGCCGGCGGCGGCGTTACAGGTAGGGGCGGGGCTACCGGTGTTGCCGTTTTTGGCTGCTCAGCTATGGGTTCCGGCTTATCTGCAATTGGTGCAGGGACTACCGAGCGTTCGTTGATACGGCGCAGAATTTCGGCATGGTCTTTTAAAAAATGGGCGTTGGCTACAAAAAGCTCTAATTCAAGTTCATTTAGTTCGCTGGGATCAGCAGAAAGGTAGTCGTATTGATCATTAAGCTCCTTTAAAATCCCACCTATCTTTTTAAATACATCCATTTGCTTCATGGCCTCAATGTTAGGAAAATGCTTATCAAAAGTAGGATTAAATTCTGATATTTGCCGACTATAAAAGTCATAAATGGTATATCACGAAGAGGTTTTCAGGCGTAAAAGTGAGTTAGGCGGCAGTATAGAGGTTATCTGCGGATCAATGTTTTCGGGCAAAACCGAAGAGCTGATCAGGAGGCTTAACCGGGCCCGTATAGCCAAGCTTAAAGTCGAGATTTTTAGCCCGAAAGCTGATACCCGTTATGGCGAAGACGCCATTGTTTCGCACAATGCCAGTAAAATAACCTCCACCCCGGTTGATAGTGCTTCGGCTATTTTATTGTTAGCCAGTGATGCACATGTGATAGGCGTTGATGAAGCGCAATTTTTTGACGATGAACTTCCGGAGGTATGTACCGTACTGGCCAACCGGGGTGTACGTGTAATTGTGGCCGGCCTGGATATGGATTTTAAAGGCCGTCCCTTTGGCTCAATGCCCAACATAATGGCCATTGCTGAGTCGGTAACCAAATTGCAGGCCGTTTGCGTAAGATGTGGCAACCCGGCTCAATATTCATATCGCCTGGTACACGACAATTCAAAAATATTACTCGGCGAAAAGGAAAGCTACGAACCACGCTGCAGGGCTTGTTACAATACCGTTGCCGGTTAACATTTCATTAAACAATATATTTTTTATTTAATACTATAACTAAAACAAATACGGGGTATTTGTTTGTTATATAATAGCAAAGCAGCTCAAAAAGGCAGTTGATTAAATTATATAGCAATCAAAACTTATGGCCAAAAAGGTTTTAGTTATAGAGGACGATAAAGATATCCGCGACACCGTGGTATATGTACTGGAGGAAGAAGGTTACGAAGTAATACAATCCGACAATGCACGTATTCTGCGTACCCTTACCACTATTAACCCCGACCTGATTTTGCTTGATAACTGGCTTACCGACTGGACCAGCGACGCTAACGGGCAGCAACTAAGTAAAGGAATAAAAGATGATCCTGCTACCAGTCACATCCCAGTGGTGATTATTTCGGCTGTAAGCAATATCAAAGAAATAGCCAAAGCAGGTAATGCCGATGGCTATCTTGCCAAACCGTTTGATCTTACCGCACTCTCCGAGATCGTAAAAAGGCACATTACCAAGTAGCAATCCTTATCAGTATAAAATAAAACGGCCCTCATTAATTTGAAGGGCCGTTTTGTTTATCTTACCTAAATTCTCTCAAAGAAGAGGACTTGAATAAATATATTAAGCCCCTCTTCTTTGGAGAGGGGTTGGGGTGAGGTCCTTAAATCTTCACCCCAAAGCCAATATTAAACGTACGGCCGTCGGCAGGTAAAATACCTGGACCAGGGTACATGTTGATACGGCGCGTAAAATATTTAGCATTAAAAATATTGTTCACGTTAGCTGTAAGGTGATAATTTTTCAGGAAACTATAATTGAAAGCCCAATCAAACAAATGATATGAAGGCACTATCCCGGTAGCTCCCGTAACATTAAAAGTAGTGTTATTGGCATCGCTAAAGCTTTTGCCTACATAGCTGTATTGCAGGGTACTACTTACATGACCACTCAAAAATGTTAAACCGGCACGGTCAATCCAGTCTGGTGTACCTTCCAGGTGATTACCAACCAAACTTACATTTTTACCATTTTGGCTGATAGCGCCACTTGTGTAGCGGCCATGTGTATACGATAGTGAGTTGAACAAACGCAGATCGCTCCCTGCCGATTTATCAAACGAGCGAATGAGTGAAACTTCGGCAAAAGCCTCAATACCTTTAGCTACGCCATTGCCGATGTTAGTCATGTAAAGATGAGTTACATTACTGGCATCAGTTTGGGTTAAGGTACCGGCCCTGTTGCCATAGTAAACATAAAAGGCATTAACATCAAAACTGAACGCAGTGCTGATATGGCCGCGGTAACCCAGATCGGCATCATAGCCTTTACTGTCTTTAATGTTAGGGTCGATGATCGTTAGCTGATCTGCAGGGGTAACCGCTGCATAAATATATGGGCGGTAAGCCTGCGAAATATTGCCGTAAAACTGGCTTCCATTATCCAGCTGATATTGCAACCCGGTTCCAAACAGCGGAAAGTTTCGTTTATCCTTATAGCTTACCGGCAAGGTGCGGTTTACTATAACCCCTGTATTGGTGGTATTGATTTGCTCAAAACGTACACCCGGCGTAACAGTAAACGCTTTAGTTACCTGAAACATATTTTCGGCAAATGCGGCATAGTTAAGTGTGTGCAACCTCAGGTCGATACCATAATCTTTCACCAGGCTCAGATCAAAATCAGAACCCACCGTACCAGTTCCTTTTTGTTTACGTATGGTAGTTTCCTCAAAATATCTCACACCTGTAGTGAAGGAGCTTTTAAGATCGCCCAGCTTGTAATTATGAAGTAAACGGGCCTCGGTGGTAAAACCGGCGTAATAATCACGGTCGACCTGGCGGGGATTATAAGTTTTCAGGCTTGTATTAACGGTATCGGGAATATTGGCCGTATTAATGAACTGCACACTGTTGCGCTGACCGAATAATACATGAGATGTAACTTCCAGCCGGGTGTCTTTATCAAACTGGTAGTTGAATAATAATGCCGGGATATTAATTTCCGGGTTAAAGAAGTTACGCGCGCGGGTCGACTGACGATTATTGGCATCGAACTGGGCATCGGTTAAACCGCCTGCTATCTGTTGCCTATAGTCCGACCTCGAAAACTGAAAAGCTATGCTTCCTTTATCATTAAACTGGTATTTGATGTTGGCATAGTAAGCGCGGGAGTTAAAAGCAGCATCGGGCCTCCAGCCATCGCCGGTGCGGGCGCTGTAAAAGGCGTAGTAACTAACCTTGCCAACTTTACCGCCAACGGCATTATACGAATTGAAAAACCTGTTTGAGCCTGCCGATTGTTCGCTTTCAAAACCAAACACTTTGGTGCTGTCACCTCCTTTAAGTTTAAAGTTAACCATGCCGCCAAACTGGCTGCCAAATTGTAACGCTGCCGAACCGCGTACTATCTGAATTTCGCTCACCGCCTGAAATGGTACATTATAGTGATTTTCTGGATAGCCAAACATATCCGAGTTGGTGTTGTAGCCATTTTGACGGATATTGGTTTCGATAGAACGGTGAGTATCGGTACCCCGGGTACCAATATTAAGCTGCAAACCGGCGCCATCCATTTCCCATACGTTAATGCCGGGCACTTTGGCAAAAGTCATGCGGGCATTGTTATTGGCTAAGTTTGCCTTTCCGGCATCAAGGAAAATGTCAAAGGTTTTTTTACCGGCAAATATGTTGGTACCCGAAACATTAGGTAAATGTTTTGACCTGCCTTCTTTAATAATAACGCTATCCAATTGCAGGGTATCTTTAACGCTTTTATGCTGTGCCCGGGCCACACCTGCGCAACAAATAAAAAGCGCAGGCAATGAAATTTTATAAAGAGTATTCATTTATTCAAATTAAAAAAAGTTAGGGGTATACTGTTCAGGTACAACAATGACAAATACATGCACATAGCACGTAGCAGTGCAAATAATGCATTCATTTAAAATTGACGGAACAGGTTAATTATCAGCTATAAATTCAGACAAGTGCAATTTCAGGCGGCTGACCGCTAACCGATACAAAAGGATCAGGTATGCTGATATAGATAAATGTGCCGGGAGGCTGTACCGGTACTGCAGACTTTATAAAAGCGTACGAAATTTCTGGACAGTTATATTTAGCATCGCTGCCAAGTTTCTTTTCTGACGATTCGTGCGTGCGTTTACTAACAGGTGTACTATTTAGTTTCTTTGCACATATCACATTTTCGTTGAGCAGCTTTGTGGTTTCATAATTGGGGATACACTGCACATAAACAGTGTCGCGGGTAACCCGGAGTTTTACGTAATTGTATGCAACACCATCCAGTTGTAGCTGCCCGGAAACGTTAACATAACTATCCCAATCATGTATAAAAGGCAGGTTTTGTTTGATCTTAATTTCAATAAGGTCGCGGGTATTGTATTTGCCTTTGGCAATTTGGCGGGCTATAACTTTGTTTGATTTATTAACAAAATATTGATTAAGTGCCATGTAACCCAGCAAATTAAGCATATGGGTAACTAACATTACTATGGCGAAAATCTTTTTCAATCAATAATCAGTCTAAACAATAGCAATGCTACATAAAAATCAGCGAAATAATAATTTATATGTTAAAAAAATTAAACCACGATAATTAATTCTGGATATATTCTGTAGAAATTAATAATTGGCTAAACAAAATTAGTTTAGATACAATATGATAGTTTATCGTCGTTAAATGATGCTTATATGTATACTTATCGTGTATAGATATACGAACAGCTTGTAGAATAGGACTACATTTTAATAACCAGAAAGAAAACAAGACGCCACTGCTTTCAAAAAACAGTAACTTATATGTTACGATTATGAATTTTACATATATGTAACAAAATCGGTACGCATTTTGAATTGAGTGCTGTAGATTTATTTTTCAATAATGCCCTGATGATTTTCTAAGAAAGTAAATAAGTTGTTTATTTTTTTCGATCACATTAAAAGAATGAATATTGTATAAAACTTTGTCGTTTTAAGCAAAGAAAAAATAACTTTAGCACGATTAGCAATTAGCTTAAATTATCCTAAAATCCGGTTAACCCGGTCAGTTGTTTTCTATCAATAGTTCGTTCCTATGTTTAGTATCGGTCATAATGGCTTTAAACAAAGATCCTAATATAACAGCGGCATTATTTAACTATGACTGATCACAATTAATGAAAAAGAAAACACCCGGTACGGTCCCCCCCTATCCAGCACAATGGGCACCGGATACGTTGACAACTTTTTTTACGGAACATCTTAACAGGATTTATTGTGCAAATGCGCACCTGGCCGAGCGGCTTTTAGAAATTGCCGGTACCTCCAATTTCAAGGACCTCAATAACCCTATAAAAGAAACTATCGATGAAACCGAAAAACACATCGCCCTTATGGATAGTATCTACCTGGCCCTTCAGAAACATTATTCGTTTGATCAATGCAATCATCTGATCGCCCTGCTTGAAGATGAATTTACAGCCATTCATCAGCAGGACAATGATGAATTATTACGCGACATGCGCCTTCTTTCATACCTTCAAAATATTGAAAACGTAGAAAAAAGCTCCATACAACTATTAAAATTAATAGCTATTGAAAAAAACAACGGAGCAATAGCTATATTTTTAGATGAATATCTGAACCCGTCAAAAGATAAATTTGCGCTTTACAATTTCATCATAGATAAGTATGATAACAACCAACAAACGGCCATTAACTTATAAAGCTGTTTTGTTTTAAAAATATATCGGCACGCAAACCACTTTCGCTCATCATTTTTAAAAACATGTAGTTAATATGCTTATAAACCCGTTCAGACGAGTGTTTGACCGCGTATTGGTTCCTCAACAAAAAAGCAAACATATATACCCTTGATAATTTATAATCCATTTCATTAATAATGAGATTTGCCCACTCCTCAAGGGTATCATCAGCCAACGAAAACTGCCTGTTATTGAAGCTCACTATTATTTTAATGCAATTGAACGATGCGATCATGAATGGGGTAAAAGCTTCTGCTGCCTGACTGTAAGCTTCATCAAGCTCAAAATAGAGTGACATCGCTTTTTTGATTTGCCCAAGTGCCAGATACTCCTCAGTTTTTATTCGCTTTAAAAAGAAGTCGTACACACAGGCTGTGTTGGTAACAGGGCGATAATATTTTTCAAGCACTGCGACAAAACGCAGCGTTTTTAAAGGTTCATTGCAGAGCCTTAAAGTATGCGCCGCTAACAAAAATATAAGGTCATTTGAAACAGAGCGCTCGAGCTGCAAGGGAGGGCGGAAGTAAAAACGTGTAATTTCTTTAAAAAACTCCTTGTCAATAATACCATACTTAAAATATTGAAATATCGCATTGATGCATTTTAAAGGATCAAGCGAAAACTCATAATAACTTACTGCGCCGAAACCTTTCAGTAGTTTCAGATATTCTTCAAGCTTGTTCATTTCAAGCTTTAATACACTTATGATAGCAAGGCCAGTATAAACCAGGATCTTCTTTTTATCCGAAAGCTCAAACTTAAGCAGCGTATGCAGGGTTTTGGCATAATCATGATTAATGAACTCCAAACCAAATAAGTAATCGAATAGCTCGTCGCTGCAATCCTGTTTAAAATACAGTACCAACGTTTCGGTGTCCTTTAACGTGCTAAATTCTTTTTCAAGTAAATCACCTAAAAAGATGATAAGGTCTGATTTTTCGTTGGTAGTAAGGCGCGTTTGCGATAAAAGCTGAAAACTTTCCTGCTGCCCGCTTTTAATAGCATAAATAATGCTCCATTTTAATATAGATAACTTGCGGTCGCTGGTAAAGTACCTGTTAATGGTATTGATGAGGTCGATATCAAAAAGATTGTTATTTTTATGAAGGAGGTATTTGGTTATTGAAAATTCAAAAAAGTGATTGTTACCAAACTCAATTGATGTTTTGTATTCAAAATCGCGGCTTATATTTTGCTCGCGGATAAAACCAATGCTCAGCAATTCAAGGTAGGCGTGATTGTACTGCTTTATAATATTAATGAGCTCAAGTTTACTTGCTTCAAATACACCATTTTCAAAATCCATTTGCTCAATAATGGCCTGAATTAAATATATTTTATCGGCCGAATACTGGCCCATGTAAACCTTGTTTAAAACAAAGTTTGAAATAAGCTCATAAACACTTACATGATCAACATCATTAAGCGAAAAGTTTTTCTTATGCTGTTTATAGTAAAACTGAAAATATAGCGGATGATTAAAATTTTCCACCACATTCACTGCTATAAAGCTTTTTATGGCAGGATTTATCTTAAGGCAAAGCTCCCTGATTTCCTGCACGCTAAACAACGGAACGTTTGACAGTTGGTTATGCTGGCTAAAAAAGCCTTCAAACCAGGGGCTCTGCTCCATTTCAATCATATGATTATAATTCATCCATGTTGATGAGCGCATGGTTAAAACAAGCTTAAACCACTCATGCGACTGATAAAATGAAAAGATATCAAATAACTGGGTTATTACCAGCTGAAACTGATCGTTTTTAAACATATGCTCATCAACACCATCAACAATCAGAAAAAAGCGCCCCTCCTTGCGTTGTCTTACATCAAGCAACGAAACAATATCCTCTTCTGTTGAATAGCCAAGCAGGCTAAGCATCCAATCATTCAGATCGCGCCCGCTTAAAAACACATTCATTAAGGCACTGCTGCTAAAAAACAGTACAATATCTTTGCCGTTTTGTTGGAGTTTTTCATCAATCCAATGGCAAAGGGCCACGGTTTTGCCATATCCGGCGGGAGCGGCAATTACGGTTGCGGTATAATTCCCCTGTAAAAAGGCAGCAAAATGATCATCAATAAACTGCCTCCTGATGGTTTGAGGATAAGGGATCCCGGTTTTGTTTTTGATTGCCTGAAGTGTAAACGAAGTTATTTTACCGGCATTTGTTTTTAACAGGTCCCAGTCAACAGTAGTATTGCTTTGCCGGGTTGATTCGGCCTCGTGCTTTTTGCAAAAATCGTCCCAACCCTCATAATCACAGTAACGTGATAGTGTATTGAGGGTAAACATCGATGGATTGAACTTACTGTACGCAAAACCGTAAATCCGTTTTAACGTTGTTTCGCTAACACGCTGTTTGGTTTTGTCAAGAATGTAAGCTTCAAGTGTCTTACAATCAGCCGGAGCAATATTTGACAACCCTGCAGTTATAAGCACACAATTTTTTAGGCTCTCCGAATATTTAGAAAAACTGGTCATAATTGGCGTTTCAACTCATCAAAACTTATTATCGCTAAGGGGGTACGCCAATAATACGCTGATAATATTTATTGCTTTTATACTTTTTACCGTAAAAGCTATTTATGGTTTACACAATAATTTTATGCTTAAATATAGTTATTGGAAGGCCAAACTACCAAGATGAATGAAATGAATAAAATATTAAGCGTTGATGTGGTTCATGATGGCAAAGCAATAACTGCAAACGCCTCATGGATTTGTCAATAATTTTTTGAAGTGTATGAACAATTAAAATCTTCACTCCCATCCCTCCAATCGGCTATACAATTACAAATGAGGTTTTTTTATTTTTATTTGGATTTATTCTAAATAAGGTTTTCCTTTGTTCCTGTTAATACATCACAGTAATTAGTTTCCTATTCATGAAGAAAATCCTTTTCCTGGTAGCCCTGCTAAGCACGGTTCAGACAAATCTTAAAGCACAATCAAAATTTGATCAGGACCGCGCCGCCATCCGCACACTTGGCGGATTCTATAAAGTAACGTTTGATTATGCCGAAACTTTTTCGCCGGATACCGCATACCATAACCACCCGCAATATCATTCATGGGGATATGAATGGGCTGCCATTGAAGAAGATTCGCCAAAAAAAATAGTTATTCAGCATTTATTAGTTGTGGGCGATAGTACAGTAATAAAACACTGGCGCGAAGACTGGGTATACGAAGAACCAACCTTGCTCAATTTCGATCAAAACAGTACCTGGAAAAAAGCCACATTAAAAACGGCCGAAACCAGGGGACGTTGGGTGCAGAAAGTTTTCCAGGTTGATGATAGTCCGCGTTATGAAAGTATAGGGACCTGGATCCATGCCGATGGCAAGCACTTTTGGCAAAGTGAATGCGATTCGCCCCTGCCCCGCCGTGAGTTTACCAAGCGCAGCGATTACAACGTATTACGCCGCGGCAACCGGATCTATTTAACTCCAAACGGATGGATGTTTGAGCAGGACAATCAAAAGATAATCCGTTCGGCCGGTGGCGATAAACTTTTGGCCCGCGAAAAAGGGTATGAAGAATTTACCAAAACCGACGAAGCCAGGTTTGCATTTGCAAAAGGCTGGTGGCAAAAACAACAACCTTACTGGACCGCCGTCCGGCAGGTATGGGACGAGGTTTATGCTCAAAGTCCCATCATCAAACTAAAAGGAAAAGTGGATGGCAAACTGCTTTATGAACGTTTGTTTGATCTTGCCGATCAATCGGCAAAAGAAAAATGGGATGTACAAAAAAGCAAAACAGAAGCCCAAAAGCTTATTAACAACTATTTGGTTACTAATATTTAAAATATAAAGTCCTGTTCTGTAGTTTAGTTGCTTTTATCAGGCGCTTAACCGGCAGAGCAGGCACCAATTCAATTTTAATTACCGGAATTTATGTGCGATGCTAAAATACTCAGCCAGAAGGGAACATCGGTAGTAAGCCGCTGCTCCGAATGCCAATGCCTATTTATATGGCACCACAACCTGATCCTTAGCTTTACACCCGATCAATTTATACAGTTTAAAAACTTCGCGATTGATCTCGACTTCGGCGACCACTCCTTCCCATTTCCGGATGGGCAGGAACGCGTGGTGATGCGCACGCCTGTCAATGATATCCAGCTTACTTTTACTGTTGACGAGTGGGAAGATTTCCATGCCTCCATGGATGAAGCCATTTATATGCAGGAAATTTATGCAATGGTTGAAGGTGGCAAATAAGCTTTGAAATTATCCTGATTAAAATAAACTCTTTAACTGCGGAACATTAAAACTTCCCTGCTAAAACTTACATTAACATATTAAATACAACACCTATCCGGCAAAATGAAAGATATACCTGTACATCAGCTACATGAACGAACAAATACCGGCTTCGAGATCAGGCACTTTGAAAGCGGCGAAGAGGATTCGAAAAAAGCGCCTATGGGCGCCCATCGTGATGATCATTACCTGTTTTTTTTGATTGAAAGCGGCTCGGCTTCGCTGATGATAGATTTTAACGAAGTTCATTTTTGCGAAAACACATTTTATTATATCCTGCCGGGACAGGTACACCACCGGATAAATAATTCAATTGCCGGCGGCTGGTATGTAGCTATCGACACACAACACATCCCATCCGACTTTCGGAGTATTTTTGAAAACCAACTTTTTCTGCAACAGCCTTATCAACTTAATGACGTTGAATTGAGGCAATACCAGCAGATCCTTTGCCTGTTGCGTGAAAAAAATAACGAGGATGACAACAGCGCTTTCTTTTTGCCTGTTTTGCAATCACTTATACAATCATTTGCCGGTATGGCAGCAGCCACTTTTAGCAATGTGCATACACCCGAAAAGCAACTTTCACGACCGGCACAAATTTCACATCAGTTTAAAAAGCTGTTGTTGAGAAATGTGCGTACAGTTAAAGGCCCATCGGCATATGCGGGGATGCTTAATGTTTCGGAGTCATATCTTAACGAGGTTTTAAAGAAAACCACGGGGTTCCCGGTAAGTTACTGGATAACCCAGGAAGTAATGCTGGAAGCAAAAAGGTTATTGTATTACAGCGGGCTCAACGTAAAGGAAATTGCACATGCCCTGGGTTATGATGACCATACCTATTTTTCAAGGTTATTTAAAAAATCGGCATGCATCACCCCGCTTGAATTTAGGGACAAACACCGTAAATAATCCAACCTTTACCCCGAAATTACTATTTTTTCCGGCTAAAATTCGATGTTTCTTTGTAGTATTAAAACAATACACCATGGAAACATCCACTCTACATAAATTAAAAAGAAAGGCCGGAAGCTTATTTGAAAACCAGCTTTTGCAAAGCGGCAGGGTACTTGAAGTAAGGCACTGGGAGCCGTCGACCATGATCGAAATCGACCTGCATTTGCCACAGGCTGATATGCAAAACTGGCACGAAGTACCTTATATAAAAGTAAAAGTTGGCGACCTAACTTATCGCGACTATACCCCCGCCGGCTGGGATGCAGAAACTTGCACCTGCACCCTTTATATTGATGCAGCGCATAGCGGCCCGGGCAGTAAATGGGCCGGGGAATTACAAACCGGGGATGCTATTCATTATTTCAAAATTCGTTCAACCCGTCACGCTCCTGCCAGCACTCCTGCCATCATAGGTCTTGGTGACGAAAGCAGCATGGGGCATATGCTGGCTTTGCAGCAAATGGTATTACCTGCAACCCGCTTTTCGGGCGCTATAATTATAGCCAATCAAAATCACCGCGGTTTATTTGGCGAGTATTTTAAATCGCCGTTAAAACCTATTGAACGTAATGACGTATATGGGCATCACAGCCTCATTCAATGGGTAATGGAACAACAGTATAACCTTGAGCATTCGGTATTTTACCTTGCCGGCAACCATACTATGGTAGGCGAACTGCGGAAGTTGTTAAAATTGCAGGGGTATCCGTCAAGCCAGATCAGGGCGCATGGATTTTGGTCATAAAAACGGGTTTGACAGCGCTTGTCCTGTGCCGGCAACTTATTCACCGACATTTTGTGCCGTTTCACCTAAAATATCTGTTTAATAAAAAGCGAGGGGCACATATTTGCAGCAAATAACATGATTATGAAAACATTTTACAATCCGCTTATAGCTGTTATAGTCGTCTTGCAGGAGCACAGCACCATGGTTATCCAGGCATTGGTGAACCTGGTGAGTTGATATATCCATCTACCTATGAAAACACGAAAGCCGCTTTATTTACTGTAAAGCGGCTTTCGTGTTTGGCAAGCATTAATTTACGGTTGCAGCCAAACCAATTTAACACCCTTATTACCATGTTGGTTCTCAAGCTTCAGTGTTACATAAACATTGTTTTTCCTATCGTAGTCAGATATAGAGAATAACGCGAGATCATGATCGCGCTTACCCGCAGGATTACCAAAAACGTAATCGCGTTTTAAAATAGGGTCGGCGCCTTTAAGCGGATAGTAAAAACCATCACAGTTACTTACAGCTTTAACAGTCACTAAGCTACCTTTTTCCAGGGCATCGTTATTCCTTTCGGTATCATTAAACAAAACAAAACTTTTAGGCCCTGCGCTCAAAAACACAAATGGTTTAAATTGATTTCCATCTCCCAAGATCTGCAATGTCCCCTCACGCTCCGATTGATAAAAAGGATTTAAATACCAATTTGGTAATTCCTGATCCTTGCGTATAAGATAGTCATTGATAAACTCACCCGTTTTGCTGTAATTTACTATCGCCAAATCGCCCAAAGTTGTTTTGACATATCTGCCTTGTACTAACGTCTTCATTTCTTCAGATACAATACTAAATGTGCCGTCGTCATTTAAATACAGGTTTTGCGGCAACCCACTGAAACCTTTTTTTGAATATTGATTGAGCCGATCTGAAGGCGAAACAACATTAACCCTGTTTATTTTTTTTGCATAAGGGTCAACAAAAGCCATAATTGGTATATAGCCGTTATCTCTGCTTTTCTCTTTTACCAGTGTTAACAATATTAATGATTTCATGACCGGGTTATAGCGGACAATTCCCTGGTAAACTATAAGATCTTTTGAAAAATCGAGCTCAGTAAAACTTACGGTTTTGGCACCCTTATCTAAATTTGCCAAAATAAGCGACCTATCTTTAGCACTCGCCCCCTTGGTGTTGTAGCCATATATCAAAAGGCTCACCTTCTCGCTGCCAATAACAGCCATATCCACACAGCGCAGATATTTATATTTCTCTTCCGGAGATGAATAAAAAGCCCGGTTAATCTCCTTGTTATCATCACCGTAAGCAATAACCTCAATCCGTTTACTTTGTTCAGATTCAAATCGTCTAAATATTACAACAGCATAATTGTCGCTGTTAGGGTCTTTCTGTACATAAAAGTCAGGAGCCGTCAAACCGCCATATATAACATCAGATTCGCCGAAAAAAATACCTCTTTTACTTACCTCTGCTATTTTTTTGTCGTCCTTTACATTGCCGGTTTTACCATCAATGACAATACGGTACAACATAGGTGTACGGGAATCAATTACATTGATCATCATAACAACATCACCGGCCAGTTCAAAAACCGCATTAACACCTGCATTAATACTGCCGAATGATGCATCAACATGAGTTATGGCTGTTTCCTGATGTGCTGCATTATATATCCGGATGTTCATTCCTTTTTTATAATCAATAAGAATAAACATGGTATTGCCATTTTTGAGCTGAAGTATTTTGGCCCTTCCAGCCTCAGGTTCTTCGAAGGCCGGGCTTTCGGCAAGAAATTTAAATTGTGCTTTTACAATGATGCCGCACAATAGCATTAACACGACCAACAAGGCAGTCCTTTTCATTTAGTGATAATTAATTAGGTGATAATTGTGTACTTATTTAGAATAAAAGTAACAAAATTGTTGGTGTATAAAAATTGACATCAGGCAAAATATTAAAATCATATATATTGCCAACATGGCCTTTCATCATTCCGGGAAGTTTTACCGACAATATCAATTTTTTACCGGCATTTCTCCGATGTTTTACCCCTGTTCACCGATAACCATACTTACTTTGCCTAATAAGCCTAACGGCAGGGAGGCATTTGTGCGCAATTTTGGATCACTAAACAACAACAAATAAATGCCATGAAAACTCTACTTGCAATTCAATTGATCCATTTGGTAATGAAAGCCGCGGAACACGCCGTTGCTATCGCGCACTCAGTCGGTCATTTAATAAAATAAAGTCCCGGCCCCCGAGGGATGGTTATTTCACCTTTATCAAATCAATAACAAAGCCCATACGTTATTCAGAAAAGGTAAAGCGTATGAAAAAGGGAGATGAAGTAACCTGGAAATGGGGAAAATCAGAAGCTGAAGGCCATATCGTTAAAAAGCATGATAAGCCGGTAAGCAAAACTATAAAAGGCGCAAAAGTTAAACGCAACGCCAGCAAAGAGGAGCCCGCTTATGAAATTGAACAGAAAAACGGCAGCAAAGTGCTGAAATCTGAAAGTGAATTAAAGGCCCGCTAATCCCCCGAAAGGGGAATATTTGCGAACAGTATTTTTTAGCCCGGATGATGAGCATCCGGGCTTTTTCATTTTCTTCGTACTAAGGGGTAGTCTGAGTAATTAAAATAAAGCAACCTTTAAGTATCCCTCCGTCGTCATTGCGAGGTACGAAGCAATCCCAAACTATACAGAGCGAACTTAATTGGCTATTCTGAAAACCGGGGATTACTTCGTATCTTATATAACAACACAATTGCAATCTTCTGATTATCAAATATTTTTTTTATTTTCATTATCAATTTGGGCGTTACCTGCGGCCCGGGCTTTCCGTTGCAAGTCCTCGCCTTTCCTGCCCGCAGACCCAACCCGCGCTGTGGGCTTTACACTGCAATCCCTAACGCTGGCCTACGCACCATAACTGCAAAACCCAAAACTATATGTTCTTATTTATACGTCATCACATTTTTTCAGGACCCGCCTGATCAATGACGTCTCCTCAAAAACTCCCCTTTTCACCGTAAAAATTATGTACTTCACCGAAAAACTCATGGTTATTTCATGAATCTGATGCATTTTTACCCTATGACAAAACAACCTATCATCACTGTAAACAACCTGGTAAAAAACTATGGCGATTTTGCAGCCGTTAAAGGCATTAGTTTTGAAGTTTACGAAGGTGAGATTTTCGGCCTGCTTGGCCCTAACGGTGCCGGTAAAACAACCACCCTCGAAATTATAGAAACCCTTCGTAACAAAACATCCGGCAGTATCATTGTTGACGGCTTTGATATTGAAACCGACGCTGATAGTATCAAAAAGCGTATAGGCGTGCAGTTGCAGGCTGCCGGTTATTATCCTAACCTTAACCTGTCGGAGCTGATAGTACTGTTTTCAGGTTTATACGGCATTGACAAAACACCGATGGAGATGCTGGAAAAAGTAGCGCTTACCGATAAAGCAAAGGCAAAATATAAAGACCTGTCCGGCGGACAAAAACAGCGTTTCTCCATTGCTACTACGCTGATCAATAACCCAAGGATCATATTTTTGGATGAACCCACAACAGGACTCGACCCACAAGCCCGCCGTAACCTCTGGGATTTGATCCGTGAGATCCGCGACCAGGGCACTACAGTGGTAATTACCACCCACTACATGGATGAAGCCGAAGTACTGTGCGACCGGGTTGCCTTTGTAGACAACGGCCACATCATCGGCATTGATACCCCCGACCATTTTATTGACGAGCTGGTAGCCTCCGGTTTTGAACGCAAAAAGCAGGTTAAACTCGCCAACCTGGAAGACGTATTTATCAATCTCACCGGTAAAGAATGGCGGGAAGGATAACCCCCGGCCCCCTGAAGGGGGAGCCAGTATGCAGTTTTAAGTTTGCAGTTAGCACTCTAAAATGCTCCATGCCCTAATGACGCCGACAGACAAAATGACTCAATGACCTAATGACGCCTAATGGCAAATGACATAAAAGAATGAACAAACCTTACAGCAATACAAAAGCAACCCTGGCAATTGCCCGTGCAAGTTTCCGGTCGATATTACGCAGCCCTTCGGCGGTGGTGTTTACACTGGCTTTCCCGTTAATATTTATCATTGTTTTTGCCAATATTGGCGGGGGCGGTATGTCGATAGATGTGGGCGTAGCCAAAGGAAGCGATACATCGGCCAGCAACCCGGTTTACATGGCGCTGAAAAAAAACAAGATCATGCACCTCATCAATGATCAAACCGCCGATGAGATGAGCAAAAATCTGGCAAAGGGAAATATAGATGCAGTTCTTGACCTTAAGCCATTTGCACCACCGGCGGCCATGACCGTTCATGTGCAGTACAGCGAGGCATCGGGCGATAAGGGAAGCGTGTTAAAATCAGCCCTGAACAACATCTTTTATCGTATTCAATCAGAAGAGTTGAAGCGTATCCAATCATACACAACTGTTCAGGTACCCAAATTAATCGATCTTAAAGAAGAAACTATAAGCGGTCGCCCATATAAATATATCGACTTTATTTTGCCCGGACAGTTGGGCTTTTCGTTGCTAAGCAGCGGCGTTTTTGGTACAGCCTTTGTATTCCTGAGTTTGCGTTTAACGCTGGTTATCAAGCGTTTTTTTGCTACCCCGGTTAAACGTTACAGCATTGTTTTAGGTGAAGCTATCGCAAGGCTGGCGTTTTCGCTGTTAGGCTCATTGTTTATCATATTGGTTGGCCATTATATGTTTGGCTTCACGCTGATACACGGCATTACAACAGTATTAAACATGCTGGTGCTCTCGGCCATCGGACTGATTATTTTTATGGGCTTTGGCTTTACCGTATCGGGCATTGCCAAAAACGAAAGCTCGGTGCCGCCGCTTTCTAATATTATTACATTGCCGCAATTCCTGCTTTCGGGTACGTTTTTTTCAATCACCGCCTTCCCAAATTGGCTGCAGTATATCAGCAAGATGTTACCGCTTACGCATTTAAATGACGCTATGCGTAAGGTAGCGTTTGAAGGAGCTGGTTTAGGCGATGTTACCCACCAGTTGCTGATACTTTTTGCATGGTTCATCGGCATTTATGCTGTTGCAGTGAAAACATTTAAATGGGAATAGCGGGAAAGATGCAAGACTTTTAGAAATAAGAGCCAGGAATTTGAGATTTGCGGATTACCAACCTCGCCGCCTCTTTACTTCGACCTATAAAAATTTGTAAAATTCAGACTTACGAAGTTTTAAAAACTTTGTAAGTCTACAATCCTATTTACTAATAGAATGTCAGTTCAATAATTAACATTAATTTAACATTAACCATGTTAATATTAACATTCAGATAACATTTAGGAAATATATTTGCAGAAATAACTCCTGTAATGATAATCAAACCAGTTAGTTTTGCCGCCTTAGTATTCTTTTTGTTAACTACATGTTCAATTACCGTTAAGGCCCAGGATTCAAAGGTAGGCACCTGGGGAATAGTTACCGTTGTGCTACCTGGCGACAGCGCTCATAAGTGGGGTGGTTATACCGAGTTTCAAACCCGTACCAACAATGTTTTCAGCCAGTTTCAATACTATGAAGCAAAGGCTGGCATAAGTTACGATATTGATAAAAATTTCACAGCGCTTTTAGGCGGCGGCCGATACACAACTTATGACTATATGGATGTTGGCCGGGGCCCTACCATTACCGAAACACGCTTTTGGGAACAAATTACCAGCAATCAGTTTCTGTACCGTATAAAATTAGAGCATCGCTACCGTGTAGAACAACGCTGGGTTAACGGTGATTATCGTAACCGCTTCAGATACCGACTTAACGTATTTGTACCGTTGAACAATACTAAAATTGCGGCTAAAACCTGGTTTATCTCTGCTTTTGACGAGGTATTCCTGAACAACAAAGTCCCTAATTTTGAACGCAACAGAATTTCGGCTGCGTTGGGTTACCAGTTTGATAAATCGTGGATCTTACAGGCAGGCTGGATTAACCAGTATAATTACTCGGCGACAGCTAAAAGCGATAAAGACAATATCATGCTGATCCTGATGTACCGTATCCAGCGTAAAAATGCGGTTCAGCGTGAGCACGTACCTACTACTGCCGATTGATTTTCCAGTTACCGTGTCCTCACGGCAACTAACCAGCATTAAATCAATGCACGCATGCTGTCGTGAGGACACGACAGCGGAGATGAGAATTAGGTATTATTTACCTTAAAGCCCGCATTAGCGATAGTAGCGGATACCGGCCATGTGACTAAGGCCTCGTGCAGTATGAGTGGATAGCGCGGGCCGCAGGCAATGCTATAATATGAACTATGATTTTTGAGATCGAAGGATTGTCAGGATACTTCTGCCGAGCTCGAATTAAACGAATTATCTGAATTTATTGAATACTTATTCACGCTTTAGTTCGGCAAATTCAACAAATTCGGGTTCAGATATCATCCTTTTTGTAAAAAAATAGCCCATTACATATTAATTTCATGTTAAATCACATCATTAATTGCCTATAATCGTTACAAATACAAAATTTCAATTGCGTTTTCCTTATTTACACATTAACTTAGCCGCCGTTATTAATAGTATTCATTCAAACCACACTCTGACAATTCACTATGAGCATAATAATTGATGTGCATGCCCGCCAGATCTTAGATTCGCGCGGTAACCCTACTATTGAGGTAGAAGTTTTAACCGAAAACGGCGCATTTGGTCGCGCTGCTGTACCATCTGGTGCATCAACCGGCGTTCACGAGGCCGTTGAGCTTCGCGATAACGACAAATCAAAATACATGGGCAAAGGCGTTTTAAAGGCCGTTGAAAATGTAAACGAAGTTTTAGCTCCTGAATTAAAAGGTATCGATGTGTTTGAACAAAATGCTATCGACGCTTTAATGATTGAGATTGATGGCACCGAAAACAAGGGTAAAATTGGTGCTAACGCTATATTAGGTGTTTCATTAGCTGTAGCTAAAGCTGCTGCACAGGAAAGCCGTCAGCCTTTATACCGCTACATTGGTGGTGTAAACGCTAATACGCTGCCAATCCCGATGATGAATATCGTTAACGGTGGTTCACACTCTGATGCTCCTATTGCTTTCCAGGAATTTATGATCATGCCCGTTGGCGCTCCTTCATTCTCTGAAGCTTTACGTTGGGGTACCGAGGTATTCCACAACCTGAAAAAGATTCTTCACGACCGCGGTTTATCAACTGCAGTAGGTGACGAAGGTGGTTTTGCTCCAACTTTTGAAGGAACTGAAGATGGTGTTGAAACCATTTTAAAAGCTATTGAAAAAGCAGGTTACAAAGCTGGTGAAGATATCTTTATCGCGTTTGACTGTGCTGCATCTGAGTTTTACAAAGACGGTAAATACGACTATACTAAATTTGAAGGCGAAAAAGGTGCTATCCGCACCAGCGCTGAGCAAGCTGATTACCTTGCCGAGTTAGTTGCAAAATACCCTGTTATCTCTATCGAAGACGGTATGGCTGAGGACGATTGGGAAGGCTGGAAAATCTTAACCGACAAAATCGGTAAAAAAGTACAGTTAGTAGGTGACGATTTATTTGTAACCAACACTAAACGTTTACAAAGAGGTGTTAGCGAAGGTATTGCTAACTCAATCCTGGTAAAAGTAAACCAAATTGGTTCATTAACCGAAACTATCAACGCAGTTACTTTAGCTCAAACCAACGGTTTCACTTCAGTAATGAGCCACCGTTCGGGCGAAACTGAAGATTCAACCATTGCCGACCTTGCTGTTGCATTAAATTGCGGTCAGATCAAAACCGGTTCGGCTTCACGTTCAGACAGGATCGCTAAATACAACCAGTTATTACGTATCGAAGAAGAATTAGGCGCTAACGCTAAATTCATCGGTAAAGATTTCAAATACTTCAAAAAATAATCTTTTTAATACTTCAAAAGGCCATCTGTATTATGCAGATGGCCTTTTTTATTTTAACAATCTGGCCGAATAGAAATGCATAAACCGCCACGCTTTGTCATCCTGAGCCATAGCGAAGGATCTTCTTCAACAAGCATGGCTGCTATACAGGGCGAAGAAGATGCTTCGTTCCTACCCATGACATTTTTTTAAAATTGTTACACTTAACTTAATTCGGATCTTCCACAAACAGATACTTGCTAACAAGTATTTTCATACCTTTGCACCCGCAATCAAAGCCATATAATTAAACCAAAGCAGTTACGTTATATTAAATTGTTAAAATAAACTAATGAACAGAAAAGGGATTTTGAGGATATTGGGGATAGTGCTGATATTGGTTGTAAGCATTGGGCTTGACAGGGTTACTAAAATTTACGTAAGGGAGCATATCCACATCAGTGATAACATTTTTGTTATCAAAAACTTTTTCACCATTCTTCATGCCGAAAACACGGGTGCTTTTTTAAGTCTTGGCGACTCATTGCAAAACCCATGGAAATTCATCTTGTTGTCGTTACTGCCATTACTGGCACTTGCCTTTGGGGTGTTTTATGTAATGTTAAAACCGTCAATAGGTAAATTAACCACTATTGGTATTGTTTTGGTTATAGCCGGTGGCGCAGGCAACCTTTATGACAGGATGCTATACGGCAGTGTAACCGACTTTATGCATATGAATTTCGGTATCTTCCAAACCGGCGTATTCAACGTGGCCGACGTATCTATTATGATAGGTATGGGCCTCATCTTATTGGAGTCATGGCAAAAAGACCGCAAGGTAAAAAAGGAACAGGGAGCTCCTGATACCGAAACGCTGGCAGCTTAATCCAGTGCAGCTCTTGCTCTTAAAATTTTCTTAACAATAAAAAGCGTATCTTTGCGGGTAATTACCCGTTCGCTTACGGTTTTGAGCCCAGCAAACTCTTCAGATCCGCTTATGCTTTCGCGTTAGCACATTATACATTACAAAAGATCAAATGTCATTCGAAAATTTAAATTTAATTGAGCCAATCCTCAAGGCTTTAAAAACAGAGGGATATACTAATCCTACCCCAATACAGGCGCAAGCCATTCCTATTATATTACAACACAGGGATTTATTAGGTTGTGCCCAAACCGGCACCGGCAAAACCGCGGCATTCGCTATCCCTACCCTGCAGTTATTACACCAGGACAGGATAGCCCACAAGGAGCAAAAAACCATTAAAGCATTGGTTTTAACTCCAACCCGCGAACTTGCCCTGCAAATTGGTGAAAGTTTTACCAATTACGGTAAACATACAGGCCTTAAAAATCTGGTAATATTTGGCGGGGTATCACAAAACCCGCAGGTTGATGCTTTGCGCCGTGGTGTTGATATTTTAGTGGCAACCCCGGGTCGCTTGCTTGATTTAATGAACCAGCGTTATGTTCATTTGGAGCATGTTAAATTCCTGATACTGGATGAGGCCGACCGCATGTTGGATATGGGCTTTGTTAATGATGTTAAAAAGATCATTGCCAAGGTGCCTGCCAAAAGGCAGACACTCTTCTTTTCGGCTACTATGCCAAAAGAGATCCAGAGCCTGGCAGATAGTATTCTGAACAATCCCGAAAAGGTTGAAGTTACCCCGGTTTCTTCTACCGCCGATACTATACAACAAGCGGTTTATTATGTGGATAAGGGAGATAAAAAATCATTGCTGATACACATCCTGAAAGATAAAAGTATAAAAACGGTACTGGTGTTTACCCGTACCAAACACGGTGCCGACAAAGTAGTGAAAGACCTTAACCGTGTTGGCATCACCGCCGAAGCCATCCATGGTAATAAATCACAAAATGCAAGGCAGCGTGCGTTAACTAATTTTAAAAACCGCACAACGCGTGTGTTGATAGCTACTGATATAGCAGCCCGCGGTATTGATATTGACGAGCTTACACACGTTATAAATTACGAACTGCCAAACATCCCTGAAACCTACGTGCACCGCATCGGTCGTACAGGCCGGGCTGGCGCCAATGGTATAGCGTTTTCATTTTGCGATGCCGAAGAACTGGAATTTTTGAAAGACATCCACAAGCTGATAGCCAAACAAATCCCGGTTGAGGAAGGTCACCCTTACCCACTTAGTCCGGCAGCTATGGCAGCTAAAATAAATGAGGCGCCTAAAAAAGGTGGTTCTGGCGGTGGCCAACGAGGTGGCGGTCGTGGTGGCAACCGCAGGTCGGGTAGCGGCGGTGGCGGCAATAGTCGTTCGGCAGGCAACAACCGTTCAGGTGGCAATAAAAGATCAGGCGGTAGCCGTTCAGAAGCCGGTAAACCCGGCGGCAAAAGCGGCATGAGTGGAGCCAGGAGAGGATAATACATTAGTTCACTGGTTCATTAGTTCATTGGTAAAGGCTCGAAAATTAAGTCGCAGTAAATCATCTCTGTAATAAAAGTTGGACAACTTAACCACCAATGAACTAATGAACTGATGAACTAATGAACCAATAAACTAAATTTGTATCCGTCGAAAAAATTAAATAGCTTTAAATGAAAATCATACAGCCGGTATCAATGAAACGCCTTATAGATCTTTTCAAGAACAAGTTTTTTCTGGTTACCCTTGCTTTTGTGGTGTGGATGATATTTTTTGACAGAAACGATCTTTTTTCCCAATACCAATATCACCAACAAGTTAAAAAACTAAGGCTTGAGCGCGATTTCTACAAAGCCCAAACCGACCAGGTGACCAAAGAGCTTAAAGAACTGACCACCAACCCCCAGCAAATGGAAAAATTTGCCCGCGAAAAATACCTCATGAAAAAAGCCAACGAGGACGTTTATGTGGTAGTGCCGGAGAGCAGGGAGAAGTAAGAAGAAGCAAAAAAAGCGAGGCCTTGCCTTCTCTACTCCTGAATCTTACCGTCTTGACTCTACTACCTAAACCTCTCCTTCCCGCTTCCTCAAAAACCACTCGGTTGATAGCAGTAACAGGATCAACCCAAACAACCATTTTATATCTATCAGATCGCTGTAATGTTTATCCTCGTAAACCACCGTCTTGATATTTTCGTTTTTGCGGATCAGATCGGCAAGCAGGCTAATCTGTGAAGGTTTGATCATTTGCCCGACGCCTTGCTTAGCCAGCGCATTAAGCAGCGAATGGTTAGCGGCACTTTGGCGGGCTTCGAGGTTTAGTGGTTTTATGGTGAATTGCCCCGCGGCTTTAAAATCCTGCTTTCCGTTTTGGGTTGAGGCGTTGTATGTGTATTCACCAACAGGAAGCGAACCGGCATCCAACTGGTAACTTTGGCCTGTGCGCGTAAACAGGAAGCTGTAATTTTTCCCTGTCGCACTTTTCAGTTCTATCTTTACATCAGGTGTGTTGATGAGTTCAAGGGCGTCGTTATATAATTCGGCGTTGAGGATCACATTTTCACCTTCATCAAATACGTTACGTGCCGGATAGACACGAAAACGCTGTCGATTGGCATTTGCAGTTAAATACTGTACTGTTTGGCTCAACAGTTCATCTGTAGCATTCCGGCTGCCATAGTTTTGAAATTCGGATAATTGCCAGCGCCAAATCCCTTCGCCTGCAAGCACAGCTACACGCCTACCGGCTTCATCGCCAAAGGCAAGTAACGGATATGTAGTAACTACAGTACCAATCTTTTGCTTCAATAAAACCGAAGTGCCGGTACCTGTTCCATAACTGCCAAAGGGTGCCACCAACGGCGGGAAGGCTGCAATCTTTCTCCTAGCCGAATCAGACAGCGTAAAAGCTGTAAAATCATTCGCGGGCAACGGCATCACCTCCTGTGTTTCGGCCCTTCCTGCACTTATGCGTATGGTGTTTTGTTCGCTGTTAACCGCCTGCAAATTACTTTGCGAGCCCACTATATACCAAACCGGCGTTTTACTTTTAGCCATAAAATTCTTTATCGGGGCGTACTCGCCTGCCGAGATCTGGTATAAAATTACCAAACTATAATCCACAGGTTTAATGGTAGCGGCATCGGCGAGGGAACTTGCCTTTACCTCAAAGTTTTTGTTGGTTTCTATAGCTTGTTTAATTACCGTTAAATCGGGGTGCGGACCATTATATAACAACAGCACCTTTTGCCTCGCATCCAATACTTCCACATAAATGGTTTCGGCATTGTTTTGAATCGATAGCTCGTTTTTTATCGGGGCAATACTAATATTATATTTTCTGAGGCCTTTTTTTGCAGCGTTCAGTTTTATCGGGATGACCTTTTTAAAATCATTTCCTGTTACGGGGATGCTTTGAGTATAAACCTGTTTTCCATCTTCAGTAACTGCCAGGTTCATGTTTTCGCCCTTACTTTGATAAGCTGTGGCAAGCACCTCTATCACAAAATCGTTCCCTAAAAAAGCCGTCTTGTTGTAGTTTACATTGCCAATGAGCAGATCGCGTTTGGCAGTAGTATCGCCAAGGGCTACGGTATAGATGCTGGTTTTGATATTACGGGTTTCATATTGCGGATCGTTCCCCTGGTTGTATAAACCATCTGTTGCCAATACCAATGCGCCGATGTTTTGATTGATAAACCTGTCGTTAAGCTGGTGCAGTGCCCCCGCAATATCGGTTTGTTTACCGCTAAAGTTTTTTGAGAAGCCAGGATGCAGATCTTTATCGAAATTAAACTCCTGCACATCGTATTTATCGCCAAGCTGCTGTTTGAGTTTAGCCAGATCATCAATAAACGCTGTGGAATTAAACCCAACCGGTTTAAATGTGTTGATAGATGATGAATTATCCTGGGCGATGAGGACTAAAGGTTTTTGCGGCTCATATTTAACCGTTTTCACCAATGGAGAAATGAGCAGAACAGTTATGAAAAATACAGTAACAGCGCGGATGACAGCCAGGATATAACGTAAGTTTTTACCAAGTTCAACCGGCTTGCGGTACATGAGCCAGGCATATGCCAAACCAAGCAATAAGCCGGCAGGCAACCACCATCCCGAAACAGAACCCCATGTAAGTGAAAACATTTGTAGCTTATAGTATCGTTGTCAAAGGCGCGGGGCATCCGGCCCAATAAACATTACCTGCAAAATGCGAAATTATTGTGAAAAGAGGGGAATAAGTTTTTAACCTCACCCAACCCTCTCCAAAGGAGAGGGCTTAAAAAAAGCTTTTCAAGTCTCCCCTTTTGGGGGAGATTTAGAGGGGCGTATGCTTACAACATACCACCATCAACAGGGATAACCTGTCCGGTGATGTAAGCGGCCATATCTGAAGCCAGGAATACACAGGCATTGGCTACGTCTTCGGTTTCGCCGGCACGTTTAAGCGGAATGCCTGCTGCCCAGCCTTCAACAACTTTAGGGTCGAGCACTTCGGTCATTTCGGTACGGATAAAGCCCGGGGCGACAACGTTGGTACGGATGTTACGTGAACCCAGCTCTTTAGCTACCGATTTAGAGAAACCAATAATACCTGCTTTTGAAGCGGCATAGTTGGCCTGGCCAGCATTACCCTGCACACCAACAACCGAGCTCATGTTAATGAACACACCTTTACGGTTTTTCATCATGATTTTTGAAGCGGCTTTGGTAACGTTGAATATCGATTTCAGGTTTATGTCAAGCACTTCGTCCCAGTTTTCTTCGGTCATGCGCATTAATAAGCCGTCTTTAGTGATACCGGCATTGTTAACCACGATATCAAGCGTGCCAAAATCAGCAACAATATCGGTGATCAGTTTGTCGGCTTCGTCAAACTTGGAAGCATCAGAACGGTAACCTTTTATTTTAGTACCAAAGCTTTGCAGTTCCTGCTCAAGGGCCTGACCTTTTTCTACTGATGATAAATAAGTGAAAGCTACATTAGCGCCATGCTCGGCAAACTTTTCGGCAATCTTACGGCCTATTCCTTTTGACGCGCCGGTAACCAACGCGGTTTTTCCTTCTAATAATTTCATAATTAAAGTATATGATTTCAGGGCGGTGAAGTTAGCAGTTTTTTGTTTCTGTTCAAATGAGTTCATAGTTGATGGTTCATAGATCATAGTAACAGCTTATAGTTCATGGTTCATAGATCATGGTAAAAATGTCGAAGCAAAAGCTATGAACCATGAACCATGAACTATCATCTATGAACTAAAAATCTATTTCAAATACTCCGCCGGTATTGGATTATCCTTCCGTTCGCCGTCATAAAACCAGGCCAGGATCCAGAAACGGGAGCCATCGTTAAACAACTCAATACTATTGATGCCACGTTCGGTTACAGGGCCATTGGCTGTGTTACGTGATTCGTATGTGCTCCATACGTGGTAAATACTGCCAAATTTTTCAACCCGGCGGGCTATCTCGCGTTCATCAAAACCATTTTTTGACAGTGATGGATCGGCCAGTTTATGGTATTGCTTCAGGGTCATATAACTAAACTGCTGCTTGCCCTGCTTATCTATATACCCCGCGCCAACATGGGCATTGGCAATATGCAGCAGACTGTCGCGCTCATAGCTTACCTTTTCGCCTTTCTTAACGGTGACCACACCATAATAGGCCTTCATGATACCATCAAGGGTACTTACATTATCGCCATATTTGGTAATAACCTGCGAGCGCGCAGGAAAAGTGATGGCAATACTAACAATAGCAATGAGCAGCGGCAGGATATTCTTTTTCATGAAGATCAAGGTTTTATTAACGATCAGATTTTGATTGAATTAACAAAAAATATCCGGGATGGCATAGGGCAGAATAACTAAATATCTTAAAATAAAAATGTCATTTCGATTGAGCGGGAGAGATTAGAGTACCTGGGCGAAAGAGAAACCTTATACGCCTAAACGTGCCTTAAGCATAGCGTAGAAGATTTCTCCTCGCAGCCACCCCTTCTGTCCTTTATGCTCGTCGAAATGACATTTTTCTATAAGAAGGTAAGATTAAAAAGTAGTATTCAACGATACCCCATAAGTACGCGGATTACCTAAGTGTGTCGCGCCAAAATCATAGGCATAATCAATGTATTTTTTATTGGCGATGTTACTCTCCCAGAAAAACAGACCGAACCTTTTGGTGCTTACACCTACCCTTGCATTAAACTTGCTGTAGCCTTTTTGCTCAATCTGGTTAGCGAGGTCAAAATACTGGTCGCCAAGGTAGCGCCATTCGCCACGGGCAATCAGCTTAGTTTTCAGCGGGCCACCCAGGTCATAACCATACTGCAGTGCCAGCATGCTGGTGATGTTAGGCGTATAAATTTGCTTATTGCCTTTCAGGTTCACTTCCTCGCCATTGTTACCAACTACCAATGTAGTATAACGGGCATGGGTATAACCAAAGTTGTAATCAAACTCCAGGCCTTTAACTGGTGTGGCGTTGATTTCGGCCTCGATGCCTTTGCTGCTTAACTTACCTGCATTTTTAGTGATGGTGATGGCATCGGGCAGCACCAGCGTTGGCACCTGTGCATCGGTAATACGGGTATAAAACGCGGTTACGTTTACACGCAGGCGGTTATCTAAAAAGTCGTTCTTTGAACCCACTTCAAAGTTGTTGCTGTATTCAGGTTTAAAAGAATAAAGCGGCGGAGACGAGGGATCGGAACCTAATTCTGTAATACCACCCGCACGGAAACCACGGCTATAGGTAGCAAACAAATTGTTATGTGCCGATACGTGGTAAGCCAAACTAACTTTAGGTGTAAAGGCCTTGTAATGTGCAGTTGATGATGTATCCGAGCGGGTAACAACCGATTCTCCTCCGTTTGGCAGAAACTCGCCCATTACATTTTCTTTTTTATGCTCATAATCATAGCGCAAACCAGCTGTAATATCAAATTGTTCACTTACAGCATAAGTAGCTTGCCCGTAAACAGCTATGCCATAATTACGGTCGGTATTGGTGTTGATACTTGTAAAATCGGTTATAGGTGAGCCAACCGCGGCAGCATCATCACCAAAATAGGTACCCTGCCTGTTTGGCGCGTAGTGATAAAAGCCATAGGTACCTGCTGCCCATTTCAGTTTTGAGGTTGATGAAGCCGGAGAGGTAAAGCGAAATTCCTGGATGGTAGTTTTTACTTTATTCCATTTGCCACCGTAGTTGTTTACGATAGATACCGCATCGATAGGTGAAAAGTCGCCATCGATAGGTGTTGTATAATAACGGTTATTTACCTGGTAAGATGTTTGCGAGGTAAAGTTAAAATCATTGCCACTGTAGTTAGCCGTTAACGATGACTGGAAGGTATTGTCAACCATTTTGGTGGTGGCATTCTGATTAACCTCAAACGGATGGCTCAGAGCCTCATCAGGCGAACCGGCCAAAGTGAATGCGCCGTTATTACGGTTATTGTAGTTTTTAACATTCAGCGTAAAAGCAAGCTTTGAGGTAGCCAAAAACTTCAGGTAATAGTTACCCAAAAAGTAATGCTGTTTATCAAAATGTGTATTATTAAACGTATTGGTATAAAAGCCATTAAAACCCGAATAGATTCCGGCTACGCCTAAATACAACTTATCTTTTACCAATGGCGCTTTAATGCCTAAGGTATACCGCTGCTGATTATAATTACCAACGTCAACTCCGGCAAAACCACTCAAGGTATTTGATGGTTGTTTGGTGATCACATTGATAACACCGCCAGTAGCATTACGGCCATAAAGCGTTCCTTGCGGACCACGTAAAACTTCTATCCTATCCACATCCAGCAATTGAGGGATGTAAGTATCCAGCCCATATTGGTTTACACCATCAACATAGGTTGCAACAGCAGGATCATACGATGTGGTAACAATACCACGGATGCCTGTAACAGTACGGCCATCGCCGGGGGCGCCTGAGTTTAAGTTAGGTACAATAGCGGTAAGGTCTTTCAAATCCCAAAGCCTGTAATCCTGTATCTGTTTGGCCGATAGTGTTGAGATACTGAATGGTACACGCTGGGCCTGTTCTTCTGTTTTTTGGGCCGATACCGTAACTTCATCCAACTGGTTGCTGGCATCATTCAACTGAATTGTTATCGGGCGACTGGTACCGATCATATTTACCGGTATGTTTTTGGCCGCGTAACCAATAGCGCTGATATGCAGTGTATATTTTCCGGTAGTTATATTTTTTAAAACAAACTTCCCGCTTCGGTCGGCGCTGGTTTGGTAGTTGGTATTGAGCAGGTACACCGAAGCACCGGCAATAGGTTGATTTTTACCATCGGTAATGGTGCCCGAATAATCGCCCGAGGTTTGGCTCCGGGCCGAAAATGCTATAGCAATAAATAGTAATAAAGTAAATAATTTACGCATAAAATAGGTGTATTTAAATGTGTGCGGATCACACATTGTAATCGATTGTCAATAATAGCAATTGACAAACAATTAACAGCTATCCCGCATAAATATTACTTAAAGTTTATAAAATATATCATCTGCGTTTTTTGGGGTATGCCAATGCTTACATGATGGGTTAAGAAGAAACGTTTTATACGCAGGTGAAAACAATGGTGCCTTGTGGGAGATGTGTCTTTTAATCAATATTTATAAATATGGGCGTTGCCTGCGGCCCGTGCTATCCGCTCATACTACACAGGCATTAGCCACAAGGCCGGTATCCGCTTCTATCACTAACGCGGCCTCTCACACCATCCTTTAAATATATTTTACACGCTATCACTTTTTTTCAGGTTCGCCGATAGTTACTCGCAGATCACTTGGGGCAGATGAATTTATAGCAGGAAACAATACAGCCTACTCATTCAACATAAACTTATCTACTCCATCGGCCGGCCGCCACTTATCAGCAGGTTCAAAATAATGCCATAGCAGGGCCGATATTTTTTTGATCAGCAGGCCTGCTTCATTGCCGGGCGTCCAGCTGGTATCGGTATTATGATTGGTAATGATCGAAAATACATAGTCACTATGTGGGGCGTTAACCAGCACTGTTTCTGAGCGAGATTCATCAACAGCGCCCTGTTTGGATATGGTATGCACATAAGGCGGAATCTGCGACAACGCATGCTCGTCCCAATAAATGCGGCCCATGTTACGGTACATTCGCTCGCTGGCTGCCGGGCTCACAGCTTTTCCTTCGCGGATCATGGTAAACAATCGGCACATTTCGCGCGGGGTACTTACCCCCCAACCGTATATTTTGCGCATAGCCTCCCTCCCGGGAGCTCTTGAATTTACCCGCATTACTTTAAAACCATTTTGATCGAGCC
Organism: Mucilaginibacter sp. A5337; assembly: GCF_059690695.1. NCBI lineage: Bacteria > Pseudomonadati > Bacteroidota > Sphingobacteriia > Sphingobacteriales > Sphingobacteriaceae > Mucilaginibacter > Mucilaginibacter sp. A5337. The sequence goes on along the minus strand of NZ_JCAWEC010000004.1, from coordinate 539,941 downwards.
AGTTGTTGATATACTCGCTTCCCACCAGCTTTTGCAGCCAAAGGCTTGCAGTGTTATCGCTCATGGTGATCATGAGCATGGCAACTTTGCTTAGCTGCACGGTGTCTTTATCTTTAAACGAACCCAGCAGGTCTTCACCGGCGTAAAGCAGCGAATCGCGATAACCCAGTTTCTGGTTATATTTCAGTTCGCCCTTTTCTATCTTATCCATCACCCCGCATTGAATACTTACTTTGATCATGCTTGCCGTTGGGAACAGGGTATCGGCATTGATCTCCGCAGTTTTGCCGGTTTTAAGATTATGCACATAAATGCCAACCTGTCCGTGAAAATCTTTCACCGCATCATTCAATTTAGCGGTGAGTTTACCATCAGTTTGAGCAAAAGCTGATGCTGCCAATAACAGCAACAGCAGGGTGAGTTTATGTTTCATGAGATGAGCGATCTGGAAAAATGAAAATACAAATTTTTAATCGATGAGCAACTATGCGTTCAACCCGGAGGTACTACTCAAAACTATGTTTTCTATATTTACAAAAACTCGCGTAGCACATGAACCATTTTGTTGATATCACCAACCGCAAAGTACTGTACCGCTTATTGCTTAACATCGATGCGCAGGCTAAGCCGCTTTGGGGTAAAATGACGCCTCAACAAATGATCGAACATCTTATAACTCAGGTTCAATACACCAACGGCGTTAAAATACCAACCTGGGATGGGCCTCATGAAAACACCGCGGCACGTAAGCAGAATGGTATTTATACCGATAATGAAATGCCCCGCAATATCATTTTAGAAGAGTTGCCCGAAACGCTAACCTACCCTGACCTGGAAACAGCTATTAATCAATTAATGAAAGAGTTGGATACGTTCGACAGGCATTTCAACACGCTTGACCTTAAAGTGATTCACGGTGGCTTCGGTCCATTGGATTATAACGAATGGATCATTTGGCATGGCAAACATTTTACGCATCATTTAAAGCAGTTTGGGGTGATAGATTGATGCCATAACCATGTGAAACGTTAATTAAATAAATTTTGTAAATTTGAGTATGCAAGTTCAGGTAGATATAGGGTTTGATAACAATGAACTAAAAGAATTGGAGTCATTTTTATTGCTTGCTCCTACTTTCTCTGATAAGCAAATTGCAACAATCAATAAAACGCGTAAGGCTATTAATAAATGGCGGCCTCAAAAAGGCTCGCGCGTCAAACTTTAATTTTGCAACCATGGAGATCCGTGAAGTGATTAATATAGATCATGATATTTTGGGAGGTCAGCCTGTGTTTGCCGGCACACGAGTACCCGTTGATACACTCTTTGATCATCTGGAGGCCGGGATTTCGCTTGCCGATTTTTTAGAAGATTTTCCATCTGTAAAAAAAGAACAGGCCATTGCACTGTTAGATATTGCCAGTAAAATCGTAACCTCAAAGAATATCACCCAACTCTATGAAGCTGTTGCTTGATGAGAATCTCCCTAAAAAATTAAAACTTGATTTTCCCGAACACGAAGTATATACTGTAACCGATAAAGGGTGGAACGGTATAAAAAATGGAGGGCTTTTAAAACTTTTACTCAGTAAGGTTTTGATGCCTTATTAACTTTTGATAAAAATCTCCAACATCTACAAAACTTTAAAAAGTACACCATCAGTGTTTTCGTATTAATTGCTCCAATTAATACCCATGCCGAATTATCAAAGCTTGTGCCTCTAATAAAAAGACATATTAAAAAGAGCAAAGTCACCCCCGGTCCAATTATTATCAGCATATAGCAAATTGCGTATACGTTTATATTTATATACGTATATACCTATCTTTACGGGCTATATATGAAATTTATCCGCTGGCTTTTAATCCCTTTTTCGCTGATCTATGCCCTTATTGTGGGGATCCGTAACTGGTGTTATAACCGGGGCATCTTCAAAAGCTCCGGGTTTGATATGCCGGTTATCGTTGTAGGTAATCTTGACGTTGGCGGTGCCGGCAAAAGCCCCATGACCGAATACCTGATCAGGCTGTTAAAAAACAGTTATAAAATAAGCACACTCAGCCGGGGCTATGGTCGCACCACAAAAGGCTTTTTAATGGCATCTGCCGAAAGCAAAGCCTCCGATATTGGCGATGAGCCTGCACAATTCAAACATAAATTTCCGGATATTGATGTTGCCGTTTGCGAAAAACGTGTAACCGGTGTTGAACAATTGAAAGACAATCATGATATTATCATTTTAGATGATGCTTACCAGCACCGGGCACTTGAACCGGGCATGAGCATCTTACTTTTTGATTATAGCCGGGTTAACGAGCCTCACGTCCTGCTGCCGGCGGGTAACCTGCGCGAATCATTTGCCGGGCGCAAAAGAGCGGATGTGATCATCATCAGTAAATGCCCTGCCTCCCTTACCGATCTTGAACAGGGCCGGGTAATTAAACGGATCAAGCCTTATCCTCACCAGTCGCTATTTTTCACTACTATTAACTATCTTCCCGCTCAAACTATGGAGGGAGCAACGGTTGCCAATGCTATCGACAAGCAAACTACGGTTTTCCTGCTCACAGGGATAGCTAATCCTAAGCCATTACTGGCATATCTGAAAAAGCAAACCGAACTGCTTGTTCATCACAATTATCCCGACCATCACCGTTTTAGCTTAAAAAATATCAGTAAACTTGCCAATGATTTTTCGGCCTGCTCCTCACAAAAAAAAGTGATCATCACAACAGAAAAGGATGCACAACGTTTAGGGGAACAGGACCTGCTTCCGATGATTAAAAAACTGCCCGTTTTGGTGCTGCCCATAGGCATTAGTTTTTTAAATAACGGGCAACAACAATTTGACGAATTAATACAAACATATGTTAGACAATATTGAAGGCACCGCGCAATACATCAAAAACCGAATAGGCGATTTTGTACCCGAAGTGGGGATTATCTTAGGTACCGGTCTTGGAGGCCTGGTAAAAGAAATTGAGGTTGAAAAACAGCTCATGTATTCTAACATACCTGATTTTCCGATCTCAACGTTGGAGTTCCATTCGGGCAAACTTATTTTTGGTACGCTTGCAGGTGTTAAAGTTGTTGCCATGCAGGGCCGCTTACATTATTACGAAGGCTATAATATGCAACAAATCACCTTCCCGGTGAGGGTGATGAAATACCTGGGCATCAAAACGCTTTACGTATCAAACGCCAGCGGTTCGCTTAACCCCGATTTTAAAAAAGGCGATTTGATGATCATTGAAGATCATATTAACCTGCAACCGCAAAACCCGCTGGTTGGTCGTAATTATGAAGAGCTTGGCCCACGGTTTCCGGATATGAGCGAACCTTACCGCCATGATATGATCGAGAAAGGTTTAGCTATTGCGCAAAAAAATAATATCACCTGCCATAAAGGCGTTTACGTAGCGGTAACCGGCCCTAACCTCGAAACCCGTGCCGAATACAAGTACCTGCGCATTATTGGAGGCGATGCGGTTGGTATGAGCACTGTGCCCGAAGTTATTGTTGCCAACCACATGGGCATCCCAACATTTGCCATTTCGGTATTAACTGACGAAGGCTTCCCTGAAATATTGAAGCCGATAACGCTTGAAGAGATCCTTGCCATTGCGCAGGAAGCCGAACCTAAAATGACCCTGATACTTAAAGAACTGATAGCCGGTAATTAATGCGCCAAAAGCTCAAATATATTTTTTTATTGCTGATGTGCCTGTCGGTACAGGCTGCTTTTGCGCAGTATGGTACCCGCACCAATCCGCGCAACCTGCCTACCCGTGATACTGCGCGCCGTCAGGAAAAACAAATGACCGACGATCAGCTCCTGGACAGTTTGCGCCGTAAAGAAGAAAACAAAAAGGATTCGGTAGTCTTCAGTTCCAAATTTATCCGCGTTACCAACGAGCGCTTGCTGAACGATAGTACGCAGTTGTTTCCGATTGATACCGGTATTACAAATTTCGAGATCTATAGCCCACTTATTGATCCACGCAGCCCGCGGATCCATTTGGGTAATATTGGCTTATCGCAACGGCCTTTACTTTTTGAGCCCAGCAGAACCATTGGCTTTGACCTTGGCTTGCATGCGCTTGATATTTACGCGCTGAAGCCACAGGATATTAATTATTATAATACACGGGTACCCTATACCAAGCTTACATTGTACAATGCCTTTGGTGGCTCGGCTATCCAGTTATTCAATATCGTCCATACCCAAAACATAAAGCCCAACTGGAATATTGGCTTTAACCTTAATTTCAACGGATCAAAGGGCTTTTATAACTATAACAACGTGCTGGGCCAAAACGTAAGTGATTTGAATGCATCCATTTTTACCTGGTACGAATCAAAAAGCAAACGGTACAACTTGCTGGCCAACCTGTTGTTTAACAATCTCAAGGCCCCCGAAACGGGCAGCATCCTCAACGATTCGGTATTTACCAGCACCAATGTAAACAATGCCTTTTCAAAAGATAGGGCAGCGGTACGACTGCCTTATAGTTATGAAAACTGGAACGATAAGGGACTTTATATTAAGCAATTTTACTACTTAGGCCGGATAGACAGCTTGAACAAAGGCAAGGATAACTCAAAGATCCTGCCTACCCAGCGTGTATCACATACCCTCCATATCTCAAACAGCAGGTACCTGTATAAGCAAAGCGGTGTGGATACCTATAATGTGTTTCCCGATTATTATTTCAGCAATAACCGATCGCGTGATTCGACGGTAGTGACTCATATTCAAAATGAATTTTCGTACAGTTTTTACCTCCGAAGCAAATCGGTAAAGTTTGTAAAGAACGAGCTTAAGCTTGATCTGGGCCTTGTACATGATTTTTATTCGTACAACCAGTATGTTAGCGATACCACCCTTAACCAGTATGGTGCAAAATATATACACCAAGATAAAGTACAGCACAATTCCTTCCAGGATATTACACTGAAAGCTAAACTGGGATACCGTTTCAGCGATCGTATAGCCCTTGATGCCGATTTCAGGCAAATTGCCCAGGGCCGTGACTTTGGCAACTATTTGTATGATGCCAAACTTACCCTGGCAGGCGGCCAAAAAACTGGTAAGATCGTTTTAGAGGCCTATTCGCAAAACAGCTCGCCGCCGTTGGTTTATAACAACTGGATCTCCAATCATTATATTTTCCATAACGATTTCAGCAATCAGAAAACTACCAGCGCATCGTTCAATTACATTAACAATGCCCTGCAAATTGATTTAAAAGCTGAGTATTTTTTGATTAGCAACTACCTGTATTTTACGGCACAGGATGGTGGCAGTGATGTACGCCCGGCGCAACTTGGCAGTTCCATCAACCTGTTAAAAATAAGCCTGGGTAAAAACTTCGCTTATAGGAGCCTGCATTTTGATAACTATGTCGTATATCAAAAAACCGACTATCAAAACACGCTTCGTACGCCTGAAGTATATGCTTACAGCAGCTTGTATGTTAACAGGGTTTTGCTTAATGTACTACACGCCAGTATGGGTATAAATGGAAGGTATAACACAGAATATGTTGCCCCTTCATATGCCCCGGGCCTGGGTCAATTTTATAACGGCGCAAACGTAACTTTTTCATCATACCCTATATTTGGTGTGTTCTTCAAAGCAACTTTACAGCGAACCAACCTGTTTGTTGCTTATGATTATATCAATCAGCGTGCATGGAGCAAAGGCTACTACACAGTAAACCGCTATCCGCAACAGGATGCCATCCTGAAGTTTGGCGTTTCGTGGACTTTTTATAATTAGTAAAGCATCCTATACAATTCAAAAAATTGCCTTAGACTGGCGCAAGTCTTGCGTGGCAGGCATGAGGGTGGATGACTTGTGCCTTTTGAGGTTAATATACTACTTCAACTTCACTCAAAATGCCACCTTTTTCTTCATAATTAGAAGCGCTGCTATAAACATATGCAGAAGCCTCGTTGACCCATCCCGCTTTAACGGGGTTTTGATGAATATAATCCAATTTTTGATCAAACATATTTGAGTTGGGTTCAATTTCTATCGGATGATTTTCTTGCTGCCATAGCTGATAATGGGTATTATTTAATTTGCTTTTCCTGTATCGGAAAAGAGTTTAAGCATCCAGTGCTTTCGGCTTTCCATCGGATTTTCTATGATCTCCCTGATAATTTTAACAGACGAAAACTTTTTCATATCCCGCATAATAGCTGATAGACTTTGATCGCCTTTTTTGCCTATGAGCAAATGAACATGATTGCTCATTATAACAAACCCATAAATAACTAAGCCCTTTTCCTTCATGCAATAGCGAAAGCTATCAAGCAAGATATCACGATATATGTTTCTTGTAAAAACATCCACCCAATGAACCACAGCAAAGATTACGAAGTAGACGCCCTCTGGGTTAGCGAATTTATATTTGGTACTCACACGCTGAAAATAGTTAAATATAATAAAGAAAGCAAAAGTGAGCGCCCCTCCAGCCAGCCACACAACACTTGCGCTAAAAAACGTCTAAAAAAACTTAAAAAACTGTTCCTACCCCTTCAATTCCTCACTAAATGTTAACCTGTTACCAAAAGGGTCATGAACGGTCATGGTGATAGTCTTGTCATTCCATTCGGGTACTTCCAAACCCGGGCGATTATATTTGTATTCTTTGGCGATTAGATGGGCATGATAGTCCCTTAGTTCGGTAAAATCGTCAATAGCCACGTGGCTGCCTGGGCTTGAGTCGCCGTGATGCTCGGACAGGTAAAGCACAACGTCGCGCAGCGAAATTTGAATGTATACAGGTACACCTTCGGGCTTGTGTTCCCAATCGGTTTTAAAGCCGAGCCAGGTAATATAAAATTCAATGGCTTTATCATAATCAAAAATTCGGAGGATAGGTTTTGTTATTGACATAGGTAAGTGATTGTTAAACAAATTTAACGGAAAATGTCGCCGCTTTTGTACAACGAACGCGCTTGTTTTCAATTAACTGGCTGCAAATGTTAATAGATGTTAAATATGACTAAAACGGCCTTGTAAATTAGGTTTCCATACAACAGATACCTTACTTTCGTCGGCACATTTCTCCCCCTCGTCTATTACATTGAGTGCGGGTTTAAAATGAGGCTACCTTAGCATGATATGTTTAAACGGATAAAACCGGCGCTGATTATCGAAATTTGTATCCATCTGTTATTTTGGGCACTGATTATTTTTACGCCCGTAATTTCCAGGCCGGATATGCGGGGTTTTCCGCAACCAGCCTTTTCGCTGGGTCATATCATCAGTTTTAACCTCGTTCTGGCGGCCGAATTTTATCTCAATGCTTTCCTCCTTATTCCCGGGATCCTGAAAAAGAATATCTGGCTTTACTTTTTTGCGTTGCTTGCCTCTTTTGTGGTATTCAATATCATATTGATGACCGTACGGCATTATTTTCCTGTACCTCATTTTCCCTGGATGGGGCAACATCACCGGCCAAAAGGACCTTACCTGGTTATATTCCCATTGCTGTCCATTACGGCGGGGAGTTTTGCCTATCATTACCTGGCCGATCAATTTAAGGCTATCAACAAAAAAAAGGATATTGATAATGCTTCGCTGATCTCTGAACTGGCCTTTTTACGCTCACAGATCAGTCCGCATTTTATTTTTAATGTAATTAACAGCGCAGTGGCGCTTTCACGGTTAAACCCCTCGGCAGTTGAGCCAACACTCATCCAGCTTTCCAAATTGCTCCGGTATATGCTTTATGTAACCGATGCGGAAAAAGTTACGCTATTCCAAAAAGAAGACTATCTCCGCAGCTATATCGAGCTGCAGCAGCTCCGTTTTCGCGACCAGGTGAAAGTGAGCTTCAGTTCTGATATCAAAGCTCCCGAAAAAACGATAGAACCCATGCTGCTCATCCCCTTTGTGGAAAATGCCTTTAAACATGGTACTGGAGATATTGAAGCACCGGCCATAGCCATCACACTTTTTACCGACGAAAAAAACCTGCGTTTCAGCGTACAAAACGTGTATAACCCTACCGAAGACAGTAAAGATAATGCCTCGGGTATCGGTCTTGCCAATGTTAAACGCAGGCTTGAACTGTTATATCCTGGCAAACACAACCTATATATCAATCAAAACGAGCAGGCTTATATAGTTATGCTGCAACTGGAACTTAAATGATGCGATGTTTAATAATTGACGATGAGCCGCTGGCGCTTGATCTGCTTGAAGATAACCTGAAACACGTGAACTCCATACAGGTAGTAGCACGTTGCCGCAACGCAGGCGAAGCGATCATTGCCATGCAAAAGGAGCAGATAGACCTTATTTTCAGCGATATATACATGCCTGGCATTAACGGCTTACAACTTATCAGAAGCCTCACCCAAAAACCTATGGTAATATTTGTAACCGCTTATGAAAAATTTGCGGTAGAAGGTTTTGAACTTGATGTGGTTGATTACTTGGTTAAACCCGTGCCCTTAGACCGTTTTTTGAAAGCCTGTCATAAGGCGCTTGACTTATATGAGCTTCGTCGCAGTTATGTACCGCAACCTACAACTAAAAACTATTTCTTTTTGCATGCTGATTATAACCTCGTTAAGATCAGCTTTGACCAGGTTGAATACATTGAAGGCCTTAAAGATTATATTAAAGTACATCTCATCAATCAGCAAAAACCGGTATTATCCCGTATCAGCCTAAAAGCTATTGAACTGCAATTACCACCCGACCAGTTTTTCCGGGTCCATAAATCATACCTCGTTAACCTGGATCATGTATCGCAAATGCGCCGAGCCCGCATCAAACTAATCAATACTGAAATACCTTTAAGCGATGGGTATCGTGATGTGATCAACAGGATGATCGGGAAAGCGTAACATATTTTCCCTAATCATCTTGGGCGCTGTTTGGGGTCTTTGCCTTCAGACAAGGTTAGAAATATGTCATTGCGGGCGTAGCGCGGCAATCGCATACTATACAGGGCGGCTTTGCTTCCGTGCGATTGCCGCGCTACGCTCGCAATGACATGGTTTTTCAGGCAATTTTCAATAAACATATACAAACACGTGCCACTACTTCTAACTAATATCCTTTTCCTTCCTGCTACTGCCCCTAACAACTGCTACTAAGCAAAATCCCCCTGCCACACATCCTGCCGTCTTGTCGACACAAAGCCTCTCATGGTCGATTTTATTTGAGGTGCTTCAAAACATGGTGCAATTTCGGCGCTGAAGAAAATACACCCCTACATGAAGAAATTTTCCCTATTGTTATTAACCACCCTTGTAATGTGCGGTACGGTGGCCCATAGTCAGCAAACTCAACAAAAGCTAAAAAAGATTGTAGTAAACCATTTTTTTTCATGTCCGCTTGATGAGCTCTTTGATACACTGGCAATGAACTATAAAGTTCGCATAGTGTTTGAACGGCAGCCCCTGCATGAAATGGACGTTGTGGAGCATTTTTTTGAGGAACCGCTTAAAGAAGTAATTGCCAAGGTTTGTAATGAAAACAGCCTGCATTACTGGATAGAGTCAAGCGGCACCATCTATATCCTTCAAAATACCGACGACCTGGCGCGGCTGCAAAAACTCAACAAGCTTTCATTGCAGGCATCCAACGCAGTAAAGGCCAAAGAAATTGAAGCCCCCAAGGCCAGGCCCAAGCATTTCCTGGTGAGTATTAACGGGCGGGTGATTGACCAGCAAACTGGCGAATCGCTGCCATCCGCAACGGTGAAGATCAGGGGTACCGACCTCAACGTTATGACCAACTCTGATGGCTATTTTACCATGTTCAGGGTGCCATCAGATACATCAGTGGTAGAAGTTTCATATACAGGTTACCAAACCGATTATTTCAGACTGAGCAGCGAAAAATTAAATTCGCCGCTGATCTGTGGTTTGTATTCATCGCTCAACAGCTTAAACGAGGTTACCATTACCGGTAAAAAAAGCGGCGTTATGAATACCGATAGCAGGCAGGTTGGCGTGTTACAACTGTCGCCGGCCAATTTGGATAAGCTGCCAACCATGGGCGATAAGGACGTACTAAGGGCATTTCAGCTGATGCCCGGTGTAAGCGGCACCAACGAGTCATCATCAGGTGCTTATGTACGCGGCGGTACCCCCGATCAGAACCTGGTTGTGCTGGATGGTTTTACCATTTACCAGGTTGATCACCTGTACGGTTTTTTCAGTGCCTTTAACGCCAGCGCTATCAAAGATGTACAATTGTATAAAGGCGGCTTTACGGCAAAATATGGCGGCAGGCTTTCGAGCGTTACCGAGCTTAACGGCAAGGAAGGCAACAAGAACGAAACTAATATAGGTACCGATTTGAGTTTACTGAGCGCAAGTGGTTACCTGGAAACGCCGCTGTCTGACAAATCAACTTTGCTTTTAGCTGTAAGGCGTTCGTACCAGGGACCGTTTTATAATAAGATCTTTAACCAGTTTAATCAAACCTCAACCACGCAGGGCGGTGGCCCGGGCGGCGGTGGTGGCCGGGGCGGCTTTGGTGGTGGTAGCTTTGCCAACCAGATTACGCCAAGCTCATACTTTTATGATTTTGATGCCAAGTATACCTACAGTATCAGCCCAAAAGATAAGGTTTCCTGGACCTTATACACCGGTACCGATAAAACAGATAACAGCAGGCAACTGGGTCTGCCATCGTTCCTGTCGTCGGGCAGCAGCGGTATCAACATAACCGACTATACCAAATACGGTAACCTTGGCAGCAGTATCAAATGGTTCAGGCAGTGGAATAAAAAGTTGTATTCAAACAACTACATCACCTACTCATCTTATTTTAACGACAGGAACAGGAGCACCTCTGGCTTTGCACAGATTGATACCAACGGCATTTCACATACCGTAAGCAACGGAACTTTAGAGACCAACAATCTGAAAGATGTGGGTTATAAATCTGAATGGGAATGGACGGCCAGCAACAAATACAAACTGCTCTTCGGTGGTTTTGCATCCTACAAAAAAATAGACTATGAGTATACCCAAAACGATACCAGCAAGCTCATCAACCAGCATAATAATGCCATATTAGCAGGCTTTTATACCGAGCTGGCTATCGACCCAAACAATAAATTTCATATTCAGCCGGGCTTGCGTACCAGTTATTTCGGTCCTACATCCAAACCGTACTTTGAACCCCGGTTATCGGCAAGTTATAATGTTAACGACAGGCTTACAATTAAAGGCGCAACCGGACAGTTTTACCAGTTTGAAAACCAGGTGATCCGCGAAGATATTTTGGGCGGTAACCGCAATTTCTGGGTGCTATCCAACAACAGCAATATCCCGGTTGGCATGTCAAGGCATTATATATTAGGTAGCAGCTACGAAACGGATGAGCTTTTGTTTAGCGTTGAGGGCTATTATAAAACACTTAGCGGTCTTACGCAGTACACCGTGAGGCAAACACAGCCCGCAGGTGGCGGCTTCAGGATGGAGGCCAACCAAAATCAAACACAAACCGTTACTGAAAACTTTTACGAGGGAACAGGCCGTGCTAAAGGGATTGAGTTTTTGGTACAGAAAAAAATGGGGCGTTACACCGGCTGGATCAGCTATACCCTTGCCCAGGCCCAAAACAAGTTCTCGGCTTTCGGCACGGATTATTATGCTGCCGATCAGGATGTACGCCATGAGTTTAAATCCATCAACATGTACCATTACGAGCGATGGAATTTTGCTGCAACCTTCCTGTTCAGCACCGGGCACCCTTACACGGCACCATTATCCAGCTATACCATTAAAACAGTTGACGGCAACAGCATCACTTACCTCAACATCAGCGACAAAAATGCCGAACGCCTGCCTGCCTATCACAGGCTGGACATGTCGGTTTCATATGACCTGCTGAAGATTGACGGACATAAAATAGGTTCGATAGGTTTATCGCTGTTCAACGTATATAATCATACCAATATATGGTACCGCGAATACCAGATGCAAAACAACCAGGTTATCACTACCGATGTTAACTACCTCGGCTTTACCCCTAACGTTACATTAAGCTTAAGATGGAAATAAAAACATACATACGATATACATTTTTTGCACTGATAGCCGGCTGCCTGATGATGGCATCGGCCTGCAAAAAAAACTCCTCAGATACGGACGCGGTGAACAAACCTGTTGTTGAAGCATACCTGATTGCCGGGCAACCGCTTTCGGTAAAAGTTTATCAGCAAAAAGATCTCACCGATACTGCTACTTATGGCGCGGCCTTAACCGGTTTAAGTATCAATGTGAGCAACGGCGCGCAAACCGTAAAACTTACCGAAACAACAAGCGGCACTTACACTTACAGTGATGCCTCATTTGTAACTGCGGGTAAAACTTATAGCATGCAGTTTACCTATAATAATGTGGCCGTCAGCGCGTCGACAGTAATGCCGGGTAAACCTGAAGGGTTTAAAATAACTGATACTGTATTTCATGAACCTAACACCATCGATCAGGCATATAACGACAAGGTGCGTGAAACCATCACCTGGACCAACCCTGATTCGTTACAGCATATGCTGCTTTTCAAGAATACCGACAGTAATCCATTCGAAATCATAGCAGTAAGAAACAACCGAAACGCAAGTTTCGAAATCAATACTGAACGTGCGTCGACCTACAGTATAACGCAAACCACGTTCAAATACTACGGTGCTTATAAGGTGATATTGCTAAGGGTAAATGACGAATACATCAATGTATTAACCAGCAATACCCGGGGCAGCTCGCAAAACCTGGTAAACACCCCAACCAATGTTGTTAACGGCCTCGGCATTTTCACAGCGATGCAGGCCGATACATTGAATTTGAAGGTAACAACAGAATAACTCTGATAATCCGGCCTTACGAAGTTTAAAAACTTCGTAAGGCTCCCCGAACAGGACAAATGCAATGGGACGACGCGGCAATCGCATGTTATAAAGCCAGCGTCGCCTCCAAAGCGTTTTTTCAGCTTGTGATCGGTGCTATTGCCATCAGTGTTCGGAAAATTTTAATTCCCTCCCTTGGGAGGGGTGCGTTAGGATTGTGTATTGGCAGGGAGGGGTTTATACGCCCTTGCAACGATTGGGCATCATGGTGAAACCCCTCCCTACACCCTCCCAGGGGAGGGAATCGCACAATCCCGCGCTTTTTTTATTTCTTCCAAACACCTATGATGATAACATCAACCCCAGGGCAAATTTTATACCCCGCCCCTCACTTTACCTCCTCTTTGTCACTGCATTGTAAACGCCCGTTTAAACGTTTATTGTAAAATATACGGTTTGTATCATGTTAGTGTAACTAATACATGACAATTGCACTTTTTGTAACAAAATAAAATTTAAGCATGTAACATTTAGGGTATTTTCGCCTCCAATTACCAAAATAACACTAAATGAAACGTTTTTACATACTTATTGTATTATTCTGCATTGCTTTTTCGGCTCAGGCCCAGTTTGGAGTTGGCGGAGGCGGCCCCACTGTAACAGGCAGAATTTCCGGTACAGTGATTGATTCACTTACCAAAAAACCATTGGATTATGCCACGGTGGGCTTATACCGCGCTGGTGGCAAATCGCCAATTACAGGTGTTTTAACCGATGAAAAAGGGAACTTTAAACTGGATAATGTAAAGCCAGGCACATACAAGCTGGCAGTTTCGTTTATTGGTTACCCAACCAAATATATTGAACCGGTTACTACAACTGCATCAAAACCCGATAATAAACTGGGGCAGCTCTTTATTTCGCCGGGAGCCCATGCGCTGAAAGAAGTTTCGGTAGTTGGCCAGGCTGCATTGATTGAAAACAAGATTGACAAAATAGTTTACAATGCTGAAAAAGACCTTACAGCTGCCGGCGGTAACGCTACCGATGTATTGCAAAAAGTACCGTTGGTAAACGTCGACATTAACGGTAACGTATCTATCCGTGGTGACCAGAACATTAAAGTATTGATCAACGGTAAGCCATCCGGCGCTACATCAGCAAGTTTATCTGATGTGTTGAAAACTATCCCTGCCGATCAGATCAAAAGCATTGAAGTTGTAACTTCACCGTCGGCCAAATATGATGCTGAAGGTTCAGGCGGTATCATCAATATCATTACCAAGCAAAAAAATGTTTCGGGCTTTAGCGGTTCGGTGAGCGGTGGTGTAGGTACCCGTCAAAACAATGGTAACATCAACCTAAACTATAACAAAAACCGTTTCAGTTTAGGTATTAACGCCGGCGGTAACTTAACATGGCCGCAAACCTCATTGACTACTTTCGACCAGATGATCAATACTCCTGCACACGATACAGTTCCTGCTGTTAGCCTCCATAACCGCAATAATACATCAAGCAGGATCAAAAGACATGGCGCTATAGGTTCGGTTACTGCAGGTTATGAGTTTAACGCATTTAACAGTATCAACAGTACCTTCAGGTTAAATGATGGTGGTTTTAATACCAACGGAGGCGGCGATTACAACCGTACGCTAAATGGCAACTTATTAACTTATAACGGCCGGACTACATCTCACAACCATTTTGGCGGTTTTGACTGGAATATCGACTATACCCACAAATTTAAAAAAGAAGGTCACGAATTGACCATATCAGGTCAGTGGAGCCATAGTGATATCACCACCGATTATACAAGTATCTTTACTGCAGTTAACCCAAGCCAGATAGGTGACAACAACGGCAAAAACAACGAATATACCGGACAAGCCGATTATACCTTACCTGTAAGCAAACTGTTAAAAGTAGAAGCAGGCGCTAAAACCATTCAACGCCGCATCAACAGTAATTACGATATTTTTAATACAGATACCGAAGGTAACAATCCGGTTCGAGATGTATTAAATTCAAACCTGTATGATTACAATCAGAATGTGTACGCAGGCTATACCGTATTAACGTTTACTTTACCTAAAAGCTATTCAATATTGGTAGGTGGCCGTGTTGAAAACACCAGGATTAAAGGCGACCCACAAAATCCTTTCCAGGAAGCAGGTAGTTCAGGTTTCCAAACTTTGGAGCCATTTACTGCAAGTTATACAACTTTTATCCCAAGTTTAACCTTACAAAAACAATTTGGTTCAAACACTATCAAGTTATCATACAGCAAAAGAATCCAGCGCCCAAGCCTTCAGTTTTTGAACCCGTTCATCAACCGTGCTAACGTGCAGAACCAAACTGTAGGTAATCCTAACTTGTCGCCAGAGATTTCACAAACTGTTGAGTTAAACTATAACACCTTTATCAAATCATCAGTACTTAACTTCTCTGTGTATTACAAACATACCAGCGATTTGATTGAAGGCATAGCAAGCCCAATTGTTGATACTATCAACAACAAACCGGTTATAGCTACCCGTACAACATATTCAAACGTTGGTGTAAATAATTCAATTGGCGCAAGCTTCTTTGGATCAATAAATCCTATTAAGCCGCTTACTATCCGTGCCAGCATTAACGGTTTTACCTATAGCCCAAGCCCGCAAGGGGTATTTGTGTCAAACTCATCTGCAACAGGTACCTATTTTCAGTACTCTGCTTTCGGAAGTGCATCGTACCAGTTCCCACATAATTTCCTTGCCGAGCTGTTTGGTTTCACTAACTCATCTCGCAGAACTATCCAGGGTACTAACCCATCGTTCGGGATCTATGCCTTCGGTGTTAAAAAACAGTTCTTAGATAAAAAACTGGCTATCGGCTTCAATACTGTACAGCCATTTGCAAGGGACAAGCATTTTGACCAGAACATCAATAGCCCAGGCTTTACACAAACCAGCTCAACGGCATTCCCATTCCGTTCGTTTGGGATCACGTTTAGCTACAGTTTTGGTAAACTAAGCTTCAGCAACCCTAATCAGCAGAAAAAAGGCGTTAACAACGACGACCAAAAACAAGGCGATCAAGCCGGCGGTCAGGGTGGCCCGGGCGGCAGATAATTTGGCTTAGAAGTCAAAGACTGTTAGAGTCAGGAATCAAGAAAAATAAAAAGAGCCGGAAGCGTAATGCTTCCGGCTCTTTTTCTGAACCGGGATTTGGGGGGATTTTTCTGATTTTTGGGATTTTCTCTTTTGATCGCCAAAATCATTCCGTAATCCAATAAATCCCGATTCAGATAAAATCCTATAATCCGGCAAATCCTCCCAAATCCCGGTTCTACTCCGCATCCACCTCAATACCAATCTGCTTAAGCAATAGCGAGGCATTAAAAGTTTTGCATTCGCCATGCTTGATCTTATAGTCAAACAACATTTCCCCGTTTACCACCTGGATATCGAAATAAAAGTTGCGAACATAATTGGGATATTTAGTCTCGAGATGAGCTATCTGCAAATCATGAGTGGCTACCATACCTACGGCGTTCTTGCGGATCAGCTGTTCTATAACTGCTTTTGAGCCGAGGTATTTATCAACCGAGTTGGTACCGCGCAGCATTTCATCTATCAGGAAAAACACCTTAGGTTCATTTTCAACGGCAGCCAGCAACATCTGCAGGCGGTCGAGCTCGGCTTTAAAAGTTGAAGTGCTTTCATTCAGCGAATCCTTGATACGCATATAGCTGATCATGGTGATCACCGATACCTGCATGCTTTTGGCGCAAACAGGTGCACCGCTTAGGGCTAGCGCGGTATTAATGCCCACCGTACGCAAAAAAGTGCTCTTACCGGCCATGTTTGACCCGGTTATGATATCTACCTTAAAAGTATTATCCAGCTCATAATCATTTTCGATACGTTTAGCGGCATCAATAAGCGGGTGGGCAATAGATTTGGCGGTGAGGGTATAGCCCTGCCTGTCGTCAATAACGGGAAAACTCCACTCCGGATAGTTCACTGCTAAACCGGCCAGACTCAGTAGCGATTCAAATTCGGCAATTACGTCAAAGGACGTTTCAAGACTATCCTGGTTTTGGCGTTTCCAGTTTTCGATGGCGATGATCTGGCGGATATCCCATAAAAAAAACAAGTTGAGCAAGAAGCCAACTAATAAGTTAAGATGATAATTAAGCTTGTTGATCAGTTGCCCCAACTCTTTTATTTTGGCCGATGTTTTATCGGTTTTTAGTTGTTGTGCCAACGTGTTGCTGTAACCGGACTGCCATTGCTGATCTTCAATGCACTTAAATACACCGGCATAATTGGCTAAAGTATCACCTATTTTTCCGGCAATGAGATCGGCTTTTCGGATATAGGCCGCTTTTGAAAACACTACCCCCATATTGAACAAACCCACGGCTATTGCCACCAATTTTGCCGGGGAATAGAAATAAGCCACGATAAGTAAAGCCGTAAAAAGGTAAGGAGCAATTTTGGTATAAGCGGCGAGCCACTTTTCGCCGGGCATATCAAGTGGGATATGCAGGTATTTAAACAGATTTTTAAGCTGGTTCACATCCTGCTTCATAGCAAAAACAAGGCGTGTTTGCAGGTCGAGTTTCCAGCTATTTTTAGTGGCTATTTCTTTAACAGCTTCTTGTCGCTGCAATACAGTTTGTTTGTTTGCCGGAGCATTAAGCCAGCCCGCCAGTTTATTGTTGCCCGGTGTGGTAGCTGTGCGGTTGATGAGTTGGTATAGCGATGCACCGCCGTAAATATCCAGATCGGAGGTATAAAAGTGCTTATCATTATTATAACGTGCACCATCGCCATAAATATTACTGTGGCTTTGGATACTGCCTATCTCGTTTTCATTTACCTGCTGCAGATCATCATAATACTGCTTTTGTTTTTCGAAACCGCTTTGCCGGGCCACCAACCAGGCAAAGGCAAAAACCAGCAACACAAAAGCAACAGCAATGATGCTGAAATTGTCGAAGTGAATGGCAAAGGCTATAGTTACGGCCACCATAGCAAAAATGCCAAGCCGCATAAGCGAATAAGTATTGGCAAGACTTTTATATTTGGCTGCTTCAGCAGCTGCGAGGTTGGCCCTGTGGGTGTAATCTATGATAATTGTTTGTTCCATTTGCAGATAAATTCAACCAAAATAAACACATATATTTTAAATAAACGTTTATTTGTTGCAGATATGAAGATCACGTTCCTTACCGTTGGAAAAACTGAGGATGCCTACCTGAAAGAAGGCATAGATAAATATGTAAAACGGTTAAAGCACTACACCAAACTGGAGCTTGCCGAAATCCCGGAGCTCAAAAACACCAAAGCCCTGAGCCCCGAACAGCAAAAAGGCAAAGAAGCTGAACTGATCCTGAAAAAGATCACCCCGCTTGATTTTGTGATCTTGATGGATGAGAAGGGCGCCGAGTTTACTTCGACCCAGTTTGCAGCCTACATCAATAAAAAAGAAGTTACCACATCGGCCAACCTGATATTCATCATAGGCGGACCATACGGGTTTGATAATTCCGTTTATCAGCGTGCCAATGATAAAATTTCCCTTTCGCGCATGACATTTTCGCACCAGATGGTACGCCTGTTTTTTGTAGAGCAGCTGTACAGGGCATATACCATTATGAAGGGGGAGCCTTATCATCATGAGTGACCGTTGATTTTTATGATTACGTTGATTTCGCTGATTTTCTTTCCGCTACTGCTAAAATCCCGTAAATCTTTTAATCCGTTTAATCCCGGTTCAGAAAATGAACAATCCATGAATCTGCACATTTGCACATCTGCATATCTGCACATCTTTCCCTACCTTTGCTAAATGTCAGCAGGTCACGATCATTCGCATTCGCACGGGCACGGGCACCATCACCATGACCACGCCCCTAAACTCGATCATTTAAATTCGGCTTTTATATGGGGTATCGTGCTTAACTCGGTATTTGTGGTGGTTGAGGCCATTACTGGTTTTATAACACACTCGCTATCCCTGTTAACCGATGCCGGTCATAACCTGAGCGACGTGGCCTCACTTGCACTGGCCCTGCTTGCTTTCAAGCTGACTAAGGTAAGTGCCAACAGTAAATACACCTATGGCTATAAACGGTCTACCATCATCGTATCGTTCTTTAACGCAGTAATATTATTTGTTGCGGTTGGGTTTATTATTTATGAAGCCATTATGCGTTTCATGACCCCCGAAACTGTATCTGGCGGAACAATGGCCTGGGTGGCTTTTATAGGTATTGGCATTAATGCCTTTACCGCATGGCTGTTTGTAAAAGATAAGGATACCGACCTGAATATAAAAGGCGCTTACCTGCACATGGCTGTGGATGCCATTGTATCGTTTGGCGTAGTGGTTTCCGGCCTCATCATATACTTCACCAAACTATATTGGATTGATAGCGTAGTGAGCCTTATAATAGGTTTCGTGATATTGCGCGGCACCTGGAGCCTGCTTATTGCCAGCTTGCGTTTGGAAATGGACGGCGTACCTGCCGAAATGGACCTCGATAAAATCAAAGCCGAACTCAAAAAAGCCAAAGGTGTAGTTGATGTGCACCACATGCACGTTTGGGCGCTCAGCACTACCGAAAATGCGCTTACTGCTCATTTGGTGATCAGCCCCGAATCAATGGCCGATTTTGATAATATCAAGCATGATCTGCGCCATAGGCTGGAGCATCTGGATATCAGCCATAGCACCTTCGAACCCGAATTTTCGGAAGAAGAGTGCAAGCAGCCGGAGTGTTTGTAGGCCGCGTTAAATTTTTAAAAAGTGTCATTTCGATAGAGCAAGTCGGCATAGCGTAGGGAGCGAAAGAGAAATCTTATACATCCGGCATAGCCCAAACATGATTTATCAAATGGCGTATACGATTTCTCCTCATGCCGATGCAGCTCCCATCGCTGTTCGATCGAAATGACATGGACTTTTTCTTAAAATCGCTGATTTTCTTATTTTTATGGTAAAACAATTACCAGAAGATGAGCAAAATCAAAACCTTAAAAGTACTTTCTGTAATTACCTTTCTTGAGATCATCGGGATGGTGGCATGGCCGGTTATATTAGGATGGGGTCAGCTTATTGGTCCGGCAGGGAAATTGCTCTTCACCATATTTATTTTTCCATTCTTTTACTATATCGCTTTCCTCATATTTCTGTCGCGCTATGCAAAAAGAGAGAAGGACGATCAAAATATCGGCCTCGTCATATTTTTAAATGTAGCACCAATTATTGGGCTGCTTTATGTTTTAGACGTATTTTAATAAACGGACAGTATTCAGTTTGAAATATTGATGACAACCAAAGGAATTTAGTATGAACATACAGGAACAAATCGAAGCATATATCGCCAGCCAGCCCGAACCAAACGGAATGACATGCAAACCTTGCATTTACACATACTTCAGTTACTGCCGGGATGTAAATTATGGTTCCTGGATGGTAGGGACAGCGAAAATAAGATTGTTAGTAATCCCAATATCGGATATGGATCATACACCATAAAATACGCCGATGGTACAACCAAAGAGTTTTATCAAATTGGCATCAGCGCAAATACAACCGGAATTTCAGTTTATATCCTCGGGATAAAGGATAAAACATATTTGGCTCAAACTTTTGGAAAAGACCTCGGCAAGGCAAGCGTAACCGGATATTGCATTAAATTCAAAACGCTGAAAGATATCAACCTTAGTATACTCGATGCAGCAATACAGTACGGAGTTAAGGTTACAGGTGAAAATTAAATCTTAAACCGGGGCACTACGCAAATACCAATGTTTATTTAATAATTCTTGCTACCTTAAAGCGATTATTTAACCTCTTATGAAATCAACCAGGAGAAAATTTATAACCACAACAGCGGCATTAGCTGCAGGAACAGTTACTGCAGCGGCAATATCATTGAAAGAGCAAAAAGAAGAATGGCCAATAGTTCACCATGTATTTTTCTGGCTTAAAAACCCGGGATCAACAGAAGACCGCGATAAACTGGTAGCCGGTGTTAAAACCCTTGCCAAAATTGAAACAGTACGCAAGCTTCGTGTAGGTATTGTAGCCAGTACCGAAAAACGCGATGTGGTTGATAACTCATGGGCTGTATCTGAGCTCATGTTCTTCAGCGACCTGGCCGGACAGGCAACCTATCAAACTCACCCCATCCACCTGGAGTTTATTAAAAACTGCAGCCACCTTTGGGAAAAGGTTATTGTTTATGACGCGCAGGATGCTTAGGCTAAGGAGTCTGATTGGTAGTAAACCGACAAATTAGAGCCATGTTAGTTAAATTTCATCATGAAACAAAATGCTTAAATTATTTCATAAACATTTTGTTGATAACAGTGGTATGTAACTTTATTTTAAGCTGTTCTAATCCTAAACCTACTGCTTTACAACGGTTAAAAAGCATGGATAAATCCCAACTTGATAGCATTAAAGATGCGGTATTAAGGAGTTATAGGGATACCATTAAAGTTGATAGCACAGAAATAGCAGATAATGGTGATACTGTATCGGTAAAATTCAGGCATTATTGTAGTTATGATAATAAAATAAGCGTACCACAGGAATATCTCGATGTTTATGGAATCTCCGAATTTCAAACACACAACTTTATATCGGAGATAGAGTTTAAGATCAACTCCAGGATGATTTATAAAGGTGCTATAACTAAAAGTGATTTTAGTAAGTCCGTTTCCATGAGACTGAAAAAATATGGCGTACTCTGCTACACTCCAGATCTGAGCATATCGGGAAAGCGGCTATCCATCGATTATAATATAAATATACCTTTATCCGGAGAAGGCTGGGGTTATACTATCAGTATAGATTCAACCGGTAAAAAGATCACCGGTTCGCTTGATTAAGATGCTAAGGTAGCATTAAGCTAATTGATTGGTGTCAACGTATATATCGAAGAAGGAAAGAATTGCTACAAACAAAAAAAGCCGAATAATCGGCTTTTTTTGTGTTATGCTATCCCTATTATTTCGTTATCATTTTCAGCAGATCTTTTGATGATCTGCTCCTTGCGCTAAAGCGCGAAATGCATTGCCATTTTAACAAACTCGTTTAATGTGATATTGTTAATTGCAGCAAATACTGATGCTTCTTTATGCAGGGTTGACGGGACGCGAACGTTAAATGTGCCTTTGTAAGTTTTATCAGGCGATTTACCAATAGTATTACAAGTATCAATATAATCTTCAATCGCCTCTTCAAATGCAGCTTTAAGTTCTTTTACCGATGTCCCCTCAAAATTAACCAGATCGGTGATGCCCAAAACTTTACCATGGAAAACTTCATCGGAGGCACTAAAATGCACCGATCCGTAATAGTTTTTATATTGCAAGATATCATTCATCTTTTAAGTATCCTTTTATTCTCAGAATTTCAATAACGTCCTTTATTGCGTATTCCTTTAGTATATTGGCAGGATGGGGTTTATGAAGGTTGATAATATTTTTATTCCCGTCAACAAATCGTCTTCTTGATCCTCCCGTTTTTCCACCTTTTAACTCTTCAAAGCCAAATGCTTTTAGTACTTTAATCGTTCTTCCCATGTAAAATCCTTGGGAAGAGATAATAAACGTACAATTAATTTTTCATGTCTTGACATTGTCTTTCGTTAATGCTTCTTTATTTGCCATAATAATCCCTTTCTACATATCTATTGGATAATTTCTTCAACCGTTGAAGAGAAATATAAAATTAAAAAGAGCGGCGGATATTTGCAACTAAAAATCAGTTGCAAATATCCGCCGCTCTTTCCACAAAAAAAGCCGATTATTCGGCTTTTTTTGTGGCTTTTTTAGCTTTTGCTTTTGGAGCAGCAGGTTCAGCTTCCGGCTCAGCAGTTACTGCTTCGGCAACCGGCTCTTCTGCAACCGGGGCAGGGGCTTGGGTTGGATCGGCCTCTTCAAAAATTGGAAGCGGCTTTAATATCTGGAACCAGGCTATTACCTTTTTAATATCAGATGAGTAAACTTTTTCTTCATCATGATCTGGTGCAACCTCATAAAAGAAGGTACGTAATGCTTTTCCGTCGGCTTTAACATCAGGTATGTTTGATGCTGATTTCATACGCTCAAGAACATCAGTTAACCTGATATCATCTTCAACACCAAAAATGGTAATCTCGCTCAAAGCGGCTAATTTAGCTGTAGAAAGGTTAGCTATTAGCTTTGTTTTTTGTGCGTCTAAACTTTCCAGTACGTAACCGGTTTTGTTTTGAGCCAAAGCCTTCCATAAACCTGGTTTTCCCGATACTGATACAATTCCCTGTAAATTCATATATTTTTTGTTAGTCAACTTGATGAAGCGGATGATTCGTCATCATAAAAAGACAAATCATCCACCTATCAACTATTCACTTAATCTTCAATAACTTCTATGGTTAAAATTTTATCTCCCTGGCGAATAGCGTCAACTACCTCAACATTTTCAATCACTTTACCAAAAACGGTATGGTTACGGTCAAGGTGTGCAGTGTTGTCACGGCTATGGCAGATAAAAAACTGTGAACCACCAGTGTTACGACCGGCGTGAGCCATTGAAAGCACGCCACGGTCATGGTATTGATTATTGCCTGTAAGCTCGCAATCAATTTTGTAGCCTGGGCCACCTGCACCGGTACCGGTTGGGTCGCCGCCCTGAATCACAAAATTAGGGATAACACGGTGAAAGGTCACGTTATCATAAAAGTTTGATTTTGCTAATTTTTTAAAGTTAGCAACGGTATTAGGGGCATCCTGATCGTAAAATTCTACGGTCATATCGCCTTTTTCGGTTTTGATTATTGCTTTGCTCATTTTTTGTTTTTTTAGAAAACAGTTGGCAAAGGTAATAAAATTGAGGATTAAAGAAAAAGGTAAAAGGCGAAAGGTTAAAGGTTAACGGTTTGCTATTTTATTAATCACCATGGTGTAAATGTTATGGTAAGCGTCTTCTCTTTAGGCGAATAACTGATCTCACCTTTTCTCTTTGAATCAAACATTTTGATCTCCGAAACTGGCTTTTTATAGTCTTTGCCCAGTTCGGCTAATTGGATAAAAAACCAGTCGAGTCCTTCCTGGTCGCCCAGAGTATTGGCAAACCAGGCCAGTTTCTGCAGTTCTATGAGGTTTACTTTTTCATCAGCCTTGAAAACGTAAGTCCACTTTACTATCATCAGTTCATCGGCCTTACCAATCAGCAGGGCCCGGCTTCCATTAGCATCTGTAGCAACAAAATTCGGAAGCAGGCTGATATCTGTGTCTTGCTTAAAAACAAGACTACTATCGGCCTCAGTAAGCTTTTTAATTAACACGTTACGATTAAGGTGCATTCCGGGATTGCCAATTTGGGCATGCGCAGGCAAATAACATATTAATATAACTGCCACAAGGATGATATTTTTAATAACAGATAAACTCATTTAAGGGCCAGGATTTAACAGCGGTATAAAACTAAAACAACATGCCCAAAGCCCGAAGTCCCTGTGTGTTAAAAATGGTTAAAATACATTAGCTGTTTATTCGTTACATTTGATAACCCGGCAATAATAAATCAACAAGGATTGTGAATAAATCATTAGGCTATAACTTTTTAACTCATACATTCCGTCTTTTACTCACAAAGCTCAAGTTCCTTTTGCCTTTCGCCTTTTACCTTTTACCTTTAACAGCAAAGGCCGCATCTATATTGATCCCGATGGACGATGAGCAAAAAGACCATCTCAAATCATACGGTATAGCTTTCTGGGTGCTCAAAAATGGTGAAGAAGTTGATTGGCTGCTCAACTATCGTGGCGGGAGTTTTATGATGAAATATGGGCCAAAGGTTGAAGAAGAATGTAAGATCCGCGGGGTAAGCTATGAAGTTATTGCCGATGCCAAAGCGAATGAGATCATAACCGAAGTAAGTGATCCATCAGTAAATATGGATTTGGTTAAACTGGAGAAAGCACCACGGATGGCAGTATACTCGCCCAAAAACAAATTACCCTGGGATGATGCCGTTACCCTGGTTTTGAAATATGCCGAAATTCCGTACGACCTGGTTTACGATGAAGAAGTGATCCATGGCGAGCTGCCCAAGTACGATTGGCTGCACCTGCACCATGAGGATTTTACCGGGCAATACAGCAAGTTTTACGGCGCTTTCCGCTATGCACAATGGTATACCGATGATATCAAGATCCAGGAAGCTATGGCCCATAAGCTGGGCTTTAGCAAAGTATCAAAAATGAAACTGGCCGTAGCTCAAAACATCCGCGACTTTTGTGCCGGCGGCGGCTTCCTGTTCGCCATGTGTTCAGGTACTGATACTTTTGATATTGCCCTATCCGCTGCCAATACAGATATCTGCGAACGCATGTTCGATGGTGATGCTGCCGACCAGGACGCGCAATCGAAACTCGATTTTAGCCAGACTTTTGCCTTTCAGAATTTTACGCTGGATATGAACCCCATTTCGCACTCATTTAGCAACATCGACGTTACCACCACCCGCCAGGTCGATCGTACGCGTGATTTCTTCACATTGTTTGATTTTTCGGCCAAATGGGATGTAGTGCCCAGTATGCTAACGCAAGACCATGACAAGGTGATCAAAGGTTTTATGGGCTTGACCACAGCTTACAACAAAAATATGCTCAAACCCGGTGTTACCATTATGGGCGAAATGAAAACCGCCAATGAGGCCCGTTATATCCATGGCGAATACGGCAAAGGCCAATGGACCTTCTACGGCGGCCATGACCCCGAAGACTACCAGCACGCTGTAAATGATCCGCCAACAGATCTCAAGCTACATCCCAATTCGCCCGGTTACAGGTTGATATTGAACAATGTACTTTTCCCGGCTGCTAAGAAGAAAAAGCAGAAAACCTGATGTTGTTAGCTTAAAGCAAAAGGCGGAAAGCTTAAAGCTATAAGCGTATCAATCAATACCTGCGCCCCTTTTTAACGATTGCGTAACATAGGGCTGTATTTATAATGCCAGTGATTACATTACAAATTTATTCCCACCTCACCTTATCTCTGTTATTTTCTATGTATTCATAACTCATCTCAAAATATTTGTTCATGGTTTTATTGAGATAAATCTTCCAGTTAACATTTTCATTGCGATAGAGGGCCAGCCAGGCCATAGCATAAGCCATTACCTGTTCGGGTAAATAACTATTCACTTTCATTCGCCACCCGCTTTCACTTGAACTTTGCCATGTTTCAAAATCGAAATATGAGTTACCTTTAAATATACCAAATCCGAAAACTACTGCTAATAAATCAGTCAGCAGTTCGTTATTTCGAGGCATCCTCTTTTCACCCAACAGCTTGTAATGTGACAGCTCATGTGTCATCACAGAAATTAATAAAGCGGCCGTACGCAATTTGCCGAGGTTAATCCATATCTCTTTTTCATCAGTGTCGGTGGTAATATACCAGCCCAATGCAACGCTTTTACTGCTCAGTATCTTACCTGTGGGAATGATCTCTGTTGATACTTCTTCCGGTTCATCTGTAAAGAATAGCAGTTTAACTTCGTTTCGATCAATATCCATAATGGTAAGAAGTTGATCAAAAAGACATATTGCATCCGCCTCTGTACCCTTAAAATCATCACCAAAGCTTATATCGCCGGCAATTATCGTACGCAACGATTTAAAATAGCCGGGATCGAACAACCCGAGGAGTAAAATCAAAGACCGCTCCACCCATAACTGATCGGTAAGGGTAACGGGAGGATAGATATCCTTCCTCCAAAACCAAATTGATTTTTTGCGGATTGTTTCATCATGCGGCGTTTCTTCAAGTACATACCAATCGGCATGCGGACTCATCTCTCCGCAACCGCCCCGTGCAAGGAAACACTGTGTTTCTTCATACACCTTTTCACAGCCCGGACATTTTCCATAGGTATCAAATGTGTCCCATTTGGTTTTACAAACCGAGCATTGCCAATGACAACCTTTATAAGGCTCCCAATCACACTTCGGGCACCGTACCCTTATTGTTTGCATATAATGTTTAAGTTATCTCCTAAAATAAAAAATCCCGGCCAAACCTGACCGGGATTTTAATATTATAAAAGCTTTCCGCCTTATGCTTTAAGCTAACTTAGCCAATTCTTCAGCCATAGCAGCGCCGATTTCGGCAGGAGATTCAACTACACGGATACCGCACTCGGCCATGATCTTCATTTTAGCAGCAGCAGTATCATCGGCACCGCCAACAATAGCACCTGCGTGGCCCATACGACGGCCCGGAGGCGCTGTTTGACCTGCAATGAAACCTACAACCGGTTTAGTACCGTTTGCTTTGATCCAACGGGCAGCATCAGCTTCCATGTTTCCGCCAATCTCGCCAATCATGATGATGCCATGAGTTTCAGGATCGTTCATTAATAATTCAACAGCTTCTTTGGTTGGTGTACCAATAATGGGGTCGCCACCTATACCGATAGCTGTAGTGATACCCAAGCCGGCTTTAACTACCTGGTCAACAGCTTCGTAAGTTAAAGTACCTGATTTTGAAACCACACCAACATTACCTTTTTTGAAGATAAAGCCAGGCATGATACCAATTTTGCTTTCATCAGCAGTGATAATGCCAGGGCAGTTAGGGCCAATCAGGCGGGCATCCTTATCTGATAAATATTCTTTAACCGCAATCATATCCTTTGTAGGGATACCTTCGGTAATACAAACAATAACCTTAATGCCGGCTTCGGCAGCTTCCATAATGGCGTCAGCGCCAAAAGCAGGAGGTACAAAAATGATGGATACATCAGCACCGGTTGCAACTACGGCATCTTTAACCGTGTTAAAAACCGGCCTGTCTAAATGGCTTTGGCCACCTTTACCTGGTGTAACACCACCAACTAACTGAGTGCCATAAGCAATCATTTGCTCGGCATGGTATGAACCCTCTTTACCGGTGAAACCTTGTACAATAACTTTTGAATCTTTATTTACGAGTACACTCATTGGTTTTTTCGTTTTAGTACGGCAAAGCTAAAGTTTTTGCCCGAATGTCAAACCCTATTGTAATCTAAATTTATATGTTAACATAAAAGTGACTTTTAAAGAGTTGGGATTAAGAGACAGGCATGTTTTGGAGGGCTAAAATTTATGATAATGGCACAATGGATATTATGTTACAGAAGAATAAAGCTGCCTGCTGAAAACTGCCTGATGCCAACTAAAATTAGGGCATTACCTGCGGCCCGGGCTGTACGCTCATACGCCTGCAGGCCTTATCCACATGGCCGGTATCCGCTACCATCCCTAATGCTGTTTGTCTGAACCGGGATTTGGGAGGATTCTTTGGATTCACGGGATTTTCTGTTCCGATCGATAAGAATCCCATAATCCAGCAAATCCTATAAATTCAGGTTCAGACAAAATCGGCGAAATCAAAAATAAATCTGTGTAATCCAAATAAAAAAATCCGAAATCGAACATTCGAAATCCGAAATTACTCCCTTGGGGCAAACTCCCCCTCACTCTTAGCAATCACAATAGTAGCCACGCCATTACCTATCACATTGGTAATGGCCCGCGCTTCCGACATGAACCTATCCACACCTATTAATATCGCCAAACCTTCAACCGGGATAATTTTAATGGCTGTAAGGGTACTGGTGAGCACAATAAACCCACTGCCCGTAACACCAGCCGCTCCTTTGGAGGTGATCATCAGTATGCCGATGATCGTCAGCTCCTGCCCCAGCGAAAGCGGAATATTGAACACCTGCGCTAAAAATATTACGCACATAGACAGGTAAATGGTAGTACCATCCAGATTAAAGGAATACCCTGTAGGGATCACCAAACCCACCACGGATTTAGAACAGCCAAACTTTTCCATCTTCTCCATCATAGCAGGCAATGCCGATTCGGACGAAGAGGTTCCCAGCACAATCAGGATCTCCTGCCTGATATACTTCAGATACTCCCAAAGACTAAATTTAAACAGCCTGCAAATGATATTCAACACCACAAATATGAACAGGAACATGGTCAGGTAAACCGAGCCCATCAGCAGGGCCAGCGGCTTCAATGTTTGGATGCCGTATTTACTCACCGTAAAAGCCATCCCGGCAAACGCCCCTATCGGCGCCACCTTCATCACTATCTTCATGATGTTAAAAAACACTTTCGAAAGCTTATCAAACAGCACGATAACCGCTTCGCCGCTTTTACCCATCCGGCTTAGGCCGAAACCAAACAATATCGCAAAAAACAGGATCTGTAAAATATCGCCTTCTGCAAAAGCTTTAAACATATTTGAGGGAACAATGTGGGCAATAAAATCACCCCAATGCATCTCGGCGGCGGCTTTTTCATAAAGGGCCAGCTTGCTGGTATCCATTTTAGCAGCATGGTTTTCAAAGCCGGCACCGGGCTTTATGATATTGGCTACAGTAACACCAATAATCAGCGCGAAGGTTGTCACTATCTCAAAATAGAGCAACGCCTTGCCGCCTACCCTTCCTACCTTTTTCATATCGCTCATGCCTGCAATGCCCAGCACAATAGTTAAAAAGATGATAGGCGCAATCAGCATAGTGATAAGACTGATGAACGTTTTGCTGATCAGCTCGGCAGTGGGTGCAAATCCTTTGATATATAATCCGGCAACAACCCCAAGGGCTATGGCGATAAGTACCTGGAAAGTTAAGTTTGATAAGAGGCGTTTCATGATTCCCCCCAGCCCCCTAAAGGGGGAGCAACAGGTTGGGGCGGCAATATAATAAGTTATTGTGGACGCACAAAAAAGCCCCGTGCCGGAAAACCGGTACAGGGCATGATTTATTGATTGAAAGATTGTAATTAGGCCGGTGTTGCAGTGCCGGTTATCAGGTCAATTAAGAATATCTTATTAAGGAAAGTCAGCTTAGCTTTGTGGTTGCCCAGGAAAACAATGGTACCGCTGTAATCCCAGCCGCCGCCGTTTGTTTTTCCTTCCGAACGGAAAGTAGCTGTACCACTGGTGATATCAAAGTTATCATTGCCATGTACATACAGGTTAGTAAATACATAAGTATTATGTACCCTGCTAAAAGTTTTGTATTTAGTATACTCGTTATCGATATAGGCTTTCATTGGGCCATCGAGCGAGAAGTTTGAGTTATTGGTGTTCAAGCCCCTAACCTTGTATTTCTGCACAATATTGTAAACAAAAGAATAACCCGGACCGCTGCCTGCGGTATTTAATGAATCAACCGAATCATAACCAACGGTTTTGTTTCCATCGCAAACAAAGTAGTATTTGGTGCCACCGGTCTTGGTTGATTTTAAGCTATCACCCTGGTTAAACACAAGGTTCAGGCTTGTATCAACATAAAAACCGCAGCTGTAAGTACTTTGTACTTTAAGTTTTGATGACGAATTGGTTGTCGGGGTAACGCCATCTTTGATGCTGGCACCGCCAAATGAACCTGCTAATGATTTTGCAAGGTTATCTGCAATTGCAGAGCTGGCCACATTATCACTTGCTTTTGTAGTAGTTGAATCGGATTTTGTATTGATCCCTGTTTTTGTACAGGCCGAATAAAGAACAGCTATACCTGCCAATAAGGGTAATACGCTGCGTAGATTTAGTTTCATAAACGTGATATCAGATTAAAGTTTAGATTCTCTTTGACCTCTTTTTTTGCAACAAGCATACCACAGGCGAAATAATTCGGCAAAAACAACCTGGTCAATGATTTTAACCTGTTTTTTATTTTAAAAAAGCACGTTTACAAATTTATATTCCTGATAAGAATGCAAAACAAAAAATACCAACCGGCTTCTTTCCCCGTTTCGGGGAAAGAAGCGTAGAAATTATTCCCCAAATCAATTTCAAAAACAGCACTTTAAAAACCATGCCGTACTGATCGGTTTGTCTTCTATAAATGATATTTTCAATCATTTAGTACCTATTGTTTAAAAGTCCATTACATAAAAAACCCTGCATCCGGTTTACAGTGCAGGGTTCTTATATCTTCAAAATTTGTGTTAGTTTACTTCCCCGGTCATCAGGTCGGCTGTGTAAACAGTGCCATCAATGGTAATTTTAGCTTTATGGCCGCCTAAAAACGTTATCGTTCCCTTATAGTTCCAGCTATTTTTCCCGATGTTTCCTTTGCTCGAAAAAGTAGCAGCTCCACTTAATATAAAATCGGGGTCTTTTGTAGGGTCAACCACAATCGACTTAAAATTGTAGTTAAACGTACCTTCAACATTTGGCTGATCGGTTGTTGGTTTAACATAAGTAACTTTTGCATAGTAATTTACAGGGCCATCAAATGAATACTGCGCATGTTCAACACCCGAATTAAGGCTTCTCAATGTCAGGTTTTCGCCCATTTTCAGAGCCATTGTAAACTCGCTGCTCACAACTGTCATATTTAAGCTATCATTAGCGGTAACACCCGATGGCACGCCGTTGGTGCAGGTAAGTTCATACTTAATCTTAGCCCAGATATCAAGCTTAGACGTATCACTTTGATCTAAGTTAAGGGATATGGTAGTATCTTTTTTAGCGCCGCACTGAGGCTTAGGATCAACAGACTGCACCTTGATTTTACCTTTTTTGTTCAGGGAAAGATCGGTTGGCATGCTTAAGCCATCCTTAAAGTCGAAGCCACCGTTTTCGGGGTTAAAAATACCAACAAGGCTTTGTGCTATCTGTACGCTCGCTTCTTTTTTGCTTACAGTACTTTGATTGGCAGGCCCCATGTTAAGTTTATGACACGAGGTGTAGATGGCAGTGATGCCGGCAAGCAGCAATACTATAATTTTGTAATTGTGTTTCATGTTTAGGATTTTATTCGGGCGCAAATTTAACTTATTATCAATCAATTAAAGAATTTTCAAAAATATTTAAGGGTAGAAGGGTTATAATCTATGTTCTCTCCATTTGTACGGGCCAGCACTGCAAAAGGTTAGCCAGGGTTGAAAGCTCCTATTGACTCTGCTATAGTGACGGGTATTGACAAAACTTAGATTATGCGATTCTCCTTCTTGGGAGCAAAGCCGTCAATTTAAGGAACGAAAAGCGGGGATTTTTAAAATCTTTTGCCCTATTGCCTGCGGCTATGCTCTCAGGAAAGCAACTTAAACCTGGGCTATATTACACACTTTTCCGCCAACTAATCCATTAATAACTACTAAACTAATAGGGAAATGCTTAATTTCGCAACCTCATACGCGTAAAACATAAAATGGACTACCAATTTAAAGAGATAGAGCAAAAATGGCAGCAGTTTTGGGCTCAAAACCAAACCTTCAAAGCCGAAGACAAAAGCAGTAAACCCAAGTATTATGTGCTGGATATGTTCCCTTACCCATCAGGGGCCGGCCTGCATGTTGGGCACCCGCTGGGCTATATCGCTTCAGATATTTTTGCACGCTACAAACGTTTAAAAGGCTTTAACGTGTTGCACCCTATGGGTTATGATAGCTTTGGCTTACCGGCCGAGCAATACGCCATTCAAACCGGTCAGCACCCTGCTATAACCACCGAAGATAATATCGCAACATATCGTCGCCAGCTTGACCAGATAGGCTTTTCGTTCGATTGGAGCCGCGAGGTACGTACCAGCTCACCCGATTATTATAAATGGACCCAGTGGATCTTTATGCAGCTGTTTAACAGCTGGTATAATAAAGATGCCGACAAGGCCCAATCAATTGATCAACTGGTTGCACATTTTGAAACCAAAGGCTCTGCCGGTATCAATGCCGTTTGCGATGATGAAATATTAAGTTTTACTGCCGATGAATGGAAAGCGTTAAGCAACCAGCAACAGCAGGACGAACTGTTAAAATACCGCCTTACATACCTGCGCGAAAGCACCGTAAACTGGTGCCCGGCCCTTGGTACTGTATTGGCAAATGACGAGGTAAAAGACGGCTTCAGCGAGCGCGGCGGTTACCCTGTTGAACAAAAGAAAATGACCCAGTGGAGCATGCGCATCACTGCCTATGCCGAAAGGTTGTTGCAAGGTCTTGACACTATTGACTGGCCCGAGCCTTTGAAAGAAATGCAAAGGAACTGGATAGGCAAAAGTACTGGTGCATCAGTAAAATTCCCAATAGATAAATCGGGTCACAACGCCGCTTTGGATACTGAATTTATTGAGGTTTTTACCACACGTGTTGATACCATTTTCGGTGTTACCTTTTTAGTGATTGCACCAGAGCATGAGCTGGTGGCTTCGCTCACTACTCCGGAACAAAAAGCCGATATTGAAGCTTACATTGCTCAAACCAAAAAGAAATCGGAGCTTGACAGGATGGCAGATGCCAAAACTGTATCCGGTGCATTTACCGGCAGCTATGTGCTTAACCCATTGAACGGCCAGCAAATTCCTATCTGGATTGCTGATTATGTATTGGCGGGTTACGGAACCGGAGCGGTTATGGCCGTACCATCGGGCGATCAGCGCGATTTCCTGTTTGCAAAACATTTTAATTTGCCGATAGTGCAGATCCTCGATATTCAAAACATAGAAACCGAGGCCGATCCAACCAAAGAAGGCACCTACGTCAATTCTGACTTTATCAACGGCCTGCCGTATAAGGAAGCGACTGCTACTGTGGTTGCCAAACTGGAAGAGATCAACGCCGGTAAAGCCAAAGTAAACTTCAGGATGCGCGATGCCATTTTCGGCCGTCAGCGTTACTGGGGCGAACCGGTGCCGGTTTACTTTAAAGATGGCTTGCCATACCTGATTGACGAAAGTCACCTGCCATTGTTACTACCTGAGATTGACAAGTACTTACCTACCGAAACCGGCGAACCACCGTTGGGCCGTGCCGAGGATTGGAAATATGAAGGCGATTTAGCTTACGAGTTGAGCACCATGCCCGGTTGGGCTGGCTCAAGCTGGTACTGGTACCGTTATATGGATGCACAAAACGATAAAGAATTTGCATCGCGTGAGGCTATTGAATATTGGAAAGACGTTGACCTTTACATTGGCGGCAGCGAACATGCAACCGGTCACTTGTTGTACAGCCGTTTCTGGAATAAATTTTTGAAAGATCTTGATCTGGTGGTTGAAGAAGAGCCATTCAAAAAACTGATTAACCAGGGTATGATCCAGGGCAGGAGTAATTTTGTTTACAGGCTGATTGATGAGGAGGGCAAAGGTACCAACACCTATGTATCGCACGGATTGATCAAGGAACATAAAACAACACCGATACATGTTGATGTCAACATTGTTGAAAACGAAGTGCTAAACATTGCTAAGTTCAAACAATGGCGACCTGAATTTGCAGATGCCGAATTTATCCTGGAAAACGGTAAATATATCTGCGGCGTTGAAGTAGAAAAAATGTCAAAACGGTATTACAACGTTGTAAATCCGGATGATATAGCAACCCGTTTTGGTGCCGATACCTTGCGCATGTACGAAATGTTCTTAGGTCCGCTGGAACAAAGCAAACCTTGGAATACCAATGGTATCGAGGGTGTGTTCAAATTCCTGCGTAAATTCTGGAGATTATTCCACAATGATGCCTGGGAGTTTGGTGTAAGCGATGCCGCGCCATCAAAAGCCGAATTGAAATCGCTGCATAAGATCATTAAAAAGGTTGAGGAAGATATCGAGCGATTCTCATTCAACACTTCAGTTTCAAGCTTCATGATCGCTGTAAATGAATTGACTGATCTGAAATGCAATAACCGTGCTATTTTGCAGGACATGGTGATCATCCTATCATCATATGCACCACATATTTGCGAGGAGTTATGGTCGTTATTAGGTAATGCCGATGGTACTTTATCATACGCGCCTTTCCCTAAATTTAATGCGGAATATTTGGTTGAAGATGAGTTTGCTTACCCAATCTCTATCAACGGTAAAATGAAAATGAACCTGAGCATCTCGTTAAGCCTTGATGTAAAAGAAATAGAAGCAGCCGTTTTAGCCAGCACCGATGTACAAAAATACCTTGACGGTAAAACACCTAAAAAAGTGATCGTTGTAAAAGGCAGGATTGTGAATATGGTGGTTTAGTCCCCCTCCGCCCCCTAAAGGGGGTACTTTTGAATATTATTTAGCCCCAGTATCGCAAAAGCGATACTGGGGCTTTTTTATCTTCAAAAAATGTCATTTCGAAACGAGGAACGAGTGAGAAATCCTATGCGTCTCGCCGGGCTAACATGCTTGCCGGATTTGCAGGGCGTATAAGATTTCTCTTTCGCCCCAATGCTTAGGCCTTCCCCTGCTCAGTCGAAATGACATGAAATTTGACCTTTATAGTTAAGAGACGCAATTATTCGTTTCTATAAAAAATTACTTCTTCCCTTTCGGCAATTTAATTAACCCCAATCTGTATAAATCAATCGCTTCATTCAAAATAAACCGGATGGTATCAACAGGCAGATCCTCTTCCGGATTAAAAACCATGATCTTGATACGGGCACGATCTTCAAACGTCAATTCAGGGTGGTGAAGATGTTTCCCTTCAACCATCCCTAAAAACGGCCATTGCTTTTTGGTATGTACCCATAGGTAGCAAAACATTTTGCCTTTATAATAAAAGAAGGGCATGTTGTATTTCCACTCGGCGGTAATATCAGTATCAAACGCCAGGACAATATCACGTAAAGCAAGAAGGCAGCTCCGGTTGGGCTCATCTTTGGTGAGGTAGAAGTGGTCGATTGGAGTGAGTATGGC
The DNA here is from genome assembly GCF_059690695.1 of Mucilaginibacter sp. A5337. Classification (NCBI taxonomy): domain Bacteria; kingdom Pseudomonadati; phylum Bacteroidota; class Sphingobacteriia; order Sphingobacteriales; family Sphingobacteriaceae; genus Mucilaginibacter; species Mucilaginibacter sp. A5337. The sequence goes on along the minus strand of NZ_JCAWEC010000004.1, from coordinate 504,412 downwards.
CATATAGTTTAAAGATAGTGGTTGATATTCACATCAGTATATACTTTTGTGAATCAGGTTTATCAATCATGTCATTGCGAGGCACGAAGCAACCGCATGCTATACAGGGCGAACATGCTTCCGTGCGATTGCTTCGTGCCTCGCAAGGACATGTGTGTTTACCCCACCATTATTTTGACATTCCCCTACCCAACCTTCCCCCTCAAAATCCTTATCTTTGCGGCAACATAAATTACCCATCTATGCTTAAAGGATTTTTTAATGTTCCGGCACCGGTGAATGAGCCCGTTTTAAATTACGGTCCGCGGAGTTTGGAGCGTGTGGCGCTTAAGGCGGCTCTTGAAGCTGGTCGTGCCCAACAAATCGACATACCTATGTACATTGGCGGCAAAGAAGTACGTACCAACACCAGGTTGGAAATCCGTCCGCCGCATGATCATAAACATTTACTGGCTACCTTCAGCGAAGGTGATGCGAGCCATGTTACCGCCGCTATTAATGCTGCCCTTGCAGCCAAAGCCGACTGGGAAAACCTGGCCTGGGAACAACGTGCCGCCATATTCCTGAAAGCTGCCGAACTTGTTGCCGGACCGTACCGCGCCGAGATCAACGCAGCCACCATGCTTGGCCAGTCAAAAAATGCTTACCAGGCCGAGATCGATTCGGCTTGCGAGTTGGTCGATTTTCTGCGTTTCAACGTGGAGTACATGACCGAGATCTATAAACAACAACCTCCGGTATCAGGCAAAGGCGTTTGGAACCGTGTGGAACAACGCCCGTTGGAGGGTTTTGTGTTTGCACTTACTCCGTTCAACTTTACTGCTATTGCCGGTAACCTGCCCGCATCAGCAGCCATGATGGGCAACGTTGTGGTTTGGAAACCTGCTTACCCGCAGATCTATGCCGCTAACGTGATCATGAAGATCTTCAAAGAAGCAGGTGTACCAGATGGTGTTATCAACCTGATTTATGTTGATGGCCCTGTTGCAGGCGAGGTGATCTTTAACCACCCTGATTTTGCAGGGATCCACTTCACAGGTTCAACCAAAGTATTCCAGAACATCTGGCAAACTATCGGCACCAATATCCACAAATACAAAACCTATCCGCGCATTGTAGGCGAAACCGGTGGTAAAGACTTTGTGCTTGCCCACCCAAGCGCCGATGCCGAAGTTGTAAGTACAGCACTTGTTCGCGGCGCATTTGAATACCAGGGACAAAAATGTTCGGCTGCTTCAAGAGCTTATATCCCGGCTTCACTATGGCCGGCTGTTAAAGAAAATATGCAGCGTGATATTACGTCGTTTAAAATCGGTCCGGTAGAAGATTTTGAGAATTTTGTGAACGCAGTGATCACCGAAGTATCGTTTGATAAACTGGCAAAATACATCGATGCTGCCAAAGCCGACGAAGGAGTTGAAATTGTTGCCGGCGGTGGTTATGACAAAAGCCAGGGCTGGTTCATTGAGCCAACCGTACTGAAAGTTGAAGACCCATATTACGTAACCATGTGCGAGGAGCTTTTTGGCCCGGTACTTACGGTTTATGTTTACGAAGACGATAAATTTGATGAGATCCTTGATATTGTAGATAAAACTTCCATCTACGCGCTTACAGGCTCTATTATTTCTCAGGACAGGTATGCTATTGAAAAAGCTACTACCCGTTTACGTAACGCGGCAGGTAACTTCTATATCAATGATAAACCTACAGGCGCAGTAGTTGGTCAGCAGCCGTTTGGCGGTGCAAGAGGATCAGGCACTAACGATAAAGCCGGATCAATGATCAACCTGTTACGTTGGGTGTCACCTCGTACCATCAAAGAAACCTTTGATCCACCTAAGGATTACAGGTATCCGTTTTTGGCTAAGGAAGTGTAGTTGAGATCATAGATAATGGTTTATGGTTCATAGCTTAAAAGCAATGTACCATGAACCATTTTTATTTAACGCGGTTGAGGCCATGATCTATGAACCATCAACCATTAACTCTTCTTTATTTAAACTTAAACACAGCATCCATATTCTCATTGCTGGATGTGCTTACCTTCATATCGTTGATAAGGCCGGTGCTCAGGCTGTAAACCCAGCCATGTACTGAAAGTTCCTGCCCATTCTTCCAGGCGTTTTGTACTATAGATGTTTTGCAAAGATTGTTTACGTTCTCTATCACGTTCAGTTCAACCAGACGATTGCTGCGTTCTGTTTCATCGGTAATGGCGTCAAGCTCATCAGCGTGTAAACGGTAAACGTCTTTGATGTGGCGCAACCAGTTATCGATCAGGCCGAACTGGTTGTTACCCATAGCGGCATTAACACCACCACAACCGTAGTGACCAGTAACAATTACGTGTTTTACCTTCAGCACGTTCACGGCGTAGTCAAGCACGCTCAGCATGTTCATATCCGAGTGGATAACCATGTTGGCAATGTTGCGGTGTACAAAGATCTCGCCCGGAGCGGTATTGGTGATCTGGTTGGCAGGCACGCGACTATCGGCGCAGCCAATCCATAATACCGGTGGCTTTTGACCGTTAGCCAGCTTATCAAAATACTCAGGGTCTTCGGCTAAAGCGCCTTCAATAAACTTTTTGTTTCCTTCCAGTAAGCCTTCGTAGGTGATGTGACTGGTGTCATGAATTTGAGAACTCATAATTTTTTAAGATTGATGTTTTAAGATGCGGTTTGGCGTTTGCCCGGTGCAAACATACGGCTTAGTTTATGCAAAGCAAGCGGCGAAACGTCATAATACATTATGGTGAGCAAAATGAGTGGAATGAAGTAAAAAATGGCAAACTCATACAAGTTAAAAAAATACCCGCCGGCCAGTCCGCCAAATAGATAAAAACCAAGTACAGTACACCTGATCAATATTTTATTGCCTGCTGCTTCTGTATTTTTAGTACGGGGATGGAACCATTCGGCTACTTCACTGCCCAGATCGGTAAATAAGCCTGTTAAGTGGCTTGATTTGATCAATCCGCCCGAGATATTGGATACCAGGCTGTTCTGCAAGCCCATCGAAAACAAAATAGCGCTGATCACAATTTCACGCTCCAGTTGAGTTTCCTGATAAAAGTTGTGCCCATAAACAGCAACAGCCAACAAAATAATAGCTTCTATTATCATGGGGGTAGAGTTTGCCCGCCACCGGCTCTTTTCCTCAAATGAACATACTATAAAACTGGATACAAAAGCTCCGGCAAAGAACATCATCAGCCAAACCAGGAAGATGATCATCTGGCGATAGTTCTGCTCCACAATATGCTTGGCCAAATTAGCCACATGCCCGGTAATGTTAGATGTGAAAGCCAGAAATGCCAGCATCCCGGCCACGTTAGTAACCCCAGCCACAAATGCAGTCGACGAGGCCAGCATCAGGTTTTCTTTAAGGGTACGTTGTTCTTTTACAGCTTTAAGCATAGATATTTCGCGGCACGTGGCGCTCAGTTAAATTTACAGAAAACTTAACCACTTGGATGCATACTTGTTTGATGCGGCAGATAATATCTTAAACAGATTGGGAATAAGCCCCCTCTAAATCTCCCCCGGAAAGGGAGACTTTTTTAAGCCCTCCCTTCCGGGGAGGGTTTGGGAGGGGCTGGCTGATACAAAAAATCCCGGTCATTTTCATGAACCGGGATCAACTTAACAATCAAACCTCCCTTCGCCCCTTACAGCGTCGGAAGCACTGATCAAATTATACTTTAGTGTGCAGCTACTTCTTCAGCGCCTGCAAACTCATATACATAACCTAAATTATGCGGACTGCTGCTGGTAACTTTCAAGTCTTTTACCAAACCGCTGCCTAAATCAATTACCCAACCATGCACTTCAAGGTCATGACGATCTTTCCACGCGTTTTGAATGATGGTGGTTTTGCACAGGTTATAAACCTGCTCAGTTACGTTCAATTCAACCAGGCGGTTAATTTTCGTAGTTTCATCGGTAATGCGGTCCAGTTCGTGGCTGTGCAAGCGGTACACATCTTTAATGTGGCGCAGCCAGTTATCAATTAAACCAAACTGTTTGTTGCTCATGGCAGCGGCAACACCGCCGCAACCATAGTGACCGGCAACAATAACGTGTTTTACTTTAAGTACGTTCACAGCATAGTCGAGCACGCTCAGCATGTTCATGTCCGAGTGAACGCATACGTTAGCTATGTTGCGGTGTACAAACACTTCACCGGGTTTGGTGCCGGTTACTTCGTTGGCAGGTACGCGGCTGTCAGAGCAGCCTATCCACAGCACTTCCGGGCTCTGGCCTTTGGCCAGGTTCTTGAAATAATCGCCATCCTCGGCCAGTTTACGCTCAACCCAGGCGGCGTTGTTTTTAATTAAAGTATTATAGCTGCTTGATTGTGCAAGTTTAAGGTTGTTGGTATCTATTACGGCTTTGCCGTTTGTTTTTTCTTGTGTTGACATTGTTTTTCGATTTTTTAGTTGGGGTTATAAACCATTTCTTTCAAAGGAGGTACATCATACTTCTCCTTTACTTCGTTCAGTTGCACAATAATGCCTTTTGTATAGGCATTGTGCTTGTAATTATGGATGATCTCCAGTACATCCGGATCGATATATCTCGAGCCCGATCCGTCGATCACTACTTCGGCCCCCTGCGGTAAGCTGGTAAGCGTTACCTGTATGGCAGCCTTGTTCAGGAAGGATACTTCCTCGGCAAGCTTGATCCTGATAACTTTTTTGCTGCCGTTTTTTTCCAGATGATAGAAATAAGGGTTACGCAGGTTAGTACGCAGAATATAAAAGATCCCTACCAGCATACCTATGCCTACACCGATAAGCAAATCGGTCATTACAACGGCTACAATGGTAACCACGAAAGGGATAAACTGGCTCAAGCCCTGGTGCCACATGTGCTTGAAAAGGCTTATACGAGCCAGTTTATACCCAGTCATCAGCAGGATCGCTGCCAAACACGACAGCGGGATATGGTTAATCAAGGACGGTATCGCCAATAATGCAACCAATAAGAATATACCATGTATGATAGCGCTCATTTTGGTACGTGCACCGGCATTTACGTTTGCCGATGAACGCACGATAACCGCAGTCATGGGTAAGCCGCCAAGCATACCGCTTACTATATTGCCCGCACCTTGAGCAAGTAGTTCGCGGTTAGTTGGCGATATGCGTTTAATAGGATCTATTTTATCTACAGCTTCAAGGCTCAGCAGGGTTTCCAGACTGGCCACAATGGCAATAGTGGCAGCCGTTATCCAAACCTGCTTGTTACCTATCTGCCCAAAATCCGGCGATTTAAACAGCGCGAAAAACTCGGCACTGCTGTTCACCAGCGGAATACGTACAAACTGCTTATCAAGCAAGGCAATGCCTGTTCCGGAAAACGCGAGGCTTAGCCCGATACCGGCCAGTACCACCAATAACGGAGCCGGAACTATAGCCAGCTTTTTAAACTTAGGCCAGTAGATCATAAAAGCCAGGGAGACGATACTTATGATCACTGCGCCATAGTTTATGCGGGCAAAAGCCCGCGTTATGCCCGAAAAAGTATTATGTTCGTCAATCTGCTTAAAACCTTCATCGCCTTCAAAATCGGCATCATAGCCAACCGCGTGCGGAAACTGCTTCATGATTAAAATGATGCCAATTGCCGCCAGCATCCCCTCAATAACCGATGAGGGGAAGTAGTTGGCTATAGTACCGGCTTTAATTACCCCCAGTATGATCTGGAAAACACCGGCTAATACCAGGGCCATTAAAAAGGTTTCGTAAGCGCCAAGTGATGTAATACCATTAAGTACAATAACTGTTAAACCGGCAGCAGGGCCGGCTACGCTTAATTGTGAGCCACTAAGTGTACCCACAACTATACCGCCGATAATGCCTGTTAATACGCCTGCAAAAAGCGGCGCGCCCGATGCCAGCGCTATACCTAAACACAGCGGCAAAGCCACCAGGAATACAACGATACTTGAAGGAATGTCCCTTTTTAAGTTTTTGGACAAAAAATATTTTTTCAGGTTGAGATTGCCCATAGCAGACTCACCTTGCTTGATTTGCATAAGAATGAAAATTGAGTAAGATTGTTAAAATGAATTAAAAAGCATTGCTATCCGGATAGGGAAGTATCCGGTTAAATTCATTTTAAACGTTGGGCGGCGGTGTGGGTACCACAGGATGGTATACCTGTTTGTATAAAGCATTTTCCTGGTTATGGAGAACCTTGCTTTCGGTAATGAAGGTAATGAAGCTGATGGTGTGCAGATCATACTCATCGAAGGTCTTTTTCTCCTTCATGAGGTCTTTTTCGGGGCTTTCCTTTTCAGTTTTGCTTTCCTGCTCCAGCTGAAGGATCACCGCACTTACCGTTTTATTATCAAGATATGAAAACAGGGGAGCAAGCGAAATGCCCATCTTTATTGCAAAGACGGTCATGAACAGCGCCACTACCCATATTTTATTATTCCTGATCTTCATCAACACAAATATATAAAAATCCGTTATCAAACTATCAGAATAAGTGACTAAAAGCTATTCTTACAATATAATTACTATTTTTAAGCAATTACTAACAACCTGAATTGTGGATAAAAAGCTTGATCTGTTAAGGCTAAAACGTCATGAAGCCATGCAGGGCGGAGGCCCGGTACGTATTGAAAGTCAGCATAAAAAAGGAAAATTAACGGCCCGTGAGCGTTTGCATTTTTTATTGGATGAAGGCTCGTTCCAGGAGATTGGGATGCTGGTTACCCACCGCTCCATTGACTTTGGCATGGAAAAAGAAAAATATCCCGGCGACGGTGTTGTTACAGGTTACGGTACCATAAACGGGCGGCTCACCTACGTATTTTCACAGGATTTTACGGTTTTCGGCGGCTCGCTATCCGAAACCCATGCCGAGAAGATCTGCAAGATCATGGACCTCGCCCTTAAAAACGGAGCTCCCCTTATCGGCCTTAATGATTCGGGCGGTGCACGGATCCAGGAAGGCGTAGTATCCCTTGGCGGCTATGCCGATATTTTTTATCGTAATACTATGGCCTCGGGCGTTATCCCCCAGATCTCGGCCATTATGGGCCCATGTGCAGGCGGCGCTGTTTATTCGCCGGCCATTACCGATTTTATTTTGATGGTTGAGCACACCTCGTACATGTTTGTTACCGGACCTAATGTTGTAAAAACGGTTACACATGAAGTAGTTACTTCCGAGGAGCTTGGGGGCGCCAACACTCACGCCAGTAAATCGGGCGTTACACATTTTGCCTGTGCCAATGAAATTGCGGCCATTCAGCATATCAAAAGCCTGTTAAGCTACATGCCTCAGAATTGTGAAGATAAGGCCCCTGCCGTTCCGTATGAAATTGGCAACGAGCTCAGGCCCGAATTAAACACCATCCTGCCCTCTATAGCGTCGCAACCTTATGATATCCGTGAGGTTATTGATCATATCATTGATAAAGCTTCATTTTTAGAGGTACATAAAGATTTTGCCGAAAATATTGTGGTTGGCTTTGCACGCCTGGCAGGCCGCAGCATTGGCATAGTAGCCAATCAGCCTGCCTTTTTAGCTGGCGTGCTTGATATCCATTCATCAACCAAGGCAGCACGCTTTGTCCGTTTTTGCGATTGTTTCAATATCCCGCTGCTGGTATTTGAGGATGTTCCCGGCTTTTTGCCCGGTACCGACCAGGAATGGAATGCCATTATTACCAACGGCGCCAAACTGCTGTATGCTTTTTGCGAGGCTACCGTTCCGCGGGTTACAGTAATTACCCGCAAGGCCTATGGCGGTGCTTATGATGTAATGAACTCTAAACACATCGGGGCCGACATGAACTTTGCCTGGCCATCGGCCGAAATTGCGGTGATGGGTGCCAAAGGTGCCGCCGAAATCATTTTTAAACGCGAGATCAGCAAGGCCGAAGATCATGAGGCCAAATGGCTGGAGATGGAACAGTTGTATTCAGATACCTTTGCCAACCCCTACCGCGCTGCCGAACGGGGTTTCATCGACGAAGTTATTGAACCCGCCGAAACCCGCATTAAGCTCATAGCAGCATTTAAAATGCTTGAGAATAAAGTAGTAAATAACCCCAGGAAAAAGCACGGGAATATTCCGTTGTGATTTGGGATTTCGGATGTTCGATTTCGGATTTATTTTCCTTTTCATTGTAGAGATTTATAATTGCCTTTTCCGGCGCAAGTATTGATCGGTCGCCGGTGTTGGGATTACTTGTGCCATCTACGATAGCGTTTTATAATTTTCTATTTTCCAAAATTCGAAATCGAAAATCTCAAATCCGAAATCAGATTGTTTACTTTTGAGCTTTCGATTTTCGAAAATCCGAAATCGAACATCCGAACTCCGAAATGACAAACATCTCTATCGAACAAATCCGTCCCGAACTTACCTGGCGTTTAAGGCAACGTATACTATATCCCGAAAGCAAGTTATATGAAATGGAGATGGAGGAGGATAACCACGGGTATCATTTTGCTGCATTTAATGATAACAATATCATAGCTGTAATATCCCTTTTTAACAAGGATAACGACTGGCAGTTTCGAAAATTTGCCGTTGATGAAACCATGCAAAACATGGGGATAGGTCGTACGGTACTGCAACATATTACCGATTTTGTTATTACCAATGGCGGTACACGCCTGTGGTGTAATGCCCGGCTATCAGCCATAAACTTTTACATTAAAGCAGGTTTTAACCATACCGGCAATTTCTTTTCAAAAAATGGGTTCGATTATGAGATCCTCGAGAAAGAACTTATTCCTTCTCCAACTCAGGAATAATAGCGTTTGCCCGAAAGTTTGGTTGCTTTTCGTTTGATAATTTCGCCGTTTTGAGAGCCTCTTCAATATCGCCCTGCGCTTCATATAATACAGCCAGGTTGTAGGCGGCATGGCTTGCCAGCTTCAGGTCGGGCCCGTCAATGAGCGGGTTCAGGATTTTAAAAGCCTCGTTATACCGCTTCGCAATCATGTGGTTTATGGCAGCCTTCATGCTATCATTATCAGCATATAATTGCCGCTGATTAGTTAAGGTTGAAGGCAGGTAATCTTTTATAGCATCAATAGCCGCATTTCCTGCCGATTGGCTGATGGCCGCACCATTGCCTTTTACAGTCGGATGCACAAGTAAGGCAGCTAATATGCCGTAATAACGGCTTTCCGAGTGGAAATCCTTCGCATTCCCTCTAAGGATCTTAAAATAGTTGCCGTTGCTTTCGTACAAGGTAAACTTTACATTAACTACTGTGGTGTATACCTCCATAGTATCAACAAGCTCCATAGGGATATCGGCCCCAAGCGAATCAAGCGTTAAAACGTAATTGGCGCCATACTTTTCGGCAAGCTTCTTTACCGGAGTAGTATCTGCAACCATATTAACGGAGTCGGTAAGCGTAGTGGCCTTAATGCGGGGCAGCATATCAAACTGCCTGGTAGCCATGGAAATAGCACTATAGGCACCACTTTTTAGTACGGCACGTTTACGCTTATTTTTATTCACTGCCGAATCAACAGTGAACCTGTTTACCACTACTACCTGGGTTGTATCGTGCCCTAATTCCACTTTAGGACCGTAATTAACGGGAACAGTAATGACATAATCGATACTGCAGGATGCCAAACCCAGGGCAGCAAGCACGCAAATAATAATTAAAGTTTTCAAGGTATTTGTAATAAGGTTGGTTTAGGTTTAGTGGCTTTTATTCTTTCATCAAATCAACAATAATGGCTTTGGCAAAATCATTAGGCTGTTTTTGGTTTGATATTTTAGCCACATCAAGTGCGGCGTCAATATCGCCCTGAGCTTCGTATACTACGGCCAGGTTGTAGGCTGCGCGACTGGCAAGCTTTAAATCAGGGCCGTCAATAAGTGGATTCAGCACCTTGAATGCCTGATCAAACTTTCCGGCTTTGATCAGTTCAACCGAGCTGCTTAGCTGATCGCCATTAGCATACAGGGGCCTGTCATGGTAATCGGTGTATGGCAGGTAATCCTTCAGGGCATCCAATGCCGAGTTGCGCATGGCATCAAACAGCGGCCCGCCATGGGCAAGCAGGCTCGATGCACTGGCATAGGGATTAGTATCGTAGACTTCGGCTTCGCCATTTAATTTTTTCGAATAAATACCATTTGCTTCGTAAAGGGTAAAACTGGTATTGATCACTGTTGCACGATAAACAGATGGCACACCATTATAGTTGTCCTGCTTCCACTTGGTTTCACCCTTAAAATCTTCGAAAGCAAGCACATATGCAGCTTTATATTTTTTAGCCAAAAACTTAACCGAATCGGTATTAGCCGTAAAATTTACCGAATCAACCAGTTGTACTACTTTTACTCCGGGTAGTGCATGCAATTGGATTGCGGCATTGTTGATGGCGGTATATGCGGCTGCTTTAAATGTGGCCAATACGCGTTTGCCCCGGTTACGGGTTGAATCGGGCATGTAGTGGTTAATCACCACTATAGTTGTTCTGGCCCGGCTAAAGTTCAGTTTTGGAGCATAATCAACCGGTACGTTTACATATTGAGGAACGCTGCATGCTGCTAAAAAACATGCGGCAAATAAGATACAAGTAAGCCTTAATAGTTTCACTTCAGTAAAAATTAAATATCGCGGAAAGGTATAACATAAGCATGAAAGCATTATGAAATAGCCGGTCATTTTTGTATCAAAACAAACAAAGGCCTTTATTGTGACTAAATATTTGCAACAACGTTTAACGGTACGGCAAATTTTGTTAACTCAATTAAGAATATAATATCAGATTGTTAAAATCTAATTTATTAACAGTCATTATCGAACATTTTAATAAAAAAACACTTTAATTAATATGAAATTGTTATTTTAGCTACCAATTAAGCTGTTGAAATTTGCAGCATTATTTAATTAGGTTTAATGTAAATATGGCTAAAAAGAAATCTGACGCCCCACAGCATACATCCGTTGTAAACGAAACTTCACTCGCGTTTTTTGAAAAATACATCAATAACCCCTCACCTACCGGTTTTGAATGGAAAGGCCAGGAGCTTTGGCTGGAATATCTGAAGCCTTATATTGATACCCATTACGTTGATAACTATGGCACCGCAGTTGGCATCATCAATCCAAAGGCTGATTACAAAGTAGTTATCGAAGCCCATGCCGATGAAATTTCATGGTTTGTGAATTATATCACCAACGATGGTTTAATATATGTTATCCGCAACGGCGGTTCAGATCATCAAATAGCGCCTTCAAAACGTGTTGATATCCACACAGATAATGGCGTTGTTAAGGCTGTTTTCGGATGGCCGGCCATCCACACGCGTTTGGGCGGCGATAAGGAAGAAGCCCCAACCCTTAAAAATATCTTTTTAGATTGCGGCTGCACCTCAAAAGAAGAAGTTGAAAAGCTGGGTATCCACGTAGGTTGTGTTATTACTTACGAGGATGAGTTTATGGTGCTTAACGACCGTTATTATGTTGGCCGCGCACTTGATAACCGTGCCGGCGGCTTCATGATTGCCGAGGTAGCCCGTTTACTTAAAGAAAACAATGTAAAGTTACCTTTCGGTTTGTATATAGTAAATGCAGTGCAGGAAGAGATAGGTTTACGCGGTGCCGAAATGATAGCCCATAAAATAAAACCCAACGTGGCTATTGTTACCGACGTAACACATGATACGCAAACGCCAATGATCAACAAAATTACCCAGGGCGATCTGGCTTGCGGTAAAGGTCCGGTGGTATCATATGCCCCGGCAGTTCAAAACAACCTGAATAAACTGCTTATTGAGAGTGCTCAAAAGGCAGGGATCCCGTTCCAGCGCCAGGCATCATCACGTTCAACCGGTACCGATACAGATGCTTTTGCTTATTCAAATGATGGCGTACCATCGGCATTAATTTCATTGCCGTTGCGTTATATGCACACCACTGTTGAGATGATCCACAAAGAGGATGTTGACAACGTGATCCGTTTGATATACGAGTCACTTTTAAACATACAAGCTGGTCAGGATTTCAGATACATTAAATAATTAAATTTGCGCCCTATAAAAACAATTAAGGCAAAAATTCATTTCCTCATAAAATTAAACGCAATCCCAATATTAAAATCCCCAAATTCTATCTATGAAACCAACCTTACTGATACTGGCCGCAGGAATGGCCAGCCGCTATGGTAGCATGAAACAAGTTGACGGCTTTGGTCCCAACGGTGAAACAATTATTGATTATTCGATCTACGACGCTATAAAAGCCGGCTTTGGTAAAGTTACATTTATCATCCGCGAAGAATTTGTTGACAGCTTTAAGTCTATTTTTGAGCCTAAACTGGCTGGTCGTGTTGAAACAGATTATGTTTTCCAGAGCTATGACCTTAAGCAATTTGGTATCGACAAAGAAATTGAACGCGCTAAACCATGGGGAACAGCCCATGCCGTACTTGCCGCACGCAACCAGGTTAATGAACCTTTCTGCGTAATCAATGCAGATGATTATTATGGCTATGACGCATTTGAAAAAATGGCTAATTTTTTAACTACCGAAGTTAAAGATGATCTGTATTCATTAATCGGTTACCAGATTGACCGCACCTTATCTGATTATGGTTCGGTATCACGCGGTGTATGTAAAGTTGATGACAATGGCAACATGGTTGAAATTAACGAACGTACTGAAGTTTATTTTAAAGAAGATGGCAGCGTAGCATACAAAGATGCAACCGGCGAATATGCACTTCCTAACGATACCCGTGTATCAATGAACTTCTGGGGCTTTACACCAGCCATCTTTAAACAGAGCGAGCAAATGTTTGTTGACTTTGTTGCTGCCAACGAAAATAACCCTAAAGCCGAATTCTTTATTCCGCTTGCTGCCGATAAATTGATAAAAGACGGTACTGCTGCATTTAAAGTGATCCCAACCGGCTCAAAATGGTTTGGTGTTACTTATAAAGAAGATAAGCCTATCGTTCAAAAAAGTATATCAGAACTTGTGGCTAACGGTGTATATCCTGAAAAACTTTGGGACTAAATAGCTAACGAGTTTAAAAAGCAAAGCTCCCGCCGGTATAACCGAACGGGAGCTTTTTTTATATATGCTTAATTAAAAATTAGTCCTGGTAAATAAAGAATGTTTTTTGGTCGCCGTCTTCATAAACGTGCAGGGTTTTCTTAACCACCTGGTTGTTAGTTTTAACTTCCATGATGTAGTCGCCATCTTCAAGATTAGTTAAAACATAACCTCTTTCAACATCTGTTTTAGTTGAGATAACATCTTTCAACAAAAGTTCATTTTGTTTACTGTAAACGCGTACAAACGCGCGGCCTTTATCTGATTTTGCGATAGTTAATTTAACACCGCGGTCGTGATCAAGTGCGCGGAAGTATACTACTTCTTTTGCTTTAGGGGTTACATCGGCTGCTTTAGCGGCTGTAGTTGCAAAAACGCCTGCGCTTAATAAGAAGAATAATGCTGATAATTTTATTGAAGTTTTCATGATTTTGAGCTTTTAAGTATTGTTAAATATTTTGTGTTTGTTATTTTCAATGATCAAATGAACAACATTAATTTTAACTGCTAAAAAGTGTTATACCAGCGCTTTATAAATATAGACCAATGCCAAAAAGCACTCTGCAAACGCTTAAAACATACTAATTATCAATATTTTACAAGTTGGTCGAAAATTACAGGGCGTTGATCGGGCGGGAAAGCGGGTTTGTCGTTTTTGAGGGTGGAATAGAAAATTTCGTGCAACGTTTTGAAAGTTATGTTTAAAGAATCAACAGCCTTTTAATACCGCCCCTTTAATCTTGCGCTCGTTTGTAACGAGCGCTTAATATCGTGTAGCGATTGCATCGCCTTTGCGTTATAAACGCAAACCCAGGTTACGCACTCGTTACAAACGAGCGCGAGTCGAGGGGGTGCGGCAGGGCTGTGTAGTTGCAGGGAGGGGTTTATGCATCATTAAAGTAGATAAGCCTGCCGTCGAAATCCCTCCCTACACCCTCCCAGGGGAATCGCACAATCCCGAACTTTTTGTTCTTCCCAACACCTGTGGTTTGTAACGAGCGCGAGTCGATAAAAAATCCGTGCAACGTTTTCAAAATCCACATTTAACAAAACCAACCAAACCAAACAACGTTGCCTTTAAGTACTCTCTTTATCCGGGTACACCACAGGCATGAATTTAGAAATAACAGGCAACGTGCAAGGCTTTAAACAGCAGGATGGTATTTTAATAATCAAAGCCGCCGGGGCAGAAGCAAGAGTTTATATCTACAGCCCAACAATTATCAGGATAAACATCAGTAAAAACTTTAACCCGGATGATCCCTCCTTCGCGGTGATCAGGCAGCCGCTGGCCGATTTTGATTTTGATGAATCATCGGCCAATATTGATATTACTACATCCGCCTTAAGCCTCAGTATTCAGAAATCGCCACTACGGTTCAACTTTTTTACTGCAGATGGTATCTCACTAAGCGAAGATGACGCCCGCTTCGGCACCAACTGGCAGGGTGAAAGGGTGACATGTTATCGCCGATTGTTTGAGGGAGAGAGATTTATTGGTCTCGGAGAAAAAACCGGTAACCTTGACAGGCGCGGTGCAGCCTATGTAAACTGGAATACCGATGCGACTAACCATACACCCGAATCTGATCCGCTATATAAAACCTTTCCATTTTTTATAGGCCTGCACAGCGGGTTAACCTACGGCTTGTTTCTCGACAATACCCATAAAAGCTATTTCGACTTCGGCGCATCTACAGACGAAGAAACAAGCTGGTTCGGTGCCGATGGCGGCGATCTGAATTACTATTTCTTCGGAGCGCAGGGCGTTGCCAAAATTATTGAAGATTATACATGGCTTACCGGCAGGATGGAAATGCCGCCGCTTTGGAGCCTTGGTTACCAGCAATGCCGCTGGAGCTATATGAGTGCCGATGAAATACTAAACATCGCCCAAACCTTTCGCAAAAAACAAATCCCTGCCGATGTGATATATTGCGATATCGACTACATGGACGATTTCAAAATCTTCACCTGGAATAAAAAAGCTTTCCCTAACCCCAAGCAAATGCTGAATAAGCTGAAAGCTATGGACTTCAGACTGGTCACCATTGTTGATCCGGGAATTAAAGTGGAAGAAGGTTACAAAGAATATGATGAAGGTATTGAAGGGGATTATTTTGCCAAATATCCCGATGGAGAACATTACACAGGCTATGTATGGCCCGGGCGTTGCCACTTTCCCGATTTTTTCAGGGAAGATGTTCGAGAGTGGTGGGGCGCAGCCTTTACTGCCCTTACCGAACCCGGCGTCGAAGGCTTTTGGAACGATATGAATGAACCTGCCGCCTGGGGTCAAAATATCCCCTGGATAGTAAAATTTGGCGATAAGTTTATGCCCGAGGTTCGTAATGCTTACGGGATGCAAATGACCCGTGCCACTTATGATGGTACAAGAAAGATCCTGGGCAATAAACGACCTTTTGTACTTACCCGTGCCGCATATTCGGGCACACAACGCTATTCGGCTGTGTGGACAGGGGATAATACCGGTACCGATGCCCATATGCTATTAGGCCAGCGGTTAGTAAACAGCCTGGGCATTACAGGCATGAGTTTCGTTGGCGTTGATATCGGCGGCTTCAGCGGCAATCCTACGCCCGAGCTGATGGTGCGCTGGAATTCATTGGGTACCTATACCCCAATGTTCCGTAATCATGCCATACAGGGCAGCAAAATGCGTGAGCCCTGGGAATGGGGCAAAGATAATGAGCAAATCATCAAAAAAGATATCGAGCAGCGGTATAAACTCCTGCCCTACCTGTACAGCAGCTTTTATCAATCAACCCAAACCGGTTTACCCGTAAGTCGCACACTGGCCATTGAGCACAGCTTTGACGAGAATGCTTTTGATGAACGTTTTCAGAATGAATTTATGTTTGGCGATGCCATGCTGGTTATCCCGGTAGAGAGCACAAAACTTATGGAAAATGTTTACCTACCCAAAGGTTCTTGGTACCGGTTAAGCAGCGATGAGCTTTATGAGGGTGAACAGATTGTCAACGTGCCGGCGCCATTAACAGATCTGCCGGTGTTTGTAAAAGCCGGCAGTATTATCCCCATGCAAAGTATTGTGCAAAGCACCAATGAAGAAGGCGATGGGACATTACAGATCCATATTTGGAACGGTAGCGAGGCTAATAGTTTTGTTTATTATGAAGATGATGGCATATCGTACGATTATGAGCAGGGTGTTTATTATAAACGTGTTATCCGTTTTGATCCGGTAAGTAAAAGCATCAGCTTATCAGCGGTAGAGGGCTCTTTTAAATCGAGGTTTGCGCAGTTAAAATTTGTTTTGCATGGGTTTGGGGACCTTGGGCTAAAGGAGGAGGCTATTGAGAATAAGAGTGGTGAGATTGGAGTGAACTATTAATTTCAATTGGTCATTTTGAAATTTTTATGATACTAATTACATTCGATTAAGTATCTCAATAATGGCCAATACCTTTTCACAGATCTATCTTCAATTTGTTTTCGCGGTTAAAGACAGGTATAGTCTCATATCAAAAAACAATAAAGAAGAATTGCATAAATACATTACGGCTCTAATTCAAAATCGGGGAATAAAATTACTGGCTGTTAACTGCATGCCTGATCATATCCACATTTTTGTTGGTTTTAAGCCAAATCTTTTAATTTCGGATTTTGCAAAAGAAATTAAAGTAGAGAGTAATGAATTTATCAACAGCAAAGGCTGGGTAAAAGGAAAATTTAAATGGCAGGAAGGGTATGGCGTTTTTTCGTATTCACAATCACATATCGACTCTGTGATAAAATATATTCAAAATCAAGAAATCCATCATCAGAAACGCACATTCAAACAAGAATATTTAGAGCTATTAGAAAAGTTTGAAATTTCGTTTGAAGAAAAGTATTTGTTCGATTTTATTGAGTAATGATTGCCCCGATCGCATGATTTGTATGGCGTAGCAGGAGGCACCTATGGAGCCAAAAGCAACCTATCATTTTGGCTATAAACATGGTACTCCTACGGAGTTCTATTTCAATAGTTTGTCCCGCCCTAAAAAAGTTTACAGTTTCTGAGATAATCCTCTTATGTATTTACAGTTTATCTACTTTTTTAAAACTCCGTAGGAGTACCATGTTTATAGCACTATTGGAAAGATATAACAAGGCTCCGTAGGCGCCTCCTACTTCTGTATGCAGATCAAACTCCCCACCCCATCCAACAAAAAAGCCCGGTCTGGAATTAACCAAACCGGGCTTTATATTATCGAAACAAAATTGATTATTTCACTTCTTCAAAATCAACATCTGTAACAGTGTCAGAGTTGTCTTGCGGAGCTCCGGCATCACCAGCTGGTGCACCTTGAGCACCTTCGGCAGAAGCTTTGTACATATCTTCAGATGCAGCAGTCCAGGCAGTGTTAAGCTCGGTTTGTGCAGCTTCGATAGCGTCAAAGTTTTTAGCTGAATAAGCTTCTTTTAATTTAGCTAAACCAGCTTCGATAGGTGCTTTTTTATCAGCCGGGATCTTATCACCGTACTCTTTCAATTGTTTTTCTGTCGAGAAGATCAAGGCATCGGCAGCGTTCAGTTTTTCAACTTCTTCTTTTGCCTTTTTGTCAGCGTCAGCATTTGCTTCAGCTTCGTCCTTCATCTTTTTGATCTCGGCATCAGTTAAACCTGAAGAAGCTTCGATACGGATTTTTTGCTCTTTACCTGTAGCTTTATCTTTAGCAGATACATGCAGGATACCGTTAGCGTCAATATCGAAAGTAACTTCAATTTGAGGTACGCCACGAGGTGCTGGTGGAATACCATCCAGGTGGAAACGACCTATAGTACGGTTACCTGCAGCCATTGGGCGCTCACCTTGTAATATGTGGATCTCAACTGATGGCTGGCTGTCGCTGGCGGTTGAGAAAGTTTCAGATTTTTTAGTAGGAATAGTAGTGTTTGACTCGATCAATTTAGTCATTACACCACCCATAGTTTCGATACCTAATGAAAGTGGGGTAACGTCAAGTAACAATACATCCTTAACCTCACCTGTTAATACACCACCCTGGATAGCAGCACCGATAGCAACAACTTCGTCAGGGTTAACACCTTTTGAAGGAGCTTTACCAAAGAATTTTTGTACAGCTTCCTGGATAGCAGGGATACGGGTTGAACCACCTACAAGGATCACCTCGTCAATATCAGAAGTGCTTAAACCTGCATTTTTCAAAGCTGATTTACAAGGCTCGATAGTACGTTTAATCAGGTTATCAGCCAGTTGCTCAAATTTAGCACGGGTTAAAGTTTTAACTAAGTGCTTAGGCATGCCATCAACTGCAGTGATGTATGGCAGGTTAATTTCAGTTTGAGCTGAGCTTGATAACTCAATTTTAGCTTTTTCAGCCGATTCTTTTAAGCGTTGTAAAGCCATTGGGTCTTTACGCAGGTCGATACCTTCGTCGCTTTTAAATTCTTCTGCCAACCAGTCAATAATTACCTGGTCAAAGTCGTCACCACCTAAGTGAGTATCACCATCAGTTGATTTTACTTCGAAAACACCGTCGCCTAACTCCAGGATAGATACGTCATGCGTACCACCACCGCAGTCAAACACAGCAATTTTCATATCCTTGTGTGCTTTATCAAAACCATAAGCCAAAGCAGCAGCAGTAGGCTCGTTAATGATACGGCGAACTTTTAAACCTGCAATTTCACCGGCTTCTTTGGTAGCCTGACGCTGAGCATCGTTAAAGTAAGCAGGAACGGTAATAACCGCTTCGGTTACTTCGGTACCTAAGAAATCTTCAGCAGTTTTCTTCATTTTCTGAAGGATCATTGCAGAAATTTCTTGCGGGGTATATTTACGGTCGCCAATTTCAACACGTGGAGTGTTGTTGTCACCTTTAACTACTTTATAAGGTACACGAGCCGCTTCACTTGTAACTTCACTAAACTGGTTACCCATAAAGCGTTTAATTGACGAAATGGTTTTTGTAGGGTTTGTGATAGCCTGACGTTTTGCAGGGTCACCAACTTTACGTTCGCCATTATCAATAAAAGCTACTACAGACGGCGTAGTACGTTTACCCTCGCTGTTAGCTATAACTACAGGCTCGTTACCTTCCATTACAGCAACGCAGGAGTTAGTTGTTCCTAAGTCGATTCCAATTATTTTAGACATATATGATTGTTTTTTCTTTTTGATTTATTGTTTACTTACCACTGCTATTTATCAATGCCTGTGCCAATATGCCAATGGCAGTAAAAATTGCCTTTAATTGTCAGTTCGTGAACAAGGCGGCAGGATAGCTTACTTTGTGATGACAGGTTGGCAGAAGTTATAGAGGTAAAGGCGAAAGGTTAAAGGCAAAAAGGTTATTGCCGGATTTGTTAATTGGCAGTATATCGCTTAACTTAAAACTCGCAATTAAACACACCTATGAAATACATCAGGGAGGGCAATAATAAATTCGGAACAGTATTATATACTATCGA
Organism: Mucilaginibacter sp. A5337; assembly: GCF_059690695.1. Classification (NCBI taxonomy): domain Bacteria; kingdom Pseudomonadati; phylum Bacteroidota; class Sphingobacteriia; order Sphingobacteriales; family Sphingobacteriaceae; genus Mucilaginibacter; species Mucilaginibacter sp. A5337. Next base: position 484,885 of record NZ_JCAWEC010000004.1, on the reverse strand, counting down.
CGGCAGCTATGTGCGTAAAGGCCAGGGCCGGTTCGGTGACATATTATATACCATAGACGGCAAAATAGTAAAAAAGGGGCAGGGAATGTTTGGGGATGTAGTTTGTAATCTCGACGATAATCTGATCAGGAAAGGCCGGACCCTCTTTGGCGATGTACTATATAATATCGATGGCAACTTTGTGCGGGAAGGACGCAGCCGCTTCGGTGACATAAAGTTTTATATTGACGAGTGATGGGGAGTGTTGTTAAACCGGAATTTGTGGAATTAAGAAGTTAGCGGAATGTCGGGTAATTTTTAAGAATTCTTTAATTCGTTTAATTCGAGTTCAGACAAAAAATCAGCGGAATCAATGCAATCATTCTAATCAACGGTTCTGAATAATGGCGTTGCCTGCGGCCCGGGCTATCCGCTACAAGTCCTCGCCTTACCTGCACGCAAACCCTACCCGCGCTGTGGGCTTTCCGCTACTATCCCTAACGCACTTTACGTTTTTATAATACTAAAGGCTTCTGATAAAATCCTTACATTTATATCAACAAACAAAACGCCTTTGTTACTTAACGCACTCAACAGGCTCATCACACTGCCTGGAATTGTATAACAAACAGCCATAATATACCGGCTGTGCCTTCACTTTAAAAAAGCGAACTGGTTTCTTATTGTTATTTAATTCCAAACATCAAATGTTTTTTATCCAATCACAACGGTTAAAGATGATACCGTTAACACATGAACAATTACTGTTACTTAAACAAGACCGCAAGCTGCTGGAACTATCATTAGGCCTGAATCCGTCTGCTATGCTAATCGATCCATTATATATCAAAGAAATTGATGACGCCTTCGATAGTTTCTGGCTGCCCAACACGCTCGCCTTCCCCGATAAATACCTATGGTATACCGGCTGGGAGATCGTTCTTAAAAGCACCAACACAGTCATCGGCGGCATGGGCTTCGCCGGCTATCCTAATGATGTGGGGGAAGCGGAGATAGGCTACATGATCGATGCCAATCAGCATAACCAAGGCTTCGCTACCGAAGCGTTGCAATTGCTTTCGCAATGGGCATTTACCCATAAATTTGTGAAAGCTATTATAGTGCATACCTATGCCGATAACCTGCCATCAAAAAGGATCCTTGATAAATGCGGGTTCTCCCTTACAGGTGACGAGGCAGAATTGCTCACCTATAAGTTAACCAGGTAACGGCAGCAAAAAAAGACTTACGATTAGTCCGCAAAAGGATATCGTAAGTCTTTTAAATAGCGGTTACGCTTGCTTCTTAACTATTTTGAAGCATTGATCAATGGCGTTTGGTCGTAATAAGCTGCCTCTACAGCAATTTTACCAGCCTTATTAAATTCATCAAACTGCACCAGCTGAAATTTCGCCGTTTTCTTTGTTTTTTTGTTTACAGCGGTTATTGTCCACCACGATTGTACAGTAAAAGAGTCTTTATCATATTGAAGACCATCCGGATAGCCTACCTTAACTATTTTTATCTGGCCCCAGTCCTTCGCGATAGCGGCCCAGGCTTTCTTCTCATCTGCAAAAGAAATTTTCTTAGGGCTTGTAGGGTCGTAAAATTTGGCCGTATCGGCATACAATTTCGCCAGGCCGGCCCAATCCTGCTTAATAAACAGATCGTTAGATTTGTTAACAATGGTGATATATGGATGTTCCTTGTAAATGATACCGTTTTTCTTAGGGGCTTGTGCCCATGTACTACAGGCTAAAAGTACCAAAAGCACGATCAAAAGATTTTTCATTGTTTTAGGATTTAAGGGTTAAACTTGATATAATACTACTTAAATTTAAATACAATAAATCAAAAATACAGTCTAATCCACTGATTATTAGAAATTTATACAAAAATTGTAAAATTTCAAACAATGAAACTTTTGTAAGTCTGAGAACATTAAAACAATACCAGGAGTTAAAGATTTAGTAAAAAGCATTTCGGTTTAATAACATATACATTTACATCCGCTGTTCAAAACAGAGAGCTTGCAGATAAAAGAACCCAATTAAAACAAAAGCGGCCCCGATCAATGATCAGGGCCGCTCTTAGTATGTGTTGAGATGAATAATTAATTATTCGCCTTTTTCAGCATTCTCTTCGTTTTCAGAAGGAGCAGGTGCTTCAGCAGCCGGCTCTTCTTTAACGTCTTCAACTACTACAGCTTCTTCTGCAGCTACCGGAGCAGCAGTTTTAGCTTTTGCACCAGAACCACCACGACGACGGGTTGATTTCTTAGCAGGGGCAGCAGCGTCAGCACCGTAAACAGTGTTGTAATCAACAAGCTCGATGATTGCCATTTCAGCGTTATCGCCTAAACGGTTTTCTAACTTGATGATACGGGTGTAACCACCTGGGCGGTTAGCAATTTTCTCAGCAACCTCACGGAACAAGATCGAAGTAGCGTCTTTATCCTGAAGGTAGCTAAATACTGTACGACGTGAGTGCGTAGTATCGTTTTTTGATTTTGTTAAAAGTGGCTCAACATAACCGCGTAAAACTTTTGCTTTTGCTAATGTTGTAGTGATACGCTTGTGTAAAATAAGCGAAGTTGCCATATTAGCCAGCATCGCTTTACGATGGGCTGTAGTACGGCCTAAGTGATTGTTTTTGTTTCCGTGTCTCATTGTTTTATATATTTCACGTGCATACCGTTGGGCGATAGGCTCAAGCCCTCGGAATTATGCTTTCGCTTAAATGTTAGATTTGAGATGTGAGATATTAGATGAGAGAACTAAGCTCCCTAAGCCATTATCCCGATCTCGTTTGTTACAAATAAAAAATGTTAGATTTTAAGAGCGAGAAAAATCTCATGTCTCAAATCTAACATCTCATATCTTATTCTTCGTCTAACTTAAATTTAGACAGGTTCATACCAAAAGATAAGCCTTTTGATTTAACCAGGTCCTGGATTTCAGTTAACGATTTTTTACCAAAGTTCCTGAATTTCAACATATCAGCAACATCGTACGAAACCAGATCAGCTAAGCTGCGGATATCAGCAGCTTTAAGGCAGTTAAGGGCGCGTACAGAAAGGTCAAGATCAACCAATTCGGTTTTAAGGATCTTGCGCATGTGCAGGATCTCTTCGTCAACTTCTTTAGTTTCTTCTTTAGCCTGTGCTTCAAGCATCATGTTTTCATCGCTGAACAGCATAAAGTGCTGGATCAGGATTTTAGCTGCTTCTTTCAAAGCATCTTCAGGATGGATTGAACCATCGGTAGCAATATCCAATACTAATTTTTCATAGTCGGTTTTTTGCTCAACACGATAGTTTTCGATGGTATATTTTACGTTTTTAATTGGAGTATAGATCGAGTCGATAGCTATAACACCAACATTAGCGTCAGGATTTTTATTTTCCTCGCTTGGTACATAACCACGGCCTTTACCTACAGTAAGCTCAACTTCAAGCGTCACTGAAGGATCCATGTTGCAAAGTACCAAATCAGGATTTAATACAGTAAAGTTGTTAGAGAATTTGGTGATATCTCCTGCTTTAAATGCATCCTGGCCATTTACAATAACAAATATTTTCTCGCTGTCGCCAGATTCACCTGTTTTCTTAAAACGAACTTGTTTAAGGTTCAGGATGATCTCGGTTACGTCTTCAACAACACCTTTGATGGTCGAAAATTCATGAGTTACTCCCGAAAAACGAACAGAAGTAATTGCATAACCTTCAAGTGATGAAAGTAAGATACGACGCAGAGCATTACCAATGGTTACACCAAAGCCTGGTTCTAACGGACGAAATTCAAACGTACCATCAAAATCATTTGCTTTTTGCATGATAACCTTGTCTGGTTTTTGAAATGCTAAAATTGCCATTTATATCCTTTATTTATTGTTTACTTGTTAATTGATTTGAGATGTGAGATTTGAGATGTGAGAATTTTCTCTGGTATCCAAACGCTTATCCAAACCTTTTGTTTGTCATTTGCATATATACGAAAACCAGAAATGAGATTTGAAAAAACTCTCAAATCTCACATCTGATATCTCATATCTTATTTAGAGTACAACTCGACGATCAGGTTTTCCTTGATGTTTTCAGGGATCTCATCGCGGTTAGGATAGTTAAGGAATTTACCTGTTAGGTTATTCGCATCCCACTCTAACCAGCTGTATTTATTGATTCTTCTACCGGCTACTGAAGTAGTGATAGCCTCTAATGATTTAGATTTTTCACGTACTGCAACCACGTCGCCAGCTTTCAATGCATAAGAAGCGATGTTTACAACAGCACCGTTAACAGTGATGTGTTTGTGGTTAACCAATTGACGGGCTGCTGAACGTGTAGGAGCAATACCTAAACGGAAAACAGCGTTATCTAAACGAGCTTCTAAGAATTTCAACAGGTTTTCGCCTGTGATGCCTTCTTTAGCTGAAGCGCGGTGAAATAAGTTTTCGAACTGACGTTCTAATACACCGTAAGTGTATTTAACTTTTTGTTTCTCTTGCAACTGAGTTGAATACTCTGATTGCTTTCCACGGCGTTTTGATGCGCCATGCATTCCCGGCGGGTAGTTTTTACGTTCTAACGCTTTGTCCGGACCGAAGATCGGCTCACGGAAACGACGGGCAATTTTGGATTTTGGTCCTGTATATCTGGCCATTTTTGTGTGTTCTTAAAGTATCATACAGCCTGTAGCTGCAGAATCTTAGCTTTAAAAAATATGTTAATTAAACTCTTCTTCTTTTTGAAGGACGGCAACCGTTGTGAGGAAGCGGTGTAATATCTTTAATCGTAGTTACTTCGATACCTGCAGTTTGCAAAGTACGGATAGCAGACTCACGACCGGCACCAGGGCCTTTTACAAACACTTCAACTTTACGTAAACCTAAGTCATAAGCAACTTTACCGCAATCGGCAGCAGCTTGTGAGGCAGCGTAAGGGGTGTTCTTTTTTGAACCTTTAAAACCCATTTTACCAGCTGATGACCAGGAAACTGCCTGGCCTGTTTTGTTGGTAAGGGTGATGATGATGTTGTTGAAAGTAGCATTGATATGCGCTTCGCCAACAGGCTCAACAATCACAATGCGTTTTTTGGTAACTTTTTTAGCTTTAGCCATTTTTTTAATCTGTTACTTACGAATTACTGGATTACTACTATAACCCGGACCCGTAAAAATTCCTTAATGAGGTATTCCTGATGAATTAAAGGTTATCAAGCGGCTATTAAGCAGTCTCTAACCTCTAAACACCAATCACTATTTAGTAGCTTTTTTCTTGTTAGCAACTGTTTTACGTTTACCTTTACGGGTACGTGAGTTGTTTTTAGTACGCTGACCACGTAATGGTAAACCTTTACGGTGACGTGTACCACGGTAGCAACCAATATCCATCAAACGTTTAATGTTAAGCTGTACTTCTGAACGTAAAGCACCTTCAACTTTAATTTGCTCGTTGATGATACCACGTATAGCAGCTAATTGCTCATCGGTCCAGTCTTGTACTTTGATATTTACGTCGATGCCAGCTTCAGCTAAAATCCTTTGAGCTGTTGAACGGCCGATACCGTAAATGTAAGTAAGTCCGATTTCTCCTCTTTTATTCTTTGGTAAATCAATACCTGAAATCCTTGCCATATTGTTTATTTAGTGATTTAGTGACTTAGTGATTGGGTGAGCTTTTGCCTTTAATAGATTCAGCAACTCACTAATTCACTAATTCAAAATTAATTTTTCTTAGCCCTGGCGTTGTTTAAACTTCGGGTTCTTTTTGTTAATAACGTAAAGTTTCCCGTTACGGCGGATGATCTTGCAATCAGCGCTGCGCTTTTTGATGGATGCTCTAACTTTCATCTTTTTATTTATATCTATAGGTTATTCTACCCTTTGTTAAATCGTATGGGCTCATTTCCAATTTCACCCTGTCGCCAGGAAGAATTTTAATGTAGTGCATACGCATTTTGCCCGATATGTGCGCTATAATCTCATGACCATTTTCAAGTTCAACCCTGAACATTGCATTTGACAATGCCTCTCTAATTGTACCGTCTTGCTCAATCGAAGATTGTTTAGCCATATTTTGTTGATTATTACTTAATTATCCGCCCTAAAACCGGGATGCAAAATTAATAAAAAATTATTTAATTATTATTTTTTTCTTTTAAAACATTTTCTACGTAATCAAACGTCGATAAAATGTCTGGAGTACCTTTGCGTACCGCTACGGTATGCTCATAATGCGCCGAAGGTTTTTTGTCTGAAGTTGAAACTGTCCAGCCATCATCCCAGAATTTAACACCGGCACGGCCGGCATTGATCATTGGCTCGATAGCTATCACCATTCCTTCTTCCAGTTTGATACCTGCACCACGTTTGCCATAGTTAGGCACTTCCGGCTTCTCGTGCAGCTTTAACCCTACACCATGGCCTACAAGTTCCTTCACCACACCAAATCCGTTCTTTTCGGCATGCTCCTGTACGGCATGGCCAATGTCGCCTATACGCATTCCTACCACCGCTTTCTCAACACCCAGCTTTAAACATTCCTGGGTAACACGCATCAGTTTCTTAACCTCAGCGCTAACCTCACCAATAGCAAAGGTATAAGCCGAGTCGCCGTAGTATTTATTTAAAATAACACCGCAGTCAACAGATACCAGGTCGCCTTCGGTTAAAACATGCGATCCGGGAAAGCCATGTACAACCTGATCATTCAGGGAGATACACAACGAATAAGGAAATCCGTGATAGTTTAAAAAGGCAGGCACACCGCCGTTGTCCCTGATAAAGGTTTCGGCAAGCTTATCCAGTTCTATTGTTTTAACACCCGGAGCGATAACCTTGGCTATTTCTCCGAGTGTTTTAGAAACAAGTAAAGAACTTTCTCTTATGAGTTCTATCTCTTCGACAGACTTATAATTGATTTTTGACATTACTAATTAAATCGCTGTCGGACTGGTACCGGCAGCGGCAGGCATAGCTGTACGTCCCTTAATCCGTCCGGTTTTCATTAAACCATCATAATGGCGCATCAACAAATGACTTTCTATTTGCTGTAGTGTATCCAGTACAACCCCCACCAGGATGATCAGCGATGTACCGCCGAAGAACCTTGCAAATATTGGAGATACACCAACCAAACTGGCCAAAGCCGGGATGATTGCTATAATTGCCAGGAATACTGATCCTGGTAAAGTGATCTTTGAAATTACGCCATCAATAAACTCGGCAGTAGTACGGCCCGGTTTAATACCTGGTATAAAGCCACCGTTTTTCTTCATATCATCAGCCATTTGGTTAGGGTTAACCGTAATAGCAGTATAGAAGTAAGTGAACAGAATAATCAGGATACCAAACAACAGGTTATGCTCCCATGAGTTATAGTTAGCTAAAGCTATCAATATACCATTTGATGATACATTAGGGAAAAACTGCGATACGGTTTGCGGGATAAACATCAATGCCTGAGCAAATATGATTGGCATTACACCGGCAGCATTTACCTTTAAAGGTATATACTGGCGCACGCCGCCATATTGTTTGTTACCCACAATACGCTTAGCGTATTGTACCGAAATTTTACGGGTTCCCTGTACTATCAGTATAGTAAACATTACTACGCCAATAAGCGCCACAATCTCAACAATGAACGCGATCAAACCACCGGCACCGCCATTACGCGAAATGAACTCGGTAGCAAAAGCGCCAGGTAACTGAGCGATAATACCAACCATGATGATCAGTGATATACCGTTACCGATACCTTTATCAGTGATTTTTTCACCTAACCACATTACGAATAATGTGCCTGCAGTTAACACGAAAGTGTTAAGGAAGATAAAGGTGAACGGATCAGCAATAGTCCTTGCATCAGCAGCAACCTGCGATTTAAGGTAACCTATGGCTTGTAAAAAGGTAATACCTATTGTTAGGTAGCGGGTCCATTGGTTTAGCTTGTTGCGTCCGCTTTCACCTTCTTTTTGCAATTTTGTAAAATACGGAACGGCAATACCCAGCAGTTGCACCACAATTGAAGCCGAAATGTAAGGCATAACACCTAACGCGAAAATAGAGGAACGTGAAAACGATCCTCCCGCAAACATATTCAGCAATCCTACTAATCCTTCTGCCTTTTGGGTTGATGCTATCGCAGCGTTAACGCCGGGTAAAACAACGAATGAGCCTACACGATATATTAAAAGAAATAAGAGTGTGTTAGTAATACGCACTCTCAGATCTTCGATTTTCCAGATATTGGATAATGTGGTGAAAAATTTCTTCATCGAAATTATAACTTAACTATGGTACCACCTGCAGCTTCAATAGCTTTTTGAGCTGTAGCAGTAAATGCATGTGCTTTAACTTCTAATTTGGCAGTAAGTTCACCACGGCCCAGGATCTTAACCAGGTCGTTACGTGATGCTAAACCATGCTCTTTCAAAGTATCAAAATCAACACTTGTAAGCGAGAATTTTGTTACTAATTCCTGAAGTACGTCAAGGTTTACACCTGTGTACTCAACACGGTTAGGGTTTTTGAAGCCCACTTTAGGCACACGGCGCTGTAAAGGCATCTGACCGCCTTCAAAGCCTACCTTGGTGCTGGTACCTGAACGTGAACCGGCGCCTTTGTGGCCACGGGTTGACGTACCGCCACGGCCAGAACCTGTACCACGGCCAATTCTTTTTCTATTTTTGGTTGAACCTTCTGCAGGTTTTAAATTACTTAAATTCATGATATTAAATATTTTCAACCGCTACCAGGTGGTTCACTTTCCTAACCATCCCAACTATAGCAGGTGTAGCCTCAACTTCCACACTGTGGTTAATTTTACGCAAGCCTAAAGCCTCGATTGTTTTTTTCTGGCGTTCCGTTCTGTCGATCACGCTCTTAATCTGTGTTATTTTGATCTTAGCCATGACTGATTATCCGTTAAATACTTTACCTAAACTAATTCCGCGTTGTTGTGCTACTGTATTTGCATCACGTAACTGGGCTAATGCCGATACGGTTGCTTTTACCACGTTGTGCGGGTTTGATGAACCTTTTGATTTTGCCAATACGTTGTGTACACCTGCCGACTCTAATACGGCACGCATAGCACCACCTGCAATTACACCGGTACCGTTAGCTGCTGGTTTAATGAAAACAAAACCACCGCTAAATTTACCAATTTGCTCATGAGGTACAGTTCCGTTAATGATTGGAACTTTTACCAGGTTCTTTTTAGCATCATCAATGCCTTTAGCAATAGCTTCAGTTACCTCTTTAGCTTTACCTAAACCGTAACCTACAACACCGTTTTCATCACCTACTACCACAATGGCAGAGAAGCTGAAAGTACGGCCACCTTTGGTTACTTTGGCAACACGCTGTATGCTTACCAAGCGGTCTTTTAATTCGATCTCGCTTGTTTTTACTCTTTTTATGTTGATTGTTGACATTTCTCTTCTCGATTAAAAGTTTAAACCACCTTCACGTGCACCTTCGGCCAATGACTTAACACGGCCATGGTACAGGTAACCGTTCCTGTCGAAAACCACATCTTTAATACCTGCAGCAATAGCTTTTGAAGCTACTAATTTACCTACAGCTACTGATTGATCTGATTTTGTACCTTCAGCGGCAAAATCTTTTGATAAAGATGATGCAGAAACTAAAGTTTTACCGGTTACATCGTCAATGATCTGCGCATAAATACCTTTATTACTTCTAAATACTGACAGGCGGGGACGCTCTGATGACCCTGAAAGGCGTTTTCTGATGCCTTTTTTAATCCTGTCTCTTCTTGATAGTTTAGCTCCCATGACGATTATTTTTTAGATGCTGATTTACCTGCTTTTCTTCTTAAAATCTCGCCCTGGAACTTGATACCTTTACCTTTGTAAGGCTCTGGAGCACGTAATGAACGGATTTTAGCTGCTACCTGACCAATTAACTGTTTGTCAATTGACTCAAGGATGATGGTTGGGTTTTTACCCTTATCAGCAGTGGTTGTAACTTTAATTTCTTGTGGCAATTCAAATACATAGTGGTGAGAGAAACCCAACACTAAATCTAATGTATTGCCGGTATTGGTAGCACGGTAACCTACACCCACTAATTCCTGGGTTACTTTGTAACCTTCGGTTACACCAATTACCATGTTATTTAAAAGCGCGCGGTATAAACCATGTAACGCTTTGTGACGTTTTTGATCAGACGGGCGTTGAACCAGTAACTGACCGTCTTCCTGTGCAATAGTGATATCGCTATCAATTGCCTGCTGCAACTGGCCTTTAGGACCTTTTACGGTAACAACATTATCTGCTGCTACTGTAACGGTTACTCCTTGTGGCAGTGCTATCGGTGCTTTTCCTACTCTTGACATTGCTTAAATTTCTTCGATTAATAAACGTAGCATAAAACCTCACCACCAACATTTTGCTGACGAGCTTCTTTATCAGACATAACGCCTTTAGAAGTTGACAGGATGGCGATACCTAAACCATTTAATACACGTGGCATGTTTTCCATACCTGCGTATTTCCTCAAACCTGGTTTGCTGATGCGCGAAATGCTGCGGATAGCAGAAATTTTAGTTATCGGGTGGTATTTCAAAGCAACTTTGATAGTGCCCTGAGGACCATTTTCCTCAAACTTGTAATTTGCAATGTAACCTTTGTCGAAAAGCACCTTAGTGATTTCCTTCTTCAGATTTGATGCAGGAATTTCAACAACCCGGTGGTTGGCTTTAATAGCATTCCTTACTCTTGTAAGATAATCTGCGATTGGATCTGTATTCATTTTATTGTGTTATGACGGTGGTTTCCTTCCCGTAACATCCGGGGCGACCTTCCATCGGTTAATTCATTTTGTATTTGAGATTTCGGATGTTCGATTTCGAATTTATCTAAATCTCAAAAAAATTAAAAATATCGGATTCCGAAATCGAAATTCCGAAATCCGATATTTTTATATCTTCTTACCAGCTTGCTTTTTTTACTCCCGGGATCTTGCCTTCAAGAGCCATTTCACGGAATGTAACACGTGAAATGCCAAACTGACGCATATAACCACGAGGGCGGCCGGTTAATTTGCAACGGTTGTGCAGTTTTACCGGTGATGATGCTTTTGGTAATTTATCTAAAGCAGCGTAATCACCTGCTTCTTTCAAAGCAGCTCTTTTTTCAGCGAATTTAGCTACTAATTTTGCGCGCTTTACTTCACGTGCTTTTACACCTTCTTTAGCCATTGCTATTTTGATTTTTAAATGGTAAACCAAATTGTTTCAACAACTCCAATGCTTCAACATCGTTTGTTGCGGAGGTTACAAAGGTAATATCCATACCTTGGATTTTATTGATTTTATCAATATTTATCTCAGGGAAGATAATTTGCTCAGTAATACCTAATGTATAGTTGCCTCTTCCGTCAAAACCTTTATCGTTAATGCCTTTGAAATCACGGATACGTGGCAGGGCAACAGCGATTAAACGATCCAAAAACTCATACATTGTGTTGTCACGCAGGGTAACACGTACGCCAACCGGCATATTTTTACGCAATTTAAAGTTTGAGATATCTTTTTTAGATTTTGAAGATACTGCTTGCTGACCAGTGATGGTAGTTAACTCGGTGATGGTGTTTTCGATCAATTTCTTGTCGGTAGTTGCACCACCTACACCCTGGTTAATGGCAATTTTCTCCAATTTAGGAACCTGCATTACGCTTTTGTACTGAAATTTATCTTTCAGTGCGGTGCGGATCTCTTCCTTGTATTTTGATTTTAATCTTGGTACGTAAGTCATTACTTAATTTCCTCCCCTGATTTTTTTGCTACCCTTACTAATTTGCCGGCTTCGTTTTTCTGACGGCCAACACGGGTTGTATTACCTGTTTTAGGATCAACCAGCATAAGGTTTGAAATATGTATAGCAGCTTCTTGTTTAACAATTCCGCCGTTAGGGTTAGCAGCATTAGGTTTAGTATGTTTTGATACCATATTGGCACCTTCAACAATAGCCCTGTTCTTATCTACCAAAACCTCAACGATTTTGCCTTGTGATCCTTTTGAATCGCCGGCGATAACTTTAACCAGGTCGCCTTTACGGATCTTTAATTTTACTTTCTTTTCCATGTTACAATACCTCCGGTGCTAATGATACAATTTTCATAAATTGTTTCTCGCGCAGTTCCCTTGCAACAGGGCCAAAGATACGTGTACCTCTTGGCTCGTCCTGGTTGTTTAACAACACAGCTGCGTTATCGTCGAAACGGATATATGAACCGTCTTTTCTGCGGATCTCTTTTTTAGTACGCACAACTACGGCTTTTGATACGGTACCCTTTTTCACGTTACCTGATGGTAAAGCGCTTTTTACGGTAACCACAATTTTATCGCCGATTGATGCATACCTTTTACCGGTACCACCTAATACACGGATCACTAAAACTTCTTTAGCGCCGCTATTGTCGGCTACTGTTAATCTTGATTCCTGTTGTACCATCTTATTTAGCCCTTTCTAAAATTTCAACTAATCGCCAGTTTTTGGTTTTGCTCAGCGGGCGGGTTTCCATGATCAATACTGTATCGCCTACGCCACAGGTATTGTTTTCATCATGAGCCTTGAATTTGGTAGTTTTCTTTACGAATTTACCATAGATAGGGTGTTTCACCTTACGCTCAACGGCCACAACAATAGATTTTTCCATCTTGTTGCTTACTACGAGGCCGGTACGTGTTTTTCTTAAATTTCTTTCCATTTTTACTAATGTTTAAAAAATTAATTCTTTTCAGAAGCGGCCGCCGCTTTACGTTTTGTTAATTCAGTATTTAACTGAGCAATTCCTTTGCGTACTTTGGTTATACGGGACGGGTTCTCAATAGCTGAAACTGCATGAGCAAATTTCAATTTGGTTAGGGTAGCCCTTTCCTCGCTGATTTTAGCAACAATTTCTTCAGTTGATAGGCCCAAAATTTCTGAGTTCTTCATTTTTCTTTGTTATTTGTTGTCTGTTGGCAAGTTTAAACGTTGTATCGTTTTATTAATGATGGGTGAAATTCGGCATCAACTTCACAACATTAAAACTTTACAACTTTTCAACTAACTCCTCAATTTATGCTTCTACGTAATCCCTACGTACAATAAATTTAGTTTGCACTGGTAATTTCTGTGCTGCAAGGCGTAAAGCCTCTTTAGCAACTTCCAAAGGCACACCTTCGGCTTCAAAAATGATCCTTCCGGGGCGTACTACCGCAACCCAGTATTCAGGAGCACCTTTACCTTTACCCATACGTACCTCTGCAGGTTTTTTAGTTACAGGTTTGTCAGGGAATATCCTGATCCAAACCTGTCCTTCACGTTTCATAAAACGTGTTACAGCGATACGTGCAGCCTCGATCTGACGGCTGGTGATCCATGCCGCTTCGAGTGATTTAACACCAAAAGATCCGAATGAAAGTTCAGCACCACGAGTGGCTAAACCTTTCATCCTGCCTTTTTGCATCTTTCTGAACTTCGTTCTTTTTGGCTGTAGCATTTTCTTAAGTATTGAGATTTGAGATCTGAGATTTGAGACTGCTCATCCGCATCTCAATCAAAAACCCCTTATCTTGTTATTTTCTTTTTTTTACTTACAGTTTCAGATGTTTTGAGATACTTTTTCTCATATCTCAAATCTAACATCTCAAATCTGCTTTAATTATCTCTTACCTGGGCCACCTGGGCGGTTTCCACCTTGTCCACCCGGACGGTTTCCACCTGGCCTGTTACCACCACCACGGCGGTCGCCACCTGGTTTCCTGTCGCCACGACGCTCACCGCCGCGCTCGCCGCCTCTTTCGTTACCACGGCCACCAAAGCCTGGCGCACCGCCTTCTGGCCTGCCACCTTTGCCGCTTGCGCTGCTGGTACCGCCAATGTTTGGAGAAAGATCGCGTTTGCCATAAACCTCGCCTTTGCAGATCCAAACTTTAACACCTATTTTACCATAGGTAGTTAATGCTTCTGCCAATGCGTAGTCAATGTCAGCACGGAAAGTGTGCAAAGGAATCCTGCCTTCTTTATATTGCTCGCTACGTGCCATCTCAGCGCCACCTAAGCGGCCTGAAGTCATTACCTTGATACCTTCAGCACCCATACGCATGGTTGCAGCGATTGTGGTTTTCATGGCACGACGGAAAGAGATACGTGCTTCTAATTGTTTTGCAATGCCTTCTGCTACTAATTGTGCATCAAGCTCAGGGCGTTTGATCTCGAAAATGTTGATCTGAACTTCTTTTTTAGTAAGTTTTTTTAACTCTTCTTTGATCTTGTCAACTTCCTGACCGCCTTTACCAATCACAATACCCGGACGGGCAGTGTGGATAGTTACGGTAATGCGTTTTAAAGTACGCTCGATAACTACTTTAGATACACCACCTTTAGCAATACGAGCTGAAAGGTATTTGCGGATTTTTTCGTCCTCAACTAATTTGTCGGAGTAGTTGTTACCACCGAACCAGTTAGAATCCCAACCTCTGATGATTCCTAACCTGTTACCTATTGGATGTGCTTTCTGTCCCATTTCAAATTAATTGTTTTCGTTTTTACTATCCACAACAAGTGTTACGTGGTTTGAGCGTTTGCGGATACGGTATCCCCTTCCTTGCGGAGCTGGGCGTAACCTTTTTAACTGACGGCCACCGCCTACAGATACTTCCTTAACAAAAAGGTTGCTGTCTTCAACACGTTTGCCTTCGTTTTTTGCTTCCCAGTTTTTGATTGCTGATAACAAAAGTTTCTCTACACGAATAGCAGCTTCTTTGTTAGTAAATTTTAATATGTATAACGCTTTCTCAACGTTTTCACCGCGGATCAAATCAACCACCAAACGCATTTTGCGTGGTGAAGTTGGGCAGTCCTGTAACTTAGCAACAGAAGCGCCGCCTACAAGAGCTTTCGCAGCTTCTTTTTGTTGCCTGATCAGTACAGACTTTTTAATTTTTGTTGTTGCTTCCATTGCCTGTTATTTTTTCTTTTCTGCGTGTCCGCGGAATGTACGGGTTGGGGCAAACTCTCCAAGCTTGTGACCAACCATGTTTTCTGTTACGTACACAGGGATAAACTTGTTACCGTTGTGTACAGCGAATGTATGACCAACGAAATCAGGAGAGATCATGGAACGACGTGACCATGTTTTTACAACTGATTTTTTATTTGCATCATTCAGCACCATAACTTTCTTGTCTAAGTTATGATCGATGTAAGGTCCTTTTTTTATTGAACGAGCCATTATTTCTTCCTTCTTTCAATGATGTAACGATCCGATGTTTTCTTCTTGTCACGAGTTTTATAGCCTTTAGCCAATAAACCTTTACGTGAACGTGGATGACCACCTGAGGCACGGCCTTCACCACCACCCATAGGGTGATCTACCGGGTTCATAGCTACACCACGTACCCTTGGCCTGCGACCTAACCAACGGTTACGGCCTGCTTTACCTAACACAGCATTTGCTCTTTCGCCATTTGAAACAGTACCGATAGTTGCCAAGCAAGTTGACAATATCATACGTGTTTCGCCTGAAGGCAATTTGATGATGGCATATTTACCATCACGTGCTGATAACTGAGCATAAGTACCGGCGCTGCGGGCAATTACACCACCCTGGCCAGGGTTTAACTCAATGTTGTGGATAATTGAACCAAGAGGGATATTTTTCAATGGTAAAGTGTTACCAACTTCAGGAGCTGCTGTAGCACCTGCTGTAACTACTGTACCAACTGTTAAGCCTTCCGGAGCAATCATGTATCGTTTCTCACCATCAGCAAAGTGTAGCAGGGCTATACGTGCCGAACGGTTAGGATCGTACTCGATAGTTGCAACTTTTGCCGGGATATCAAACTTGTTACGTTTAAAATCAATTAACCTGTATGCTTGTTTATGACCACCACCTAAGTAGCGCATAGTCATTTTACCGCTGTTGTTACGACCGCCCGATCTTTTGTTTGATGCTACTACCAACGACTTTTCAGGAACGTTTGTTGTAATATCTGAGTTAGATACATCAACTCTGAAGCGGGTACCCGGGGTAACCGGTTTAAATCTCTTTACTGCCATTTCTATAATTATATATTGCTGTAAAAATCAATTACTTCTCCGTCCTTCAACGTAACGATCGCTTTTTTGTAAGTAGCTGAACGGCCTTGAACAGCGCCAGCCTTAGTATTGCGGGTTTTTAGTTTACCGACGTATTTCATGGTGTTCACCGCAGTGATATTTACACCATACATTGCCTCAATGGCATTTTTGATCTGAATTTTGTTAGCCCTGTGATCAACTTTGAAAGCATAACGGTTAAGCTTTTCAGTTAACTGAGTAACTTTTTCAGTAAGTAGGGGTTGTTTTAAAATTTCCATAATTACTTAGCTAATGCTTCCTCCAAAGTTTTAACAGCACCTGTAGTAAGCAATAATTTGCCGGCGTTCAACACATCGTAAGTGTTTAATTGCTCAACAGAAATTACTTTGCTTTTTTTCAGGTTTCTGCTTGATAAATAAACATTGTTATTTTCAGCGCCTGCTACTACTAATAATGTTTTATCATTAGTAACATTCAAATCGGCCTCCAACTTAATGTAGTTTTTAGTTTTGATGCTATCAAAATTAAAATCCTCTAACACTAAAATGTTGTTATCCTTTGCTTTGTATGATAAAGCAGAGTTACGGGCCAGTGATTTAAGCTTTTTGTTTAATTTGAAGCTGTAATCGCGTGGTTGCGGACCGAATACACGGCCACCACCGTTAAATAATGGTGATTTAATACCACCGGCACGGGCACCGCCTGTACCTTTTTGCTTATATAGCTTGCGGGTTGAACCTGCAATCTCATTACGCTGTTTTGATTTGTGTGTACCCTGACGTTGATTAGCAAGATATTGCTTAACATCAAGATAGATAGCGTGATCATTTGGCTCAATACCGAAGATCGATTCAGGAAGCTGCACCTTGGCACCTGTTTCTTTACCTGATACGTTTAATACGTTAACTTCCATCTTATTTATCCACTATTACAAATGAACCCTTAGCTCCAGGGATGGAACCTTTAACTACTAACAGATTCTGCTCAGCGAAAACCTTAACTACTTCAAGGTTTTGTACTTTAACGCGAGCATTTCCGGTTTGACCAGCCATACGCATACCTTTAAATACACGTGAAGGCCATGATGACGCACCCAAAGAACCTGGCGCACGTAAACGGTTATGCTGACCGTGAGTTTGCATACCCACACCGCCAAAACCGTGACGTTTTACCACACCCTGAAAACCCTTACCTTTTGAGGTACCTACCACATCAACAAAATCTCCCGCAGCAAAAATGTCGACAGTAACGGTGTCGCCTAATGTTTTTTGATCTTCGAAAGTTTTGAATTCAACCAATTTACGCTTTGGAGCGGTGTTGGCTTTTTGGAAGTGTCCTTTTAAAGGGGCAGAAGTGTTTTTTTCCTTTTTGTCGCCATACGCTAACTGAACAGCAGCGTATCCGTCTGTATCCACAGACTTAACTTGTGTTACCACGCAAGGGCCAGCTTCGATTACTGTGCAGGGAATATTTTTCCCTGTTTCGTCGAAAATGCTGGTCATTCCTACTTTTTTACCAATAATTCCTGACATTTTTTTAATTGTTTTTGTGCCCATCGAAGCAGTAGGGCTTCGTTCAAGGCATATTTCTCCCCCGAAAGGGACGGCAAAGATAGAAACTTTGTATTAATTATCAAATAGTTAGTACGTTATTTTTTTATAATTTTTGCACCCGTGTTTTAACATATGTTTGAAAGGTATTTGACTAAGCATTAGCTGGTTTAATTTTTTGACTTTTCAGAGCCATTTTGGATGGCATGTTACCGCGCCATCCAATTGGCGGCGTAAAACCGGTGATGGGTTGGGGAAATTTTTAAGGATTGATAAGCTTAACACGGCAATCAACCAAAAAATTGCTGGTATTATCTAATTCAGAAAACCCTGCCTATCTTTACCGCATGAAACCTTATTACTTTACCGTAGCTGCCATGCTCATGGGCCACGTTGTATTTGCCGGCCAGGCCACGCAAACCGACACTACTAAAAAAGCGAAACATTCCGCAGCTTATACATCAATTGAACAGGTACCTGAATTTCCGGGTGGCCTCGCCGCCTTTGGTAATTATATAAGCAAAAACCTGAAATACCCGGAAATAGCGCGTTTGATAGGAATTAATGGCAAGGTTGTTTTATCGTTTATAATTGAAAAAAATGGCGAAGTAAGCACCGTTACGCCCATGAATTGTATTGGCGCCGGTTGCGAGGCTGAAGCTGTTAAAGTTTTGGAACAGAGCCCTAAATGGCTTCCAGGTATACAGAATAGCAAACCTGTGCGGGTGCAGTATACAGTACCTATAACTTTTGTGATACCACAGGGCCGGATTAGTTTTAAAGACCTCCAAAATTCAGATTATGGCTTCATTTTCGATATTAAGGGTAAACTTTATACCGCTGCCGAAGCTCAGGCCATATTGGGCAGCAATTTCCCAAGTACTGACATACAAATTGCCGAGCCTTATTATAACTATGATAAAAATCAGCAATTTACAGTGGCCGGTAAAAAAGAAGTATACCTGATCAGAATGAAAGATAATTAAAGACGGCTAAGGCAGCCGCCTTCAATAAATCCAACGAATTCTGAAGACGTTTCAATTACGTATTTTGCATTAGTTACTTTAAAGGAATCACGGGCATTCCCCCTAACCCTACGCCGCATACCCGCGTTGGCTATGTGCTATAAATGGACTATTTTTCCTCCTTATCGTTAGTAAAACGCCTGTATACTTAATTTAGTCCTTTATCCTGCCCTATTTATTCCCTATACTTATACCCGAAAAACAGGTATGATCTACTTAGAACCACAGGGGGGACTGGCCAACAGGCTACGGGTTATTGCCAATGGCATCTGGCTTAAACGGATGCTCAATACCCAACTGTGCGTTATCTGGAACGAAACACATGAGCTTAACTGCCCCTATCACCTGCTCCTTGAGCCCATTGCCGATTTTACCATTATCCCCAAAACGCGGGTATTTGATTTTGTAACGCGAACCGTTCAGCCCGATAAAAAAAGCCGGTTTAAGGCCAAACTTAAAAACCTGATTGCCCGGGTTGATATCTGCATTACCGATGCAGATTACCCGCTTACAGATGTTTATGAAACAGTACGCCATCATAAACGCATCTATATAAAAACCTGCCAGCGCTTTACCGATAGTGTTGATGAGTTTAAGCTTTTTAAGCCTATTGCCACGCTTAGCCTTAAAATTAATGAACTGTTAAGTACACTTAACCCAACCGGCGTGGGCGTACAGGTTAGACGAACAGATAATGCATTGGCTATAGCTAACAGTCCGCTGGAGCTGTTTACCGCCCGCATGCAGGAACTCCTGGCGGCAGATGATACAACCCGTTTTTTTCTTGCAACAGATGATGTTAATGTTGAACTTGAATTGAAACTAACATTTGGCGACCGGATCATCAGCCCCCCGAAAGACCTGAGCCGCCAAACAGTTGCCGGCATCCAGGCAGCCGTAGTTGATCTGTTTGTACTTGCCGGCACAGGGCGTATCCTGGGTTCGTACTGGAGCTCATTTTCGGAAGTGGCAGCCTGGATGGGCGATATACCTTTGGAAGTAATTAAAAAGGACAGCGTAAACGTGTAAATAAAAGTTACCTTAACCCTGATCTTTGCCAGCCAACTCATCAAGCATTTGCACGGTTTCCTGTTCAGCTTCTGCCTGGCGGGCCTTTTGTTTCAGAGACGGATACAACGCGTATCCGAACAACAGCCCGCTGAGCAAACCGCCTATATGCGCGGCGTTGTCAATACCACCCGACAGACCCGCCAAAAGATTATATCCTACAAAAACAGCAGTATTGATCAAAAATGGCTTTTTAAATTCGGGAGGGAACAAATTGGTAGTAAGCAGTGCCAAAAACACGCCATACATGCCAAATATGGCGCCTGAAGCACCTACGCTAACTGTAGCCGGGTGCCACCAGATACTGGTAATACTGGCTATTATTCCTGTTAACAGGTAAAGTACGGTGTATTTGCCGGTTCCGAGCAAGGGTTCAAGAAAGATGCCTACAAACAGCAAGCCATACATATTAAACAATACATGCATGATGCCGCCATGTAAAAACATATTGGTTAACAGCCGCCAGTATTGTCCGGTTTGCACCGATGGCCTGAAATTGCCGCCCCAGATCAACAAGTCATGGGTGTTGAAATTAATAAAACCCAAACCACTGCAAACCATAATGATAAACAGCAGCAGATTAAGATCAATGATGATAGCCGTACTAAAAAAGCCCTGACGCGGCACTACCAGATCTCTGATTATTTTAAGGCCAAAAGGGTCGGTCGACTTTTGCGGTACCGGTTCAGCATCAACATTTAGTGGCCAGTAAGCTATTATCATCAACAGGATGGCGCAGCAAATACCCAATATACCAAATACCCAAAACAGCTTATTACCATTCCTGGCCGCGAAAGGTTCATTTACCGGCGATAAAATAACAGGATAAGCCCTGGTCAGGCTATCTTTTGTGCGCACTGCAGCAATATAATTGTCCCTCATGCTACTGGGGCCAAGCCTTTCCAGGTAAACAAATTCATTTAAGTTCTTAGCGTCAAAATCTCGCTGGCTTTCATCGGCAAAAGCTTTATATTCTGCCTGTTTTTCTGAATCTGATAACCTGTTGCTAATGGTTTTGCTGTAGCTGGTTGTTAACCACGCAACCGGCGGTGTTATAAAGGCCGGCACCGGCGGGTCAGTAATTTCAGCCAGTATATCTTCAACTTTGTATTGTTTTTTCAGGCTGATCAATAATACGCCATTCTTTCCCTTATCGCCATATATACTAATTGCGGCGTTGCCATGTAAAACATTTACGGTTTCAACTTTATCCGGATCTATCTTTTTTAGCTGTTGTCCTGCAATAGGCTTACCATTAAGCAGCACAAAGGGATTTTTAAAATTACCTTTTGGGTTTAACATTTTGCCGGCAGTGTCTGGCTGGGTAAAAGCACTGTCAAGTACAGGGCTTACGGCATATATGCCCATATCAAAGTTGTTATTGTGTTTGCCGCTTACCTTAAATGTAACTTTAAAGCGCGCAAACCGCTTATCGGTATAAAAATGTTTTACCTCATAATATTTGGTTAGGGGCAAATGGTTTAAACTGCTTATATGATCAAGTACCGTGAGTTTGCCTGTAGCCGATTCCATGTATGTTTGTGCAATAATACAGGGGCCCAGCATGCCTATGTAAGTTATCAACAGGGCAAAACTGAGCGGATCGCTGCGCCTGTTGCTTACCATATTAAGCAGTTTAAGACGCGGCTTCACCCATAATAAGATAATTACCAACGCTATTACCCCCGGACCGGCAATTTCCGTAAACACATCATCGACAACAAAAAGACTAAGCTTTACAAATATGAACCAGTTAAAAAAGGTATAGGCAGTTATAAACAATACCGTAACCGCAACAAAGGGGACAAATATTAATTTGAGTTTGGAAAAAAATTGGTTCATGATAAGGCGCACTGTTATTTTGTAAAGCTAATATATCATATTAGCCGCAATTAACAGCGAGCTTGCCGGTAACCTCATTTTCAATTCATAAACACCGAACTCGTGGGCACCTCATCGGCATGCGAAAACGAACGTGTAAAACCTGCCTTGTAATACTGCAGCTTTTCGATACGGTTTTGCGCCTTCAAGCTTTGATACATGCCCAGCATCGACCAGCCGTTACCTGGATTACGTTCCAGATCTTCGCGGAAAACAGTTTCGGCCTGCGGGTTATAATCGGTTTTGAGCAGGTAGGCCCCCATAAACTGCCGTGCCGGGATAGGCCACTCGGCGGGTTCTGAGTAAATCATGTTATCTTCTGTCTGCACCGCTTTTTTAAAGGCCGCCATACCATCATCAAACTTATTACGGCCAAGCAAAATAGCGCCATCCAATATATTTTCGGCAACGGTTGCCCCATCCAGCGCGGTATTAAAAGGGATATGCCGCTGTTTTAAAGAGGCATCATCAAGCCTGCCACGCAATAAAGCCAGCTGGGCAACGGCCGAATCCTGCCCACCTGTGTACAGAAATGCCAGTCCCCGGGCAAAGTGGTGCAGCACCCGTGCATAAGCCCAGGCAGGGTTAGGGCCAACGCTGTCTTTCAACAACTGATGCCATTTGCCAAGGCGCACCATGGTAAGTACAGGCATCATATACAGGTATTGTGAATAAGTATCGCCCGCCGAAGGTTTTACAGCATTGCGGCAGCGTTGGGCCGCTTCCATCCCCCTCTTGTACATTCCCCCATTAAAGGCGCAAAGTGTTTCAACAGCATAAAAGTGCGAGTTTATTTTGGTGAGCTTTAAGTTTTTTGCCATATCAGCATACACCCCGATACATTTAGCAGCCTTTTCGTTAGCATCAACGCCCTGAAAATATAAACCATTACGCTGGTAAACATGACTGGCCATATGTACCATATGCCCGATACCCGGAAATAAACTTTTTAAAGCCTGCGCGTTGTCCAGGGCAGCGCCCGGGTTACGCGAAGCCTCGGTTAAATGGATATAATAATGCAGCGCAGCCGGATGATCAGGATTTGTAATTAACACACCTTTACACAATGCAACCAGTTCGGCCGTCCAGGGTTTGCCGGTACCATCGGGTGCCCAAAAATCCCAGGGGTGAATGAGCATTACCGCGTCGATGTACAGCATTCTAAGGTCGGCATCGGTGGGATAAGCGTCATTCAGCTTTCTTATGCCCTGGGCATAAGCTTCGTTGTCACTTGCATTAGTGCCTCCTTGTGGATAACGCAGGTTCATCACCGCTATCAGCTTCTTTTCCTTCTCAGAGGCGTTGCCGGCAACAGCGTTCATTTGTTTCAAAACAGCAGGTAAACCGGCAGGTGCAACATAAGGCCCACCAGCATTATAGTAAGGGCCAAGGCTTAATGCCTGTCCCCAATAAGTCATAGCCGCAGCAGGATCAAAGCGCGATGCCTCCCTGAACGAGGCAAATGCCTCCTTCATGTGATAGCTATAATACATGGTTAAACCCTGGTTAAAGTAAAACCGCGCACTATCGTTACCGGCAGTTATAGCGTAACTGTGATGTCCCCAGCCGGGCAGGCGCTGTACAAATTTGCCGTTGCCTGCCGTGTCTGCATTATCTGCTGCACCCGATGAGCACATTACCGGGATTACCGGCTTTATTTTGCCCGATACTTTTAGTTTTTTTCCCTGGAACGCAAACAAATATGTAGCGAACAGCACCACAGGAAACACAAATAACAGCGATACCTTTTTCATGTTCGGCTTTTTTTAAATGAGAAACCGGAATACAATTGGCTGGTTGTGAAAACCTATACTAATATAAGGTATTATAGGCAGGAATGGATGAAAAATTAGGATTAGAGAGGATTGCTTGAGGTAAATAAATTGCCGCTATAATTGAGCGCATTGTGTCAACTGTAAACGATTGCCTAAATTCAGAGCAGACGTTGCATACAAGCCACAAACCGGAAGGCTCACAGTAGCGCGGGCAAATATTAAAACCTTAAGCACTAATATTTTCCTAACTATTTTCGAAAATTAATGAAGTCCAATTTTTTAAGTTAAATTATATATTCTATATTAAGCTTTCAATCCCACAGTTGAATTATCAATGCATAAGAATGAACTGTCATTAACTGAATCTAAAATTATAGCCGATAAGGTTATGAAGGACATTTTCGAACCCGACCGAAGTTACAAGACCACCATTTTCCTTTGCGGGAAAGACGTTGCTGACCGGAGCAGTATAAGGTATAAAATTTCTTATATTTTGAACAATGCCTTCATGTATGCCGGTGATTATGAAATAATCTATCCTGAAGACATTTTTGAAGCATTGTTGTATAAATCATCCTCTGATGACCTGCTTTCACTCGAGAATCTTTTAGCAGACAGCGTAGATGTTGTTGTTGTTATTCCAGAAAGTGCAGGGTCAATTGCAGAATTGGGCGCATTTGCCAATAATGAAAAACTACGTAACAAAATGGTCTGCGTCTTAGATAAAAAATATGAGCGGGATAAAAGCTTCATAAATCAAGGGCCAGTAAAATTGATTAAAAGAGCCAACAATAAGGCTATTGTACATATTAACCCTACACTACTTGATGAGTCCCTTAAACTACCTATAGGGTTCAAATCTTTTACCAGGAATCCTGAATTAGATAAAGTTGTTGCTTCTATTAGAAACGTAAAGAAAGGTGCTGTCAAAACAGGAAAAAAACTCACATTACTTGGTGTCGACCGTTTTTTGCTTCCAGTCATATATTTGTTAGAACCTGTTGGGAAGAAATCTCTCACCTATCTTACAGCAATTGTTACAGACGATGAGCCACATGCTTCAAGTATCACTGAAACAGCTTTAAGTATTTTAGTAAAAAAAAGGTGGGTTCAATCCAGCACTGAGGGATTTTCGCTCACAGATGCCGGGGTTGCATCCTTCTTAAGCTATAGGAGCAGAAAAGGAACCAAAATTACCAATAAAACCAAAGCAATTGATGATTTAAGATTAGAAATACTAAATTTGAAGTACAGGAGCAAAAAAATGAGGGTAACATAAGTTTTTAGACATTTAGCTTGCGTTGCATGCTAAGTAGTGATGCTGTTTCGGCATCCAAGAGTTAAACTTAAGTTTATCTTCCAAAATTATGAAGCGATTACTCGATTCCTCGCAACCGCTTCATACTTCCGTCCAAAATTATGAGTAAAAACCGCTTACCCTCATTTTTTGTTTCATGAGTACATCTGATACTGTCAGGCTAAAACTACTTGGTCTACCCGTTATTGAATCAATTGAAGATTTTTCTGTAATCACTCGTCTCTCCCAATCAATCATTTTTCAGCTTTCAATGCACGCCGAGAAACACTATAAGACGTACACAATTCCAAAAAAATCTGGGGGTGTACGGTCTATAAGTCAACCAGGTCGTAGATTAAAGGCTTTACAATCATGGATATTAGTTAATATATTAAATAAATTAAGCACGTCTTCTTCATGTAAAGGGTTTGAAAAAGGAGAATCAACATTCCACAATGCCCGAGCTCACATTGGAGCCTCAGCAATTTTAACTATAGATATCGAGGATTTCTTTCATTCCGTTTGCAAGCGTCAAGTCTTTAGCATTTTCAAAGCAGTCGGTTATAATAATTTGATTGCGACCATGTGTTCAAATATATGCACTTACGAAGGAAGGTTACCCCAAGGTGGCCCGTGTTCTCCAAAACTGGCAAATCTATCAGTATGGAGATTAGATGCCAGGCTTCAAGGTTACGTCGGAAAACAAGGAATTAATTATACGCATTATGCTGATGATTTAACTTTTTCCGGTTCGAATCCATCAAAATTAGCTTGTACCCTTCCTTTTATCAAAAGCATTGTAAAGGATGAAAGTTTTGCGTTAAATAATTCCAAAACCAGGCTCTCAGGTCCTAAGAAAGCTAAAGTTGTCACTGGCTTGATAGTGCAAAATGATAGTGTCGGCATTGGCAGTGAAAAATATAAAATTCTGCGAGCTAAAATCCATAAATTGACAAATCCCGCAGAACAAAAAAATATTAAACTATTAAGTGAAGTTCATGGTTGGTTAGCTTATTTAAATAGTGTTGATATTAAAAGGCTAAATAAGATAAAGAAATACATTGACTCCATGAAGGTCAAAAACCCTAACACTTTAGTTGGTCAAATCAATTGGAAGTAGCCTATAAAAATAATACCAGGTGACAAAACGAGCTTATCTAAGGCATTTTAATGTATAATCCCTTCACTGATCGAGGTTTAGCAACAATCTAACTTCAACCTAAGATAGATTAAGCTTCCAGCCAAATTAACTGCTCATAGTCGATAAACCACACGACACACATCCCCCCTCAAAATGAGGCAATAAAAAACTTTCAGAAAAAATTGCGTAACTCAAAAGTTACTTATACTTTTATGTAACTTGCAAGTTACCTATTTTAACAGTGCTTATTAATAAGCAATTATTCAATTAAAAAATCAAAAAGATGACAACTACAAATTTCACAACAACCTTACTGGTAAACCAAAGCCCTGAAGAAGTTTTTGATGCTATCAAGAATGTGCGCGGATGGTGGTCGGGATTGTACTCAGAAACATTTGAAGGCGAATCGGATAAACTTGGCGACGAATTTTCATTCTTTGCCGGAGATGGGGCGCACTACACCAAACAAAAACTTGTTGAACTGGTGCCCGCCAAAAAAATAGCCTGGCTGATTACAGACAGCAAGCTAACCTTTACGCAAAACCAAAGCGAATGGACCGGCACAAAGCTTTGCTTTGAAATTTTGGCAGAGGGCGGCGCAACAAAAATTGTATTTACGCATGTTGGCCTGGTGCCACAATTTGAATGTTATAACTCCTGCGCACCGGCATGGACACAATATATCCAGGAGCGCCTATTAAACTGGATAAATACAACTATGACAAGCAAAACAATGTCAGCGGCGCAATAATGCGTAATTTGATACTACCTACCATGTCTATCCGGACTAAATAGAAGATGCTAAACTTTTCATCCAAAACAATTAAAAGGAGAGCAACAAGCGTGTACCGGAATAGGTAAAACATCCGGATAATAGCGCCAAATTAAAACGCCTGGCTTTTCAGCCTGGCGTTTTAATTATTTAATCATAGAGAGCTGCGTCCTCTTCATGTTCCTTGAGCCCTTCGTTAATCCTGTTAACAGCCCTTGTCACATTCTGCAACTTCATCTTTTCAAATTCTTTTTCCAGCGTAAGCCCTTCAGCCGACCCTTCTGTTGTTATAAAAACTGCTTGATCTTTCTTCCCCATTTTCACCTTGCAAAATCGTTTCGCTTGTTTTCGGTTTAATACATAAAGACCCCGCAGAATTACCTTCCGTTGGTCTAATGTGCTTATCTCGAACTGTTCTCCATTTAAAAAATAATAAATTTGCTGCTCTGTCCCTTTGCTGTTTAGTGTTACATACAGATGTTTACTATTGCCGGCAGCATTCGCCCTCTCGCCAAAAGGAGTAAGCAATACCGCAATCACGATTGCAAATGTTAATACAAGTCTGTTTGGGGTCAATCCCCTTACTAATTTTTGTGCCATCTTTAGATTTGATTAAGGTTCAACATTATTTATCTCTTGAAAAAGACGTACCGCTTAAATGATAGTTGCATGCCAGTGAAAGTATTTTAGCATAGTAACAGGTTGCTTAATGACACATGCTGGTCGAAGTTTAGCGATAGCGTAAATCGTCCTAAAATAAGTTAAGCTTTCAGCTTAACCCGCTTTACCTCAATGGCTATTTACTGACACCCTCCTGTCAGTGTTCAATTTTTAAAAAACGGGGTGTTCAACATTTTACGAGACAAAATTACAACCCATTGATTATCAATACTAAGCTGTTCAAATCAGCAAATAAGCGATTTTTCCAATTTTATAACCATCTGATTATCAACAGCAATCAAATTACAAAAAACAACAAGTGTTCACACTTTAAAAAGTTGAACACCTGCTAATCAGGCCTAAATCCGAAATCCAACATCCGAATTCCCAAATCAAAATTACTCCATCATCAACCTGCGGATCAGCTCGGCGCTTTGAGCTTTGCCCTCTTCAAGCCGGTGACTAAAGAATGCTTGGGTATCATTAAAATGTTTTTTATAGCCTTCCATATCACCATACCCAATAATTGACGACCATTCCCTCACCGCCGAGTGAAACTCCAGATCGTCGCCGCGGATGGTTTTATCATACAGGGCTGTTTCCAATGATTCTTCCAATAACTCCTCGTTTTTGAAAAGATATTCGGCAATGCCCAAACGCAGGCGGAAAGGCGGAGTTTGGCAAATGAGGTTATCATAGGGGTTAACACCAAGGTGGTACCAGGCATCAACCATACTTAAAATACTAAGGTGCGAGTTTGGCTTTTGATGATCGGCATGTTGGGAGAGTGAAAACTCCTTCATTACGGTATCGTTAAGCATAATGGGTTTGCGGCTTTCGTGAAACACAAAGTCGCGTGCGCGGTACAGGCGCTGCTTAAATGCCTCGGCCTCCTCCTTGATCATCAGCTTAAACAGCTCCGATTCGGATTCGGCATAGCGCTTCACCTGCTGGCGGGCGTAAGGGTTAAGGATAGCCAACCCGGCATAAACGTGGGCCTTGTAGCTAAATATGCGAAGGGTGGTCAGGATTTTTACATTATCGATACCGCCAATGTATGAAGCATTTTCCCAGGGGAAAAAGCCGGCAGATTTCCAGGCCGTGCCCATGCTCTCAAACCCTACGTGGGTTACAGCCTGCGTGTCGGCCACAATACGGTCGTGCTCATGGTAATCCGAAATCTCGACTATGTTGCTGCCAATGGCGGTAAACAAATCATACATCCGCTGGTAAGCATCAGGTGTTGAGCGGTGCGGGATCAGGATAAGGGTTTGCCCGGCAGGTTCAAAACCGGGGCCGTGCATACCATGAAAGGTAACTATCTGGGCATCGGCAGGCAGGTGCTTTTCAAAGGTGGCAATCTCGGGGTGTTTAACCGAAGTTTGCCCCGCCACAATAGCGCCATATTTGGTTGAAGGGCCAAATTCGGCCACCACGCGCTCCATACTTTCGGCCTCAACCGAATAAATGATCAGGTCGTTGATGCGGGCAACATCGCTGCCATGATCCATCACCGTAATGCCGAAGGGTGTCAGTTCTTCTTCCAGTTTTTCGCGGTTGGCGGGCAGGTCGCAACCCGAAACGGTATAACCCGCTTTTGCGAAAGCCTTTGCGTACAGGCGGCCCATATCGCCCAAACCAATAATCCCTATATTCATGGCGCTAATATAACTATGAGTAGGTTAATTACGTACGAAAGCTTATTTTAGCCTCAAAATCGCAGGACGTATATAATAAAAACTGAATTTATCCTGTTTTGTTAATAGCATATACCTAATTTTACACTTGATGAACAAGCATTTACTACTTACGATAACGGTTTTAATAGCGATGATAACGGCCAGTGTTACGGCAACCTTTGCCCAGGACACTACCACTAAAAAGAAACCCGCTACCCTGAAACCTAATGCTATTCCGCCCATTGTAAAATCAAGCCCGGCAGCGCTTAAAAACCCGGCAGTAACGCCTCCGCAACCTGCCAAGCCTGTTTATGCTCAACCAAGGGCAACCGCCGCCGATTCGGCCCTCCAAAAAGATAAAAGCCTGAACGGTCAGTACCAATACCTGCTCAGCAAATTATACCACTATCAGCAACCGCTGGTTGCCGCTTTGTGGAAAAACATGAAAGATACCCTCAATACCGAGCGCCGCCAGCTTAAAGAAGCAAAAGCCAGCCTTGCCGAACAGGGTAAAAATGTTGAAAATCTTAAATCGGACGCCACGAATAAGGAACAGGCATTAAATGAATCAAACGCCAAGCGCGATGAGATCAGCCTGCTGGGTATCCCATTCACTAAAGCAACCTACAACCTGGTAATGTGGGGACTGGTTATTGTTTTTGGTGTGGTTGCTGTTATTGTGATAGCCCGCTCAGGCGCACACAGCCGCGAAGCCAAATATCGCATCAAACTTTACGAAGAGCTTGACGAGGAATACAAAACCTACAAAGCCAAGGCCAACGAAAAAGAAAAGAAACTTGCCCGCGAACTCCAAACCGAACGCAATAAGCTTGACGAGTTGTTAGGCAGAGGATAAGTTGATTTCGGAATTGGGATTTTCGATTTCGGATTTTTTATCAGTAACTGAACATTTATTGATTTTATTTGTCATCGAAAGATCTTCTTCACCTTGCATAATTTACATACAGGGCGAAGAAGATGCTTCACTATGTTCAGCATGACAGAATATTAACACTAACTATGCCCAACACTAACCTCCTTGCCCTTATAACCCAACTACGTTCTGTTGCCGATACCGGCCTGCTGTATGCCAAAAATGAATATGATATTGAACGCTACCAGGAACTACAGCAACTGAGCACCAAAATGTTTGATGAGGTAAGTGGCTATGGTGCAGAAACCATCAACCTGCTATTTCCACAGGCAACTGACTACCCTACTGCTAAGGTCGATTTACGAGGCATCCTGCTTTCTCCGGATAACAAGATCCTGTTGGCCCGCGAAAGCGGCGATGGTAAATGGTCGCTACCGGGTGGCTGGGGCGATATTGGCTACACGCCTAAAGAAACGATTATTAAAGAATTTTGGGAGGAAACCGGTTTGCAGGTAACTGCCGACAGGCTGCTGGCTGTATTTGATAAAAAAATGCATCCACATCCGCCACAGCCATTTTATGTGTATAAAATGGTTTTCTATTGCAAGGCTATTACTACAGAGATCAATAAAGGCTTCGACGTATTGGATGTGCAGTATTTTGATATCGATAACCTGCCCCCACTATCAGAACACCGGATCCTGAAAAGCCAGATAGAACTGCTTTATCAAAAGATTATCGATAACGATATCAGCGTTTGGGCTGATTGATAAAGCAATAAATAAAAAACGTCATTGCGAGATACGAAGCAATCGCGAACCATGCAGAAGAGGCTCTGTATGTCGGGGATTGCTTCGTACCTCGCAATGACGCTTCTAAATTTTTAGCCTAACCAAACCTATTCTTTCAAATCAGGCAAGGTACGTTTATCAGCAGGTAGCGCCTGGTATTTTTTATACGAATCGTTGATATAAACCGCCAGCGACGGGCCGTTGTTGTTTTTGATGAACGCGTATGATGGCCTGTAAAGGGTCATGAAATTCTCTAACTCCTGGCCGCGTAGCGGGATAATGCTTTGTACGTAGTTCATGGTAAACACTTCATCAACATGGCGTTCTTCTTCCTCGTGCTTAAAGTATTTTTTCAACCTGCGGGCGTCTTTAGCTTCCTTGCTAAACCATGAAGTAGGTGAAAGCGGATAAACTTTAGCACGAGTGTATACTTCAGGATATTCTTTATGCGCATCAAATGTTTCGCGTTTGGCGCTGATGTTAACCTGCCTTAACGCGATGGTCTGGGCAACCAGCTCTATTTTTTTATTAGTAAAATCGGTAACGTATAAGGTATCTGATACATATCCCGGAGAGCTGAAAACGAGTGTATGTCCAGTTTCGGTGCGTATACTAAAATTACCCTTACTATCGGTAAGCGTCATCTGCCTGTTTTGATTGTCGCGCACAAAAACATCGCCCAGCTTATTGTTTTTACCCGATTCAACAACAATGCCTTTTACAGTGGTCTGGGCGTTTACAGTACAGGCTAAAAATAGTAATGCAGATAATATAAGGTATTGGTATTTCATAGTAGATTATTTGTGCTGTAAATTAAACTTATTTTTTGTTCCAATGGTTTTCAATTTAACACTTTTTCGCCTCTCATCCATCTTAAATGACAAAAACCTGAATCGCCCCTTCAATATGGTGCAAAAAAAAACGCCCCATCAAATTGATGGAGCGGATGGCAATTCATTATTGTTGTATTATGTCCCGGTATCTTTTTACTCAGGATTTAGGTTAATATCGGTTTACTTCGAAATGAGAAATCCCACCACTCATATGGATCAGAATCCTGTTCTTAGCGGCATCAAAGCCGTCGGTTTCGTAGTCGTTATCGCTCTTCTTACTAAAGCCGTCAAACTCACTTGATGACAGACCTGTATTAGAAGTGATACGACATGCAATGCCTTTCGGAACATTTATAACAATTCTGGAAGCAGCGGCTGCAACCTCCACATTTGTGTTTCCAACTGGCACTCCAAGCTTCACATCAAATGACGCTGCTCCGCCGCTTAAAGATAGGCTTTTTATTTTGAATTTCGAAAGATCAAAATTTAAATGTGCAGCACCTGCTGTAGCGTCAATATCCCACACCGGATTTGAGTTTAATTTGATGTCGGCTCTGTTGTTTTTACGGTCGTCTGAGTCAAAATGAAAGTCTTTATTATTCTTCAAATCGAGGTTGAGTACATATATGGAATCCTCTTTTCTGTGGTTAAGGGTATATTTTCCATATAATTCTTGCGTTGTTGCGTTGAACAGATCGGCAGTGGTGTCGCTTAAATTGTATACAGTAGCCCCTCCTGTGATGTTAAGCCGTGCATGTTTAATATCGGCAGAATAGGTTTCCTTAAAAGTTTTATCGCCGCCTATTTTAACAACACCCTGATCTGTATTGGTAGTATCGCTGTCATCATCATCGTCATTATTATAATCATCGCTGTGAAAAGTCCAGGCGTTTGGCCAAAAATGATAACGTTTACCAAAGTTGCCAAATACCAGCAGTGCAAAACAGCCTATTACAACAGCAAGTTTCAGGATAGTAGCCAACGGCGAGCGGTTGCCGGCAAACACCAGGCTGATACCACCCATAATTAAAAATATAGGCCACAGGTACAGGATGTTCATCCAGTCAAAATTTATTACGTGGAAGTTATCCAGCAGGAATACCACTCCCAACAACACCAGGATCGCGCCCGGAACAAGTTTATCGCTTCTCATGATTTTATATAGTTGGAGGTGTATCTTTAGTTTCTGTTTCGTCTTTAGTTGGTTCTGCTTCCGGAGCATCTGTTACCTCGTTGGCATGCCAGTTTTGTTTTTCCCATGGCTGTTTCTTCACCCCCGAAACTATAAGCGCAATACCTGCACCCACCAGCATTATCGGCCAAAGGTTTTCAAAATCCCAGTCGGGCATCAGGTCAAGCTCGTTAAGCAGGAATACCGAACCTAAAAGGATCATGGCTACACCAAATATCAACCCAACGGTTGAAGCCTGCTTTTTAGGCGGATGCACAAATGGAGGCGGATTAAAAGGCTGACTGCCAAACTTAGGATCATAAAATGAGCCCGATTGCTGCCCACTGGTAAACGGGTTATCCTGTGGTGGCACCCTGTAGTCGACGCCGGGATTAAAGTTATAACCTTTTTTAGGTAGCACTATCCACAATACAATATATATAGGTAAGCTAAAGCCTTTCAAAATAAGGGTTACCAAAAATATCGCCCTGATAACTGCCACGTCCGTGCCGAAATGCTCGGCAAGGCCCGCGCAAACACCGCCTATTACCTTTCGGTGCTCATCGCGATGAAGTTTCTTTTCCATAATTTATATTAGTTTATGTTTTAAAGTTGATTTGTTATAACTGGCCCGGTGCAGGTTTGATGATGATTTCGTCGACATTGGCGCCGGTGCTCATCATGTAAATATTGATGATTGCCGATGCTATGTCTTCGGGCAGCACCATGGTATTTTTGTCAACTACTGCATCTTTCCACGAATCCGTTAACGTCGATCCGGGTATTACGGCGGTAACTTTTACACCATGCTCCTGCATCTCGAGCCTCATTACTTTTGTTAGACCTAACAGCGCGTACTTTGTTACACTATAACTACCGGCTTGTGGTATAGGATTTAATGATGCTACCGAACATATATTAAAGAAGTGGCCTTTGCGTGCATTTGCCATGGTTCTGCCGAAATAGCGGTACAACTCATAGGCCGGCATCAGGTTGGTATTCATTTGTATCTGGAGGGTATCTTCTTTATCATCCAATATACTTGAAGGGATAAACGTCCCTAAATTATTTACTACAATATCTATAAAACCCAATTCAGCCTCGGCGGCGGCTGCAAACTTCAGTAGTTCGGCTTTATTGCTGCCATCGGCTTTCATAGCAAAAACCTTTACTCCGGCATCAACTTGTTCCAGTTCATCTTTAAAGTTTAATAATTCCTGCTCATTCCGCGAACAAATTGCCACGTTTAATCCTTCATTAGCAAAAGCAATTGCAATTGAGCGGCCCATGCCTTTAGTTGAACCGGTTAT
This sequence comes from Mucilaginibacter sp. A5337, assembly GCF_059690695.1. Taxonomy (NCBI): domain Bacteria; kingdom Pseudomonadati; phylum Bacteroidota; class Sphingobacteriia; order Sphingobacteriales; family Sphingobacteriaceae; genus Mucilaginibacter; species Mucilaginibacter sp. A5337. The sequence continues at coordinate 450,979 of NZ_JCAWEC010000004.1, read as the reverse complement.
GAGTACGTTTTTCATATTGTTTAAATTAATTTTTATAGTTAGTGAAGCTTTATGGCCGCAATTTACGTAAGCATAATAATTGAACCGCTTATAAAATTGAATTTAAATGACTTGTTTTAACACCTGACCATTTAGGCTTAAAGGTAAAAAGCGTATTTTTAACCGATTTTTTATACATCTGCATGTTTCATAGCTTAGGAAAATATATACTCTTACTGCGTTTAAGTTTCAGGAAACCCGAAAAATTCAGTGTATACTGGGCCGAGATCATGCGTGAGATGGTTTCGGTGGGTATTGGCTCTTTAGGCATTGTTGCTATTATTTCGCTTTTTATTGGCGCGGTAGCTACCATTCAAACTGCTTTCCAGCTTATCAGCGATTTTATCCCGAAAACAGTGGTAGGCGGTATCACCCGTGATTCAACCATATTGGAGTTTAGTCCAACCATATCTGCTCTGGTATTAGCCGGCCGTGTCGGCTCTGCCATGGCATCACAAATTGGTACTATGCGTGTTACCGAGCAGATAGATGCCCTGGAGATCATGGGCGTAAATGCACCCGGCTATTTGATCTCGCCAAAAATTATTGCGGGTGTTACCATGATCCCGTTACTTGTTATTGTATCGGTTGGGTTGGGATTAACCGGTGGCTACATTGCCTGCTGGGCATCAAATGATGTATCAACCACTGATTACCTCAGGGGGCTTACCGATGGATTTAACCCGATTATTGCAACGGTTTGCGCCGTTAAAGCTATATCCTTTGGCTTTGTAATTACATCCATATGCTCATACCAGGGTTTTTATGTTAATGGCGGATCACTTGAGGTTGGCCAGTCAGCAACACGCGGGGTTGTGTGGAGCTGTATCATGATCCTTTTTTGCGACCTTATCATTTCACGCCTGTTACTATGATCGAAATACAAGACGTATATAAAACCTTCGGTGAAAACGAAGTTTTGAAAGGGATAACCGCAACCTTCCAGGCCGGAAAAAACAACCTGATCATTGGGGGGTCGGGATCTGGTAAAACTACTTTACTTAAATGTATAGTGGGCCTGCATGAACCTACTAAAGGCGATGTGATTTTTGATGGTGAAAATTTTACCAACATGAATTTTGAACAGCGTGTACCTATCCGTACGCAGATCGGCATGCTGTTTCAAAACTCCGCCCTGTTTGATTCCATGACAGTCGAGCAAAATATCATGTTTCCGCTCAACCTGTTTACAGATCAATCGAAAAGCGAAAAGCTTGACCGCGCTAACTTTTGCCTCGAAAGGGTAAACCTTGCCGGTAAAAATAAACTATACCCCTCCGAACTATCGGGCGGTATGAAAAAGCGTGTTGGTATTGCCCGTGCTATTTCGATGCAACCAAAATACTTATTTGTTGATGAGCCAAACTCCGGGCTGGACCCACTAACGTCTATCCTGATAGATGAACTCATTTCTGAACTTACACAAGAATACAGTATTACAACCGTAGTGGTAACCCACGATATGAACTCGGTAATGGGGATCGGCGATCATATCATTTTCCTTTATCAGGGCAAAAAATGGTGGGAAGGATCAAACAAAGAAATAGCTAAGACTGATAACAAGGAGCTTAACGACTTTGTATTTGCAAGTCCGTTTATGAGGGCAGCGAAGGCTTCCTTATAGTTGGCAGTTTTCAGTGGCAGTAGGCAGTATGTGCAGAGTTATCTGCATGTATTTATAATAACTATATTTGCAACCAATTTATTGACTGGGGCGTGCAAACTGCCAACAGCATACTGCAAACTGAATAAGAATGATCCAACTACTTACCCCAACGCACTGGAAAGATTACGAGCTGATTGATTGCGGCGATTTTGAAAAACTGGAACGCTTTGGGAACACCATACTTATCCGGCCGGAACCACAGGCGGTTTGGAACAAAACATTGCCTGCTTCTGAGTGGCAGCGCTTACACCATATTAAATTTAAGGGCCGCTCCGCAACTACGGGCGAATGGTTAAAAAAAGATCCGAAAACTCCCGACCGCTGGCATATCGAATATAAAAACAAGGAAGCGGCCATTAAATTCAGGCTGGGACTTACCTCGTTTAAACATGTTGGCATCTTTCCCGAGCAAGCCGTAAACTGGGATTATATCAGCCAAAATGTAAAACGCTTTAAAACACCCGAACCCAAAGTACTTAACCTGTTTGCCTATACCGGCGGTGCTTCACTCATTGCGCGGGCGGCCGGTGCCGATACAACCCACGTTGATTCGATAAAACAAGTAGTTACCTGGGCCAATGAAAACCAGGAGATTTCAGGCCTTAAAGACATCCGCTGGGTAGTTGAAGATGCTTTGAAATTTGTAAAACGCGAATTGAAACGCGGTAAAAAATATAACGGCATCATTCTCGATCCACCGGCTTACGGCAATGGCCCTAACGGCGAAAAATGGAAACTGGAAGATAATATCACCGAAATGATGCGTGATGTAACCCAACTACTCGATCCTGAAGAGCACTTCCTGATCCTGAACACTTACTCGCTTGGCTTCTCATCGGTTATAGTTGAAAACCTCATTAAAAGCTCATTCCCGCAGGTGCAAAACCTCGAAATTGGCGAGCTTTATCTGCAGGCCACAGCCGGGCCAAAACTACCTTTGGGGGTTTTTGGAAAGTTTCATAAAATTAAAAGTAATTAATTTCCAATATCTATCTTTGGCGCCAACCGAACCAACACAATTGCCGCTTTATAAGTGGCTGGGGATTAAATTAAACACGCCTTACATACACCTGCATTATATTGAACGTTAAAACAATGAAATTAAAAACGCTTGTACTATCCGCTACATTTGTAGCATCTGCAGCTTTGCTTTTAAACAGCTGCTCAGAAAACGGCAGCAATGCCAAAACCGACGGTAAAAAAACCGCCGCTGCAGTTAAAGGTGATTCGGCCCAGGCCGAAACAGCAGATACCTTGAGCGTTAAAAAATCCACCTACCCTCCTATTGATAAAAAACTGTACGATTCGTTGATGAAATTCAACGCGCACGGCGATACTACCGGCAGATGGCCTGTTAAAAATACGCCTTACCCTATTGGCGGCGCTATTTTACCATTTAAACGCGTAGTTGCTTATTATGGTAACTTATATTCAAAAAGAATGGGCATTTTGGGCGAATTGCCGCCAAACGAAATGCTTGCCAAATTGAAAGGCGAAGTAAAACATTGGGAAAAGGCTGATCCTAAAACCCCTGTTCAACCTGCATTGCACTATATTGCGGTTGTAGCCCAGGGCGATGGTGGTAAAGACGGCAAGTTCCGTTACCGTATGCCATTTAAACAGATCGACAGTGTATTGGTATTAGCTAAAAAAGCTCACGCCATCGTATTTTTAGATGTACAGGTAGCTTTAAGCAACATCCGTGCAGAATTGCCATTGCTTGAAAAATACCTTGAATTGCCACAGGTACATTTTGGTATGGACCCTGAGTTTTCGATGAAAGACGGAACCCATCCGGGCAAAAAGATAGGTACTTATGATGCCGATGATATCAACTACGTATCAGACTATCTTACCAAAATTGTTAAGAAAAATGGCTTGCCGCCAAAGATCCTGATAGTTCACCGCTTTACTAAAAAGATGGTAACCAATTACAAGAGTATCAAATTGCACCCGGAAATTCAGCTGGTAATGAACATGGACGGATGGGGCGAACCTGATTTGAAAACAGGTACTTACCGTTACTTCATTAACCAGGAGCCGGTACAGTTTACAGGCTTTAAATTGTTCTACAAAAATGATATCAAAAAACCACCTCACCACATGTTAACTCCAGAGGAAGTTTTATCAAGATACAAACCATACCCGATTTATATTCAGTATCAATAAGTCGGAAGTCTTAAGTTCGAAGTCGAGAGTCTTAAGGCCGAAGTAAGAAGTCCTGAGTAAGTAATAATCTATTATTTACTCAGGACTTTTGCATTTAAAGCTATATACTTGAGACGTTAATTTTTGACTTAGAACTCTCGATTTAGGACTTCAGACTTACAACTTCATACTAACGACTTAAGACTTTAACAAAAATGATAAAATGGGGCATTATTGGTTGCGGACGCATTGCGCACAGGTTTGTGCAAGGATTTGACGCCGTTGAAGATGTTGAACTTATCGCTTCCTATTCGCGCAGGCCCGAAACTGTTGATGCCTTTATTGCGCAATACGGTGGTCTGGCTTGCCGCACTGTTGAAGAATTACTTGCAAGTGATATCGATGCTGTTTATATAGCAACGCTGCCTGATAGCCACGCTGCCTACAGCATTGCAGCCCTGAAAGCAGGCAAGCATGTGCTTTGCGAAAAACCGGTTACTGTAAACCTTGCCGAGTTGGATGAGGTACTTGCCGTTGCCAAACAAACCGGCTTGCTTTTTATGGAAGGGATGAAACCTCCTTTTTATCCATTATATGGCAAACTGAAAGAATATCTTATTAACGATCCGATTGGCCCGGCAGGCTATGTTCGTGCAGGATCGGCTGTGGCTGATTGTCCTCCCGATCATCCTAATTATAACTTTGATCTTATTGGCGGCAGCCTGATGGGTATTGCTATTTATGAAGCTTTTTTAGCGCTCGACTGGCTCGGCCCCATGCAGGATATTCAAACCATGGGCAGGTTTGGTGAAACCGGAATTGATATGTTTGCTATTTTCCAAACACTTCACCAAAACGGTTATGCACAACTTTATTGTGGCTTTGATATGCATGGCAAAGGTGATGCATTAATTGTAGGTACGCTGGGACACATCACCATCCACAAAAACTGGTGGAACCCGGCAAAAGCAACTATAAGTTATCTTGACGGCCGCACGATAGAACTGAATGAACCATTTACCGCCGGTGGATTAATCTATGAGATCATCCATTTTTGTGAGCTCATCAAACAAGGAAAAACCGAAAGCCCGATATTACCGCATGAACTATCCCGGCAAATGATAGCAATGATAGATCGGGCGAGGGCCCAGATAGGATTGAAATATCCGACGGAAAGGTAAACTGTTTCTTATTTTTATCTCCTCACTGGCGCAAGTTTTGTGCGGTTGCCCAAGCGGGGCTAACTTGTGCTTTCTACAGGCAGTATAAAAAAGCACAACTGAGCGTCCCATCGGCCAGGTACACTACACTTGCGCTAAAAACCGCGAAATTCCGAAATCCTATTTACAGCTTGGCCGAGTTTAACACCGGGTTTTGGCTGGCGTTTACCTGATAAGTGTAAATGGCATTCTGTTCATCAACCTCAACAATACGGTAGCCTTTATAATCGGTTCCCCAGTCGCCTCCAATATGTGAATCAAAAAAGTGAGGTAGTTTATCGGTATAACGTACACCATCCAATAAATGATCATGGCCGTGAAACACCGCTTTTACATTGGGATAAGCGTGCAACAACTGGATAGTTTCGGGACAATCCACAAACACATCATTCTTTACCCATTTGGTAGGCGGGATATGCAGTACAACAAAAACGATCTTCTTATCAGCAAATTTATCTAATGATGCTTTAAGGAAAGCATTATTGGGGCAGGTATAGATGCCTTTTGTATCAGCAGTGTGAGCTAATACAAAAGCTATATCACCAAATTCTACAGTGTATTTATCCTCGTAACCAAAGGCATTTTTCCAAACGGTAGCATCAGCAAAGTCATGGTTGCCGGGGATGGTATGATAAGGAACATTTAATTTATCAAGGTATTTGGTCTTGATCTCCGGAAGCAGATCGGGACGGTTATGCACCAAATCTCCGTTCACGATTGCAAAATCAAGATGATTTTTACTATGATCCTCGTTAAGCCATTTAATCATGTTGCCGGTATGCAAAGCAAAATCAGTTCCCGGCTGACCATAATGAATATCAGAAGCTAAAGCAAATCTTAGTTTTAGTTTAGCCCTGGTAGCGCGGCTGTACCGGTTATTTTCGGCAGCAAAACTGTTAACGGCAGGTAAAAGACTTAAAGCGGCTACGCCCGTTAAGGCTGTACCAAAAAATTCGCGGCGCGAGGTCATAGGCTATTATTTTATTGCAAAGGTAGCCCCGCCGTGTTAAATGAAAGTTAAGAAACAGGCATAAATGTCATTGCAAGTAACGAAGCAACCGCATACAATACAGAGTGGCTTTGCTTCAGTGCGATTGCCGCGCTACGCTCGCAATGACATGTTTTTATCTACCTCAATCCCTTCTCCTTTAAAAATTTCACCAACGCAGCCGGATGATCAGTTTGTAAACCTTTCAAACCAACTGCAAGGGCTTTGTCCCAATCTGCAGGGCCTTCGCCTGCACTTTGAATATCGGGCCAAACCGGGATGTGGCACTCCCCGGCCAAAGCTACCATATCAGTGGTGTATTGGTTATAAGATCCGTCAAGAATATCAGGATGATACTGATTGATAAAGCTTTTCATGCCGGCGGTATTTTTAACACTATCCGGCAGGCTTAACATCAGCGGCATTTTAGGAGCAACCTTTCGCCAGCCTGTAAACTGGGAAGCACTGTTGATATAAACCAGGATCTGCTTTTCCATGCCATATTCTTTAATCATCTGATAGGCCTGTTCAGGATCGGCAGCTTTAAAATCAAGATAGATGCCTATCCGGTTTTTACACAATTGCAGGATTTGCTTAAAGGTTGGGATTCTGAACACCTCTTTATTTGTGGTATCCTTGCTTTTTACCTTCAACTGTAATAGTTCCGCAAGTGTAAAATCTTTCAACTGGCCTTTGCCATCGGTCATACGGTTGATACCGCCGTCATGCATGCTTACCAGCTCGCCATCCTTTGTCGTACGCAGGTCGATCTCCACATAATCCACTTCATTTTTGATGGCTTCCCTGTACGCTTCAAGCGTGTTTTCGGGGTAGATCACGTGATCGCCGCGGTGAGCAGCGACTATAAACTTATGCCTCGAAACGGGTGCCGGGTTGGGCTGCCATCCATCACCGGGAAGCAGCCACAGCAAAGCCAAAATTGCTAATATTTGAAAACGCATCGATATTTATTTTTTACCTGTAACACTACCTATGGCATCACCTACCTCATGGCCTGCAGCGGCTTTAAAATCAAAACCTAGCAAATTGGCAATAGTTTGAGCCAGTTGCTTATGATAAGTTGTTTCGGCCAGTTTCATTTCACCCGAGGCCGGGGTGTCCGGACCAATAGCAGCAAACCAGGTTTGCTCTGAATGTAATACATCCGATCCGTGATCATGCCATCTTTTCATTGGCTCATCGCCCCTGCCATGATCGCAGGTGATGATCAGCGTGGTTTTGTTTTTATAAGCAGGTTCTGATTGGATATAATCCCAAAGCTGTTTAATAAATCCATCTTCCTGCTTAATACGATCCAGGTAAAATTTATAATTGCCGCCGTGCGCCATATCATCCGGTTCATCAAACGACACATATAATGCCCGTGGCTTGTATTGCATCATATAGTTTTTGGCAAACTCAAATGTCAGGAAGTCGATCCGGGTTGAATCACTGATATAACGGGGAGCTTCCAGTTGCAGTTCATTCAGATGTTTCAGGCGATCATTCATGCCAGGAACTTCTAAGGGCATAAAGCCGGCGTTAACCAAAATACCAGCACGCTTCGGGCTCAGGATCTGCGAAAAACGTTCCCATGACGCAAATGCTGCTACCTTATTTTCAAAGCCTTTTTGTTTGTTCAAAAACTCAAGTACGTTCATGTTGGGATTATAGATCCCGTCATTGGTATTCATCCGCTTATCCGGAAAACCTGTAAATATTTCGTTGTATCCCGGGTATGAAAAATGATAAGGATTGGCTACTTCATCTTTACTGCCCAGGTCGCGGTTACCATAAAGTTGTCCTTTTTCAACTAACGTACTCCAAATAAAAGGCATCAGCAGTTTACGACGATCTGCAGAAGCATCCACCCAGAAATTTTTACGCACCTCATTTTTATCATGCGTATCATTTGAGTTGATGATGGCCGAATCGGCACCGCGGAAAACTTCCTGCCAGCGTAACCCATCGATAGTAACGATAACTACATTTTGTGTTTTGTGTTGGGCGGATAATGCCGAAAAACACAATGCGAATAATGCTAATAAGATGATTTTTTTCATAGTTGTTGTATTTAATGATAAAGGCCCCAGATTAGCGGGGCCTTTATGCAGATTAATTAAAACGTATAAACTAAGGTTATTTAAGCAACCACATAACACCATTAATATCATCGCTGCCGCCAAACTGAGCGGTTAATGCAGCGTTGTAATTAGTAGCGTTAACAGTACGCTCTGATTGAGGATATTCAAAACGTTTAGGGATACGACTACTATTACCTGTACCCGGACCGGTAGTAAAGGTTGGCACACCTGTACGACGGTAGTTGAAATAAGCCTCTAAACCAGAGTGACGGAACATAGCAAGATATTTTTGTTGCAGGATCTGGGTTAAACCAGTAGCGCCGGTTACATATTTTACACCAGCCTGAGCATAGTAAGCATCCCAATCAACATTAATAGTATAAGTTTCGTAGTTAGTTGGTTTTGCGGGGCTTGCATCAGAACCGGTTGGTTTGTAGAAATAAGCAGTAAATGCTGCTTTACCAACAGGAATTGAATAAGCCTGGAATGAAGCCTGGATACCTTTAGTGTAATAGGTTTCTGCATTGCCAGTTGCCCAGCCAAGGTTTAAGCCTTCGGCTATGTTGAACATAAGCTCAGGATAACCAATCTGGATGCTTGGTTCACCAACATAGGTTGAGTAATAACGTTTCCTGTTCAGGAATGAATATTTCTGCAGTGTAGCATTATTGTACATCACACCAAGGTCTAAACCAGGATCGGCACCAATGAATGAAGAAAATGCAGTTGGGCTTTGTTTCAGTTCATCAACATTATAACGGGCAGGTTCGGCGGTTACAAAAACACGCGGATCCTGTAGCTGTGTAAGCAAGCTGATGTAAGTAGCCGAAGTATTTTGCCTTGAACCGTTCTGACCAAAGTTGTCGGGGTTTTGAGGATAATAGTTACTTGGAGCAACAAAAGTATATTGCAGGTTATCATCATTGCTGGCCATCAACGGATATTTGGCGGGGTTACCAATGATGTTGGCAAACTGGGCTTTAACATCAATATCAGCTGTTTTTTTGCTTAACTCAATAAGCAACCTTACCCTGAAAGTATTTACAACTTTTTGCCACCTTGCAAGGTCGTTACCTAAATAAATGTCATTTGATAAAGCAGCACCAACACCGGTACCGCCGGCCGATGGGTTAGCTATCAAAGTGCTCATATCAGCATTTGCCGATTCAAGCCATGCTAAACACTGTACCATCACATCTTTCTGTGCATCATATTTTGGAGTAAGGTTATCCAAACCTTTTAATGCATCAGTCATTGGGATATCACCTTCTTCAAGGCTCATTTTGCTAAAGAAATAAGCTCTGAAAAATTTACCCACAGCTTCGTAAGGGTTTACAGCTGAACCACCGGTTGCTGCGGCGCGCTGCTCCATCACAATAACGTTTTTTAATGCGTTATAATAATTGTCGCCACCACTTGCAAAACCGTCATAACGGTTGTTGCCGTAGTAGTCATAGTTATAAAGGTAGTACTGGCCGTAAATCTCGTTTTCTGATTGCGGCAGATCTGCCATTTTGTTAAGGATACCATTGAATAACAGCGAAGCCGGTACTGTACTTGGTACATTAGTGTTTTTTGTAAGATCCTCAAAACTTTTCTTACAGCCAGTGGTGGTTGCAAGTGCAAGTGCGGGTAATACAAGAGCTTTTAATATCTTTTTCATGATCGTCTTTCGGTTTGGTTAGAATGATACATTTAAGTTAAAACCATAGCTACGTACTGTAGGTGACTGCAATACAGTTGAAGAAGTAGCATAGTTATACTGATCTAAATCCACATCCTTGAAGCGTTTGTCTCCGTAGAAGTATAAAAGGTTACGGCCGTAAACTGATACCGAAGCCTTTTTGATGAATGATTTATCAAGCCATGCTTTAGGAAAATCATAACCAACTGTTACTTCACGAAGTTTTGAGAAGGTTTTGCTCATCAGGTTTGACTCATCAACATTGTAATATTTACTTACATAATCCTGAACCAATACTGTTTTGCCGTTAGGAGCATATTGCAAAGCACCGTAGTTAATAATTTTACCGGTAGCTGGGTCATAGTTTATAGCCGCACCGTTTGATACAGTTACACCCTGGCCTACATAGCTGCCGTTATAGCCTGCTTTACCAAAGTTTTGCCAGTCTTTATAACGGGCATCACCCAAAGCACCTGTTGCAGTTTCGATGTTTGCACCACCACGCATGGTTTTGTTGTGCATGTAATCAATGATCACACCACCAACTGATCCGTCAAACTGGAAACCGAAATTGATGTTTTTGTAGTGCAGTTTGTTAGCGAAGCTCCACTGGTACTTAGCGTTTTCGTTACCTAAATACTGGGCAACAGGTAATGCTAGCGGTTTACCGGCGGCATCATTGATGATTTGGCCCTGAGGTGTTCTTGCAAAAGCAGTACCATATAGTTTATCGGTACGGTCTCCTTTTTTGAAGAAGGTTTTGTAACTCTGTTGACCCGGAGGCAATTCTTCATAAACATCTTTAAAGGTAGCTACATTAAGCAACACATTCCAGCCAAAACCACCAAGGTTCTTGATTGGGGTGCCTTCCAATGAAAACTCGTAACCGGTTTTCTTGGTTTTTAAAGCATTCAGGTATAAGGTTGTATAACCGGTAGCAGTTGAAATAGAGTTAGCCAAAATCTGCGGACCGTCGATATACTGGAAAGTTGTTGCCGATAAACCTAAACGGTTTTGCAGGAATTTAATATCAAAACCTTCTTCGTAGTTAACACGGGTTGAGGTTTTGATGTTTGGCTGATACAAAAAGTCAGATGCAGAAGCCGCCGGCTGGCTGTTATATGGCTTGCTGGTTAAGTAGAATGGGTTAAGCTGATAGCTCGGACCATTATAAGGTGAATTATAAGTGCTGCCGTAACCAAGCGGATTTAAGAATAACGGATTTGAATTAGGGCTGCTGGTAGTTGTTGAACCGCCATAAACCGAAATAGCGTTAAATGGAGCAGGACCAATTGTTGCGCTTGAAGCATCAGCTTTTACAGTTGAGTATGATGCCCTTGCTTTTAAGAATGAGATAACCTCTGGCAGTTTAACGTAATCAGAGATCACAGTAGCTGCCGATACACTTGGATAGTAATAAGTAGTTACGTTTTGGAAAGCCGATGATTTATCGATACGGCCGGTGCTTGATAAGGTAGCATATTTACCAAATGTAGCATCAATTGAGTAGTAACCGCTTAATACACGCTCCTGTGATGAGAAGTTGGTTGACTGTACAGCATTTTTTGAGTTGCTGAAAGCATAAACTTCAGGTACATTCAAATAATCTGTTGAAGTCCAGCTTGAGTTGTAGTTAAAGCTACGCAGGTTTGAACCAACTAAACCTGATAAGTTCACGAAGTTTTTGATAGTATAGTTATAGTTAACAAATAACTCGGTGTTGTTATCAAACAGGTTACGGCGGTCTTCACGATAATCGCCCTGGTTACCTTCACGGCCGTAAGGGTGGGCCGAGAACGGCAAATCTTCAGTACGCAGGATGTTATAAGTATCAATTTGCGAACGTAAAGTAACGTTTAAGTTATCGTTGATCTTGAAGTTACCTGACAAGTAACCGTAAACGTCATTTTTATAATGGCCACGGGTCCATTTTTGAGTTAACAAATAAGGGTTATGGTAACGGGTGTATTCAGCAAATACCGATTGTACGCCTTCTTTACCTGGCTGCCAGATAGCTTTAATATCCGGTGCGTTGATGTTCCAATCGGCGCCGGTCCATACAGAAATGTTGTAGATGATACTGTTAGGGCCGTATTGTACATCTGGAAAGTTATCAGTTGATTGCCTGTTGAAATCAACGTTTGCTTCAAACTTCCAACGTTTTGACGGAGTGAACTGACCGTAGAAGTTAGCATTCGCTATATCAAGATATTGAGAAGGGATATAGCTGGTTTGATGTTGTTGTGAAACTGAGAAACGGGTTACATAAGTTTCGCCAACAGAACCTAAGGAAACGTTATTGTTGGTTTGGTAACCGGTTTTCAAAAAGTTTTTCAGGTTGTCTTTACCACGCGCAACCCACGGAGTACCCTGGCGTACGCCATTAACAACCGGGCTATCATACTGCGGTATTAACTGTCCGGCAAAATACGGGCCCCAAACGTCGTAATCGCTATCCACACCACCTGGTGCACCACCTTTACCATCTACGAAGGTATAAAAAGTGTTTTCGCCCGGGCCAAATGTGTTTTGTGTACGCGGGAATGCAAGGAAACCGGTATTCATAACCGTACTGCTATTAATATCAACAGTAAGGCCCCTCTTGTTTTTCTCGCCTTTTTTGGTCGTGATCAAAATCGCACCGTTTTGTGCGCGGCTACCATATAGTGCAGCTGCCGACGGGCCTTTTAACACTGTGTAAGTTTCGATGTCATCTGGGCTGATGTTATAGGTATCCGTATTAATAGGAAAACCGTCAACTACATATAATGTAACTGAGTTACCCCTGATCAACACAGACGGGTTACCTAATAACTCGGCCGATGGGCCTACAGATAAACCGGCTACCTTACCTGTTAAACCTGTAATAGGGTTAGGGTCGCGGGCCAGGGTAACATCGGCACCATTTACTGATTGTGTTGAGTAACCGATGCGGCGGGTCTCTTTCTTAACACCCAACGCGGTTACAACAACTTCGTTCAGTGCTTTGCTGTCGCCAATCATGATTACATTCACGGTTGTTTTATTGTCAACCACCACGTAAACCGGGGCATAACCAACAAACGAGTAAACAATGGTTTGACCTGCGGTTGCAGTAATACTGTAACGACCGTCAATATCAGTAACTGTGCCTTTATTTTGTTCTTTGATTTTTACACTTACGCCTGGCAGTGGCAAGTGCTTGTCATCGGTAACAGTACCGCTTATTTTGGTTTGTCCGAATAAAATAGATGGAGCTACGCAAAATAATAAAACCGTTATTACGGTTCTTAATCTCTGGTAAATCTTGTTCATCTGCTAAAGTTTAAGGGTGAAATATTTAAGTTTTTCATACAGCAATACTAAACTTTGTTTATTATTAGTAAACCAACTTAGTATTAAGCTATACTTAACTTGATGTTCACCCAGTGTTAAGCAGGCGATTTTTGTAACAAACGGGTTATATATTAATCACAAAAACTTAATATGAACATTACTCATTTACCAGTTGCAGGTGTGCAAGGGCCATTGCTTTTAAATGATCAACATTATTTACGGGCACATGCATTTCTTTTGCCATGTCATCCCAGTAGCGTAACCTGATAATAAGTTCGGCGTCCTGGTTTAGTTCAAACTCGGCGGCTTCTTCGGCAGTCATCACACCTCCCTGAAATTCAAGGGTAGCTTTACTGGCATCCGAAAGGCGGTTATAATATTCGGGGTATTTATAGGTAAGATATCTTTTGGCAATTACGTGGCCCTGTACCAGGTTGGCAACCCTTTCAGAAAATCCACGCTCCAACAGGTAGTCGGCACCCAGGCGCTCGTGATCAACATTGCCCATACCGTCCATGCTCCCGGCTTCTTCAGCATCGGCACAAAGGTGACCAATGTCATGAAAAAAAGCGGCAAGCACCACTTCATCATCATAACCTTCGGCCTGGGCTAAAGCCGCCGCCTGCGACATATGTTCCAGCTGAGAAACAGGCTCTCCTATATAATCGGCATCGCCAAATTTTTCGTACAACGAAAATACTTCATCAACCACAGCTTTCGGATTATATTGAGATGGTGCCATACTTTTTAAATTTTTAGGTGCAAATAAACAGGATGCAGGTTATTAAAATATTAATTGTTTATGAATTATAGTAGCATGCATATACATTTAAAATTTTGTTAACATCAACATTCAGCTTTTTCCCGTTAAAACCCAAGCAGCTATTGTTCGTAAAAAGAAAACATCCGCATTAGCGTAACAAAAAAATCATTTTGGATAACTACCCGTATTAATTACTTTGCGCAGCGAACACTGCATAAAAAGATATATAATGGAAGAAGATATACTGATACAGATCAGTAACCGGATAAAAGAACGCCGCCGCGAAAAAAATATAACCGTACAGGAACTTGCAGTAAGGGCCAATGTAAGTAAAGGCCTGATATCACAAATTGAAAACAGCCGCACCATTCCGTCGCTCATTGTACTGATAGATATTATTAAAGCACTGGAGATAGACCTAAATGAGTTTTTTAAAGATATGCGCTCAAAAAGCAACCATCCACCGGTTTTAGTAAAGCGCAAACATGAATATGATCACTTTGAAAAAGAACATGCCGATGGTTTTCATTACCAACGCATATTTACACAATCAATAAGCCAAAGCACGGTTGATATAGTAATATTGGAGCTTGAACCTGATGCTTCCCGTCCCCTTGTTGAAACCGAAGCATTTGAATATAAATACATATTGTCGGGCCAGATAGCCTACCAGTTTAATGATGATACCATAACCCTTAACCAGGGCGATAGTATGCTTTTTGACGGCCGCATTCCTCATACCCCAAAAAACATGGGAGATACAACGGCCAGTATGCTGGTAATCTATTTTTTTGAAGAAAAGAAATAGATCATTTGAAAAGTACCGAATTTGAAAATGCACAAATCATTTTCAAATTTTCAAATCAAATAAATATTCAAATTATTTTATCTTCTCAACCACCTTAACCAAACCTTAACACTAATTTAGTTTAATTTTAATAAAAAAAGTTTAGTATTGCTAAACAATTATATTTGTTATTATGAGCATAAAATTAGTGGTATTTGACATAGCCGGCACTACGGTTAAAGACGATCATGAGGTTAGCAAAGCTTTCAGGGCTGCTATGCAAAAGTCTGGTTACGAAGTTGAGTTGGAGAAAATAGATCCGCTGATGGGTTATGAGAAAACCCTCGCTATCCGCAAAATGCTTGCCGAACATGAAGCCGATCAATCAGTTATTACCGACGAACTGGTAACTACCATACATAAAGAATTTGTACAGCAAATGATAAACTTTTACCAGTTTGAGCCGGGCATTGAACCGTTGCCAAACGTAGAAGAAACATTTACCAAACTGCATGAACAGGGTGTAAAAGTTGGTATCAATACCGGCTTTTCGCGCGATATTGCCGATACCATTGTAAACCGCCTGCAATGGCATGAGAAAGGCCTGATCGATTACGTTGTGGGATCAGACGAGGTAGAACTTGGTCGCCCGCACCCTTTCATGATCCGGAAAATGATGGAAGAAGCCGGCATAACCGATGCACTTGAAGTTGCAAAAGTAGGTGATACCGAGGTTGACGTACGCGAAGGGCAAAACACTGGCTGCAAATATTCCATAGGCGTAACTACAGGAATTTTCACTCGCGCCGAGCTGGAAACCTATAATCCTACCCATATTATTGACGATATTGCACTGGTAGTTGACATCATAAATCAATAAGTAAATGAGGCTGATTGAAAGTTTACGTGCAAAAGTAGCCCAATGGCCTTATGCACTGATTTCAGTTTTGGCAGCGGTTTCGGCCTTCGGGACGTATACATCCATGTATGCTTTTCGTAAGGCTTTCGCGGCGGCAACTTTCACAGGTCACGAATACTTTCATGTTGATTATAAAGTTTGGTTGGTTATAGCCCAGGTTATCGGCTATATGAGCAGCAAATTTTACGGCATCAAATTCATAGCCGAAGTAAACAGCAAAACCCGTGCACGCTATATTTTAGTATTAATTGGCATTGCCTGGGCAGCCCTGCTTGCCTTTGCTTTTGTGCCTGCACCGTGGAATATCGCCTTCCTTTTTATCAACGGTTTCCCACTGGGGCTTATCTGGGGCCTGGTTTTTGGTTACCTGGAAGGCAGGCGCTCAACCGAGTTCATGGCATCGGTATTGTCCATCAGCCTCATTTTTGCATCTGGTTTTGTAAAAACAACAGGGCGTACTTTAATAAGCAGCTTTCATGTAAATGAATATTACATGCCTTTTTTAACGGGGGCAGTATTTGCATTGCCGTTATTATTTTTTGTGGGCTGTATGGAGCTCATCCCCGCACCTACAGCAGAAGATAAACACTTGCGTTCGGAACGCACTCCGATGAATGCCGCCGAACGTAAGCAGTTCGTCATCCGTTTTTTACCCGGCATCATCCTCACCCTTATTGTTTATGTACTGCTCACCATTATGCGTGATGTGCGCGATAATTTCGAGGTAGAGATCTGGGCCAGCCTGGGCATAAAGGATAACAGCATTTTCACTACTACCGATATTAAAATTTCGCTGGTGGTATTGGTAGCAATGAGCTTGCTCATCCTGGTGCGCAAAAATCTGCGTGCTTTCAGTATTATCCATTTAATGATCATTGCCGGTTGTGTACTGGTAGGCATATCAACCATCATGTTTACCCTTAAAATGATGGGGCCAACCTTATGGATGACCTGCGTAGGCCTTGGGCTGTATATGGGCTATGTACCTTACAACGCCATATTTTTTGAACGGATGATAGCCTCGTTCCATTATAAAAGCAACGTAGGCTTTATCATGTACATCGCCGATTCGATGGGATACCTGGGCAGTGTTAGCGTTTTATTGGTAAAGGAACTGGGCCGGCCGTCAATAAGCTGGGGCGCATTTTTCCAGGAAGGTGTAATGATCGTAGCACTGGTTGGTGCTATCTGCGGATCCTTATCGCTCATTTACTTTTTACAAAGCGCTGCACGCGATAAAAAAAAATTGAATACCGAAGAAGTCACGGATGAACAGATAAATTTTCAGACGATAAGTCCGCAGCCATGAGTTCGAAGTCAAAAAATTGACGAATGAACAATGACCTAATGAATAATATAATGAGCGAAAATAATAACTCAAAAAACTCCACCTTCAGGGGGCAGGGGGGCACTGCTATAATTATAGGCGCAGGTATAGTAGGTTTGGCTACTGCCCGCGCTTTAGCCGTTCGCGGCTATAAGGTAACCGTGTTTGAACGTAATGAACGCGCGGTAGGCGCTTCCATCCGTAATTTTGGTATGGTATGGCCTATAGGCCAGGCCACCGGGCCAATGTTTGAGCGCGCCATGCTGTCAAAAAGCATCTGGAAAACAGTTTGCACTGAAGCTAACATTTGGCACAATGAAGTAGGTTCATTACACCTGGCTTATCATGATGATGAACTGCAGGTGATTGAAGAGTATGTAGATGTAAATAAAAAACACCGTGATTGCGCCGTGTTAACTCCCGGCGAGGCTATTTCAAAATCACCGGCAATCAATACCGATGGTTTAAAAGGTGCACTATGGAGCGGCGAAGAAATGATTGTCGAATCGCGCGTGGCAATAGGTCAGGTAGCTGCTTATCTTGCCGAAAAATTTGGCGTTGAATTTCACTGGAATACTGCCATCAGCCGCATAGAACATCCAAAAGTTAGTTCAGGTACCCAAAGCTGGGCAGCTGATGAGATCTATGTTTGCAGCGGTGCCGATTTTGAGACGCTTTATCCCGAACTATTCGCGCAAACCCAGATCACCAAATGTAAGCTCCAAATGATGCGTTTGGTAACCCAGCCAGATGAATGGCGCATCGGCCCTTCATTATGCGGTGGTTTATCCATGATCCATTACCCCGGTTTCCAGGCCGCAGCTTCATTGCCCGCCTTGCGCAAGCGCTATGAAGAACAGTATGCAACACACCTGAAATGGGGTATCCATGTGATGGTATCACAAAATGGCAGCGGCGAACTTACCATCGGCGATTCGCACGAATATGGTTTGGTTCATGATCCATTCGACAAAGAATTTATTAATAATTTAATAATCGAATACTTACATACATTCGCCAATTTTAAGGACTGGAAAATGCTTCAGTCATGGCACGGCATCTACCCTAAAATGACCAACGGCGCATCCGAACTTGTAGTGGACATTGAACCTGGTGTACTGCTCATTAATGGTCTTGGCGGCAATGGAATGACATTATCATTTGGATTATGTGAGCAGGTTATTTCGCAGCGGAAAGACGGGGTAGTTCATGGTTGATGGTTCATAGATCATTGATTTTTAAAAAATCAACCATAAATCCTGAAGATTTAAAAACAACCATGTTAAATTGGCTGTCGCCATACATAAAAACTAAAAACAACCATGATCTATCATCCATAGGCCATGAACTAAACAAAATAAACATGTCTGATTCAAGGAGAGATTTTCTTAAAAAAGCAGCCTTATTAACCGGAGCGGCCGGTCTCGCCAGCATTTTACCCGAATCTATTCAAAAAGCAATGGCCATTAACCCGGCTCCGGGCAGTACCTACCTGGATGCTGAGCATATTGTGATCCTGATGCAGGAAAACCGCTCGTTCGACCATACCTATGGCATGCTTAAAGGAGTACGTGGTTACAACGACCCGCGCGCTATTGATCTGCCAAACAAAAACAAGGTTTGGCTGCAATCAAACAAAAAAGGCGAAACCTATGCTCCTTTTCACCTTGATATTAAAAATACCAAAGCAACCTGGATGAGCTCGTTGCCGCATTCATGGGCCAACCAGGTGAATGCCCGTAACGACGGTAAGTTTGATCAGTGGCTTAACGTTAAACGCAACAGCATTAAAGAGTATTCAAACATGCCTTTAACCATGGGTTTCCACAACCGTGAGGATATTCCATTTTACTATGCTTTGGCAGATGCATTCACCGTTTGCGATCAAAACTTTTGCTCGTCATTAACAGGTACCAACCCCAACAGGTTATATTTCTGGAGCGGTACCATCCGTGCCGAGCAGCATGAAAACTCGCTTGCGCACGTTTGGAACGATGACATGGACTATGGCACCCTGAACTGGGCTACTTTCCCCGAGCGTTTGGAAGACCATAACATATCGTGGAAACATTACCAGAACGAAATTGCCATTGATACTGGTTTACAGGGCGAAGAAGATCCCTGGTTATCCAATTTCCAGGATAACCCGCTGGAGTTTTTTGGCCAATATAATATTAAACTGTACGACAAGCACATAGCCCATCTGCAAAAAAAATCAACTGATTTGCCTGATGAAATAGCAACCGTTGAAAAACAAATTGCTGCTTTGCCTGCCGGCGATGCCCATATTGATCACCTGCAGAAACAGCTTAAACAAAAACAGCGCGACCTGGAGAACACCAAAAAAGATATGGCAAGCCTTGATCCAAACAAGTTTGCCAGTCTTTCGCAACGCGAAAAAAACCTGCACCAAAAAGGTTTTGTAACTAATACCAATGATCCGCACTACCGCACTTTAAGTCCGCTGAAATATAATGATGAAGGTACCGAGCGCGAAGTATTAGTACCCAAAGGCGACGTGTTGCATCAGTTCCGTGCCGATGTAAAAGGAGGCCAGTTACCAACTGTAAGCTGGCTGTCGGCCCCTGAGCATTTTTCCGATCACCCAAGTTCGGCCTGGTATGGTGCATGGTATGTATCTGAAGTACTGGACATCCTTACACAAAATCCTGATGTTTGGAAAAAGACAGTTTTCATTTTAGCTTACGATGAAAATGACGGTTATTTTGATCACATTCCTCCGTTTACCGCACCCAATCCGCATAAGCCGGGTACGGGTAAGGTATCTGAGGGAATTGACCCGAGTGTTGAATTTGTAACCTTAGAGCAGGAAAAAGCCCGCAAAAACTTCCCCGAAGTGTTTGACCGCGAAAGCCCGATAGGCTTAGGCTTCCGTGTGCCGCTGGTAATTGCTTCGCCATGGAGCCGCGGCGGCTGGGTTAACTCCGAAGTGTTTGATCATACCTCGACACTGCAATTTTTAGAAAACTTTTTAACGCATAAAACCGGCAAAAAAGTAACCGAACCCAATATCAGCGAGTGGCGCCGTACGGTTTGCGGTGATCTTTCGAGTGTTTTCCGTCCGTACAATGGCGAAAAGATCGAAAACCCTGAATTTGTTGCCAGAGAAGCATTTTTAGAAAGCATCCACAAAGCCCAGTTTAAGAAACTCCCTTCAGACTATAAACTGCTTACTGCCGATGAAATTGCGCAGATCAATAAAGACCCGCATTCATCAGTATATATGCCGCAGCAGGAAAAAGGCATCAAACCATCATCGGCCCTGCCTTACCAGCTTTATGCAGACGGTAAATTAAGTGCGGATAAAAAATCGTTTGAAATTAAATTTACTGCAAGTAATAAGGCATTTGGCGCTAAGGCATTAGGTTCGCCATTCAACGTATATGCCCCGGGCAAGTATGCTACGATGAATGATCCGCAGAAAATGGAAGACCTGCGTACCTGGGCTTACACAGCTAAAGCCGGTGATACTTTAACTGATGTATGGCCGCTGCATGAATTTGAAAACAGCGAATACCACCTGCGTACCTATGGCCCTAACGGCTTTTTCCGTGAATATCAGGGTAATGCTGCCGATCCACTGGTTGATGTTGCTTGCGAATATGAGCAGGCTGCCGGTAAATTAACAGGGAATGTGAGCTTAAAGATCACTAACCATACCAACAAAGCGCAGACCGTCGCGGTAGCTGATCATGGTTATAAAACCGGCGATCATAAAGTTTCCGTAAAAGCAGGCGCCAGCACAATAATAGCGTTAAACTTGAGCAAAACCCATGGCTGGTATGATTTCAGCACGAAGGTTGAAGGATTTGAAAAATTCACAAAACGCTTTGCTGGCCGTGTGGAAACTGGCAAATCAAGCTTCAGCGATCCTTTAATGGGGAAAACATTAGCATAATATTTAACACCACATCATGCGAAAGCCGGGCTATCCAGTCCGGCTTTTTCTTTATCTGCATTTTGTTTTATGAATTGAATATGACATTGAGCCGCTTGCGGCTTTAGAAACAACATTATATATTGCGTAATCAGTTACATAATTAATTACATATAATATGGAATTCTTTAACAAAGTAGGAAAAATGGCCATAGGTAGCCGCCTGCGAATGCTTACCGAAACCATGACAGAAGATGCTGCACGCATCTACAAACTATATGATATAGATTTTCAGCCAAAATGGTTCCCTGTTTTTTATGTATTGCAGGAGGGCGGCGAGTTTACAATTACCTCAATAGCCAAAGAGATAGGGCACTCCCACCCATCTGTAAGCAAGATCATTGCTGAAATGGTGAAGAATGATTTTGTTGTTGAAAAAAAGGATAAAACTGACGGCAGGCGCAATATGGTAAGCTTATCTGCCAAAGGGCGCGAAGCAGGGGCAAAAATCCAGGATCAATATGCCGATGTCACCGGTGCGGTTGAAGAACTTTTATCGCAGGCAAACCACGACTTGTGGAAAGCCATTGAAGAATGGGAATATCTGCTGGAACAAAAATCATTGTTGCGCAGAGTACAGGAACATCAAAAGATGCGGGAGAGCAATAAAGTACAGATAGTACCTTATGAGCCACGCTATAACGCGGCCTTTAAAGCATTAAATGAGGAGTGGATCTCCAAATACTTTAAAATGGAAGAAGCCGACTACAAGGCACTTGATAATGCGGATAGTTATATCATTAACAATGGGGGCTTTATATTAGTTGCCCTTTATAACGACGAGCCGGTTGGTGTATGCGCATTGTTAAAAATGAACGACCCGGATTATGATTATGAGCTTGCTAAAATGGCGGTATCGCCAAAGGCCCAGGGAAAAAACATAGGTTTTTTATTGGGACGGGCCATTATTGAAAAGGCAAAAGTCCTTGGCGGTCACAAGCTATACCTGGAAAGTAATACCATTTTAAAACCGGCTATCAGCCTGTATCATAAACTGGGCTTTGTAAAAATAGCGGGCAGGCCTTCGCCATACGAGCGCGCCAATATCCAAATGGAACTTGAGCTAAAATAAACAGCCAATATTATGCCCGAAATCTCCTGACTTCGGGCGACTATACCTGTAGTTTATAACTACAGGATATTATTGTCTTCATTAACAGATATATTAACTATTGTATAACAATTGTGAATAAAATTAACAAACAGTTTATACTATTCTTTGTTTATTGCAATTGAAACTTAAACACTATATCTATATGAAGCATAAAAAATTCCTGTTCAGTCTGTTAACCGCGGCTGGTTTAATCACGGGCCTTAACGCCAATGCACAATTCGGAAGCCTGTTACAAAAAGCTAAAGATAAAGCAGCCCAAAAAGCCAGTGATGCTTTTGACAAAAAAACCTCATCATCATCTTCTTCGTCTTCATCGTCAACCTCCGGGGCACCTAAGAGTAATAAAATAATTATCAATACCGGGTTTGATTTTGTTCCGGGAGATACTGTATTATTTGCCGAAGACTTTTCAAATGTATCTGTCGGCTCTTCGGCCAAAACATTTAAAACCAATGGATCAGCTACTATTGTTTCTGCCGGGGGCGAAAGCGGCAAATGGCTGGCCCTGGCAGACAACGCGACTTACAAATTCACCAAACAGCTTTTTTACCCAAAACATTTTACTGTAGAGTTTGATATCCTGGCTGTTGCCGATAAAATTAGTGATATCTATCCGGTTACTTTCGGTTTTGTGACGGATAACAGCATCCGCGACTATATCAGCAGCGGGGGTGCTTATGTGCAACTTAAATATTATAATAATGACGATGTATCTGTAGATAGCGAATTCCTGAGCAAATACCTCAACAGTACATTTGATTTAACCACATTTACCAACCGTAAAATGCACGTATCATTAGTTGTTGACGGCGACCGCATGGTGGTATATCTTGATCAAACCAAACTGGCCGATACTATGGCATTCATGCCAACAACGGCTAAAAACCTCTACGTAAGCGCCCCAATGCAATACAAAAACGGATCGAAAGTGCTGGTAAGCAACTTCAGAATCATGGGCTTTAAAAAGGTATAAGGTTAGATTTTAACATTTCGTTTGGAAATCCTTTGGACTACGAAGGAGAATGACAAAGCGATTGAAGACTTACGAAGTTTTAAAAACTTCGTAAGTCTGGATTATACATATATGATGAGCACTTACCCTTAACTCGGACCTTTATGCTGAAACTCTGGTTTTAGCAGGCTGTTCATGGCCTTACGCAGCTTCAATACCTTAGGTACCGAAACGTGGCTGATATATGGGTTATCCATATGCAGGCGGTAATATCCCTGGTGATAATTCTCGGCAGGATATAATATTTTAAAAGGAACAACCTGTGTAACAATCGGACTGCTGTAATGATGACTGGCATTAACTTTAGCTATTACACTTTCCAGGGTTTTCTTTTCTTCAGGTGTGCGGTAAAAAGCTGCAGAGCGGTAGTCATCGCCCACATCGGGTCCCTGCCTGTCAACAGTCGTGGGGTCATGTGCATAAAAGAAAGCTTCGGCCAATGCGGCATAGCTTATTTCGGCGGGGTTATAATACACTTGTACCGATTCGGCATGGCCGGTATTTTTACCGCAAACATCCTCGTACGTTGGATTTTTAGTTGTGCCGCCCGAGTATCCGGCCACTACTTTATTAACACCTTTCAGCTCATATAAACCTTCAGAAAGGCTCCAGAAGCAACCACCGGCAAAGGTGGCCACCTTTTCGCCTGCCTTTGGAGCAGGCAGGCTTGCAAAGCCGCTACCTCCTGTTTGTGCGTCGGCGCAGCCAAATAACACCAGCAAGCCAAGCAGGCATACATTCAATTTTTTTGTTAACATGATGATTTAAATTAAATAGTTTAATTATTTAGCCGGAACAAACTTGAAAGCGTATGAATCCATGCAATAACGCTTACCTGTAGGTGCCGGGCCGTCATTAAAAACATGGCCAAGGTGCAAACCCGTACTGGCTTCAACAACCTCTTCACGCACCATTCCGTACGATGTATCTTTAACAATTTTAATAGCTTTTGGGTCTATAGGTTTAAAAAAACTTGGCCAGCCTGTGCCAGATTCAAATTTAGCGTCCGAACTAAATAAGGGTTTACCGGTAGCTGCACTTACATATATCCCTTTTTCGTGGTTATTCCAATAAGGGTTATGATAAGGTTGTTCCGTTCCCTTGTTTACCAATATTTCATAAGCTTCGGGGGTTAACACCTGCTTCCAGTAACTGGCTGGTTTGGCATCGGGATACGTCTTTGTATCAACAGTTTTATCGGCGTGCGGAGCACTTTGGCTACACGCATTAAAGGCCAATAATATCAATGGTATTACAAACAAATTTATCTTTTTCATACCCCCTTAGTCGTAGATATACGAAGAACCTTACAGTAAAGTGTACGTTATTCTGTCATTTAATTGTCTTCATTCAGTTTAAACGGAATATTGAATATTAACGAATCTTCTAAGCATTTCCTTTCACTAAGCCCAGGTTCAGAAAAAATAAGAAAACCTTGTAAGGATTCCCCTCCCTGCCCGACTAAAGCACAAATCAAAACAACAATATAATATGGGTTATAAACTTCTACGCAAACCATTACCACCACATTGATTTATGCAAAGCCAAAACAGCACCAATATCAACCTTGAAAACAACACGGATCCGCATGTTTGGGTAGCCCGTTATGCCGACTATCTTTATAAATATGCCCTCACCCGTATCAGCGATGAAGAATTAGCCCGCGACCTGGTACAGGAAACTTTTTTGGCGGCCCTTGAACGGCTTCAAAAATTTGAAGGTAAAAGTACCGAGCGTACATGGCTCACCGCTATTTTAAAAAACAAGATAATTGATGTTTATCGTAAAAAAGCATCGGCCTTTGTTAAAGATCCGGGCGTAACATTTGCCGAATGCGAAACAGACGATTTTTTTGAACCGGATGTCCATAACTGGAAACCAGACCACAGGCCGGTGGAATTTGGTATTGAACAAGCAGATCAGTTCGAAAGCAAAGAGTTTCAACTCGTACTGCAAAAATGCCTGAGAAAGCTGCCCTCATTATGGCTCTCCGTTTTTACCATGAAACATCTTGACGATGAACCTGCAGATACAATTTGCAACGATTTGCGGATATCATCTTCTAACTTTTGGATAATTATTCACCGCGCCAAACTAAGCCTGAGAGAATGCCTTCAAAAAAACTGGATTTAAACTGATTGAATATGGACGAATTAACTAAAATAGCCTATAACTGTAAAAAAGCGACCTATTTGATTGAGAAGCAGGATATAGGCGAGATCACACTTCGCGAAAAACTGGAACTAAAAATCCACCTGGCGGGTTGTCATGTTTGCAGGGTATTTCAGCAACAAAGCACCGCTATAAACCGCATGATTAAAAACATGTTTCACCAGCCCATCGACGAAAACATTAAACTGGACGACAAATTTAAAAACGAGCTGCAGCACCTGATTGACGAGCAACTGGAAAAGTAAAACCTATAGATAAAACTTATACTTCAACCGGTTCATTATAATGACGCTTCAAAAAAGCAGTCGCCATTTTGTCTGGGCCGCCTATTTAACCGGCGGTACTATACCCATGGTATAAACATCCCCGAACCATGATTGCAGATAAATTTATTCACTATTTTTTTACAATTGAAACCCGCATGCTTCGCATACTAAAACCAAATCCCCAACGTATTAACGCTAAATAGCACCCCGGGTTAAAATTTTCGACCCCAAGTAGCGTAATGCCTGCTGATTACGTAAAGTTAAAATATCAGTTTACTACCAATATTTTAGTTTATGAAAACAGTTCAGCAAAAATTAACAAGGCGGGCAGGCATTATCGGGATGGTGTGTTTGCTGGCAGCAACACTTAGCTCGTGTTTAAAGGACCATAACAACTATGTTCAGCCGCCGGTGGCGCTCGTTTCGGTTATCAATGCCTCTCCCGATTCTGAACCGATTGATTTTTATCTTGAGCCCAACAGGGCTAATACTTTCCCAATTCGTTATGGCCATGGTATAGATTATGTTAATGCCTACCCAGGCAAAAGAACAGCAACCTTTTACGTTTCGGGCACAAAGCAAAAAGTTGCAGCCGATACCATTGATCTTACAGCCAAAAAACTTTATTCTGTTTACCTGGCCAACACAGCAGGCAAACGCGATGTAATTTTTGTTGCCGATTCTATCGTTCAGCCGGCTTCCGGGATGGCCAACATCCGTTTGGCAAACTTAAGCGCCGATGCTGGTACGGTTGACCTCGTTACTTCAAAAGACAGTGTTTTGGCCTCAAATAAAGCTTACAAACAGGTATCTGATTTCGTGACCATTAAGGGCAATGTTACCTATACACTTAATATCCGTCAAAAAGGTACCACAACAGTTTTAGCCAGCCTTACCAATGTTAACCTTCGTGCAGGTTCGATATATACCGTATGGCTACAGGGTATTAAAGCAGCTACCGACGACAAAAAACTAAGTGCAGATATTCAAACCAACGTTTTCTATTATTAAATAACCTATACCTATGTTGTAAGACCCGGCCTTTGTGCCGGGTTTTATTTTATTCAGGCAGTCAAAGGGTTAACAATTTCATAATATAAACTTCGCCATATCTAAACCTTGCCATTATACATTTAACCCGTTAATGTTTTTTTGATAAACCTCAAATTTCCGGAAAAGATGGATGAGCGCGTAGTGATGGTAGTGCCGGCCCGCATGGCATCAAGTCGTTTATATGGCAAGGTAATGCTGCCCATATCAGGTAAAAGTTTGTTAGCGCGCATGGTAGAGCGGATAGGTATGATCCAGCATCAGGCCAGCATTGTTATCGCCACTTCTGAAGACGCAGAAGATGATGTTATTGCAAAAGAGGCTGAAAACCTTAACGTTCAGTGTTATCGTGGCAGCCTTGGCAACTTATTGGACAGGCATTACCAGGCAGCAAAATTATTTAATGTCGATGTGGTTGTCAAAATCCCTGCCGACTGCCCGCTGATCGATCCGCGGATCATCGACAAAGTGCTCGAATACTTTTTCAGCAACAGGCAAAAGTTCGACTATGTGAGCAACCTATATCCGGCTACTTACCCCGATGGCAATGATGTAGAAGTAATGACCATGGCCTGCCTTAAACAAGCCTGGGAAAATGCCGGTCGCCCTTATGATTTGGAGCATACTTCACCATATATATACGAAAACCCGCTCATCTTTAACATAGGCAATGTAACCTGGGAAACCGGGCTGGATTATTCCATGTCGCATCGTTTTGCGCTTGACCACCCCGAAGATTTTTACTTCATTGAGCGCGTATTTAAAGAGTTATACCCGGTTTGTAACCGCTTTTCATGCCAGGACATCATTAACCTGCTAAAACTAAAACCTGCAATTTACGAAATCAACGCGCGCTATAACAGCACCAACTGGTACAACAAACACCTGAGCGAAGTGAAGCCAGAGTTTGCGATGGCGTAAGGTTGTTTGAATCAGAATTTTAAGATTAACAGAATTAGCGCAAAATTCGATGAATTCCTTAATTCAAAAAATTCAGGTTCGGACAAAATCCTTCAATCCGGCAAATCCTAAAAATCCCGGTTCAGACAAATTCCAAAATAAATAACGCCCTCTTTTGGCGCAAGTGTTGTGTGGCGGGCTGAGGGATATGCTCACTTGTGCCTGAGCCACTGTCTTGCGCTCGTTTCCAACATGCCGCGTACCCACATCTTTTAATTATTATGATGAATTAAAAGAAGATGTCATTTCGACGAACCGGTTGGGGGAATGTGCGGATGTGGTGAGCAGAAATCTTATACATCCAGCTCTAAACTACGTAAAGCGACTTTACAGGGCATATAGGATTTCTCTTTCGCTCCCCTACTCAGGCCTACCCTGCTCTATCGAAATGACACTTTTTATTTAAAACTTATGGGTACACGGCAGGTTTCCTGTCTTGCGCTCGTTTGCAACGAGTGCTTAATATGGTTTGGCGATTGCATCGCCAGTTGCGTTATAAACGCTAACCCAAGTTAAGCACTCGTTGCAAACGAGCGCAAGAAATGCCGGTG
Source organism: Mucilaginibacter sp. A5337 (assembly GCF_059690695.1). Classification (NCBI taxonomy): domain Bacteria; kingdom Pseudomonadati; phylum Bacteroidota; class Sphingobacteriia; order Sphingobacteriales; family Sphingobacteriaceae; genus Mucilaginibacter; species Mucilaginibacter sp. A5337. Next base: position 422,956 of record NZ_JCAWEC010000004.1, on the reverse strand, counting down.
TAATCCCCGATAAAAAATCCGAAATCGAACATCCCAAATCCGAAATAAATAATTCAACCCTTGTCCTATTCCTCCGATCTCATTTGATATAAAGGTGTAATTCATATATTTATTAACCTTTAAAATTTAAAAAGATGGACGAATTCGTTTTAATTTTCAGGCACGAGGATGGCACTAAAGTAGCTTCTCCCGAACAGATCCAAATCTGGATGAAACAAACTATGGACTGGATTGGCGGCATAGCTGCTCAAAATAAATTTGTTAGCGGCACCGGCCTCCCTTTTGCAGATGCCAAAATTGTAGGCCATGGCGGTGTGGTAACCAACGGCCCCTTCGGCGAAATCAAGGAAACCATCGGCGGGCTTGTCACTGTAAAAGCCGAATCGGTTGAGGAAGCCGTTGAATTTGCCAAAGGCTGCCCGGTATTACAAGGCGAAGGCAATACCGTTGAAGTGCGGAAAGTTGCCAAGAATGACGGAGTACATTAAGTAATTCAAAGTATAATAAACTATAATCTATGTCATTGCGAGGAACGAAGCAATCGCATGCTATACAGAGCGGCCATGCTTACGCGCGATTGCCAAGCTATCGCTCGCAATGACATTTTTGGTCATCCCCATGCAAAACCCTGAAATCATCCCCCATTTATTCCGCACGGAATATCGTAAAATAGTATCGGTACTTTGTCGCCGCTTTGGGTTTGATCAGATGGAAACTGCTGAGGATATTGCCAGTGATACCTTCCTCACCGCGGCGCAGGCCTGGAGTTATAAAGGTATCCCAACTAACCCTACCGCCTGGCTTTATAATGTAGCCAAAAACAAGGCAAAAAATCATTTGCAGCGTAATACTATTTTTGAAAGCAAGGTATCACCGGAAATGCAAACGGCAGAGAGTTATGAACAGGATATAGATCTCTCGCCACAAAACATCAGCGACAGCCAGTTGCAGATGATGTTTGCCGTATGTCATCCTGCCATCCCACCCGAGGCACAGATCGGGCTCGCTTTAAGGATTCTGTGCGGTTTCGGAATTGATGAAGTAGCCGAAGCTTTTCTTACCAATAAAGAAACCATTAACAAACGTCTGTTCAGGGCAAAAGAAAAAATCCGAAACGAAAAAATAAAGATTGAAATGCCTGGCTCCGCCGAGATTGACAACCGGCTGGAAAACGTGCTTACTACCATTTACCTGCTGTTTAGCGAGGGATATTATTCGGTTAGTGATAACCAAATTTTGCGTAAAGACCTTTGCTTTGAAGCCATGCGCCTTTGCCACATGCTTATTGAAAACGAGGGCACCAACAAGCCCCAGGTTAACGCATTGCTTTCGTTGATGTATTTCCACGCGTCACGATTTGAGGCCCGTACAGATCAAAACGGCGGGTTAGTTTTATACGATGATCAGGATACCAACCTCTGGAACCAGGAACTTATAACCAAAGGCGCCTGGCATTTAAAACTTGCAACTACAGGAATACAACTCTCAAAATATCACATAGAAGCCAGCATAGCCTACTGGCATACCCAAAAAACTGATTCAAAAGAAAAATGGGAGAATATACTGCAACTTTATAATCGCTTGCTGCAAATTGCTTACTCACCAATAGCGGCGCTTAACCGCACCTTTGCACTTGCCAAAGCCAATAGCCCTGAAGAAGCCATTATTGAAGCAGAAAAACTGCAACTTACCAATAACCAGTTTTACTATACCTTGCTTGGCGAGTTATACACAGGTATTGATAACGCGCAGGCAAAACTAAACTTTGAAAAAGCCTTAACGTTGATCAAAACACTCGCCGATACTGCCATTATACAAAGTAAAATAGATAAGCTTCAGGATTAATATCAGTCTCCCCCCAACCAACCTACTGTGTGTACACATCTTTTTAAGTAAAAGAAAATGTCATTTCGATAGAGCAGGGGTGGGCCAAGTAGTGGAGCGAAAGAGAAATCTTATACGCCCTATTGAGCCGTATGCAAAGTATGGAGTGTGATGTATAAGATTTCTCCTCACTGCATCCGCACATTCCCAAGCTGGTTCGTCGAAATGACATTCGGTTTTATTTATTGATATTCATTGACAAGATGTGTACGCACAGCAGCCAACCAACCGCAATATAAATACTGATAATCAATAAGTTAAATAACTTACCTCCATCTTACAAATCCCACCCACTTCCTTATTTAAATATTTTTTCTGATTCGCTGTAAGGTTTGATGATCTGTCCCGACAAAGGGGAAAAAATCAGACATCAAGATTAACACAATCATGAAAAAATTATTCAATCTCCTGTTAGTTATTGTATTTACTGCAAGTATTGCTTCGGCACAAAGCCAAACAGACGTTCGCAAAAAACAATTCAATTTAGATAACACCGGTCTGGCCATTGAAGGTTATGACCCGGTTGCTTACTTCAGCCAGCAAAAAGCTATTGAGGGTAAAAAAGAAATTGCTCTTATCGATAATGGCGTAACCTATCATTTTGCTACCACTCAGGACAGGGATTTATTTAAAACCAACCCTGCAAAATACGAGCCTCAATACGGAGGCTGGTGTGCTTACGCGATGGGTGCTAAAGGTGAAAAGGTGGAGATAGATCCAAAAACTTTCAAACTGCTTGATGGTAAACTGTACCTGTTTTACAACAAGTTTTTTAACAACACTAAAAAATCATGGGATAAAGACGAGGCTAACCTGAAAGCCAAAGCCGACGCCAACTGGGCTAAGACAGTCCGCTAACAAGTCTTCAATAATCAATTATAAATCAATCTAAAATCACAAAAATGAAACGTTTTTTAATTATCACGGCACTTGCATTGGTTACCGCGGTTCAGGCTTATGCGCAACAATCAGAAATATTTGCACCCGGCGGTAAAGCAATTAAAGGGTATGACCCGGTTGCATTTTTCAAAGAATCGAAACCGATAAAAGGGTCAGACAAATTTCAATACCAATGGAAAGATGCTACCTGGTTTTTCTCCACCAGCGAAAACCTTGAAGCTTTTAAAGCCGATCCGGAAAAGTATGCACCCCAGTATGGCGGTTATTGCGCTTACGGCACTTCGCAGGGCCACAAAGCACCAACTCAAGCAAATACATGGACTGTGCTGAACGACAAGCTTTACTTTAATTACAACGATAAGGTAAAAGAACTGTGGACCAAAGACCAGGCAAACCTCATTAAAGCAGCCGATGAAAAGTGGCCGGAGATGAAGGGACAAAAGTAATCTGCTATACAAAATCCCCTCATGAGAGGCGGCGCGAAGGAGTGAGCGGTAGCAGGGGTGTGTTTATTCAGTACGCTTATCAAAGCAGATACACACCCCTCCGCCCCCTCTCAAGAGGAATCGCACAAGCCCGCTTTTTTAGATCTATTTAAACCACCACCACAAAATGAAAACCACCAACAAACCGATAGTACTGATCACCGCCGGCCCTACCCGCGAAGCTATTGATCCGGTACGTTTCATCAGCAACCATTCATCGGGCAAAATGGGTTATGCCATTGCCCAAGCTTTTTTAGATAAGGGCTTTGAAGTGATTTTGGTTTCGGGGCCGGTAAACATCAGTTTATCTCATACCAACCTTAGGGTTATTCATGTTAACTCGGCTGATGAAATGTATTCGGCCTGCCAAAAATATTTCCCGGTAGCTCAAATAACCGTTTTCGCCGCTGCTGTGGCCGATTATAAACCGTCACAAGTGTATGCTCAAAAAATGAAAAAGTCGGCACATGAATTTAGCCTGCAAATGGTTAAAAACGTTGATATCGCCTTTGAATTCGGCAAGATCAAACGTAATGACCAGGTATCAATCGGCTTTGCCCTTGAAACTAACGATGAGGAACAGAACGCCCTTAAAAAACTATACAGTAAAAACCTCGATCTGGTGGTGCTTAATTCCGTGCAGGACGAGGGTGCCACATTTGGCCACGACACCAACAAGATCACCATCATAAACCGCGATTTCCTGTTCCAGGCCTTTCCGCTAAAAAGCAAAGCAGAGGTAGCTGCGGATATCGTTACAGCAGCCATCAAAGCGGGCAAAAAACAAGAACACCATGCACACTTATAAATTCAAACACACAACAATCATGACTTATACACAATTCAATATATTGGTTTGGGCCCTGCGCCTTACGGCAGCCATCATTATGCTGCAAACCTTATTCTTCAAATTTACTGCTGCGCCCGAGTCGGTTTACATATTTACCAAATTGGGCATGGAGCCCTGGGGGCGCATCGGTATTGGCAGTATGGAACTTGTAGCAGCCATACTGATCATTATTCCACGCACTACTGGTATCGGAGCTTTAATAGCGGTTGGCATGATGGCAGGTGCTATATTTTTTCACCTCACTAAATTGGGCATTGTTGTTCAGGGAGATGGCGGTCAGCTTTTTATACTGGCAGCTATTGTATTCACAACATCGGCCATACTGCTTTACATTTTCCGGAAAGAGGTAATGAACCTTATTCCATTCCTTCATTAACAAAATTAAAAACCCGCTAATCATTAGCATCATGCAATTGAAAGAACCTATCTCCAATTTATTGGAGCAACTACAATATGTAATTGACGAATTAAGTCCTGTACAGTACACCCAGCCGGTAAAACTGCTATCGCAATCAAGCATTGGCCAGCATACCCGTCATATCCTTGAGTTTTTTGTTGAGCTGAACAAAGGCTATGAAACCGGCATGGTTGACTATGATAAACGCATCCGCAACAAAAACATTGAAGCAGATAAAGATTTTGCCATCACAACTATCCGCCAAATAGAGGCCGGGATTCAAAAGCCAGATAAAGAATTGTTGCTTCAAGCCGAATACGGTGAAGGCGAGACAAATTCAACGCAGGTATTTTCTAACTATTACCGCGAGCTGGTTTATAACCTGGAACATACAGTTCATCACATGGCATTGATCCGTATTGGGGTGAACGCTGTATCAGATGTTGTTATCCCCGACGAATTTGGCGTTGCAGCGTCAACACTTAAGTACCGCAGGGCATGTGCACAGTAACCTACATCCCCACAAAAAATGGTTTTCAGCTCACTTCCAATCGCGATGAAAACGTTAACCGCGGGCAGGCCATAGCACCGCGCAAATATCAAAATGGCAGCCACACCCTATTGTACCCTAAAGATGCCGACCGCAATGGCAGCTGGATAGCTGCAAAAAACAACGGCGATACCGTGGTACTGCTAAATGGAGCCTTTGTAAAACACAAAGTCATGCCATCATATAAAACTAGCCGCGGACTGGTATTAGTGGATCTGATTAATGCCCAAGATCCATACCTGTTTTATCAAAATAGTGATCTTGAAAATATTGAACCTTTCACCGTAGTGCTTTATACCGGAGGCAACTTATTTGAATGCCGTTGGGATAGTGAACGCAAACACATCAAATTACTGGATGGCAGGGATGCGCACATCTGGTCGTCTGCTACTTTATATGATGAAGCTGCTACAGCTAAGCGGACCGCCTGGTTTACTAACTGGCGTAAATCGGCCAATCCGGATACGGCAGAAGCTATTTTGCATTTTCATCATCACGCCGGCGAAGGTGATGATAACGATGCCCTGGTAATAAACCGGGACGGTAAAATGAAAACAGTAAGCGTTACCAATATTAACGTAAGCCCCCAAAATATCACCATGACCTATCATGATTTGAAGGATGGTAATAAATATATTAATGATCTTGTCATAACCGAAAAAGATAGCAAGCCCCCTGTTCTGCCTCGTTTTTTTGGTTTGAAACGTTTTTTAATCAAGCTCTTTAATTGGGAATATTGGTCATTAAACATGGTATACGCGCCAATTATGTTTTACTGGTTTTGGCTGAGTTTAAAGGCACGATCATTTTTCTTTTTCAGTACGGCCAACCCGTTGATTGAAAATGGAGGCTTCACGTTGGAAAGTAAAGCCAGTATTTATGACCTCATCCCTCAAAAATATTATCCCCAAACCATCCTGTTTAAAACCGGTGCAGACTTTAGCGAGATTACATTGGCTATAAAAGAAAAAGGGTTCAGTTACCCGCTGATTGCCAAGCCCGATATAGGCGGCAGAGGAGTACAGGTAAAACTGGTACATAACGAAACCGGATTATTGGAATACACACAACAGATCAGGGTCGACTTTTTGGTGCAGCAATATGTTAACTACAACCACGAGGCAGGCATATTTTATTACCGTCTGCCCGGCGAGGCGAAAGGCCATGTAACCGGCATAGTTGGAAAAGAATTTTTAACCCTCACCGGGGATGGCAAACACACCATGATGGAGCTTATTGTTAAGGAACCCCGTTATCTGCTGCAGTTGCCTGTGCTAATAAATACCTACGGCGATAAATTAAAGCATGTTTTGCCTGCCGGCGAGTCAAAGATACTGGTACCTTATGGTAACCATTCGCGCGGCGCTAAGTTTATTGACTTTAGTCACCTTATTACTGATGAGCTAACGGAGGCCATAGATAATATGTGCCGCGAAATTCCCGGATTTTATTTTGGACGGCTGGATGTAATGTACAATACCTGGGACGAGCTAAGCAGTGGCAAAAACCTTTCCATCATAGAACTGAACGGGGCGGGTAGCGAGCCAACCCATATTTACGATCCTAAACATTCTATATTCTTTGCCTGGGGCGAGATTATCAGGCATTGGAAAATCCTATACCAGGTAAGTATACTTAATAAACAACTTAAGGGAATTAACCACATGACTTACAAACAAGGCATAACCATGCTTAAAAATAACACCGAATACTTTAAACTGGTAGCATGAGCATGACAAAGCAATTAAAACTATTTTGGGTAGCGTTCAGCATCAGTTTTGTTGGAGCGCTGCCTATCGGAACCTTAAATACCAACGTAGCTAACTTTGCCCTTAACGGTAATTTTGCTGGTGCTGCCTGGTTTGGCTTCGCCGCTATTTTAGTCGAAGTATTGATTGTGCGTATAGCGTTGGTGGTGGTTGACCAACTGGTGCGCTTAAAAAAACTGTTCAAAATATTAAGCGCGGCCTTTTGCATTGCTATACTGGTGCTGGCCTATAAAACATTGGAGGCCGCTTTCCATATGCGCAATTTCCAGGATGTGCTGCCTTTTGTAGGGATGAACCCTTTTTATGCGGGATTATTGTTAAGCCTGCTTAACCCGCTGCATTTACCCTTTTGGATGGGCTGGACTGCTGTTTTAAAGAGCTGCAAGGTGTTAAGCAGCGAGCCCCGTGCTTATAATATTTTCATAGCAGCAATAGGTACCGGTACACTACTGTCATTTATTATTTATGGCATCGCAGGCAATTATCTGATGAACGTGCTCAAAACACAGCACAACCTCATCAACTGGATCCTGGGTTTAACCTTATTAATGACAGGCCTGGTGCAGGCTTATAAGCTTATAGCGGCACAAATACAGTTAAATAAAAATCAAATGAAAAAATCAGCTCAGGCATTATTGATATTTTTAGTTGCCACGATTATCGGCTTCGCATCATGCACATCAAAATACAAGCCTTTACTTAATTCACAACAGGGTATCAATTTTAAAACAACATCCCTTGCCAATGCACAGGCAGTGGCTAAGACAGCAAATAAACCCCTGTTTGTATTTGCACACGCTTCATGGTGTCCAACCTGCAAACAAATGGAGCAGGAAGTGCTGATCAAAAAAGAATTGGGCGATGCTTTTAATGCTAACCTGATAAATGTGGCTATTGATATTGACAGTAAGGATGGTAAAACATTAAAAGAACAATATCCAATCAGGGCAACCCCAACATTGTTCTTTTTTAATGCAGATGGTTCGCCTGCTAAAAAGCTGGAAGGATTTACTTCGGCTGATGTTTTATTGGCAGAGGAAAAAGAGTTGAAGAAGTAAATAGCTCCGAATACATGAATGACAAATCTGACGAAGACTTACGAAGTTTTAAAAACTTCGTAAGTCTGGATTCTACAACTTACTTTAGGTATAAACGAAACATCTTCTCTACCCTGTATTACGAATATACCCGGCGAAGAAGATGTTTCACTACGTTCAACATGACAACCGGTTTAACTGGTTATTATTTAGGCAAGCCCCCTAAAAAGCCCAGCACATCCTGTCCTATTTCTTTAGCATGTGTTTCCAAAGCAAAGTGGCCTGTGTTGTAAAACTTAACGGTAGCATTTGGATTATCCCGTTTATAGCCTTCGGCACCGGCAGGTAAAAAAAACGGATCTTTGTTACCCCAAACAGCTAACAGCTTTGGTTTATATTCTCTAAAATAAGCCTGGAATTTAGGATATAAAGCTACGTTAGTACGATAATCAAGCATCAGATCAAGCTGAATTTCCACATTTCCGGGGCGGTCAAGGGTTTGCTGATCGAGTGTATAGCTTTCCGGAGCAATTAATGACGGGTCTGACACGCCTTCAAAATATTGGAATTTGGTCATTTTTTCTTTCACGAAATCCCTTAAGGCATCCCTGTTTTCCTTAGTTGAATCCTGCCAGTATTTTTGGATCGGGTTCCAGCCGGTGCTCAGGCCTTCTTCATAGGCATTACCGTTTTGCGATATGATGCCGGTTATTTTTTCGGGGTTAGCAAGTGCCAATCTTAAACCGGTAGGCGCGCCATAATCAAATATATAAATGGAAAAACGTTTCAAACCAAGCTCATCAATAAATGATTGCATAGTAGCAGCCAGGTTATCAAAAGTATAATGAAATTGGGTATGATCGGGCATATCTGAAAATCCAAAACCAGGAAGGTCGGGAGCCAGCACGTGATATTTTGTACTTAAAGTTGGGATTAGGTTCCTGAACATATGCGATGATGTAGGATAACCATGCAACAACAATATGGTTGGTGCTTCTTTAGGGCCTGCTTCGCGATAAAAAATATTTAAGCCATTGGCTTTGATGTCGCGGTAATGAATCTGATTAGTTTCCATAGTATGATTTTTTGAAGTTGAGTTTCGGGTTGATTGCGCTTTGGCTCCGCTTACCATCAAGGTAGCCACAATTGCATTTATTATCAGTCTTTTAAGCTTCATTTTTTCTGTTTTGATGATTCAAAATTAATGTTGATATTTGATTATTAAAAACGATTAATAGTGATATTTAAAATCATAAATAGTGATTTATGAACACAAATGACTTAAAGATATTTGAAGCGGTGGCTGCTAACGGAAGCTTCACCAAAGCGGCCGAAGCCATGTTTACCGTACAGTCAAACGTAACGGCACGTGTTAAAAACCTGGAAGAAGAATTTGGCGCCGATCTGTTTACACGTACATCGCGCAAAGTAACGCTAACCAGCGCCGGTGAAACGCTGATGCAATACAGCAAGCAGATAGATCATTTGATGCAGGAAGCCAAAAAGGATATTAAAAAATTTAACCGGGTAAGCGGCAATCTTAAAATAGGCTGTATCGAAACCACCATGGCTTTTAAGGTACCGGATATCCTTAGCCGTTTTACAGAAGCCTATCCGGATGTCGACCTGGAATTTAAATCGGAAATGCGCAGTGAGCTCATAAATGATGTAATTAACTACAAACTGGATGCTGCCTTTGTATCGGCACCTATCAATTCGCCAGAGCTGGAACAGTTACATATTAAAGAGGAGCAATTGGTTATCCTGGCTCCCGCGCAAGGCCCCGGGCTTAAGGAATTGCTCATGAACCAGCCGCTTAAGATCATTGTGTTTGACCAGGGGTGCGTATTTCGTGCCCGGTTGGAAGCATGGCTTAATTCAAAAGGCATTATCCAATATAAAAGTATCGTATTGAATTCGCTGGAAGGGATCATCAACTTTGTGGAAGCCGGTTTAGGGATAAGCATCCTCCCGGCCGAATTGATTGAACAATATTATGCTGGCCGCAAGCTTAAAACACATCCGCTTAATAAGGAACTTGGCACCATGTCTACAGTGCTCATCTATCGTAAAAATGTACCGCAATCGAGGGCATTGAAAGCTTTTGTGGAGATGTATTGATTATTGTCCCTGCATTTTTTATTAACATTCAAAACCTTAATTTGCATACGGCAATAATCATCAACTCGTTATAAACCTCAATGTGATATGGAAAACAATATCGGCACAAAAGAAAACCCGATGACGCTGAAAACACCGCCATTAACTTCGGATTATACCATGTATCTGGACACGAAGGATGGGAAACCCATACTGGTTTGTACTGTTGGTAAAACAATACTTCATTACGATTACCGTTGCCTGGCCGACCTGCATGCTATGTTAACCGCTCACGGCGATTGGATGGAACTTGGCAGCGCCGACGAGCAAAAGCCTGCTAAAGAAGGAACCGTAGAAGCCTGGGGCCGGTCAGAGACCAACCCGGTTGGGGGCTGGTATGGCTTAAAAAAAGGGCTTCGCGGCCGCTTCGCCATGTATGTTCCCCCTTTGATGGAGGCATTAGGCATGGTTGAATTAACCCACGAAGCAAAAGGCAATAAAGTAAAAGCCAAATAATAAGCCGGAGGCTTTATTAATTCTTGGTTGGGTCATTCACTATACCGGCAAATAATATCAACCCGGTTTTCATTTCTCTTATGGCGAAAATAAATGGCTTATTAAAAACATTGGTTGGTGCCGGCGCCGAAATCCCTATACCTACTTCAGTTGCAGCTGCCGCTTCAGTGCCATCCTCATTCACATCAATATAGGCTTCATGCTTTACTTCTGTGATAGCAACTCCACCACCTGCGGTAATCCGGCTAAAATCAGCCTGATCACTAAAAGCAATGCCCATTCCTAATGATTTTAAAATCCCCATCAGGTTAATACCATAGCTAAATTTAAACTTAGGAATAGTAATTTGTGATTTGGTAGCGGCAAGCTTACCCATTAAAAAGTTCCATTTAGTTGAATCAAGACCGAGGGCAAAGGCTTTCACATCTTCATATGGCATAATCATTACCATACTGTACTTACTGTTGCTATACGGCAATTCAACAACATTGGTACCATTATCATAGGCGGTTTTAAGCTCAACGCCATTGTTGGTCATGAAATCGGTTTGTACCGTACTGTTATCGGCAAGGCGAAAAGGTGCCTTATAAGTTTTAGCTGCATCAAAGCGGGTTTTCCAACTGCTTTTAAAATAAATAGCATTAATGAGGTACATGCGGGCACCATCACCAATCTGATCAAGGATCTTCGGGATTTTATTGTTGGTTTGCCCGCTTACCCAACTATTAATAGTATTTGCCGATCCTGTTTTATCGCTGCTGAAGTCAAGCGCTTTTACTTCGGCATCATAAAAATCAGTATTGGTTTTCAGGAACGCCGGCAGCACAGTAAAATTGTTGGCGTACCAAATGGAGTTTGCTATTTTAAGGGTTGTATTTGGATCAAGATCGGGCAGGTTAGTAATGAGGTTATGATAATAACTGTTTACCTGATCTTCAGTAAAACCATTAACTTCCATAGTTTTACGGATATCGGTAAGGGTTTGCCCATTGGCGCCATTGCTGGTCATCCCAACGGCAAAGCTGACACTCAGAGGTGAAATGATCAGATTTTGAGTATTGTCGATGGTACCAACATCTGCTTTAAATAGCTTTAAGGTAAAGGCGTTACCCGGCCCAACCTGTTGTTGTTCGGTTGCTGAAAGTACCAGGTCTTTCCCCGGATCATTTTTTGGATTGATGCCACCTTTTTTGCAGGCAGCCATTGTTAAAATCCCAAGACAAAGTAAGGTTAATTTGCGCGTCATAGTTGATAGGTTTATAATTATATTACGCATTATAAACCACTTACGCTACAGTAAGTTAAAAAATTCATCACTCATAAAAAAGCATAACAATTTTTTAACTCCTGTACTTTTAAAACACCGTAGTTTAGGCCTTTAAAATACTTACTTATACCGATGCAAAATCTACTTAAAACCGCAGCTCTTATCCTGCTGTTATCGGCCGGGCTGAACGCCGCCGCCCAAACCCGAAAGGCCGTTTTTATTATTGCCGATGGCATTCCTGCAGATGTGATTGAAAAATTAAATACCCCTAACCTCAAACTGATAGCCAAGCAAGGCACCTATCTTCGTGCCCATGTTGGCGGTGAAAAAGGAGGATATTCACAAACGCCAACTATATCGGCCAACGGCTATAACAGTTTACTCACCGCTACCTGGGTTAACAAACATAATGTTTGGGGCAACGATATTAAAGCGCCTAACTATAACTACTGGAATATATTCCGGATGTTTAAAAATGCCTGGCCCAACAAAAAAACAGCCGTGTTTAGCAGCTGGACAGATAACCGTACCAAACTTATTGGCGATAAACTACCCGAGGCAGGTAATATCCATCCTGATTATGCTTATGATGGCTACGAGCTGGATACCGTAAAGTTTCCGCATGATAAGGCCGGTAACTATATGCACCTGATCGATGAGCAGGTGGCAGCGTCGGCAGCAAACTGCATTAAAGATAAAGCTCCTGATCTTTCATGGGTATACCTGGAATACACCGACGATATGGGACATAAATATGGTGACAGCCCGCAATATTATGATGCCATTGAAAAAATGGATGCACAGGTTGGTAAGATCTGGGCAGCGATACAATACCGCAGGCAACATTTCAAAGAAGACTGGCTGATCTTTATTACCACAGATCATGGGCGCAGCGAAGCCACCGGTAAAGATCATGGTGGCCAAAGTGCCCGTCAGCGCTCAACCTGGATGGTTACCAGCTACCGTCCGCTTAATAATTATGCTAAATATTACACCCCGGGTATTGTTGATATTACGCCATCAATCAATAGTTTTTTAAACGTAAAAGTGCCCAAGGCGCAGCAGCGGGAAATGGATGGCATTTCGCTTATCGGCGCAGTATCTGTTGCAGAACCAACGGCAAACTATGTACAGGGCTCTTTAGATATCACCTGGAAAACCCTTGACCCTAAGGGCTATGTAAAGATTTGGGTAGCCTCCGATAATACTTTTAAAGAAGGTAAGGCCGATGACTACAAGTTATTAGCTACTGTGCCGGCAAACAATGAACATGTGCTGGTTGATGTTAAAAATATACCCTCTAAATTTTACAAAATTGCCATAGAAGGATTAAATAATACTGTGAACAGGTGGGTTGTATTGGAGGATAAAAAATAGATCTGCAGCAGATAAGATACAACCAGTTCAAAAACAACATTAATAAAATCGTCCCCTTCTTTGCTTTGTGCATTGGAGGGGATTTGCATTTTTACATACTTCCCTCCTTTTACTATTCAAAATACAAACTACTTGGTATTGTGCAGCCTGCCGTGGCTCCGTAACATTGTGATACAAAAACAACCCAAAACCACAATGAAAAAGCCACAATTATGTACCCCTGGTATCAAACCAGCAAACAGCAGTACGTTAATTTTTATGATGACATGCCCTGTAGCCCCTTTAATAAACCGGCCGTTTTATCCCAAAAACAAGAAATTGCCGATTGTTTTTTTGCAGGTAAATTGCATAAATTAGATCATTGCCGGATAGCGTTGATCTCTTTATTATAACCATTGACACCTTACCTAACCCCTTTTACTAAAATGATCTTTAAAACCAACATATGGGCACTTATTTGCTGTGTTACTACTATAATTTGTTTAAGTACACAAGCAGCCTACAGCCAAAATCAGTTTGAAAAGGAACTCACGCAAAAAATAGATAATTTCCTGGCTCCTGCCCCTCAAATCAACCAGCAAACAACACCAACACAAAATGAGCTTTACCCCAGCGATGCACCTGGCGGCATATTAATACCATCGGGCTTTGGGGGATATGGTACTTACCTGTTTGGCGGCATCGGAGCTACCTATCCCGAGGTATACCTGAATAATAATAAAACAGACCTGATCACTTCGGTAGGGGCATGTGTAGGCAACCCTGCAAAAGCAGTAAACTTTGCTGCCAGTTTAAATATGACCGATGTGCACAAATTCAGGGATTTCTCGGGAAACTTTATCATAAGCCGTATATTATTTGCCGGAACAAGCATCTCGGCCGGAGCATTGCAGGTGTTTGCTAACGTGAAGCAGTCTGATGCCTCCGGCTCAACCTACTTCCTTGCCGTAACCCATGCCATACAAACCATTAAATCATTAACCCCGGGCTGCTCAAGGCTTAGCTATACAATAGGTATAGGCAGCGGCAGGTTTTATGAAAAAAGCCCTAAAGATATTGCTGCCGGCAGAGGCAAACACGGCACCGCAGTATTCGGTAGTATATCCTATGAACTTATACATCATGTAAATGTAAATGCCGAATGGACGGGCATGAACCTCGGTATTTCGGCGGGGGTCAGGCCGTTCCCGGTGCCCTTAAGTTTAGCGGTAGGGGTTGCAAACCTTACCCGGTATACCAACGACAGGGCCAATATGGTATTCTCCCTCGGTTACCCGCTCTCACTAAACCGGCGATAGTTTCCTTTTAGCAAAATCATTAATTATTTCATTAAAATATATAAAATCTATGAAAAAGATCATCATAGCAGCATTAGTCGCGTCCGCAACTTTGGCTATAAGCATCAATCGGGCCTCTGCACAAAGCAGAGGCAATCAATCAGACTGGAACGTACCACCGCCAATACCGCCGGTACCACCTATTCCGCCGGTGCCGCCAATACCACCGGTGCCGCCCATTCCTCCTGTACCGCCGATACCGCCCGTGCCACCTATTCCACCGGTACCACCAATACCGCCAGTGCCACCGATAACACCGGTACCACCTATTCCTCCGGTGCCGCCAATACCGCCGGTGCCGCCTATTCCACCGGTACCACCAATACCACCGGTGCCGCCGATTCCGCCAGTGCCGCCAATACCACCGGTGCCGCCAATCCCTCCGGTACCACCAATACCGCCGGTGCCACCTATTCCGCCAGTACCGCCGATACCACCGGTGCCACCAATACCCGGTTTAAAACCGTTGCATTAATTAGGATCAATACAGGGCAGTTTATTTTAACTGCCTTGTATTAAAAGCTTGCTCTTATTAAACAAAAATTACATGAAACCGCAAATACCCAAACTTAAAACTATATTAACCGTACTGCTTACCAGCATATCTGCCTTAAGTAGTGCACAAACGGCGCACCGTATATTTACCTTTAAAAAAGGCGATCAATTTCAACGCACTGCTTTTTTAAGTTCAAATACTGTACTGCAACGCGGCGATCAAAAGTTTAACATCAACAGCTTTTCATCAACAACTAAAGTTTATGATGTTATTGATACCACAGGCCAGGGCTTTAACCTTGCAGTCACCACCAAACACATTGCCGATACGGTTGACGCCATGGGTAAAAAACTGGAGTATAGCTCAGACAAGCCGGTTACCGACAGCTCGGCTATCGCAAAAGCGCTTAATAACCTTACAGGTAAAGTTGCTTCGGTAACTATCAATAAAAACGGCCTGGTAACTGATGTTACTGATCCTGCGCTGCAATTTACTAATGACGCTTTCACAGCATTTACCGGTTTGCAGCAGGAGCAAATTATAAAAGGAACAACCCTTGGCCTGCTGGCCGATTTTGTGATAACCCAATCACTTAAACCTGGCTATACCTGGGCCGACTCTATCACGGTGAACGGGCAAAAAACCAAGAACACTTTTTGGATAGATAAACTCACCGATAAAACGACCACGGTAATTTTTGAAAGCGCTATTACCGGTGGGTACACCAACAGTAATACCAACGGTGTATACGTCATTGACAATCAAACAGGCGTGATCCTGGAACGGATGATGAAAAGCATTATAAGCGGCTATCAGCTTCACAACCAGGTAGTTTACGCAGCATCAAAACGCACAGCTTTTACCGAAAGCTGTTACAAGATACATTAGTTCCCGAACGTAGGGGTACAATAGGGGCTATTGTTAAAAGAGAAGGCTATGCGGTTAAGCCAAACGCATATGCCTCTCTTTTTTATTTTTACTTCATCCGGCGTTTAGTGAAGTTTCATCCTTTTTGCCGCAGCGGGGTGCAGATAATTATTGTCGCTTAGCCAGTCGACCATGCGCTGTGGCCAGGTACTGATACTTTGCAGCTTTGAGCGGTAACCCATATTAAAACCATGGTCGCCCTGGGTATAAATATGTACCTCAACCGGTATCCTTGCCTCACGATAACGTTGCAACAGCTTAACTACGGATGGCGAACAACAAACATCATCATTCGCAGCTAATAAAAATGCAGGCGGAGCATCGTAAGGTAATTTATCGGGGATATAAAGCGGCCCCGGATAAATCTGGATCAAAAACGACGGACGGGCGCTTAGCCTGTCTATCGGATCAGGAGCTTTTGGATCGCCTTTGCCTTCGCCAAAGGCCACCATATCAACCACTTCGCCACCGGCCGAAAAGCCCATCATCCCGATGCGGTTAGTATCCAATCCATATTCTGCTGCTTTGCTGCGTACCAGCCGCATAGCGCGGTACCCATCCTGTTTTGCATGTACGTCAATTTTGTATGGCGATAGCGTATCTCTTCCCAAACGATATTTCAATACAAAAACAGTAACACCTAAATTGTTAAGGTATTTGGCAGGATCAACACCTTCGGCAGTATAAACCAGCAAACGGTGCCCCCCTCCGGGGCATACCACAACTGCCGAGCCGTTGGCTTTGTCCTTCGGCGGCAAAAAAACAGTAAGCGATGGATTATGAATATTTTTTACCCAGTAATCTTTAGCCTGCTCAGGCTCATTACGGCGATTTTCAAAACCGGGCGCTCCGTTTGGCCAAAGCGGTATAACAGTGTCCTGGGCTATGCCCGCAAAAGGCAGTGTAAGGAGCACCAGGAATAGGTAAGTGCTTAGTTTTGTTTGCATAAAGTAAATATACTTTATAACTGAAGGTTTGGCGTTAAAGCACTAAACTTTTACGCGGGTTAATGGTTAAATTTGAGTAGTTCATGGTTCATAGATGATGGTGCATGGTTTGACAGGCAGCAATTTGTTAATTCACTCTTTGTAAACCGGTTAGCCCATGATCTATGAACTATGAACCATGAACAGTTAATAAAAAACTTATGGCAAATTTCCAGGAAATAATAGCATCAGAAACACCGGTACTGGTCGATTTTTCGGCAGAGTGGTGTGGGCCTTGTAAAATGATGCCGCCTATACTGCACGATGTAAAAACAGCGTTAGGAGATAAGGTAAAGATCATTAAAATAGATATTGATAAAAACCCTGCGGCAGCCAGTGCATACCGTATTCAAAGTGTGCCTACCCTTATGATTTTTCAAAAAGGGGAAAGCAAATGGCGTCAAAGCGGCGTAGTGCAGGCCAGGCAGTTACAACAAGTGGTAGAGCAGTTTTTGTAAAAAACCACCTCACCCCAACCCTCTCCTTTGGAGAGGGAGTTTTTAGAATTTAATTTAATCATCACTATTCAAAAAAGTCCTCTCCTTTGGAGAGGATTTAGGAGAGGTTTAACATGGCAACCATCGAAAGCATCCAGAACGCGTATATTGATTATGTTTTAACCGAAGGTGAGCAACCTAAGTCGGTTTATATCTTTGCAAAGCAAAATGAAATGAGCGAGGCTGAGTTTTACCAGTTCTACGGTTCGTTTGAAGCGGTTGAACAGGGTATCTGGGCAGGCTTTGCTACCAAAACACTGGCCGAAATCCGCGCCCAGGAAGTTTGGGAGGGTTATTCATCACGCGAGAAAGCATTGTCATTTTTTTATGGCTTTTTTGAGCTGATTAAAAGCAGTCGCAGCTTTGCAGTTTATAGCATAAAAAAACAACCTAAAGGTTTTACAACACCAAAAGTATTTATTCCGCTGAAAGATATTTTTGAGGGCTTTGCCGATGATATCATGAAAGAAGGGATTGAAAGTACCGAACTGAGCGACCGTAAATACTTCTCAAAAAAATACAAGGATGCACTTTGGGTACAGTTTGTGTTTATACTCAACTTCTGGATCAATGATAATTCGGCAGGCTTCGAGAAAACCGATGAGGCTATCGAAAAAGGGATTAATGTAACTTTTGATCTTTTCCAGCGCTCACCCATCGATAACCTTTTTGAATACGGTAAGTTTTTGGTGCAGAACGGCGGGATAAAAGATAAGATGGGATTTTGAGATTATGGCAGATGAAACTCCGGGAGCAACTCCCGAACAAAATAGTATACCTACTACCAAAGTACAGCGGTCGGCCAAGTTTATAAAAACAGGCGTTAAGATCGGCGGCAATTATATTAAACATTACTCCAAAAAGCTGTTCAATCCTGATCTTGACAAATCAGAGCTAAATGAGGATAATGCAGCTGATATATATCAATCATTAAGTGAGCTTAAGGGTAGCGCGCTCAAAGTAGCGCAAATGCTCAGCATGGATAAAAACCTGCTGCCGCAGGCTTATGTAGATAAATTCACGCAATCGCAGTATAATGCGCCGCCGCTTTCAGGGCCACTTATTGTACAAACATTCAGGAAATATTTTGGTAAAAACCCCGATCAGATTTTTGATAAGTTCAATATCCGCTCAACCAATGCGGCTTCAATAGGCCAGGTACACCAGGCAGAGGTAAATGGTAAAAAGCTTGCCGTTAAGATCCAGTATCCCGGCGTTGGCGATTCTATCTCGTCGGACCTGAAAATGGTTAAACCCATTGCCTTCAGGATGCTGGGCATGAGCGAAAAGGAACTGGATGTGTACATGAAAGAGGTTGAAGAACGCCTGCTTGAAGAAACCGATTACGAACTGGAAGTTCGGCGCTCGATTGAGTTTTCTAAAGCCTGTGCCAATCTTGATAATGTTGTTTTTCCTAAATATTATCCAGAGTTAAGCAGCAAACGGATCATTACTATGGATTGGCTGGAAGGAAAACACCTGAAAGAGTTTTTAGCCACCAATCCATCGCAGGAGCTTCGCAACCAGATAGGCCAGGCCTTGTGGGATTTTTATAACTTTCAGCAGCATGAGCTCCGTGCCGTACATGCCGATCCACATCCTGGCAATTTTATGATCACCGCCGAAGGGAAATTGGGTGTTATCGATTTTGGCTGTATTAAGGAAATGCCCGAGGATTTTTATTACCCTTTCTTCTCCCTTACTTCAACCAATTTACTGGACAACAAAGAGGAAACCATTAAAGCGTTCAGGCAACTGGACATGATCCATAAGGACGATACCCCGGTGCAGATAGAGTTTTATTATACCCAATATAAAGACATGATCGGCCTGTTTGCCCAACCGTATATTACCGATACCTTTGACTTTAGCCAAACAGCATTTTTTGATCAGTTATACAGCTTTGGTGAGCGAATATCTAAAATGCCCGAGTTTAAACAGGCACGCGGCGTAAAGCACTTTATTTATGTAAACCGTACCAACTTTGGCTTATACAATATTTTGCATGAGCTAAAGGCTAAAGTAAAAACAGATACGTTTAAGCCGCATGTGGTGTTGGAGTATTGAGCAGTTTTAAGTTTGCAGTGGGCAGCGATTAAATAATTAAGCTATATTTGGATAAACCTATCACCATTTATGAAAGTGCAATACCTGCTTTTAATAGCATGTTTATTAGTTGCCTGCAAGTCAAAGCATACAAAACCAGGTATCGATTCTTCTAAGATCAAAAAACTTAAAGTTTTACCGGCATCCTATAAGATGTCTAACAGGGACATCCAAACAAATGCAGATACATCGGAGATTGATGAACAACGCGATGCCTATGCCGATTACTATGTTGTGATTGCTGACACTGGTCTTAATTATTATTCATTAAGAAATAAAATGTTTGAACTGAACCATGCTACCGGTGTTGCTATTGACACAATGGATCAATATTACGACAGACAAAAGGATCTGATTAAACTTCCGGACAATTATGATGACGATATACTTGCCGGGCAATATGTTATGCGGAGATATCCCTCAAAAACCTTAAGTCTTGAATATTTGGAGTCATATAAAAACGATTCGGACAAAAAAATGATAGCGCTTGTAACCGGCATCTATGAAAATAAGTCAAGTGCCGACAGCGCGTTAAAAGCGCTTCAACCCATTAGTGCCTTCTCTATAAAATCTAAAATTTATATTGGTTGTATCCATTAAATCACTATTTGGCAGCCTAAAACAGAACATGGGATTAAACGATTTAAAAAAAATCATTATTGCTGAATTAAGCAATACGCTTAAACCGCTAGGCTTTAAACGTGCAGGCCATATATTTTCAAATACAACAGATGATCTTGTTTACTACATAGCATTGCAAAGCAGCACCAGTTCAACTGCCAGTCAATTAAAGTTTACTGTTAATATAGAGATCAGATCACAAGAATTGTATCAGCTATATGAATCAATGCTTCCATTCAATGCCCAGGATCACTACAGGTTCCGTATTGGATGGTTTATCGAACCCCAAACAGACAAATGGTGGTTGGCCCATAACAACCAATCTGCAATGCTCGCGGCCGAAGAAATTAATACATTGATAGTTCAAAAGGTTCTTCCCGAATTCTCGCATCTGAAATCTGTGAAAGATATTTATACTTTTTGGAAACAAGGCAACGGTACAGGAATAACAGAAGGAGCAATAAAAAACTATATGCACCTGTTGGAACAGGCTGATATCTTAAACAAATAATTTTATAACAATAAACCTTTATGCCAATACTCCAAAACACATTTGTCCACCACGTACACTTCTGGCTTAAAAACAAAGCCGATAAAGATAAACTGATTGAAGGGCTTAACATCCTCCTTCCTATTCCACACATCCGTGATATACATATCGGTGTACCCGCCGATACTAACCGCGATGTGATCGATCGTTCATACGATGTATCGCTATTGATATTATTTGATACCTCCGAAGCACAGGAAGCTTACCAGATCGACCCTACCCACGTGATATTTGCCGAAGAATATGCCAAACCACTTTGCAGTAAAGTAGTTGTGGTTGACAGCGTAAATATTTAAGTTTTGATTAAAATGGATAAGGTTAAATGACATATATTTAGCCTTATTTATTTTTTTTAAACCTATTCATGTATTCACGGATCACCTGCCTTATTACACTGGCTATATGCCTTTCATTTTCAAAATCTTACTCACAAACCGACACTTCCCATTACGACCTGGGAAGACTGCGCGTAAATAAAAATCTCACGCAAAGCATCACCATAAAAGCCGCCGACTTGCAGCGTCAGCCTTTTGCTAACATAAGCGATGCGCTTAATGTATGGTTTTACGGCATTTATACCAATAGCAATTATGTGGTATATGTGGTTGATGGCAATATCATCAATGATGTAAACGCTTACAACATTCATGATATTGAAGAGATAACATTGGTACAAAATGCAGCTGCACAGGTAAGCGGTGTCTCGCCACAGAAGCAAATGATACTGATAAAAACCAAACGTAACAGACCAGGCAAATCGGGCATTGAAGCGGCCGGGCAAACCAATCTGGTTAGCGCAAGGAACACTTCAAGCATCAATGAGCTTAAAAGCCCAACCAATGTTTATCATCAGTATTACTTATCGGGCTATAAAAATACAGATGTTGTTAGTGCCGGGATCTCCGCTACGTATTTAAGGGATGTTTCGCCAACTTTAACAAATCAGCAAATCAACATTAAAACACCGCTAAATTTTGACCGTTTTAAGTTTAATGGCTACGCCGATATTAAGCTGAGCTCAAACAATACGCTTAGTGCTACAGCAACATACGTACCACAGGTTACACGCTTTAATTATGATAACGCCAACTTGTATGGTACCAGCGACCCTAACTACCAAATCCAGACAAGTACAGCTGAACACACCAAACAAAATCTCTTTAACGGCGGCCTCAGGTTAAACTCACAACTGGTAAAAGGCCTTAAAAACAGCTTATCAGCTTCGTATAGTCATTATAACTACGACGAGGATAATAATTTCGAGGCTGCAGGGGCAGCTGTTGGCCCTGGCAATTTTCAACGTACCAATAGCATTTCTAAAAATGTTGATCACAAAAATGTTTTACTGCTTCGGGATAACTTAAGCTACCAGAAAACTATCGGCAATTTCAGCATTGAACCTGCCGTTGATTTCACCTACCGCTATACACGCGATTCAATTGCCAGCATTACCACATCAACCATCTATAACGGCACCGATCCGCTAAATATTAACCAGTTCGTTAATAACTCAACTACTACCAATCGCAACTATTACAAGCGTAAAGACTACTTATTAACACCATCACTAAGCCTGGCGTTCAAAAACAGCATTAATCTTCAAGGCGGCTTTGTAACGGTATTAGATTCAAAAAAAGCCCTGTCTGTAGCAAACGATGCCGACTTTAAACGGATTTTCCCTTATGCATCAGCATCTGTAAATGTTTCTTCACTTACCGGTATCAGTGCTGTTGGTATAAAACTATATGGTTCTTATTCAAAACAAAACCAGCTTTTGCAGAGCGACGGCGAACACCTTAACGGCTTAACCTTTGGTAATGCATTTAACAGCCCGTTTAACACCGAGTATTCCTACCTTACCAACTATTATTATCCTTCGGTATATTACAATATGCTAAAGGCTTTTAATGTTTACGCAGCTGGTGCTGATATTAACCTTTCGGCCCTGGTATCCGTTAATTATAATTTTGAACGCGGAGGCCTTGCGGTTCCTGTACTATATGATGTACCTTATGGCCCTAACGGTAGCATAACTATTTTAGGGTATGCTGATTCAAAATATACACGCAATCGCATTGGCGTAAACTTCAATATTATTAACAAAGCATCAACCCGCTTCATTACAGGACTTAACGCCTCCAATATTAAACAACGCATAAGCCCCGGTATCGGGGACATTGCACTGGGTGATAAAATATGGACAGGGGGCTGGGTTAACCGCCTCGAGATTGAACGTTTTTTTGCAGGCCTGGATATATTATACAAAACAGGTGAAGGCAACTATGCCAATCCTTACGAGGCTAACTCAAATGTACCGGGCTCAAACAAACAATCGTTTTCGTTACAGAATATTTACTTTGGTTATAACCTGAAAACCAAACAGTTTAAAAATCTTGAGATATTTGCCAACGGTCAAAATATATGGCAAAACAAAACTTCTAATATTACCGACAACCGCAAATTTTACGGTCTTGGATTTAAATTAGGATTGTAAAACAGGCTACGTTTTTTGTTGTTTCACTAAGCATGAAGGTTTTGCTTGCTGGTGCTAACGGCTACATAGGTACGCGGCTTATCCCGGTTTTACTGGAGAAAGGCCATGATGTGATTTGCCTGGTGCGGGATAAGCGCCGGTTTCATGAGCACAGCGATTTTAGCAGGCAGGTTACCTTAATAACAGGTGACCTGCTCAAAGAGTCAAATATCGAATCATTTCCTGAAGAAGTTGACGCGGCCTATTACCTGGTGCATTCTATGGCGCAAACGCAGGATTTTACCGCGCTCGAAGCACTTTCGGCCCATAACTTTGTACAGGCGCTTGATAAAACTAACTGCAAACAAACCATATTTTTAAGTGGGATCACCAATGATAACAACCTCTCCCGCCACCTCGAATCAAGGCGGCATGTTGAAGATGTATTGAAAGAAGGCAAAGCTGCATTAACCGTTTTACGGGCAGCTATTATCATAGGCTCGGGCAGCGCTTCGTTCGAGATCATCCGCGACCTTACCGAAAAACTCCCCGTTATGACAGTTCCCCGCTGGGTAAACACCAAATGCCAGCCCATTGGCATCCGCGATGTACTGGGTTACCTGGAGGGGGTAATGTTAAATGAAAAGTCGTACAACCGCACGTTTGATATAGGTGGCCCGGATATTCTTTCGTTCAGGCAAATGATGCTTACTTATGCCGAAGTTCGTAAGCTAAAAAGGTATATCGTTACTATACCTTTCCTTTCACCTAAAATATCGTCATACTGGCTGTATTTTGTTACCTCAACAAGCTTTACACTTGCCCAAAGCCTGGTGAACAGCATGAAGAACGAAACCGTTATGCATGATCATAGTATTGATAACGTCGTGCCACGTAAATGCCTTCCTTATAAAGAATGCCTTGAGCTGGCTTTTGTCAAAATAGAGCAAAACTCTATCGTATCAAGCTGGAAGGACGCTTTTAACCAGGGCTACCTTAATCCCGGTTTTATGGACCAGATCAAGGTACCACAAAACGGTACGCAGGAATACAAAGTAAAAATGCCCTTTGAACGCCCTGCCAACGAAGTTTTTAGCAACGTACTTGCTATAGGCGGCGACCGCGGCTGGTATTATTGGGACTGGATCTGGAACATCCGCGGTTTCCTGGATAAGGTTTTCGGAGGCGTTGGCTCACGCAGAGGGCGTACAAGTAATATCAATATTAGTCCGGGGGATGTGATTGATTTTTGGCGGGTTTTATTAGCCGACCGCGAAAATAAGCGCCTGCTTTTATACGCCGAAATGAAACTGCCCGGCGAAGCATGGCTTGAATTTAAAATAATTGAACGCCACGGTAAACAAAGTTTAAGTCAGGTAGCTACCTTTAGGCCCAACGGCCTTTGGGGCCGGTTATATTGGTATGCTATGTGGCCGTTTCATCTGTTTATATTTAACGGAATGGCAAGGGAGATTGTTAATTACCGGGAATGATGTTCATTGGTTCATTAGTTCAATTGTTCATTGGTGTAAGGCGCAACCTCTTGTTGTGTGGCTATTAAAACTTGCTAATGACACTTGTATAACAAACGGGCAAACTAATAACTAATGAACCAGTGAACTAATGAACTAACAAAAATGAAAAGTATATTATTAACCGGAGGATCGGGATTATTGGGCCACCATCTTACCAAAGCATTATTGGCTAAGGGCTATACTGTGAGCCATTTAAGCCGCAAAACAGGTAACGATCCGCAGGTAAAGACATTTGTATGGGATATCAACAAAGGCACTATTGATGAGCATTGTATCGATGGGGTTGATACCATAGTGCACCTGGCCGGATCGGGCATTGCTGACAAGCGCTGGACTGGCGCCCGCAAAAAAGACCTGATAGATAGCCGTGTAAAATCAATTGAATTACTGTACGATTTGATGAAACGCAAACAACATCAGGTTACTTCAGTAATCTCGGCATCCGGTATAGGGTATTATAGCAACCGTGGCGATGAACTGATGCATGAAACAAGTGTTCCTACCAATGATTTTATATCGCAATGCTGTGTGCTATGGGAAGCTGCCGTTGATGAGGGAGAAGAATTTGGTGCCCGGGTGTTAAAGTTCCGTACCGGGGTAGTGCTTGATAAAGATGGTGGAGCATTACCAACGCTTGCAAAACCTATAAAACTATATGTGGGCTCACCCATTGGTAGCGGCAAACAATGGGTACCCTGGATCCACTGGCAGGATGTGGTAGATATGTACCTGTTGGGCATCGAAAACACGGCGCTCAGCGGCGTTTACAATATGGTTGCCCCTTGCCCTGTTACCAATAAGCAACTCACTCAAGCGGTAGCCAAACACTTACACAAACCTTTATGGGCTCCTAATGTGCCTGGCTTTATTCTCAAACTTTTATTGGACGAGATGAGCAGCATTGTATTGGGCAGTACCAAAGTATCGGCACAAAAAATTGAGGATGCCGGGTTCAAGTTTAAATTTGCTGATTTAGATACAGCGCTAAGTGAAATTTATGGATCATAAAACTCCGGTTAGCATATTCTGGTTCCGCCGCGATTTACGGCTCGATGATAATGCAGGCCTTTATCATGCCCTTAAAAGCGGCAACCCGGTTTTACCAATATTCATTTTTGATAAAGAGATCCTTGACAAACTGGAAGATAAAGACGATGCCCGTGTTACGTTTATCTATCAAACTATTGAAAGCTTAAGTGATGAATTGCATAAGCATGGTGGCAGTCTGTTAGTGCTTTATGATAAAGCTACACACGCCTGGGATAAGCTCATCAAAGAGTACAACGTTGCCGAAGTATATACCAACCATGATTACGAGCCATACGCAACTAAACGCGATGATGAGGTACGCACCAAACTTACAAAACACAACATCCCGTTTAAAACCTATAAAGACCAGGTAATTTTTGAAAAAAATGAGGTAGTAAAGGACGATGGCAAGCCTTACACTGTTTACACCCCTTATCAGCGCAAATGGTATAGCACCTTAAAACCATTTTATTTAAAAGCTTATCCAACAAAAAAACACCTTAAAAATCTTCATCAAACCAAAGCGTTGTCTATCCCTTCGTTAAAAGAAATGGGCTTCGAAAAAAGCAATATGCCCCTCCCCGATAAAGGATATGAAAGTGTGATCAAAGATTATAAGGATCAGCGCGATTTTCCGGCTATTAAAGGCACTTCACACATCGGCATGCATTTACGTTTTGGCACTGTAAGCATCCGCGAACTGGCGCACACTGCCCACAGCTACCATGATAAAACCTGGCTCAATGAACTCATCTGGCGCGAATTTTATATGATGATACTTCACCATTTTCCGCATACTATGGATCATGCTTTCAGGCCTGAATATGACCGCATCCATTGGGTAAATGATGAAAAACAATTTGAGGCCTGGTGTAACGGTGAAACAGGCTTCCCGATTGTTGATGCGGGAATGCGTGAGTTAAATACAACCGGTTTTATGCATAATCGCGTGCGCATGATTGTGGCCAGTTTTTTAAGCAAAGACCTGCTTATCGATTGGCGCTGGGGCGAGCGATATTTTGCCCGCAAATTACTGGATTATGAAATGGCAAGCAACGTAGGCGGCTGGCAATGGGCGGCCGGCTCGGGTACTGATGCTGCACCCTACTTCAGAATTTTTAACCCCGATGCGCAAACCAAAAAGTTTGACCCTGAACTTAAATATGTAAAAAAATGGGTTCCGGAATATGCCGACTTCAGCAAATATCCAAAACCCATTGTTGATCATGCTGCCGCGCGCGACAGGTGTTTAGCAGCTTTTAAAAAAGCACTGGCTAAGTAAGTTTTTAATTGCTAACGGTGGCTACTGTAAAATCAAAATAAAGCACAACGTTTGCAGCAATAGAGGTACCGCTACCAGTGGTACCGTATCCAAACCTTGATGGTATTATCATGGAAACGGCCGAACCCGCGGTTTGTCCCTTTAAACCCTCCTGTACGCCTAATGCCAGGGCATTTACCGTAAACGATGAAGAGGTTGCGCCCTGGTTTGAGGTGCTGTCAAACACGTTATCGTTTAAAAATTTGCCCGAGTAAGTACAAGTTATATAAGAGTCTGTATTGATCTGATCTAAGCCGGTACCGGGTGTAGCTACTTTTATATAAACTCCATCTGCCGTTTTAGTAAATCCGGTAAGGCTTTTCGCTTTTATATAATTATTGATGATAGCATCATCATAAACTTCCTGGTTTGAAACCACATTAATATAGTAATCCAAACTTTGGTTACCGGCAATATGTGTATTGGCATTACTTGAACTTCCGGAGCCATAGCCATTAACACCATAAGCTAAATGCGATGGTACGATGACCCTTGCAGCAGTGCCTTTATATTTTATAAGGTTGTGGATAGCTATTTGCAACCCTTTAGGCAATGAATTGCTCACATGGCCTAAATAACCGCAAAAATGGTTTGTGTTAATTGAATCAACAGATACAAACTTACCATCGAGCGAACGGATGGTAAATACAAATGAGATCTGGTCTGAATAATCCATTGGTGTACCACGCCCTTGCGAAAGGATCTTGTAGTAAATGCCGGTTGTGTCACCATCTGTAGTATCACGCAGCATACCGGTAATGCCGTTTGCTGATATATAATTCTGGATCTGGGTTTGGTCATATTGCTTAATATCCGGATCGTTCCTGTCTTTCCGGCATGACATAAAGCCTATAGAGATAAGTACTAAGAGCGTAAAAATTGTTTGTTTCATTTATTATAATTTGTCTTTTTTTAACCGCCTAAAGCTTTTGCTTTACTGGCTTATATTCTCCGTTTTATCAGGCTTTGTTAATTGGTTACGTTATACAGTTGAATTTGAAAATCAAGCACCGAATTTGCCGGCAAATGTATCGAATCCTGTGCATACGGCCCGTAAGCATAACGCGACGGAATCAGCAACCTCACTTTACCCCCCGGTTTGATTTGCGGGATCCCCAACTGCCAGCCTTTTATCACATTTCCTAATACATAGGTAGGATGAAACTGATCTGTTTGAGCAAACACAAAACCAGATGTTAATATTTTGCCGGTAAAACCAACCGTAACCTGGGTTGAATTGGTGTAAAGCACGTTGCCGGTTCCTTCTTCTCCATCGTTCACTATATAATAAACCCCTGTTGTGTCCACCCGCTTAGCTTTTAATGAAGTGTTGGCAGCCAGGTAATCTTTAATGATGTTATCATCAATCTCTTTTTGTTTATTATATTGTACCATCGGGTCAACAGACGATTTAACACAACCGCCTGCAATAACGCCTAAGAGCAATAAAACTATCAGTATCCTGTTCATCAATTCAAAAGGCAAATTTATTCTTTTAAAATAGAAAAACGGCAGCTTAACACTTTTTAACAATTAATAAAAAGCGGGCACCGTTTAAAACACCCAACAAGGGAGATTTTGAAGGTAAAACGCTCGATTTTAAGTAAAAGTGTATACGGGTCATTTGCTGTGCTGTCATTTTGTTTCATGTCATTGAGCCATTGTCTTGCAGGCTGCTAATGATTAATGACACAGGATAAATGGCCTACCCAAAGTAAATGACTTAATGACCACGCAGTGTAATGAGACAAAGTGAATGACGCGAAGCTTAATGACCTGTCAGGGTTTATAGTTAACAGTAAGCTTGTTGAGTTTCTTGAGGGTTTCAATGAGGTGTTGCTTATCGGCATCGCTGATGTTGGCATCCAGATAATTATTAAACTGCCTTACAATTACGCGGGCCTGATGGCGTTTTTCTTTACCGAGCGTGGTAAGATAAATTTTAACCGAACGTTTATCCCCTTCGTTGCTTTCGCGATAGATAAGCCCGGTGGTTTCCAGTTGGCTAAGCATACGCGACAAGCTGGTTGATTTAAGCCCCAACAGGGCAGCCGCCTGTGATACAGTAGTACCTTCCTTTTCGTCGATGTTAATGAGCAGGTAGCCAATTGACTGGGTAAAGCCAAACTCCGTAACCAACTGGTTGTACCTGTTGGCCATAGTTTGCCATACTATTTTTATAAAATAGTCAATAGTTTCCTGGTGTTTTACATTATTATGCATGCATACCAAACGTAAGAAATGCTTATTGATTACGCAAGCGCTTTGTTCATTTGTTCATTAGTTCACTGGTTCATTAGTGCCATAAGTCGAAATAAACGTCGTTATGCATCGCCTCAAATACCAATGAACTAATGAACCAGTGAACTGATGAACCGCTTTACCACCCCATCTTCGTATCATCCCCCCTTGGGTCGGCACCTCCTTCATAGTAGCCCCATTGGGTTTTTAGGATGGCATCAACCCGACCGATGGATTGCCTGGTTATGACCTTATATGCTTTGCTTTGTAGTTTGTTTATGGTTACACTATCAACACCATCTTTTTCAATTGTTACCTCATCGGGCAGCCATTGGCTATGGAAACGTTTTGACGCAACAGCCCGCTGCATACTCTGATTAAATTCAATTACATTAAGTATGGTTTGAAAAACCGAGGTAATAATAGTTGAACCACCGGGAGTTCCTACTACCATAAACAGCTTACCGTTCTTTTCAACAATGGTAGGTGTCATGGATGATAACATCCGCTTGCCCGGCTGGATGCTGTTGGCTTTACCGCCGATGAGCCCATACATATTTGGTACGCCGGGCTTTGAACTAAAATCGTCCATTTCATTATTTAGCAAAAAGCCGGCCCCGTTTACAAAGATCCTCGAACCAAAACTATCATTCAATGTTGTGGTAATAGAAACAGCGTTTCCGAACCTGTCGACAATTGAATAATGCGTGGTTTGATCACTTTCATGACCGATAAATGTGCCCGGCTGGATACTTGTGCTTGGCGTAGCGGCCTCCCAACTGAAGGTTTTCATACGCGATGTGATGTAAGCAGGCTTAAGCAGGCTATCAACCGGTACTTTATAAAAATCAGGGTCGCCAAGGTATTTGGAGCGATCTGCATAAACCCGGCGTTCGGCCTCAACAATCAGCCTGATGGTAGAGTCCTGATTGTAGCCCCATCGCTTCAGCGGATAAGGCTCAACCGATTTCAGCAACTGTAGCAAAGCAATTCCCCCGCTTGAAGGCGGCGGCATGGTGATGATCTTATAATCTTTATAGTTACCAATAAGCGCGTCGCGCCAAACAGCATGGTAATTTTTCAAATCGGCTTTTGTGATCAGGCCATTACCCTGTTTCATTTCATCAACAATCAAATCTGCAACCGGACCATCATAGAAACCATCACGGCCTCTATCGCGAATCTGTTCGAATGTTTTGGCAAGGTCTTCCTGTACCAGCAAATCGTCTTCCTTCCATTCTCCGTCCTTTACCAGATAGTTTTTTCCCGGATTTAGCTTTTTAAATTGTTCGGCAGTATGATTAAGGTCATTGGCCAAATGTTTGGTTATTTTAAAACCATTACGGGCAAGTTTAATGGCAGGTTCAACAAGGTCGGCCCATTTCAGTTTACCATATTTACGATGAGCTTCAACCATGCCATCAACCGAGCCGGGAACGCCTGAGGCTTTGTGTGTATACAAACTCATATCAGGTATTACATTACCGGCCGAATCAAGGTACATATTAACATTAGCTGCAGCAGGGCCTTTCTCCCTAAAATCAAGCGTACTTGTTTTGCCGTCGCCGGCGCGGTAAACCATAAAACCGCCACCACCTATGTTCCCGGCTTCGGGTAAAGTGACGGTCAAAGCAAACTGAACCGCGACTGCGGCATCAACTGCATTGCCTCCTTTTTTCAATATATCAAGCCCCACCTTTGCTGCGTCGGGATAGGCACAAACTACCATTCCGTTGCGGTATTGGCCGCTATTGTTGAGTCCGAGCTGACCCGGAACGCATCCCGCCAAAACAAAAAATATTGCGGATAAAAACAGGAGCAGGTATTTCGGAGTATTTATTTTAAGGCAGTTCAAAGTCATTACAACATTTTAAATTCCCCTAATTTAACTTATTCTGCTATTTGATTTAACAACCCAAAACCATTATTTCATACTGAAAATCAATTTAATACAAATTAAAATATCATCTTTTCGGCACACGCACAGCATAAAAAGGCAATTCTGCCGTTTATTTGCATAAATAAAAAAGCTTTAAATTAAGCTAAACAAGCTGGTCACTTTTTTTGTTACAGCTACATTATTGTCAATCATTAAATTCATCTGCATGAAAAAACTAACGTACCTTTTATTTCTTTCCGTCTCCTTTTTATTTATCAGCAAAAACTCACAGGCCCAGGACTATAAAACTGCAGTAGGTTTAAAATTTGGCGCATACGAGGTTGGCCCCTCTGTTAAGTATTTTATGGATAAAGGCACCGCGCTTGAAGGCATTTTAGGCATCCGCGATCATGGTGCAGTATTAACCGGTTTATATGAATTGAACCAGCAAGCCTTTAATGTTGATAAACTGAGCTTTTACTACGGCTTTGGCGGCCACCTTGGTTCGGTCGGCAGCGGTTATTACAAACGCTTTGGCGGCGACGACGAATACTATAATGGCAAACACATCCTTATAGGTGCCGACGCTGTTATCGGTTTGGAATATGTTATCCCATCGGCGCCAATTGCTATCAGCCTTGACCTTAATCCACGATTAGAACTGGCAAGAGGGCCATTTTTTGACATCGCACCTGGCCTGGGATTAAAATATACCTTTTAAAAAAGAAAAGAGTTATCATCACCGGCTTAGCGGGTGATGATAATTTTCTGCGAATAGATCTTCTGACCAAGCAATACCTTCAGCACATAAACACCCGGCGTTTGTCTGCTTACATTAAGTATCGTGCTATAATTACCCTGATCAATATTTTGTTGGCCCCCCTGGTAAACAGTTTCACCTAAAGCATTAACCAACGATAGTTTCAGTGTTGTTGCCTCCTTGGCTGCAAATACCACATTCAAATCGGTACTTACCGGTACAGGGAATGCACTTAAGCCAATTTCACTTTTACTTCCGGTTACGCCTTCCCTGGCATAAAAATAATTATCTGATTGAGCCACACAACCATTGGCCAATGTAACCTGCACCTGGTATTTGCCGCTTTGTACCGGGTCATAAGTTGCAGCAGTAGCTCCGCTTATTACATTGCCGTTTAACAACCATTGGTTACCATCGGTAAAGTTTGAGTTAAGGGTATTATTTGTTTGCGTAACTACAGGTTTACTTAAAGTAACCGCTTTACGCGTAGCAGATGCACAACCCAGGCTCTGCACCTTCATATCATAAAAATAGTAATAGTAACCTTTATAAGCAGTAGTATCGCCATTGGTTGCCGTAGCACCATTGCCGGTGATACTAAATATACTGCCAATTTTAAATGGATAACCCGTTACTCCGCCGTTACTGCGATATATAGTAGCCTGATCTGCAAAGTCAACAGAAATCTGGTAAACTCCGGCAGCCGGTAACGACAGGTTTAAATCATAAACCTGCCCCTGATCATTAGGATCGTCGGGTTGCGCACCGGCCAAAGGCGTTGTACGGGTTGCTACAGCATTTATAGAAGTGGTTGATACTATCTGACCATTGCTATTGGCTACGTTAAATGTTATTTTTCCCGAATTACCAATATAAAGGCGGGCACTCTTTATTAATAACGGCACCTTGGTGTTCACAGTTACGTAAGGCGTAAACTGGTTATAGCCACCGGCTGTGAATACGCTTTTGGTGGCAGGGCCAATTGTTCCTTCAAAATCATTAATGCCTGCATAATAGGTATTGTTAACCGGTGCCTGGGTTGTTATCGCTTCGCTCCCGGCAGCTATGGGTAAAACATCAGTTGCATTTTGATACCATAGCAAGGTACCATCACCAGTTCCAAATAATTCATACTGTTTGGTAGTAGCACAGTAGTAAGCACTCAGATCGCCAATAGTCGCCGGCGAATTGATCACCACATTGGCTGTTACCGAGTTGTTACTGCTAACCGGATCGCCGGCAAGTTTGCTGGTGGCCGTGATGGTGTATGATGCACCGGCAATTGCATTAAACTGCTGACTAAAGGTAAAGTTATCTTCGGCCAGCGCCGGCAATGAGGCCTTATAAGTTTCATTGTAAGTAGTGGTAACGTTATTGGCATCGGTAATGGTAACCGTTACCGGAATATTATTGATAGCCGCATTGCCAAAGTTTTTAAGCCTCACCGTAACCGGCGTACTTGCCGAGCAGGAACCGCTGCTACCCGGACTAACAATAGCAATAACACCCGCATCGATACTGGTTTGCAAAAATTGAACCCGGTAATCCTGGGTTTCACCTTTATCATAGTTGCCACAAGCTTTAATGGTTGATGCATCGCCGGTTTCAGTAAGCACCACCCGCATCAGGCTGTAAGCGCCGGCAACTACCGTTCCCGGCACGGTTATGTTGGTATTATAAGTACCTGTGCCATTAATAATACCTGTGGTTGCAGCCAGCTCGTTATCTTCAAAAACACCATTGGCATTCCAGTCAATAAACACCTTTGCAGCTTTATTAAGGTTGTTACCGCAAGTGCCAAGTGTAATACTCAGTGGATATGTTTTGGCCTGCTCCAGTTGCACGGTAAGATTGGTATAGTCCGAATAGCTTGTGCAGCCTGCAACCGGGGTATTGTTAATATTAGCCAGTTTAAAGTTATCAATCCGTGAATCGGCGCTTGACAGCGGGGCCGAAGCACAATAGGCAGTTCCTCCAACCCCGGTAACAATAAGTGAGTAGGCCTGCGAACCTGATGATAAAGTTCCTTTATGTGATACCGTGATAGTATAAGCCCTGCCGGGAACCGAATTAGGAATGTATACCTGCTCGATATTATCCCTGATATTATCGCCTTTAGTTGCAGCAAATCCCGGCTTATCCGGATCAAGCACCCAGGGCGTAAAAGTTGTTGTACCATCGCTTACCCTGATATCAAGGTCGTTCACTAATTTAGGGGTACGGCTATTAATCACGCCTTCGGCAGTTGCTGTGCCTTGCGGATCGGTCCACGATATGGTTGCTGACAGTAAGCGGTTGCCGGAAGCAATTACATTATAAGTTTGTGTTTGTCCCTGCGTTAGTGTTTTTTCGCTCACTATACTTTTGCCGCCATTATTGGTTATCGCTTGTGCAGCTTCGGTCATGTTAAGTAATCCCCAACCATAAATGTAATCGGGCCCAATATTACCCGCGTCAAAAGCGGTATGGCAAACCAGCCCCTTCAAGGTAGCCGATCTCATAAATGCTCCCCCGTTTTGTTTGGCATAATACTCCTGTAGCAAATAAAGGGAACCTGTAATATTAGGAGCAGCCATTGAGGTGCCCGACAAAGTAAGGTATGAAGTGGTATTGTCAACCCCTACTGAAAGCACATTTACACCATCACCTACAATATCGGGTTTAATACGGCCATCATCCGTTGGCCCCCAACTGCTAAAGGGCGCTATGGCTACATCACTCCGGTTTTTAGGCCCGTACAAAAGCGGATAAACCGCCCCTACCGTAATTATATTTTTGGCATTGCCACTTGTGCTGATAATATCATAGCCGTCGTTATTACTAATGCCAGCCGGGCGGGCGCCCTTGCTTACAAAAGTCTGATCAGTTTTACTTTTGTAGCCGTAGTAGGTTTCACCTACTGCCGGGCCGTTACTTGAACGTTCATTACCGGCCGACTCTACAATGAGATAATACGGGGCATTGTAAGCTATCTTATCCCAGTTGGCTGTTTTTGAATCGTAGAAACCGAAGTTATAATCCACCGTATCTCCGGGTAAACCATTCCATTCCCAGCGGCCGGCCGAATCATTATAGTCCCAGCCTGCTACAACACCGTACGAGTGATTTGAAAGCAACAGGTTAGCTGCCGCGGCACTCATTTCGGTTTCGTCGTCATTAAAATCGTAGGATTGTAATGTAGTTGCCCCAAAAGACATTCCTTTGGCAGGCGCATAAACACCTTTGGCAATCATGGTACCCGCCACATGCGATGAATGATCATTCACCGAAGCATTATTTTTAAGCGTGATGGTTTTTCCCGTAAACTCCTGATGGGCCTTATATACTGAGCCGCCGTCCCATATAGCCAGTTTATTAGCCAAAAAATCTGATGAGCCTGATAAATTTAGGCCAAGTGAACCGCCGGGTTGTAAGGTGTTTGTGCCGGTGGTAGCTGCTGCAGTTGTGTTATTATGAGTTATGAGGTATATGGGAAAGCCAAGTTTATTAACTCCCTGCAAGGCAACAAAGTTACCATTTCTTGATCTGCGTGTTAATGTCCAGCCATGGGTTTGCGCTAACGATACCGCTTTATCATATGATGCTTTAAATGCGATACCTGACTGGTTAGAGAGTTTGGTCAATTCGGCTTTCCCTTTTTCACTTATTAAAGGCTGCTGGGCCATAGCATCGCCAGCTGCAAAAAGCAGCAAAAAGCAAAAAGAAATAATTGTGTAAAGTTTAATCATTGGTTTGAAAGATAGGCAATTTTAAGAAAAATCAACCTTAACTAAAACAAAACAACCAATGCTTTACAACATTCGTGAACTTGACAATTAAAGAGTGAAAAAATCAGCTGTTACGACAGGTATTTACCTACAATCGGCATCCTGCGCCCCATGCCAAATGCTTTTGGCGATACCCTTAAAATCGGCGGAGTTTGGTAACGCTTATGCTCTGCCGAATTGGTGAGCTTGATTACCCGCCGAACAGTTGCCTCATCATACCCCATCCGGATGATCTCGGCCGATGAGCAGCGGTTTTCGATATACTCGGCCAGGATCTTGTCGAGCACATCATATTCGGGCAGCGAGTCGGTATCTTTTTGATCGGGCCTTAGCTCGGCCGATGGGGGTTTAACGATTGAGTTAATCGGGATGATTTCCTTGTCGCGATTAATATATCGCGCAAGCTCAAAAACCTGTGTTTTGTACACATCGCCAATAACCGAGATACCGCCGCACATATCACCGTATAAAGTGCCATATCCTACAGCGGCCTCACTCTTGTTGCTGGTATTAAGTAAAATGTAACCGAACTTATTGCACATTGCCATTAACAAAACAGCCCTGCTGCGCGACTGGATGTTCTCTTCGGCGATGTTGAACGGCAAGCCATCAAACTGCGGGTTTAATGCGGTTTCAAAGGCTTCGGTAATGCTTTTGATAGGTACAATCTCATGCTTACAACCAAGGTTATCAACCAAATCCTGCGCATCTTTTAATGAATGATCTGTTGAAAAACGTGATGGTAGCAATACAGCCATTACATTTTGAGGTCCAAGAGCCTCTGCTGCCAAAGCACATACTACAGCCGAATCAATGCCACCTGATAAACCTAAGATTGCCTGTTTAAAACCCGACTTATAAAAATAGTCGCGAATACCAAGAATAACAGCCTGATGAATTTGTTCTATATCGCCCGGACGCTCAACTTTTATCGTCGTTGGATGATCAAAGCTTAACGTATTATCTTCATTTAAGGTATAGTAAGCCATGCTTTCCTCAAAATAAGGCATCTCATCAATCAGCTTACCTGTATTATCAAACACCAGCGAACCGCCATCAAATATCAGCTCCGTTTGGGCACCAACATGGTTAACATACAATAAAGGCAGTTTATAACGGCTGGCATTATCGCTTAAAATCTCTATCCGCTCCTCATCGTGGTTGTAAGCAAATGGCGACGCCGCTATATTGATCATTACATGCGGGTTCTGATGGATAAGCGTATCCATCGGGCGGGTAACATACAGCGGGTTTTCAATGGTATTCCACAGATCCTCGCAAATAGTGAGCGCTATGCGTTTACCTTTAAACTCGATACAGTTAAACTCGGTTGAAGGCTCAAAGTATCGATACTCATCAAATACATCATAATTAGGCAACAGCGCTTTATTTACCACTGCTTTCACCTGGCCATTCTCAATAAAATAGGCAGAATTGCTGAGGTCTTTACCCTCTGTTTTATGATTAGGGGTTGGTAAGCCAATGATACAAGCTATGTCAATGCATACTTCCGCTATCTTTTTAGCGGCATCATCGCACAGTCCTATAAATTCATCAAACTCTAAAAAATCGCGCGAAGGATAGCCGCAAACACATAGCTCGGCAAATACAACAAGGTCGGCCCCGTTATTTTTTGCCTTAATGATATGATCGATGATTTTATTAGTGTTCGATTCAAAATTACCTACGTGATAGTTGAGCTGAGCTAACGCGATTTTCATAGTATACGTATATTTAGTCTTAAGTCGAAAGCCTTTAGGCTGAAGTCAAAAAATACGACTTGCAACTTAGGGATATTGACTTAACAATAGTAGCAACATTATGCAAATAAAATTACTTTTGCCTCAAAGGATAAAGATGAACCCTACCCGGTATATAGCAAAGCAAATTTACTTAATTTTTTCCATCGGCCTGATATTAAGCGCCTGTACGCGCAACAAAAAAATTGATGTGAGCAATATCAATGTTGATGTTAAAATTGAGCGGTTTGATCATGATTTTGACGCCATGCGCAATAAGCCAATGGCGCTGCAGGCTGCATACCTGCAAAAACAATATGGCAGCTTTTATTCCGATTTTATTGAACGCATTTTACAGGTTGGCAGTACAAAGGATACAGCTTATTTTAAAGCCTTGCACGAGGTGTTTGCAGGCAAAGCCTATAATGACCTGAAGCACGATGCGGACGCCGCCTTCCCCAATATGGATCAGCAGAATGCCAGCCTTACTGAAGCTTTTAAATACATTAAATATTACTACCCTCAAAAACGCCTGCCACAGGTATATGCCTACATTTCGGGCTTCCAGGCGCAAACCACCGTTGGCGATGGCTATTTCGGCGTGGGTATCGATCTTTTCCTGGGTGCCGATTCGCGCTTTTACCCTTCGCTTACCAATGCCTTTCCGCATTATTTATCCAAATGGTTCACGCCGGATAATATTACGCCGCGCGTGATTGAAGGCATTGCACGTGAGGACATGTTCCCGGAAAATGACAATGATAAAGCCCTGCTTAATAAAATGATCTATAACGGCAAAATCATGTACTTTATGGACAGGGTATTGCCCGACGTGGCCGATAGCACAAAGATCCGATATACTACCGAACAGTTAAAATGGTGCAATGAATTTGAAGGTAAGATCTGGGGATACTTTTTAGAACAAAACCTGCTGTACGAAACCGATTACCAGAAAATTCAGAAATACCTTACCGAAGCCCCTTTCACCCCCGGTCTTGGCGAAAAGAATGAATCGGCACCAAAGCTTGCTGTTTGGACAGGCTGGCAAATAGTAAGAAAATATATGGATAAGCACCCTGATGTTACGCTACCTCAACTGATGGCCGATAAGGATGCCCAAAAGCTCCTGAACGAATCGGGATATCACCCCAAATAGCACAAAAAAAGCGCCTTCAAAATGAAAGCGCTTTTTATATCATTTCCCTGTTAGGGGAGTTACTTCATGATGGAAAAAACGCATTTCAAAGCAATCAGGACACCTATGATCAGGATAATGTTTGAAATAGAAGTATACATGAAGCCCGAATTGGCATCGCCGGCAAAACGCAGGTAAACACCTACTATACCGATAATAATAGCTACAGTTAATAATTTGTAGTGACCTTCTGCGTTAGCATTTTCCATTGATTCCATGGTACCGATTTTTAATGTTTGCGCAAAAATAGAAATGTTTACCGAAAAAGCGACAAAGTTTTTATGATTTTATGCCGCCGGCAAACCATGCCGGGTGTTCGCGTTTGTAATACCGATACATCGCCCACAAACTTATGCCTAAAATTATAAATACCCACAGATTAGCCAGGCCCAGGATCAGTTCAACAAAAAGTTGCCAGCCATTATTGAATGCTATAGCCAGGCGGTTAACAAAAGGCAACTGATAGGCAGAAGGGTCATCATTAGCTATCATTTCCTGGTTGATAAAATTGCTTTGGTAAAAGCTAAGGGTAACAATGCTGTATTTTACGGCTTCATCTGTGCGCATATTGCCAATTTCCTGATCAACCATATCATCTTTTAGCAACATCACATTCACCGGATTTTTGATAACCACTTTACCTTTCTTTTGCTGATCTACCAGGTCCTGGCGGTTTCTTAATTTCAGTTTTTCTGACAGGTAGTCAAGCGTTCTGTCTTCAATATCCATTTTCCGGAGCGTAACATACATCCCCATGTGGGCAACTTCGGTCATAAAGCTTTCAAGCTTCTCTGAAGGAAGTTTAACCGCCATGTCGGCGTTAGTTCTAAGGGCCGACACTCGTTTAACCGAGTCATTACTCACGCGAATATCTTCCGATCGTTCTACATCGGCCTGCATTTGATGATGCATCACCATGCCGCCATCACGAACGGTGAGTACCGCTATAGCATCGCCTGTTTGTTGAACATTTTTTACCTTGAAACGCATGTCGGCAGTTTTTACCAGTTTGGTGGGCGTTATTTCAATCTTGGTACTATCTGCGCTAACCGCCGCAGTATCGGCCGCCGAAGTTCTGTCTTCTCTTAAGGGTTCGTACTTTGAACTACGTCCACAAGCGCCCAGCAGCAACACGCCCGCCAGCAACGCCAGGAATAATTTTTTTTTCATAACTATTTAATTTTCTTTGGTATACATTGATACAAAAGAGTGGCAGGAGGTAACCCTGACCGCTGATTTTTGTTATGATTGCGTTGATTTCGCTGACTGGTCTTAACAGGGATTTGGGGGGAATTAATAGAATAGGCGTTCACTGGTCGAAGTTTAGCGATAGCGTAACTTCGTCCTAAAATGTGTTAAGCTTTCAGCTTAACTTAATAACCGGCAATAACCCATCCCTATCTAAATAATAGTCCTTGGCACTGCTATACAAATACTCAGGAGGATATTCTACAGCTCCAGATTCAACCGGGTTATTGTGTAAATAATCTAATCGTTGTATCAACATTTGATGGGTTGATAATTCTATTGGATGATTATTTTGCTGCCAAAACTGGTATTGTTCATTGTTTATGTTACGTTTCCCGGCCCGCTCGAACATCCACAATAACCATTCGCGCCTGCTTTCTTCTACATTTTCAGATATCGCTTTCAGAATTGTTTTAGATGTATGCCTTTTCAAATCACGCAAAATATCAGATAAATTCCCTTTCTCCGTACTAATGATCAAATGTACGTGGCTAGACATAATGCACCAAGCATACAACTCGAGCCCCTTGTTTTCGATGCAATATTTAAGACTATCAACTACGATATCACAATAAATTCGCCGAACAAAAACGTCTATCCAATTTACCGTGGCAAAGCTTACAAAATAAAGTTGATCGTGTTCGTGAAAAGTATATTTGCGGCCCATCGATACGAATATAGATTTAGGGTTTTGGTTTCGCACGCAGAATGCTTGCTTCATTTTAGGACGAAGTTACGCTATCGCTAAACTTCGACCAGCTATTAAATTTCAAGTTTCTATATGGTTGCCTTGAATTAATTATCTTCAAAAACTTCACAATGCATGTAAGCTATTGAATAGTATTTGACTCGCTTTTGTTGAAGCATTTTCCTAATCACATATTTTCTATTAATCTGGTTAATCCTTCGATTAATAAATTCTGAATTACTCTTTTCACCTTTATCGGAAAACGGCTTCCTATTATATATCACTGTTAAGAAGGCAGTTATCCTATCAATACACTTGTTAGATAGCAAAAAGTCAAAATTAGCATAATCATTTTTTGAAAAGCAAACAGGTATATAGCGAATCTTTACTTTCGTTTGATTATCTATACCTTCGATTACTTTGGCAAAAGTATCTTTTTTAAAAAACCAAGTCATCAATTCTTGTAGACTTTCAAAAACATAAATCTTCCAGCCAAAAAATCCATCTATTAATGAAGCATTCTTAAAAAAGGTATACCCATCTAACTCTTCCTTTTTTGATGCTTCTTTATAAAGTTTAATTCGCTTTTTCCTTAATTCTTCATTCATGTATATTATAAATTACAGGTTTGTTATAAACGAAGTTTAATAAATATAAAACAAAAAAACTTTACTGGTTGAAGTTTAGCGCAGCATAACTCCGGCCTAAACTGTATTAAGCTTTTAAATGATCCCTTCACTGATCGCAGTTCAGCGTAGCGTAACTTCGACCTAAAATGGTTTAAGCTTTCAGCTTAACTTTGGAAACAAACAAGTCTAAATTAGCTTAGATGGAAGTTCAATAATATAATACAAATATTCGCAAGCATCCTGCTTGCTTCATTTTAGGACGAAGTTACGCTATCGCTAAACTTCGACCAGCTATTTTTATTACTAAATTTAGATCGTTAGATATGCTATCGTTTATTCCCCATTGGTGTATATAGAACTCTAACTGATTTTGAAGCGTTTAATTTTTGCTTTTGAGAATATGATTTCGCTTTCGGTACGAAATTTCGTTTAGCTTTTTTTACGCTTCCGTATCCCATAATGTTTTTTAACTCCACCGGTAATTTTTCAATCAATTTAAAGAATTCCTTCTGCAATTTGCTACTTAAAACATCTTGTATCAGAATATCACATTTGCTTGTATAAGACAAATCTTCAACTTTATCCAACTTTGATTTAAAAATCTCTTTTGATAGATGTAATTGAATCTTCTCACTTATTTTTTTCAGCTTATTCTCATTCCACGTATCAAGTTCGTTATTGTTAATTCCCGGAACATTATACTTCTCAATTTGAGATAAAAGATATTTTTTCTTTTGTCTCAGTTGCATAACGTGCTTCTTTATTATGAGATTTGACATCTATAATTTAATTCTCCTATTAATTTATCTCTTCAGCATCACAAGCATTTTTAATAAATATAAAAAAAGACCATCATCTTTACTGAGTGAAATCTATAGTGTAGTATACTTCTTTCACTGGACAAAGTTATGCTATAGTTATACTTTGTCTTAAACCGTGTTAAGCTTCCAGCTTAACTTTATAGGCTACAACAACTGCAAGACCAATAGTCCTTAACCTAACTACAATAAATACTTTGCAAGCAGAATGCTTGCTATAGTTTAGGTCGAAGTTACGCTATCGCTAAACTTCAACCAGTCTCTTTTAAAACAAAAAAAGGCTCTCCTCCCGGAAAGCCTTTTCTTATATAAAAGTATTTTAAACTTAGTTGCCGCCTGAAAGGGCTGCCGCACCACTCACGATCTCGGTAAGCTCGGTAGTAATGGCTGCCTGACGCGCCTGGTTGTATGAAAGCTTTAATGATTTCAAAAGTTCGCCGGCATTTTCGGTTGCTTTATCCATCGCTGTCATACGTGCACCGTGTTCAGATGCGTTTGAATCCAATACAGCGCGGTAAAGTTGGATCTTGATATTTTTAGGGATCAATTGCTCAACAATTTCCTGTTGTGATGGTTCAAGGATGTAATCAACGTTAGCTGCCTTTACTTCCTCTTTCTTCTCGGCCTTTGGCACCGGTAATAACTGTTCAGTGATCAGGTATTGTACTGCAGCGTTACGGAAGTGGTTATACACCAGCTCCACACGGTCGTAATCGCCGTTAACAAAACCCTGCATGATAGCTTCGGTAATTTTTGAAGCATTCTCGAAGTTAAGGTCCGAGTACAGGTCATTGTTGTTACCAATTACGTTGTACTTACGCCTTTGATAAAACTCCTGTGCTTTTTTTCCGATAGCAACGATAGATACGTTACCGGCAGCAAGCTGCTTAGGATATTTTTCGGCAATAAGGTTATTGGCAGTTTTAATAACATTAGTGTTGAAAGCACCGGCCAAACCACGGTTTGATGATACCACAACTACCAATACACGTACCGGCTCACGCTCCTGAAGGTACGGAGAAGTGTTATCCTCCAAACTTGCAGATAAGTTAGCCAGCAGGTCTTTCAACTTACTTGCGTAAGGACGTAGCTGAATAATAGCGTTGGTAGCACGTTTCAACTTAGCAGCCGAAACCATTTTCATAGCCTTGGTGATCTGCTGGGTTGATGATACAGATTTGATCCTGTTTCTTACTTCTTTTAAATTAGCCATTCGTTATTGAGATGTGAGATTTGAGATATGAGATTTGAGATAAGCTCACATCTGCACCTTCAATCTGTTTATCTAATTTATAATGACGTCAGATGTGGGAAAGAGAAAAGTCTCAAATCTCACATCTAACATCTCATATCTAAAATTAATACCTTGCTGACAGTTCTTTAGCTACTGTTTCCAGTACGCCGGTAAGCTGATCATCAAATTTACCTGCTTTAAGGGCAGCTAAAACTTCAGGGTGACGAGCTTCTAACTGATCGGTAAATTCGGTTTCGAATTCCCTTACCTTGTTTACCGGTACGTTACGCATTAAGTTTTTAGTACCCAGGTAAATGATAGCAACTTGCTTTTCAACAGTTACCGGTGAGTATTGACCTTGTTTAAGGATCTCTACGTTACGGATACCTTTGTCCAACACGTTTTTGGTTGAAGCGTCAAGGTCAGAACCGAATTTTGAGAAAGCCTCAAGCTCACGGAACTGAGCCTGGTCAAGTTTCAAAGTACCGG
This sequence comes from Mucilaginibacter sp. A5337, assembly GCF_059690695.1. NCBI lineage: Bacteria > Pseudomonadati > Bacteroidota > Sphingobacteriia > Sphingobacteriales > Sphingobacteriaceae > Mucilaginibacter > Mucilaginibacter sp. A5337. Next base: position 379,259 of record NZ_JCAWEC010000004.1, on the reverse strand, counting down.
CAACTTTCTTCATTGATTTGATCTGCGCGTTACCACCTACACGTGATACAGAGATACCTACGTTGATAGCCGGACGAACACCTGCGTTGAACAAGTTCGACTCCAGGAAGATCTGACCGTCAGTGATCGAAATTACGTTGGTTGGGATGTATGCAGATACGTCACCAGCCTGCGTTTCAATGATAGGTAATGCAGTTAATGAACCACCTCCTTTAACAATGCCTCTGATTGATTCAGGCAGGTCATTCATTTGCTGAGCGATAGAATCATTTGCGTTGATTTTAGCGGCACGCTCTAATAAACGGCTGTGCAGGTAAAACACGTCACCTGGGTAAGCCTCACGGCCCGGTGGACGACGTAACAACAATGAAACCTCACGGTAAGCAACAGCTTGTTTTGACAAGTCATCATAGATGATCAATGCAGGGCGACCAGTGTCACGGAAGTACTCCCCGATAGCGGCACCTGCAAATGGAGCAAAGAACTGCATGGTAGCAGAGTCTGATGCGTTAGCAGCAACTACGATAGAGTAAGGCATAGCGCCGTTCTCTTCAAGCGTACGAACGATGTTAGCAACAGTTGATGCTTTTTGTCCGCAAGCTACATATATACAGATTACAGGTTTACCTGCATCATAAAATTCTTTTTGGTTGATGATGGTATCGATACAAACCGCAGTTTTACCGGTTTGACGGTCACCGATAACCAACTCACGCTGGCCACGGCCGATAGGGATCATCGCGTCGATAGCTTTGATACCGGTTTGTAATGGCTCAGTTACCGGCTGACGATAGATTACACCCGGAGCTTTACGCTCAAGTGGCATCTCGTAAGTTTGACCTGTGATTGGGCCTTTACCATCAATAGGTGCACCCAAAGTATCAACAACACGGCCAAGCATGCCTTCGCCTACGTTGATTGATGCAATCCTGTTGGTACGTTTAACGGTATCACCTTCTTTAATATCGTCAGATTTACCTAACAATACCACACCCACGTTATCTTCTTCAAGGTTAAGTACGATGCCTTGCAATCCAGTGCCAAATTCAACCAACTCGCCCGACTGTACTTTAGTTAATCCATAAACGCGTGCGATACCGTCACCCACCTGGAGTACAGTACCCACTTCTTCTAATTCAGATTCTGACTTGAAGCCGGCCAACTGCTGACGCAAAATTGCTGATACTTCGTCTGGTCTTACCTCTACCATTGTTTAAAATTTATTTAGAGTTTTACTTTTAATACTTATTAATTATGCTTGAACAGCAAATTCCTTTTTCAATTTCTTCAGGCTTGCAGCAATGCTGGTATCAACCTGCCTGTCGCCAACGGTTAAAACAAAACCGCCTATCAATGACGGGTCAACCTTAGCATCTAATACAACGGTACCGCCAATGCTCTGCTGTAACTCTGCAATCAGGATTGCTTTATTAGCTACAGAAAGTTCCGTAGCCGATGTAACATTGGCTTTGGTGATGTGGTTTTTAACGTTGTACTGGTTAATGTACTCGCCGGCAGTAAAGTATAATACCTCGCCACGGCCTTTGTTAACCATCAGCTTAAAGAAAGCGAGTGTAGTTTTGTTAACCTTATTTAAAAATATCTCGTCAAGGATCTTAACCTTTTTTGAGTGAGATATAATAGGATTAGCCAATACTGCTACCAGTTCGGGGCTGCCCTTCAGGGTTTTTAAGAAAAGGTCCATATCGGCTTTGATCTCAGGGACAATTCCTTGTTCCTGTGCAAGATCAATGATCGATTTGGCGTACCTGGTTGCTACCGTTATTTCTGACATTTCTTTTTTATTTCGGATTTCGAATTTTCGATTTCGGAATTTTTATTTTGAATTTCGGCTTTATAAACTGATCAGCGAATACCCGGACTAAATCCAAGATTCCACATCCCAAATCCGAAATCTTATAACTTCACTTCTTTTAATAACTGGCTTACCAGTTCGTCTTGCTGCTGCTGATCTTCAAACTGCTTGCGAAGGATTTTCTCAGCAATCTCTAAAGATAAAGTAGCTACCTGGTTCTTAACATCGGCCAAAGCAATAGCTTTCTGGTTGTTAATTTCAACACGGGCAAGCTCAATCATACGTGCGCCTTCTTTGTGAGCAAGTTCTTTAGCATCAGATACGATTTGATCTTTGGCTTTACGGGCTTCAGATAATATCAGGTCGCGCTCGGCACGGGCTTGTTTAATCAATGATTCGTTTTCATTGGTTAAACGGCTCATTTCTTCTTTAGCGGCTTCAGCTTTCAATAAAGCATCTTCAATTGAACGTTCACGCTCGCCAATGGCGGCCATGATAGGTTTCCAGGCAAACTTAGCTAATATAAAAAACAGAAATGCGAAAGCTACTGTAGTCCAAACAACTAAGCCTAATTCCGGGGTAACTAATGGATTCATTTTATATTGATCTCTTTTTCTACTTTAATAAAACATTTTAATAAGAACCGCCCCGGCGCCAACCGCTCCGGCGGCGGTTCTTAATTTTCTTTGAGCTGATTAACGTAAGCCCAGGAATGATACTACCACACCGAACAGAGCAGCACCTTCGATAAGAGCTGCAGCAATGATCATGGCAGTTTGGATTTTTGAAGCAGCTTCTGGCTGACGTGATATACCTTCCATGGCTTTACCACCAACCTGACCGATACCGATACCAGCACCGATTACCGCTAAACCTGCACCTAATGCAGCAATACTTCCAATCATGATTTTAAATTTAAAATGTTAATATATGTTATAGTTATTTACTAATTAATGATGGTGCTCCTCAATGGCAGTACCAATAAACAGGGCGGTAAGCAGTGTAAAAATGAAAGCTTGCAGGCCTGCTACCAACAACTCAAGCACATCCATAAACACTACAAAAGGCACCGAAACCAGCGAAACGTAAGCGCTTTTGAAAACGAAGATCAGCGATATCAGGGCAAGCACAATGATGTGGCCTGCTGTAATGTTTGCGAACAAACGGATCATTAACGCGAATGGCTTTGAAAAGATACCCAGTAACTCCACAACCCACCATAACGGCCACAACCAAACCGGCACAGAGCTCGGCACAAAAATGTGCGCCCAATAGTGTTTGTTACCGTTAAGGTTAACTACCAATAAGGTAATTACTGATAACACCATGGTTACCGCGATATTACCGGTAAGGTTTGATCCACCAGGGAAGAACGGCACCAAGCCAATCAGGTTATTGATCAGGATGAAGAAGAACACGGTCAACAATAACGGCATAAAGCGCGCGTACTTGTAACCTATGTTTGGCAACGCGATGTCATCGCGAACAAACAAAATAACGGGCTCAAGGAACGATTGTAAACCTTTCGGCGCTTTGCCTACACGTTTTTTATAAGTTGATGCGATGCTCAGGAAAATCAACAGTAAAATAATCATTGACAATAACATCGAAGCTACGTTTTTAGTAATTGACAGATCAAAAACTGTAGCAGTAGTGTCAATTGTTTTATCTTCACCGGTTACTGCCTTTATTTTGTCATGAATAAGAGCATATTTATGGTATTTACCTTCATGGATTTTTTCGCCTTCTTCAAATACCGACGACATGAAAACTTCCAGGCCTTTATCAGTGTAAAGTATTACCGGAAGTGGCATAGCAAGTTTTCCACCCATGTGGAAATAATGTGAATCCGAAATGTGCTCCATGATGGTTTCAGTCGGATCAAATTTGGCTTCTTCCTTTGTTTCGGTGGCGGGCTCGGCAGGATTTTTTTCTTGTAAAGCGAGTGCTCTTACGGATACAAACAGCGAAAAAACGCTTAAAACGATACCTAAGGTGATTTTTTTTGAGTTCAAAACAGGCCTAAAATCCATTAGCAGAGAGTTTTTTACTTTAATTTTTGGTTGCGCAAGGTACACAACAAACCGTAAATTTCAAAGGCTATGTTTAAGAAATAAACGTAAAAAAAATTGGCCAGGAAAATCCCGTTGTTTGGTTTCACCTTCATCAGGAAAAACAGGGCGAAAAACATTGCTGCTAAAATCTTAACTGTGGTAGCAGCAAGGAAGGTTTGGGTGTACAGCGAGTAGTTGATCTTACCCACAAAATTCACCAGAAAAACGGTGATAAATGTAAGCATCGATATAAAAAAAAAGATGAGCCAAAAGCGCGGTACAAGCCAGTTGGCATGGCCGGTATAACTAAGCAAAACCGGAGGGATTGCTGTGATAATTACAAACAGGATAAAGGAAAAGATAACTCGCAGCAATGTTTTTATTTTTTTACAGATCGTATAACAAGGAATAATGCAATAAATACCCCGGCAAGCGAAAGCATGGCGGTAACCCACTGTACTTTATGCCCGGCACTTTCGTCAATTTTATAACCTGCGAAAGCACAAATACCGATGATCGCGATCATCTGGAACGCGACGCCGGTAAATTTAGCATAGTCACTAACTTGCTTACCTGCATCCTCCTCGTTATTTTGTTCATTTTTTGGCATGCGCAAATTTATTAAACCTATTGCATAATCTTTAGTATTTTAGCGAGGCTTTTAAACTATCATATTGCATTGAGGCTATTATCATCATCCTATAAACCAAACACCAGCATTTCTTTTCTGTTTGCAGTTATACTGATTACGGCCGGTTGCTCGCTTGAAAAACAAAGCGGCTTTAACCGTACTATGCAGAACCTGACTGCCCACTACAACATATTATTTAATGCTAATGAAATTTTAAGGCTCAAGCAGGAAAGCTATGCCTCCTCTTTCCCGGATGCTTACAGCGAAATTTTAAATGTATATCCTGATACCACGGTACAAACCGGTACGCCCGACAAGGACCTGGAGGAAGCCATTGTAAAAGCCAACAAGATTATCAGCATCAAAGAGCAAAGCCACTATTTGGGAGATGCCTATCTGGTGTTGGGAAAAGCACGGTATTTAGAAGCTAATTATTTTGATGCTGTTGAGTATTTTAATTATGTAACCCGCTCATTTGGCAAACAAGCCAATCTGAAACAGGAAGCTTTGGTATGGAAAACCCGCGGGCTCATGTACTTGAACCAGCTACCTTTGGCAAAACTGGTAATTGATTCGGCTGTGCAGGATATCAACCCCAAAAAAAATGTCACGGCCGATGTTTATGCTACCAAGCTTCAATATGATATCATAACCCAAAACTATGCCGAAGCAGAAGAGATGGCGAAGCTGGCTGTTAAATATAGCTATATCAGCAATCTCAAACTCCGCTGGACATTTATTCTGGGTCAACTTCAGGAGCTTAACTTAAAACCGGCCGATGCCTATGAAAGTTATACCCGGATAGTTAAAAGCAATGCCAGTTTTGAAATGGCCTTTAACGCCAACCTTAACCGGATCCGCATCCGCGACAATCAAAACGGTGTTAAGGCTAATAAGATCGATCTGTTGCGTGCCCTGCTTAAAAACAGCGATAATATTGATTTTTTCGACCAGATCTATTACCAGATAGGTGAACAGCAATTTAAAGCCGGCGAAATTGATAATGCCCTCAAGAGCTACAAAAAATCAGTACGGGTGAGCACCAAAAATCAAAATCAAAAAGGACTCTCGTACCTGCGCATTGCCGATATCAACTTTAAAAACAAAGCAGACTATGTAAGCGCCAGGCTTTATTACGATAGCACGCTCAATAATCTCTCGGTAAACTATCCGGGATATCAGCTCATCCGCAAAAAGGCTGATAACCTGCAGATCCTTACGCGGCTGCTTGAAACCATATCGCGCGAGGATACCCTGCAAATGCTTGCCGCTTTGGATGAAAAAGCGCGCGACGCCAAAATAGATGAAATGGTAGCCCGCAAAACACGTCAGCAGCAACAGGCTGCCCTGGAAGCAAGTGCCGGCGCAGCAGCCAATGCCAACAACGGTGCTATGTCAAATACTTTCGACAGGAATAATTCATCTTCTTCCAACAAAAACAGCGGCAGTACATTTTACTTTTACAACAACGGCGCCGTGAGCCAGGGCTATAACGACTTTAAGAGGTTATGGGGCAATCGTAAACTTGAGGACAACTGGCGCCGCAGCCGGCGTTCAAATACCGGCATACCAACTGCTGCAACGGGAATTGGTTCGCAGGTTAATGATCCGGACGCCCCTGTCGGCAGTGTCGCTTATAATAGCACCAATGTGTCTGCGGGTACTTTCAGGCAGGACCTGGTTAAAAACCTGCCCCTTACCCCTGCTCTCCTGCAGCAATCAAATTTCAGGATCTATAATGCCTATTTTGAAATGGCCAATTTTTATAGGGATGTATTGGAAGATAAGAAAGAAGCCATTGCCACTTATGAAACTTTGCTTTCCCGTTTCCCTCAAAGCAGCGATAAGCCTTCAATTTATTATAACCTGTACAGGCTTTATGCTGATATCGACGCGGCAAAATCAAATGACTATAAAAACAGATTGCTAAAAGAATATCCCGAAAGTATATTCGCAAAGGTTATTATCGATCCTGACTATGCCCGTAAAATGGCCGATGTTGATGCCGAATTTAACGGATTTTACAACCAGGTATACGATCTGTACTCGCAAAAGCAATATACGCAGGTGATTGAAAAGGCAAACGACCTGCTTAACAAATACCCCGACAACAGGTACGCAGCCCAACTATATTACCTCAAGACCATTGCCGCCGGGCATATGGAAAAACTGCTGCCATTTCAGGCCGATCTGCAACTGATCGCCGCAAAATATCCGCAGGATAAACTTATTGCTCCACTGGTTAACCAGCACCTGGCCTATATCGATTCAAACAAAACCGAAATAGCTGCCCGCCCGGTGGTATTATTTAATGACGACCCTAATGAAATTCCTTTTACCCCGCCGGTAGCCTACCAAAAGCAAACAGAGTATCGCCCGCCATATACGCCATCGGCTCAAAACGTGACTCCCCAGGAGCGGTTGCCCGAGCGGGATACCCGCGTAATTGCAGGAGCCAAAACATCGGCACCACAAATTCAGAAGGCTGCAATTCAACAGCCAAAACAACTTGCAGTAGGGCAGATCCCGTTGCCGCAGCATCAAATGCCGGATACTTCACGCGATATAGCTGCACAGCCTGTACCCAAACAAGTAGATACAGTGGCCGCGGTTCACCCGGCCGCCATTAATAATGCGCCAGCTGTTAACTATATATTCAGCAAGCGCGATAGCAGCAATTATTACTTTGTGATAAATGTTGCCAGTGGTACAACTAATCTGGCCTCAACGCGTTTTGGTGTAGGGCAGTTTAACCGTACACGATATACACGCAGCGAAGTTATCCACCACGTAAAAACCGTTGGCGATAATAACCAGCTGATATATGTTGGCCGCTTTTACAGCCTTGCCGATGCCAAGGATTATGCCCGCACCATTGTACCCCTGCTACCCGATATTATGAAGGTACCGAGGGATAAATACAGCTTTTTTATCATTACCAAAGAAAATCTGGATAAATTAGCAACCCAAAGTATATTGGATAGTTATTTTGACTACTACCAGAAATTTTATTAAAAAATGAGAACCACTAATACAAGGTTTAACTCGAAAAATCAACTTCAGCCTGCCGATATAAGAAGATACAACTGGTACATATGGCGTACAGTGATAGCCCTTTTTGCTTTTGTGATTATCATGATAACGCTTACCATTTTTGATGTATTTGGGCAGCTGCCTTCGTTCCGCGATTTGGAAAACCCCAAAAGCAACCAGGCTACAGAGATCATCTCATCTGATAAGCAGGTTTTAGGTACTTACTATATTCAAAACAGGTCAAACGTTACTTACCGCGAATTGTCGCCCAACGTGATTAATGCTTTGGTTGCTACTGAAGATAAACGCTTTTATGACCACTCGGGCATCGACTTTGGCCGGAGTTTTACCATTTTCGCGCATTTGCTCATCGGGCAAAAACAGGGCGGCAGTACTATAACCCAGCAATTGGCACTTAACCTTTTCTCCGAACGATCGGCCAATCCGTTTAAACGGATCATTCAAAAACTACAGGAATGGGTTACGGCTGTTAAGCTTGAACGTCATTATACCAAGGAAGAGATCCTGACCATGTACCTCAACACGGTTGATTTTGGCGCTTACAATACTTATGGCATTAAATCGGCAGCGCGTACCTATTTTAATACCACGCCCGATAAATTAACACCCGATCAGGCCGCTTTGTTAATAGGCATGGTTAATGGGCCGGGCATTTATTCCCCTATCCGCCACCCGGATAATGCACTTAAAAGACGTAACCTGGTATTAAACCGTATGGTTGAGCAAAGTTTTCTGAGCGAAGGCCAGGCCGAAGAATATAAACGCAAACCCCTTGGCCTTGATTTTCACCAGAATAATCACTTTGACGGCCTTGCCCCTTACTTCCGTTCGGTACTGAAGAAAGAAGTTCAAAAGATCTTCAAAGAGCAGAGCATTAACCACCCGGATGGCACTCCTTATGATCTTGACCGCGACGGTTTAAAAATATATACCACTATTGATGCCACCATGCAACAATATGCGGAGGATGCGCAGCGCGATTACATGAAGGACCTGCAGGCTCAATTCAATGATCACTGGCGCGGCCGTAACCTGTACAAAAGCATCCACAACTTTAAGTTTTTGCTTGATCAGGGTATGCAAAAATCCGACAGGTACAAGCAACTGAAACAACAGGAAAAATCTGACGAAGAAATTCAGGAAAACTTCCAGACCAAAACCATGCTTAACCTGTTTACCTGGCATGGCAATATCGATACCATGATGCGTCCTATCGACAGTATCATTTATAGTAAGATGTTATTGCGTAATGCGCTCATGAGTATGGACCCAACAACCGGCTATGTTAAAGCCTGGGTGGGCGGTACCAACTTTGAACACTTTAAGTATGACCAGGTGAAGAACGGCACACGCCAGGTAGGGTCAACAGCCAAACCGTTTACTTACGCCGTGGCTATTGATAATGGTTACTCTCCATGTATGAAAATCAATAACGTGCCTGATACCATCCGCGGTTATGGTGCGCCGTGGTGCCCGCGCTCCTCACCATCCGAAACATTACAGGGTTTCATTACTTTAAGGCAGGCTTTAGCACATTCGCAAAACTGGGTTACCGCCCACGTTATGGGCGAAGTTAAACCGGAGCCTGTTGTTGAGCTGATCAAAAAAATGGGCATCACAACTAATGTTCCGCCTTATCCTTCAATATGTTTGGGCACGTTTGATGCCTCAGTTTTTGAGATGACGGCTGCTTACTCAGCCTTCGCTAACCACGGTTTGTGGACAGAACCTACTTATATCTTACGCATCGAGGATAAAAATGGCAACGTATTGTATACGCATACTCCACGTGTGGTGCAAGCCATGAACCCGCAAACAGCTTATGTAATGACCTACATGCTTAAAGGTGTTATTGAAGATGGTACCGGCTCAAGGTTAGCCTACAAATACGGCTTGCGCAACCCGATCGGCGGCAAAACAGGAACAACCCAAAATAACTCCGACGGTTGGTTCATCGGCATAACCCCACAACTGGTTACCGGCTTGTGGACAGGTTGTGAAGATCGTGATATCGCCTTCCAGAGCACCCGCCTTGGGGAAGGAGCTAACAGCGCCCTGCCAATATTTGCCATGTACATGAAAAAGGTGTACGCTAACCAGGCATTGGGTATTAAAAAGAATGTTGATTTTGACGCCCCTGCAAACGGGGTTAGCATCATATTGGATTGCGGAGCCTATAACCAGCAGCAACAGGGAACTACTGATGTAGATAAGAAATTGGGATTTTGATAGTTCATTGGTTCACTTGTTCATTAGTTCATTGGTAAATAGTTCAATAGTATGAGTCATCACTCGCTCGAAGATTTAGAGGTATACAGATTGGCTGATAGTTTTAGTGATGAGATTTGGTTTATTGTAAGCTCATGGGACTATTTTACTAAGGACACTGTTGGAAAACAAATAGTCCGTTCAGCTGATTCTATCAGTGCAAATATCGCGGAAGGCTATGGAAGGTACCACTATAAAGAAAACCGCAATTTCTGTTACTTTAGCCGTGGTTCAATTTTGGAAACAAAAGGCTGGCTACAAAAGTCAAAGAAAAGAAATCTGATAACGGAGGAGCAATTCAACGATCTGTTTGAAAAGCTCCAGGTCATTCATCTCAAATTAAATGCGTACCTTAAATTCATTGGCAAGCGGAACGGAAATGACAAGGGAGAGTAATAAACGATAAACTGCATTTATTGGTAAAGCAGGGGACAATCACCAAGCAGACCAATGAACCAGTGAACTAATGAACTAATGAACCAATTCGATTATAGGGCAGCACTAAAAAATATCCCCCACAAACCCGGGGTATATCAATACTGGGATAGTGAGCAGGAGTTAATATATATTGGCAAGGCTAAAGACCTGCGCAACCGTGTTGGCTCATACTTTAACCAGGATATCCATATTAATGCCAAAACAAGGGTACTGGTATCCAAAATCCGTGCTATTACTTTTACCATAGTTGATACCGAGGTTGATGCCTGGCTGCTGGAAAACAGCATGATCAAAAAGCATCAGCCGCGTTACAACGTAATGCTTAAGGATGATAAAACCTACCCATGGATCATCATTAAGAACGAAAACTACCCACGCATTTTCTGGACCCGCCGTATCATAAAAGATGGCTCCAAATACCTTGGCCCCTATGCATCGGTTAGTATGATGCATAATATTTTAGGGCTTATTAAAGAAACTTATCCATTACGTACCTGCAACCTGCAGCTCACCCGCGAAAACATAGACAAAGGTAAGTTTAAGGTTTGTTTGGAATACCAGTTGGGTAACTGCAAAGGCCCCTGCCAAAACTATCAAACCGAAGAAGACTATGATAATAGCATCGAGGAAATTAAAGATATCCTTAATGGCAAAATAGGTGCGGTTCTTCGTCGTTTAAAAAATGAAATGGAAGCTGCTGCCATGGAGATGAACTTTGAACTGGCCCACCGGCTTAAACGCAAGTTTGAACTGCTTGAAAATTATCAGAGCAAATCAACCGTTGTTAACTCATCTATTACCGATGTGGATGTGTTCAGCATTGCATCTGAAGAGAAACTCGCTTTTGTAAACTTCCTCAAGGTGATGAATGGCACTATCATCCAAACGCAAACCATCGAGCTAAAAAAACGGCTTGATGAAAGCGATGAGGAATTGCTCACGCTGGCCATATCCGAGTTCAGGAGCCGTTACAGTAGCGACAGCAAGGAAATCATTGTTCCGTTTGATATCGACCTTGAAGACCATCCTAACATCAAATTCACGGTACCTAAACTCGGCGAAAAACGTAAGCTGCTTGATCTTTCGCAAAAGAATGTACAGTTCTTCAAAAAAGAAAAGATTGACCAATACGAAAAGCTGAACCCAGAGATTCGTACCGAGCGCTTACTTACGCAGATGATGAAAGACCTGCGCATGAACCAACTGCCACGCCATATTGAATGTTTTGATAACTCTAACTTCCAGGGCAAATACCCGGTATCGGCCATTGTGGTATTTAAAGATGGAAAACCATCTAAAAAGGATTACCGCCACTTCAATGTTAAAACCGTTGAAGGCCCTAACGATTTTGCCACTATGGAAGAAGCCGTACATCGTCGTTACCGCCGCATGCTGGATGAAGGGACGGAGTTACCACAGCTTATCGTAATTGACGGCGGCAAGGGGCAGTTATCATCGGCTATGCACAGTCTCAAATTATTGGGTATAGATAAAAAAGTAACTGTAATAGGCATCGCCAAACGTTTGGAAGAACTTTACTATCCTAATGACCAATATCCGTTATATCTCGACAAAAAATCAGAAACGCTTAAAGTGATCCAGCACCTGCGCGATGAGGCACACCGTTTTGGGATCACCTTCCATCGCAAAAAGCGGGACAAGGGCACACTGGTAACCGAGCTTGAACTGATAGAAGGCATAGGCAAAACTACCGCCGAAAAGCTGCTTAAGTACTTTAAATCGGTAAAGAAGATCAGGGAAGCTAATGAAGAAACATTGCTTGAAGTAGTGAATCTTAAACAGGCTAAAGCAATATTAATGTATTTTGGTGGCGGAGCAGAGATTGAACAAGGCTAATATCTGAGATTTTCTAAAAAACAAAGGCCCGGTTCAATCAACCGGGCCTTCTTTATATATTGAGGTAGTAATTTTTATTACTGAGCTATATAAAATGATTTTTGATCGCCATCCTGGTAAACATGGATTGATTTTTTAACCACCTGGTTATTAGTGTAGATTTCCATAGTGTATTCACCATCTGCTAAACCGTTTAACACATAGCCTTTGCTCACATCAGTTTTGCTGGGCACAATGTCTTTCAATAAAAGCTCATTATCTTTATTGTAAACCTTTACAACTGACTTTCCGCTTTCAGTTTTGGCGAAGTTCACTTTCAAGCCGCGATCGTGGTCAAGGGCTTTAAAGCTTACAACTTCTTTGGCTTTGGGAGTAATGTCGGCATTACCTTCGTCGGCTTTGGCTACTGTGGTAGCAAATACACCTGCAGTTAATAATACAAATAAGGCTGATAATTTTATTGAGGTTTTCATGGCTTTAAGGTTTTAATGTTTTAAAATATGTTGTGTTGTTGTTTTCAATGATCAAATGAACAACATATATTTTGACTGCTAAAAAGAGTTATACCAGCTGTTGATATAAATAGACAAAGCCCCGAAAGGGCTCGGCAAACGCTAAAAAGGCACTATTTACCCCACTTTCGGGAGTTGGTCGGATTTTTTGGGGAGTTGGTCGAAAGCTTTAAGTTATTGGTCAGGCGGGAGGTGAGAATGGCCTATTAAATCCATCGCAACGTCGTGCCGAACTTGTTTCGGCAACCCACCCCACAAGTAGCAGATTTGCTTAGCATAGTTGATTAGCGAGAGTCATGTTGAAACAAGTTCAACATGACTCTATATTTTTACTTTTAAGCCCCATGATAAACTCCAAAAGCAAAAGGCTCATAAAACAAAAACAGGCGATGAAAATTCATCGCCTGTTTTGTAAAATCTTGTTTAATCTTTACCCTGTTAGTACTGCCAAAGGTTAAGCTCCCAATCTAAAAGGGATTTTTTAATCCTTTCCGATTCGTAAAGCTTATCAATGCCCTGGGCATAATCTTTTATACGCTCATCCTTGTCGTTACTTTCTTTTACGATATAGCTGGTAAAGATGCGTTTGATAAATACGTCGTCGAAGCTTAAACCTGTGGCATCACTGCTGCGGCTAACTACCTCTTTAGTTGCAAGTACCGGGCGTGCTTCAGGGAAATATATCCAAAAAGCTGGTTGATAGTCTACATCAAGTGTACCGGTTCCTTTGGGTTTGATCATTGGAGCAATACCGATAATGCGGGGCTCAAACACCGAGCGCTGCTTGTCAAAGATCCAATCTTCCTTGATACGGAACTTAAGTATGCTATCCGGATTAAATTCGCCAGCAACAAGTGTTGATGATATAACGTTATTGTCCTTATCGCGTTTTTCAACTACACTGCTGTCAGATGCTAAACGGCCGCGGGCCTGGGCACCTGTTAAAGGAGTAGTAAAACCGTCGCCTCCCGGATCATCTTTTTTACCCGGAGTTGGATCGTAAGCTGTAAGCTCGCCCCTGGTGATAGCATCCAGCAACACGTCAATTAAACGACCTTTAGGTGAAGCCAGGTACTGGTTCATTTTTTCGCGTACATCAATTTCACGCCAAACACGTTTTGCAAACGCAACATCATTTTCGCGCAGGTTAGGGTAAGGTGTAACCTTGGCATTAATGATATTATTTTTCTTATAGTAACCATCAAGTGGCCTGTCAAAAGGTTTTGCGGCGATTTTACGTGCTGTATCAAGCGGCTGCTGGCTGGTTACGTTATCCGGTTGAACCTGTACAGGTTTCTGCGTTACTTGTCTGGCTGTGGTTGTTTTTTTTGCAGGCCTTTTTGTACGCTTTTTTTGCGCGTAGGCGCTTACGCATGCAAGGCACAGGATAACAACTAAAATTCTCTTTTTCATACGCGCTTAATTTGCGGATAATACAATCGGGTCAAGTGACCGTGGTGAATGGTCAGGGCCTACTGCAATGATATCTTTAAATATCACAGTAGTTCCTGGTGTAACCGTATTTAAAGCACTGTGCATAGCGCTGGTTAACTCACCGCCCGAGCCTGATAAAATAATGGCATCCTGGCGTGGTTTTACAACCAGCATAGTAAAGTGCGTTACGTTAAATTTAGCATCAAAGTCAAAGTTATCAAGCTGGGCAAAAAGCCTGTCCTGCGCTTTGATATTGGCCGAGCTGGTGTTACCACCGCTTTTACCGGCAAATTGTGGCTTAGGGTCAGGGATCCTTTTAATCCGGAACTCTGTTGAACCTAATACTGCTCCTTTTGCACCACTAACAGAAATAGTAGCCCTGCCTATGCTGCTTACTGTAGCCGTATAATGTCCAGCTGAACCGCTCAAAGAGCCGGCTCCGCTAAAATGCACGTTTAAGTCGCTTGCAGATACTCCCGGTGCAGATACAGAGATAGGGTTAGGGACACCTATATAAAGCACATTCATTTTATCAGGAGAAATAACCGCCGAGGGCCTTGCAACCGTATATTCCTGCTTAAAGGGATATGAATCATTTTTGCCGGTTGTATTATTTTTTACCGTGATAAAACCTTCCACGCTATGTTTTCCTTCACCGCTTGCGGTAATGGTATAATTACCTTTACCATCTGTTACAGAAACCCTGCTACCATTAACAGTAATATCAGGGTTTGATTTTGAATCGTAAGCAGTTAAAAAGATCTGGGCAGTATAAGGTTGTCCGGCTATAACATAGCTGCTTGGGGCTACCACTACAGCACTAAATTTATCAAGTGTAACCTGTGCCTGATCAATTTTTCCTAATAACTTCTTAACTACTTCGTTTTCGGCATTCTTATTATCAGCTTCTATTTTGGCTAAAGTAGTAAGCGCTGCACCTAACGGTATACCATCGCCAAAGTTAGCTTCCTGCCATGATTTTTTAACATCACCATGTGGCTTGGGCGCTATGGTATTCAGTGAAAACTGTACACCCGCGCTGTCTTTACCCAGGGCTTGAAGCAGTCTTTGACGGGTTTCGTCAATTTTAGCTTTCAGCTTTTCCCCATTTCTTTGGTTGATCATGATACGGGGCGAAATATCCAGATTATCCCGGGCGTTAACATCGTCAATCTCCGGGTTAATGCCGCCACCTTCTGCAATCAATTTGGCTTTTAACTGCTCAACGTAAGTATTTAGTTCTGCAGCTATAGCACTTGCCTGTTTAGCCTTATCATAAATAGGCTTAGCCCTTTCAGCTTGTTCTTTCAGTTTGGTAGCCTCAAAAGCGCTATATGTGGCCTGTAAACCAGTGTTAACGTTTTTGGTTGATGCATCCAAACTATTTGTAATATTCTTAAACGCGTCTAACAGGCTATCCGGTACGTTAAGGGCAATAAGGCCCAATAGTACCAGGTATAGTATACCTATCATTCGCTGTCTTGGGGTTTCCTTACCTCCGGCCATCTATTCTAATTCTTTTCTTGGTAATCAATCAATTAATTATAATTAAACACGTGGCTGGTTCATGGCAGTAAGCATGTTACCATAAATAGCGTTTAATGATGCCAGGTTTTTAGCCAAACGACCAACCTCTTCCTTAAACTGCCTTGAATCGTCCATTGATTCATTAAAGTTGTTCATGGTAAGCGCAAGGTTCTGATAAAATTTATTCATTGATTTTAAATGCGCGCTTGAATCTTGTAATTCCAGCTCGTACACAGCATTAAGTGCCGATAAGTTTTTAGCTAATTGGTTAACCTGATCATGATAAGCCTTTGAGTCGACATTTGAGTTAGCCATCTCATTTAAATTAGCCGATGCTTTTTCAAAAGAAACACTTAACTTTTCATAGCTTGCAGTTGCATCTTTAACCTTGCTTGTAAACGCAATAGTAGCTTCACCGGCATCGGTAACACGTGATATAGCTGCTACTTTATCACCAAATGAACGTAAACCATCGCCAAGGCTGCGCACCAGCTCGGGGCCGATTTTGGCATCTTCCATCATTTTATCCAAAGCAGCCGTTGTTGAAGGACCAGCATTAACGCCAGCGTTTCTAACAGTTGCTTTTGGAAGCTCGCCCTGAAAATCTTCGCTCAGCTCGGGGTATACGCGTACCCAATCAATTTCTTTGTCTTCTCTCTGAAAACCCAGTATAAAAAACAGTATAGCTTCAGTAATAAGCCCTCCTGCTATCCAGTAGGTGGCACCAGGCCAGTGCAAAATTTTAAACATTAACCCTATAATCACCACTGTAGCACCCCATGATACGATGTTACCTATTCCGTAAGGTTTTTTCTTTCCAGCCATAATAATAATTCAGAAGTAAACTTTGTTATTTTTTGATTTGATTGTTTGCTTGCTTTAACTAATTTGAATTAGCGTTTGTCTGTGATGTCGCGCCCTAAATAATGGGTTACACAACGGAAACCGATATATGATTTAGCGGTGTCCTGGTATTCGTAGGTCCGGGTTGAATTTTGAAGAAAATATCCTATATCTTTCCATGAACCACCGCGTACAACTTTACGTTTCAATATTTCGGGGTCGGTAGATTTAGCTTCGTAATTAAAGGTTGGTGCAAGGTCGTGCACAAATGTCGATGCCGATTCGTCAAAAGCAGATAATGTCCATTCGGCCACGTTACCTGCCATATTATATAAGCCGTAATCATTAGGGAAATATGAACGAACAGGAACCGTATATGCCCCGCCATCATCTGTATAATTACCACGGCCGGGTTTAAAGTTTGCCAGTAAGCAACCTTTAGCATTTTTAATATAAGGGCCACCCCATGGATAATCGGTACCAATCCTGCCGCCACGTGCTGCATACTCAAACTCAGCTTCTGTTGGCAAGCTATAAGGAGCGCGGTGAGGTAAACGGCGTTTATCTTTATAAGCATCATTATAACGTGTACGCCATACTGCGTAAGCACGTGCCTGCCTCCAGGTTACGCCTACAACAGGATAATTGCGGAAAGCCGGGTGTGAAAAATAGCTTTCAACCATTGGCTCGTTTGCAGCGTATGAAAAATCGCTTAACCAAACTAAGGTGTCAGGATATACAGGCACGGTATCGCGTACAATGAAATCAGAACGATGTTTTGATTTATCATTATGGTGATCTGCTGCATCGCGCAGGGTAAACAACGCATAGTTATATTTCAACAAACGTACGTCAACCTCATTACGGTCAAATACACGATCATCGCCCTGGTAATACATACCCTGCAATTTTTGGGCATTGCTTGCCTGGCCGTTCTTGCTGCTCCAGATAGGATTTTTCTTTACGTAATCCCAGTTAATGAACTTTTTGCCGCCATTGTTATTACCGGCTCCGGCTTTAGGCTGAATGAAATATTTATTATCGTTGATATAACTGCTAATTGCTATTGAATCGCGAACCCAGTTAACAAACATTTTATACTGACTGTTGCTGGTTTCGGTTTGATCCATAAAAAATGGTGAAACAGTAACCTGCTTGGTTTGCGCTATCTGGGCAAAAGTTACGTCCTGATCAGTTTGCCCCATAAGGAAGCTTCCACCCGGAATATAAACCATGCCGTAAGGAACTTCGGCCCTAAACGACCTTGCAGGAACCCCCACAACTTCACCCCGGTCGCCACCGCCGCGGCCACAACCACTTAATACACTACCTGCTAAAACTACTACTAAAAAGTATATCTGCTTCATTTTACAATTCAAAATCAGTTATATAACTATAACACAATGCGACGCCCGAATATATTACATTTTACTCAATGTAAGCTATAAAAAACGATATTTTGGCTTTATGAACCGATAAACTGTATACTTATCTTATCAATACAGCACAAAACGCCATATAATTAACAAACCGCTAACCAATTGTTAATATGACAATTAGTTAGCGGTTATACGGGTAAATACTATAAAAAGTTGCAGCCGGGTTAAATAAATTTATAATCTACTTATTCACAAGCTTTACATATTGCTCAATAGCCATGGTCATTGATGGCGCAACAGGGGTTGGAGCAGGTATATCCAAAATTAAACCAGCCTCAAGCACAGCCTTATGGGTAGTTGCCCCAAAGGCGGCAATGCGTGTATTATTTTGTTTAAAATCGGGAAAGTTTTTATACAGCGATTGTATACTTGACGGGCTAAAAAATGCTATAACATCGTAAAACACATCAGCCAAATCTGAAAGATCACTGCAAACAGTGCGGAAAAGCACAGCCGGGGTAAAGTTATACCCGTTCTCCAGCAAAAAGCGCTGGGTTTCTTCGGCAGCAACATCTGAGCACGGGTAAAGGAACTTTTCGGATGAGTGTTTCTTCAATACCTCTGCCAGGTCGGCAGCTGTTTGCTTGCCAAAAAAGATCTTGCGTTTGCGGTATTGAATATACTTTTGAAGATAAAGCGCGATGGTTTCTGAAAGACAAAAGTATTTCATTTCAACCGGCACCTCAAAACGCATCTCCTCGCATATGCGAAAAAAATGATCGGCCGAGTTACGACTGGTAAAGATCACCGCGCTAAAATCAGCCAGATTGATCTTCTCTTTTCTGAAATCCTTTGCAGGCACACCCTCAACATGAATAAATGATCTGAAATCAATTTTCAGGTTAAGCTTTTTAGCCAGCTCGGCGTAAGGATTTTTATCATTTTCGGGCTTAGGCAAAGTAACCAGTATGCTTTTAACCTTTTTCTTTCTATCTTCCAATTCAGTGCTTTTAATAACCTAAATTTTAATATTCAATGCCTTTATTAAAATCAAAACAGGGCAAATTTCGAGGGCACAAAGATACGTAAATAAATAAAACTTATGAAATCGAAAGGTAGAAATTATATTTACGCTGCTCCTGATATATTGCCATATAAAAATTACGATGATTATAACGAGTGTGGCTGTTAGTAATACCGGGATATATTGCGCCCCGAGCAGGCTGAAACAGATAACTACCGGTAAAAAAACAAACGATATGTTAAAATAGGTAAGATGCAGAATATTAAGATATTCGCTCACAAGCTTATTAATATCAAACACAAACCCTAAAAACCTGAGTATTAAAAACTTAAACGAGAACAATATAATAATCACAATGGTAAGGAAGGTAAACAGGCCGCTGCCTGCTATTTTATAATAAACGCCTTTGTACGCCGCCAGTTGATATAAAAACAAACCAAACGTAGCGCAAAACAGTAAAAATAAACCCAGGAAAGCCCAGGAGCTAACCGGACTCTCTTCTTTACCGGCTATTGAAAGCACGCGCTTGCTATAAAAAGAGGTAAATACATTACTTACATCTTTACTGAGGGCAAGATTAAGGATAGCTGTATATAGCAGCATGGCAATAATAATCACAATAACCCAGGGATCACGCGAGGGACGGTAGTGCCCTTCCATTACCCTGCTTTTTGACCTTGAATGAAGATCAAGAAAGCCATATCCATGATATAATTCGCGGGCAAAAACACTATCGGCGTATTCGGCGCGCATGGCAGCGTCGGGCACCCTGAGGTAACGCATAGCAACGGAATCGGCAATAAATTTATCCCTGTTTTGCATGGCGTTGGCCACCGAATCAAGTACCGAATTGCCGGGGCGAAAAGCACGTACAGGTGATTTTAAAGGTGTATCAGCCACCGTTGAATCCTGTTGCGCAAAAGCGGCAACGCCATTCAACAAAAAAAGCAGGCAACACCAAATAACCAAACGGATTCTCAAAGCTTAAAACAGGGCTTATTATTTTTTGCAAAAGTAGGGTAATTATCTGAACCAGAATTTTATCAATTAATATTTTTTTTGAATTTTATTTGAACGCTTAGTCCCTGCCCTCTATTAAAAAGTCGGATTCTTATAAAGAAAAGTCTAATTAATACAATCGGAGGAGAAATCGGCAAAATATATTTGTTGTTACATTAGCTGCGATAACTAACCTCCTAACGGATTAATGAGAAATTTAGGCTAAACCTAAAGATTATTAACAGCCTGATGGTCAAATAATCAGCGTGAGATCAAAACCAATAATTAAACAGTTAACCTAAATGCCGATCCGGAACATTTAAATTTTGCATATAATAATTTAAATGCCAAAAGTGTAAATTATGAAAATAAATATCCGATTATTATTATTAATCCTGTGTTTATCCTACAAAGGATATGCCCTGCAAAACACCGTTATAGTTAGCAGCCCCAATCGGCAAATTAATGTCAGCATATTCATTTCAAAAGGCAAATTGTTATATAAAGCAGCAGTTAATAATGCAATGCTGATAGCCCCGTCTCGCCTGGGTTTAACTGTTGATGGTACCGACCTGGGTGTTGAAACCAAATTTGCCGGTGCCCCTTCAAATAAAAAGATAAAAGAAACTTATATCATTAATGGGGCTCACAAATTGGCACATAATGAAGCCAACGAGATGATGATTCCGTTAATAACAGCCGGGAAGAAATTCAACTTGATAGTGCGCGCTTATAATGATGGTATAGCTGTACGCTACACATTACCTTATAATACCCAAAAAATCAATGCCGACTCAACCTCGTGGGCGTTTTCGGGAAAAGTAGAGCAGGTTGCCTGGTCGGATTATAGCGAAAGTTATGAAGGCTTAAGCCATGTAACCTCGTTGCCGTCTGTTCCTCAAAATACACCAATAATGGGTCCCTTAACTTTTAATGTAAACGGGCTTTTTGCATCTGTTTCCGAAGCAGATTGCGAAGACTTTTCAGACATGTCTTTTATACGCCATGAAAATTCCTTTAAAGCAAACTTCCCTTTTGCACCTAAGGGATGGGAAGTAAAACCGGACAGTAGTGCCGGACATGCTGTACTTAAAGGTATTTATGAAAAGCAAAAAGTGTCTCCATGGAGAGCAACCATCATAGCCCAAAATTTAACTGAACTTGTAAACTCAGACCTGCTCATGAATCTGTGCCCGGCACCGCAAAAAGGCAGCGACTTTAGTTGGGTAATGCCAGGCCGTTGTTTATGGCAATGGTGGAGCGTTGGTGCCCCCAGGTTCGCCGACCAAAAAAGTTGGTATGATGCGGCGGCTAAATTAAAATGGGAATATTATTTAGTGGATGACGGGTGGAGAAATTGGAGTGAGCCAGGTAAAGATCAATGGCAGCTTTTGGGAGATGTAATATCATACGGAAAAAGTGTTGGTGTAAAATCAATTGTTTGGGTTGATTCTAAAGAAATGCGATCGGCGGCGGCGCGCTATGCGTATCTAAAGCGAATCAAAGATTTGGGTGCGACAGGTATTAAAATCGATTTTATCCCTTACCCAACGTCCTCCATTATGCAATGGTACATGGGTACCATGCAAGATTGCGCAGACCTTAAACTGATGCTCAATTTTCATGGAAGTGTAAAACCAACAGGATTAACAAGAACCTATCCCATGGATATTACAAGGGAAGCCGTTAGGGGTAACGAATATCACATGACCCGGTATAAAAGAGTAGCGCCGTTTGAACATGAGGTATCTTTACCATTTACACGTTTTACTGCCGGTGCTGCAGATTTTACCCCGGTGATACTAAATCCGGAGCAACTTACATCGCAAAAATTCACCTGGGCCCATGAATTTGCTCAATCCATTGTATATCTTTCTCCTATCACGCATTTCGCAGACGAATATAAATTTTACCTGGAGAGCCCAATGTTTGATTTATTTCAGAAGATACCTACAACCTGGGATGAGACAAAAGTTTTAAGCTGTACCCAAATGGGGGAAGTTGTTGCTTATGCACGCAGAAAAGGAAACACCTGGTGGGTTGGCGTAATGAATGGTGCCGATGCACGCGAAATAAAGGTTCCGTTAAACTTTCTGCAACACTCAACGAAAGGCACATTGATATATGATGGGGCAGATACCAACGCATCTGTCCATCGCGAAGAAAGATTACTCAATCCAACAGATACGATTACTCTGAAGCTATCGCCGGGAGGCGGCTTTGTAGCTATGTTGCAATAAACAAGGCGTTATATGGCATGTGGCGTGTGTAGAGCATAGCCGCATGCCAGGCCATGCTCTATGCACTTCCTTTGCACAAGAATACGGTATTGGCACAAAAGACATCATCAATTAAAAGTACATTACTCCGTAATACCCGCAGCAGCCCAGAACACAAGGTATCCGGCTTTATCTTTACTTACAGCAACTTTTTTAAGAACCCGCCCGGGATCAGGATGAATATTCAATACATCAATATTATGATGATCATTTTCTGTCATCTTATTTCCCGGCCCCCATTTGGCCAGGTTATGTACAGCATAGCTTAAATTGGGGTCACTTTCTGGGAGATCATTATAATAGTCGGGAAGGAGAAAATCCGTGATTTCGCTGCCGTCGGTATAAGTTAACCTGATATGCAGCTGCGAAGAACCTTCAGAACTGGTAAGGCTTAGATATAAACCCGAATATTTTTTATGAGGTACATCAAAACTAAAACTATCCGCCCCAGCTATATTGCGGGTTTGATTGCCTTCCTTTCCGTTTTTATAGTGAAGTAATATTGCGGGATGAGATGAATTAGCCGGGATCAATGGATTATCCGGCAAAGCATGCGCGTTTTTATCGCCATTGAGTTTTGCTGCAGCCGCCGTAAGGTAACCATCTCCTTTACCGCCACCATCAATACCGGTTACCCAGGTTTGCAACTTACCACCAGTAATTGTTGTTACAGGGCGGGCATTTAACAGTTTACTGATATTAATTTGGATAGCTTTGTTACCTACCTGACTACTGGCCACAGTGCTGGATAACAGGACGATAAAAAATACAGCGTGTTTAAAGTTCATTTTTCAGGATAATTGGTAACTAAAGATAGCAGAAAGCGTAAACCCTTATTGCACAAATACCGGCTTTAGCCAAAAAATAATTGCATTACCTTTGCCGCATGGCAGGCATCTACATACACATTCCCTTTTGCAAGCAGGCTTGCCATTATTGCGATTTTCATTTCAGCACATCATTAAAGTACAAGGATGAAATGCTGCATGCTTTGATTAAAGAGATCAAACTGCAAAAAAGCTACCTGAACGGCGAAACTATCGAAACCATTTACTTTGGCGGGGGTACTCCTTCTGTTTTAAACGGCGATGAAATCAGCATCATCATCAATACCATTACCGAACTGCACACCGTATCATCTACAGCCGAAATAACTTTGGAGGCCAATCCCGATGATCTAAAACCGGACAAACTCAAAGCACTAAGACAAACACCGGTAAATCGCTTCAGTATAGGGATCCAGTCGTTTTTTGATGAGGATTTGGTTTGGATGAACCGCGTACACCGCGGGCAGGAAGCAGAATCATCTGTAAAGCGTGCCCAGGACGCCGGTTTTGAAAACATTACTGTCGACCTAATTTATGGCTACCCCATGCTCAGCGATAGCAAATGGAAACAAAACCTGGATAAGGTGTTTGAACTTAGCGTTCCGCATGTATCTACCTATTCCATGACCGTTGAACCGCAAACCGCGCTGGCGGCTTTCATCAACAAAAAAAAGCAGCCCCCCATGAATGAGCTCCAAAGTGCCGAACAATTTATGGTGCTAATGGATGCTATGCTGGCCCACGAGTTTGAACATTATGAGATATCCAATTTTTGCAAACCCGGTCAATACTCCCGTCACAACTCCAATTACTGGAAAGGTGTAAAATATTTAGGCATCGGCCCATCTGCGCATTCTTATAATGGCGATACCCGGCAGTGGAACATTGCCAATAACGCAAAATACATGCAGGCGCTTGAAACCGGGAAACTACCGGCCGAAACCGAGGAGCTCACTGAAGCTAACCGTCTGAATGAATATATCATGACTTCGCTACGCACTATCTGGGGACTTGAGTTAATCAAACTGAACCAGATAGCCAAAGGCGCGTCCGATGAATTGCTCAAAGCTGCAGCCGAGTTTCTCGACAGGGAATGGATTATACAAAAAGATAATGTTATTTATCTTAGTGCAACAGGTAAGTTATACGCTGATCATATTGCGGCGGGCTTATTCTTTTAAACCAATTTGCCTGGTAACAGTCAATACATTGTTACAAAGCAAAATGATGTTTAAATCTGTTTAGCTTTACTAATCGTATCTTTAAATGATACTTATCCTGACTATTATAAATTATGAAAAAACTAATCATCGCTACTTTTGCATTATTGGCTTTTGCCATTGCTCCAAAAGCTTACGCTCAGAAAACAGTTGGCGGCGCAGTTATGTCTCCGGCTAAAAACATTGTGCAAAACGCATCGGGTTCAAAAGATCATACTACACTTGTAAATGCAGTGAAAGCAGCGGGGCTTGCAC
The DNA here is from genome assembly GCF_059690695.1 of Mucilaginibacter sp. A5337. Taxonomy (NCBI): domain Bacteria; kingdom Pseudomonadati; phylum Bacteroidota; class Sphingobacteriia; order Sphingobacteriales; family Sphingobacteriaceae; genus Mucilaginibacter; species Mucilaginibacter sp. A5337. The sequence goes on along the minus strand of NZ_JCAWEC010000004.1, from coordinate 354,842 downwards.
CAACGCTATCAGCAGCAGGACCTTATACAGTATTTGCACCAACTAATGAAGCTTTTGCCAAATTACCGGCAGGCGCAGTTGATAACCTGATGAAACCAGCTAACAAAGCAGGCCTCATAAAAACTTTAACTTACCATGTAATACCCGGCAAGCTAAGTACTGCCGACTTGCTGACCAAAGTAAAAGAAGGTAAAGGCAGAACCGAATTAGGTACACTAAGCGGCGGCACCATAACGGTAATGTCGCAAGGGGCCAAATTATACCTTGTTGACGAAAAAGGAGGTAAATCATGGATCACCATTGCCGATGTTGCTCAAAGTAACGGCGTTATCCATGTGGTGAATGCGGTGCTGATGCCAAATTAAGTTTGGCAGTTGTAGTTGCAGTTAGCAAAAGAATTTTTGAAAAGAGTTGGCAGTTAATAACTATCAGCTCTTTTTGTTTTACTATACTACTTATAAAAACAGCTACTCGCTACTGAAAACCACTGTCATTAAAACTTCAAAATTGCCTCAAATTGTTTACATATTTTTTACAAAGAATTAATTTTGCTCGTTAATTAATTTGTAAAAATGAGTATAAAGCTTACACCTATTGACAGTGTAGACAATATAAGCAAAGAGGATTTTGTTAACAATTACTTAAATCCGCGCAAACCGCTTATAATCCGTAAAGCGACTGAAAGCTGGCCAGCCCTTCAAAAATGGACTTTCGAATATATTAAAGAAACCGTTGGCGATCAAATAGTTCCGCTGTATGATAGTTCAAAGGCCGATCCATCCAAAGCTATCAATGCATCTGCAACCGAAATGAAGTTTGGCGACTATATCGATCTCATTCAAAAACAACCTACCGACTTAAGGATCTTCCTTTTCGACCCCATAAAGCATGCTCCAAAACTGCTGGACGATTACCGTTCACCGTCAGATTTAATGGGCGGTTTCCTGGATAAATATCCCAACATGTTTTTCGGCGGTGCAGGCTCAGTAACATTTTTACACTACGATATCGACCTTGCCCATATATTCCACACGCATTTTAATGGCCGCAAACATGTAATGTTGTTTGACCAAAAATGGACAGAACGCCTGTATTGTATCCCGTTTGCAACCTACGCTCTTGAAGATTATGATATCGAAAACCCGGATTTTACCAAATTCCCTGCGCTTGATGGTGTTGAAGGGCAGGAGGCTATTTTAGAGCACGGCGACACCTTATTTATGCCTACCGGTTACTGGCACTGGATGAAATACCTTACGGGTTCATTCTCGATATCGCTTCGTGCCTGGGATAAATCATGGGCTATTAAAGCTAAAAGCCTGTATAACTTAACCATACAGCGCAAGTTTGACAACATAATGAAAGCCCGTTTCAAAAAGGAGTATATGGACTGGAAGGAGAACCTCGCTATAAAACGAGCTCATGATGCCCTTGCTACCGGCAGACCATAATATTGAGAATATGTTTATACTACTTTGGGGTTTATTTCGTTATTTTGAATGCTTATAAATAACTAAGGAACAATATTGTAACTTTAACTTAAAATTAGCATAACCCCCTAAAGTAATAAAACTATATATGTGCTTCATCCTTAACCCGATCGATACGGTTGAAAATATTTCTCCCGAAGACTTTAAGAAGAATTATTTAGACCCTCGTCGCCCGCTGGTTATCAAAGGGCTTACCAAAAGCTGGCCTGCCCGCGAAAAATGGACGCCCGAATATTTAAAACAGGTTGTTGGCAACAAAATAGTGCCGCTGTATGACAACTCAAAGGCCGATCCGTCGAAACCCATCAATTCATCGGCAACTGAAATGCCTTTTGATGAGTACATAGATCTCATTCGCAGCAAACCAACCGAATTAAGGATTTTTTTCTTCAACATCTTCAAACAGGCTCCGCAGCTTTTAGATGACATTGTATTACCTAAAGATTTGATGGGCGGTTTTTTAGAGAGTATGCCTGCCATGTTCTTCGGCGGTTCAAACTCGGTTACGTTTTTACATTATGATATTGATCTTCCGCATATTTTCCATACTCACTTTGGCGGTCGCAAACATGTGATCCTGTTTGAAAACAAATGGAAACGCCGCCTGTACTGTATCCCTAATGCTACCTATGCTTTGGAGGATTATGATGTGCTAAACCCCGATGTTAAAAAATTCCCGGCGCTTGACGGCGTGGAAGGCATTGAGGTATTTCTTGAACATGGCGATACCCTGTTTATGCCTACAGGCTACTGGCACTGGATGAAATATGTTGATGGTTCATACTCGCTAAGTCTTCGTGCCTGGGATGCAAGCATAAGCCGTAAAGCAGCAAGCTTGTATAACCTAGCCGTTAAAGGAGGTGTAGACAGCGCCCTGAAAATGGTATTCAAAGGTAAGTATGCTAAATACCGTGAAGGCCTGGCTGTTAAATGGGCTAATAGGGAGCTGGCAGCAGGAAAGCCTTTTTAAAGTCGGAAGTATTAAGTTTTTAGCATTAAGCCAATCATAAACAAAAAAAGGCTGTATCATAAATCAAATTGCCCACCCTTACTGTTGCGTTACCTATGAATTGAAGGTTAGCCGATAATATTTATTACAAAATGGGGGGTTTACACTTTTTTTGGCAAAAAAACACTCAATTAACTGATTGTTAGCTACATAAGTAAATGTTAACCCTAAATTGTGTTAACCCTGTTAACCCCCCTTTGTTAGTAGAGTCAATCCAACCCCAAATGATATTGCTTGAGCATCCGAATAAGAACAAAACAGGCTGATCATGATGTATGATACAGCCTGTTTTTGTTTATTAAGCCTGTTTTTTATAATATTCCTTAACAGCCTCAGGTAAAAGATGCAGGTATAAATTAGGCTCTTCCCTGATCCTTGCAGCCGCGACGGGCACAACTTTGCAGGGCTCTTCGTAAATAACACTTTCGCAATCCAGAAAGCGGCCCATATAAGCGCCGTAAGCCTCGGATGCAAATATCACATCAATATACGGTAAGTTCTTTTTTAGATAGCTGGCCCAAAGCCTCGACATGTTTTCTATCGAATCGCCGGCACCCGGTAACATCGCCTCATCATAGCTTAATAACACAGGTTTAACCTTATCATTATCCGCGTATGTTTTTTTGAGCCAGTCAAGCCGCACATCGCCTGCAATAGGCTCATCATCACTGGCACCAATGACTATTATAAGCTCATCACAGTGTTCAAGGGCATAACTTATCAAAGTCATGTGCCCAATATGGAGCGGCAAAAACTTTCCAATGATCAAACCTCTTTTCATGCAGCAGTATTAAATCAGCACCTCGTTTTTATTTAATCTCTTATCTCCAACCACTAATCTCATCACGAAGTATGGTCGCAAACTATCTTCCACTCGCCCTTAATCTTCCTGAACCACAACGTAAAATACCCTCCGGGAGCATCCTTTTCCCGGGTTAGCTTCCATCCGCCTAAAACAAAGGCGTTGGTTTTATCAAGTACCTTTATTTGTATAATATCAAAAGTGAGCTGCCCCATAGCAGCTTTATCAGGATATGTTTGCTTATAGTGTTCAAGTGTTGTTTGCCAGCCGTATGTAGGAGCTGTTTTCCCTACAAAAACCAGCGAATCTGATTTCCAGTAGGTTGTCATAAACTCCTCAATATTGCCCCGGTTCCAGGCCTCTTCCTGTGTGTGCATTACTTTCAGGATGGCTTGCCTGTCCTGCGCAAAACAATACACAGCTACGAGCATAAACACAAAACTCAGTAATAATTTTCTCATATAATAAAGATAGCCTTTTGTCTGAACCTGAATTTTAAGAATTGCCCGAATTAACAGAATTAAAAAGAAAAAATTCAATTAATTCTTCAATTCAATTAATTCCGGTTAAGACAATACAGTATATTTGGATTTCATCGACACTAAAAACAAATAACTATGGGAAATCAGGTATTGAGTTTTGGCGAAGTTTTATGGGATGCTTTTGGCGATGGAAAAAAAGCCGGCGGTGCGCCTATGAATGTGGCCAGGCATTTGGTACAACAAGGCGTAAAAACAACTTTTGCAAGCTCAGTTGGTATGGACAACTCCGGCGACGCATTAATAGGCTTTTTAAAAAGCAACGACCTGTATTCAGACCTGATCCAGCAGGACGATGAATTTCCAACCTGCGAGGTTACTGTACAACTTGATGAAACCAACACCGCCACTTATATTATTCCACAACCTGTTTCATGGGATAACATACAACCATCGACCGCACTCACCAAGGCGGCCCAGGCGGCCCGGGCCATTGTGTTTGGCAGTTTGGCTTGCCGTACTGTTACCACCCGCGAAACATTGTTAAACCTGCTTGATGAAACCCCGGCATTAAAGGTATTTGATGTAAACCTTCGTCCGCCGCATTATACATTATCAACTATTGAAACCCTGGTTGCCCGTGCCGATGTTGTGAAAATGAACGAGGAAGAGGCTAATTTGCTCATCGGTGGTAGCAGTGCTTCTCTGCGTGATCAAATTGGCGAGTTTCGTTCAAAATACCATAGTCAAACCATTTGCGTAACCCGCGGCGAGCATGGTGCACTGGTATGGCACGATCATGAATTTTATGACAGCCCCGGCTGCCCCGTAAAAGTAGCTGACACTGTAGGTGCCGGCGATGCCTTCCTGGCAACTTTTGTATCCGGTCTTCTTTCAGGCAAACCTATGCAGCAGGTGGTTGATAAAGCCTGTTCAGTAGGCTCATACGTAGCCAGCCAGCGCGGCGCAAACCCGGTTTATCCGCCTGAATTGCTGAATAGCTTGGCATATCTTTAATTTCGGATTTGGGAATTGGGATTTCGGATTTGGTTTAATACGCTGCTGCTGTTATTAAAAATAAATCCGAAATCGAACATCCGAAATCAAAAATCTAATTGTCATACTTACCTAACAATTTACTTTATCACTCTCATAGCAAAACTTTTCATAAAAATATTCCGTTCCTTTATGTACAGAAAGGACAAAATATGCGCGGTTTTGGATTTTCCAAATTTAAGCCCAACCAAATCCCTAAAGGCGGATTTGACGAATTATTGAAATTATTCCTCGAGTTGCTCAACTATACATCGGGCGATGCCGGCGAAGCTTTAGCCTGGCTTAACGAACTCGATAAACAATACAACCTCACCAACGATGATTATGGCATGGGCGATTTCATCGATGAGCTGAAGCAAAAAGGCTATCTTGATGAGGACAATCAGAACGGCGAGTTTAAGATCACCGCAAAAACGGAGCAAAGCATCAGGCAATCAGCCCTGGAAGAGATTTTTGGCAAACTAAAAAAATCAGGCAAAGGCAATCACCGCTCGCCGCAATCAGGCCAGGGTGATGAAAAAAATGCCGAACGCCGTGAATTCGAATTTGGTGACAGCCTGGACCAGATAGATATGACCCAGTCTATCCATAACGCACAGGTTAATCATGGCATAGGCGATTTTATGATGACCGAGCGCGACCTTGAAGTAGAGGAAATGGACTACAAAACCCTTACTTCAACCGTGCTCATGATCGATATTTCGCATTCCATGATCCTTTATGGCGAAGACAGGATAACCCCCGCCAAAAAAGTGGCCATGGCCCTCGCCGAGCTCATCCGTACAAAATACCCTAAGGATACATTGGATATAGTTGTTTTTGGTAACGATGCATGGCCTATCACCTTGCAGGACCTGCCTTATTTACAGGTAGGCCCGTACCATACCAATACCTACGCGGGTCTGGAACTGGCTACCGATCTGCTCCGCCGCCGTAAAACCCACAACAAACAAATTTTTATGATCACCGATGGCAAGCCAACCTGCTTAAAGGAAGGTACCAGGTATTATAAAAACAGTATTGGGTTGGACAGGAAAGTGGTTAACAAAACCCTTAACATGGCTGCTCAATGTAAACGGTTAAAAATACCTATCACCACATTTATGATAGCCAAAGACCCTTATTTGCAGCAGTTTGTTCGTAAATTCACAGAAACCAATGGAGGCAAAGCATTTTACAGCTCCCTGAACGGCCTTGGTGAATATATTTTTGAGGATTACATCAGGAACAGACGAAAGACTGTTCGTTAGCCCCCCAGCCCCCTAAAGGGGGAGTATTAAAACAAAATCAATCGGTGGAATCATAAAACATCGGTGAAATCATAACAAACGAATGAGTAAATTATTAGATATTAAAACCCTCGGCCAGTTAAAGCAAACGGGCTACAAGAGCCGTTCGGTTAAAGATGAATTACGTGCTAACCTTATTGAACAGCTTAAAAAACGCGAAGGTGGTTTTGAAGGCATCATAGGTTTTGAAGATACTGTTATTCCCGACCTGCAAACTGCTATCCTGTCGCGCCATAACATTTTGTTGTTAGGCTTGCGTGGCCAGGCTAAAACCCGTATTGCCCGCCTGTTGGTTAACCTGCTTGACGAGTATATTCCATATATTGAAGGATCAGAATTGTTTGATGACCCTTACAACCCTATTTCGTGGTTTGGGCACAGTATCATTACTGAAAAAGGTGATGATACCCCTATCGGCTGGATCCACCGCTCTGAGCGTTATACCGAAAAACTGGCTACGCCTGATGTTACTGTTGCCGATTTAATAGGCGATGTTGACCCCATCAAGGCTGCCACCTTAAAATTAACCTACTCAGACGAGCGAGTGATCCACTTTGGCTTAATTCCACGTGCGCACCGCGGTATATTTGTTATCAACGAGCTGCCTGATTTGCAGGCACGCATCCAGGTATCACTGTTCAACATCCTGCAGGAAAAAGATATCCAGATCCGTGGTTTTAAATTGCGTTTGCCGCTGGATATACAGTTTGTATTTACCGCCAACCCTGAAGATTATACCAACCGTGGTTCGATTGTTACACCGCTTAAAGACCGTATCGAAAGCCAGATCCTGACGCATTATCCGCGCTCTGTTGAAATTTCACGTAAGATCACCCAGCAGGAAGCTTCGCTCACCGATGATCAGCGTATAGCTATTGAGGCTGATGGATTGGTAAAAAACCTGGTTGAACAAATTGCTTTTGAAGCCCGCAATTCAGAATACATCGACAAAAAATCGGGCGTATCGGCACGTTTAACTATTTCGGCTTATGAAAATCTGATCAGCAATGCCGAGCGCAGGATGATCATCAACCACGAAAAAACAACCTTTGTACGTATCACCGACTTTTTAGGCGTAATCCCGGCCATTACCGGTAAAATTGAGCTGGTTTACGAGGGTGAGCTGGAAGGGCCGGGTAAAGTGGCCAACATCCTGATAGGCAAAGCGATCAAAAGCTTATTACTCTCATTTTTCCCTGACCCTGAAAAGGCCAAGAAAGCTAAAGCCCCTAATCCATATGCAGCCATCATTAACTGGTTTGGCGATGGCAACAATGTAGCTTTGGTTGATGATATGCCAATGCAGGAGTACAAAAAAGCCCTGGAAGAGGTTGCCGGTTTGAAAGACCTGGTTAAAAAGATCCACCCGCGTTTAAGCGAAAGTCAGCAATTGCTGCTGATGGAATTTGTACTTCACGGCCTGTCGGAGTTTTCACAACTGAACAAAGGTTTCCTTGATAATGGCTTCGCGTTTTCGGATATGTTTAATAGTTTATTTAACTTGCAGCCCGATGATGACGACCTGGATATTGACGACGACAGATACTAAATATACGGCGCTGGTATGATTTTTAAAGCGCTGAGTATTTTATTCTGGATCATAATTGAGCTGCTGACGGACCGGTATGTTTTACACGGAATCCGCGGCGCATTCCAAAAATGGCGACTGCTTCAATCAAAAGCATTCGCCATTTTTTATTGGACAACATCGGCCCTTACTGTAGCTGCGCTCTTAACAGGCGGCTATATTACCATAGCCGGTACTGGCGTACGTGCAGCCTGTTTATTGATTACGTTTATCCTGCTCATTTGCAAATTCACTTTTATACTGTTCATTTTTGCCGATGATATCAGACGAAAAATTACTTTAAAACGAAAGAAAACTGCAACTGCTCCTGCCACCGCCACCAATAAAGAAACTGCTGCTACCACCGATACCATCCCCCGTTCGGAGTTTCTGTTAAAGGCCGGATTACTTGCTGCTGCTGTTCCATTAGCCGCCATTAAAAGTGCCATGCCAAGAGCATCGTACGACTATCATGTACTTTATCAAACCATGTACCTGCCCAACCTGCCAAAGGCTTTTGATGGGTTAAGGATAGGGCAGATCTCAGATATTCATTCAGGTAGTTTCTATAACAAAAAAGCAGTGCTTGGCGGCGTTGAAATGCTGTTGAAGGAAAAAACTGATCTCATTTTTTTCACCGGCGATTTGGTTAACGGTGAGGCAAGCGAAATGAGCGATTACCAGGATATTTTCAGCAAGGTAAAAGCACCTCTTGGTGTTTTTTCTACGCTTGGTAACCATGATTATGGCGACTATGGCGATTGGGATTCTCCTGCAGCTAAAAAGAAAAACCATGACGATTTGATAGCCACTCACAAAAACATGGGCTGGGACCTGCTCAGGAACGAAAACCGCCGACTCAAAGTAAATGGAGAGGAAATAGGCATCTTAGGTATTGAAAACTGGAGCGAATACAGCCGCTTCCCTAAATATGGACGTATGGACCTGGCCGTTAAAAATACAGATGACCTACCGGTAAAGCTTCTGCTTTCGCATGATCCATCTCACTGGCGGGCCGAGGTATTACCTAAGTATCCGCAGATTGATGCCATGTTTGCGGGCCATACCCACGGCATGCAGTTTGGTGTACGTACCGAACATTTTCAGTATAGCCCTATTAGCTATGTTTATAAGGAGTGGGCAGGCCATTATCAGGAAAATATGCAACAATTATATGTTAATGTTGGCTTTGGCTTTGTTGGCTTAACCGGCAGGGTTGGAATATTGCCGGAGATTACGATATTTACATTAAAAGCAGGCCACGATCCGTCGCTACCGATTTCTTAAAAGATCCAGGCATATACTGCGCCCCATTACCGATGAAGAAATTACTACAGTCTGTATTAGATTTTCTGCTCTTCAGTAATATTTTCATGTCGCTTTGTGCTGTAGCACAAGCCTTGCTAACATTTCATTTAATAGGGTCAAAACCAGTATTCCCTGTATTGGGCTTGTTATTTACATCAACCCTGGGCATTTACAATTTCTGTATCCTCATCACCCGGCCGGCCAAGCCTCAAAGGTCACCCTATAAAAGGGTACGATGGTTTTTTGCACACTACAGGCTCATGGTAACGTTTACCATTGTCTCGCTGCTGTCGCTAATCCCACTATTCTTTATAATCACAACTGAATCAAAGATCCTTCTTATATTCCTTAGCATCCTTTCGTTTGGTTATGGTTTGCCCCTGTTTACCGTTGGCGATCATAAATTTGGCCTGCGAAATATCCCCGGTCTGAAGCCTTTTTTAATAACGCTGGTGTGGACAATGAGCTGCGTGTTGTTCCCGGTATTGGAGTCGATGCATAACCATCTCACCGATATCAGTATGCGCGATACTACCATTCTCATAGCCAAGCGCTTTTTATTTATAGGTGCACTAACAATACCCTTTGATATCCGCGATCTTTTTGATGACCGTAAAGTGGGCTTAAAAACCATCCCGGTAGTTTGGGGCGAAAAAAATGCTTATTTGTTTTGCCAGGTGCTGCTTGCCGGATATATTGTGCTGATGTTCCTGTTCAGGCAAAACGGCTTTAGTCTTGATTTTTTTGCACTCACACTTACCATGTTCCTTACGGGTTGGCTCATTTTTAAATCGGCCTGGGAAAAGAATGAGTATTACTACTTTTTTTATATGGATGGCGTGCTGATTTTACAGTATGTTATTGTAGTTACCTTCAATGCTCTTAAATACTTCCTTCATTAAAACATGGCTGCCAATTATAACAACTCGGCATGGTTTTATGATCGGCTTTCAAGATTGGTATATGGCCGGGCGTTAATAAACGCGCAGGTGTATTTATTGGGCTTTATCCCGCCAAAAAGTAAAATACTCATAGCAGGCGGCGGCACCGGCTGGATACTGGAAGAACTCACCAAAATACATCCATCAGGCTTAGATATTACCTATGTGGAAATTTCGGCTAACATGACCACCCTCTCGCAGAAAAGGCATACCGGTGAAAACATAGTTGCCTTCATTAACGATCCTGTTGAAAACGTTAAACTTCCTGCCGGCTTTGACGTGGTTATAACGCCTTTCCTGTTCGATAACTTTGTGGATGAAACGGTAGACAACGTCTTTAATCATTTGCATAACCTGCTCAAACCGGACGGGCTGTGGCTTAACGCCGATTTTCAGCTAACCGGTCGCTGGTGGCAAAATGTAATGCTCCAAAGCATGTTTGTTTTTTTCAGGCTGCTTTGCGGTATAGAAGCCAGCAGGTTACCAGCCATTGAAAAGCGTTTTAGTACCGCCGGGTATAGCGTAATTGAGGATAAAACCTTTTTCGGAGATTTTATTGTGGCGAGGGTGTACAGGCGAATATCTTGAAAATGTCATTGCGAGGAGGAACGACAAAGCAATCGCATGCTATACAAGGCGGTTGTACCTACGTGCGGTTGCCACGCTGCGCTCGCAATGACATGGTTTTAAAGGCCTGCAAACTGCCCGCTTAGAACTGCAAACTGAAACTACTGATTATAAACAAACTTATATCCTATCCCTCTTACGGTTTGTAAGTACTGCGGCGAATCGGCATTGGTTTCGATTTTTTTACGCAGACGTACTATGTGCATATCCAGGGTGCGGGTGTTTACATCGGCATTGTAACCCCAAACTTCCATCATCAGTTCTTCGCGGTTTATGACCTTGTTTTTGTTTTTGAGGAAGTAAAGGAGAATCCTGTTTTCGAGGATGGTCAACTCTATCTTACGACCATCGCGGATAAGCAGGTGCGTGTTAGGTAGATGCTCCATGTTGGCAAAACGATATGACTCAGGTTTTTCGCTGTTAAGCGAAAATTTGATCTTATTTTCGATCATAGCCACCAGCACATCCATATTGTAAGGCTTAGTGATATAATCAGAAACGCCGAAGTTGTAAGCTTCAATTTTGTCAACATCCTGGGCCTTGGCGGTCATCATAATGATGAGCTTATCAAACCCTTTTTCACGGATATTTGCGCAAACTTCCGAGCCTGGCTTGCCCGGCAACATCCAATCCAACAGTACAATATCGGGCTGATCGGCCAGGATCATGGCTTCAGCATCATTACCGTTGCCAGCTTCCAGTACTTTGTAACCTTCTGATTGCAAACGCTCTGCAACCAGGAAACGCAGGTTCTCGTCATCTTCAACCAGCGCAATTTTAATTTCTTTGTTCATATCTTAATTTTCGTATGGAAGCGTAACTATAAATTCCGAGCCTTCGTTAACCTTACTGTAAACAGTGATGTCACCGTTCATAAAATTAACCAGTTCTTTACAAAATGCCAAACCCAGGCCAACGCTCCCGTTTTGGTTGTATTGATTTTCTATCCTGTAAAACTTTTTAAAAACGTTATTTAATTCATTTTTTGGTATCCCTATCCCCTTATCAGCAAATGAAAACACAATATTGCGCCTTTCATGCGAAATGCTGATAAACAATTCTTTTTGCTGAGGGTGCGAATATTTATAGGCATTTTCAATAAGATTCTGGAAAACACTTCCTAATAATACCGGATCGGTGTAAAAAGTTTCAACCCCGTTTATTTTAAATTTAATTTTAAAGTCGGCATACTTAATTTTAAAGGTATCAATATACCGGCTAATAAAATTCTCTATATCAATCTCTTCCTCTTTTAAAGTAATGGATTTATTTTCAATCTGCGTAAAGGAAAGCAACTTGTTCATGAGCTCGTTCAGCTTATCAGCTTCTTCATCCAATATTTTACCATAATGGCGGCGCTGCCTTTCGGTAAGTTCGCCATCGCCGCGTAAGTTGGAGCCTGCAATTTTAATTACGCTTACAGGTGTTTTAAACTCGTGGGTGAAGTTGTTAATAAAATCATACTGAAGCTTAAAAAGCTTCATATTAACATTAAGGTTGCGGTAAATAAGCCAGCCTATCAGCATTAAAAACAAGGTCATTAACAGCACAATGGCTCCAATGGGCATAAAGCGACGGTTAATTTCTGCTGTTAAATACCCCTGCGCCGAACTGAAGAACAACTTATAATCAGAAAAAGCACCGGGAAATGATACCTCGGTAATCAGTTTATCACCTTCACTATCGATAGGGTCATACACAACCGGCGTGATCGAGACATTTTCATAAAGTTCGGGATGCGTATTTTTTACCTTCATCAGGTATGGGTCGAGGTAAAAGGTCATCATATTTTGCTTGTATGAAGCTCCCTTGCTGTTACCCTGCATTTGCATATCACGATAAATACGTACATCCTCCCGGCGCAAGATATTGGTATAACTGATCTTGTCGGGCTTTACATCCCAAAAAGCCTTAAAAAGCTCATCCTGGCTTGATACCCGGGAGGTATCGGAAAAGGCCACATAATTACTTAGCTTAATGGCCATCTCCCTGAAATCATCCTCATTGGCAGTTCTCCGTTGTTCTGCTCCGTAAACCTTATTATTAACATGCCAGTACTGGTAAACGGCTTTAGCCGCTATGCTCAAATTATTTTTACGCACAGTCATGTTTGTTGTGCCGCCAATGAGGGCATCATAAAAAATAACCCGGCGTACAAAGCTATAATCATGAAAAACAGAGGCCGCATATTTACCTGCCGATGCCGAATCAAGAAAACCCTGGTATGAAGTAATCTCAGGGATTTTATTCTGAAAAAACTCATTGTAAGGTTTAATAGTTTGCTCTAATACTTCTATCTTTTTTGAAGCAAACTCATTTTCAACGTATTTGGCGGTAAGGTTATAAGATATAAACAAGGCTACCACAAAAGTTATGGATATGAACACCAGGAAAATGGTGATCAAAGTAAAATTTTGCCGGTAAGCGTTTTTCTGTACTGCCATGTCGGCTTATGGTTTAACCCGCATATTCTTATCCAAAAACTTCTCTATTTCGGCATACATTTCCATACGGTTATGCTCGCTCCTGAAATATGCACGTTCATTGGGTTTTAAAAAGTATTTCACATCAACGTTACGTTTGCGCAGTTCACGCACAAACTGGTTAAGCTCACTGATATTGGCCCGCTGATCTTTAGCACCCTGGAATATGATTAAAGGTACCTTAATTTTATCGGTATGAAAAACAGGCGATATGGCCCTTAACTGGTCGGCATCTGTTTCGGGGTTGCCAACCATTTCATAGGTCATTTTTAAATACGGCTTAACAAATGGCGGTGCATCTTTGATATAGGTAAAAAAGTTGATGAGCCCGTATTGTACCACAGCACAACTGTATAGTTCAGGATGAAATGACACCCCGTAAAGTGCCGAAAAGCCGCCAAAACGACCGCCAAAAATGGCGATCTTTTTAGGGTTTGCAACTTTGGTATCAATAAGCCAGTGTACCCCATCGGTAATATCATCTTGAATTTTGCCGCCTACCTGTTTATACCCCGCACTGCGAAAAGCTTTGCCATAGCCTGTTGAGCCCCGGTAATTAACCTGGAACACGGCATAACCACGGTTGGCTAAAAATTGTACCTGATCGTCATATCCCCAGGTATCGCGTGCCCAGGGGCCATCATGAGGCATAACTACTACGGGGTAGTTTTCAGTTTTATCACCCCGGGGCAGGGTTAAATAACCATTTATCAGCAAGCCATCGCGTGCATGGTACGATATAGGTTTCATGGCACATAACTCGGCCGGTACAAGGCTTGAGTTGATATCGCTTAGCTTGGTTAGCTTGCCGGTGTTTTTTTCAAAAAGATAATATGACCCGGGGGTGCGGTCGGTATAAGTATTGAGGATAAATTTATTCTCGGAGCTGTCGCGGTCAACTACCCTGATCTCATTACCTTTAAGCTGTTGCTGAATAGTTTGGTACATCTGCTCAACATCAGGCGCCAGAAAATGCTTGCGTGGTTTAGCCTCATCCCAGCCGGTAAATTCTATCCGGTGTTTATTTTTCGAATACTCAAAACTGGTAATATCCGCTTTATTGCAGCTAAAAATTATCCGCTCTTCCTTACCATCCTCTGCATTGATCTCAACCAGGGCCGTCTTGTCGCGGTTTACGTTTGATAGCGCGTAGAAATAATTTTTAACGCCCGTAAAAGCTATAGGCCTTACCGCATTCTTAAAATTATTTTCGATAATAGGCTTAAAAGGCTTATCCTCATCCGACCGAAATAAGATGGTTTCGTTAACCCCATCTGATGCCCTCTCCAACCTGATCCGGCCATCGGCATCTGCAAACCATTCAGTAATATTACCAGGGTTAAGCAGGTAAGTCCTCATTTCGCCGGTTTTTACGTTGAGGCGATAAACATCAAAATTGCCAGGATCACGCTCATTGGTTTTAATGGTGATAATATCTGGTTGCTGCCGGTTGCGGTTTACCAGGCCTATTCTCACATTACCGAGCGATAATATAATCCGGCTATTATTGGTAGCCACATCAAAGGCATACATTTTAACCGAATCGGTAGCAATGAGGTCCTGCGAAAAAACAAGCTGGTTATTATATGTCCAGAAATAATCGCCCCTGATAGAGTAATCTTCAAATTGGGTAACCATCCGTTCCCTCCCATCGGCCAATGATTGTATAAAAATGTTTTGCTTATCCTTAAATGGCTTAAGGTATGATACATATTTACCATCGGGCGAAATGCGGTAAAAACTCCTTTCGGGTGTTTTAAAAAAGTCAATAATAGGTATTTGCCTTATCTTATTCCTGCTGCAGGAAAAGAAAGCAATGATGCAACTCACAATAAGAAAAAATCTGACCCGGCCCAGCATAGTTACAAGTACCCTATTTTATTAATTGAGTCAAATTAGATAAATAAGTTCGATGTTATCAAGATGTCACTATAATTTTACCCTTATATGCCGTTATATAAATAATACAGACAAACCAGCTTAATCAATCCTATTAATTGATTATTTTTGAACAAATGAGGGCTTTATATACCGTTATTATTTTTGTTTTTTGCTTCGGCAGCAGTGTGTTGGCACAGGATAACGAACTGTTGCTGGCCAAGCAATACAATGCTAACGGCGAACCGCAAAAAGCACTCGAAATTTACCAAAAACTATACAAACAAAACAATGAGAATTACTATAGCGTGTATGTAAATACGCTGCTCAATCTTAAGAAATTTGACGAGGCCGAAAGCATCACCAAAAAACTGATCCGCCGTCATCCTGACGATCACCAGTATGCCATAATGATGGGCAACATCTATACGCAGCAAGGCAATATGAGCAAGGCTGATGCTATTTACGACGATCTGATCAAAAGCCTACCAGCCGATCAGGGGGAAATAGCTGCGCTGGCATCCCAATTTTACCAGAGCGCAAATATTGATTATGCCATCAAAATTTTTCAGCAGGGGCGTAAGCTGCTTAAAAACGACAACGCATTTACTTACGAGCTCATTAACCTTTACCGTTTTAAACGTGACAAAGTATCCCTAACCGATGAATACCTGAACTTTTTGCCTCAAAACCCCAACTTCATCAATCAGGCCGAAAACGCGTTTTCAAATGTATACGAGGGTAATGCAGATTATGACATGCTTAAAACGGCCTTACTGAGGCGCATTCAAAAAGATCCGCAGCAAACCATTTATGCCGATCTGCTTACCTGGCAATACCTGCAGCAAAAGGAATTTGACCTGGCGCTTAACCAGGCGCTGGCACTAAGCCGACGGCAAAATGACGATGGCAATAGCATTTATGACCTGTGCCGAACCTTCATTGCCAACGAAGCTTATGACGAAGCTATCCGCGGGTACGAGTATATTATCAGCAAAGGGAAAACAACACCACTGTACATCCCCTCAAAAATTGAGCTTATCAATACCAAAAACCAGAAAGTAACGTCGGGCAAATACCTGCCGGAAGATTTGCTTGGGCTTGAAAAAGATTATAATGATTTGCTCACCGAGTTTGGCCGCAACAGCAGTACGGCATTTGCCATGCAAAAACTGGCTAACCTGCAGGCCTTTAAACTGCACAAATTAAAAGATGCCCAAAAACTATTGGAGGATGCTATCAAACTCAGCGATATTAAGCCCACCCTACTGGCCGATTGCAAGCTTGACTTAGGAGATATTTACCTGCTCAATAACCAGCCATGGGAAGCAACACTCCTTTACAGCCAGGTTGAAAAAGATTTTCCGGCCACGGCCATAGGGCAGGATGCGGTATTCAGAAATGCGAAAATGGCTTATTACACCGGCGATTTTACCTGGGCGAAAGGGCAACTGGATGTGCTGAAAGTTGCTACATCGCAGTTAATAGCCAACGATGCACTTAACCTGCTGCTGCTGATACAGGATAACCTTGCCGCAGATAGCAGCGGGGCTGCACTCAAAATGTACGCCCGTGCCGATTTGCAGATCTTTGCTCAAAATCCCGAAAAAGCAGTAATGATATTGGACAGCATTGGCAAAAGGTTCCCGAATAATGCTTTAGATGATGATATCATGATGTCGAAATCGCGCATCCTGATACAGCAAAAGGATTACGCTGCTGCGGTGCCCCTCTTAAAGAAAATTGTTGAAGAGCACCCCGCAGACTTATGGGCCGACGATGCCGTATTTATGTTAGGCGATATTTACGAAAACAGACTTAACGATAAAACCACCGCCAAAACCTATTACCAGAAAATCATAACCGATTACCCCGGCAGCCTCTGGATCAACGAAGCCCGCAAACGCTTCAGACTGTTAAGAGGCGATAAAACGGATGCGTCCTGATCAGGTCATTAAGTCATTGGGTCATTAAGTCATTACTTAGCAAACGACATTGGTTTTACACCATACCAATGACTTAATGACCAGATGACTTAATGATCAATTGAAAATGATTATTTTTGAAGATGATTGTATACAACGACACCATAATAATTGATGAAACCATTCATGACGAATGGCTTAACTATATCAAAACCATTCATATCCCGGCCATCATGGCTACCGGGCATTTCAGCTCGTACCGGATCCTTACTGTTATTGATTCGCCTAACGAAGGGGTTACCTACTGCATTCAATACAATGCGGACAGCATTGAGCACTTTCAGCAGTTTTATATGAACCACCTGCATAAATTTCAGGCCACCCACCAGGAAAAATTCAACGAAAAGTTTGTGATGTTTAACACCCTGATGGAAGAGGTGGAATAAGTTAATTGTGCCAGGGGTGCAGGGCGTTAAGCTACATACTTCTGGCACACTACTATGGCATATAGAAAGAGGTTGTATACTGATCAGCCTCTTTTTGTTTTCAGATACTTGAGCGATATATAGTTTCGGTTGAATTAATTTTATTGCAAAAAGGGGTTAACAGGGTTAACAGAATTTAGCGCTATTTTTTTACTTAAACTATTTATAATAAGATAATTAAGTGTTTTTTAGGCCAAAAAAGTGTTAACCCCCTTTTTGCAAATATTATTGGCTAAATTTCAATTCAAAAGCAACATAACACCAAGGGGAAGCTTCTAAAATAGTATTTCAATTAATATCACCATCCTACTTCGCAAACATTACCTTCATCGCCGTAACCTGCTTTATACAACGCGCTGGCTTCTTTTCGTCCTGAACAATGATGCGGAACGGGCCATCTGCAGGGGCTAAGGGCTGTCCATCAACGCTATCCGCAAGGATAATAGCCCGGTCGGTAAAACTTTTTTCTAATTCAGCGAGCGCAAAAACTACCTGATAGCCATCACCGGCTTCTACTAAAAGATATTTAATCAGGTTTTTGCCGCGTAAATCAGCGCCCATAGTAACACCGGCTTTTGTCAATATCTCGGATACTATTACGCCCGAGTAGGTATGGTCTTTCCCGTCGTGATCTTTACGAATAACTGTTGTTTGTTTGTATTGCTGCAGGTCGGCACTGCCGATGATGAGCGGATTTGTCACCTCTCCGCTTACTTTTACTACTGCTTCTTTTGTTTGAGCACGGGTTCCAAAACCGGCTGTCAGTAACAGCAATATCAGGGTATATTTTTTCATGGGTATGACGTTTGATTTTTTGTTGATTAATGTAGATATGCAAAACGCTTATCTCAGATGGAAATTTCGTTATGTTTTAAAAAGCACAACGCAAAATGCAAAATAGATTCGATAAACCAATCTGCTATCGATGCTGATTTTTAATTCATTGACAACAAAAACCTAAAAACTTTTACTTTTTACTATTTTCTTCTAAAAACCGAAAGAACTTTTGTTGCAGATCTTTAAACTGGGATATAATCTCTTGCCCAAATGGCGTAAGTAAGGCTACCCCACCACCCTTTCCTCCCCTTTTTGAAACTACCAGTGGCTGTTTAAAACCATCGTTCATGTGGTTCACCAGGTCCCAGGCCTGTTTGTATGACATTTTCATTTGTAATGCGGCCTGCCTGATGGAGCCGGAGGCATGAATGCGCTCAAGCAACTCAACCCGACCATGACCAAGCACTTTGTCGTCACCTATTTCTATCCAGATGCGGCCGTTAAGTTTATATGAAGGGATGTCCATTAATTAAATTGATTATCAAATTTACCCGGTTATAGTAGCATAACCCATGTTATTCCCGTGCCTTTTTCTGAGCCCGAAGCATTTGCCCATAATCCATACGGCGCACCATAGCGTTCACTGTTTGTGCTATCCGGTTAGCACGGGTTATTTCAGTTTTAGCACTCTCTATCCATTTAATAAAATACCCGCGGTGGCTTTCGGCAAGACTATTGAAAAAATCGCCGCCCTCGGGTTCATATTCCAAACATTCCAGCAAATCGTCCGGAACAATGTATTTAAAATCGTTATCGGGTTCAAGGCGTACCCTGAGCATGGCCCCGCGATGCTTATGGATAGCTTTACAGATTTCTCTTCGCAAGGCCATAATAAAATTTCCTTCGCCCATGGGCATCAGTGCCATGCCCCGCACTTCAAACTCATCCAATTTGCCTTTTACGCGAAATGACTTTTTATTACCGGGCTTCATTTCCTGCGCCACATCAGCCGGAATCTCAATGTAGGTCCACCCGGTTTTTTCGCCCTGTTCGGCAAACTGTAATATAATGGTATTAAAATCAACCATAAGTATTATTTAACGGCATATTGTTATCATGATCTCTAAAAAATATGCGAAAATGTTAAATGTTTGTTAAATCGTCATATTTAGTTGTACAGGCTGTAACGTAATGCATAGTAGCGATGTCTTATGAGTATAAAAACAATTTAAAAGTTAAAAACCTAAAAAACAACAACAATATGAAAACCTTAAAATCAATCATGCTTGGCTTAGCCTTATTAGTAATAGGCACTGCAGCAAAAGCAACCAATAAAATAGAAGGCGATAATTTAACCAAAAACTACGCTATCAACACCTATATAGATGCCATGACCCGCGGCAAAATACAAGGCTTTAACGAAGTGGTAGACCAATCGGCTAAATTCAGCATGTTACGCGGTACTAAAGTATTAAGTTTTACCAAAACCGAAGTAGTTGACTTATTAAAAGCCAATAAAAATACCGAGCAGGATTGCATTACCAGCACTTCAATTGTTGAAAGCAATAATGACCTGGCCGTGGTGAAAGTTGATATGAAATACAGCACTTTTACCCGTAGCAACTATGTAACCGTTACCAACACAGGCAGCGGCTGGAAAATCACAAACGTGTACAGCGTTTTTAAATAAGTAAGTTTTAGTTTAGTGTTTAATATGTAAGTAGGTAAAGGCCCCGTTGGTGCGGGGCCTTTTTTATTTACTTTACCAATGGATCAAGCACCTTTTGCCATTTATCATAACCTTTGCTATTAAGGTGCAAGTAGTCGTTATTAAACAAGCTTGAGTCGGGCTGGGTGGTACCTGGTTTGTAAATGGACGGAACCAGGTCAACATAATAGCTTTTTGGTTTTCCTTTCAGGTAATTTTTCACCAGCTCATTAGCAGTGTAAACCACATCGTAATATTTAGCGCGAACCGGGCTCGGCTTTATCGACATAAAATACACCTCGGCATTTGGTAATTTCTGATGGATCAGTTCCCATAGTTTTGCAAATGAAGCGGCAACAGCCTGGGCTGATTTACCTGCCGAAATATCATTTTCACCTGCATAAATAAAAATTTTGCGTGGCTTATACGGGAACAGGATATAAGGCGTGTAATAATCAGCAACCTGCCATAGTTCACACCCGCCTACTCCCCTCCTGATAATCGGCTTGCCGGCATAACGCTGCTCCAGATCTGTCCACTTACGAATAGATGAACTGCCGATAAACAAAATACCTCCTGGTTTCGGGAAGTTCAGGCTATCCTGGTGTTTAAACGCCCTGATCTCATTATCAAACGGGAAGCCCTGTTGTGCCGAAACACCGGCGCTAAAGGCGATGGCAATAAAGAATAAAAGAAATTTTAATTTCATTACGGGGTAGCTATGCGTTCTTCAAAAAATAAAAACGGCAATTGGTTTTCAATGCCTTTGATGATCCATACAGGGCCATCTTCTGCATGCAATATAATTTTTATTGATTGATTTTGCTGCTTTTCGCATTCAGCTAATACCTGCAAACATGATCCGCATGAAGTAATTGGCTTCACAATTGGAAAATCATCTGAATGAGCGGTTACCGCCATGGCCTCAATAGGGTCATCGGGATGGTTGGCGCCCCAGTTAAACAGTGCTACACGTTCGGCACATAAACCAGATGGGTAAGCTACATTTTCCTGGTTACTGCCATAGATAATTTTACCGCTCTGCAAACGAAGTGCTGCCCCAACACGGAATTTTGAATATGGAGAATGTGAGTTTTTTAATGCTTTCTGAGCTTCGAGACATAGTTGCCTGTCGGCTTTATGGAGATCGGCCAATGATTCGTATTCATCAAAGGCTATTTTAATTTCGTGACTTATCATATGTTATCAACCCTTGTTAAAAAAATCGGGGGAAACAAGATAAGGAAATTTTTCAATAAGAACCCTGATTTTTAGGATTATTTGATTTCCATGATAAAAATTGCCTGATTAGAGTCTTCCTCAAATGCTATTAACCTAAATTTTTAAGATTATTTGATCGCCTGATATAAAATTGCCTGATTGAAGTATCCTCATATGCTAAGCAACTCAAGGAAATCCTCCAATCAGGCAAATCAAGGTTCATTAAACTGCTACAGGCAATTCTTCTTCAGCCTCGGCTTCTTTAGCTATTGTTGGGTTGATGGTTTCATCATCCTTTTCAACCCGCAGGTTGTTAACAATGTGCATTTGGCGGGTCGGCGTATTTTTACCCATGAAATATTCCAGGAGCGCCTTTACATTGGCATCTCTTAATATTACCGGATCAAGGCGCATATCTTTACCAATAAACAAACCAAACTCTTCGGGTGAAATCTCACCCAAACCTTTAAATCGGGTGATCTCGGGTTTGTTACCCAGTTTAGCAATAGCGTTACGGCGTTCTTCATCGCTGTAACAATAAATTGTTTCCTTTTTATTGCGCACCCTGAATAATGGCGTTTGCAGGATTGAAACGTGACCGGCTTTCACCAGATCGGGGAAAAACTGCAAAAAGAAGGTCATCAGCAACAGGCGGATGTGCATACCGTCCACATCGGCATCTGTAGCTATCACAATATTATTGTAACGTAAAGCGTCAAGGCCGTCTTCGATATTTAAAGCGTGTTGCAGCAGGTTAAATTCCTCGTTTTCGTAAACTACTTTTTTGGTTAAGCCAAAGCAGTTAAGCGGTTTACCTTTTAAGCTGAACACGGCCTGGGTCATCACATCGCGCGATTTGGTGATTGACCCACTGGCCGAGTCACCTTCGGTGATGAACAGTGTGGTATCCTGTTTACGTTCGTGCGTATCGTCAAAATGTACTTTACAATCGCGCAATTTACGGTTATGAAGCGACGCTTTTTTTGCGCGCTCATTAGCCAGCTTTTTTATACCGGCAATATCCTTACGCTCCCGTTCCGATTGTAATATCCGCTTCAACAAACCATCGGCAGCCTCAGTATTTTTATGGAGATAATTATCAAGTTCCTTTTTAACAAAATCGTTGATAAAACCACGTACCGATGGGCCTTCCGGACCAACATTCTGTGAACCGAGCTTGGTTTTAGTTTGCGACTCAAATACCGGCTCCTGAACTTTTATAGCAATAGCGGCAACAATCGAAGCCCTGATATCCGATGCATCAAACTCCTTTTTATAAAATTCACGTACGGTTCTTACCACCGCTTCGCGAAAAGCTGCCTGGTGCGTACCACCTTGAGTGGTATTTTGCCCGTTAACGAACGAATAATATTCCTCACCGTATTGCTGGCCATGGGTCATCGCAATCTCAATATCTTCACCTTTAAGGTGGATGATGGGGTAGCGCAAAGTTTCAGCATCGGTATTACGGGTAAGTAAATCAAAAAGACCACGCTCCGAAAAATACTTTTGATTATTAAAGTTGATAGTCAAACCCGCGTTCAGGAACACGTAGTTCCAGATCATACTTTCAACAAACTCCGGGATGAACCGGTAATGCCTGAAAATGGTATCATCCGGCACAAAATTGATAGCAGTACCGTTACGCTGGGTGGTATCTTTTTCGCTCTCGTCGCGAATGAGCTCACCCTTGGCAAATTCGGCCAGTTTGGTACGGCCGTCACGGTATGATTGTACGGTGAAAGAGTTGGAAAGCGCGTTAACCGCCTTGGTACCCACACCATTTAAGCCTACCGATTTCTGGAAAGCCTTGCTATCGTATTTACCGCCTGTATTTATTTTAGATACGCAGTCGATCACTTTACCCAAAGGAATACCGCGACCATAATCACGTACGGATACTTTATGATCGCTCATATTCACTTCAATGGTACGACCCGATCCCATCACAAACTCATCTATTGAGTTATCCACAATCTCCTTAAGCAGTACATAAACACCATCGTCATAAGCAGAGCCATCGCCCAGTTTACCAATATACATACCGGGACGCAAACGGATGTGCTCCTTCCAATCGAGGGAGCGGATACTATCTTCACTATAATTAACTGGTTCTGCCATGTATATAAAGTAGAAAATTTAAAACAGCGCAAAATACGCCTAACTGCAAAAATAAAACTTCCGGTATAATTAACGGAGAGCAGATATCAACTTATTAACATCGGGAAATAAAAAAAAAGAAAAATGTCATTTCGATGGAGCACGTGATGGCTTGCGGGTGGCGCGAAAGAGAAATCTTATACGCCATATTACCAAACTTTTATGGTGTAGAAGATTTCTCCTCCCCCCAACGCGCTCCCCCTCCGGTTCGTTCGAAATGACACAGTAAAGTTTAGTTATCCCCCTTACGGCTTAAACTTCAAACAATTACTTGCCTTATCCACATTTTTAAAAAACTCAGGACCTTTATCGTTAGTAAAGCAAACAGCCATAATGGTACCGGTGTGGTTACGCTGCAGCGCGATAAGCAGGGCATATTTGTAATGCTTGGTAGCAGGTAAATCGAGCAGGTTTAACAGGTATGATTTGCCGGCATCTGCCCTATACCTGTTTAAAACATTAACCGGGATGCTCCGGATAAAATTATCCCTTTCGCCGGTAAAAGCAATAGCGTGAGCCCTGCTCATGTTGATATATATCGAGTCGGGATTTTCGGTTTCACGGTCAATATCATATTGTCCCTGCTCATAACTGGTATAATTCTGTTTCTGGGATTTTACCTGGAACCACACTTCAAAATCCTGCCCTGGTAGCTGCAATGCATAATCAAATGAAAAATCCTCGTCATTGGGAGCGGGGATCTCTTTAAAGCCCCTGGGTGGTGTATAAATTACATTGGCCTGGGCCAAAAGCTTGGTAAACTCTTTAAACTGATCGGTACCCGCTACTTTGGGCCTCGAATAGCCGGATTTAACTTTTGCAGATGTATGTTTCTTGTTATTTTGGGCATATAACGACCGCTGACTTATCTGAGCTATGCTTTTTGTGAAACACAGCAATGATAAAGCCATAAGTAATAAGGGCCGGTTTAACTTCAAAATAGTTTTCATTTTAGGGGTAGCTGCAGAAAAATTCTCCGGCTAAAGCACCATAGGTAAATATATAAACAAATTAATTAATCGGCACCCTGCCGTGCTCAAATTAACCGTGATTATTAACGGCAATATCGACTATTTATTTGCTGCACTGATAAGTTTTACGTACCCGATTTACAATTGTTACCCGCTAAATCCGCACAAACGTAACAATCTTGTTATAAATTCCAATCCCTCAGATATTAAAATATCCCCTGCGGCATCTGCACATCAACACATATTCCGTATCTTTACCAATCCAAAAGTTTTTATTGAATAATGAGTGAAGATCTGCATCAAAACGATACACCCAACCCTAATGAAGAAAAACTACACACTGTTACCTCACTCGATGGGTTATATGAAAACTGGTTTCTTGATTATGCATCATATGTAATTCTTGACCGGGCCGTTCCGCATATTAACGATGGTTTAAAACCGGTACAACGCCGCATCCTGCATTCGTTAAAGGAAATGGACGATGGGCGCTTTAATAAAGCAGCCAACGTAATCGGTAACACCATGAAATATCACCCGCATGGTGATGCTTCCATTGGCGATGCCATGGTACAGATAGGCCAAAAAAACCTGCTGATTGATTGCCAGGGTAACTGGGGCGATCCGGTAACCGGCGACTCGGCAGCGGCTCCCCGTTATATAGAGGCCCGCTTATCAAAATTTGCACTTGATGTTGTTTTTAATGCCGATACTACTATTTGGCAGGCCAGCTATGATGGCCGTAACAAAGAGCCTATCACCTTACCGGTAAAATTCCCGTTGCTGCTTGCACAGGGAGCCGAAGGCATTGCGGTAGGTTTGGCTACCAAAATATTACCTCATAATTTTATTGAGTTAATTGATGCTTCCATAGCCGTATTAAAAGGTGAGCGTCCAAATCTGCTGCCCGACTTCCCAACGGGAGGCATGGCCGATGCTTCATTATATAATGAAGGGCAACGTGGCGGCAAAGTGCGGGTAAGGGCTAAAATTGTAGAGCGTGATAAAAAAACGCTCGCCATTACCGAAATACCATTTACTACTACTACCGGCAGTTTGATTGATAGCGTGATCTCGGCCAACGACAAGGGCAAGATCAAGATCAAAAAAATTGAGGATAACACAGCTAAGGATGTAGAGATCATCATCCACTTAGCTCCGGGCATATCGCCCGATGTAACTATCGACGCGCTTTATGCTTTTACCGATTGCGAGGTATCCATATCACCCAACACCTGCGTGATACAGGATGACAAGCCACGCTTCATGAGCGTGAACGATATGCTTACCGAAAGCACCTTCTTCACCAAAGACCTGCTCAAACAGGAATTGGAGATCCGGCTGAAGGATTTGATGGAGAAGATTTTCTTCAGCTCCTTGCTTAAGATCTTTATCCAGGAAGGCATGTATAAAAATCCCGAGTACGAAAACTCGGGCAATTTTGAAGTGGTACTGGAAGTGTTGAACCGCTTATTTGAGCCGTTCTTCCCGCAGTTTTATCGCACCATACAGCCCGAAGATTATAAAAAGCTGATAGATAAACCTATGAGCAGCATCACCCGCTTTGACGTTAAAAAAGCGGATGAGCAGATGAAAGCCCTGGAAAATGAGATTAAACAGGTTAAGCACGACCTGAAACATCTCACTGAATATACCATTGCCTGGTTCCAGAAACTGAAAGACAAATACGGCAAAGACAGGGAGCGCAAAACCGAACTGCGCACCTTTGACAAGGTTGAAGCAGCACAGGTAGCGTTAGCTAATATCAAACTATATGTTAACAGGACCGATGGCTTTATCGGCTCAGGCCTGAAAAAAGACGACTCGGTTGAATATGTTGGCGATTGCTCAGACATTGACGAGATCATTGTTTTCAGGGGGGATGGACGCTGCATCATTACTAAAGTACAGGACAAGGTGTTTGTGGGGAAAGACATCATCCACGTGGCCGTGTTTAAAAAGAACGATGAGCGTACTGTCTACAATATGATATATAAAGATGGCGAAAGCGGCATCAGCTATATCAAACGCTTCTCGGTAGTAGGCGTTACCCGCGATAAAGAATATGACCTTACCAAGGGCACAAAAGGTTCAAAAGTATTATACTTTACCGCCAATCCTAACGGCGAAGCCGAGGTGGTAAACGTACAGCTTAAACCTCATTCCAAACTTAAAAAACTACAGTTCGATGAGGATTTTGCATCCATAGCTATCAAGGGCCGTGGCTCTATGGGTAATATCATTACCAAATACCCGGTTAAAAAGATCATCCTGAAAAGCAAAGGTGTGTCAACGCTTGCCGGACGTAAGATCTGGTACGATGAGATTTTAAAACGCTTAAATGCCGACAGCCGTGGCAAATACCTGGGCGAGTTTGATGGTGACGACCGCATTCTTACCGTGCTCAGCAATGGCGTTTACGAATTAAGCAGCTTTGATCTTAACAATCACTTTGATGATAAGATGATCTTGATTGAGAAGTACGATCCGCAGGCGGTATTCTCGATGGTGCATATCGAAGGCAAATCCAAAAACTACCTTGTTAAGCGTTTCACTTTCGAAAACATAGCAGTTGGGAAGCAGGTAAGCCTGATCAGCGAAGAAGCCGGATCAAAAATGGTGCTTATAGGTCACACCGCTCCGGTAATCAGCATGACACATCTGAAAGGCAAGGATCAAACACCTGAAACCCTTGAGCTGAATTTAGCAGAGATTATCGATGTTAAAGGCATGAAAGCCATGGGCAACCGCCTGTCACAACATCCGGTAAAATCAGTTGAGCTGATAAGCGATGGCATTGCCCGGGAAGCTGAAACTGCAGAAACCGACAATAACGAAGAGGATACACCTGCCTCAACAGAGGTAATTGAAGATGAGCCTGTAGTTTCTCAGGAAGATGAGCCGGCGGCATCAGCCGATCAATCTGAAGAATCGCCAAAGCCTCCTAAAAAGATTGATTTTGAGATCACCAACCCCGATGATATCGACATGGACGACCAGGGACAATTAGGGCTATTTTAACGCAAAGCCACCGGTAACAATTACGGGTGGCTTTTTATTTGCCTGCAGATTAATCCGGTTTATTCAATACTCAAACAATTAGCAAAAAAATTATTTTACAACTATAAACACCCTTGTTTACAGCTGCATTTTCGTTATTTTTGATTATTACTAAATCTTATATCATAAAAAACAGTCATGTACTTCGGCGGCGGCAATTATTATTATCTTATATTGATATTAGAAGCATTTTGTATCATTCATAGCCTGCGGCGCGGTACTCAGCAAAAATGGCTCTGGATTCTTATAGTAATACCTTTATTCGGAT
This sequence comes from Mucilaginibacter sp. A5337, assembly GCF_059690695.1. Classification (NCBI taxonomy): domain Bacteria; kingdom Pseudomonadati; phylum Bacteroidota; class Sphingobacteriia; order Sphingobacteriales; family Sphingobacteriaceae; genus Mucilaginibacter; species Mucilaginibacter sp. A5337. The sequence goes on along the minus strand of NZ_JCAWEC010000004.1, from coordinate 327,338 downwards.
GTTTGTATTATATCTACAGCGAGATCCTGTCCAATCGTGGCATCCGTGCACCCAAGATAAACGTTGAGGCAGTAATCAACCCCGGAGCGAAAATTAAACGCCTTGAAGATGAAGTAAGATTCACCGATACTTTTGCCAATCGTGTTAAACTGGCAGATGCCTATCTGGAAGCCGGACTTACCGATAAAGCACTCGAAATATATCAAAACAGTCTCACCGGTGCCTTTGCCGAAAACGAGCATGTAATGGCACAACTCATTGTAGCCTACTTTGAAAAAGGAATGTACAACGAGGTTATTCCTATTGCTAAAAAACTTTATAAACTACCGCAATTTGCCCGATCAAAAGCGCACATCCGATATGCCAAATCGCTTGAGCTCACTTACCAGGAAGAACAGGCAGAGAATGAGTTTAAATTAATGAAGGGACGCTACTCCTACTTTGAGCCCCGTTACGAATATGGCATGTTCCTTACCCGTGCCGGCCGCGATGACGATGCCTGGCAAATTTTCACCGATATGCTCAATGAGCAATCGCAATTAAGCCCGGTTGAGCGCAAAAGCAATAAAGCTTGGTTTGCTAAGGCTAAGGATGAGTTGAAGAAATTATCGGCGGCGAGGAAGACGGCGTAAGGTTTCGTCATCATTTAACACAAGCGAGTGCCATTTAGGCGTTCATTTTTATTTAATTAATAAATCGTATTTTTGAACATTCATTATGAATGAAAAACGCTAAAGATGAATTACAACATATCATTCTCGGAAATGAATCGGTTGGCCGAACAAGTCAACTCAAAAAAACCCAAAGTTTCCTTAGAGCAAATGCGGAATCAAGCTTCAAATTTGAAAAACAACAGCAGCTCAAAAGTAAAGAAGCAACAGCACTAATAGCCTTTGCAGAAAAAGAAAGTCTATTTTACAAGCCGGAGATTCAAGATATCGATTTCATAAGCGAAGGCGCTGAACAAAAGGTATATCACTTTGACGATTCGCATGTAATAAAAACTAATGCAGGAATCTTCTATGAAACATGGCTGGACTATTTCAATAGCCTGCTTATCCACAATTACTTCTTTCCTGCCACAGCATATACTTTCCTCGGATTTAAAGAAATTAATGGCATACTAAACTCAGTTGTTATGCAGGAGTTTATTTTAACCTCAGAAACAACTGATCTTAAGACCGTAAAAGATTTTCTGAGCTACAACGGTTTTCTAAACAAACGCAACAACGATTACTGTAATGATGAACTGGGATTAATTTTCGAGGATTTACATGATGAAAATGTGCTTTCCAACAATGGCATTCTGTTTTTCATTGATACCGTGTTTTATATAACGCCTAACTTCTACCGTCATCCTTAAGTCATACTGACATCCTGACATCATCGGGTTAAAAAATTGTTAAGCCGCAAAATGTAAATAACCTTTTGCTGACATTAAAACAGTTTATCCTGTCAATACTTGCCATAATACCCACTTGGCATAATTGATGTTGCATGTCGGACTGAAAACTTAAATAAAAATAAACAGTTATAACTATGTCATTAAACATCAAACCTATCGGCGACAGGGTTGTAGTGGAAGCTGCAGCAGCCGAAGAGAAAACCGCTTCAGGTATCTTTATTCCTGATACCGCTAAAGAAAAGCCTCAGCGTGGAACTATAGTTGCTGTGGGACAGGGAAAAGTTGACGAACCTTTAACCGTAAAAGTTGGTGATCAGGTTTTATATGGTAAGTATGCAGGTACCGAAATTACCTATGAAGGTAAAGAGTACTTAATTATGCGTGAATCAGACATCTACGCAGTTCTTTAAATCAATTATTGAATTAGCGATTTATTGAATTAGTGAATTTTCGGATCCATTACATTCAAAATCAGTGATTCAAAATCTACAAAAAATCAAAAGACATAATTATTGAGCGTGAAAACTAAATCACTAATTCACTAACTCAATAATTCAATAATTAAAAAAACATGGCAAAACAAGTTAAATACAATGTTGAAGCACGCGACGCCCTGAAACGCGGTGTTGATATCCTTGCTAACGCGGTAAAAGTAACCTTAGGCCCTAAAGGCCGTAACGTAATCATCGACAAAAAATTTGGTTCACCAGCCATTACTAAAGACGGTGTTACTGTTGCTAAAGAAATTGAATTAAAAGACGCCCTTGAAAACATGGGTGCTCAAATGGTTAAAGAAGTAGCTTCAAAAACTGCCGATATTGCAGGTGATGGTACTACTACTGCTACCGTTTTAGCTCAGGCTATCGTAACTGCAGGTATTAAAAACGTAGCTGCCGGTGCAAACCCAATGGATTTGAAACGCGGTATCGACAAAGCTGTTGCTTCTGTTGTTGAAAACCTGAAATCACAGTCACAAACTGTTGGTGAAGACAATAACAAAATCAAACAAGTTGCTGCTATCTCTGCAAATAACGACGAGGTTATCGGTTCGTTAATTGCTGAAGCAATGGAGAAAGTTGGTAAAGATGGTGTTATCACCGTTGAAGAAGCAAAAGGTACTGAAACTGAAGTTAAAACTGTAGAAGGTATGCAGTTTGACCGTGGTTACCTTTCTCCTTACTTCGTAACCAACGCTGATAAAATGGAAGCTGAATTGGAAAATCCTTTCATCCTGATCTACGACAAGAAGATCTCTTCAATGAAAGAATTACTTCCAATCCTTGAAAAGCAAGTACAAACCGGCAAACCATTATTGATCATTGCTGAAGATCTTGATGGCGAAGCTTTAGCTACTTTGGTAGTTAACAAAATCCGTGGTTCACTGAAAGTTGCTGCTGTTAAAGCTCCAGGTTTCGGCGACCGTCGTAAAGCTATGTTAGAGGATATCGCTATCCTTACAGGTGGTACTTTGATCTCTGAAGAAAGAGGTTACAAATTAGAAAACGCTGACCTTAGCTACTTAGGTACTGCTGAGAAAATCGTGATCGATAAAGACAATACTACTATAATCAATGGTTCTGGTTCTGCAGAAGAGATCAAAGGCCGCGTAAGCCAAATTAAATCACAGATCGAATCAACTACTTCTGATTACGACCGCGAAAAATTACAAGAGCGTTTAGCCAAATTATCTGGCGGTGTTGCTGTACTTTACGTAGGTGCTGCTACCGAAGTTGAAATGAAAGAGAAAAAAGACCGTGTTGACGACGCTTTACACGCTACACGTGCCGCTGTTGAAGAAGGTATCGTAGCTGGTGGTGGTGTTGCTTTCATCCGCGCGGTTGCTGCTTTGGCTGATCTTAAAGGTGATAACGAAGACGAAAACACTGGTATCCAGATCATCCGTCGCGCTATCGAAGAGCCTTTACGTCAGATCTGCGAAAACGCTGGTATCGAAGGTTCAATCATTGTGCAAAAAGTTAAAGAAGGCACTGCCGACTTTGGTTACAACGCACGTACTGATAAATACGAAAACCTGATTGCTGCCGGTGTTATCGATCCAACTAAAGTAAGCCGCGTAGCTTTAGAAAACGCTGCTTCAATTGCTTCAATGTTATTAACTACTGAAGTAGTATTAGCTGATGATCCTGAAGATGCTCCAGCTGGTGCTCCGCCAATGGGTGGCGGTATGGGTGGTATGATGTAACCCCCCAGCCCCCTAAAGGGGGTGTACGGAAATATATACTATTCAGAACCCTGTCTGTTTTTGCAGACAGGGTTTTGTGCTTTAAAAGAGGCTGTTATAGTCATGCTAAGGTAAATCAACCGTCATTAATCAATCATTTGATTAATTTTCACATTTAAAAGCTTCCTTAAAACATAAATTTGCATAACAAATCTGGTACAGCCCAAAACAGGCACAGGATTTGAACAATGCAGGTAATGAAACTTCTATCTCAAAAAACAAAACAAATACAAAGCACCCTGGTTGATTGGGTGCTATTCAAGGGCCCCGAGCTCTTCGTATCCCTATACAGTTAATAGATAATTATTAACTTTGCGCCCAGTTATGAAACTGGACGAATTTTACACCGAGTTCCACCATTGGCTTATTAACCGTGGCCCTAAATATGTAGGTGGAATAATCATATTTTTTATTGGTATTTGGTTTATTAAATGGCTGCGTAACCGTTTGCGCACCCGTATGGTAAGGCGTGGGATACACTCATCGCTGCAACCCTTCTTTTTGAGTCTTACCATCACAGCTATGTATGTGTTACTCGTGATATGGGTAATGAACATCATAGGCTGGGAAATGACCATTTTCACTACCATTATCGGTGCATTTTCGGTAGCAGCAGGTTTAGCCTTATCGGGTACCTTTCAAAACTTTGCAGGCGGTGTACTGATCCTGTTATTAAAACCTTTTGAACTTGAGGACAGCATTATAGCACAGGGACAGGATGGCCGGGTAGTATCCATACAAATGTTTTATACAGTGCTTATCACTGCCGATAACAAAACAGTAATTATACCTAACGGAAAGCTGTTTAACGAAGTTATTGTAAACGTAACCCGCGAAGGCAGGCGCCGCCTTGATTTTGAAATGCGCGTGGGCTATAACAACGATATGGAAAAGGTAAAGGCTGTCATGACCAACGTGGTTAATGCCAATAAAGATATCCTGCATGATCCGGCTGCACGTGTAGGTGTTATCAGCCTGGATAACGATTGTGTTAGGTTTACCATCAACGTTTGGGTTGATCCGGCTAATTTCCTTAATGCCAAAATAAACCTGCAGGAGCAAATGCTGAAAGAGCTTGCAGCAGGCGGTGTTAATTTCCCGAAACCAGGGTTTTAATATTAGAAGCAAGAAGTCAAGACTCAAGAAGACAAGAAATTACAGAAGCAGGAAGTCAAGATTCAGGAAGCAGGAAAAGCCCCAACAGAATTATCTTTTGGGGCTTTCTTGCTTATTCTTTTTCCTTTCTTGGTTCTTGATCTCCTGAATCTTGACTCTTAAAAAACTATATCTTCACCTTGCGCTCGTTTGCAACGAGCGATTAATATGGATTGGCGATTGTATCGCCAGTTGCGTTATAAACGCAAACCCAATTACGCACTCGTTGCAAACGAGCGCGAGTTTAAATAGAATTAAATTGATTTCTTTCTTGTTTCTCATATCCTGATTTTTCTTGACTCTTAAATTATATGGATTGGTGATAAGTTTGTCATTTCGATAGAGCAGGATAGGCGGTTCGTCGAAATGACATCTTCTTTTAATTCATCATAGTAATTAAAGGATGTGGGTACACCGTAGGTTGCAAACGAGCGCGAGTTTAAAAAGCCTTTCCTGCTTCCTGAATCTTGACTTCCTACTTCTATTACTTCTTGATTCTTGATCTCCTGGCTCTTGATTCTCAAACTAAATTTTCTGCTTTGCCTTTATCTCCAAATAACGGTTCACCGTATTGATAGTAAGATTTTGTGGTGCCGTTAATATCGACTGGATGCCGTAGCTGGCCAGTTCTTTTACCATCAGCTTTTTGTCATAGGCAAATTTTTCGGCAATAGTTTTTATGTAGATGCCTTCAACATCTTTGGCAGGCTGTTCGCTTAGGGTTTTTAATTCGGTATTTTCAAAAAAGACTACCAACAGCAGGTGAAATTTGGCTATCCGGCGTAAAAATGGCAACTGCCGCTGCAATGCCGGGAGACTTTCATAATTGGTAAAAAATACCACCAGGCTGCGTTGTTTTAATACCCTCCGTGTAGTGATATAAAGCGCCTCCATATTAGTTTCCAGGTAACGGGTTTTCTCTTTGTATAAAACCTCCATTATCTTATTAAGCTGCGCGTAATTCTTATCGGCAGGCACTACCGAACCTATTTTCTCACCCACGGTTATTAAGCCGGCTTTATCTTCTTTAAGCAGGGCTACGTTCGATAGTACAAGGCTTGCGTTAATGGCATAATCCAGCAAGCTCAACCCTTCAAAAGGCATCCGCATAGCCCGCGATTTATCGATGATACAGTAAACGTGCTGCGATTTTTCGTCGGTATAGGAGTTAACCATCAGGTCGCCCCGCCGTGCTGTGGCTTTCCAGTTGATGGTGCGATAGTCATCGCCGGGGACATAAGATTTTACCTGCTCAAACTCCATACTGTGGCCAATCCGCCTGATCTTTTTAATACCTATTTCAGTAAGCCGGTTTGATATGGCCATCAACTCATACTTGCGCATCTGCAAAAACGAGGGATAAACCGGCAAGGTTTCCGCTTGTTCAAAATTATAACGCTTGGATACCAGCCCCAGAGCCGATCGCACAAATACACGGATAAAACCAAATTCATACTCGCCCCGGCGTGTAGGCCTCAGCATGTAATTGATTTGCTTACGTTCGCCGGGCGTAAGCGTGGTGGTAAACCAAACATCACGTTTTTGAAACTGTTCGGGAATCTCGTCAATAATGCCAATATTAACGCTGAATCCATACCGGTTTTCAATGTAAATACTAAGCTCGTTCTCATCGCTGTTGCTTAACCGCTCGGGCGCAAGGCGTTTGGCAAATACACCGTCGCTTACACGGTAAAGCATAAACAGATCGGCAATTAACAATGCCAGCAAAGCATAAAAAGCTATATCGGGCACAATGCCCAGCCATGGGAAGAAAAACGAAAGTAAATACAATACCACGCAGGCAGCAACCGCACCGAATAAACGGTTAGTTAAAAACAAGTTGGTATAAAATAATCGGAATAGCTTTTTCACGCGCTTTACTATCGTGGCACTTCAATTTTTTGTATTACCTGGGTTATCACCTCATCTGGCGTTACCCCTTCCATCTCCTTATCAGGCGTCAGCATAATACGATGGCGCAGCACAGGCGGAGCAACGTAAATAATATCATCAGGCGTAACAAAGTCGCGCCCCCTGGTAGCAGCAAGCGCTTTGGCGCCATTAACAATAGCCAGCGATGCACGAGGCGAACCGCCCAGCTGCAACGATTTGCTGTTACGCGTTTCGTGAATGATTTTAGCTGTAAACTCCAGTATTTTATCTTCTACATGCAAGGCCCTAACCTGCTGGCGTAAATCGTTAATATCGGCGGCGGCCAGCAAGGGCTGGATCTGGCTAAGCTGATCGGTAGTTTTTTGCTGATGCTGACGGGCTAGGATTGCAATTTCTTCTTCAAGGGTTGGATATTTCACCTCAATCTTAAACAAAAACCTGTCCAACTGGGCTTCGGGCAGGCGATAGGTTCCTTCCTGCTCAACCGGGTTCTGCGTTGCAAAAACGGTGAAAGGCTCATCCATTTTATAGCGATGCCCATCAATGGTAAGCTGCCGCTCTTCCATTACCTCAAACAAGGCCGATTGTGTTTTTGCCGGAGCACGGTTAATCTCATCTATCAGGATAATATTACCGAATATCGGTCCTTGCTTAAACTCAAACTCGGTTGTTTTAGGATTGAAAACAGATGTTCCTAAAATGTCCGACGGCATCAGATCAGGCGTAAACTGAATCCGCGAATACCGGGCATCTATAGTTTTAGCGATAAGCTTTGCCGTAAGTGTTTTGGCAACGCCAGGGACGCCCTCAATAAGGATATGCCCATCGGCCAGGATGCCTGCAATAAGCAGGTCAATAGAATCATGCTGACCTACAATAATGGTTGCCAGCGTAGCTTTTATTTGCTCAACAGCAATTCTTAATTTGGATAGATCGGTACGTTGTTCAAAAAATTCGTTTTCCATATTTACCTGGATTGGATATAAAATTGTTCAATAAGTTGGTTGAGCCTGATCAGCTCCTGATCTGTTACAATGTCATGAGTACTGATGAAGATAAATGCACCGGATAGTTCGCGGGCAACATCCCCGGTTACTCCGGTACGGTTAACAAGCTCTTCCACAAACTCAGGGCCGGGCCGGTTAGCTTTAATCCGGTAGGTTTCACGTACAAACGCCCAGAAATACTGCATTTTCTTGCGTGCGATGTTAATGTTGTCCCTTCGCTCATAGTACACCTGTCCTACTACATTAACGAAATCAACTGTTGAGTTTTCGAGCGGTTTAATAATTGGGATAATCCGTTGCCGCCTTTTCACCTCATACAGCACAAATATCAGCAGGCTAAACAAAGCGAGATAGTAAGCAGCTTTTAACTGTGTGTTCCCGAAAAACACCCTCATCGGCGAGTCATCTTCGCCGGTGCCCTGGGTGTAATATTCGTCCCAAACTATTTCCGGCGTTTTCTTCACCATGGATAAAGCAGTCGAAGCCCATTCGGCCCCTTGCGGCTTCAGCAGACTGTAATTGGTGAACATGCCCGGGTTAGGCGTTAAATAAAGGTTACCCTTTCCCATTGGATATTTTAGCAAGTTGGCCTTATGGTCATCCGTTTCACCAATAACTACTGCATGCGCGGTATCAAACTTATCATAATAGCCTGCCGTTAAACCTTTATCAACAAAATAATTAACCTCGGGCGATAAAGCCGGATTTACAAAATGCATCAATGTGTGGCTGCTGCCGTTGATAGCAAGCTTATTGTCACTTTTTATTTTAAGCTCTTTTTCAAAATCGGCCCCTAAAAACCCGGCGGCAATAAAAACATCGTTACCGGCAGTTATATATTGCTTAAGCTGTTTAAAATCGGGCTTGGTAATATTGAGCGCCCCGGCTATGATAATGTATGATGACCCTTTGATGGAATCTTCGGTAATGGCATTGTAAATAGCCTGCCGTTTAGGTTTGATCACAGCACCTGAAAAAATATCCCGGGCGCGTTCATACAACACCCGCGTACCATACGGGATCTTATCGGTATTGCTGAATGTGGGCGTCCAGTTAACCTCTTGGGGCTTATTCATGTTTGCTACTACGTAAATGGCAAACAAAACCGTGGCTATTATAAAGTAAATCTTCAGGTCCTTCATAACAGCTGTTTTTTAAAGTTTTGAAACAACTGGTTAATATTACCAAAAGCAGCACCATCAATATTAAAACCACCGTACCATACATATTCAAACTGCCTGGTTAGCGATACAAAAGACTGCCGTACCGAAGGATTATTTAACTCATACACATATGCCGAATTGGTTTTTTCGGGCTGCCACTGGATAAGGCCATCATCGCTAAGTTGTTTCAAGCTCCGCAGGTATAGCAGGCGAACGGCCAGCCGGTAATTATGATTTGATATTGCCTTTTCAATCTCCTCGTCAAAATTAATTTCGTGGATATTCTCTGCAGATTCGGTATACGCCAAAGGTGTTTTGCGGGAATTACCCAATAACAGGTTGCCCATATCCATACCAAGCAATTTCATCACAAAAAAGATGAGCGCGCCAACGGCAACTATCAAAAAGAAGTATTTGAGGAAAGTCCCCAAACCGGGGTTTACACTTAAGCTGCCTAATAAACTGCGCCAAAACCAATTCCAAAACCTATCCCAAAGAGAGATCTCATTGCCTATGTTTTTGTCATTATACTGATATTCCTTGTCGGCCCGGTATTTATCAAGCGCATTTTCATTAAAACGGCGCACATTAACTTTCGAGCTATCCATATGTACAACCGCAGGCTTCTTTTCAGAAACGCTATCCGTTTTTATGGGAATAACCTTTCCGCTAACCTGGGCCACCGCCGGATTAAGAGCAAAGCATAATAGTATTAATATGATTAGTATTGGCTTAGGCATGGCTCAATCAATATTGTTCGGCAGGCAGGTCATCGGCCTTATCAGTGTGCGTACCAAACATTTCTATACGTTCCAGTATGCCTGTTCCGTCTTTTCTTTCCTCAAGATTAAAATAACATAGTGCAATAGCTATACTTGGAATAGTATAGGTAAGCATCAGGATGTTTTGAAGCATACTAAAAAATATCATGATTGGCCATGAAACATATTTCATTGACATAAAAGGACGCAATGAAGAAACCAGCGCCAGTGGCACTGAAGCAATTGAACCGCATACGCTCACAATAAGTGAGCAAACAAACATGATCCCAAACACTGTCCACCAATAATCTTTTATAAGCTTAAAGCTTTTGTTAAAAGAGTAATTGAAGCTGGCATTTTCCATAACCATTATAGGTAGTACCAGGTAAAAAATGTTCATCAGGTATATACCGGGTATAACGCAAAACAATAGCCCCAGGCAAGCTAAGATCAGCAATAAAAAAGCCGATCCTAAAGAGCGAAAAAAGTAATGTTTAAAATAATTCCAAACGTCTTGCGGGGTTGGCTTCTCACCCTTTTTTTCCAAATAAACGGCTACAAAACAAAGGGAGGTGAGATAAACAAAAAACTGGCTCAATACGGTTACAAGGCCATTTGCTATAACGCCCAAACCAACATTGAGACCGTTGCTGCTATAGTCGGAAACCTGATTTGAATCTACACTGCTATAGATAGAAATTTGTGAAAATGCGGTAGTAACCGTTCCCATCAGCACAAAAAAACCACAGATAACAAGCAGTGATGAAAAAAGCGGTTTGAAATTTTGTTTCAGAAAGGAGAAGGTATCATTTATTATTTCGCCGAAATCACGGATCCTCCTCAGTTCAATAATATATTTCATTTAATGATCGGTGTTAGTATAGCTTAGGTTTTTATTCAATTTGGCAGGATAAAGTATCACATACCATATCACAAACAGCAATGATGAGGCTAATATAATAATACTTAACCAAACAGGCATTTCGGTATGGCGTGTTACAAAGCTTTCAAAAAAAGCAGCTAAAAGTATAATGGGGATAAGGCCTACTGTAATTTTCAAGCCCTCAAGCGCCCCTTTTTTTAATGATTGCATCCGGGTATACGTTTTAGGGAACAGCAAACTGTTACCAAGCACCAGCCCGGCACCACCTGCCACAATAAACGACGACATTTCGAGCGTACCATGAATCCAGATTACCAGTATCGATTGTATGCCCAGCCCCTTGCTAAAAAAATAGTATTGAAACGAGCCCAGCATTACACCGTTCATCAAACTTGCATACAATGAGCCTACCGAAAAAAATATACCCATTACAAAAAAGCGTAGCTCTACATACACATTGTTTATAGCTATCATTAAAAACATCAAGCCCGATGAGGTACTTTTATACACACCAAAGGGATCGCCTTTAGCAATGTTGTCATTGGTCATATTCACATAATCGTCGCCAAGGATAAGCCGTACAAAATGATTATCATATTTGGCCGAAAGAACCCCCATACAGGTAAAAACCACAAAAAAGATGAACGAATACAATAGCTGCCTGCGATGCTGAAAAAAGAGCATCGGCAATTCGTACCGCCAGAAGGTTGCGAACCGGTTGCTTTTCTCCTTTTGGTTTTTATAGATATCCTGGTGAAAAGTTGATGCAAGCCCGTTGAGGTACTTTGTTGTATTGGATTGCGGGAAGAAAGTTTTGGCGTAGGCCAGGTCATCTGTAATGGCTATAAATGCGGCGGCAAGCTCGTCCGGATCGGTTGGCTTGTTGGTTTCATAGGCCTTCCATTTTTCGGTATTTTGTTTGATAAACAGCGCCTCACGCATTTTAAAAGCAGGTTTTATTTTTTGTTAAAATACTCACAAATCTTTAATATGCAATCATATTTTACACTAACAAATTTATCTTTGTTAAGATGCAAACCATAACCGTACACACAACACAAAATATTGATATAGACTACGAGATAGCCGGCATTGGCGAACGTATAGTTGCCCGGATAATTGATTACGCTATTTTCATTTCCTTTTATTTCATCTTTATTTTTCTGATCATCGGCAAAATGCCGCAAAGTGCGCTGATCATATGTGCGATTATCATGGCAACCATATTTGTGTTTTACGATTTGATTTGCGAAACGCTACTTAACGGCCAAAGCGTTGGCAAGCGGATCATGAAAATACGGGTGATCAGCCTCAACGGTAACCGCCCCCGTTTTGGCCAATACCTGTTAAGATGGTTGATGCGGATGGTTGATTTTGGCATTACCCTTAACCTGGGGGCACTGCTTTGTGCGTTGGTGACCGAAAATGGACAGCGCATAGGCGATCTGGTTGCCGGCACAGCTATGGTGAAAACCCATCCGCGTACGAAGATAGATAGCCTGACGTTCAGACCTGCCGACGACGGTTATGAACCTATTTTTAAAGAAGTGGCCGAATTGCACGATGATGATGTACGATTAATTGCCGATGTGATACACAATTACATGAAAACGCACAATGCTATAGTTGTTTACAACATGGCACTCAAATTAAAAGAACACTTGAAAATATCCACGCTGCCTCCGGATATGAACGACCTGCAGTTTTTACAGGCCATTATCAAAGATTACAGCCATGTAAGCGCCATGTCTGAGCCTTATCAATAAGCCACATGACCATAAAGATGCCACATCTTTATAAAATAGCTGATTAGTACGATACTGCCGTTGATCATAAATACGGTTTTCTTTATAACCGACTTTTCGTTATCGAGTTTAAAAATAACATCGGCTATGCCATAGATAAAAAACAGGATCAGCGGGATTGCTGCCGGATATAAAAGGAAGCTTTTTTGAAGATCGCCCCGGATGAGCGCTATAACCGAACGCTGGAAACCGCAGCCCGGGCAATCAATACCGGTAAGATATTTAAAAGGACAAGGTAATAAATGCCCCTGCAACCAGTGGATAAACCCTAACCGGCTGCAGGATGCATATATCATGATATTATTTAACCACATTAATAGTTTTGTGGAGGAGGATTTTGATTATTGAATGGATCACGGTAATCGTTCGGATTGAATGGCATATTGCCCTGTGCTTCTTTGGCTGATGGGCCTAAATAGGTAGCACTTCCGAATCCAAGAATCGGATAAAAAATAAACGGTAAGATAATCAAACCAATTGTAAAACCTTCACTTTTGCCAAAGCTTTTGCTTAATAGGTTAATCATCCAAATACCAAAAATTATATTGGCGCAGGGGATCAGAAGCATGATAATCCACCATATAGGTTTTCCGATTATCTCGAGTAATACAATGATGTTGTAAATTGGAATGATTGACGCCCAACCAGGTTTGCCTGCTTTGGTGTACACTTTCCAACTACCAATCACCACAATAACCCAGATTATAAGGCACGGGATGAAAAATGCACCAAAAATAGCACCAACCATGCCAGCAGACATGTCGGAAGAAGAAGTGTAAGAATCCATAGTTTTGTTTAGTGTTTAAGTTTTATGGTTTTTGTTTGTTTAAGTTCACTGCAAATTATAAATTATTTCTATCAAAACTATAAGGAGCAACGTATTTATTACTGCACATGTAATTATAATTTATCCTTAATTTTGGCTTGATGCAAAGAGAACAGATTTCGGTTTTTGACATGTTTAAGATAGGCATAGGCCCGTCAAGTTCACATACACTTGGCCCCTGGCGGGCTGCACAGCAGTTTGTGCACTCGCTTGAACAACAGGGGGTACTGCCAATAGTGCAACAGGTTAAGATATTATTATATGGCTCATTAGCCAAAACCGGCCATGGGCACGGTACGGATATAGCTATATTATTAGGCTTAAGCGGCGACGATCCGGTTACTTTTGAGGTTGACCAGGTAACACCCAAAATTGAACACATCAAAAGTTCGCATCAGTTAATATTAGGTGGTATATTACCAGTGAGCTTTTATGCTGAAGAGGACCTGATGTTCCTGTTCAATGAAAGTTTATCTTATCATCCAAATGCCGTAACATTTCAGGCTTTTTTAAATACCGGTAAGGCCATATCAGAAACCTATTATTCCATAGGTGGTGGCTTTGTGGTAAAGGAAGGAGATTCGGGCCAGTCTAAAGCCGAAGTAGATTTGCCATTTCCTATTGATACCGCTTCCGATCTGCTGCACTGGTGTATCAAAACCGGTCTCCGAATCTCCGAAGTGGTAGCCGAAAATGAGTTGGCCTGGCGCAGCGAGCAGGAAACACGCACGGGTGCATTAAATATTTTCAGGGCGTTAAAAGAGTGCATATACAGGGGTTGCCATACCACCGGTCAATTACCCGGCGGATTAAACGTGGCAAGGCGCGCCGCCAAATTAAATGCAAAACTCATCGGCAATAATCAATACAGCAATTATGACGAATGGGTAGCAGCCATCAGAAATACCGGCGACAGCTTTAAAAACACCTTAGATTGGGTAAGCTGTTTTGCGTTAGCCGTTAATGAGGAGAACGCCTCATTCGGCCGTGTGGTAACTGCGCCAACAAATGGTGCAGCGGGGGTTATTCCCGCAGTACTGCAATATTACATTGCTTTTTGCGATGGTAATACCGAGCAAAAGATCATCAACTTTTTGTTTACCGCCAGCGAGATCGGGAGTATCTTTAAAAAAGGCGCTACCATATCAGCCGCTATGGGCGGTTGCCAGGCCGAAATTGGCGTATCATCGGCCATGGCAGCAGCAGCATTAACCGAGTGTATGGGTGGCACCCAGCGCCAGGTACTCATGGCCGCCGAAATAGCCATGGAACATCACCTCGGCCTTACCTGCGATCCTATTGGCGGCCTGGTGCAGGTTCCCTGCATCGAGCGGAACACCATGGGGGCAATTAAGGCAATAACGGCCTCTCAACTGGCGTTACAAAGTAATCCCGAAAAAGCCAAGGTAAGCCTTGATGCCGTAGTGAAAACGATGTGGCAAACCGCGCTTGATATGAACTCGAAATACAAGGAAACAAGTGATGGCGGGCTGGCGATCAATATCCCGATCAGTTTGCCGGAGTGTTAATGGTTTACTTTTTAAACAGTCTCGAATCAAACTCAAAAAATTCAGCAGCTATAATTTTTACTGATTTAAAATCGGGATGCAAAGGATTTAACAGGTAATTAAAATCGCCGGCAACTGTTGCCGATGGAACCTGCAGTGCTAAATATTTATTGGCTTTTACAAAGCTATCACCAATTTGCTGCGTTGCTTTTATCAGCGGGTTACTGTTCCATTTTTCAGGTAACTTATCAATTTCCGACTTAAAGATCTCTGAATTATCAGGCAATTCAATGGTTGCCATAAAATAATCAGATGGGATAAACCCAAGCGGTGTATGTACTGCAACTTCAAGTACAGCTAATGCCCGTGACGAAGAGGTATAAACTACAGCTGTTCCTTTACTGTTCCAGCGACCGCCGTTTAGTTCGGCTCCCCTTCTGCTTAAGTCATTAATGTAAGCTTGTTTGCTTAAGCGATAAACAATCATGCAAGTATGCCGTGTTCAATCCGCCCCAGTTCATCGCGGATCATATTGATACCAAAGGCTGTATCTAAAAGTTCCTTAGGCCTTACTCCGCCCAGGGGAATGCTTTTATAATCCATCCAGGCGTAAAACTTATTTTCATCACCAAAAACTTCGATACCCTTTTTATAAAGTAACTCAATCATGATTATCTTTTCAGAATAGATAGGGTCAAAAGTTTTATTTTCCTTTTTATAACGTTGAATAGTCCGCTCGGAAAGATGAAGGTACGAAGCCCAGTCATCTATATTAAAATGAATATGATTTGACAATTTAGTAAGATAAGGAAACGAAATCCCTTCCCTTACCATGAAGGTTAAATTAACCTCGTCGTCATCAAGAAATTTATAAGGCTTCGGATCGCTCATGGCCCATATGCAAATTGACCATAAATTTACGACAATTGTCACAAACAAACAAATCGTATTTTCATTTATTTCTTTGCAAAAATAGCCCCTACATCTACTTTCAGCTTATCAACCCACATCCCATACATTTTACCCGATGGATGTAAACCATCACTCGCCAGTAAGGTAAGATCATTTGCAGCTAACTTAGATATACTGGTGATTTCGACGTAATTAACTTTTGCATTGCTGCTTATCTCACGGTTAATACCATTGAATTGATCTATCTCCGGCCCTATTACGGCATCATTACCATGCGCAAAGGGCGTAACGCCATAATCAGGGATAGACAGTACAAATACATGCTCCCTGATACCACCTGCAAATTTGATGGCCGTATTTAAAACCTGCTCAAACTTAATGCGATAATTTTCCTGGCTTAACCCGTCGTATTGATCGTTAACACCAATGAGCAAAGTCACCAGATCGTAAGTACTGCCTTTGATCTCACTTTTATCAATGGCATCAATCAGCTCGTCGGTTGTCCAGCCAGTGCGGGCTATAATGGTTGGGGAATTTACCTTAAAGCCCTGCAATTGATTGGCCAGCTGGTTGGGAAATGCCTGTTCCGGAGGTACGGACTGGCCTATGGTGTATGAATCGCCGAGGGCAAGATATGTTAAGGTATCCTGTATCACTGTAACTGGTTTTGACGGGGGATTATAATCAAGCGGCGCAGGGATATTTTTGCCTGCACAGGCTGATAACGTGAATGCTGTAAATAAACTTAAAATTATTCCTTTCATTATAACATCTCCATACCAAAAAGTACGGAAATATGATGCTTCAGGATTTCTTTAACTTCATTAATATCAACCTCGTGCCCAAGTTCCTGCTGTATGGAAGTAACAGCTTTATCATCGATACCACAAGGCACTATATTTTTAAAATAACTCAGATCGGTATTTACATTAAGCGCGAGACCGTGCATAGTTACCCAGCGGCTGCAACGTACACCCATAGCGCATATTTTACGGGCTTTTTCATTATCGGCATCAAACCAAACACCTGTATAGCCTTCATAACGCCCGGCCTTTAGCCCGAAATCGGCAAGGGTAAGGATTACCGCTTCCTCCAATGTACGGAGGTACAGGTGGATATCGGTAAAAAAATTATCAAGATCAAGTATCGGGTATGACACAATTTGACCAGGGCCATGGTAAGTAATATCTCCGCCCCTGTTTATAGGATAATAAACCGCATGCTTTTCTTTCAATCCCTCTTCATCTAATAATAAGTGCTCGGGCTTACCACTTTTACCAAGTGTGTACACGTGCGGATGCTCGCAAAACACCAGGTAGTTAAAGGTTTCGTCAGCTTCGATAGTGTCGTAGGCCACAGTAGTTCCGGCACTTTTAGCGGCAGCTTCATAGGCGGTTTCACGGTTACGATTATCTATTTTGGTTTTAACCGTTTCACCAAAAATAGTCTCCTGTTTATCCCAGGCCTGCTGGTAGTCGATCAGGCCCCAATCCTGGAAAAATACTTTCTTGTTTTTCATTACTCCCCCTTTACGTAGCCTATCATATAATCTTCATACTGAAGATAGCCAACAGTATAATCAATGGTGGCATCTTTTTTATTTAACTGCGCATTCACAACGCCATGGTGTTCAAACTGAAACGGCTCCAGAAAAATATTATCAGCAAAAGAAACCTCTTTTTGTCCATTGCATTTATACACAGCCTCTTTGGCGCACCAGCAAACATACAATTGTTCAATTTTTTGCGGACCAGTTATAAATTTCAGTTCCTCTTTACGCATAAACTTGTTGGCAATACGCTCAACTTTCTGCTTGATCTGCTCAATATCAATTCCAACCTTATGCGTTTTGCTGATCATTACAGCAGCATAATCAAACGAATGGCTTAATGAGATATGGTAAGGCAGGTTTACCAGGTAAGGTTTACCGTGCTCATCAACCTTACAGTCAATATATTCATCGGTATGGAGCATTTTACGCAGCAGTACGCGGGTGCCCAGCCAGTGCAAGTGGCGCTTGCCATTGCTCAGGCTCTCCACAAAATCCTTTTCCTGCTGGTTAAGTTGTAACTGGCTATACAGGTCTGTAGCCTCCTCCTCAATACGCCAGAGTGCAAACTCGGTATCATCATCAATACGCTGCCTGAATGCTATCGCCATAAAAGTAAAATTGCAAAATAGGTTGCAAACATATGTCAAAAAAAATTAAATAATATAAGCGCAGTCACATATTCATAATTAGCTGAAGCAATTAGGTTTAGCGGCTATTTCCGCGCTATCTGAACGTATTTTACAGGCCGATATTGTTCATAAAAGCCGGCAGCAATTAGGCTAATTTTCATAATTTAGCGCCAGCAATAACCTGCCCCGTATGATATTATCTGATAAGCGCATCCTCGAAGAAATTGAACAAGGCCATATCATTATTGAACCATTTAACCGCGAATACCTGGGTACCAACTCATACGATGTGCATTTGGGTAAATACCTGGCTACTTATCGTAACAGAGTTCTTGATGCTAAAGTTCACAACGAGATAGAAGGCTTTGAAATTCCGAAAGACGGCTTTGTGTTACAACCAAACACACTTTACCTGGGTGTAACTATGGAGTACACCGAAACCCATCGCCATGTGCCATTTTTAGAAGGAAAATCAAGCACCGGGCGTTTAGGTATTGATATCCATGCAACCGCAGGCAAGGGAGATGTTGGCTTTTGCAATACCTGGACACTTGAAATTTCATGCGCCCAGCCGGTACGCATTTATCCGGGAATGCCAATAGGCCAGCTTATTTATTTCGTAGTTGAGGGAGAGATTGAAACAATGTACAATAGCAAAACTAATGCTAAATACAACAACCCCACCACGCGCCCTGTTGAAAGTATGATGTGGAAGAACAAGTGGTAGTGATTTAAGTCTTAAGTCGAAAGCCTCAAGTACTAAGTATAGAAAAGAAAAGTCAGACTTTCGACTAAGAACTTCAGACTTAATACTTAGCACTTAATACTTAGTACTTTTTGCGTACCTTGGTAGTTCAAGATTTACCTTTCTATGAACTTCAAACGCCTATCCGTTGGGATCCTTATCACCCTTATTGTTGGTGCAACCTTAGCTTTTATAAAGCCGGACGATGAACTGGTAACCAGGATCATTGCACAGCTCGATAAATGGCGTACCGAGCATCCGCAGGAAAAAGTTTACCTGCACTTTGATAAACCCAACTATGCTATTGGCGAAGATATCTGGTTTAAAGCCTATGTTACCATCGGCAGCGAGCATAAACTTTCTGCTTATAGCCAAACCCTTAACGTTGACCTTATTGATGATAAAGACTCGGTAAAGCGCAGCCTTAAACTCCCCCTGACAGCCGGCCTCGCGGCTGGCGATTTTGCATTAGCCGACAGCATGGAAGAAGGCAACTACCGTATCCGCGCTTACACCAACTGGATGCGCAATGAAGGTGAGGCTTATTTTTTTAATAAAACCATAACTGTAGTAAACGGCATAAGTAACAAAGTTTTCACCAAAACCGCCTATACCTACGATACCTCAAGCGGTAAACAGAAAGTTACAGCGGTAATTACTTATACCGATCTAAACGGTATAGCCTATACTAACAAGCCTGTAAATTATGAGGTTGAGATAAATGGCAAATCAATATCAAGGGGAAAAGGCATTACCGATGATAAAGGTAGCCTCACGGCAACTTTTATTACCAATCAGCCGGTTTCCATAACAACAGGGCATATCAATACGGAGCTTAAACTGGATGAAAAGCGTACCGTAGCCAAAGCTGTGCCTATCAAAACGCTATCCAATAAGGTTGATCTCCAGTTTTTTCCTGAAAGTGGGAACTTAATTAACGGCATTTTTGAAAAAGTAGCTTTTAAAGCTGTAGGAGCTGATGGTTTAGGCGTTGACGTTAAAGGGTTTATTGCTGATGATCAAAACAACCAGATTGCCCCCCTGGGTGCAAGTCATTTTGGCATGGGCACCATAAACTTTCAACCGGAAAGCGGCAGAACATATAAAGCGCATGTAACCTATGCCGACGGATCTGAAGGCATTTTCGATTTGCCCAAAGCGGTTGACAACGGCTACGTATTAAGCATTAACAGCATGCGCGACGATAAGGTATTTGTATCTATCGTTCCGGGTAAAAACTCCACTAACGGCACAGCTTCATTATCGGGCTTAACTTTGATAGCACAATCGGGCGGCGAACTTTGTTATGCCGGTAAAAGTAAGGACGGCGCAACATCCTTTTCGGCTGCTATCCCTAAAGATAAATTCCCTTCGGGCATAGTGCAGTTTACTTTATTTTCGGCAAGCGGCGAGCCTTTGAATGAGCGATTGATTTTTGTTCAAAACCCCGACCAGCTTAAGCTTGCCGTAACAACCGAAAAACAAAGCTACAAGCCACGCGAAAAAGTAACTATCAACCTCAACGCTAAAAACAGCGATGACAAACCAGTGGTGGGCAGTTTTTCAGCTTCTGTTATCGATGAATCAAAAGTTAGTACAGACGAGGCAAACGAAATTTCAATCTATTCAACCTTGCTGCTAACCTCCGATTTAAAAGGATATATCGAAAAACCTAATTACTACTTTACCAATGTAAGCAACGAAACCAAAGCCAACCTCGATGCGCTGATGCTTACCCAGGGCTATCACCGCTTTGAATGGAAACAATTACTGGCTGATAAATTTACACCGATAGTTTTCAAGCCCGAAAAATCATTGGAAGTAACCGGGCACCTCAAAACATTTGGAGGCAAACCGGTGCCTAACGGTAAGGTTACCCTGTTTTCAACATCAGGCGGTACTTTTATTATTGATACTGTGGCTGATGCCGATGGAAAATTCACTTTTAAAAATCTCGTTTTCAGGGATAGTATCAAGTTTGTGATCCAGGCGCGTACAGCCAAAGACCGCAAAAACCTGGATATCACACTCGACAATGTAAGCCCCCAACCTGTTGGCCCTAACAAAAATGCCCCCGACCTGCAAGTGAACATCAATGACGGGGCATCAGCTTATTTATTAAACAGTAAAAAGCTTTATGACGAGCAGGTAAAATATGGCATAGGCAATCATACCATAGTATTGAAAGAGGTAGTGATTAAAGAGAAACGGGAAAACCCTTTTAAAAATTCAGCAAATCTGAATGGTCCCGGTAATGCAGATCAAACACTTACCAGTAAAGACCTGATGTATGGCGGCGGAATGCTTTCGCAAGTATTACAGGGCAGACTTAATTTTGTAACATTCAGGAATGGCATCCCCTATTCAACCCGCAGCCCAAATATACCAATGCAAATCGTTTTGGACGGCACATATGTTGAACCTGATTTTTTAGATAATCTTACTCCAAGTGACGTTGCTACTGTTGAGGTATTAAGAACAATTGGTAACCTGGCCATCTATGGTTCCAGAGGTGGGGGTGGTGTTTTAGTAATTACAACTAAGCGCGGCGGCGAAACTGTTTACAACAAATATGCGCCGGGTATAGTTACTTATGCACCTAAGGGGTATTACAGAGCGAGAGAGTTTTATTCGCCTAAATATGATGATCCTAAAACCAATACACAAATGCAGGACCTGCGTAGTACCATTTACTGGGCACCGGGTTTGTTAACTGATAAGGATGGCAATACATCAGTGAGTTTTTTCAATGCAGATGCCAAGGGCACTTACCGCGTAATAATTGAAGGTATTGACGCCGATGGTAAATTAGGCAGACAGGTTTATCGGTATAAGGTGGAGTAATATAGTGAATATATAAAGACATCTGTTTTTTGCATATATTAATTGCGAATACGACTCCATGTCCGATCATTACAATTTGACAGTAGGGGTGATTGCTTTCATGATTAATAAACGGTTATGAAAGGAATTAAATATATACTAAACCGTACAGATTATGTTAAAAACCTTTGCCTTTATTATTTTTCTTTTTCCTTTCGCATGCGTGGCCCAAGTAGTTGTTTCGGGGAAGGTACTGAACCAAGTCGATCATAAACCAATTGCCAATGCCAGCGTATTTATCAGCAATGGCTCCATTGGCGATAAAACAAATAATGATGGTGCCTTTACCTTAAAAAATCTTAAACCTGGTAAATATGATCTTGTAGTATCAATTATTGGCTATGAAACATACAGTCAACCGCTACTTGTGTCTGACGCCGATAGTAATTTACCGGATATTTTACTTGAGCAAAAAACCATGCAATTGCAGGAAGTGAAGGTGAAAGTAGCCAGCGATAAAAACAGGCCCTTGTATCTTGACTGGCTTAAACAAGAGTTTTTAGGTAATTCTGAAATTGCAAAACAGTGTAAAATAGTAAATCCGGAAATGCTGGATTTTGATTTTCAGCAAAACACGCTCAAAGCTTCCTCTGTCGATTTCCTGATTATCGAAAATATGGCTTTAGGTTATAAGGTAAAATATTTGCTAACTGATTTTAGCCTTAATAATCCCCGGGGAATAGAAAAAAGGCTCTCGTACAAAGGTTTTACTCTTTTTGAAGAGATGGAGGGTACACCGGCTCAGCAGGCATCGTGGCGCAAAGCACGGCAGGAAGTTTATGCAAACTCATCAATGCATTTTTTCAGAGCTGTTGCCGAGAACAGGATCACCGAGGAGGGGTTCAAAATACAGCAGCTCGCCGAATACCCCAATCCCGACAGGCCGGCAAACGAATTAATTGCAGCAAAAGTTAAGCACTTTGCAGAGGCAACCCCAAAAACAAGTGCCATACGCGATTCATTAAACTATTGGACTAAGAAATCGCAGCTCCCTAAAACCCAATTAACCATTAATGATTATCCACTTAGTATTAATGACGTGCTGAAAAATACAGGACAAAAAGGCCTGTATGCTATAAGTTGCGACAATGATGCTATTTTAGTAAACTACAATAAAACCCATCGCTTTGGCAAAGCCAAAATAACCGACTTGAGCGACCGCTACAACAACAATGTTTCATTAATTGAATTTAACAAGCTGTATGCTTTTTTTAATAATAGCGGCTGGATTACCAATATTGACGACATCATGTTGGCCGGTGTTTGGGCAAAAAAACGCGTTGCCGAATTACTGCCCGAAGATTATGAAGATGCAACACATATCAAAGTCGAAAAGGCCGATTCGACCTTAACTGGTATCATCACCAAAACCGAAAGCTTTTCATCAAACCATCTTACCGAAAAATCTTATTTGCATCTTGATAGGTTTAACTATTTGCCGGGTGATTCCATTTGGTTTAAAGCTTATGTAGTAGCTGGAACTGCGCATGAGCTATCTTCATTAAGCGGAGTTTTACATGCTGAGCTGATTAATCAAAAAGATTCAGTGATCCGCAGACTTAACCTGCCGCTTGATGACGGGCTTGCCACGGGCGACTTTATCTTATCGCGTTCATTAAGAACAGGAGTATATCGCATAAGGGCTTACACCAATTGGATGCGCAATGATAACAACCACGGATTTTATGAGCAGCAAATTCAGGTTGGCCCGCCGGCTATAAATTTTGCAACTGCACAACAAGGTACTGCTAAAAACCCGGACGTTCAGTTTTTCCCGGAAGGCGGTGAACTCATCAATGCCCTGCGTTCTAAAGTGGCCATTAAGGTGATCAACGTAAACGGTTCGGGTGAAAATGTGAAAGGATCGATAACAGATAATGACGGCAATGAAGTAGCAGAGTTTGAAACCCAGCACCTCGGAATGGGCGTATTTGCGCTTAGTCCGCAAATAAATAAAGTTTACAAAGCCAAAATAACAACGCAAAGTGGCGCAACCTTCACGGTTGATTTACCTAAAGCCCATGATGAAGGCTTTGTACTTACCGTTAATAACAGGAAAGCCGATAGCATCAGCGTAAAAATTAATGCCGCAGGCAATACCTTTGCCGCAAAACAGCATACAGGATATTATCTGATCGGTCAATCGGCCGGTATGGTTTATTATACCACCAGCTTTAAACTGGATAACCCGGCTTATATTGTTAATATCGATAAACAACGCTTTCCATCAGGTATTGTCCAGTTTACTTTATTTGCCCAAAATGCTGAGCCTCTTAACGAACGGCTAGCTTTTATCAGGGTAAGCGATACGCTTAAGCTAAATATTACCACGCCCGATAAGAAGTTTGCTACCCGGCAAAAAATGCAGCTTAATTTAGATGCTACAGACGACGCCGGTTCAAAAACACAGGGAAGTTTTTCGGTATCCGTGATAAACGAAACCAGGGCAGGCAGTAATGAAAACGCCGAAAGTACCATTTTAAGCAACCTGCTGTTAACCTCCGATTTGAAGGGTAATATCGAAATGCCTAATTATTATTTTAATAAGGTTACCGATCAAACAGAGGCCGATCTTGACTTATTGATGCTTACACAGGGCTACCGTCACTTTGATTGGAAACAAATACTGGCTGATAAACCCGCTCCCCTTGCTTATGAAGCTGAAAAAAGCCTGGAATTAACCGGCACACTGAAAACTCCCGGAGGCAAGATAGTGGCTAATGGAAAGGTTAATTTATACTCAAACAAGGAAGGTGTATTTGCAGATACTGTAACCGATGTTAATGGAAATTTCAAGTTCAGGAATTTTGAACTTTCCGATACTGCCAAAGTTGTAGTACAGGCCCGCAAGCAAAACGATGGTAAAAACGTAACCATCTTCATAAAACAACCGGATTATCCAAAGGTGGATAAATTGGTGGTGGCTGATAACAGTATTGATGAAACAAATTTATCGCCTGAACAAAAAACAGTTTTACAGGAAAAGTATAATGCCTACGTCAAACAGCAAAAAATAGATTCATTAAACAAGATCAATACACTTAAAGAAGTAGTAATTAAAGGTAAAAAAAACACTCCGGCATATATCAAAAACAAATTTGGCGCAGTTGAACAAAAAGAGCTTGATATGGCCAAATTGCGGGGACCTCAATTTACGTCATTGCAAGATGCCATATTTTGGACAGCCCCGGAAACGCATATCTTGAGAACGGGATCGACTTTTAGCCAAATGCAGACAAAGGGGAAAAGCAGGAATAATGACACTATACCGGATGGATCTGTTATAATAGATGGCGTTGTAAGAAATAGGGATTTATTAAATGCTTATTCGGCACAGGAAATAGAAAGCGTAAATTTAGTGTATCTCGATCCCAAATCGTATACACCTACAATATTTGTCCGCACACGCCGCGCCGCAGGCACCGATACAACAGCGTTAAAAGAGGTTACGGTACGGTCAACCCGGTTAGCTAAAAAACCCGACTTAAGTTTTTCATCAAATTTAAATGGCCCCGGCCATGCCGATGAAGTATTTATGGGTAGCAAACTCAATGGATGTTCAAGGCTTGCCGATTGCTTGAGAGGCCGGCTAATGGGCGTATCATTTGATAGCAATGGCAACCCTGTTAACACCAGGAACAATAAAGAAATGTCGGTGATAATTAATGGTAATATTTTAGCGGGAGATGCATTAAATAACCTGAACTCAAATGACATTTACAGTATTGAAGTTTTAAGGAGCGGTGGTACCATGGCTATTTACGGTTCAAACTTAGGGCTGGGAGGCGCATTGGTTATTACCACTAACCAGGGTACTACCGGCTTTGTCACCAGCGAATCGCCATCAGGAGTTATCACATACCCATACAAAGGTTTTTATAAGGCCCGCAGTTTTTATTCGCCCAAATATCAAAATACCAACATAGGTTCATCGTTCCCTGATTTGCGCACCACCATATATTGGGAGCCTAATTTGGTAACTGATAATGCCGGCAATGCCTCAATCGGCTATTTTAATGCTGATACTAAAGGAAATTATCGCATCACAATTGAAGGTATTAACGGCGCTGGTAAACTGGGCAGGAAAGTTTTCAGGTACAAGGTAGAATAGCGTTAAGTCGGAAGTCTATAGTCGGGAAGTCCGAAAGATTTAAGCGTATCTTAAACCTTTCGGACTTTATCGTTTGAAACAAACTTATTTCCCGCTTAAATAATACTTCTCCCAAAAATCGACGGATTTTGACATTTCGCCGGAACCACCGGCTGTCCCACGCCCCATACCGCCGCCCATGCCTCCGCGACCGCCTCTTCCACCACGGCCGCCACCCATGCCGCCTCCGCCGCCCATACCACCTCTTCCGCCGCGACCGCCTCCGCCGCCAAAGCCTCC
This sequence comes from Mucilaginibacter sp. A5337, assembly GCF_059690695.1. Taxonomy (NCBI): domain Bacteria; kingdom Pseudomonadati; phylum Bacteroidota; class Sphingobacteriia; order Sphingobacteriales; family Sphingobacteriaceae; genus Mucilaginibacter; species Mucilaginibacter sp. A5337. The sequence goes on along the minus strand of NZ_JCAWEC010000004.1, from coordinate 301,579 downwards.
GCCTTCACCCTCTCCTGCACCACCGCCACCTGCCGGGCGCTGAAAACCATTGATCTTAAAATTAAAAGCCCATTCGCTTTTAAAGGCATCATTGCCGGCATGGAAAAAACTTAACGGTATGGCCGCCTCATAAACCAGATCGCCATTGGTATCATAATTTATAGCAGTTTTTATACCATATGTATTTGATGTGGTAATCATATCACCCTCAATATCCTTAAAGCCAACAACTTTGATATAGCGCAACTTAGTAATACGTTCGCGCATTAATTCGTCGCGATCCGCCTGCGTAATTTCTCCGTCCCCATCCTTTGGTTTGGTAAATTCTGGTTTTTCATCTTGTGCAGCTAAAGGGAAAGTAAGGGTAAAGCTATCTTTCTTTTTTCCTTTAGGATCAATAGTTAAGGTTATGCCTGCATTCAACACCTTCATTTTATCAAGCCGGTCGCTCACCCTAATAGCAGCATACAGGAAATCTTTATCATTGGCCAGCGCATAATTCAGCTTTTTTTCTTCGTTATAATAACGCAGGCTATCGCCCCATTCTTTCAGATCGCCATCAACATTAATATTAGCAGGAGGGCCCTGAAGGCTATTTTTAGTGCTTTGAGCGAACGAAGAATGATGAGTTACCAAGAGTTGCGCAGCTAATGCCAAAACAAAAGCCGGGTATGCTTTTTTCATGTGATTTTTTTGGGGGTTAAGTGTAACATGATTTTTAAGACCAAGGAACACGATTTTAACACTTTTATTATTGTTTTTGAGTAAATTTGTAGTTACGTATGCCAACCGAAGTACAGGAAGAAACATTTACACTCGAGGAGTTACTTGCAGGACTTAAAGAGCTTCATCGTTTAATATTATGGAACGATGATTTTAATACTTTTGACCACGTGATCCACTGCATGATGAAATACCTGGATTACTCAGAACCACAAGCCGAAAAGATAGCATGGAAAGTACACAACGAAGGCAAATGCGCCGTACTTGAAGGCTCCTTTACCGAAATGGAGATCTACCGTAAGATCCTCCAGCAGGAAGGCTTAACTGTTTCAGTAGAATAAACAATAACAACAACCGACATGATAAAAAAACTCCTTTTACTTTTTTTAATAGTCGGTTGGGCAAGCCTCACCGCCTGCGGCCAGGGCAAAAACCTGAAACTGGTGTTCATTCGCCATGCCGAAAAGCCTGATGCGGGCGATAACCTTTCATGCGCCGGGTTTAACCGCGCGCTTAAACTGCCCGAGGTGTTAAAAGCCAAATTTGGTCTTCCCGATCATATTTACGTGCCGGCAATGCACCAGGGCAAATCGACCCCGAGAGCCCGCATGTTCCAAACCATTTCGCCGTTTGCAGTAAAATACAATCTTTCTATCAACAGTAATTTTGAGGAAGAAGATGATAACGGAGTAGCTAAAGAGCTCACCTCAAAAAAAGGCACCATCCTAATTGTATGGGAACACAATCAGATTAAACCTTTGCTGAAAGCATTAGGCATGAAAGTTAAAGACCTGCAATGGCCCGACGACGATTTTGACAGTATCTGGATTGTAACTTTCAAAAAAGGCAAACCATCATTAACAATGGACAAAGAAGGGATTATGCCGGCTGCGGGGTGTAGTTTTTAAGATATACACCATGTCATTGCGAGCGCAGCGTGGCAACCGCATGCTATACAGAGCGGACTTGCTTACGTGCGGTTGCCACGCTACGCTCGCAATGACATAGAGATTGTAAACACAAAACGCCCCGGAAAATCCGGGGCGTTTTGTGTTTTATATCAATAATGATTATTCACTAACCAGGTAATTCCAATTATGGGTATCAGGAGCGTTACCATATTTAATAGCATCAAGCGTATCAAATACCCTGTTTGAAAACTCACGTGTTTTCGGATCGCTCAGGAAGTATTCCTGCCCTTCATAACTGATTGAGGCTACAGGAGCAATAGTTGCGGCGGTACCGGCGCCAAAGGCATCGGTTAATTTGCCGTTTTTAGCACCTTCCACAATCTCTGCTACAGAAACTTTACGTTCTTCAACAGGGATACCCCATTCTTTAGCTAAAGCAATAACCGTGTCCCGGGTTACACCATCTAAAATGGTATCTTTTGCTTCGGCAGTGATCAGTTTACCATCCAGCAGGAACATCGCGTTAGCAGCGCCCATTTCTTCAATAAACTTGTGTTCTTTAGCATCAGTCCAGATCAGTTGATCAAAACCTTCTTCAGTTGCTTTGCGGGCAGGCAGCATTGAGCTTCCGTAGTTACCGGCAGCTTTGGCATAGCCCATACCCCCTTCGGCAGCGCGTGTATAATGTGTTTCAATTTTAACACGTAATGGTTTTGAAAAGTACGGACCAACCGGGCCAACCAATACCATGTATTTATAAGTTGATGATGGTGTTACACCCAAATAAGGATCGGTAGCAAACATAAACGGACGGATGTACAAAGCATGGTTTGGCTTTGAAGGCACCCAGTCGCGGTCAAGGTCAACCAGGGTAGCTATACTTTGCAAAAAGATCTCCTCGGGCAAAGTTGGCATACAAAGGCGCTCGGCCGATTTGTTGAAACGGATAGCATTTTTATCCGGACGGAAAACGGTGATTTTTCCATCGGCATGTTTATAGGCTTTCAGGCCTTCAAAAAACGCTTGTCCGTAATGAAGTGCTGAAATTGCAGGGCTTAGACCAATTTCGCCGTAGGGAATGACCGAGAGATTTTTCCATTCACCGTCCGCGTAATCGGCCACAAACATATGGTCAGAAAAAGTTTTTCCAAAAGGTAAGTTGTCAAAGTCCGTTTGCTGCAAACGGGAAGCAGTTGTCCTGCTGATCTTGATGTCCAATGTCTCGGTCATGGCATTAAAAATTAATAAATTATAGAAAATGGAAAGTTAGGCATTTTTATGGCCTACGCCAAAAAAACAAGCATGTAAATGGTGATTATCACACATAAAAATATCATTTTGACAATATGATCGCAAAGCTTAAATGCTACTCAACACATCATCAACCCAGGCTTTGCCCCAGTTCTCCTTTTCCTCTTCGCTCCATACCCATGGATAAAAGATCCGCTTTTGAAAGCGTGGCGGCAGGTACTTTTGCCAGTTGGTGCCTCCTGTTGCCTTAATATCCTCAGGTTCACGGTTAAGGTAACGTACCGCCGATTTATAATGTGACAGCGGCCAGTTTACATTTACATTAATATCCAGCTGACGTAATTCGGTACGCAGTTCAGGGCTCAATTCTGAAGATACTTCAAACTGTTTGGCCAGTGTATTAAAGTTATGCGAAACAGCTGCCTTGCCAAGCTCAATAAAAGCTTTTGAATACTTTTTTTCAAACTGCTTAAGCGTTAAGGTCTTTTTTCCTGTAGATAGTTCTGTTGCTCCAAATTTCCAGTACAGGTATTCAAATTGATCTTCAATAGTTGCATGCTGCAATTCATCACGTTTATCTTTTGCTACCAGGTTTATAAAATCTGTAGCATAGATTTCGATCATGCGATATTGACCCGACTGAAATCCACTTGCCGGCAATAAAGACATCCTGAATTTCAGAAACTGTTCCTTCTCCATCCCATCAACCATAATTTCGAACGAGTGGGTCAAAGCACCAAAATACCGGTTGATCCTTTTTAACCTCGCCGTAAAAAATTCAGGGGTTAACGGGCTGGCTTCGGCAATTTGTTTGCATTCATGCAGGGCAAGCTTAAAATACAGTTCAGTGATCTGGTGATAGATGATAAAAATCTCCTCGTCGGGAAATGGGGTCTTAGGATTTTGTAAACTAAGCAGTGTATCCAGGTGGATATAATCCCAATAGGTTAAAAAATCGGCATAAAGCAAGCCATCAAGGTATGAGTTCATATCCTGGCCCATAGCTTCATACTTTTCCTGCAGGCGGTTTAAACGGTCTTCAATTTCGGAAGAGAAATGCATACCTCAAAGGTAATAAAATAGTAAACTGCTAAAACATATCCGTATTAGGTTGTTATATGGATACAAGCCTTATGATATTATTATGAAGATCAGGAAGATACTCATCGGCATTGATGAAAGCGAATTTTCACGCTATGCTGCGGCCTATGGCTTTGATATAGCCCATACCTATGGTGCCGAGGTTGGTTTGGTACATATAGTCGAACCTATCATCGTGCCCACCGATACCCAGAGTGGTTTAATGGGTGGAATACCTTTTGATACTAACCTGAACCTCCCGGGTTCAGAACTGGAGACATTACAAAGCAATCGATCAGCCACACTACTTGAACAGGCGGCAAAAGAATGGGGAGAAGGACTACAAATAGCTCAATTTACCCAATACGGCTCAACTGCCGAAGCCATCATTGAATGCAGCCAGGAATTCAATGCCGATCTGATAGTGATAGGTACTCATCGCCGCACCGGTATCGATAAGTTTTTTTTAGGCAATGTTGCTGAGCATGTGGTCAACAAATCGCTAATACCCGTCTTGGTTGTTCCTTATATTGAAACAAAGGATTAATATAAAAGCCTGAATTTGATGGTGTGTTCAATAGCCTTTAATTCATTCAGCACTTCGGTATCATAGCCTGTATTAACGTCAGTAATTACGTAACCTATCTGCGGATTGGTAACCAAAAACTCACCTACAATATTAATATTATGACGGGCAAATACATCGTTGATCTTAGCCAGGATGCCGGGCACGTTTTTATGAATGTGAATTAAACGGTGCGCATTATTAACACGCGGTGGCTGCAGATCGGGAAAGTTGCAACTGGTATGTGTTTTACCTTCGTTCATGAAAGCCATTACCCTTTTTGGCAAAAAGTCGGTACTGTGCGGATTATGCCTTGGATCGTCAAATATAATGATACCGTTTTCGGCAGCAACATCGGCCAGTTTACGGTTACATTTTCCAAAAACGCCAATTACTTTTAACCTACCCGCGTTTTGAACCTGCTCGGCGCTTGGCTGATTCTCTTCGTCACAAAACAACACGCCGGCTTCTTCAAGGTATTTATCTTCAACACTTTCGCGGTGACGCATGTTGTAGCCTTCTTTTTTCAGCTGATCCAGCGCATCTTCATCAACATTACCCACAACCAAACATTTAATGCGGTTTTTAGGATAAGAGATCGCTCGAGGCAGTTTATTCAGATAAAGGAACTCGTCAAAACTTGGGGTAATATGGTCGGCTTTTTCAGCTACCGATTTGCGTTCGATATTTTCGGTAAAGGCGAAGAACTTTTTGATCATGCCCGATTCCTTTAACTGGAAATCAGAATACCCGTCACCAATACCGTAGATGTCGCCTGGTAACTGAAGTTCTTTCAGCAGCTTCACCTTACCGCCTTCCTGCGAAAGCGGATTTTCGCGGTCATAGCCTATGATATTGCCCTCTTCGTCAAACACAAAGGTATTGGCGTAGATGTTTTCTTTTTTGATGTGATATTCGGTTACTACCGGAGTAATAAACTCTTTGAACCCGCCGGATACGATCAAAACCTCGTCCTGGTGATTTTTAAAGAAGATAGTATTACGGGAAAAAGAAGTAGAAACCTTCTTTTTAAGATGGCTGATCAGTTGCTTTAAATGATCGCGATTGGCATTGAGCAATTTCACCCTGCGCTCTAAACTTTCGGTAAAGGATAGCTTACCCTCCATCGATGCATTGGTTAGATCTTCTATCTGCTTGTAGATATCTTCACGGTCCGGGCGGTTTTTGAGAGAGATCCGGGCCAGTTCGTCAAGGGCCTCAACCTGTGTAAAGGTGCTATCGAAATCAATAATAAAGTACTGTTCCATCTTGGCTGCAAAGGTGCAAAAAATTTGCTGAGGAAGTATAGAGAGATTGTAGTTTAAATTAAAATAACCTTTTTTTGGTAACTTTATTATTAATCGATATATTTGATAACGTTCAAATAGTTTTAAAGCAAAAACGATGAAAAAATCAATCACATTTAATAAACCGTAGCAATGCAGGTAATAATTGAAGATCACTTTCTGGGTGAAGTGGCCAATTGCAATAAAGTAACCGGAAAATCGCCTTTTCCGGACGACGTGATCAAAGCTTTTAAAAAACGCTTATACCAAATCAGGCAGGCAAAAAACACCGCCGATTTACGGGCGATCAAAAGCCTTCACTTCGAAAAACTAAAAGGAAAGAAATATGAAGGGAAGTATTCAATACGATTGAATATATCCTATCGTTTAATATTTCGGATTGAAAACAACGAGATCAGCAGGTTGGAGATCATTTGTATTGAAGAGATCAACAATCACTACTCATAAAATGGGGCCAGGAGCCCATCATACTAATTATGAATAATCAGGTATTAGATCATAATGGTAACGAAATTGAAATAGAAGCATTTCATCCAGGCGAATTTTTGCAGGAAGAAATTGAAGAAAGGGCTATCCTCAAAAAGGATGTAGCTAAAGCCCTCCATATTTTGCCACACCATTTAAGCGAAATATTTGCAGGCAAAAGAAATATTTCTGCAAAGCTTGCTGTAAGGCTTGAAAAGCTATTAGGTATTAGTTCCCATTATTGGTTAGGCTTACAAATGGAATATGACCTGTTTGTTGCCAGAGAAGAAGAACTATCAGTATAATCGGGTTAACTACTTTAACGCCTCACATATCTCAGTAATCGTTTTACCGATAGGCTTAAATTCGATACCAATAGCCTTTTTAATCTTTGAGTTATCAAACTCCCGGGTTAAAGAGGCCGTTTGGGCCGATGTTTTATCTATAGCTGGAACGCCTCCGGTCACGGCCGCGCCAACAGCTGCTACACGCCAGGCCAGTTCCATCATCCATGACTTTGCATAAATAGCAGGTGGCTTAATACCAAAACCTTTTGCTATCTCGGTAACCATACCTTTATAGTCCCGGTTTTCGGCGCTGATGATATAACGCTCGGCAGTGATATCACTGTTCATTAAGCCCACCATACATTTGGCAACATCCTCTACATCAACAAAACCAATGGTGCCCGAGGTATAAAACTTAAGCCCCTTGCGCACAGTATTGAACAAAGCGCCACTGCCCTGGGTACCGGCACTCGCGCCAATTATAAGGGAGGGATTAACAATAACGGCGTCCAAACCTTCTGCAATACCCCGCCAAACTTCCATCTCGCTCTCCAATTTAGATATGGCATAACCATCATTTTCTGTCGATTGCTCCAGGTGATGGTTTTCTGTGATAAACTCACCGGGTTTTGCAGTTCCAACAGCTGCCACCGAGCTTACATGCACCATCCTAATACCCCGCTCATTGCAAAGGTTAACCAGGTTGGCAGTCCCGGTAACATTGGTGGTGATCATCGGCTTTTTATCCGCCTGCTTCAATGAAACCCATGCGGCACAATGATAAACCTGAGTAACGCCATCAAGCGCATCCGTCAATGCAAAAATATCCATCATATCGGCATCAACCCAGTCGATGCTTTGCTGGTAAGGCAATAATAACTTAGGAATAACTGAATTTTCCCTTTTGGTACAACGGATCCGTTGGCTGTTAGTGGTTACCAAAAGTTTTGCCAGTTCGGCCCCAAGAAAACCAGTTGCGCCTGTTATTAAGATCATTATTTAGTGTGCAAATTTCAGATGTGCAAATGTGATTATAAATGTGCGGATTTCAAATGTGCGGATGTGCAAATGATTTTAAGGCATTTTAAATGACATTTTATTGTTTTGTTGAGGCGTTCATATTGCATATTGGAGATGCGAGCATCAAAAAATAATCTGCACATTTGCATATCTGCATATTTGCACATCTAAAATTTATGTCATTAGCTGATTTTTTTACGCCGATTGATCTTAAAAAGATAGCTCCTAAAAAGGGCTTCTATACCAGCCAGCTTGGCGATAAAATTGTGCATTATTCTGTCGATTTCCCTGATCTGGAAGAGAAAACGGACATCGCCATCATCGGCGTTATGGATGATCGTAATGCGGTTGGCAACTCTGGCTGCTCGCTGGGTCCCGACTATATCCGCGAAAAACTTTACCAGTTAAACGAAGGCGGCTATTCTGTAAAAATTGCCGATCTGGGCAATATCCGCGCCGGCGAAAAGGTAACCGACACCTATTTTGCTGTTAAAACGGTAGTAGCCGAACTGATCAAAAAAGACATTATCCCCGTTATTTTAGGCGGCGGACAAGATCTTACTTATGCCCAGTACCTGGGCTATGAAGAGCTTGAACAAAAGGTTGACCTGGTAGTGATCGATTCGCATTTTGACCTGGATGAAGACAATCACGATGGTAGTATCGAAACTACCTCCGGCTCCTATCTCAACAAAATATTCCTGCATGATCCTAATTACCTGTTCAACTTCAGCAACCTGGGCTATCAAACTTATTTTGTAAGCCAGGATAGTTTGCGGGTAATGGATAAGCTTTATTTTGATGTACACCGCTTAGGCGAACTGAGCGGTAACGTTGCTGTTACCGAGCCGGCCATCCGCAATGCCAGTATGGTAAGTTTTGATATCGGCGCCATCCGTGCTGCCGATGCAATGGGTAATGCCAACGCCACACCAAATGGTTTTTATGGAGAAGAAGCCTGCCAGCTTTGCCGTTATGCCGGTTTTAATGATAAGCTTACCTCAATAGGCTTTTACGAATTTAACCCTGCTTACGACAGTAACGGACAAACCGCCTGGCAGCTGGCGCAAATGATCTGGTATTTTATTGACGGCTTTTATAACCGTAAACGCGATTTTCCGCTTAACCCAAAATCGCAGTATCTTATCTATAAAACCAGTTTAACTCATGAAGACCAGGAAGTGATATTTGTAAAAAGCAAAAAATCCGACCGCTGGTGGATGCAGGTACCCTATCCTTCGGCAGGCTCACCTAATGAGCGTTTTCATTTAGTGCCCTGTAGTTACGCCGATTATAAAACAGCAACATCCGGCGAATTACCGGATCTTTGGTGGCGCACTTATCAAAAATTAAACTGATATTCACAATTTTAACTCATACTCCAACGTTAGCAGCGTAGAGTTTTTATATATTTTAATGAAGAAATTATTTTTTTATATAGCAGCAATGCTCCCGGTAACGGCACTTGCACAGTCTACAGATACTTTTGTTGTTAACGGTAAATTAGGTAATGTTACCACACCTGCCAAAGTATATTTATCATACCAGTTAGGGGCAAATAATGTTACCGATTCGGCTAACGTGGTTAACGGAGCATTTTCATTTACCGGTACTATTATCAACCCTGTTAACGCTACAATTGCTGTTAATTATAAAGGCTTACCGCTCGAAAAGTTTATCGACGGTAATTATAAATATGCTGATAATGGCAGCCTGATTTCAAAAACTGCCGACGATCTGGATTTTTTCCTGGAGAAAGGCACTATCACCATAACCAGTAAAGATTCTATCGATAAAGCACAGATCACCGGATCGCAACTTAATGCTGATAATGTAAAACTTCAGGCGCAGTTAAAAGCCATCAACCAAAAAGGCGAAAAACTGATGGCAGAAGCCAAAGCAGCAACGCCTGAACAACAAAAATCCACTGCATTCAGAAGCGCTATGCAGGCACGGTATAAAGCCCTGCAAACCGAGCAGAAAACAACTTTAAAAAGCTTCATTACGGCCAACCCTGATAGTTATTTAAGCTTACTTGCACTAACCTCGGTAAGCGGTCCGGCCCCCGATGTTAGCGAAGTTGAGCCATTATATAATTCGCTATCTCAAAATATCAGGGATACCGAAGCCGGTAAAATGATGAAGGCCCAGCTTGCGGCCTTGAAAGTAACCGCCATTGGTTCTGAAGCACCGGATTTTATACAAAACGATGTTAACGGCAATCCGGTAAAGCTGTCATCATTCAGGGGCAAATACGTGCTGCTTGATTTCTGGGCATCGTGGTGCGGCCCTTGCCGCCAGGAAAACCCTAACGTAGTGCGCAACTATGCAAGATTTAAAAACAAGAATTTTACCGTAGTTGGGGTATCTTTAGACAGGCCCGACGGCAAATCGGCATGGCTGGCTGCTATTAAAAGTGATGGCCTTGAGTGGACTCAGTTATCTGATCTTAAATTCTGGAACAACCAGGCTGCTGCCTTGTACTCAGTAACATCTATCCCTCAAAACTACCTGATCGATCCGCAGGGAAAAATCATAGCAAAGAACCTGCGTGGCGAGGATCTCGATGCTAAGCTGGAGCAATTGTTCGGAAAATATAATTAATTGGGTGATACAGCCTCAAGAGGCTATATTCATTACTATGTCAAATTCACCAATGCGTTAGCCGGTTATTTTATAGCCGGCTAATTTTATTATATTGCGATATGAACTTGACCTCAATTAAAAAAATAGCATTAACGGCAATCGCAAGCGCCCCTGCTTTAGCTTTTGCACAGGATTCCCAATATACCATCCAGGGTAAAATTGGCACCTATAACGCACCGGCAAAGGTGTATGTAGAATACCGTAAAGATGGCAAAACGGTTGTCGACTCGGCAGTATTGAACAGCGGAATCTTCAAATTTACCGGCAAAACAGGTACAACACCTGTAAGCGGTTACATCTTGTTTAACCCCAAAGGCACCGGCCTTCATAGCTCAGAAGATTATCGCTCAATTTACCTGGAACCGGGCACTATCAACGTAAGCGCAACTGATAAAATTGCCGATGCCAAAATAGAAGGCACCAAAACCAATAACGACAACGAAAAATATAACCTGGCCGAAAAACCGATCAACGACGCATACGAAGCGCTCTCGGCAAAACGTAAAACCGCTACGCCGGAGCAACTGGCCGAACTAAACGCCGAAGAAAAGAAGATCGATGATCAGGATGCGCAGGTAAACAAAAAGTTTATCCAGGAAAACCCCGATTCATATGTGAGCCTTAACGCATTGGAATCATATGCCTACAGTGCCGATTACGTAGATATTGCCCCATTGTTCAACAACTTTAGCCCTGCTATTAAAGCAACCGAAGGAGGTAAGAAATTTGCCGAGCGCTTGCCAAAATTAAAAGCAGTAGCCTTAGGTGCAATCGCCCCTGAATTTGCCGAAGCTGATACTGCCGGTAAAATGGTTAGCCTGACATCATTTCGTGGTAAATATGTCTTGATAGATTTCTGGGCTTCATGGTGCGGTCCTTGCCGTCGTGAAAACCCTAATGTAGTAAAAGCTTACAACGCCTATAAAGGAAAAAATTTCACCATTCTTGGTGTATCGCTCGACAGGCCGAACGCAAAAGATAAATGGCTGGCAGCTATCCACAAAGACGGCCTTACCTGGAACCATGTATCCGACCTTAAATTCTGGGACAGCAAAGCTGCTGATCTGTATGCCGTGCGCGGCATACCTCAAAACTTTTTGTTAGATCCTAACGGAAAGATCATTGGTAAAAACCTGAGAGGCGAAGATCTGCAAAACAAGCTTGCCGAGCTCTTTGGAAAGATCTAATCATATTATTTAACTCATTGTACATAAAAGCCCCGGTAACATCAACTCTGCCGGGGCTTTTACGTTTAATTTCCTCATGCGCATTCAGAAAGGGCGCCGGTAACCGGCGTCTCATCATGTCAATATATTTACAAACGCGCGAGATGCATTTTCGGCTGTAAACACCTATTTTTGAAGACGCCCCCTGAGCATCAACCTATGTTAAAACCGTTTACCCTCATAACTTTCGCACTGGCAGCAGCAATAACAACCCACGCCCAAAATAAAACCAAACCTAACAGAGACACCACCGAGCTAAAGCCGGTGATCATCAAAGGTTACCTGAGCGATCAGCCTGTAATAAGCGTACCGGCATCAGTAAGTGTACTTGGTGTGGCCCAGCTCAGGATCCAGCCCGATAATTCATTTGTAAACGCGTTAAATACTGTTCCGGGTGTACGTACCGAAGAACGCTCGCCGGGGAGTTACCGTTTGTCCATAAGAGGCAGTTTGTTACGCTCTCCTTTTGGCGTAAGGGACGTTAAGATCTATTTTGATGATATCCCGCTTACCGATGCCGGTGGCAACAGTTATTTAAATGCCATCGATATAGCTTCTATACAAAAAGTTGAAATATTAAAAGGCCCGGATGGCAGCTTATTTGGAGCGAACTCCGGCGGAGTGGTAATCCTCAGTCCGCTTAACCGGTATAACGACAGTACTTATATTTCAGCGGGGGTAAACGGCGGCTCATATGGCCTGTTTCATGAAAAGGCAGCTGTACAATTAAAAACTACCAATTACCTGCTCAACATCAACCAAAGTTTTCAAACCTATCATGGCTACCGGCAAAACAGCGATACGCATCGTAACTACCTGCAACTGGCCGATAGCTGGAACTACAGCGGCAAAAACACTTTGAAAGCATTGGGTATCTATTCTGATCTCGCGTATCAAACACCGGGAGGTTTAACACTTGCCCAATACAATACCGATCCGCGACTTGCCCGCCAGCCCACGCAAACTTTACCCGGTGCCATTCAACAACACATAGGCATCACTACCAAAATGTATCTGGGTGGCTTAACCAACGAATATCATTTTAATGATCATATCCGTAACGTATTGGCCGTTTTTGGCAACCATGTTGATTTTGCCAATCCATTCATCACCAATTATGAACAACGCAGTGAAAACACCTATGGCTTCCGCACTTATTTTGAATTAACCCGCGATCGAAAACCAAGCCTGGACTGGAAAGTTGACCTTGGTTTTGAATGGCAGCAAACCAACTCGCACATTGCCAATTACGGTAATAAAAAGGGGGTAAAAGATACCACCCAAACTATTGATGATATCCACACCAATCAGCATTTCGTGTTTTTGCGTTATGCTGCCGATGTATACAAACGCCTGCATGTTGAGGCTGCGGTAAGCTTAAACGACTATGGATATGATTTTAAAAACATATATCCGCTTAACCAAAACAATTTCACTAACCGCAGTTTTGGTGCACAATTGATGCCAAGGCTGGCCCTATCATACCAGATCATTAATGCACTGGCCTGGCGGGCAAGCGTGAGCCGCGGTTATTCAAGCCCTACCACTGCCGAAGTAAGGCCGACCGATAACATCGTAAACACAAGCCTGCAGGCCCAATATGGCTGGAACTACGAAACCGGCTTCCGCCTGCGCAACAGCGATGAAACTTTTATGCTTGATGCTTCGGTTTATTACTATCGTTTAAACAACGCTATAGTACGTCGCCTTAATGCCGATGAAACCGAACATTACATCAATGCCGGCGGTACTAATCAGCTTGGTACCGAAGCCTCGTTATACTATTGGATCATCCGGCCAAGCCGATATGGTTTTATCCGCGGATTACAATTCAATGAATCATTTACATACAGCCATTTCAGGTTCAGGGATTATGTTGTTACCAATGCAAATTATTCGGGTAACAGGCTAACCGGCGTACCTAAAAATGTATTTGTAAGCAGCGTACAGATCAGGTTTCCTGAAAGCCTGGCCTTGTTTGTTCAGCACACCTATACTTCGAAAATCCCGCTTAATGATGCCAGCACAGTATATGCACCAAAATATAATCTGCTTCAAGCAAGGGTCAGCTATCAACCAATCATAGGTCGCAAAACACGCTTTGAAATATTTGCTGCCGCAGATAACTTGCTGAACCAGAAATACAGCCTCGGGAATGATTTGAATGCGGTAGGTAATCGTTATTATAATGCCGCACCGTTGAGGAATTACTCGGTTGGGATGAATTTTATGTATTAGGTAGCTTATAGTTGATGGTTCATGGATCATAGTAAATAGAGTCCTGTATGCGCCATGCTTGTTTACGGCGGCCAGAGGCCGTGGGATAGTTGCCACTCGGCTGGAGCCGAGCGGCGGCATTTGATAATTAAAAAGCCCGGTATCTTGTTTCGCAAAATACCGGGCTTTTCAATCTGTAAACCTAAAACGGCAAACAGACTTAAGGGTTCAAATTGTTATTTCCACCCTCAGCCACGTTACTTCCCCTGCCTTTAGGATCAAAAGCGCGGAACTTGATAACGCCACCATTATAGTTAACCGGGCCTGTATAAATCTTACTGCCGGCATCAGGGTCTTTACCATTGGTTGTATAACGGATAGTTAAACCCGGAAACTCCACATTGCTCAGGTATTTACCATCCTGCAGGCTGATCCCCGGCTTTGGTACACGGTAATCATAACCACCATTGTAATAAGACAGACGGGGCAACTCACGTTTACCTAACACATTCAAAAAGTTTGACCAGGCCACCTGATATTCTTCTTTACTTTTTGCAGGGTCTTTTTCCGTAGCCCATGCTGGGTCCGCGGCCCAGGCACGTTCGGCCAGGCCAAGCAAACGTGGGAAGATCATATAATCCATCCGCTCAGGGCCCTTAACCGTCTCGGCCCATAATGCGCCTTGTAAGCCTACTATATTGCTTTTACCATAGTCGGTAAGGCGTTGCTTACCAATAAAAATATTCCTGTTTATCGGATTGCCTTGTTTATCAACATCAGCATTTTTAAAATAATCGTACGGGATAAACGAAAAGAATTTATCTATGCCCAAAAACGCGCCCCAATAATAACCCGGTTCATCAAATGATTTGTAATTGGCCATATCAAAATACAGATTGGTAACACAGGTTAATACAACCTTATAACCTCCATTGGCTAAGCGATAAGCTAAATCTTCCTGTCCGGCACCTAAAACATTGTTCCAAACATCAACCTGTAAGTGTTCTTTCATAAAATCTGGATTAGGCACATAAGCCGGCTGACCATCCAGCGTAGTTTTACGAAGCGCCATTTCTTCCCAGCCAGAAAGACGGATGCCTTTAGCTTTAAGAATATCATTAATACGACCGTAAAAATAATACCACAGATCATTAGTACTTTGTATTTCGGGATGAGTGGTCTTAAGCGCCACATAAGCCGGTGATTTTTCCCATACGTTAGCAGGCACTTCATCTCCGCCGAAATGAATTGTTGACAGTGGTGCGCCGGCTTCTTTGTAAGTACTGATCAAATCGTTAACAACAGTCTCCACAAAGTTATAGGTTGACGGCAGCGATACATCGATCACATTATCATTCCAGTATTGTACAGAGCGATATTCAGATTTATCATTGGGATCATACAATAAGTATTTTTCAGCCTCGGCCTTTTTGCCTTCGGCCATCAGCCGGTCGTAGCGGGCATTCATCGCTTTAATAGCTCCGCGGGCATGTCCTGGCGTTTCAATTTCAGGAACAACGGTGATATGGCGATCATTTGCATATTTCAGGATTTCGATATATTCAGCTTTAGTAAAATAGCCTGTACCGAAAGGATTGTTAACATCCGGACCAGAACCATGTGATGGCGGCAGATGATGTTTGCTATCCAGCGTATGGCCACGTTTTGAGCCAACAGAAGTAAGCTCAGGTAACGACGGGATCTCTATTCTCCATCCCTCATCATCTGTTAAATGCAGGTGCAGCGTATTCAACTTATACAGGCTCATGGCTTCGAGCAGTTTCAACACCTGCTGCTTTGACTGAAAGTTACGGGCAACATCAAGCATTACCGCCCGATAAGAAAAACGTGGCGCATCAGCAACCTCAACACAGGGTATTTGTACCGATGATAGCGTTTTAGCCATGGCAGCAGCCGGGATCATACTTTTAAATGATTGGATGCCATAGTATATCCCCGTACTGGTTGATGCCCGGATAACAACAGCGCCTGGTTTTATACTTAATTCGTATGCTTCATCGCCCAAACCGGCTTTATATTCAAATGAGATCATATTAGCCGAAACCTTGCCCGCTTCCTTTTTGCCGAAGATGGTAGTGATATAATTACTTAAAGTCAAAGCCTCTTTGCTAAAGCGCAGATCGGCAGCCACAATATCTGTTTTACGCGAAAACGAAAAGCTCCCATTACCCGCGGTATAACTTACCGGCGTAGGAAAAACTTTTGTTAACTGATCGGCCGGAATATCGGTAACAGTTTTATTCCTGTCGTAAACAATTTCAGGAGTTATCAAACCTTGATAAGTTGGTTTATATGGCGTAATATCATATGAACCAAAAGAATAGCCTTTTTCGGGAGCATTATCCCAAACCAGGTAAGGGCCTTCAGGCGCATCGGTAATGTTTACAACGGGATCATCGCAAACAAATTCAATGCGGGCGCTTCCCCCGGGTTTCAGGTCCTTAAAACCTGTAGTTGGCGTTATGCTGTACATATCGCCGTTCACCTGTTCAATTAAAGCATTATTGCTTACCGCTGCCTTTGTAAAACCACGACCAGAGTTAAAATAGATCTTCCATCCCCCTGCCGGTAAAGTTTCATGGCTTTTATTGGTAATTACCAGTGCGGTGAGTGCTTGATTCTTATTCTGATAGTTATTGTCCATCACCTGCCAGTTGAGGTGCAACTCGGTAATGTTCGGCTTCTGATCGTCGTTAAATTTAAAACCGCTGCAAACAAAAACCGCGGCGATAACCATCATCGTAAAAATTTTGTTCATAATTGATACTGTGCCTGGGAGAAAGCAGACAAGTAAATATATTACTTTTTAAATTATTTTAATAAGTATTTTAAGGAAGATTTAGTCCAAAGTACTAAGTCTTAAGTTAAATCCATGGTAGCTCATTTTCGACTTAAGACTCTAAACTTCCGACTTAGGGCTTACACCGAAAACTTAATCCATCCCTCGCCCTCATACCCAAAAATGAATTGTTTAGGGCGAATAATTTCGGCCAGGATCTCGATGGAATCAATAATGCGGGGACCGGGACGGTTAAAGTATTGGTTGCCGTCGGCGATATAAAACCTGTCGTTTTTTACAGCTTTGAGCGATGCAAAGCCTGGGCGGTCCAGCAATAAGTTAATCTCGCGCATAGTACGCTCAATGCCGAAGCCGCAAGGCATTACCACAATAATTTCAGGGTCTTGTTGAAGGATATCGTCCCAGGTTACATACGGCGAATGTTTTCCATCCTGCGCTAATACCGGCGTTCCGCCTGCAATGTTTACCAGGCCTGGAACCCAATTTCCTGATATCATTAAAGGCTCGAGCCATTCAATGCAAGCCACGGTGGGCTTGTTATCTATGAATTTCAGCTTGTGTTTAATGATGTCAACACGTTCCTGCAGGTTTTCAATTAAATCGGCTCCTGCTTGCGGTATATTTAGTGCGCCGGCAACATTGGCGATATCACTAAAAATATCATCGAGACTATTGGGTTGTAATGATATAATTTGTGCCTGTTTGTCAAGATAGTTTTCCAGTGCTTCTTCAACATCCTTTAATGATACGGCACAAACCTCGCACTGGGCCTGCGTTACCACTACATCTGGTGAAAGGGCTTTAATTTGCTCACGTTTTACAGTATAAACCGAAAGAGCATCGGCAAGAATCTCTTTTACCTTTACGTCGATATCTGCGCTGCTCATGCCGTCTGGAAAATTAGCTTCGGTGCATACCGGCAATTGTTTTACCGACTCAGGAAAATCGCACTCATGCGAGCGGCCCACCAGGTTTTTCTCTAATCCTAAAGCACAAATTATTTCGGTGGCGGCCGGCAGTAATGAAACTATTTTTTCAGTTGGCATGTTAACAAGTTAAAGTTTGCAAATGTAAGAATTATAGATGTGCAAATTCCAGATGTGCAGATGTGCAAATTATGATAAGATGTACAGATTTGAAATGTGCAGATTCCAGATGTGCGGATTGTTGAATTGAGATGAAAATCATTATACCTCAATTGAAATCATCTGCACACTTGCACATCTGAAATTTGCACATCTGCCCATTTGCCAACTTCAATTAACACCCTATCTTTGCTGCGATGATATTTTTGACTTTTTTCATCGGGCTTATAGCCAATTTCATAGGCTATATACCACCCGGCAACATAAACCTAACTTTAGTACAGATCACTATAAACCGTGGCATTAAAGAAGCGGTACGCTTTATAACTGCCTTTTCGGCCGTTGAATTTTTCTTTACTTATTTCATCATGCATGCCGCCCGCTGGCTTTCGGGACAGTTGAAACTGGGTACCATCATCGACTGGATCATGGTTGTTTTGTTTGGCGTAATGGGTTATATCACCTGGATCCATCGTAACGCCCCACCAAAAGCTAATTACTCGGAGCATGCCAGCATTAAATATGGTATTTTATTAGGATTCTTAAACCCTATGCAGGTACCCTTCTGGATGGTGACCGGCACCTACCTCATCACGCACGAGTGGATACTTGACGGACGGGTAGCACTGGTTATTTTTAGTTTAGGCTCGGCAGCAGGTGCATTTTTATGCCTGTTTATCTATGCCAAATTTGCCAAATACATCCAGGATAAATTTGCATTAAGCAACAAACTGATCAATACCAGCATAGCTATACTGTTTTTTGCATTTGCTGTGTATCATGTTGTAAAGCAGATCTATTTGTCGTTTTATAAGCATTAAAACCTTGATTTGCCCGATTTGAGGATTACCTGATACGATCCATACTAAATTCAAGGTAATCCTTAAATCACGAAAATCATGGTTCCTTTAAAATTCAAGACTTAAAACATCCACCTTATCCTGCGCCAGCTGCACTTTCAACTCATTAAGTGATGAAAACTTAACATCGCCGCGAATGTAGTGGTGAAATTCCATGCGGATAGTCTGATTGTAAATCTCCTCGTTAAAATCAAAGATATTTACTTCAATGTTACGGGTAAGCCCATTAACCGTTGGACGGCTGCCGATGTAAGCCATTCCCTTATATTTCTGATCTGCAATGATAACCGTTACTGCAAAAATGCCATCGCCCGGAATAAGCTTATATTTTTCTTCGACAACAATATTGGCCGTAGGATAGCCGATTTGACGACCGATCTGGTCTCCGCGTACAACCTTTCCGGTGATAAAGAATGGGTAACCTAAAAAGGTGTTCGCCAAATCGATATCGCCATTTAATAAAGCATTCCTAATTCGGGTTGAACTGATAGCAACTTCATTGATGTCCTGCTCCGGGATCTCCACTACATCAAAACCATATATCGGGCCAAGACGCTGCAAATCTTCAAAACCGCCTTGTCTGTCTTTACCGAATCGGTGGTCATAACCTATCACTATTTTCTTTGTACCGATTTTGTTTACCAGCACATCGCGGATATAGCTTTCGGCAGATTGATTAGAGAAATCCCTTGAAAAAGGGGTTATAATCAAATGATCGACACCAAGCTGTTCCATCAGTTCGGCCTTTTCGGCTATGGTGGTTATCAGTTTAAGACTTTCATCCTCAGGGTGCAGGATCATACGTGGGTGTGGGAAGAAGGTAAGGATCACCGTTTCACCACCTGTACTTTCGGCCAGTTCTTTTATGCCTGATATGATTTTACGGTGCCCTATGTGTACCCCATCAAATGTACCGATGGTGACTACTGCATTGTTTACCGCTATAAATTCGTCAATGTTATGATAAACCCTCATTAATTATATGAGTAAAACACAAAGTTAATTTTTAGTTGATGGGATTAACAACCGGAGTGTTTGCGCTTTGTAAATTTCCTTTACCGTGCCGTTTGCACATCTGATACTTTTAATTCCCTGATGGTGTTTACCAGTTCCATCACCTCCCAGGCATCTTCAATTTTGAAGTTTCCGCTGCGTGTACGCCTCAATTTTGACAGATATGCCCCATTATTCAAAGCAGCGCCAAAATCATTTACCAGCGAGCGGATGTAAGTTCCCTTGCTGCATACTACCCTGAAATCAATCTCGGGCAGTTCAATACGGGTTAATTCAAATTCCGATATGGTTACGTTACGTAGCTTTAGCTCTACATCTTCGCCGCGGCGTGCCTTTTCATATAAACGCTCACCATCAACTTTGATGGCCGAGTGCGCAGGAGGATACTGCTGGATGTCACCAATAAACTTTCCGCAGTTATTACGGAGCATTTCTTCGGTGAGTTGGCTGATATCGAAACTTTTGTCGGGCCCGGTTTCCATATCGTACGAAGGCGTAGTTGCGCCCAATACCATGGTACCTGTATATTCTTTTTCTTCGGCCTGGAAAGTATCTATCTGCTTGGTCATTTTACCGGTACAGATAATCAGCAAGCCTGTAGCCAGCGGATCAAGCGTGCCCGCATGACCAACCTTTAATTTAAGCGGTTTAAACGAATTGCGAAGTTTGCCAACCACATCAAAGCTTGTCCATTGATAAGGCTTGTTAACCAGTAAAAGCTGACCTTCAGCAAATTCCTCTATTTTGGTGTACGTATTCTTCAAATCTTCTATTTATCCGGGCCATGTTGCCCGATTTTCCGCAAAGGTACGATTTTCGCCTTGATTGACGCAGAATGGGGAATTGCAGCAAAAAACAAATCGGATATCCGCAAATATTTAAAACACTTGCAGATATCCGATCTAAAAGAAAATATCCTGTTAAATATTTTGTAACTGATGACCGCTCAGCATTAAGCCGATAATGATGGCACCAACAACAATACGGTACCAACCGAATATTTTAAAGCCTTTACGCTCCAAAAAGGTTATGAATGTTTTTATGGCAAGCATGGCAACAATAAATGCTATAACGTTGCCTATTGCCAGTAACTTGATTTCCTCACCGGTAAATATGTGACCTTCTTTATGAAAGTCATACAATTTTTTAGCGGTTGCAGCAAACATGGTAGGCACAGCCAAAAAGAATGAAAACTCGGCAGCTGCGGTACGGCTCAGCTTTTGGGTCATACCTCCAACAATGGTAGCGGCCGAACGTGAGGTACCAGGAATCATAGCCAAACATTGAAAAAAACCAATTTTTAGAGCAGTTAAATTGCTGATATCCTTCTCCTCTTTAACTACAGGCTTATTAAACCATTTATCAACAAACAATAAAATGATACCTCCCACAAAAAGGGTAATCCCTACTACATAAACGCTTTCAAGCAGGGCATCTATCTTTTTGCTGAACAATACACCAAATACTGCAGCCGGTATAAAGGCAATAAATAATTTCAGGTAAAAATTAACCGATTGTAAAAACCTTTTCCAATACAGGATCACTACCGATAAAATAGCGCCCAGTTGTATGGCAATAGTAAAGAGTTTAACAAAAGGATCGGCAGCTATGCCCATTACCGATGAGGCAATGATCATGTGCCCTGTCGACGAAACAGGCAAAAATTCAGTTATCCCTTCAATTATTGCAAGGATAATAACATGGATTAAATTCATTGGGATTTTAAGGGGTTGAGGTAGAGGTATATGTTATTTACAGCAGGCATGCTTTAATTAAGACAAACCTGCTGTAAAAATCAGCCTAATTATTAATTGGCCGAAGGTTTTTTAAGAATAGCGAAGAAACCTAAAGCAAAGCCGCCTAAAACTACTATTGGGGCAATAACTATTTTGGTGGTACTGTAAATATCAGTTGTACCCGACATCAGCACAAAGCCGAAAGCTACAACAGCTACGCTGATGATCAGCATTCGGTAATTGCTTTTATCAAATATAAATTGTACCGGTTGTGCTGGCGCTGTAGCTTTTACAGTACCTGCAGATGCCGGCGAAGCTGCAGCAGTTGTTTTTACAGAAGCAGTTGGTTTAAATTTTTGTGCCATATCTTTTAATTACTGAATTATTGAGTTTTGAATTAATGATTAAAGTTCAGACAAACCTTTCAGCTTTATCCTTTCGCCTTTAATCTTATCTGTACAGATCGTATATTTTTAAACGTAAAAATTTGTTAACTGCTAAAAAGGTGCTAAAGCCCGATATAAAAATACCCAGCCCAACAACACCTAAAAATACAATACCAAACTCAGTGTAGTTTTGTAGAAACACCAGGTCGGGTACATTGTCATAAGCTACATAAAGCGTACCTATCAGCAAGATGATAGCGATTAAGCCGCCCAGTAAGCCATGCCAAATACCATATAATAAAAAAGGCTTGCGAATAAACCCTTTGGTAGCTCCAACCAATTGCATTGACTTAATCAGGAAACGCTGCGAGTAAATGGCCAGCCTGATAGTATTGTTAATCAACGCTACCGAAAGCACCACAAAAATACCGGCAAAGGTAAGAATGATCAAACTGATGGTAGTTACATTCTGATTCATCTGATCAACAAGTGATTGCTGATATTTAACCTCTTTTATCAACGGGTTTTTCAGCAGCTCGGCTTTAAACTTTTCAATATCCTTATTATTGGCATACTCGGCTTTCAGGTAAACATCAACAGATTGCGACAGCGGATTGTACCCTAAAAACTTTACAAAGTCTTCGCCAAGATCCTTTTGCAGGTTGCGGGCTGCAAGCTCTTTGCTTACGTATTGGGTTTGTTTCACCATTACGTTGCCATCCAATTGCTTTTGAAGTTGCAATACATCGCTTTCATGGGCAGCATCATCAACAAAAATATTAAGCACGATGTTTTCTTTAACATAGCTCGAAATATTTTTAGCGTATACCAGTATTAAACCCAGCAACCCTACCATTAACAGCACCATGGCAATACCAAATACAGTTGAAATGTAGATGGTTTTTGTCTTTTTTGAGGATGCGCTTGCTTCAAATTCTTCCATTTACTTTTGTTAGATGTTAGATATCAGACATGAGGTTTGAGACCACTATCCCCCCTCAATTTAATATCATATTTCTGCGAAAATAAGAAACCCACCCTAAAGGTAAAAGTTTATTGCTTATAAATATGTTTAATAATGCCTTAGCTAAACAGATTTAACATTTATTAACAGCTGAACCGGATCAGAATTTACAGGATTTAAGAATTAACAGAATCTTATTCGCTTTTGGCGACTTGATTACACTGACGGATAATTCTGAAAATTTAAAAATTATGTAAATTCTGATTCAGACAAATTAACCACCAAATTCTGATCTAAATCTGGAATTAAACAAAGCATCATTGCCGTTGTTATTAAATCATGACAAAGCCAGCAAATCAGAAAGATAAACCTTCACCATCAGACACTCCTACCCATAGACCAAATGACAATGGGCATAAAAGTAAAGTACGTAAGGAAGATAAACAGTATCACGCCGATAACCCGCATGGCGGCGATATCGCCAAAAAGCATGAAAAGGAAGAGCAACCGGTGCATTCTGTTAAGAGTGTACCGAAGAAGTAAGTCGGAAGTCTTAAGTCCAGGATTCTAAGTCTGAATGCTTTTGACTTCTGGCTTAATACTTTCGGCTTCGAACTAAGACTTAACAATCCCCGCCGAATTAAACTGCAGATCGTACAGCTTCCGGTAGTGGCCGTTATCAATTTTAAGCAGCTCCTGGTGGGTACCCATTTCCATGATTTCGCCGTGGTCAAGTACAATGATCCTGTCGGCATTTTGAATGGTGGATAACCTATGCGCTATCACTATAGCCGTACGGCCTTCCATTAATTTATTGATAGCATTCTGGATCAGGATCTCCGTTTCGGTATCAACAGATGAAGTAGCTTCATCCAAAACCAAAATTGCAGGGTTATAAACCAAAGCCCGGATAAATGAGATCAGCTGCGATTGCCCAGCCGAAAGGGTGGAACCGCGTTCCATTACATTATAATCATATCCGCCGGGCAAGCGCTCAATAAAATCATGCGCGCCAACATCTTTGGCAGCAGCCACAATCTGTTCGCGGGTGATAGTTGGATTATTGAGGCTAATGTTATTGGCAATCGTATCGCTAAATAAAAACACATCCTGTATCACGGTAGCTATCTGCGAGCGCAGGTAGTTAACATCATAATCATGAATATCATGCCCATCTACTTTAACGCAGCCTTTACCTATTTCATAAAAGCGGTTCAGGATATTAATGGTTGATGATTTACCCGCCCCGGTTGCTCCAACCAAAGCCAGCGTTTCGCCGGGTTTGATGTGGAAGCTGATGTTTTTTAATACCCAGTTTTCATCGTTATAGGCAAACCATACTTTATCAAAGCTGATATCTCCTTGAAGCCTGCCGGTGGTAAGTGTGCCATTATTTTCAGCTACCTCGTCGGTATCCAGTACTTTAAAAATCCTGTCGGCCCCAACCATACCCATTTGCAGGGTATTAAATTTATCAGCCAGTTGACGAATAGGCCTAAAAAGCATATTGAGCAATACAATAAAACTGGTGATCAAACCAGGAGTAATGCCTTTACCTGACACGGTAATAGCAGCCATTTGACTGTCAGACAGCATCCGTTTACAACCATACCAAACCAACAGGCCCATGCAGATGGCAAACAAAATTTCTACCACCGGAAAAAATATCGAATAGTACCAGTTTGAGCGGATATTGGCATCACGGTATTTTTCATTCACGGCTTTAAACTTGCGCATCTCCTGGTCTTCGCGGGCAAAGATCTGGATTACACTGATGCCCGAAATATGTTCGGCCAAAAAGGTATTGAGCCTCGCCACTTGTGTACGCACCTCCTGAAACGATGATTTGATAGCCTCCTTAAACACATAAGTTGAAGCAAACAGGAAGGGCATCGGGATGAGGGTAATCAATGCCAGTTTCCAGTCCTGCCAAAGCATGTAGCCTATTACCGCAACCACCAATAGCATATCCCCCATGATGGAGATCAACCCTTCCGAAAAAATATCGGCAATAGTTTCCAGGTCGGATACCGTGCGGGTGATGAGCATACCAATGGGTGTACGGTCGAAATATTTTAATCTTAAACTGGTAATATGATTAAAAATGTCGATCCTCAGATCACGGATAACGTACTGACCAAGCGCGTTGGTTGAATAGGTTTGATAATACTGGGCAATGGTTTGAATGATAAGCTGGGCAATCATAAGCTCAACCATAAAAACCAGCCCGTTATAATCATCGTTCAAAATATTAACATCAAGCGTACGCTGAATCAGGATAGGCTGCAACAAAGCATTGGCAGCTATAAAAATGGTGAGGAAAGTAGCTACAACAAATGTTTTGTTATATGGCTTAACATAGTGCATTACCCTACCAAGCAGCTTCCAGTCAAGGGCCTTTCCGGTTACGCCCCCCCCGCCCCCTAAAGGGGGTGCCGCTTGCTTAGTTGCTCCCCCGTTTGCTGAGGGGGGAATTTCCTGCTTATTATCTTTTTCGTCTTTAGCCACTATATCAAAGTTAAAGTATAATTATAAATCTTAAAATAACATTCTCCGCCATTGTTCCCCCTTTAGGGGGCTAGGGGGCTTAAGGGGTACGGATATTTAACCTCTGTCAAATACAGCCCGCAAGCAGGTACACTTGTGCCTGCGTTTGAACGGTTTTTACTTTCAATAATTTCGCGGATAGCTTCCGGCTTCAATTCTTCCCGGCCAATCATCATTAACGTACCAACAATAGCGCGAACCATGTTGCGCAAAAACCTGTCGGCCGTAATATGAAAAACAATACCATTATCAGTCTTTATCCATTCGGCACGGGTAATTTTGCAGTTATTGGTTTTTACCTGGGTATTTGATTTACTGAAACAGCTAAAATCAATATACTGCATCATGATAGCCGCCGCCTGGTTCATCAGGTCAATATTGGGCACATCACGCAATTGCCATGAATAGCCGTGTAAAAACGGATCTTTATTAAAATGGAGGTGATATTGATATGAACGCGCTGTGGCATCAAACCGGGCATGCGCGTCGGCATGAACGGGAATAACATTTTTTATAGCGATGTCATAAGGGAGCAGGGCGTTTAGGCCCCCCCGCCCCCTAAAGGGGGTGCTTTCCAGTACGCTTACCCCCCCTTCAGGGGGCAGGGGGGCATCAAAATGCGCAAAAAACTCTTTTGCGTGTACGCCTGTATCCGTGCGGCCACAGCCGGTTGTTTCTATTGGCTGGCGTAATATGGTGCTTAAGGCTTTATTTAGCAACTCCTGCACACTTACGGCATTTTGCTGCACCTGCCAGCCGTGATAGGCGGTGCCATTATAAGCCAGTTCAATAAAATAACGCTGATTGGTATTCACGACAACAAAGTTAATAATCTGACACCGATGACGGGTTCATAATTTGGTCATAGTATTTTAAGGCTGCAACAAATCGGCTACATTCTACAAGCAAAACAATTATATTTGCCCATATAATTATTAATATCATGCTTCAACGCATCCAAAGCATTTATCTTTTATTTGCCAGCCTTGTGCTGTTCGCCCTTTTCTTTTTTCCGCTTGCACACAACGTTTACATTAATGATAAAGCATCAAGCATTATGGTTACCGGTATTTACCAGGATGTAAACGGGGCGCAGCAACACACTCAAACATTTGTTGCACTTACTGCCATAACAGCTATTGTTGCCCTTGTGCCGCTGGTTATCATCTTTCTGTATAAAAACCGCAAACAGCAAATAGCTTTTTGCTACAGCGCTATATTGGTGCTTATAGGCTACAGCTTTTGGATGGCACAAACTGTTAAAGCTGTGGCTGGCAGCATTACACTTGATACACATACTATGGGCATTGGCTTGTTCCTTACTTCATTAAGTATAGTATTCATCATTTTTGCCCAAAAAAGTATTAAAAAAGATGAAAAGCTGGTAAAATCGGCCGACAGGTTGAGATAAGCCACATTAACGTTAAGTCGAGCGTATTAAGCCAAAGGTCACAAGTCTGGCTTTTTTTCTTTTCTATACCTATAGCTTTAGGCTAAAGGCTAAGCTGTTCGTTGCTATCCGAGTGTAAAAAACAAATTAAAAAATCTGTAATTTCTACCTTCAATAAAAGATTCCTTTCAAAGAAACAGATCTTAAAAACTGGTAAAGAAGGCTGTCTATATTACGAAATCATTAATTAACTTGTTTTTTTTCAGTCAATTAGTGCGTTATTTATAATAAAATCATTAAAGTTCATTTTACCTCAATGCACCTATTGGAATTGTAAAACATTAACGCTATCTTTGCGCCCGATTTGACGATGTTGTCAAATTCGTTATTTAAATTCATGAACAACCCATTTATTGAACTGGGAATCCGTCATGATATTGTTAATGCCATCTCTGAGTTAGGGTTTGAGAATCCTACACCAATCCAGGAGCAGTCAATCCCGGTATTGTTAACAGGCAGCAACGATTTTGTCGGATTAGCCCAAACCGGGACCGGAAAAACTGCTGCCTTTGGCCTACCATTGTTGGAACTGCTTGATTTCGAAGAAAATCATCCACAGGCACTTGTTTTATGCCCAACACGCGAACTTTGTTTACAGATCGCGAACGACATTAAGAACTACGCCAAAAAAATGAACAACGTACATGTTGTTGCCGTTTATGGTGGTGCAAGCATTATGGATCAGTTACGCCAGATCAAACGCGGCGTGCAGATCGTAGTAGCTACACCTGGTCGTATGCTTGATATCATAAACCGTAAGGCCATCGACTTTTCGGCTGTGAAGTATGTAGTATTGGATGAGGCTGACGAAATGCTCAACATGGGCTTTCAGGAAGACATTGATAGTATCTTATCTACCACACCCGAAGAGAAAAAAACCTGGCTATTCTCGGCCACCATGCCTGCCGAAGTTAGGCGGATCGCGAAAAAATACATGACCGATCCCTTCGAGCTTACCATGGGCGCAAAAAACACAGGTAATGCTAATATCGAGCATGAGTACTATATAGTACGTGCACGTGACAAGTATGCCGCATTTAAACGTATTGTTGACTTCAACCCTGATATTTTCGGTATCGTATTTTGCCGTACCAAAATTGAAACCCAGGAAATTGCTGAATCACTGATCAAAGACGGTTACAATGCCGATTCATTGCACGGTGACCTTTCACAGCAACAACGTGATAAAGTAATGAAACGCTACCGCGAACGCAGCCTGCAATTATTAATTGCTACTGATGTTGCAGCCCGTGGTATCGACGTTAACGACGTAACACACGTTATTAACTATTCATTACCTGATGAAATTGAAAACTACACCCACCGTAGCGGCCGTACAGCCCGTGCCGGTAAAACTGGTGTATCAATCTCTATCGTAAACGCTAAAGAATTAGGCAAAATTCGCCAGATTGAGCGTGTTATTGGTAAAAAGTTTGTAAAAGCCGAAATCCCTACAGGTTTTGACGTTTGCGAAAAACAATTGTTCTCTATCGTTCACAAAGTACACAATGTTACTGTAAACGAAGAGCAGATTGAGCAGTACCTGCCACGCATTTATGAAGAGTTTAAAGATTTCACCAAGGAAGATTTTATTAAACGTTTTGCTTCAATCGAGTTTAACCGTTTCCTTGATTATTATAAAAACGCTCCAGACCTGAACGCTAACGTAGAAGAAGGCCGTAACAGGTTTGAAGATCGTGGCGAACGTGGTAACGGCGTAAGAGGCAACTTCACCCGTTTATTTATAAACCTGGGTTCGGTTGACGAGTTTAACCGTGGCGATTTGTTAGGTTACATTTGTAACACTACCAAAATAAGCGGCCGTACCGTTGGCAAGATCGACGTTAAAGGTGTGTATTCATTCTTTGAAGTTCAGAACGAAGATGTTGATAAAGTGATGACCAGCTTCAAAGAAGCAGAATACAAAGGTCGCCCGGTAAGGATCGAGATTTCAGGCGAAGGCACCAGCGAGCGTCGTGAAGGCGGATATCGTGGTGGCGACCGCAGAGAAGGTGGATACCGTGGTGGTGACCGCCGTGAAGGTGGATACCGTGGTGGTGACCGCCGTGAAGGCGGATACCGCGGCAACGAGCGCCGCGAGCACAATGGTGGCTTCCGTGATTTTTCGGGCAAACCCCGCGAAGATCGTCCGGAACGCAGAAGGAGATTTTAATCACCCATCATAAAAAAACCACCATGTGCAAAGCATGTGGTGGTTTTCATGAGCTTCCTTTAGTAAGAAGCATTAGTTTTAGTTTAGTTTTGTTAACAAAGCCTTTTAACCGCTGCATACGGGAATAAAGGCTTTTGTTGTTTAACGGCTAAATTCAACAATATCCGAATCCGGGTAACAAAGCGTTAACTTAGTATCCGTAAGCTCTTTAATGCTGAACTTGGTGTAAGGCCTGCTACCCTGATATGAGGTGTAAATGGTATCATTTTTCACAAAATAATCCTCTTTGCTTGCCTGCCCGTCATCCATGATAAAATCTTTATCGGTTATTGACAGTTTGGTTGAACCATCTTTTGATTTCCAGTTACCTTCCAGCTTTTTGTTTGGCGCGGGGGCACTGGAACAAGCATAAATCATTAACGTGACTGCACATGCAGCAAACATCGGAACAAACTTTTTCATGACGGATCAGGTTAGAATGGCTTACGCCTTTGTTGAATTTGCTATTGAGCTGGTTTATCTATCAGCTCGGATTTTTTCAGGTAAACACGGTGCCCTTTTTTATTTACATAAAAATAATGCGAATATTTATCGATATAGATAGTTTCACCATTAGGGCCAGCTTTGCCGGCATATTTCTTATCAGCAACTGTAGCTGCGCCTTTGGCTGCAATTTCGGATGTTTTATGACCTATCTTTTTTGTGGCTTTACTGATCTTACCACCAAGGGTCGAATCTTTATGTGTTTGGGCAAAACCGGGAGTAACCATAAAGGTGCCGGCCGCAAACAAAGCTATTTTAAACAGATTTTTCATGAGTGACAATAATTAAGTTTCGTTTCCTAAAATT
This sequence comes from Mucilaginibacter sp. A5337, assembly GCF_059690695.1. NCBI lineage: Bacteria > Pseudomonadati > Bacteroidota > Sphingobacteriia > Sphingobacteriales > Sphingobacteriaceae > Mucilaginibacter > Mucilaginibacter sp. A5337. Next base: position 271,996 of record NZ_JCAWEC010000004.1, on the reverse strand, counting down.
AACTCAATTTCTCGGCCAAATTTCTCATTTCTATCACAGGTGAGCGTTTTTGATATAAAATAGCATAAACGGCTTCGCAAATGGGGATACTTACACCATATTGCTTATTAACTTCATGTAGGCAATTTACTGCATAATATCCTTCGGCAACCATGTTCATCTCCAGTTGTGCCGATGTTACGGTATATCCCTTGCCTATCATATTACCAAAAGTACGGTTACGGCTAAACTGCGAATAAGCGGTAACCAACAGATCACCCAGGTAGGCCGACTCTTTAATATCCCTGTCAATAGGGTGTACAGCAGCCACAAAACGCTCCAGTTCGCGTATAGCATTTGATATCAGCACTGCCTGGAAGTTATCACCATAGCCTACACCATGGCAAATACCACTGGCAATGGCATACACGTTTTTTAATACAGCGCCGTATTCCGTACCGTAGATATCGTCAGAAATATTGGTTTTGATATACCTGGTATTAATCATGCCTGCAAACTGTGCCGCCAGTTCGGTATCGCCGGAGGCGATAGTGAGGTATGACAGTTTTTCAAGCGCTACTTCCTCGGCATGGCACGGACCGCTGATCACCATAAAATCATCAAACGATATATCGTATTTTTGATGAAGAAACTCGGCAATTATCAGGTTTTCGTCGGGTACTATCCCTTTTATGGCCGATACTATTTTCTTTCCTTTCAGGTCGGCAGCCGTTATATCTTTTAATGCTTGTTTTAAAAATGCCGCAGGTACATTAAGCAATACAATATCGGCAACTGCGATAAGTGGTTTCAGATCTGTAGAAATATTTTGTTCGGGAAGTTTGATCTCAACCGAACTCAAATAGTACGGATTGTGCGCAAATTTTTGCAAATGTTCCACAGCCTCGGCGTTACGCATCCACCAAAAAATCTCTTTTGGGGTAGTATTGTCAATAAGCATTTTGATATTGGCCGTAGCCCAGCTCCCTCCGCCAACAACTGTGATCTTGTTTAATTTTTTATCCATCAATAAATAATAGAAATATCGCTGCCAGGTTTTAATCGGCTAAGCAAATTAATGAAATATTATGCAGAATGGCGAATAGCAAACTCCTTCATGTCATTGCGAGGCACGAAGCAATCGCACGGAAGCACGGTCGCCCTGTATAGCATGCGATTGCCACGCTACGCTCGCAATGACATTTCTGTAATATAACAAAAACGCCCGGCTTTCGCAGGGCGCTACAAAATTTAATTCCTCATCTGCACATTTGAAATCTGCGCATCAAAAATCAATTACTTAGTGTTATCAGCATTAAATAATTTCGATTTATCTACTTTCTCAACAGCTTGCCCATCGCTAAGTGTTTTTGAGATAGCCGAATAAGGGGCTGATACTACTTCCTCACCTCCTTTAAGACCGGATAGGATCTGGATATAACTATCATTTTGAATACCCGTAGTTACCTGCACTTGTTTCAGTTTGCCCGCATTAAGTACAAATACATATTCTTTAGCTACCGGGCTGATCTGTGGCTTACTCTTATCATCATCAGCTTTCGGCGGACCATTATTTTCTTTCTTCTCTTCGCGGGTGGTTACCGACTGGATCGGTACCGACAACGCTTTGGCAGAATTGGTGCTGATATCAACAGTAGCGGTTAATCCCGGGCGGAAAGGAGACGGGTTATCGGCTGTTTTCTTTAACAGGGCGGCGTATGATTCAGCATTGATCCTCACCTTTACAGTGAAGTTAGTTACCTGATCAGCAGAGGTACCTACTACGTTTGCCGAGCTGCCTATTTCAGTTACCACACCGGTAAATTTCTTGCCTAAAAATGCATCTACTTCAATTTTTGATGAATCACCAAGAGAAATACGGTTGATATCATTCTCGTTCACATCAACATTAACATCCATTTTACTCAAATCAGATATGGTCATGATCTCGGTACCGGCAAACTGCTGGGTACCCAAAACACGCTCGCCTTTTTCGACAGATAGTTTTGAAACAACACCATCAACCGGCGAGTAAATGGTAGTTTTTGCCAGGTTATCCTGAGCTTCCTTAACAGATGCCTGAGACTGGGCTAAGCCGTATTGTGAACCTACAACATTCTGTTTGGCTGCCTCAAGAGAAGCTTTAGCGCCTTCATATGCAGCTTTAGCATTTTCAAATTCCGAAATAGTTAATACCTTTTTATCAAAAAGCTCTTTACTGCGTTTGTAAATACCAGCCTGATTAGCATAAGTAGCTTCGGCTTGTTTAAGCATTTGGCTTGAATTACCTACACTGGCTTTCTGGGTATTGTATGATGCGATAGCACGGTCATAACCTGACTTTAAAATGTCTGGTCTGATTTTACATAATAGCTGGCCTTTTTTAACCACATCCCCCTCTTTAATGGGCAGCTCAACCACCTCGCCCGATACTTCGGGGCTTATCTTAACCTCAACATGCGGTTTGATTTTTCCACTGGCCGATACTGTTTCATTTATTTCACGTGTTTCGGCCTTTTCGGTAGCTACCTGGGTTAGCGCAGGCTTACCTATTAAGCCCGCCGCCTTAGCAATGATCAGCAGGACAATCAGTACGCCAAGACCTATCAGAATATATTTAGTAGTTTTTCCCATGACGGTGAATTTGGATATTTTACGGTTAAGATTTTATTAAAGTGTTATAGGGTTGCCTAAATAATAGTCAATGACTTTGCTTCTGAAAATCACCTGGTATTGCGCCTCAATCATATCGAACTGCGATTTGTTGAGGTTAGTTAATGAGGTATTATAATCAAGCGAGTTAACTAAACCTACGGTATAACGTTGCTGTATAATATTAAACGCATCTTTATTGGCGTTATAGGTTTGCGTTGCAGATGCATAACGCTTATCTGCCGCCTGCAAATCCCATACGGCCTGATAAATGATCTTGCTCAGATTATTACGAGCCAGTTGTGCCGTTACTTCGGCATTTTGATTTTGCAGTTTGGCTTTCCGTACGGCAGTGCGCGACAAGAACCTGTTAAAAATAGGGATCTGCAAGCTTACCCCTACCGATTGGTTAAAGTTATCACTCAGTTGCCTGAAGAATGGATTGCTTTTATAGCCTACTTTATAATTAGGCACTACAACAGCCTGCTGCGAATTTTGCACAAAACCAACTGTATCAAATTTACCCGTTGGCGTAACACCAAAAGGCGTGTTCTTGGCATCAGAAAAGTATGAGCCGGCCGCACCAAACAATACTACAGATGGATAATAATTACCCCTTGCTATTTTAACACCCTGCGCGGCAGCTTTTTGGCGCTGTTCAGCCAGCAACACATCAGGATTTACTGCAAGGGCCGTTTTCACAACTTCCTGTGCATCATACACGGTTTTTACATTGTTTAACTTACTGATATCCGGCCTTTCAACTTTAATATCGGTGCCGGGGTCCATCTCCATATATTGCTTTAAGGTCAATAAGGATTGCTCCAATTGATTTTCGGCATTGGTATAGTTCAGGTCGTTGGTTGACAGCTGTGCTTTGGCCTGCGACAGATCGGCAAGGGTTTGGTTACCTACGTCAAAATTTTTCTGTGCGCGGTCTAAAGCTATTTTAGATACATCAATTTGTTGCTGAGCGGCTGTTACCAGATCCTGGTTGGTTAGCACCAGCAGGTAAGTTGTAACCACATTCAATATCAGGTCGTTTTTTACTTTGGCTACATTGGTTTTGTCGGCATCAAGCAGGATCTTGTTCTGAATTACTGTGTTACGCAACTGCCCACCCTGAAATAAAGTAACCTGCGAGGTAAAGTTACCGTTAACCGCCAAGATGCGCTGATTACTGAACTGGTTGGTTGAAGGGTCGATATTACGGCCAAAATTAAATGAGCCCTGTGGACTTACCGCCAAGTTGGGTAGTTGATTATATTTCGACTGTTTAAGATCTTCATTTGTGACAGCGGCCGTAAACTCGGCTTGTTTAATGGTAAGGTTGCGTTCGAGGGCAAGATCTACCGCTTTTTGCAAGCCTATTACTTCCTGCGCACCGGCATTAAAGCCGCATACCGAAAATATAATTGTGCAAATGAGCGTTGCTTTAACTGATAGTAATAATTTTAGTTTCATAAGGTTTTTCTATACAATGGTAAGCAACTGTTCATTACATTGCAGTGTTTATTTTTGTTAAATGTTGTTAATAGGGATAAAACACAAACTACCTCATCTGTATGTACCTGGTTAAAACTCCCTGGCTGCTAAAAAAGCTTTATCCCCAACTTACCTGGGAGATAAAATCAACTGACCGTTGCATTTATCTCACTTTTGACGACGGCCCTATACCAATTGTTACACCGGCTGTATTAAATATTTTAAAACAATACAATGCCAAAGCCACCTTTTTTTGTATTGGCGACAATGTACGCAAACACCCTGATATTTTTGAACAGGTAAAAGCCGAAGGCCATGCAATTGGCAATCATACTTTCAACCATCTTAAAGGCTGGAAAACCGACACGCAAACCTACCTTGATAATTTTTTAAAGGCTGATAAATTGCTGGATACACGCTTGTTTCGCCCTCCTTATGGCAGGATCAAAAGGGCCCAGATCCGCGCGCTGAAAACAGCAAAGCCCGATCTTAATATTTTTATGTGGGATGTGCTCAGCGGTGATTTTGACATGGCGCTTCAACCCGAAGATTGCTTAAAAGGAGTGCTTAAATATACCGAAGCAGGATCGATGGTGGTATTTCATGACAGCATCAAGGCTTTTAAGCGATTGGAATATGTACTGCCAAGGGTATTGGAGTTTTGGAGTAAGGAGGGGTTTAGTTTTACCCCCCTGGCCCCCTGAAGGGGGGATCAAGTGCTAAAATCAAAAAAGCCGTATGCTGCAGGCACACGGCTTTTTGATGCGGGGCGTTTTTCTCAGCTTATTTTTTCACAGAAGCATTTTCTGCTGCTTTGATAATTACAGCGGCAACAGCTTTAGGTTGCGATATGAAAACAACATGGCTTCCTTTTATTTCGGTTATTGTTGTATTTGAACGTTTGTACATAGCACGCTCAATATCGGGGTTGATACTTTTATCTTCAGTAGCAACTATACCGTAAGCAGGTTTAGTTTTCCAGGCGGCGTTAGTGATTGGCGTACCAAATCCCTTTGCGTAAAAGGCGCCTTGTGAAGCATACATGAAATCAGCTTCTTCTTTGCTGATATCGGCACAAAAGCCGGCATGGAATTTAGCTTTGTCATAATAAACAATGCCTTTATCATCTGGTGCTAAAACACCGTTTTCGGGAGCAGGAGGAGCAGTTTGTAACCACTGAACAGATGTTTCACCTTTATCCGGCTGCAGTGCTGCGATATAAACAAGGGCCGCTACCTTCGGATTGTTACCTGCTTCGGTGATTACTGTACCACCCCATGAATGGCCTACCAATATAGCTGGTCCGTCTTGTTTGTCAAGTGCAACTGTTACAGCTTTAACATCGTCTTCCAATGAAGATAATGGATTTTGCACCACAGTAACGTTGTATCCTTTTTTGGTAAGTTCGGTATATAAAGCTTTGTAGCCAGAGCCATCGGCAAATGCGCCGTGAACCAATACTACATTTTTAACGGCCTGGGCCTGTGCTGAAAAAGTAAAGCCTAAAATTGCGGCGAAGATTAACGCTAAACTGATTATGCCTGCTTTAATGCTGTTTTTTAATGTTGGAGTTTTCATATTGTTTTGTTTTTAAATGTTGTGTTTGATTTAACAATACAAAAGTGCCCCAAATGCGGCAGGCTGGAAATGTCGCCAGTTCCCGAAAGATTGTAATTTCTTCCCGGATGGTTTAAAGGAGTTGGGAAAGTCCTTCAATTCCCTCCCTTGGGAGGGGTGCGGCTGGTTTGCGCGGTGGCAGGGAGGGGTTTGTACGCCATGCTAATATGCCGGGCGATGAACCCCCTCCCTACACCCTCCCAAGAATCACACATAATCCTGCTTTTAACATAATACCTTTGTTTCCTTTCACGCTGCCACCGGCTGAGCCTTTCCACTCCTGAAATCAGCGGGCGATTGCTTGGTATGCCGTTTGAAAAAATTGCAGAAATAGGCAGGATCTTCAAAACCCAGTTCATAAGTAATCTGCTTAACCGACTTGGTAGTGTAGCTAAGCAGCCGCCTGGCTTCAACAATAATACGCGCCTGGATTACCTGCTGTGGTGTTTTGTCGTTATAAAGGGAGAAAATATTTGACAATGTTTTAGGCGATTTATTCATCAGGCCCGCATAAAAGTTGACTGAATGTTCGCTTTTGAAATTCATTTCAACCAGCAGGTTAAATTTCCGGAAGATGTCCAGCTTTTGATCCTGGTTGTTTTCTGCGGGGATATATTCAGTACGGGCCATCTGTGTCACCATGATGATCAGCCGCTTTAACAGCATGATCAGCATATCATTCTGAATATTATCTTTAATATGCAGTTCCTGGGTAAAAATATCAAGTAATACTTTAAGCTTTGATTGGTTGGGATCATCCAGAGGAATGAACAGCAAATCGCCCATGCCAAAAAGAAAGCCTACGCAGCTTACTTCAGTATCATGATCAATCAGGCAGTAAAACTCCCTGTTAAACTGCCAGGCGATGATGTCCGCAGATCTTTCGAAGGTAAATGTCTGATCGAACATGAGCGGCAGCAGCGTGTTGGAATTAAATGCATGATCCACGCCATCTATATTGATAATCTGGCTTGCGCCGGTATTCCAGGCAATAGTAAAGTACTTCTTTGCTTTATCACGGGTATAAAAAAAGCGGTCAAAATTTTCCTCTCCGCTGATCAGTAACAGATCGCCGCCGGTTTTATGATCGGAAACAATTAACTTCATTAATTTTTTTGGTGTTAAAGATAAGGCAGATTGATGAGGTTTTAAACAAAACATCCGCATACGGTTTAAGGCATGCGGATGCTTAAAGGGTAGATAGTTTATTTTTACACTTCAGAAGCTTTTTGGGCGGCTTCAATGATCACTTCGGCAACAGTTTCCGGGTGCGACATAAAGATTACGTGACTGCCTTTTACCTCTGTAACGATAGTGTTTGACCGTTTATACATAGCATGCTGAATATCCGGGTTGATACTTTTATCTTCCGTAGCTATTAAACCATAAGCAGGCTTGTGACGCCAGGCCGCATCAGTTATTGGTGCAACAAAGCCCTGGGCATAAAACGCGCCCTGTGAGGCATACATAAAAGCGGCTTCATCAGCGTCGATATCAGCGCAAAACCCTGCATGAAATTTATCTTTATCATAGTATACTATACCTTTTTCATCAGGAGGCAGCACACCGTTTTCGGGTGCAGGTGGGGCAGTTTGCAGCCACTGTAATGCCGACTCACCGTTATCCGGCTGAAATGCCGCGATGTAAACCAAAGCAGCTACATTTGGATGGTTCCCCGCCTCGGTAATAACAGCGCCACCCCATGAATGCCCGGCAAGAATAGCTGGCCCGCCGATCTTGTCCAGCACAACGTGTGTTGCTTTTACATCATCTTCCAGTGAACTTAGCGGGTTTTGTACAACCAATACATTATACCCTTTTTGAGTAAGGATTTGATAGAGGGCTTTAAAGCCTGAGCCGTCTGCGAATGCACCATGCACGAGCACGACATTTTTTAAGTTTCCCATAGTTAATCTGTTGTTTTATAACGATTTGACTTACCACAAAGCAACAAACTGTTTCAGCTTAAAACAATGTATGAATAGCGGAAACATATGTACAATTAGCGGTATTTTTTCCGGAAAGCCACCGGCGACATTTTTACAATACCGATAAACATCTTTGAAAAATAGGTATAATCGGCATAGCCCAGTTCAAAGGCGATAGCTTTAATAGTTTTATCGGTATAGATCAGCAGGCGTTTAGCCTCAACCATAATCATATACTGGATCCAATAACTAACCGTGTTACCCGAAATTTCTTTAACCGCCTCGTTAAGATAAGGCGTAGATATATGCAATGCCGCGGCGTATGATGACGGCTTTTTCAATGTTTTATATTCTGCAAAAATCAGCCTTTTAAAAGCTGTAGTGATCCTGACCGCGCTGGAATCTTTTCTTCCATGTGCTACTGTGCTATCGGTATATTCTCCGGCAAACATACCAGCTACCGCATCTATCAACCCGCGTTTAATATGCTCTTTACAGCTATTGATGCTTTTATCTTTTATCTCTGCAGCCAGCAACAAAATAGCAGCCTGTAATCTTTTAGCCTTTTCCGGATCTATTGAAACCGGTATTTGTGCAAAACAACCCTCATCAAGGATATACTTATAAGTTTGATTAAGCAAAAAGGCATCCACTGCAATAACATAGGCATCGGCATCGGTGTCAAAATGCTGCATTACTTGTCCCGGCAAAATGTAATAAACAGACTGGGCGGGTATCACCACCCCGCGCGAATCAACAATGAGTTTCAGGTTACCTTCATTTACCAATACAAAAAGATAATGCTCATTGCGGTGCGGGCTTTTAAGAAAATGGAGGTCACCCGCTTTTCTGTAATCAACCACTTGCAAACCAAGCTCAGTTACTTCGTCAAGTTTGATTGTAGGAATAAGTTCATTGCTCATTTTGTTAAATTTAATACAGTTATGCACTGTTGTTTAATTAATTACACAAAGTTGCTTATTCATCAGCGCAGTATATCTATGTATAATTCCCGGATGATTGTAATTATTTCCTGTTGGACGATACCAGTTCAAAATCCCTGCCTTACAAAATAACAGGGTTTTGAACTATTGCCGAATTATCTTTCCTTTGCACCCATGAGCAACGAACTCACCGACAAGGCATTTTGGGCCGGTTACTGGGAATCAAAAAAAGATTTGGCCTTTAATGTGCCGGCTAATTATACTTTTCATAAACTGCTGAAAAACATTACAGAAGCTAACAAGCCGGCTTCAGCCATTGAATTGGGCGGTTTTCCGGGGTATTTTGCCATTTTTTTGAAAAAGTATTTCGGATTAAAAACTACGCTGTTTGATTTTTACGTACACCCTAAAGTTTTAAAGGAAGTACTGGATGCCAACCAGCTTAATGATCAGGATATCGCGGTTATTGAAGGTGATCTGTTCAAATATCAACCCGCAACCGAATACGACCTGGTACTTTCGTGCGGATTGATTGAGCATTTTAACGACACCAAAGGCATTATTGAAAAACACCTCTCCTTCCTTAAACCGGGCGGTACGCTGTTCATTACCTTGCCTAACTTTACCGGCGTTAATGGCTGGGTACAACGCAATTACGACCTTAACAACTATGAAAAGCACAATATTAATAGCATGAACCCAACGTTACTGGCCGGTTACTGCAAAGAGCTTGGATTAAAAAATATTGAGGCATATTATTACGGCAAATTTTCGGTTTGGCTGGAAGATAAGGCCAATAAACCGGCATTGGCTAAAGCCATCACCAAACTGGTTTGGGTGGCAGGTAAGGTTGTCACTAAAATTATCCCGTTTGAATCAAAACTGTTATCGCCTTATATCGTAGTTACAGCAACTAAATAAGGGGTTTTATCAACTCCCTTTTCGGAAACTATATTTTGCCAGTTTATGGTGTAAATATCCGCGTCTTTTCATCGCTTCCGAAAGCGTTTTGTCATCAGCAAAATCATCACGGAGTTTGGTTACACCAATTCTTTGCGAACCATAGATACCTGTATGCCCGCTGAAAAGGTAAGCGGTAAAACAAGCTACAGCAAATAACAGGGCATGCTCGCCGCCAAAAAGCTCTATCCCCATAAATGTGCAAGCCAGCGGTGTATTGGTTGCGCCTGCAAAAACGGCTATAAAGCCTAAAGCCGCAAACAGGCTTACAGGAGCATCGAGCAAGCCGGACAAAGTATTGCCCAAAGTAGCGCCGATATAAAACAGAGGCGTTACCTCGCCGCCTTTAAAACCGGTACCTAAGGTTATAGTAGTGTAGATGGTTTTCCAGAGCCAGCTCCAGGTATCGGCACCGCCGGCATGAAAGGCCGATGGAATGGTAACGGCACCCAGGTGTTCGGCATCTACCCCTAAACTTAAATAATCGGGTTTACCATTAATAAAAGTAAGCGCAATGATGATAAACCCTCCAATAAAGGGAATAAGCCAGGGGGTTTTAACATATTTAGTGAAAAACCTTTTAATGCCGTGCACCATTTTTGCGAACAGGTAGCTGGCCAATCCGAAAGCTATTGACGCTACTATTGTTTTCATGATCAGCAACAGATCGGTTGAGATATAACCCGAAAACCAGTGTGGTATAACAGGGATAATATCGATATGATAAGGCGTATGATGAACACCCCAGGCCGACACCGTAACATCACCAACTATGCCGGCGATGAGGCAGGGTAGCAGCGCATTATATTGTACCCGACCAATAGTTAGCACTTCCATAGCAAAAACAGCCCCTGTTAATGGCGTACCGAACACCGCCCCAAAACCTGCCGCTATACCTGCGGTAAGTAATGTTTGCGTATCGGCTTCATTGAGTTTAAGCCATTTGCCTATCATTTGGGCTAAGCTGCCCCCCATTTGCACAGCCGTACCCTCTCGCCCGGCCGAACCGCCAAACAGGTGCGTAATGATGGTAGTAATGAGTACCAGCGGGGCCATGCGTTTAGGAACCCCGCCGCCGGGATTATGAATTTCATCGATAATTAAATTATTTCCCTTCTCTGCCGAACCACCAAAAAGTTTATAGATGAAGTATATGGCTATACCTGCGAGCGGTAGCAAATACAACAACCAGTTATGAGTAAACCGAAAATGAATAGCCCAACTCAATAGCCAAAGAAATAAAGCCACCGCACTACCGATAACAGCGGCAATAGGAATGACGATGACCGTCCAACGAAGGGCGTTCTTCAGGATTGCGAAATGTTGTGAAGAGAAAAGTTGGTTTTGCATGCTGCTGATATTATTTACCCACAAAAAATTAGCACAGGGCAAAACCCCGTGAGTTAATTATCTGTAGGCGCCATCAGCTTTTTTAGGGCGGTTAAGTAGGAAGACACCATTTCCTTTTGATGAGGCTAAGATAGCTTTCTTTTGTTAAAAATAAAATATGGAAAAATCGCTTTAAGTATAAGGAGGCACCTACGGAGCCAATACATGTGCTTCATTTTCTATAAACATGGTACACCTACGGAGTTTGAAACAGCATATTCACAAAACTCCGTAGGTGTACCATGTTTATAGCTTACGCAAGCGAGAAGACATCTGGCTCCGTAGGTGCCTCCTAATTAAAAATTCCTCAAACAAAATAGCCTTACTTAGCACGCATGCATGAGTAAGGCTATTTTTCCAGGTCGGGTTGAACCAACCGGCTCAAGTTATTCTACTTAAGCAATGCTTAGTGTTTCCACATCCTTCAGAGCCAGAAGCATTAATTTACCCTGGTATTCCACCCAGATGTCGGCGAAACTATTCTCATCGTACCCCATAAATTTTAATGGATGACCTATATGCAGGTTTTTCCATTTCTTTCCGATGTACTTAAGGAGTTGTCCGCTTTTTAGTGTGTGCTTTGCCATAAGTTTTAACTTTTAGGAGTGAAAAACTAAATTAATTAACGAAATCGATAAAATTTAACTTTTAAAGAATATTTCTTGAATTGTATCAGGTTTATTACAACTGTTGGTTAAACAGCCTTAGCTTTGCTTTGCTCAATTACCTCAAGGTAAAAGTTTTCGTATTTAGGCAAAATGCTGGCCAATTCAAACTCCTTGGCGCGTGCCAGTGCATTTTCTTTAAATTTAGCTAAACGTTCTTCATCTTCCAAAATAAATATTGCTTTTTCTGCCATACCATCTACATCGCCGGGTTCTTTCAAAAAGCCGGTTAATCCGTCAACATTTAACTCGGGTAAACCACCTGCATTACTACTGATAACAGGTACTTTACAAGCCATGGCTTCCAGCGCGGCCAAACCAAAGCTTTCTGATTGTGATGGCATCAGGAACAAGTCGGATACCGAAAGGATCTCTTCAACAGCATCCTGCTTACCTAAAAAGCGCACATTATCGGTAACACCCAGATCACGGCAAAGCTGCTCGCACATGGAACGCTCAGGCCCATCACCCACCATCAGCAATTTAGACGGGATCTTTTTGATCACTTTGGCAAAAATCTTCACTACATCTTCGGTACGTTTTACTTTACGGAAGTTGGAGGTATGCACCAAAATCTTTTCGCCCGAAGGGGCAATGGCTTTCTTAAAATGATCTTTTGGCTTAAGGCTGAACCTGGTCAGGTCGATAAAGTTAGGGATCACCAGGATCTCCTTCTTAATATCAAAAAACTTATAGGTATCGTCTTTAAGGTTTTGCGATACAGCAGTTACGCCATCACTTTGGTTGATTGAAAAAGTAACAACAGGTTTAAATGTGCGGTCTTTACCAACCAATGTAATATCGGTACCGTGCAGCGTGGTTACTACCGGTATGTATATGCCATAAGTCATTAATATCTGCTTGGCCATAAACGCAGCCGAAGCATGAGGTATAGCATAATGTACGTGCAGTACATCCAGTTGCTCATGGCGCACCACGTCAACCAGCCTGCTTGCCAGCGCCAACTCATACGGCGGAAAATCAAACAGCGGGTAATTGGAAACCGAAACTTCGTGGTAAAACAGGTTTTCGGAAAAGAGGTCCAACCGGGCAGGCTGGTTATAGGTAACAAAATGTACCTGGTGACCGCGGTCTGCAAGGGCTTTACCAAGTTCAGTGGCAACAACCCCGCTTCCGCCAAAGGTTGGGTAACAAACAATTCCGATCTTCATTAATATGTTTTAATTGGTGCAAGTTTAACAGCAATTTACATCAAAAATGTTAAGCTTGTGTAAAATGATGGATGGATGATAATTACCGCATATTTATTTTACGGCCATAGTGAACCATACTTCAGGCTAAGCGTTTAAACATATATTAAACTAACAACAAACATCTGATTATCAACATGAGCAGCAATATAAATTTAGCGATAAACGGCATACAACATATCGGCATACCGGTAACCAATATCGAAGCATCACAACAATTTTACAGCAGGTTAGGCTTTAGCAATGTAATGCAAGCCCCCTTTACCGATAATGACGGCACCGGCACTTGTATCATGATGCAGCGCGGTAACATGATCATGGAACTTTATCAACTGCCGGAGACTTCACTGGCTGAGATCCGTGCCCGCTCAAACGGCCATGTTGACCACGTGGCTTTTGATGTAGATGATATCGACCTTACTTTTAAAACTGTTAAGGAAGCAGGCCTAAATATCCTTGAACCCGAACCGGTGTTTTTGCAATTCTGGAAAAACGGCTGCAAATATTTTAACATCACCGGGCCGGATGGCGAGCGGCTGGAGTTTAACCAGGTGCTGTGATTTGGGATTTCGGATGTTCGATTTCGGATTTAAGATTTTGTCATCCTGAGCGATAGCGAAGGATCTTCTTCAACAAGCATAGCCAATATAACGGGCGAAGAAGTTGCTTCGTACCTACCCATGACAAAGAGGCAAATGTCATTTTTTTCCTTCATAGCCCCTGAATTTTACCTGCACAGCATGATAAAAGTTTAAAACGCCCTGAATAACGGCCTGCTGATCAACGGCGAAAACGACCATGGGACAGAACTTAATATAACCAGCAGTGCAATAGTTAGCCAGATAGCCATAGTTTTAAACTTTTCCTGATCAGTTGTTTTCCGTTTGGCTTTTGCCGAAGCTATGGTGATCAGCGTTATGCCGATGAGCATCATGGTAACGTGCTCCATACCAAAAAACCGGATCTGCCGTTCGTGCACTGCTTTTTTAAAATGGCTGATGAAGTAATTTGCTATTGGACTTATAAAGTACAACCAAAGCCCAACAACTAATTGAATATGTGACACGGTAGCGGCAATAGTGCGCACCCGTTCATCCAGTTTTGAAAAAGTTTTATTGCCGAGCCACCCGGCATAGGCACGATAAAGAGCAAAAAGTAAACTGGCCAAAACAAACCAGCGAATAAGGGAGTGTAGTGCTAAAATAAAGGCGTACATATATTATATTACGACGAGCGGCAAAGGAAAAGATTTTATTTGAAAGAAAATTATTTTGATGCCAGCCCTCTTATGTAAATAGTACCAGGCTTATCGTTAGGGTTCGGTTTATAAACAAACCCTTTACGGGCTTCAGGCGCCAGCATCCATATGTTGATTGTTACGTCAGTTGTAGCATCCTTATTCTTTTTCCAGGTTAAGTTTATTTCGTTAATATCCTGTGCAGAAATGAGCATGCTTTCATCATCAACAAAATAGCCATCTATAGCAAACCTGGCTTTGCCATCTATATTAAACCTCTTTTTTATATCATTAAAGGTGTTTGTTTCAATCTTCACATCTTTTTTAAGTGTGATGGATATTACACCAAACCTGCTTAAATTGGCCAGATTGGCTGGCGAATCCCTATCTTTCAAAACCGTTAAGGAAGCAATATCGTTAGGGTTTATATGACCAAGCCCGGTAATGATATTGGAGTTAACAATAATTAATGGTTGCTTTTCCTTCGCATCGGGCAAATGGCGGTATAACGAGTCCGATGCATTGCTTTTGACAGCCTTTGCACTATCAGCTTGTGCCATTACACTAAATGCACTAAAAACCGCAACTAATACTGTAATAAGTTTCTTCATGGTTTATAATTTATGGATAAGATGTAAGTACCATGCAATTTCCATAAATTAAATCGCTTTTTTTTAAGAAAACCTACCTGCTTGCCGAAACCTGATTAGTGAGCTTTACAAAATCATCAACGCTCAATCTTTCCGCACGGAGATCAAGTATCGGCTCACTGGCCATTTTTTCTTTGTTGATGAGTGACGAAATAGCGTTGCGTAAAGTTTTACGGCGTTGGTTAAAACCTGCTTTTACTATCTGCCAAAACAGTTTTTCATCGCAATCAAGGGTTTGCTTATCATTGCGGGTAAGCCTGATCACTGCCGATAGTACTTTTGGCGGAGGGTTAAATACACCGGCTTTTACCGTAAACAGGTATTCAACTTTATAGTAGGCCTGCAAAAACACACTGAGGATACCGTATTCTTTGCTGCCCGGTTTTGCGGCACAGCGTTCGGCAACTTCTTTCTGGAACATGCCAACTACCTCAACCACCTGCTGGCGGTTATCAAGCACTTTAAACAGGATCTGCGATGAGATATTATAAGGAAAGTTACCGATGATGGCGAAGCTTTCAGGAAAAATGCTCTGAAAATCAAGCTCCAGAAAATCGGCATTGATCAACCGTGTGCCTAACTGCGGATATTTCTTTTTCAGGAAATCGTACGATTCGGTGTCAATATCGATAAGCGATGTTTCGTATTCAGTTTTTTGCAGCAGGAAATCAGACAGTACACCCATCCCCGGCCCTACCTCAAGCACATGACCGAAACGCCCTTCGGGCCTCAGACTGTCAACTATCTTTGCTGCTATGTTTTTATCAGTAAGAAAATGTTGCCCTAAATGTTTTTTTGCCCTTACCAATGTCATTATTAATCAAATATTTGAGCAAATTAAATCATATTTGTGCTTTTATCAGGAACTGTAAGCTTAAAATCTTTTATTTGCAGGTGTAAAGATAGGTTAAAGGCGAAAGGTTAAAGGTAAAAGGTTTGCCTTAACTACTAAGCTCTTATAAACCATTACAGGTTAAAGGCGAGTGGTAAAAGGCAAAAGGTTTGGTTAAGCTTTTATAAACCATTAATAATCATCACTGTTAAATCAACTGAAATCATTGCTTAAAAATCGGTGAAATCATAATTTAATCGGTGAAATCCACATAAAAAAATGAGCGATAAATTAAAAATTGGGATCAGCATTGGCGATGTAAACGGCATCGGTTTAGAGATAATTATTAAAACTTTGGCCGACAGCAAAATTTATGAGTATTGTACGCCTATTGTTTACGGGCATACCAAGGTGGCTTCTTTTCACCGTCGTGCAACCCATGTAAATGAGCTTAATTTTTTAGTGATCAATGATCCGTCGCAAACGCATTTCCGCAAGCCCAATATGATCAATTGCTGGGAAGAGGATGTAAAAATTGAGTTGGGTCAGGTTACCGAAGCAGGCGGCAAATATGCCTTCAAATCATTAGAGCGCGCAGTATACGACCTGAAAGAAGGTTACATAGATGCCCTCGTAACAGCTCCTATCAATAAGGATAACATCCAGAACGATAAATTTCATTTTCCGGGCCATACCGAATATTTGCAGCAATATGATGGCGCCGCCGAATCGCTGATGTTTTTAGTAAGCGACACTTTGCGCGTTGGCGTGGTTACCGGCCACATCCCGGTATCAAAAATTGCCGAAAGCATCACTGCCGAAAAAATATTGGCTAAGCTGAAGTTGATGAATCACAGCCTGCAAAATGATTTCTGGGTACGCAAACCCAAAATTGCTGTATTGGGACTAAATCCCCATGCGGGCGATAACGGCCTTATTGGCAGTGAAGAAAAAGATATCATTATACCTGCCATTGAAGAAGCCCGCTCAAATAATATCCTGGCGTTTGGCCCGTACTCTGCCGATGGCTTTTTTGCCAATGGCACCTACCTTCAGTTTGACGCTGTGTTGGCCATGTATCATGATCAGGGCCTCATCCCTTTTAAACAGATTGCTTTTGAATCGGGCGTTAACTTTACCGCCGGCTTAAACTTTGTGCGCACCTCACCCGATCATGGTACCGCGTATGATATCGCTGGTAAAAACCAGGCCTCTGAGATCTCGTTCCGCGAAGCTTTGTTTACTGCCATTCACATTGTAAAAAATCGCCGCGAAGGGCTCGAACTTAATGAAAATCCGTTATTATTTAGCAAGTTGAGCCGCGATAGGGATTAAAAAACGTTCTGTAATAGTAATGTTTCAATTTAATTGCCGTTAAATTAAAACATTTACCCCGCTACGCGCATTTACATGACTGAATGAGTAATTTTCTGAGTCGTATACGTTCAATTGATGCTTTCCGTGCTGTAACAATGTTTTTGATGATATTTGTGAATGACCTGGATGGCATTCCGAATACCCCAAACTGGCTAAAACACGCGGGCTCAAATGTGGATGCACTGGGTTTGGCCGATACCATTTTTCCGGCATTTTTATTTATCGTTGGGCTTTCAATACCCTTTGCTTTTCAAAACAGGTTAAAGCAGGGTGATAACTTCAAGCTGCTATCACGCATAGTAAGCCGCTCGTTTGCGCTCATTTTTATTGGCTTCTTCCATGCTAATATGGAAACTTATAATGAGGCTACTACGCTGTTGCCCAAGCCTGTTTGGGAAAGCCTGGTAACTTTCAGCTTTTTCTTTATTTTTTTAGATTACAGCAAAGACACACCACCTACAAGGCGCTATTTATTGCAGGGTTTCGGGGTTTTATTACTTGCGGGTATGGCTGCCCTTTATCGCACCAGCGACCCGGGACACACCTGGCTGCATTTTACCTGGTGGGGCATTTTAGGCTTAATAGGCTGGTCGTACATGTTATGCGCCCTTATCTACTATTACTCCGACGGGCATTTGTGGGTGCAGCTGGCGGCATGGATGTTTTTCATGTTCTTTAACCTGGATGTGCATTTCGGTTTTCTTGATTTCGTCGACAGACTGCAGGGTTATATCTGGATAGCCGGCAATGGCGCTATGCAATCGTTCACCATGGCGGGGGTATTTATTTCGGTATTATATATGCGCCTGAAGGCTAATAACGAAATGAAGATGCTCTGGGTAGCAATGATCCTGATCGCTATCATCCTGTTTAACCTGGGTTTCATAGTACGCTATTTTAGCGGGGGAATCTCCAAAGAGCGCGACACCCCTTCATGGGTGCTCATTTGTACAGGGATAAGCCTGGTGGTATATGCCTTTTTTATTTTCCTTGTTGATGTTAAAAACAAATACAACTGGTTTAAGGTAATTGAGCCCGCAGGCACCAATACTTTTACCTGCTATATTGTGCCCTTCCTGTTTTATCCTATATATGAAATGAGCAGGATAGGTTATCCCGAATACCTGAGCCAGGGTATCGGGGGCTTAATCAAATGCATTGTATTTGCCTTTGTAATGGTATGGCTTACTGGTTTGCTGGATAAGATCAATATCAGGATTAAGATATGAACAATTTTTAGCCCTTACACTTAAATAATGTGGTGTTTATTTATGTTTTTTTACTCGATTAGGGGCAAACGCTTTAGAAATCGATTAAAAATGTAAAATATATGTATTAAAAATCAAACCAATACCACGGTTAATTGCATTTAACACATTAGTGTTTATATTTGCGTTCGCAAAAAAACATCATTTTACTATAATGAGAGAAATACAATTCAGAGAAGCGCTAAGAGAGGCCATGGTCGAAGAAATGCGCAGCGACGAGAATATATACCTGATGGGTGAAGAGGTTGCCGAATATAACGGTGCGTACAAAGTAAGCCAGGGAATGCTGGACGAATTTGGCGAAAAACGCGTTATAGATACGCCTATCTCTGAATTGGGCTTTGCCGGTATCGGCATCGGCTCGGCAATGAATGGCTTACGCCCTATCATTGAGTTCATGACTTTCAACTTTTCACTCGTAGCTATCGACCAGATCATCAATGGCGCTGCCAAAATGATGTCAATGAGCGGTGGCCAGTTTTCGGTGCCAATTGTTTTCCGCGGCCCAACCGGTAACGCAGGTATGCTTAGCTCACAGCACAGCCAGTGCTTTGAAAACTGGTATGCCAACTGCCCGGGCTTAAAAGTGGTTGTACCGTCAAACCCTTACGATGCTAAAGGCTTGTTAAAATCAGCTATCCTTGATCCGGATCCGGTTATTTTCATGGAATCTGAATTAATGTATGGCGATAAAGGTGAAGTACCTGAAGAAACCTATTACATCCCACTGGGTAAAGCAAAGGTAGTAAAAGAAGGTTCTGACGTTACTTTAGTTGGCTTTGGCAAAATCATGAAAGTGGTTATCGCTGCCGCTGCTGAACTTGAAAAAGAAGGCATCCATGCCGAAGTGATCGACTTGCGTACCGTACGTCCTATCGATTATGCTACAGTTATCGAATCTGTAAAGAAAACAAACCGTTTGGTAATCATCGAAGAAAGCTGGCCTTTAGGTTCAATTGCTACCGAGGTTGCTTTCAAAGTTCAAAAAGATGCTTTCGATTACCTTGACGCTCCTATACAGCGTATCATGGGTGGCGACGTTCCGCTTCCTTATGCTCCAACTTTGATCCAGGAGTACCTGCCAAACCCTGAAAGGGTGATCAAAGCGGTTAAAGAAGTAATGTACGTTACCAAGTAATCGTTTTATAAATAAAATATCAAAAGGGCCCGGTGTGAAAATATCGGGCTCTTTATTTTTATCACCCTCAACCTAACTTTTAAGTTCCTTATCATTATGAAGTACTTCTTTGCTTGTATTTTCTTAATAACAGGCCTTTTTGCATACGGGCAAAAAGCAAAAATAATCCCGCTGGATGATGTTGAGATCGGCAATGTTTTGAAAGAAAATCAAGCTATTATTTACGGAAGTTTTATTCAGCGCCTCAGCTTTTGGCAAACCGGTTACCAGCAAAATATCAGGATCAGAAACCTGGAAACCAACGAAATATTTTCATTTGTGGTGAAGCCCCCACTCAGGTCAAGAAAAGAGAACCCATTTTGTTTCTTTATAAAACCCGGTACTTATGAGGTGGTAAACTTCTATTATTCAAAAAGCAAATGGTATGGCACAGAATATAATATGAGACCGGTTTTCAGAGGGATTGATTTTGAGGTCAACGTTAAAAATAAAATAGACAGTGGCCTCATCAAGCTGGAAGATCTGCATCGTATTGTTTTTAAAGTAGCTAACAACACGCTTACCTATCTTGGACAATGGCACTTTGAATCCGGTGCGCCATCATTCACCGATGAAAAGGCAACACTTGATAAGAAGCTAAAGGAAGATTACGTTCTTCTTGAATTTGAAAAGGCTGTCACCGTACTGCCCGAGTAAAATTTTACACCCGTATCAAAATCTTTTTTTGTAAAAAATACCTACTTTTAAAAATTAACATTTGTAAACATGCGTTACACCTATTTTAAAGCATTTAAACCGTTATTTTTTATAGTATCGGCCCTGATACTGATTAGTGATACTGCTTCGGCACAAACCCAGCCAGCCGCCGTACCGGCCACTGCCGCGCCGGCTGCAGTTGCCGGTGTGCAAACCCATATTGATAAGTTTTTTAAGGAATACGATAAGCAAGGTACGGCCCGGGCGGTGATTGATATTTTTAAAACCAATAAGCTGATGGATTCAACCAGGCTTACAGGGCTTATTGTTAAAATAGACTCCATGAGAAGCATAATCGGCAAATACCTTGGCAAAGACCTTATCATGCAGCGTAAAGCCTCAAACAGCCTGGTATTATACAGCTACCTGCTTAAACATGAAGGCCAGCCGGCACGAATGACCTTTATGTTTTACAAACCGAAAAACGAATGGGAAATTTACCGTTTATATTTCGACATAGACGTTGACGGTGAACTTGCCGAGTCATCAAAGGTGACGGGAAAACCTTAAGAAAAGGTGAAAGGCGAAAGGATAAAGGTGAAAGGCTTATCTTGTATTGCCGATGAAGCAACCTTTTGCCTTTCGCCTTTAACCTTTTACCTCAAAATTAATCCACCAAGATATTTTCCCCAAACTTTTGGGAAACCGTGGTATCCTCGCGGTCTTCGATTTTTATCACCAGCGAATTATCGTAGGGTATTTTTTCAATCAGTTGGATTTTTGTGCCGATGCCGATGTTCAGCTTTTGCAGATATTGCAAAAAAGAGCTGCTGGTATCACGCACTGCGGCAACCTGGCTTTGAGAGCCGGGCTTAAGTTCAGACAAGCTTACGGAATATGATTTGGGCACTTTGCCGTTGGCTTTCGGAATAGGGTCGCCATGAGGGTCATACTCTGGGAAGCCCAGGAATTTATCAAGCCTGTCGGCGAGGCTGGCATCATTAATATGTTCCAGCTCTTCGGCAATATCATGGATCTCATCCCAATGATAGCCTAACTTCTCCAGCAAAAAAACCTCCCACAAGCGATGGCGGCGTACAATTAATATGGCATCCTTTAAGCCTTGCCCGGTTAACCTTACACCTTTCTTTTTATCATATTCAATCAGCTGCTTTTCGGTAAGCTTACGGATCATATCCACTACCGAAGCAGGATTGTTATTAAGCGCCTCGGCAATGGCAGTAGGCGTAATTTTAAAATCCTTCCCCTGCGATGCAAGGCGATAAATAGCTTTTAAATAGTTTTCTTCCGAAAGCGTGTACATCAGTAAAGAGGTTGATAAAATACAAACATAAGCAAAAGGAGGACGCTTATTATATGTTGAACGTTACTAATTAGCTGTATGTACCCGTAAAAACAAGAACGGCCTCCTTATCTGGAAGCCGCTCATGTTTTAGAAAATGTCTTTATTAATGGTGCCCGTGACCACCGCCATGTCCATGTTCGCCACCGCCGTGGCCATGTTCGCCACCACCATGCCAACCTCCCCTGTTTGGGTTGCCACCGTGCCAGCCATTATCGCCACGCCATCCACGGTCGCCCCCGCGCCAGTGATTAGCATATCTTACATCACGGCTGTTACGAATAATAACCTGGTCATGACGACCACGATAGCCATAATAGTGATCCCTGTAATAAGTATTACGGATCCATGGGTTGCGGTCGTTTATTACAACCTTGTAACCATTGTACACATTGTAATTGCGATATCTTACAGGTAAATACCTGCGGTGTACCCATACATTGTTTTCAAAATAAACGTAATTGTGTGCCGGTACATCGTAATAAGCATCAATGTCGGGCATGTAATAATAATTTACATAATCATACCCTACCGGGCCCCAATCTGGCTGACTGCCTATATTAATACCCAATCCAATACTCACTTGTGCCGAAGCCATCTTTGCAGTGAAACAGCTTAATAATATTGCAGCCGATAAAATAATCTTTTTCATGACGTGTGTAATAAGTTATGTAGGTATGACTATGGTTAACGCCCATGGTTTAACCTGTTTTAATACCTGTTGCGCTATTTATTCAAAATAGATGCCATTGTAATCACCTCCTTAGTGTAACGAACTAAAACTAAGTTATTACAATTCAGCCGCTACAGCTTGTTATTGTATTAATTAAACGCCATGTATTTTAAATTAAAAAACCTGTGTTTTACTATTAAAAATTAAAATTTACAGCGTGGATAAAGGTTAAATGCGGATACTCAATTGCGACAACACGCTGCTACGAATTGTATATAAAAATATACAATAATAACAATCTACAAAAAAAGCTACCCTTTTCGGGGTAGCTTTAAATATTAATAGTTAAAACTAAATTATTGTTTAGGTGGGGCAGGCTGATCGGCAGGTGCTTTGCCTATCAGATCCATAAACTGATCCAATTTTGGTGTAATGATGATCTGTGTACGCCTGTTTTGTGCTTTACCACTCGGAGTTGAGTTATCAGCAATAGGATTGTACTCGCCACGGCCACCGGCAGTTAAACGCTTAGGATCAACCTGGTAAGTGGTTTGCAGCGCCTGTACTACTGATGATGCACGTAAAGCACTTAAATCCCAGTTATTACGGATATTTTTCTGTGAGATAGGTACGTTATCAGTATTACCTTCAATCAACACATCGTAATTGCTATAATCCATAATGATCTTAGCTATTTTGCTCAAGGTAGCGCCAGCTTTGTCTGATATCTCGTAGCTGCCAGATTTGTACAGCATGTTATCAGATAATGAAATGTAAACAACCCCTTTTAACACTTTTACGTCAACATCCTGGGTTTCCTGCGGAGTTAACGAACGGGTAAGGTTGTTGGTTAACACCATATTAAGCGAATCGCTTTTGTTTTTAGCATTAACCAGTTGCTGGATATAACGGTTAGAAGCGTTGATTTCATCAACCAGTTTTGAAATGTTAACATTGCCCTGGCTGCTTGAATTTAAACATTTATTCAATGCATCCTGTAAAGCAGTTACATTGTTTTTTTGCTGCTCAATTTGTTCTTCAAGGCTTTTGTTGCGGCTATTAGCTACCGCAAGGGCTTGCTCGCTGGTTTGATATTTAATGCTTAGGTCTTTGGTACTGTTTTGCAATTGGGTGTAATTAGCATCCAGTTCTTTGTACTTCTTGCTGCTTACACAGCTTTGGCCTAATACTGCTACTACAAGCAGCGCCAAAACGGATATTCGATATTTCATAAGTGTAATTTGATTTAAATCGTTTAACAATAAATCGGTTAACTAAGTAACGAATATAATGTTTGTTTATAGCTAAACCTAAGTAAACAAACTATAAAAGTTAACTCAAACGTGACATAAATCGGCAAGTTTTGTGCCGAAGGACTGGAATGCCGCTCATAGCGGAAATGGCAAGGATTTCCATCAAAAAAGGACTGTCCTTTTTGGGGGACAGTCCTTCATAAAAACAATCAAAAATTATAACAATATAAAAACTTAATCACGGTGGCCACGGCCATGATCGTGATCGTCGTGACCGTGGCCACGTTTATCATGTTTAACTACATCAACCCTGCGTACGGTTTTGCGTTCAACATAATGGTTACGATACTTTTCATCATGGCTATCGCGAATCACAACCTGATCATGGCGGCCTTTATATGAAGCATATTTACGTTTGTAAACATCGTTTCTAACCCATGGATTACGTTCATTAACTACCACTTTATAGCTGCGGTATACATCATAGTTGCCAAAACGCGGAGGTAACATGGCACCATGAACCCAAACATTGTTATCAAAATAAACATACTGGTGAGCATTGATATCATAATAAGAATCAATATCGGGCAGGTAGTAATAATCTACGTGATCATAACCTACCGGGCCCCAGGCCGGCTGGCTGCCAATGTTAATATTTAAACTTATTTGAGCGCTGGCTATTTTTACAGTTAAACTGCTTACTAAAATAGCAGCTGTTAAAATTATCTTTTTCATGTTGTGTTATTGTTTTGTTTGTAAGTATGACAATAACCGTGCATAAAAGTTTAACCCGTTACATGTTGCAACGGGTAACTAATTGGTTACAATATTTTAACTGATTTAAAACCTACTGATAATCAAACTATTCGTCATCATTATCTTTATCGGCAGCCTTTTTTCCGGCCATGGCAAGTACAGGCTTGCCAATAACTTTATAGCTGCCCTCACCCTTAAGAATAGATGCCAGCTGGGCTTTATCCTGCATGGTTTTTACGGCCTGAGCAAGTTCCTTGTCGTACTTAAAATTGGTTTCGTAGCGGCCTTTTTCGTAGTAATAGCGTGAAGCAATCTCATTTTCAAGCACTTGCTTTATCTCGTCTTTGTGCTGGATAAGATCATTCTTTTTGCTGGCAATCAATTTTGTTTTCAAACCCTCATATTCGGTCTGAATATCGTTGAACTGCTTATCCCTGGTGGCTTCAAGTTTTAAGGTGGTTAGTAATTTTTCCGACGCGGTGGTATAGTTGTAATTTTTATCGGCCAGGTATTTTATAAAATCGTTGTAATCACCATCAGATAGCGTAAACGACCGAGCATCAGCAATTTTGGAATGCTTGTCGCGATAAACAGTTGCATAATCAAATATTAATAGCTTGCCTACCAGTGCCTGGGTAACGTTGGCAAATTTTTCCTGTTTAATAAACAGATCAGGATAAATGCCGCTGCCATCATAAACAGAGCGGCCGTTTTTTGTTTTAAATTCGTGGATAAGTGAATCAGCCACTTTTACCACGCTGCCATCATCTTTACGGTGAGTGTAATCCAGTGCCTGGATGCAGCGGCCCGATGGTACATAATACTTGGCGATGGTAATTTTTACCAGGCTATTGTATGGTAAATTAAACGTTTGCTGTACCAACCCTTTGCCATAGCTGCGCTGCCCGATAATAACCGCACGGTCGAGGTCCTGCAATGAGCCGGCAACAATTTCACTTGCCGATGCTGAATGACTGTTAACCAATACGACCAGAGGCAAATCCGGTTCAAGGGGCGAGCTAATAGTGCTGTAGGTAAAATTCTTTTCCTTTATTTTTCCTTTTTGCGATACGATTTCTACATCTTTTGGCACAAAAAGGTTTACAATTTTAACGGCCTCCTGTAATATACCGCCGCCATTTGATCGCAGGTCGAGAATAATACCGTTAGGGTTTTTCTTTTTCAGCTCGGTAAGCGCAGTAGTAACTTCGGCGGCTGAATTTTCGAGGAATTTATCCAGCTTAATATAGCCCATGTTACCATCAACCATCCCATAATAAGATACATTGGGTTGCTTGATCTCGTCGCGGATCAGGTTTTTCTCAAACGGCTGTGGTGTGTTATCTCGTTTAATGAAGAGTTTTATGGCAGCCCCCTTTGAGCCTTTAAGCAACTGGCTTACCTGGTCATTATCTTTACCGTTCAGGTCAACATCATTGATCTTCAGTAGCTGATCGCCGGGATGAACATCTCCTTTTTGGGCAGGAAAACCCGCAAAAACTTCGGATACAAATACCTTGCTGTTGCGCACAAAGATGCTGGCGCCAATGCCGCCATACTGGGTACTTACGTAATGGAGCTTGTAGTCTTCTATTTCTGATTCGGGTACAAACTCGGTATAAGGATCAAGGCCATCGAGCATGGCGTCAACACCGGTTTTAACCAATTTGGCCGAGTTGATATCGTCGACATAATTGATGTTAACTTCCTTGTACACCGAAGCGAACACATCAAGATTTTTCGAGATCTGGAACAGGTCGTCATTAAAACCTACTATACCTGCGGCCAATAATGCAATACCTGCAAATAAGCCGGCTTTTTTGTATCCTTTTTTGAACACTAACCCCTGTTTCATCATTTATCCTCGAAAAAAATAAAAATACAAAAAAGCTTGCCAGTTTGTATAACCGCAGTGTCTATTTTACAGTCGGTTAGTATCAATATTAACCAGCGCCTTTTTTAAGGTAAAAACCACATATGCACGGTCGCGGTTAACAAGGTCCATTAGTTTGGTAATCAGGCTTTCTTCCTGCCCTTCGCTGTATTTCAACTGCTCGTCTGTAAGATGGTTGTATTTACGTTGAATTTTAATTTTTACGCGTTCCCAGTCCTTATTTGTAATACTGATTTCAGCCATGTTCAATTTATTTTCAGCAAAAATATAAAAAATACCAAGTTGCTACTGTTTAAATGTTTGGCTCATGTATTGATAATGTACAATAAGGCCCAAATATGAGCCTGGTTATAAACCAAAATAAATTAATAGCGTAAAGCCGTATACAATTTTAAGGATAACGTGCGTTTATGGCTTTACATTTAACATTGAAAATCATGAAAAAGTATCTATTAAGTGCGGTATTACTGATTGCTGTAAGCATCAGCGCCAAAGCACAGTTTTCTTTAGGTGTAAAAGGCGGTGTCAATTTTTCAAAAATTGGCTCCGATAATTTTAACGACAAAAACCTGACAGGTTACCAGGCAGGTTTGTTTGCCCGTGTAGGTAACAGCGTTTATTTACAGCCAGAGCTTTACCTGAGCGGTACGGGCGGTAAGTTTGAATCAAATGATAACAATACCGCTTTTAGTGGTAAGGTAAGGTTCACCAACTTAAATGTGCCATTATTGATTGGTAAATCATTTGGCGAAAAAGATTTGAACTTCCGTATTATGGCAGGGCCTATTTATACCTACACCCTTGATCAAAGCACAAGTCTTGGCAATAATATCAGTAATGCCGCGAATGACTTTAATAAGAGCAATCTTGGCTTCCAGGCAGGTGCCGGTGTTGATATCGGCTCTATTACTGCCGATTTAAGGTACGAAGGTGGCTTAACCAAGGTAAGTGACAGCTTTGCTAAGCGTCAAAACCTTTGGGCACTGAGTGTAGGCTTTAAGATTTTTTAAGTTCACGCAGCGTTCGTGAGGACACGAACTTGGGAAATAAAACGGCCCGGCAGGTTAACCTGCCGGGCCGTTGTTTTATAATATCAACCCGCCTTTAAAAAATGTCATTGCGAGCGATAGCGTGGCAATCGCATGCTTTACAGGGCCGCTTAGCCTCCGTGCGTTTGCTTCGTCGTTCCTTCTCGCAATGACATATTTAGGGCTACTTCGCGCTAAACACCACCGATGTTACGCCGGCTGTCATGGCAGCTTTACTTGCCGGTTTGTACACAAAGAACAGCTTATGTATTTTGCCATCCGTTACCGGTGTAAGCACCAGGTGAACAACACCGCCCTTGGCATCTTTGGCCGGTACCGGCATGCTGCCTTTACCCGCAAGGACACCAGTTTCTGAATCAAGCCTCAACTCAAAATTAAGCGGAGCAGTTGGTGGCGCCTGCCAGAAGTTGGTCAGGTTGATTGAACGCACACCTGAAAGGTCGATATTATCCAGTTCAAACCAGCCCTCTCCCGGAGGATAGATCATCAGGTTCATACCATTGTATTTAAAGGCGGTAAACCCGTTGAATTTTTCGGTGCCTTTAAACTGGTAGGTACTGCTGTTTAAAGATACAATGGCGCTACCGGTCAACTTCTTAATATCATTGCCGCCATCATCAGTATATTTAGCCGATAGTACCAGCGCCGCCGACTGTTGTTTCTCAGGTGGAGCAGGCAAAATAATACCTGACGAAGCCAGCGATGGTTTTTGATTACTATTGTCAAGCGAAAGCACCCAGTTAATGATCTGATCAAGGTCACCTTGTTTAATGTTTGGATGGGCAGACATTGCGGTTTCGCCCCAAACACCTGCGCCACCTTTGATTACCTTTTGGGTAAGCTTAGCCATGGCATTAGGGTCTTTTTTGTATTTCGCGGCAACTTGCACAAATGACGGGCCTATTGATTTACCGTCTTCCTTATGACAGCTTTTACAATCCATGGTTAACATGAGTGTTTTACCGCGATTTTCAGGTTCGCCCTGCTCGTGCTGCGCTGCTGATTGCGCTTTGTCAAAACCTTCAATATAATCGAGTGCTACATAAATGCGTTTCGGATCAACTGCTTTGGTATCCGGTCCGTCGGTTAGGTTAACCACGTATTTGAACGGCACACCCGGCAGATAGAATGATTTATTGCCTCCGGTAATATTGATACTAACCGTTGGCTGCTCGTTGCCTGCATAAACGCTAACCGGCGCGCTTTTACTTGCTGCACCTTTATCGTCTTTTGCTTCAACAGTAATTTTATAATCGCCAACTGTTGTATAAGTATAGCTAAGTGATGGAGTAGTTGTTTCTTTAGTTACGCCATTACCCAGGTTCCATGTGTAAGAAATATTATCTTTTTCCGGGTCGGTGGCTTTAGCAGTAAGCTTAACGGTGAACGGCAATACGCCCGATGTTTTATCAGCTTTGAAAGATGAAATTTCGGGAGGACGGTTTCCGGCGATATAGTCAATGCGGAACAGGCCTGCATCCGGGTTATGTGAAAACCAGCCGCTGCCATATTCCAAACCATAAAGCCTGCCATCCGGGCCAACCTCCATATCAATCATGGAGTTTACTTTCAATTTAGGGAAGAAAGGCTCCATTTTATCAAAATCACCTTCAGGAGTTAGGCTAACAGCTTTTATCCAGCCGCGCATCCAGTCGTACGCCAAAAACTTACCGTTATAATAATCAGGCAGGCGGGTTTCTGCCGGGAACATATCAGTATAATAAACCGGACCAGCCATAGCGTTACGACCACCTGTACCAACCTGCGGAAAATCGGCCGATGGACCATAAGGGTACCAGATAAATGCCGGTTGTGCCGGTGGCAGATCTGTTAAGCCGGTATTATTGCGTGAGTTATTAACCGGGTGCTTAGGATCAAACGCCGGGCCTGATTTGCCTGTGGCATAATCATAAAGATGGTACGGCTTGTTATCGCCTACAAAATATGGCCAGCCAAAGTTACCCGCTTTTTTAGCCTGGTTAACTTCATCATAACCCATTGGGCCACGATTGTCAAGGCTATCATTATGCGCATCCGGGCCTACTTCGCCCCAATATAGGTAGCCGTTTTTCTGATCAACCGAGATCCGGTAAGGGTTCCTGTCGCCCATTACATAAATTTCGGGGCGGGTTTTTGGTGTGCCTTTCGGAAACAGGTTACCTTCGGGTATTTCATACGTGCCATCATCCTTAAGATTAATGCGCATAATTTTACCGCGAAGATCATTGGTATTGCCGGCCGAGCGGCGGGCATCATACTGCAAATGACCTGGTCGGTCATCCAACGGAGCATAACCACTGCTTACATATTTTTGTCCTTTTTCATCAAACGGAGTTGAGTTATCACCGGCCGAGAAGAACAGGGTTTTATCCGGCCCCGGACCAAAGGCTATCGAGCCACCTGTATGGCAGCAGATATCACGCTGAGCTTTCACCTCCAAAATAACTTTTTCGGTTTTTTTATCCAGCGTATCATTTTTAAAGGTAAACCTTGAGAGACGGTTTACTGAACTATCGGCAGGACTATAGTATATATAGATCCAGTTGTTTTTTTCAAACTCCGGGTCTTTAGCCAGGCCAAGCATGCCCTCTTCGGCATTTACGTTAGGCACGTGGGCTTTCCAGTACACATCAAAAAAGCCAACCTGTTTTACTTTTTGAGTATCGTGCTTGTACAGCATGATCTCGCCACGGCGCTGAATTACCATAATGTCTAAGTTTGGCAAAATGGTCATCTCTGTCGGCTCAAAAAACTCGCCAGTTGAAAGTTGTGTTTTCTTGAAACGGTCTTCATCTGGCGGCAACTGGGTTTTGGCTCTGTCATAATTTAGTTCTTTGTTACCGCCTATGGCATATTTAATACCCGCAAGCAGCATTTTCAGGTAGCCGGCTTCTTTGTAACTTTCGTCGGTATGGCCCATTGCGGTATAAAACGCACGGCCACCGTCAAAATCATGATACCAGGTAGCCGGGTGCAGCCCCATACGCTTACCACCTTTATAAGTACTTTCATCAAGCGTGATCAGCACGTGAACATCTTCGGCCAGCGGTTTGCGAAAACTGTAAAACTCGTCAGTACGTTTCCATACTTTAGGCAGGTCTTTAGTAGCATCGTTATTGGCATCAACTATATTATAGGTACCCGGCTGTACATTAGGGTTTTTATCATGAATACCCGGGTGATCATAAAACCAGGCGCCAACTAAGCGACCGTACCAGCCCCAGTCATATTCGGTATCAGCCGCCGCGTGGATACCCACAAAACCGCCTCCGGCTTGTATATAACGTTCAAAAGCAGCTTCCTGCCTGTAATCAAGCACATCAGCAGTGGTACTTAAAAAAATAACAGTTGAGTATTTTTTCAAAGTATCTTCATTAAACATGGCCGAATTTTTTGTGGTATCCACATCAAAACCATTCTCTTCGCTGAGTTTTTTAATGGCTGCTATACCGGCATCGATGGATGCATGGTGAAAGCCCATGGTTTTTGAAAAGATAAGCACCCGCGGTTTATTGGGGCGTGTTTTGTTACAGGATAAGTAAATGCAGCTAAATGCCACAAGCACCATCAGGACGATTTTTTTCATATCGACTTGTTGTGGGTTTTGGGTTAATTGGTTTTAAATGTTGGTATATTCAGGGTTTGTGCCGCAATCTACTCAATCGATTGTAATAAATTGTTGCCTACCAAATTTATAACTAAATCTTTACGAAACAAGACGCAATGTGTAAAAATGACACATTATTATTGCTGTAGTTTTGACAGTTTTGAACAACTCTGTGTACAGTGAAGATTATTTCCTCTTCCGGTTTTCGAGCATATCAGCAATACTTATCACAGAGCAATCTGTAATAAGGGCCGAAATTATATCAAGGGGAATTTCGCCGGAGCTCGTGAAGTTGATGCAGCCTTTTTGAAATTTAGCATCGGGTAATAACGCGGCATACCTGGCATGGAGCACCGGGTTCATATAAATAGGCATACAATGCAACGACATGTAAGCTTTCACCGCCGACAGTCCATATTTCATATAACCTCTTTCTTTATAAAGGATCATTTGTTTGCCCATCATACTTTCGACACCTGGTACAATCGACCCATCATTGCCGGTAATTACATGATGAAGACTTGTTAAAAGCTCCTGTCTTTCTTCAGCTTGTTCAAGGATATAGTTGGATGGTGTCATGAGGTTTTGGCCTGGTATGCTAATTTACACTATTTTCCGATTGCTACGCCCAACACAAAAACCTATAAAAACAGCAAAGCCCCTGATGGGCAGGGGCCTTTACTAACCAATTATAAACCTAAATTATGAGAAGAGCTGTAGGAGAAGGAGTCGAACCTTCACGGAGTGGTTATTTTTATTACTAAAAGTTTCCCAAGATCTCCGCCACCGCGACAAGGAGGTGTGTCTGCCAAAAATTTCACCATCCTACAGTGTTGTAAGTCTTAAGTCGTTAGTCTGAAGTTCCAAGTCTTTTGACTTAAGACTTCTGACTTTGTACTTAAACTTGCTGTTGGGGAAGGATTCGAACCTTCACAGAGTGGTTAGCCCTTACGGGTTTTCCATAATCTCCGCCACCGGGACAAGGAGGTGTGTCTGCCAAAAATTTCACCACCCAACATTGTTTTTCTTTTAAAGAACAGGTAAGCATTTCCCTTTTGCTTGATACAAATTTAATAGGACTATCTATTTCTTGCAAATATTTCAACAAAAATATTTTATTTTTAATCGAATTTTAATTAAACTTGTATTTCAATATAGATATTCAAATTTATGTCCCACAGAAAAGCTCAAAATTTAGAAATTGATAATCTTGATATCCAGATTTTATCAATATTAATGAAAAATGCTACTACTCCGTACACCGAGATAGCTAAAGAGTTGATTGTTTCTGGCGGAACCATACACGTGCGGATGAAAAAGTTAGAGGAGATGGGTGTAATAAAAGGTGCCAGCCTTGAGGTAGATCCGCAAAAATTAGGATATGACATCACTGCATTCCTGGGTATTTACCTCGAAAAAGGATCACAGTATAATGAAGCGGTGAAGCAGTTAAAAACAATTAAAGAAATTGTTGAACTGCATTACACTACAGGCGAATGGAGCATTTTTGCTAAAATTGTATGTCATGACACGACTCACCTGCGCGAAGTTTTAAACGAGCAGATCCAGGGTGTAAGGGGCATTCAACGTACCGAAACCTTTATCTCGCTTGAAGAAAGTATCAGGAGGCAAATAACGCTGGAATAAATTTTTACTCAAAATTATTGACACGCCCAGCCTGGTTTTTACCGGGCTATGGGTGTTTGTTTTTTATAAAAATTAGCTTACAGAACCATTCATACCCCCCAGGGTCTCTCGCAGATTTAAGTTAACCCACAAAATTGCTTTGTCATTTAACCAGTAAGGCGTTTTGTTTTGCGCCCTCTGGGGCAAAGGCTATTTCTATATATTTTTATGCTACAAACCTTTTGCACCTCTGGTGCACCTGTGCTTGGCAATTAATACCTGTTCATTAAATTGCAAAAATCCCCCAGAGGGGGAAAAGGTTTGTAGAAAATAACATAACACCCTTTCCCGAACCCCAGAGGGGTTCAACTTATGCACATTACCCAATTTCACAATCGATTTTGTGGGTTAACTTAAATCAGCGAGAGGACCGTGAGGTTCACCGCGTCCTAAACATCTACCAAGATATTCTGAATAGCGAATCTGCTTGCAAACATCAGGGTCCTCTGCGAGAGACCCTGATGGGACGATAATATATTGAATATGGCTGACGTGCCAAGCGGCCTCAGAGAGGCTACGTGTTTATAGACAAAATTTAAAGAGATATTGGACTCCAGCGGAGTTTCGTAATCGTAAACTTGCTTCCCAGCCCTTAGAAACATTTAGATTTTGTGGGTTAACTTAAACCCGGAAGGGACGTAACTAGCCTCAATACAACTTCTTCCGCCTGCCGTTTTTGTTCATTTAACCTTTTTTATCATTTAAGTGTTAAAAAATGTCAAAATCAGTTAATTACATTAATTAAAAGTCCATTTTCATCTCAATTTCATAAAGCGCCGCTACTTTAGTTTTTGTAAAGGATTGATGTAGCGTAATTGATCTAACCCTCGTAAGGTACATTACAATACATTTTGTGTTCATTTTTAGATACTTAAAACTAATTTTATGCTGGCTATAAAAACTTTAACCGATAATTTAATAGTCTACAAACGTAATGCGCGTTTAATGGGCGATAAATTTGAGATTAGTGTAGTGGGTAATAACCCGCTACTGGCCGATGAGCAAATTGACATTGCCATTGATGAAATTAACAGGGTTGAAAAACTGCTTTCGGCATTTAGCGATGATAGCAGCATCAACCAGATAAACCGCAACGCCGGCATTGCCCCGGTAAAAGCCGACGGTGAAACTTTCAGGCTTATTGACAGGGCCTTGCAAATAGCTGAGCTTACCTACGGTGCTTTTGATATTACCTACCTGGCGGATAGCGTAGCTAACGAAAATGACGTTGAAGCCGCTTCAGTAAAAACTACAAAACGTACGCTATCACTTGCCAGCTATAAAAACATTGTACTTGACGCTGTTAAACAAACTGTGTTTCTGAAAGAAAAAGGAATGCGCATAGGCTTTGGCGCCAACGGCAAAGGGTATGCTGCCGACAGGGCAAAATATGTATTGCAACTGAACGGTGTAAGCAGTGGCGTGATCAATTTTGGCGGCGACCTGCTTGCGTGGGGCCTGCAGCCAAACCTGCAACCATGGACTGTTGCCGATGCCGACAGCACCCAGCAAAACCAACCATTTGCCGATTTGGAAATCAGCAATCTTGCTTTTGCAACTTCAGTTAACGCCGAAAAATATGCAAGCATCAGCAATAAAAAATTCACTAACGTATTTAACCCTAAAAAAGGTTTCCCGGTTAGCGGCATTACAAGTGCAAGCATCCTGAGCCCTACTGCCGAATTTGCCGACGCTTTAGCTACACCAATACTAACCATAGGTGTAAATGCCGGCTTATACATGATCAACCAGCTTAACCAGGTTGCCTGTGTTATCATCGACGATCAAAACAGGGTTTATCCATCAAAAGATATAGTTCTTTAGTTTTCAGCAATTAAAGTTCATTCATAAACCTTTCATCATAATTGTGATCTGTTATTATTCATTTGCATCGGCATTTTTACAAGTGCCCCTGCAAATGAATTGTTATTATTGTACCTTTCTCATTTTGGTGTAAACATTTAAAATAACCGTTATTTGAGCCTTATTTTTACTTTTTCCTCTTCTAAATGATAAAGTGGTTTGCGTATATTGTCCTGTTATTGATATTTGCAACACGTATATCATCTGCCAATGCCCTTACAAAAAACATTGATGCACATGCTTATACCGGTAACAAAATGCCGGCTATCTTGTGGCATACTTCATTAGCGGCCGACACTATCAAAACCAAAAAGCAACAAGAGGACGAAAAGAAAAAGATCAAAGAAATAGCCAAAGCAAAACGGCAGGCCAAACCAGCTACTGTTGATGACGATGCTGTACCGCCTAAGCCCAAGCCAAAAAGGCAACGACGCCCCGAAGGCATGGAGCGCCCGCCCGAAATACCAAGGAGAAATGGTAATTAAACAGGTTAAACAGTTAAATATATTGATGAAATACCTTTGCTTACTTCTTTTTATGGCTACAGCCAGTACCGCCTTTGCCGGAGATACTGATCTGCGCCTTTTTGCCGGTAAGCATTCTTTAGCTGCCGACTCTGATACCATTATCCGCAAACGGTCTGTTTCGGCAGGGGTAAGCTATGGCAGCGATGTGCTGTTTTTTGGCCGTACCGGCCCGATAAAATATCCTTTTGTTACTGCCGATCTGATCTATAATACCAAATCGGGCATTTTTTTATATGGTTCGGCTTTTAAGGTTTTGGGCTATGCGCCAGTTGATGAGGTGGATTTAGGCGGAGGATATTTTTATAAATTTTCAAAAGCTTTTTCAGGCTCTGCAAGTTATACACGATTCTTTTTTGCCAGGGATGCCGCGCAGGTTATTAAATCGGCCTCATCAAATGATATCAACTTCAAAAACTCGTATGATTGGAAATACCTAAAAACAAGTGCCGTGCTTGATTATCTTTTTGGTAAATCAAATGATATTTTTTTAACAATAAGTAACTCTAAGTATTGGGAAAGCAGCTGGAGTATTTTTGACGATCAGGATTTCCTTTCCTTTAACCCGTCTTTTAATTTCATCCTGGGTACACAAAACTTTGTTCAGCGCTATTCGCTTGATCATCATTTCAGGGACGAGGCTGCCAATATATCTATTGAGTACGATCCGCGTTATGCAAGCCGTAACCGCCGGTTCAATATGTTGAACTATAGCTTCAAAATTCCGGTGGCTTACAACCGGCCGCATTATACGTTTGAATTTTCATACAAATATTCAATTCCGGTTAACGTAGAGGGGGTACTGCTTAACCGCCGTGAATCATTTTATAACTTAACTTTTTATTACGTTTTTTATTAGCCATAATACATGAATGTTTTAATAATAGAAGACGAAACAGCCCTTGCCCACGAACTGGAGATTTTTCTTTCAAACTATAACTACATCTGCGAGGTATGTTTTGATGGCACTTCGGCCTCCGAAAAAATTGCCACCAACCTGTATGATTTCATACTGATAGACCTTGGTTTGCCAGATTACGATGGCCTCGACCTGCTCAGGGAATCAAAAAAGACTAATTCGGAAGCAGCTTGCATTATACTCACCGCCCGCGCAGAAATCAACGATCGGATCAAAGGGCTTGACCTCGGCGCCGACGATTATCTGCCCAAACCATTTTCGCTGCTTGAACTGCAAAGCCGTATGCAGGCCATCATCAGGCGTAAGTTTGGGGTTAAAAATAACATTGTTGAACTGGGCGGCTTTTTGATTGATCTTACCGCGCGTACTATTTCCTATTATAACAGCGTTGTAAATACCATCACCAAAAAAGAGTTTGACCTTATAGCCTATTTAATATTACATAAAAACCGTACGCTTACCCGCATGCAGCTTAGCGAACACATTTGGGGCAGTGTGGTAAACAATGATTACGACAGCAATTATATAGACGCGCATATAAAAAACATCCGCAAAAAATTAAATGCCTATGCCCCACCTGATTGGCTGGAAACGGTACGTGGTTTGGGCTATAAAATAAAGATCAACGCCTGAGTATTTGAAATTAGGAACAAAACTTACGCTTTTCAATGCCATCTCCAAGCTGGTTATCGTGATACTGTTTGTATTGCTTGTTCCTGTATTGATCAAAAACATCAGCCGAAATTATGTTGATAGTAAACTTATTAAGCAAAAGAACAAGCTACTGCAAATTGTCAAAAGCAAAGGCATTGAAACTTATATCGAAAACGGTGAAGCTTACGGTAGCTACCTTCCGCTTAAGGAAGAATACATCAGCTTAGACGAGGTTGACCCTGATTACTTTCTTGATACCATAAAAAGAGGCAAGCGGCTTTTTAGTGAAGGCGATACCTTAGAGTACCGTATTTTGAGCCACACTTTTAAGGTTAAAAACAAAAACTACCTGCTTGAAATAGGCAAAAGCGTAGATACATTGGACGAGACCAGCGTCCCGCTGCAAAATATAGCTTTCCAGGTACTACTGGGCATGATCCTGCTTACAGTATTGGCCGACCAGGTGTATTCAACTTATGTGCTTAAACCCCTGCGGCTTATTATCAAAACCAAACTTGTAGGTCAAAAATTCCCTAATTTTCATACTTACCGGCAGGTACGAACCACCACATCTGATTTTCAGCACCTGGATATCAGCATCCATAACATGATTGAAACTATTGCCGATAAATTTCATAAAGAGCGGGAGTTTATCTCCAATGCATCGCATGAGCTCATGACGCCAATCTCCATCCTCCAGTCAAAAATTGAGAATATGTTTGAAGAGGAGGATATTAATGATGAGCTGAAAGGCAGGTTACTGGAGATGCAAAAGATCCTGAACCGGTTAAAAAGCATCACCAAAACATTACTGCTTATTTCGCAGATAGAGAATGAACAGTTTTTAAAAGAAGACAAAGTTTCGGTATCAGAGCTTTTGCAGGATGTTTATGACGAAATCTCTATCCGTTTACAGGATAAAAACATAGATTATGATATGTTGGTGCCTGATAACTGGCATTTTGTCAATATCAATAAATTTTTACTTTTTAACCTGTTTTTTAACCTTATTAACAATGCCATTAAATACAATAATGAAGGTGGGAGTATTAATGTAACAGGTGTGGCTGTACATAGTAAATTTGTGATCAGCATAACCGATACAGGCATAGGTATTGCCGAAGATGCCATACCGCTGATCTTTAACCGATTCAAAAAATTCAGACAGTCATTACAGCAGGATAGTTTTGGGCTGGGCCTGCCCATCGTAAAATCAATTGCAGGCTTTCACGATATTGAAATTGACGTAGTTTCTGAAAAAGATAAGGGAAGCACCTTTAAACTTATCATCCCTTCAACGCTAATTGTTGTTTCCTAAAACAGCAAAAAAGCATGCCATGTTGTACTGTATCTAAAATTTTACGCCGCTTTGTACTAAAAACCGGGCAGTGCAAAAAAACCTCCAATCCAATATTCTTTACTTCATCGACATTAACTTTACTTATCATTAAAAAAATGTTGCAATGATTGATGGATAATGTCCTTTCAAGGAATGTGATTATTAAAACTGCCATCCCCTCATTTTGGCACCTGCTTTGTAAAACATACGGTATAACATAATTATACAAGTACAATGAGAACGCTAAAATTAAAAGTAGCCACCCTTGGCATAGCATTAGCTACCGCAGGCATATTAGGCTCAGGATGTAATTCACTTACAAAAACACAAAAAGGTGCTGCTATTGGTGCAGGTGCCGGGGGTACAGTAGGTGCATTTATTGGTAAGGCCGCAGGTAATACTGCTTTAGGCGCTATCATAGGCGGTGCCGTTGGCGGTACTGCAGGCGCTTTTATTGGCCGCAATATGGACAGACAAGCTGCTGAAATTAAACAAACAGTACCAGGCGCTACCGTAACCCGCGAGGGCGAAGGTATTTTGGTAAAGTTTGATTCGGGTATTTTATTTGATACCAATAAATCAGATTTGAAACCGGCGGCACAAACCAATTTGCAAAATCTGGCTGCTTCATTGCAGAAAAATCCCGAAACCAATATTACCATCATCGGCCATACTGATAACACCGGCTCTGATAGCTATAACCAAACACTTTCGGTACAAAGAGCTGATGCGGTAAAATCATACCTGGCTGCAGGTAACGTAGCAACATCACGTATGACAGTAACCGGTAAAGGCGAAAGTGAGCCGATTGCTGATAACACTACTGCCGATGGCCGCGCGCAAAACCGCAGGGTTGAGATTACTATTGTTGCAAACGAAAAAATGAAAGAGCAGGCTAAGCAATCTGCACAATAACCAAACGAATAATAAGATCAGTTAATAGTTTAATGAGGAAGTCCCCGGCGCAAGGCCGGGGCTTTTTTGTATGTGCCAAAATCACTATTTGCACATTTGTTAAACTATGGATCACCCAAACTGGTAAAAACATTTTGTAATCAACAAGTTAATCACCTACTTTTGTAATATGGTAAAAAGATCAGGAGCAATATTACTCACTATGCTGTACACAGTTACAGTGCTGGGCTTTGCTCTTAATTTCCATATCTGCGGTGACTATGTAGCATCGGTAAAAATTGATGCCCCGGCTGTTAACTGTAAAATGGACAAGCAGGGTGGCAAAATGAAATGCTGCAAGGACAAGCAAGTTGAAGTAAAAGTGAAGGATGCCCACCAGGGTGAAGCTACTTCA
This sequence comes from Mucilaginibacter sp. A5337, assembly GCF_059690695.1. NCBI lineage: Bacteria > Pseudomonadati > Bacteroidota > Sphingobacteriia > Sphingobacteriales > Sphingobacteriaceae > Mucilaginibacter > Mucilaginibacter sp. A5337. The sequence goes on along the minus strand of NZ_JCAWEC010000004.1, from coordinate 233,079 downwards.
TTTTTGGCAAAAATATTTGGTTTTGAACTGCCAAGCTGGTCGTTTGATAGCCTTTTTCCTGCTTTGCCATCTTCTTCATCCGACAAATTTTATGACCGCGGCCCGCCAGATCCGCCTGCGCAAGGCATCGCTACATTTATCCGCAACTGTATCTTCCGTATTTGATCTGTTAATTGCTAACCCGATAAACCTTATCTTCAGTTTATTATCTAACAGTTAATTATACGATCAACATGAAATCTTTAAAAATATTCATCATCATATTTTCGCTTTCTGTAACCGCAGCCAAAGCTCAATTTACTAAAGCCGAACTACAGGTAAGCGGTCTTACCTGCGCCCTTTGCGCCAAATCAACAGAGAAAGCCTTACGTACGCTACCTTTTGTTGGCGAAATTAAAACCGATCTTATCCGTAATACATACCTCATTACCTTTAAAAATGATGTGCCTGTAAATTTCGAGCAGATCAGCAAAAAGGTTCAGGGCTCTGGGTTTTCAGTTAACAGCTTAAAAGCCACTTTTAACTTTGCCAATACCAAGGTTGCCGAAAATACTTTCAATTATGGAGGGGATACCTATCATCTGCTTAACGCTGCCGATAAATCATTTACCGGCGATGTCAACTTTACTGTAGTTGATAATGGTTTTGCACCCAAATCGGTATCTAAAAAATACCTTGGTCAGGTTACCGACGCCACTCCTGCAAGCGGTCGTGTTTATCATTTAGCAATATAAGTTCTTCATTTAACATCAATTTTTATGAAGAAGATCATATTGGCTATTTGCCTTATGGCAATGCCTTGCCCATTATTTGCACAGGAACTGTATGTAAATACAGAGCCTGCCAGCAATATGGCAACCGGCTCGTTAGGCATCCGTCTTGAAAACCAGGGGTACTTCAAACCATCGTATAAAAACCGTAGTACTATTGAAGCAATGTATGGCGTTAATCGTCACCTGATGGTTCATGGCTCGGTTTACATGTCTGATTATTACAGCAACAACCAGCATTTTGAAGGGGGAAGCGTGTATGCCAAATACCGTTTTCTATCTATTGATACCGTTCAGCAACATTTCAGGGGCGCATTTTTTGCCAAGCTGTCAAGCATCAGCAACCCAATAGTTAACCGGGAGATCACTTTAGAAGGTGATAACAGCGGAGTTCAGGGAGGCGTGGTTTTCACTCAATTGCTGCATAAGCTGGCATTGTCTGGTTCGGCAAGCTATTTGCGGGCTTTTAATAACAGCGGAGATTATGAAGTGCCGGTAGATAGGGTGCGCAATGCCGCTGCCTATACCCTATCAGGCGGATATTTACTGTTGCCGCGCAATTATCGCGACTACAAGCAGGTAAACTTAAACCTGTATTGTGAACTGCTGGGCAAAACAAATCCGGGGCATGGCGAAAGTTATTTGGATGTTGCCCCTGCCCTGCAATTGATTTTTAACAGTACCTGCCGGCTGGATTTCTCGTACCGTACGCCTATCTATAATGATATGCAGCGGAACACCAAAAACATGTACCTCATCAGGCTGGAGTACAACTTTTTTAATCTGTAACCCTACTCTGCTATGAAATCATATTTTTTGTTCATCATATCTGTGATATAGGGTAGGGCTTTTGCTCAACATCATTTATGACAGCACACAATTTGGAGTTGAAGTGTATGTGTATTTAAGGATAAGCCCGGTTCCGATGAAAATGTAATAATTTACACTATTTTTTTCGAATTAGGACGAATTACACGAATTGGAAATAATGGATAACTGCACAGTAATTGCAATAACGTTCTTTTGAGATATCAAATACAAAGAGGCCCGATTTGCGTAGCAAACCGGGCCTCTTCCTTTTATTCGTGTAATTCGTCCTAATTCGAAAAAATTAGTGTCGATAATTATTTAAGAGTAATACCTGTTTTACCCATAGTACCGCCATCAGCATAAAGCATAATAGTATAAGTACCTTTTTGGAATGGCAGGGTTGGGTTGATCCAGTCGATAGTGTATTGTGAACCATCGTCTTTAAAATCAATTGATGTTTTGTAGGTGTATTGCAGATCCTGGCCGTCGGCGCTGAAAGTACCTGAATCAGGTGCGGTGATGAGGTTACCTGTTGGGTCAATCACACGCACATAAATATCATGCATGGCTTTTGTAGCCAAAGTATTGCTGGCCACGGTGAAGTTGATTTTTAGCTTTTTAGCCGGATTTGCACGGGTAACATCAACTTCTTTTCCGCTTCCTCTTATTTTATAGGCTACCACATCTGATGTCGCCAGCTTAAGTGCCTGGGCTACCTTAACCTTAGCCCCAAGGTCTTCGTTTTGTTTGGAGAGCGTATCCACCTTTTTGGCAACCGTTGCCAGGTTGGTTTTCAAAGTATCCCGTTCATTGGTAAGGTTGGTGTTTTGTTTCTTCAACTCATCAATATCGGCAGTGTACTTGGTTACAAAGTAGCGGAGTTGTTTTACATCTTCCTGTACTTTGGCAAGTTCCTGCGCGGTAAGTTTACCTTTAGCCAGTTTGGCCCTTAAAATTTTGATGGTCGACTTTAACGAGTCGTTTTTTGCGGTTAGTGCCGCGGTCATTTTGGCTTTGCCTGCAGTGACCTGTTCAACCTGCGATTCAAGACTGTCAAGCTCGGTTTGCAGTCTTGTTTGCTCATCATGCTGGTAAACTATTTTTTTATCAGAGTTGTTTTTTTGCAGGTACAGGTACACATCGGTACCCAATAAAGCAAGCACTACTACAATAAGAAAATAAATGACGTTTGAGTTTTTCTTAGGTTGTTGTTGCCCAGATTGGTTTTCCATAGCAATTAAATGTTAAGTTTTAGCATAGTTAAGCAAGTGGTATAACAAAAGCTTAGCTATAGTGTTTGTTTTTGGCGAAATATCAACTGTTAATTAATGTAATTCGCTATCCTGCAAGCATATACAGGCTGTTTATTTTTAATGGTTAACATATTGAACGTTAAAACACTAAAAATATGATTAAAAAAATTTATTACATCAATTGTGTTAGGCGTGGGGCTAAAATAAATACAAAATGTTTAAAACACAATAAGGCTTCAATTTTTATACTTCATAATAAACCTGCTACGTTATGAGTTTATATCTTTGCAGCTTTCTAACTTAATATTATTTAATGCATATATACCAACGGTTTGTACTTCCTCTGATCATAATTCTGTTTACAAGTTTAACAGTTAATGCGCAGCCGGCTGAGCTTGTTCCGGCGCCGGTTGATGTAAAAATGCAGCCCAAACGCGAATTCAGAGGGGTATGGATAGCTACCGTAGTTAATATCGACTGGCCAACCAATTCCAAATCGCCATCCGAAAAACAAAAACAGGAACTGATTGATATACTGAACTCGCACCAGGAAACAGGTATTAATGCAGTTATGTTGCAGGTAAGGCCTGCTGCCGATGCATTTTATGCCAAAAGCCGGGAACCATGGTCAAAATATTTAACAGGCAAGCAAGGACAAGCCCCAAGCCCCAATTATGATCCGCTTGAGTTTGCTATCACCGAAGCACATAAACGCGGAATGGAGCTGCATGCCTGGTTCAATCCCTACCGTGCTACGTTTGACGGCAACTTTGCAGCGCTTAGTCCACAACATATTACCAAGATAAAACCAGAGTGGTTTTTTACTTATGGCGGGATAAAAACCTTTAATCCCGGCCTGCCCGAGGTACGGGATTATATTGTACAAGTGATACTGGATGTGGTGGATAACTATGATATCGATGGCGTACACATGGACGATTATTTTTATCCGTACCCTATTGCCGGCCAAAAAATCAACGACGAAGAAACGTTTAAAAAATATGGCGAAGGCTACGACAATATCAAAGACTGGCGTCGTCACAATGTGGATTTGCTGATACATATGATTGCCGATAGCGTTCATGCGCATGATCCTAATATCAAATTCGGCATTAGTCCGTTTGGCATCTGGGCCAATAAGGCACAAAACGATGAGGGCTCAGAAACCAACGGTGGCTCTTCCTATTATGAAAACTATGCCGATACCCGCAAGTGGGTAAAGGAAGGCTGGATAGATTATATTAACCCGCAGCTTTACTGGCAGATAGGCAACCGCGCCGCCGATTTTCAGAAACTCTTAAGCTGGTGGAGCGATAACACGTATGGCAGGCACCTGTACGTAGGCCAGGCAGCTTATCGTATTAACGAACGCAAGGTTCAGGCTTTCAGAAACCCGGCACAGTTGCCGCAACAAATAGAACTTATCCGCGATAACCCCCGGGTACAGGGTAGTGTTTATTTTAGTTCTAACTCACTTACCAGCAATCCGCTTGGCTTTACCGATTCGCTGCGTGATAATTATTACCAATACCCGGCCCTGCCACCGGTAATGCTTTGGCGCGATTCGATACCGCCTAATGCTCCACAACAGGTTACGGCCAAAGTTGCAGGAAGAAGTGTAGCGGTAAGATGGCTTACGCCAACTTTAGCTAAAGACGAAGAGCCTATTTACGGCTATGTGATCTACCGTTTTAATGATGGCGAAAAGATAAATATCGACAATCCTAAAAATATCCTTAAGATCAAATATGATCCAACACTCGGGTATGATGATAATACCGTCGTAAAAGGCAAAACCTATTTTTATGTGGTCACGGCACTGGATAGGATGAAAAATGAAAGCGAACGATCACCTACGATTGCGGTTACGGTGCCGTAAGGTATCTAATAAGATCCGTTGTCATTTCGAAACGAGGAACGAGTGAGAAATCTTATACATCATGCTTTGCGATCATGCTAACCGCCCAACCAGGCGCATAAGATTTCTCTTTCGCCCCAATGCTTTGCCCCTTCCTGCTCAGTCGAAATGACACAATGTTTAAATCTTCTCTATCAAACCCTTTTCTTTCAATTTATCCAGGTAGATATCAATCTCCAAATCGCCCATACCAAAAATGCTTTCAGATTTCCAGAAGGCATGGTAAATTTCGATTTTGGTTTTTGCGCCGCTCTTGTAGATATCCAATAGTTTTTGCTCAATATAAGTTAATCCATCTGCATTGTTTTGCATCCGTTTCAGGTGCGCTTTTAATGCCGGTTTAAGCAGCGGAACACCACCCCAAAAAGTGTTTTCATTGAGCCATTTTTCTAATCCCGCCAGATCATTATTTACGTACAATCTCCAGGCATCAAAGGCCAAGCCAAGCTCCCACTCGTTCAGCCGTTCGCGGGCGTCGTACAGCTCTTCAAATTGCTCGCCGGTCAACTCTCCTAATCCTTTCTTATTATCAAACTGAACACAATCTGCCAAACAAATGAGGTAAATAGCCGGGGCCGACATATCGGTTTTTAGCGATAACATCTCCAATACTCCCAACAGGTTTACCTGGCAATGCAAGTCGAACTCAAACCACAGATTAATCTCTTTGTACTGGCTGTTCAATTTACCGAGCTCGTCCAACACTTTATGCTGGTAATCGCCCTCCGGCGCGTTAAATGTCTTTTCGATCCAGTCACGGCGGGCACTCCAAAAACTGCCCGAAAGGATATTTTCCTGAAGCGGACCCTCAGAAAAAACTTCCCGCCAAACCATAACATCACCATCAAGCCCGGTTTGATCAAAACCATCTAACGCAGCATCGCCATTTAATATGTGTAGGATAGAGTTCATAAAAGCTAAGTTATAAATAATTAGCCCCCCACCCCGCTAAAGGCGGAGTTTTTTGATTTGCTTAATTTGCTATGACAGTTGTTATAAATACCTTGACCTTTCTTAACAAACAAGCCCCACCGGAGAGGCAGGGCTGTCACATAATTAACTATTTATAATTGATTAAAAAATCCATATTTATTAAGAGCACCCCATAGAGTTGCCGCAATTTAAACATTTGTAGCAGGTGCCGGAACGTACGGTGGTATGCCCGCAAACGTTGCAACTTGGCGCATCGCTTTGTACGCCCATACTAACGTCGAAAGATAAGCCTTTTCTTTGACCATTTGAAGAATTATCTGAAGATACCTGATTATGGGTAGATGGCTGGTAAACATTAGTTTCATCAGTATTAAAATCCTCATCGCCCATTTGCGGGTTGCCCAACACACCGTTCTTGTCGGTAATAACGTGTACAAGATCGGTACGGTCCTGGTATTCGTAACCCAACATCCTGAAAATGTAATCGATAATAGAAGTAGCGCTCTTAATGTTCGGGTGACCGATTACCATACCTGCCGGCTCAAAGCGGGTAAAAGTAAATTTCTCTACATACTCTTCAAGCGGCACGCCATATTGCAAACCTACCGAAACGGCTATAGCAAAACAGTTCATGAGTGAGCGGAAAGTAGCTCCCTCTTTGTGCATATCCACAAAAATTTCGCCCAGGGTGCCGTCCTCATATTCGCCGGTACGTACAAATACATTTTGGCCACCAATATTGGCTTTTTGCGTAAAACCACGACGCTTATACGGCAGGCTTTTCTTTTCAACCACCCGCGATAACTGGCGCATGAAAGCGGTATCCTTTGATTTTTCCATGATGGCCATGGCGGCTTCAATAACCTGTTCCGGGGTTAAGTCTGCCAGTTTTACATTGGCGGCTTCGCCCAATACTTCTTCAACAGTGTCCAGTTTATCATCGGCTTCCTCTTTAACATCCGATTTGGTTGAAAGCGGTTGCGACAATTTACAGCCATCGCGGTAAAGCGCGTTGGCCTTTAAGCCCAACTGCCATGAAAGCTCATAGCAATCTTTAATCTCCTCAACTTTAGCTTCGTTTGGCAGATTAATAGTTTTGGAAATAGCGCCAGAAAGGAAAGGTTGTGCGGCAGCCATCATTTTGATATGGCCATGAGCGTGGATGTAACGCTCGCCTTTCGCCCCACATTTATTAGCACAATCAAAAATAGTATAATGTTGCTGTTTAAGGTAGGGAGCACCTTCAATGGTCATTGTACCGCAGATATATTCGTTAGCTTCGGCAATCTGTTTTTTATTAAAACCGATTGCTTTCAATAAATTAAAATCGGGCGCATTGTATTGCTCGGCAGTCATGCCCAGGCGTTTCAGGCAATCTTCACCTAACGTCCAGATGTTGAACGCAAAGCTAATTTCAAAAGCGGATATCATTGCCTTGTCCAGTTTTTCCAGTTCATCGTCTGTAAACCCTTTGGCTTTAAGTGAATCAATGTTGATGTGTGGTGCACCTTTTAAAGTCGCCGCGCCCTTAGCATAATTAACAATGGCAGTAACCTCATGCTCCTGGTAACCTAAATTACGCAAGGCTTCGGGTACGGCCTGGTTAATAATCTTGAAATAACCTCCGCCAGATAGTTTTTTAAATTTAACCAGCGCAAAATCAGGTTCGATACCGGTAGTATCACAGTCCATTACTAAACCGATAGTACCGGTTGGCGCTATAACGGTAGTTTGGGCATTCCGGTAACCATATTTTTCGCCCATTTCAACCGCTTTATCCCAGGCATTACAGGCCGCTGAAAGCAAATAATCAGGGCAGATTTTTTGGTTGATACCCGGTGGAGCAGTTTCCAGTCCCTCATAGTTTTCGGTAGAGTTGTAGGCCGCGTAGCGATGGTTGCGCATTACCCGCATCATGTGGGCTTTGTTATCATTATAACGACTAAAAGTACCCAGTTCGCGGGCCATTTCGGCTGAGGTGGCATAGGCTGTGCCAGTCATGATAGCGGTAATTGCACCGCCGATGGCACGGGCTTTGTCACTGTCGTAAGCAATACCACTTACCATCAGCGCCGAACCGAGATTGGCATAACCCAAACCAAGCGTACGGTAATCATATGATAATTGAGCAACTTCTTTTGAAGGGAATTGTGCCATCAGCACAGATATTTCCAGAACTATAGTCCACATGCGGCAAGCGTGCTCAAAACCTTTTACATCAAACACCCGGGTTTGCGGATCAAAGAAATGAGCCAGGTTAATGGATGCCAGGTTGCAGGCCGTATTATCTAAAAACATGTATTCCGAACATGGGTTGGATGCATTGATCCTGCCACCTTCGGGGCAGGTATGCCACTCATTAATGGTGCTGTCAAACTGAACACCCGGATCGGCACAGGCCCATGCTGCAAAAGTAATATCATCCCAAAGCTTTTGTGCAGATATAGATTTTACGGTTTTACCGCTCATGCGGCTGGTCAGGTTCCAGCTTGAACCTTTTTTAAGCGCATTGAAAAAACTATTAGGGATCCGCACCGAATTATTGGAGTTCTGACCGGATACAGTGCGATAAGCTTCGCCCTCATAATCGGAAGAATAACCGGCGGCTATCAAGGCAGCTACCTTTTTCTCTTCCTCCACTTTCCAATTCACGAAGCTTTCTATTTCCGGGTGATCAAGATCGAGGCAAACCATTTTGGCCGCCCGCCGGGTTGTACCGCCCGATTTGATGGCACCGGCTGCCCTGTCGCCGATTTTCAGGAACGACATCAGCCCCGACGAATAACCACCTCCCGATAGTTTTTCATTATCACCCCGAATCTTGGAGAAGTTTGTACCCACACCCGATCCATATTTAAAAATACGAGCCTCTCGAACCCATAGGTCCATAATACCACCCTCATTCACCAGGTCATCATCAACAGAAAGGATAAAGCAGGCATGGGGCTGCGGGCGCTCGTAGGCCGAGGTTGATTTGCTAAGCTGTTCTGTTACCGGATCCACAAAATAATGCCCCTGCGGCTTGCCTGTGATACCGTATGAAGTATGCAAACCGGTATTAAACCATTGCGGCGAATTTGGTGCTGCCAATTGCCCCACTATGGTGTAAACAATTTCGTCATAAAATATATCGGCGTCTTTTGGTGTAGCGAAGTAACCGTAACGCATGCCCCAATCTTTCCAGCAATTGGCCATACGGTGGGCAACCTGTTTAATGCTTTTTTCCGATCCGGTTGTGCCATCGGGCTGTGGCACCCCTGCTTTACGGAAATATTTTTGAGCCAGGATATCGGTAGCCACCTGCGACCAGCCAGCCTGCACTTCAACATCGTTCATTTCAAATACAGCATCACCAGATGGGTTGCGGATAACCGACGATCGTTTTTCATATTTAAACAGGTCGTAAACACTGGTGCCTTCTTTGCTAAAATAGCGTTCTGTTTTGAGTCCCTTGCCTCCGCCTGCTGCGGGCGATTTACTGGTAATGTTTTTAGCCATAGCCTTGCGTAAATTATGATAAAATTAACTGAGTAGATGCAACACTAAAAAGGTTCAGGGGTTTTAACTCAAATCTATTAGTATGCTGAATAGCTTAATAGCCGGAGTTTTCCACAGGATTGACAGCAATTGCGCAGGATGAGGATTACGCGAATTAAACAGCTTGATTTTTAGATTTTTACAATGTTAATAATTATAAATTTCATATTTTTTCAGGAGGGGAAGTGTTAGTTATGTAAAGGCTTTACAATAATAGGCCCCCAGCTGGCGCAAGTCTTGTGTGGTCGCCCGTGTGGGGATGACTTGTGCCTTTAGGAGCCCTTGTAAACGTATAACAGGATTTAGCAAGAAAAGCACAAGTCCCCCCAGCTGGCGCAAGTCTTGTGTGGTCCCAGCTGGCGCAAGTCTTGTGTGATCTCCCGTGTGGGGATGACTTGTGCCTTTAGGGCCCTTGTAAACGTATAATAGGATTTAGCAAGGAAAGCACAAGTCAGCCACGCTCATCGTCCCAAACACAAGACTTGCGCTAAAAATGTAAACATATAATAGGACAAGACACAAACAAAAAGCCTCCGGATTGCTCCGGAGGCTGGGTTAATTGTTATATTAAGATCAGTCAACAATTACATCTCTAAAAAATGGTCGAATGTATCGCTGCGGATACCCAACCTTAAGGTTTCAAGCGGTATAATATCCGTTGGAGCGATATTGCCCAGGCTCACATTCGCCCCTATCAATTTAATAAACCAAACCTGCTGCGCTTTTTGAGGCGCTTCCCAAATAATAGATTCTTCTGGTATCTGGGTCAGGATCTCATCAACCAACCCCTGGCGTACCTCACCCGAATCACGGTAGATACCTACGTTACCGCTTTCGCGGGCTTCAGCGATCACTTTCCATGAGCCAGCCTGAATTTCGGCACTCATGAGTTTGATCCATTTATATGGTGCGAAAATCTTTTGTACATCTTTTGAGCCTACTTCAGATATTACAGTTACCTGCTTAGCCAGTTCGCTGATGTATTTGCATTTTACATCATGCTCAATAGTGATTGATCCGTCAGATACTTCGCAATGTTCCAGCTGATATTTATCCAGTAAGCGACGGTAATCATCAAACTGGTTCCGTACAATAAAGGCTTCAAATAGCGTTCCGCCAAAATAAACCGGGATTCCGGCTTCACGGTATAGCTTTAGCTTTTCCTCGAGGTTAGGCGTAACATATGATGTAGCCCATCCCAGCTTTACAATATCAGTATACGTGCCTCCCACCTCAATAAAATCTTCCACTTGTCGCAAACTAAGCCCTTTATCCATAACCATAGTAATGCCTTTATCACGTGGTTTAGCTGTACGGTCGGGAAGATGATTGATAGTGTAGTTCATTGTAAGTATTTGTTATAGCCTATAACTAAAAGTTCTAACGAGACAAAGGTCGCAACAAATATGCAGATGTGCAAATTTCAAATGTTAAATGATCTTAAAATTGATGTGCGAATTTGCAGATTTCAGATGTGCAGATTGAAGATTACAAAAAGCATATTTAGTAACATAAAACAAAAAAAGCAGATGAACCTGATTTATTCATCAAGCCATCTGCTTTTTCATCTGCATATCTGCACATTTAAAATCTGCACATCGTACCTATTTGCACATCTACTTGGTATACCTGTTAATGATATCCACAATCACCTTATTCTTTTGCAATTGCGGCAGGTAATCGAACAGGATATAATGTTTTTCCGGGTCGGCAGCCAAGGCATATTCGAGGTTGTTAAGGGCTTCGTTGTATTCGCCTTTTGCAAACAGGTAGGCCACCATACGATAGTATAGTTCAGCCGCTTCGGGATTGTTTTTGATGGCCTGGGCAATAATTTCAATAGCTTCATTAAGCTTTTGCTGCTCGTAAAGTATCGATGAATAATCAAGCCATGCATCAATATCCAGCGGATTCAGTTCCACTACTTTTTCGTAAGCCTTTTCTGCTTCGTCTAAATGGCCAAGCTTATACTCGGCATCGGCTATGGCAAACCAGTAATCGGCATTGGCTATATCCAGGTCGAGCGCTTTTTTGTAAAAGTGGAGAGCTTCAAAATAACGTTCTTCAAAATCAAGGGTAACACCAATCCCAAACCAGGCATCGGCCAGTTTCGGATCCATCTTAACCGATTTTTTGTAGAAGGCGCGCGCGTCGTCCATCTGTTCCAGCTTTTCATAGCATTCACCAATGGCGCAATACGTATCGGCATTAGGTTGCTCATACTCAAAGGTGTGGCGGTATACTTCTATAGCTTCAGCATATTTTTCAAGGTTAACCAGTGCATTGCCTTTGTTGAAATAGGCCGATGCAAAGCTGTCTTTAATTAATATAGCATAATCATAAGCATCAATGGCTTTTTCAAACAGGCTCAACTTGGTGTAGGCGTTGCCTAAGTTATACCAGGCCGCATAGCTGTATGGTTCGTTATCGATATACTGCTGATAAAATTGAACGCTTTCCTGCTGATTGTCCATTACGTCGTAGCAAAAAGCCAGTTCGTAAAGGGCATCCTGGTTTTCCATATTTTGCTTAAGGCAAAGCTTAAGGTAAGTTATAGCAGTATCATAATCGCCCATGTTTTGGTAAACGTAGGCAATGTGCAGCAGGATCTCGTCGGTCTCTTCGGCAAGGTCAAGGGCCTTTTCGTAGTTTTCCAGCGCCTCCGAATAACGTTCCAGGCTTTCATACAGGTTACCACGGATAATATATATATCCGCATCAGACGCTTCAAGCATAGCAGCCTGATCCAGTGCGGCAAAAGCCTCCGGAACTTTGTTGCTTACCACAAGCAGTTGGGCCTGTTTGATCAGGAAAATTGCCGCAAAAGGGTGCTGGCTCCGCGCGTACTCTGCTACCTGTAATGCCCTGGCCGGATCATTCTTTTCGATGTAGTAGTCGATAATGTTCTCAAACGCCTGGGCATCAAAAAAGTACAAGTCCTGATTTCTGATCATTTCCTCGTACCGTTCTACCGAGAATTTTGGGTCTTCGGTAAAACCAAATTCAAATTCTTCTTCCATTCAATTTTGTTTGCAGAACATCCGCTTTAGGTTGACAAATTGCCTTGTAAAGACTTATTGAGACTCAAATTACAACAAGTAAGCAACCAAAATGCAATTTAGTTTTCAACATTCAAACATTCTTAACAACTGTTCAATACAAAGCATTGATAATTAATGACAATGAATACAACAGGCAACGGATGAGTGATACTGAAAAATTGCCTTAAAGATTTCTACCTTTGGCAAAAGTAACAATTATGGAACCTAATATTTCAGATATCCTAAAACGTTTACATATAAACGATATTAATGATGCCTTTAGTACAGGCGGCAACTGGGGCAGCAACGCCGGTGCCGCAGTAAAAGATATAACCTCGCCGGTCGACGGTAAAAAGATAGCTTCGGTACGTATGGCAACCGAAGCCGATTATAACCAGGTTGTTGAACAAGCTGCCAAAGCATTTAAAACCTGGCGTAAAACCCCCGCCCCTAAACGCGGCGAAATAGTACGCCAGATTGGAGAAGCTTTACGCGCTGCCAAGCAAGATCTGGGAACTTTGGTATCATACGAAATGGGCAAAAGCCTGCAGGAAGGCCTTGGCGAAGTACAGGAGATGATAGATATTGCCGATTTTGCTGTAGGCCTGAGCCGCCAGTTGTATGGTTTAACCATGCACAGCGAAAGACCAGAGCACCGCATGTACGAGCAATACCATCCACTGGGTATAGTTGGCATCATTTCGGCCTTTAACTTCCCGGTTGCGGTTTGGAGCTGGAATTCGTTACTGGCCTGGGTTTGCGGTGATGTATGCATCTGGAAACCTTCCGAAAAAACACCGTTAACTGCTATTGCCTGTCAGCACATTGCGCAGGAAGTTTTTAAAAAGAATAACATTGACGAAGGTGTATCATGCCTCGTTATTGGCGACCGTAACATAGGCGAACTCATGGCTGCTGATACACGCGTTCCCCTGGTTTCAGCCACCGGTTCAACCCGCATGGGCAAAGCGGTGAGTGCTGCTGTTGGCGCAAGACTGGGTAAAAGCCTGCTGGAACTTGGCGGTAACAATTCAATTATCATCAGCGAAAATGCCGATCTGGATATGTCGCTCATCGGGGCAGTGTTTGGGGCGGTGGGGACAGCAGGTCAGCGTTGTACCAGTACCCGCAGGCTCATTATTCACGAAAGTGTTTACGAAGCCTTTAAGCAAAAACTGGTTAATGCGTACAAGCAGATCAGGATTGGAAACCCATTAGATGAGCACAACCACATGGGCCCGCTGATTGATACCGATGCTGTTGCCCTTTATCTTGATTCTATCGGGAAATGCAAGGCCGAAGGGGGCAATTTTGTGGTTGAGGGCGGCAAGTTGGAAGGTGCGGGCTATGAATCCGGCTGTTATGTAAAACCATGTATTGCCGAGGTCGAAAATCACTTTAAAATAGTGCAACATGAAACTTTCGCACCTATCCTTTACCTCATCAAATACAGTACTATTGATGAAGCCATTGAACTGCAAAACAGCGTTCCGCAGGGTTTATCATCGGCCATCATGACCAATAATTTGCGCGAGGCAGAACAATTTTTATCGTACACTGGTTCTGATTGCGGAATTGCCAATGTTAACATCGGTACATCGGGTGCGGAGATAGGCGGCGCATTCGGCGGTGAAAAAGAAACCGGCGGCGGCAGGGAGTCAGGCTCTGACGCATGGAAAGTTTATATGAGGCGGCAAACCAATACTATAAACTATTCAAAAACGTTGCCATTAGCCCAGGGGATAAAGTTTGATCTGTAATTTCTGAACCGGGATTTGGGGGATTTTTAGGATTGATGGGATTTGCTAGTCCCATTTTATAAGTAGTACAAGAAAAAATCCTGTCCTCCCCGTAATCCGCCCAAATCCAGGTTTAGACAATGCGTTAGGGATAGTAGCGGATACCGGCCACGAGCTTAAGGCCTGCAGGCGTATGAGCGAATAGCCCGGCCGGAGGCAACGCCCAAATAGTTGGGTCAATCATAATAGCTCCCGACAAGAGAAAATACATAAAATAAAGGAAACTTATATCTTAAGAAGCCGTTAAAAAAAGATTTAATCAAATAGTTAAAAAGGAATCAAACATATAAGGTACAAAAAGTAATCTCAAAATATGCACATCTGCTTTGTGAATTGGGGATTGCTTCGTACCTCGCAATGACGCTTTTATAACAAGCTTCTAAAGAATTCTATATATCATATTATACACTGTTCATGTTCAAATTTTGCAAGTACGTAGGCGCAACCACTTTATCAGCAGCACTATTAGTTAATTTACCGGCATCGGCACAGCAGGCGCCGGTTGCCGACCCCGCCCCGCCAAAAGCCTGGCACCTGCTCGATTTAAAAGAGAGCGGCTTTTACGGTATCAGCTTAAAGCAGGCTTACATGTTTGTGCAAGGCAAAAAAAGTAAGCCGGTTGTAGTTGCTACTATTGACAGCGGTGCCGATACCTCGCAAACGGACCTGAAAACAGTGTTGTGGGTAAATAAAAAAGAAATTCCCGGGAACGGCATTGATGATGACCATAACGGTTATATTGATGATATCCATGGCTGGAACTTTTTAGGCGGCCCCGGCGGTAAGGCCGACTTTACCGAAACCACAGAGGAAGTGCGTGAATATAACAAACTAAAAGGCAAGTATGCTTCAGCCACCGATTCTACAGCGACTGATAAAAAAGAATACGCTTACTGGCTGCGCGTAAAAACAGTTTATGATTCAACAGTAAACAAAGCTAATACCGAAATTGGCCAGCTTTCGCCGGTCATGAATGCGCTGATGGTTACCAGCGGATATATAAAACGCGGTCTCAACCTACCTGCCAACGGCACGTTTACTCAAGCCGATCTTATTAAAGTTAAGGCCACTAACGATACCTTAAGTCAAAGTAAATATGTTTGGGAGTCGGTATTTTCACAGGAAGGCGCGGGTTCTACCAACGCCAAGATCATTAAAGATTTGAGCGAATACCTGGCAAAACTTAACAATGATATCTCACCTGATCTTACTTCGCGTAAACGAATTGTAGGTGATGATCCGGATACGATGGATGGCAAACCTTATGGCAATAATCTTGTAAAATTTGCGGATGCCGCGCACGGAACAGGGGTAGCCGGGCTGATCGGTGCTGTGCGTAATAACAACTATGGCATTAAAGGCGTGGCCGATAATGTTAAGCTAATGATCATTAAAGCCGTACCTAATGGCGATGAATATGATAAAGATGTAGCCAACGCAATTCGTTACGCGGTTGATAATGGCGCCAGGGTGGTTAATATGAGCTTCGGCAAAAAGATCTCGCCGCACAAGGAGTGGGTTGACGCGGCCTTTAAATATGCTGCATCAAAAAATGTTTTATTGGTGATGGCTGCCGGTAATGACAACCAGGATATGGATACCCAACCCGAATTTCCGAATGATACTTTTTTAGATGGCTCATCAACCGATGCAGACAATGTGATCAGCGTAGGTGCTTCCGGCCCTAAACTGGGGCAAAACCTTGCCGGCGATTTTTCAAATTATGGTAAAAAAAGTGTGGATATTTTTGCACCGGGGGTTAAAGTAACTTCTATCACTACGGATGCCGAAGTTGACACCGAAGACGGCACCAGCTTTTCATCGCCGATAACGGCAGGCATAGCCGCTCTGATCTTAGAATATTATCCAACCCTGAGCGCTAAACAGGTAAAAGAAGCCATTTTAGGTTCGGCTACACCACTTACGGGCACCATGGTATTAAAACCGGGCAGCAAAACCGAAAAGGTTGATTTTACAACACTTTCAAAAACAGGCGGTATAGTAAATGCATACAAAGCTTTGCAACTGGCTTCAAAAATGAAGGGCGAAAGCTTAGCAAACTGATTTTTAGCAACATAACAGTGATTTTTATTTTATCCAAAAATCACTGTTATACAACCTTTTACCTTTCGCCCTTTGCCTTTCACCTTTCCAAAAGGGCAAAATAAAAAAACACTTTCCAGTTATGGTATTTTTCCCTACATTTGCGGGCTAATTGTTGCTCATTGAAATCGCTTAAGAAATATTCGATTCCCTTTACGGGGCTTAAACTGGGGAAACACCTGTTTGAGTATGACATACAGGATGATTTTTTTGACGAGTTTGAATATTCACTCGTTAAAAAAGCAACCCTGCACTGTGAAATTGAACTGGATAAGCAGGAAACTATGCTCATCCTTAATTTTAAGATAGATGGTACAATTGAAACCACCTGCGACAGGTGCCTGCAGGTATTGCCAATACAAGTTGACATTACCGAGCAGCAGATAGCTAAATTTAGCGATGAGCCGGTTGATGAGGATGAAGAAATTATAACACTTGGCAAAAATGATCATGAGATCGATGTTGCCGGGTTGATATACGAATACATTAATGTTGCAGTGCCGTTTATATCAATTTGCGGCGAGGGTAATACCTCAACCTGCGATAAAGAAATGCTTGATAAACTAAACAGTTTATCGGCAAATGGTGAACAAAGTGAGCAAACAGACCCACGGTGGGATGCGCTCAAAAACATGAATAAATAATTAATTTAGGATATTATGCCACATCCAAAGCGGAAATTTTCAAAATCAAGGAGAGATAAACGCAGAACCCATTACAAAGCGGAAGCTCCAACTTTAACTACCTGCCAAACTACAGGCGCTGTGCATTTGCCGCACCGTGCATATACTGTTGATGGTAACGTTTACTACAACGGTAAAGTTCTTATTGAGAAAGCAGCAGTAGCATAAGTTTAATTTTCTGAAAATGAAGATTGGCTTAGATATTATGGGCGGTGATTACGCTCCCAAAGCAGCTGTTTTAGGAGCTATCGAAGCTTATAAAACTTTATCTGCCGACCAGAAACTGGTACTTATTGGCGATAAGGAAGTTACAGTAAGTATTCTTCAGGAAAATGGTGTAAGCCCTGATAACTTCGAGTTTGTACATACAACCGAGGTTATTGGCATGGGCGAGCACCCTACCAAAGCTATTGTTCAGAAACCTGATTCGAGCATATCAGTTGGTTTTCAACTGCTTAAAGCTGGCGAAATTCAGGCTTTCTCATCGGCTGGCAATACCGGCGCTATGCTTGTTGGCGCCATGTTCAGCGTAAAAACTATTCCGGGTGTTGTACGCCCGGCTATGACTACTATTGTACCCAAACTTAAAGGAGGTTTGGGTATTTTGTTGGATGTAGGTGCCAATGCCGATTGCAAACCCGATGTGCTTGTTCAGTTCGGTGTGCTCGGCAGCTTATTTGCCCAGACAGTTTATGATATCAACAACCCACGGGTTGCCCTTATGAACATTGGCGAAGAAGAGGAAAAAGGTAACATCCTTAGCCAGGCTACCTACCCATTAATGAAAGCAACAACGTTGTTTAACTTTGTTGGCAATGTTGAAGGACGCGACCTTTTCAGCGAAAGCGCCGACGTGTACGTATGCGACGGTTTTACCGGCAATATAATATTAAAGCTGGCCGAATCGTTTTACGTTATAACAAGGAAGAAACAGCTGAAGGACGAGTTTTTTGACAGGTTTAATTATGAACAATACGGAGGTAGCCCGATTTTGGGTGTAAATGCCCCCGTTGTTGTTGGTCACGGCATCTCGAGCCCCGAGGCAATAAAAAACATGGTCCTTTTATCACGGAACATGGTAGAGAGTAACCTCGTTGATAAAATAAAACAAGCATTCCAGTAATTTTATAAAAGATGAGTAAAGTTCATGCCGCTATTACCGCTGTACATGGTTACGTCCCCGACTATGTATTAACCAACCAGGAGCTGGAAACAATGGTTGATACAAATGACGAGTGGATAACCAGCCGTACAGGTATCAAAGAGCGACGAATATTAAAAGGCGAAGGCCTTGCTACATCTGATATGGCGGTTCATGCCGTTACCGGGTTACTAAAAAAACGCGGTATCAGTGCCGATGAGATCGACCTTATCATCTTTTGCACTACCACCCCCGATATGATCTTCCCGGCTGCGGCCAACATTTTAGGCGCCAAAATTGGCGCTAAAAATGCATGGGGATTTGATTTACAGGCAGCCTGTTCAGGTTTCCTGTACGGCTTAACATCAGGCGCCCAATTTATTGAAAGCGGTAAACACAAAAAAGTATTGGTAGTAGGCGGCGATAAAATGTCGGCTATTGTTAATTACGAAGACCGTGCTACCTGTATCATTTTTGGCGATGGCTGCGGTGCCGTGTTGCTTGAACCAAATGAAGAAGGTAACGGTGTTATCGATTCGATCTTGAAAAGTGACGGTGCAGGTGCGCAGTATTTAAACCTTAAAGCCGGCGGTTCATTGAAACCGGCAAGCCACGAAACTGTTGATGCCAAAGAACATTATGCTTACCAGGAAGGGCAGGCAGTGTTTAAATTTGCGGTAACCAACATGGCTGATGTTGCCCATGAAGTTATGGAGCGCAATAACCTTAAGGGCGATGATATTGCCTGGTTGGTACCACACCAGGCCAACAAGCGCATTATCGATGCCACAGCAAACCGCACCGGTATCAGCCCCGAAAAGGTAATCATCAATATCGAGCGTTACGGCAATACCACCAACGGCACCATCCCCTTATGTTTATGGGAATGGGAAAGCAAATTTAAAAAAGGTGATAACCTTATTTTAGCAGCTTTTGGCGGTGGCTTTACCTGGGGCTCGGTATATTTAAAATGGGCTTATTGATGTGCAGATTTCAGATGTGCGGATGTGCAAATTTTATAAAAAGCACATTTGGTATATCAAAAAATTAAAACATCCGTAAAAAGCGCCTGTTATCTGCTTATGAACAATGTAAATGACAGGCTATTTATAGTAATCCGTTCACTAATTAATCAACATAATAATCTGCATATCTGCGTATTTGCATATCTGCACATTTGAGTATAACTTAGATATAAACTTTGTCCAAAACCAATTAATCCTTCAACATGGATATTAAACAAATTCAGGACCTTATTCGCTTTGTTTCCAAATCGGGCGTGAACGAAGTATCAATCGAGCAAAAAGATTTTAAGATCACAATAAAAACCAACGAGGTACAGCCTACAGTGGTCCATGCTACAATCCCGGCTGTTACACAGCCAGTTACCCATGCATTGCCAACTGCACCCGCTCCTGCCCCAGTTGAACCTGCTGCACCGGCCGCTCCTGATACATCGAAATACATTACCGTTAAATCGCCTATGATCGGTACTTTTTACCGCTCTTCAAGCCCGGATAAACCTATGTTTGTTAACGTTGGCGACGAGATAAAACCAGGTACTGTGGTATGTATCATCGAGGCTATGAAATTGTTCAATGAAATTGAATCTGAAGTTTCGGGCCGTGTAGTAAAAATCCTTGTTGATAATGCCTCACCTGTAGAGTACGATCAACCACTGTTTTTAGTAGAACCAGTTTAATAATTTGAAAATTGCTTGATTTGAAGATTTGAAAATGGTCAGGTCTTCAAATCAATCAATCATTTTTGAAGATACCATTTTCAAATTGACACATTTTCAAATTTTCAAATTATAATCATGTTTAAAAAAATATTAATAGCTAACCGCGGCGAAATCGCCCTTCGTATTATCCGTACCTGTAAGGAAATGGGTATTAAAACGGTTGCTGTATATTCAACTGCCGATCGCGACAGCCTTCACGTTCGTTTTGCCGACGAAGCTGTTTGTATCGGTCCGCCACCAAGCCGCGATTCATATTTAAATATCCCCAACATCATTTCAGCTGCCGAGTTAACCAACGCCGATGCGATCCATCCCGGCTATGGCTTCCTGTCTGAAAATGCTAAGTTCTCGGCTATTTGTGCTGAGTATGGTATCAAATTTATCGGTGCAACTGCCGAACAGATCAACCAGATGGGTGATAAAGCTTCGGCTAAGGATACCATGAAAAAAGCGGGCGTGCCTATTGTGCCAGGTTCTGACGGTTTGCTTACCGATGTTAAATCAGGTATCGCTATCGCCAACAAAATTGGCTACCCTGTTATATTGAAAGCTACCGCCGGCGGCGGTGGCCGTGGTATGCGTATTGTTTGGAAAGACGAAGAGTTTGAGAACGCCTGGGATTCGGCCCGTGCCGAGTCAGGTGCAGCTTTCGGTAACGATGGCTTATACCTTGAAAAATATGTTCAGGATCCTCGTCACATCGAAATTCAGGTTGTAGGCGATCAGTTTGGTAAAGTATGTCACCTTTCTGAGCGCGACTGCTCTATTCAGCGCCGTCACCAGAAACTGGTTGAAGAGTCACCTTCTCCTTTCATGACCGAAAAACTGCGTAAAAAAATGGGTGAAGCAGCTATTAAAGGTGCTAAAGCCGTTTCATATGAAGGTGCGGGTACAGTAGAGTTTTTGGTTGACAAAGACCGTAACTTCTACTTTATGGAGATGAACACCAGGATCCAGGTTGAGCACCCGGTTACTGAAGAGGTGATCAACTTTGACCTGATCAAAGAGCAAATTAAAGTTGCTGCAGGCATCCCTATCTCAGGTAAAAACTACGAGCCAACAATGCACGCCATTGAGTGCCGTATCAACGCCGAAGATCCGTTTAACGGTTTCCGTCCGTCACCAGGTAAGATAACCAACTTCCACTCACCAGGTGGCCATGGCGTACGTATCGATACGCACGTATATACAGGTTATGTAATTCCGCCAAACTACGATTCGATGATTGCTAAAGTTATTTGCGTGGCCCAAACCCGCGATGAAGCTTTAAGTACTATGGAACGTGCATTGAGCGAATTTGTGATAGAAGGCGTTAAAACAACCATTCCATTCCACTTAAAATTATTGAAGGATCCAAACTTCCGCGCTGGTAACTTTACCACCAAGTTTATGGATACATTTGAGATATAATTCAAACTATCTTCATAAAACACTACGTACTTAGCAAGATAGCGTTTATACAGCGGTATATATTACAATGAGCGAGAACAAGATCATCAAGGCCATAAAGGATAAAGGAAAAACGTTAGAGGCAGAAATGTCCTTCTTTGATCACCTCGAGGCCCTAAGATGGCACCTCGTAAGAGCCTCAGTAGCCATTGTAGTATTTACCGCTGTTGTTTTTTATTACTACGACTGGATCTTTGATACCATTATCATGGGCCCCAGCAAGTCAACCTTCTGGACCTATCGTATGCTTTGCAAAATTGGCGCAGCTTTACACCGCGACGGTTTTTGCATTGATAAAGTAAATATCAAATTAATTAACACCGAAATGGCGGGGCAGTTTACCCTCCAAATCAACTCTGCGCTGATTATTGGCATTACACTCGGCGTTCCTTACCTGATATGGGAGATCTGGCGTTTTATTAAGCCCGCCCTGCATGATGCCGAACGCAAAGCTGCTACCGGCTTTGTATTTTATGCCTGTGTGCTTTTCTTTTTAGGTATCACGTTCGGTTACTTCGTGATTACGCCTATGTCAATCAATTTCCTTTCAAGCTATACCGTTAGTGCCGCTATTGAAAACTTATTTGATATTGACTCTTATATTTCATCTGTAGCTACCCTTACCCTTGCTACCGGTGTGGTTTTTCAACTGCCTATACTGGTTTATATACTGGCGAACCTGGGCGTTATGACACCTAAGTTTATGAAGGAAACCCGCCGCTATGCAATTGTGGTAATCCTGATCATAGCGGCTGTAGTTACCCCTACGCCCGATATGCTTACCATGACGGTTGTTAGTATCCCGTTGTTTGTGCTATATGAGGTTAGTATAGTTGTAGCAGGCCTTGTTGAAAAACGCAGGATCAAAAAGGAACAGGAATTGGATAAAGCATAATTGTCGTTTTCGCCTTTTGACAACTTGCTTTATTGTACGGTAAAGCAAAAAAAGTGAGATTTTCATATTTTCAATTGGATTAATCCCCTTTTTTGGTAAATACACACTGGCTGGTTTATAACAAATTATTTACCTTTAGAAAGTAGTAAAACGTTATACTTTTGTTAAATGAAGCAGGGACTAAAAATCGCTATCGGTTCGGATCACGCCGGGTATGAATACAAACAAATTTTAACAGAGGCTTTATCATCAGTCGAAATAAAAGACTTCGGCACTTATTCATCCGAATCGGTTGATTATCCTGATTTTGCGCATCCGGTTGCCGGCGCCGTTGAAAGCGGCGAATGCGACCTCGGAATCCTGATCTGCGGTGCAGCCAATGGTGTGGCCATAACAGCCAACAAACACCAAAACATTCGTGCAGCTATTTGCTGGAAAGAAGAAATTGCGGTACTGGCCCGCAGCCACAACAACGCCAACATTGTTTGCGTACCTGCCCGCTTTGTCACCCCCGAAGAAGCGAAGGCAATTGTAACTACATTTTTAACTACTGAATTTGAAGGCGGCAGGCATGCTAATCGTGTTGAGAAGATAGCCTGTGTTTAAGCCGGAGATTGGAGGTTAGAGATCAGAGATTAGTCGGATTTGTTCCGGCTGATGGCTATGATCTATTAACTATGATCCATTAACTAACATCGAACTATTAACTAAAAGAATGAATAAATTACCATTATTGCTTATCGCGCTGGCCTCGGCAACTACGGCTTGTGCCCAGCAAAACGCTACGGCAATGAAATATGCCGGGCTGATTACTGCTGAAGACGCGAAAAAGCACCTGAGCATCCTGGCTTCGGATGCCTTTGAAGGCCGCGAAACCGGTAAACCAGGTGCCGAAAAAGCCGCTAACTATATAGCCGGCGAGTTTAAAAAATTGGGGCTTCAGGCTCCTGTTAACGGTTCATACTTTTTTGACGTACCCCTTACCGAAAATGCTTTGAAAGTAACGGCTTTCACCGTTAACGGCAAATCATTTGAGTATGGTACCGATTTTTATTTAGGTGGTTCATTTCCGGATAAAAGCACATCTGTAAATGATATCGTTTTTGTTGGCTACGGTACCGATGCCGAAATTGGCAACGCCGATTTAACCGGTAAAATTGTACTTTGGATCAACGAAGACAAACCCGAAGCAGGTACAACTCCAAATACCAGCTACCGCATGAGCAATGCGCGCATGAAAGTTGTAAAAAACCTGCAAAGCAAAAATCCGGCAATTATATTGGCTGCTAACCCGGGTATTGCAGACGCACTGGCCCGTTTTGGCAAAAGTGTAACCAGTCCGCGGTTAACTATTAAGGATGACGCAGCAAAACCGGCAAATACCAATGCACCTGTATTTAACATCACTGCAACATTGGCCGATGCACTGGTAAAGCCAACAGGAAAAACCTATGCCGATCTTAAGTCAGCTTCGGCAGCAGCGGTTACCCCGGCAACAGCTATTAAAAACAATGTGGTTATCAACTACGCTACTACAAAAAGTGATGTAAAAGCAGTTGACGTATTAGGCTACATGCCCGGTACTGATTTAAAAGATGAAGTACTGGTATTTTCGGCACACTATGACCACATCGGTTTAAACCCAGATGAAAAAGCTAAGGATAAAGTAAACAATGGCGCCGATGATGATGGCTCGGGGACTACCGGCATTCTTGAAATTGCCCGCGCTTTTTCTAAAGCTAAAAAAGACGGTCATGGCCCGCGTCGCAGTATCCTGTTTTTAGGTAACGTTGGCGAAGAAAAAGGTTTGTTAGGCTCTGAGTATTATTCAGATCATCCTGTATTTCCATTGGCTAATACCATTACCGATTTAAATATTGACATGATTGGTCGTGTAGGTGAAGAGTACATTGGCAAACCCGATTCTGCAAACTATGTATACCCAATCGGTTCGGCTATGCTGAGCAAAGAGCTTCATGAAATTGGTGAAAATGCCAACAATACTTACACCAAATTAAAACTTGATTATAAGTATGATGATCCAAATGATCCTAACAGGTTTTACTATCGCAGCGATCACTACAATTTCGCAAAGCACGGCGTACCAATTATCTTCTACTTTAACGGTGTGCACGCCGATTACCACCAGCCAGGCGACGAGGTAAGCAAAATCAACTTCCCATTACTGGCCAAACGTGCTCAACTGGTATTTTATACCGGCTGGGAACTTGCCAATCGCGATAAACGCCCCGTAGTGGATGCAGTTGCTGGAGAAGGGAAATAGTGAATGCTCGATTAGGAGAATGGTTCCCCTACTAAAAATAAAACACAAAAAGGTGCACAATGTGCGCCTTTTTGTGTTTTATAAATCCTGACTACCGCAGGTTTAGCGTAGCGTAACCCGTGGGATGTATGTGTTAAGTTTTCAACTTAACCACAGAAGTGGAAAGCTTAACTACTGAAGCTGAAAGCTTCAACTATTTAACACCACGGGTTACGCTGCGCTAAACCCGCGGCAGCGAGAAAACTTCTAAAACCTTCTCATATCTTATCTGTTCAAAAACAACCACTCACCTAATCAACTTAATCAACCATTCACCAACTTTAAAAACAAAATCCTACTTTCGCATATATGGGAGCAACCGCTGAAGAGTTTTTGGTAAAATCGGAAGAGAAGGCATTTGATGCCGATCATCGCCGTATTATCAATTTCAATATTGACCGGTACAATACAGCGGTTTCGCGTGGCCTGTCGCGCGTTATTAACTTAGATAATGCCAAGAAAAAAGGCCACGTACTTAAGTGGAAAGTGATGGAGAACCTCGACAAATTCCTTCCGGAGTTTGAGGCCAACTTTCAGAAACGCGGCGGTAAAGTGATCTGGGCTAATGATGTGGAAGAAGCCCAGCGCGAGATTCTTAACATCATCAAAAAGGCCAACGCCAAAACCGTGGTCAAATCCAAATCGATGGTTACCGAAGAGATTCATTTGAATGAGTTTTTGGAGAGCAACCAAATCGAATCGCTGGAAACAGAT
The DNA here is from genome assembly GCF_059690695.1 of Mucilaginibacter sp. A5337. Lineage (NCBI taxonomy): Bacteria > Pseudomonadati > Bacteroidota > Sphingobacteriia > Sphingobacteriales > Sphingobacteriaceae > Mucilaginibacter > Mucilaginibacter sp. A5337. The sequence goes on along the minus strand of NZ_JCAWEC010000004.1, from coordinate 207,966 downwards.
CTTGGCGAATATATAGTGCAGCTATTAGGTCAAAAGCCTTACCATATTGTTACGCCTGCCATGCACCTCAGTAAAGAGGATATCGCGAAGCTTTTCCACGAAAAGTTTGGTACCCCCATTGACGCTACGCCCGAACAAATTACCCTGAAAGCACGCGAGCTGCTTCGCGAAAAATATGTACAGGCCGATGTAGGTATCACCGGCGCCAATTTCCTGCTGGCCGATACCGGCAGCATTGCCATCAGCGAAAATGAGGGCAACGCACGCCTTTGTACCACGTTTCCTAAAATCCACATCGCCATCGTTGGTATTGAAAAGATTATTCCTTCCATTACTGATCTGGATTTGTTTTGGCCGATGCTCTCGACACATGGCACAGGTCAAAATCTTACTGTTTATAACAGCATACTGAGCGGCCCGCGCCAGTCAAACGAAACCGACGGCCCCGACGAAATGTACGTGGTGCTTTTGGATAATGGCCGTACAAATCTCCTGGCAAAAAAAGATCAGCGCCAGGGGCTTTACTGCATCCGTTGCGGGGCTTGCCTTAATGGTTGCCCTATTTATAAAAACATTGGCGGCCATACTTATGCCACTACCTACAGCGGCCCTATCGGTTCTATTATCACTCCGCACACACGCGGAATGGAAGATTTCAAGCACCTGAGTTATGCATCAAGCCTGTGCGGCAAATGCACCGAAGTTTGCCCGGTTAAGATCGATATTCACAAAATGTTGCTTCTGAACCGCCGCGACGCGGTGAAAGAAAACCTGGTTACCAACAAAGAACGCTGGGGCTGGGCCATCTGGAAAAAGGGAATGCTTAAACGTAAGCTCACCGACTTTTTTGGCGGCGGCATGAAAAACTTCCTCCTTAAAACTTTCTTTAAACGAACCTGGGGGCATTTACGCGAGATGCCTAAAGTGGCTGATAAATCATTCAGCAAACAATGGCAGGAGATGAATAACACACCTGAAGAATAGCAATCCATGCGCAAAATAATTTTAAACCTTGCAGTGAGCCTCGATGGCTTCATTGAAGGCCCTAACGGCGAATATGACTGGTGCCTCGCTGATCAGGACTATGGCATGACCGAGTTTTTGGGCAGCAGCGATGCCATTTTCATTGGCCGTAAAAGCTACGACTTGCTGATGGGTACTGACCCGGAAATGTTCGGCGCATTGAAAATGTATGTTTTTTCGGATACCCTTCAGGCATCGCCAAATCCTAACACCAAGATTATCAAAAGCGCTGATTTTAAATCAAGTGTTGAAGCCATCAGGAATCAACCGGGCAGCAATATTTGGCTGTTTGGCGGAGCAAGCCTGCTTTCGGCGTTTATTGATGAAGGTTTTATTACCGAACTTCTCCTATCGGTGCATCCCATTATTTTAGGTAGCGGTAAACCACTATTCACCGGCTCCAAAGATAGGATTGAACTTATATTATTAGGCAGCGAACAATTTTCAAGCGGGCTGGTACAGCTCCGGTATGCCATTAAACCTAAATTTGATTTAGGGATGCTGGAGGGAATGTAACAGACTTTAGGCTCTTAAAAAATGTGTCATTTCGATAGAGCAAGGGGACGGACTGGAAGATGGGGCGACAGAGAAATCTTATACGCCATACTTAGCTCGAATTGCAAGATGTATAAGATTTCTCCTCGTTCGGAATGACAAATTTTACTGGGAAAAGGTCTATCCCACCTGAATTACCACATAGTCCTTTTGCATCCGCTTCACTTGTTCGGCCATTCGTTTAATAAAAAGGTAATTTGCTGTACCGCCAATAACTGCACCAATCACAGGCACCAAACGTTCGGCAGTTCGGGTACCTAATATCATCAACATCCGTTCGGCAATACCTTCCATCATGCTTTTGGTAATGGCTACCCCGGCTTCCACTCTTACTGATGTTGCTACTAATGACATGAAATCGTCGAATCCGTTATCATAGGTGCCCCGGTAATAATACATGATCCCCATGGTAGCTCTAAACTGCTGGGTTATGAGATTAATAAAATCAAATGGGATTCCAGCTACCAATGTAAACATGCCGCCACTACCAGCCATAGCGCCCGAACCTGCCGCAAGACATGCGCACTGGTTAATGAAACCTTCGAGGCCAAGTTTATCAACACCATTTTTTATTTTAAGCTGATCTATACCCTCAAATATTTTCCTGAACCCGGTGTGGGCAAGGCTTTCGGTATGCATCCGGATATCGGTACGTATTTTATTGAGTTTGATGAGTTTCATTGTTTACTGATTAATTGCAGGTAACGATCCTGCGTATATCAGTAACAACAGATGCCAACACCTGTTTTGTCAACAACCCGAAATAGACATAATAATTTAAAAGATTGATGACATCAAACAAACCTTCATGTCCTGTTTCCTGACTCTTAAAGCCTTGCCCCACGTACTCACTTCCATTTAAAGCTTTTGATCATTACAGCCATGTCCTGTTTGATAAAGCTAAGCACAGGCTGGATCGAATCAAGCCGGGGTTCGCTGTTAAAATATAGCGCCCCGCGGATATAATTTTGTGTGCTATCTGTCAAGAAAAACTGAGCTGATGAAGCAGCGTTCCCGTCTATGGTATAATAAATGCCATAAACCTTTTTATCGGCATAGTGGATAATGCCCTCATCAATTGATGTGGCTTTTACGGTATGTTTAAAGGCAAACGTACGCGCGTCTTCAACCAGTTGATTAAACTCCTTTTTGGAGGTGATGGGCTGATAACTTAAATGCAGCGTAGCGTTAAACTGCGGAAATTGCATATTAACCCAGCAGGGCTTGGCATCACGCTTTCTATCCGGTTCGATATAGGCATATTTAGGGTAGGTAAAAGTGTAAGGACAACCTGTAACATAATCCCGGTATTCCTTTTTAGGGAATACTATGCGATAAAATCCGCGCGGCTTAGGGGCATAATCATGATTGCCACCACACGCCGCCAGGAATAGCAATGCCGCTACCAATAGGGTTAAATACTTCATGGGTGTTTCTCTTTTGAATTCCAGATCTCCCATGACTTTTCTGCCTGCAAAACCAGCATTTCGTAACCATTTTTGGTAATAGCGCCACGTTCCCGGCCTTGCTTTAAAAACAGGGTTTCTTCGGGATTGTATATCAAATCATATAAAATATGCTCTTCACCTATAAAATCATAGGGTATAGGCGGGCATTCATCAACATTGGGATGAGTGCCTAAAGGCGTTGTATTGATGATAAGTTTATGTTGCATGATATGGTGCGGCTGAAGGTCCTTAAACAATATATTATCTGCATGATGTGTGGGCTTGCGGGTAACAACTTTATAAGCAATACCTAAATTTTCCAGCACACATTTTACGGCTTTTGCAGCACCACCATCGCCCAAAACCAGGGCATCGTCATTACCATCACCAATTAAAGGCTTTAATGATTCCTCAAATCCGTAGATATCGGTATTGTACCCTTCCAGCCTGAAATCATGGTCTTTAATGCCAATTTCGCCCGAAAATGCGGCTTCAATAGGGCTTTCGGCAGTTACCCTGATACAGTTTACGGCACCGGCTTTACGGGCATCATGCTCTATCCAATCTAAAAAAGGTAATACATTTATTTTATGCGGAATAGTTACGTTGAGACCGCAAATATCGGGATGTTCATCGAGCAGGTCCTGCAGGTCCTTAATATGTTCAATGGGGTAAAGATCATAGCGCGAATCTGTAATGCCTTCGGCTTCGAATTTTTCGGTAAAAAACTTTTTTGAGAATGAATGAGAAAGCGGAAAACCGATTAGTCCGTAATGTTTCATGGTCAATTTTATAACAATACCAGCTGCTAAAGTAATCAATTATAGCATTAAGCCGGCCATGTAACTTTTAATGACGTAATATTAACAACAAAACAAGCAATTTTGATTACCCGATTTAAAAGGGCATACAGCGAAACATTCCGGATAATTTTATTTAGAACGAAATTTATTTCAAAACGGGATATTTTCAACACTAATAAAAAATTGCGGGATATTTTTTAATGTAAATGGCGGTTTTGTAAAGGTAAATGGCAGTTTTATTATGTTGCTTTTGGGCAGCTTTGTTAGATATAATCCCCCTAAGATAAATGACAGTGATTTTTAATGAGGATAAGCTCCGAATTCATAACAATCCAACTGATACAATACCAACTATCGGCAAAGCACCCGCCGCAATATGCCCGAGATGCAAAAACAAATTTTGCGACCGGATAAAAAGAGGTGCGCTGGTTAAGCTTTTGCTTCCCAGGCTTCAGGTAAAACGCTACCACTGCAACAAATGTTTAAATCGCTTTTATAAACGCGGGTAAACTTTATTGAAGAAACATCTACCTTTTATTTTTTAGGATAGCAAGAGAAGTCGGACTTTCAACCTAAACCTGAGTTGTGCCAGATTTTAATTGTGCTTTGCCGGCTTACTTTCGGGTAGCCGGCATTGTTTTTATAAAGGGATTAATTAATTGTTACTTCCTTAAGATATAAATAGACATTATCAGTGGATAACTTAAAAACAAATTCATCCCAGAAAATTTCATTATCCATGGTGCATGATGAATCAAGGTAGCCTTCCTGGTTCCAACTGGAAATTTGCTTCAAGTCGTCAATGATCAGGTCGCCGTAAGCAAATGAAAAATCGCATTCTACCGGATTGTTAAAAAAAGTCCATTTATAAAACCTCCGTGATTGGTTCTCAAGTAAAAAATATTGTAACCTCCACTTATCTTGTCTGTTTTTGATATGAGCACAAAATAATGTGTGTTTTTTATGCTGAGGGAAAATCATTGAGTAACCATACCTGAGCTGCGCAGCTTCCCGATAATTTTCAGGATCCGATATTTTTAATTTACTAAAAAAGGGTTCTAAAAACTCTTCATTAATATACCGGACATAGGCCATGTTTACGCGTTCCTTCTTTTGCTGTTTAATTATTGACACCATCCATGGTTGGTCTTTAAACTCAATAGAAGTTGGTAATAGCTCTGCTTTTTCATATCCTGCTAATTGATACACTTTTTCAGGATAAAATAGGGTGTCTTTCCAAATATTACCTGTAATAATACCTCTCTCTTTATTCATTTTCAATTCAGGCTCGGTCAACTGATCTCCATAAAAGGCAAGACTGGGCACAATAAACCATTCGCCTTCAAAGCATATCCCGATAAATGATATTGAAAAATACTTGTAGATACCTTCATCAATGCATTCATTCACGGTTTTGCTTTGCCACGAGTTTAAATCAACCATCTTTTTAGTTTTTTCATAATCGTGATGACTTGATGAATAACCGCTTAGCTGTTCATGATGCCACTCATAAATTTCATAGTCAACATACGAAAGCTTTACCCAGGTTAGTGCATAAAGCTTATCTCCATCCTGATTAAAAACACCTCCATAATATCCATCTAACAAATTTTCATGAAACCTGCGTTCAAGAATAGTTTTTAGCTCCTGGTTGTAAGGTAAAGACATAGCTGTTTATCAATTACTTTTTGAATATATGATTTTGATCAAAACATTCCCACAATAAAAAAGCCCGCCAGTTATCCCGGCGAGCCTTCTTCATTAAAAGTAAGATCTTAAATGGCCTTATTCAATAACACTTAATTTAAGCGTATTGGTTTTACCCTGCTTAATAATAGGAGTAGAAGCAGTGTTAATAACGATATCACCCGCTTTAATCAGGCTTTCGGCTTTCAGTATATCATTAACATCGGCAATGGTTTGATCGGTACTTTCCAGCTGATCATAGTAAAACGCCCTAACACCCCATACAAGGCTAAGCGCATTTAACAATTGCTTGTTTGACGTAAAGATATATGTACTGGCTTTAGGCCTGTGGCTTGATATTTCAAATGCAGTATAACCTGACGTAGTCATTGAAACAATACCTACCGCATTGCTTTGTTCGGCGATGTGTACTGCCGACTCGCAAAGTGCATCGCTCAGGAAATACGGAGAAGCCGGGTCTTTAACTACCGCTTCTTTAGGGGCGTTAAAAGGATATCCAAACTCTTCAACATTGCGTACAATTTTAGCCATTGTTTCAATAACAATAACCGGAAACTCACCAACAGATGTTTCACCGCTTAACATCACCGCATCAGCACCGTCAAGTACCGAGTTGGCAACGTCATTTACCTCTGCACGGGTTGGGCGCGGTGTAGTGATCATTGACTCCAGCATCTGAGTAGCTACAATAACCGGTTTTGAAGCAGCGCGACACTTACGGGCAATCATTTTTTGCAGCAATGGTACTTCTTCAAGTGGCATTTCAACCCCAAGGTCGCCACGTGCAACCATTACACCATCAGTTGCAGCAACAATGGCATCAATATTTTCAATTGCTTCAGGCTTTTCAACTTTGGCAATTACTTTAGCTGCCGAGCCGTTCCGTGCAATGATGCGTTTCAGGTCAATAATATCCTCACCGGTACGAACAAAAGAAAGACCAATCCATTCAACATCCTGTTTAAGGGCGAATTCAAGGTTGATCAAATCTTCCTCAGTTAAGCTTGGGATAGATACTTTAGTATTTGGCAGGTTAACACCTTTACGTGATGTTAAGATACCACCGTGAACAACTTCACATATAACCGTATCAACTTTGTTGGTTTCTATAACCCTTAATTGCAATTTACCGTCATCAAGCAAAATAATTTCATTTGCCTGTACATCCTGAGGGAAAGTATCATAAGTAATATAGATCTGCTCGTCGTTACCAATGCACTCGTGCGTGGTAATTTTGATGTGCGTTCCGTTAACTAAATGAATACCGCCATCCTTTACAAGGCCAATACGGATTTTAGGGCCCTGTAAATCGGCCAGGATACCTACGTTGGTTTTGTATTGCTCGTTAATTTCGCGGATAAGATCGATCACTACCTTATGATCTTCGGGTTTACCGTGCGAAAAGTTAAGACGGCAAACGTTAACACCTGCCTTGATCATCGCTAATAAAACGTCCTTTTTAGCTGATGCCGGCCCCATGGTGGCAACAATTTTTGTGCGATTATAGTATAGTTCCATATTATTCGGGTTAAAACTGGAGGGTATTTAATGATTGTAAAACCAACATCTATTTTAAATTCGGCGCTAAAATAAAAGATTTTCCCGTGATTTTATTTTTTTTGGGTCAATCTTTACTGCTGCCACTATCTCAGGAATTTTATTGAGCGAAGAGATGATTGTATCAAGCTCATTATCATCTATATAGTTGCGGATCATTAAAAAATAGTCGGCACTTTTTATTTCGGGCACCAGGTAACCGTCTGAGCCTTTATTGCCTATAAAGAAGAAGTCTGTTTCGGTGGTTTCCCAACTGTAGCGGTATAATGAAAACAAAACAGGCTCGGCCCCGGGATAGATATCCACTTCCAGGTCATCGTTTTTTACGAAATTAAAATTCAGATACTTGTTGATTAGAAAACAAACCCGGTAATCCTTAAGTGAGCTTGTTACTGCAATGAGCACAAAATCAAAATCGATCTCAAACTTTAAAAATTTCCTGTTCAAAATCATTACTTTTACGCCGTCAAAATTACTAATACAAACCGTTTCAATAAAATTTTGTTTAGAGATTTATATTGTAAAAGTTTTAGATTTGTTTATTGACAGAATTTATTTTTCTTTGCACTGAATTTTTATTAATCATTAAACTATAAAGACTATGTCTGATATCGCTTCAAGAGTAAAAGCTATTATCGTAGAAAAACTGGGTGTTGACGAAAGTGAAGTTACGCCAGAAGCGAGTTTCACCAATGATCTTGGTGCCGACTCGTTAGACACCGTGGAATTAATCATGGAGTTTGAAAAAGAATTTAACGTGGCTATTCCTGACGATCAGGCAGAAACTATTGGTACTGTTGGCCAGGCAGTTGCTTACCTTGAAAAAAACGTTAAATAAGAACTCCCTAACTGGATTAAATGGAGTTTAAAAGAGTTGTAGTAACCGGGCTTGGAGCACTTACTCCTATTGGCAACACTGTTTCAGATTACTGGAACGGACTGATCAATGGAGTAAGTGGCGCTGCCTTGATTAAAAGTTTTGATACCGAAAAATTCAAAACTAAGTTTGCGTGCGAAGTAAAAGGCTTTGACGCGGATGGTTTTTTGGGCCGTAAAGACGCCCGTAAATTAGATCCTTTTGTACAATACGCTTTATTCTCAACAGAAGAAGCTGTAAAAGACGCGGGATTAGATTTCTCGAAACTGGATACCAGCCGCATTGGCGTTATCTGGGGTTCGGGTATTGGCGGTTTAAAAACTTTCCTTGATGAGGTAATGACCTTTGCCAAAGGCGATGGTTCTCCGCGTTTTAACCCGTTCTTCATCCCTAAAATGATTGCCGATATAGCTCCTGGCCATATCTCAATTAAATATGGTTTGCGCGGGCCTAACTTCACTACCGTTTCAGCGTGTGCCTCATCAAATAACTCACTGATTGATTCATTTAACTATATCCGTTTGGGTAAAGCTAACATGTTTATCAGCGGTGGTTCTGAGGCAATCATTAACGAAGCCGGTATTGGTGGTTTTAACGCTATGCATGCATTATCAACCCGCAATGATGATCCGGCAACGGCATCACGTCCGTTTGATCTGGACAGGGATGGTTTTGTGGCTGGCGAAGGTGCAGGTACCATTATTTTAGAGGAATTAGAGCACGCTAAAGCCCGTGGCGCTAAAATATACGCCGAAATGATAGGCGGCGGCATGAGTGCCGATGCTTATCACATGACCGCACCTCACCCCGATGGTTTAGGCGCTGCTTTTGTAATGCGCGCTGCCCTTGAAGATGCAAACTTGAAACCTGCCGATATTGATTATGTGAACGTTCACGGCACATCAACCCCAATTGGTGATCCGCAGGAAATTAAAGCAATACAGGATGTGTTTGGCGATGATATTTACCGTATCAACATCAGCTCAACCAAATCAATGACAGGTCACCTGCTTGGTGCTGCCGGCGCGGTTGAAGCTATTGCATCGATACTGGCATTGAAACATGGTATCATCCCTCCAACCATTAATCACTTTACTGATGATCCGGCATTTGATCCTAAGATCAATTTCACCTTTAATACCGCTCAAAAACGCGATATTAACATAGTTCAAAGTAACGGGTTTGGTTTTGGCGGCCACAATGCTTCTGTAATATTTAAAAAGTACGAAGATTAATTGTGGTAATTTGATGCCTATCAATCGGTTCTACAAACTATATATATCCCCTAACCGGAAATATGTTAAAATATTAAAGAATTTGCTCGGCTTCGTGCCGGGCAATTTGTCTTTATACCGCATGGCTTTTCGCCATAAATCGGTAGCACAAAACATTAAGAAGGGGGTGAAGAACAGTAACGAGCGCCTGGAGTTTTTGGGCGATGCCGTATTGGGCAGCGTTGTTGCTGAAGTACTTTTTAAATTATACCCTTATGAAGATGAGGGATTTTTAACCGAGTTACGCTCAAAAATAGTGAGCCGCGTTAACCTCAATGCGCTGGGTAAAAAATTGGGCTTTGACAAACTTATTGAGTATGATAACCGGATGCTTAATTCAAGCAGGCAGGGGTCATTACTTGGCGATGCGTTTGAAGCCCTGATTGGTGCGGTTTATTTGGATAAAGGATACGATTTTACCAAAAACTTCCTGATCAACCATATCATAAAGCCTCATATCGACATCCACAAGCTTGAGCAAACCGAAACTAACTTCAAAAGCAAGCTTATTGAATGGTGCCAGCGCCATGGCCGCGATATTATTTTTGAACTGGTAACCAACCAGGATGGCGAAAGCACCAAACTTTTCACTGTGCAAGCCAATGTTGATGGTGAAGTAATGGGCTCAGGTAAAGAATTCAGCAAAAAGAACGCCGAAAAGCTTGCCGCAGAAAAAGCGTGTGAAGCTTTAGGTATTTAAAATGCCTTTTGTTTAAAGCGGTAATTTCTTTTCCTTTTTAAGCTCTACAGGCCCCTCGCCAAGTTTTACAGTTGAATCCGGAACGATAAATGTTGGACTGTTTAGGCGCTCAAGCTTATCTTTTTCGCTGCTGTTTTTGTAGTACTCATATGCCCGTATGGTATGCTTAATCAGGTCATAATCTGTCCAGGCTTTGATATCCTTATATGTAGGTGTATAATAGTTCATGAACTTACGGGCGAGGCTATCTGTAGCCAGGCCAGTGTATTGTTTCACAAACGGAATATTATAATGTTTATGAATCTCTGCCTGTTCAAGTTCGCTTTGGGCGTTTTGTGCAAAACGACGCGCTCTGTTAGGGGTTGTACCCAAAAGCTCATAAAGACCGGTTACAGGATTGCTTAAAAAAGATAATGCCGGCGGCCTTCCGTTGTAAGTAGAACCTTGTTTCTTGTAATCTTTCAAAACCTCGTTTATCTCCTGCCTTTTGGTTTGGCCAACAACTTTTACTTCATCAAGCTTAATAATGGGTTGCATATAAACCGGCATATCGCTGTTATTAAGTACCACAACCTTTTGAGGAGTATAATCATCCCTGGTAAAAAGCAGGGTATCGCCAACACGGGTTTTTATGCTAAACCAGCCGACATCATCGCTAAGTATTAGCGTTTTTGTGTTGAGATCTTTAACGAAAACCTGCCCTACGCGCTCGTTGGTTACCTTTTTAGAGATAACACCCTTTACCGTAAACTCCTGGGCCGAAACATGAACGGTTACAAGGCATAGAACGCCTGTTACAAGCAGGTATAAATAGTTGCGCATCAGTGATAATTGAACGTAAATATAGGAACTGTATTTTATTTGAAATGTGAAAAAGTGTTAAAGGGCTTTGTTTCAGTGGTTGGAGATTAGAGATTGGAGGTTAGTTTTTCTTTTTTTTGAGTGGTGAATTCTCTCAATTTTCGCAATTGCATTTATTTCAAATCCGAAATCGAACATTCGAAATCCGACCTAACCCAACCTCTAATCTCCGATCTCTAACCTCTAACTAAATTTGCTATCTTTGCGCATGATAAAATCCATGACAGGGTATGGAATTGCCAGTTTTGATTCGGGCAATACAAAATATACCGTAGAGGTTAAATCCCTGAACAGCAAATTTTTAGAATTATCGCTTCGTTTGCCGAAGATTTTTGCCGAAAAAGAGTTTCAGCTACGTAACGACTGCAGCAAGCTCATTGAACGCGGTAAAGTTAATCTATCTATTAACACCGAGCAGGTAAGTCAATCGGTAAAAGCAGCGGGGATCGATAAAGATCTGCTTAAACATTACTATAATCAGCTTAAGTCAGTAAGTGAAGAGCTTGGCGAGCCAACCGGCAACCTGCTTCAGCTGGCATTGGGCTTACCCGAAGTTGTTAAATACGAAGAAGATACCATATCCGAAGATGAGTGGAAAGCCGTTGAAAAAACTTTTCAGCAGGCAATGGCCGCTTTTCAGGATTTCAGGGCGCAGGAAGGCATTGTTATTGAACAGGAAATTAAAGGCCGTATCAATACCATATTAAAAAACCTGGAACTTGTTGAACTGGAAGATCCCAAACGTGTTCCGTTGATCCGCGAGCGCCTCGATGCATTTTTAGCCGAAGCTGCAAGCCGTGAAGCTATCGACCAAAACCGTTTTGAACAGGAGTTGATCTATTATATCGATAAGCTTGATATTACCGAAGAAAAGGTAAGACTTAAAGCTCATTGCGAATATTTTATTGAAACCCTTAAAAATGCCGATGCCAATGGTAAAAAGCTGGGTTTTATTTCGCAGGAGATTGGTCGCGAGATCAACACATTGGGTTCAAAAGCCAATGATGCCAACATCCAGAAACTGGTAGTAGGCATGAAAGAAGAGCTTGAAAAAATTAAAGAACAACTGTTAAACGTATTGTAAAGTTCATAGATAATGGTTCATAGTTCATGGCCCCCATTTACTATAGCCAGCTATGAACCATGAACTATAAACTATGAGCCAAAACGGTAAACTCATCATATTTTCGGCGCCGTCGGGTGCTGGTAAAACAACAATTGTACATCATTTGCTGGGGAAAATCCCTGAGCTTGAATTTTCCATTTCGGCCACCACGCGCGAACGCCGCGGTGATGAGGTGCATGAAAAAGATTATTATTTTATAAGCAAGGAAGAGTTTCTGCACCGTATTGCCAAAAAACAATTTGTTGAATTTGAGGAGGTTTACACCGGTACTTTTTATGGTACGCTTCGTACCGAAATTGAGCGCATCTGGGCAAAAGGCAAAACCGTAATATTTGATATTGACGTTGAAGGAGGTCTGCACCTTAAACGCAAATACGGCTCGCAGGCACTGGCCATATTTGTACAGCCACCATCACTTGAGATTTTGATTGAAAGATTAACCGGCAGAGGTACCGATAGCGAAGAAAAACTAAAAGAACGCTTTGCTAAAGCAGAAAAAGAGCTCAAATACGCCCCACAATTTGATATTATACTGAAAAATTACGATCTTGAAACGGCCTGCAATGAGGCAGAGGAATTAGTGAGCACGTTTATTGGCCCCCCGGCCCCCTGAAGGGGGAGTACAAAAATCCCATTTTGTACACCGGGACATTTTAATCTACAAAAACTTTTAATTCCCCCTTTAGGGGGTTAGGGGGCACCGCATGAAAATAGGCTTACTGTTTGGTTCGTTTAATCCTATACATATAGGGCATTTGATTATTGCTAACTACATGGCAAACCATACCTCACTTGATAAGGTGTGGCTGGTGGTATCGCCCCAAAATCCTTTTAAAAAGTATGGCGATCTGATCAATACTTATGACAGGTTGGAGATGGCCCGGTTAGCTACTGATAACGCAACCAATATAACCGTGAGTGATGTGGAATTAAAACTCCCTCAACCATCATATACCATTGATACCCTTGCCCATTTGAAGGAAAAGTATCCTGAACATGAGTTTGCCCTGATTATGGGGTCCGATAATCTCGGTACCCTGCATAAATGGAAAAATTATAAGCTTATCCTGCGCGATTACCGTATTTATGTATACCCGCGCCCTGGCTATGAAAATGCAGAGCTGGCCGATCATCCATCAGTTACCATCACCATGACGCCGCTTATGGAGCTATCTGCAACATTTATCCGCAAATCCATCGCCGAAAAAAAGAACGTACAGTACTTTGTACCGGATCCTGTATTGAAGTTTATTGAGAATAAGAGTTTATATAGGTAGTTAGCGCACCTAATCAATAAAATATCCCCTGCGCCCGTGTCCTCACGGGCGCTTTTTTTATTACATGCAAGTTGACCGTAAAGACACGGCCAACGGGGAAGAATTTGTAAAGGCAGTTACAAAAAACGTCATTGCGAGTAACCATCAGGGAAATCCTGAAAAAAATCGTAATGACGTGCAAGATATTTTTTAGAGATGGTGCGCTGGACTGCGTTAGGGATGGGAGCGGATACCGGCTTGTGGCTAAGGCCTTGTGCAGTATGAGCGTACAGCCCGGGCCGCAGGCAACGCCCATATTATAAAACTCACTTAAAAAAAACATATTTAATAATCAACAACTTACAATCACGTCACTATAAGGTACGAAGCAATCGCGAACAATACAGGGCGGATCTGTTAATTGGGGATTGCTTCGTACCTTACAATGACGTGTGTATAAGAATATTCTCGCAGACGCTTTTTTGTGTACAAGTTGACCGTGAGGACACGGGCAACGGGGAATATTTGTTATATCTTATCCAATAAAGTGGTATAAAAACACAACGTCGCCGCTAAAGGCTGGTTTACGCTGATCTTTTATTTCCATTTCGATGCTCATAGTAGCTTTGATCACACCGCGAAGATTAAGCAAACCAGCCAGCTTTACTTTTAACCGCACTTCATTATCAACCAATACCGGCTGGGCGAAACGCAGGTTTTCGATACCATAATTGATTTCCATTTTCAGGTTTTCGATCTTAACAATCTCTTTCCACAAATGAGGGATCAGTGACAGCGTAAGGTAGCCGTGTGCTATGGTTGATTTAAAAGGACTTTCTGTTTTGGCCCTTTCAGGGTCGGTATGGATCCATTGGTGATCGAGGGTGGCATCGGCAAATTTGTTGATCTGCTCCTGCGTAATGGTGTGCCATGACGAAACACCAAGATTGTTGCCTACCTGTTGTTCAAACTCCTGAAAATTACTGATTACAATCATATTGGTTTATTAATAGTTAGGGTCTTTTTTAAGCCGCAAAGGTATTAAATTATAGCGCTTATTCACCCAGCAAAGCCTTTAAGCTTTCGAGGGTATCGGCCTCTTCTTTGGGTTTATCACGCCGCCACCGCAATATCCTCGGGAAACGTAAGGCAATGCCCGATTTATGCCGGGTTGATTTATTGATCCCCTCAAAACCTATCTCAAACACCAGCTCGGGCTTTACGGTGCGTACCGGGCCAAATTTTTCGATAGTGTTACGCTTGATGAAATAATCAACCTTGTTGATCTCTGCATCGGTAAGACCGGAATAAGCCTTAGCAAAAGGCACCAGTTTATCCCCATCCCAAACAGCGAAGGTATAATCGGTATAAAGATCGGCCCGGCGACCGTGACCTTTCTGGGCGTAGATCATTACAGCATCAACCGATAGTGGGTCTATCTTCCATTTCCACCAATCGCCTCGCTTACGGCCAACCTGATAAGCAGCACTTTTACGTTTAAGCATAATACCCTCGGCTATCATGACACGCGATTGCTCCCTGATGCTGCCAAGCTGTTCCCAGGTTTCAAACTGAATGAGTGATGAAATGCGGAATACTTCGGGGTATTGCGTTTCTGACTGCAACCGTTCTAAAACCTCCCGCCTTTCTGCCTGGGTTTTATAGCGGATGTCTTCGCCATTATATTCAAGACAGTCATAGGAGATAACTGCAACCGGGCTTTCCTCCAAAATCTTTTTACTTAAATTTTTGCGGCCGATACGGGTTTGCAGCACATTAAAGGGCATTGGTTGTCCATTTTGAAAACTGAGGATCTCGCCGTCAATCACCGTACCATCGGGCAGGGCATTCAGGAAAGGATGTAACTCGGGAAATTTTTCGGTAGCCAGGTCTTCTCCCCTGCTCCAGATAAATATTTCACCACCACGCTTTATCATCTGCGCACGGATGCCGTCCCACTTCCATTCAGCCTGCCAATCGGCGGCATCACCGAGGGCGATCCCTACTTCGGCAGGTGTTTTTTGCTTTTCGGAAGTTTCCTGGATAGGGTAAGCTAAAAAAAATGGATAAGGCCGGGAGATATTGGCTTCGGCATCCTGTTCCTCCATCAACTGCGAAAACTGGTAAGTTTCGGGCAGCCAGCTTCCCATAACACGGTGGGTTAGCACTGCCGGTTCCAGCCCGGAGATATCCGCCAGCGCTTTGATCACCAAATTTTGCGAAACCCCAACCCTGAAACTCCCGGTGAGCAGTTTGTTAAATACAAAGCGCTCCTGGCTATCCAGCATAGCCCATGATTCCATCAACCATTCCTTTTTTTGCTCTTCGGTTTTATCCTGAAGGGCATTGATCTCGGCTATCCACTCAGTAAGCGTTTTGCTGCTGCTCGCGTTACTTTGCGGCATCAGCAAAGCCATGGTTTCGGCCAGATCACCTACTGCGTGATAGCTTTCCTCAAACAACCAGGCCGGAATATGCGACGCTTCAACGGCCCAGTTACGAACAAGCGTTGAATTGATCTGCCGCTTCGGTCGCCGCCCGGTGAACAGGGCAAGCATATGCATTTTATCCGTATCGGGCACGGCATTAAAATAGTCTTTTAATACTTTAACCTTTTCGTTGGTTTTGTTGGTTTCATCGAGCGAGAGAAAAAGTTGAGCGAAAGCTTTCATGATACCCCTCCTAAATCCTCCCCGAGGGAGAGGACTTTCTTTTCTGATTCTCCGGCGTTGGAAGCCTCCCCTTCGGGAAGGTTGGAGGGGTCTTCTTCTCCACCATATAATGTATGCACCTCCCTGGCGTTAAAGCCAATCTCATTTAAATATCTCGAAAAAGTGGCAGTGTATCCGTGAGTGAGATAAACACATTCGCAGCTTGTGGCATCAATAGCACTGATGAGCCCGTCCCAATCGGCATGGTCAGAGAGCACGAATCCCCTATCTGCAGCACGACGGCGTTTAGCTCCGCGGATAGCCATCCACCCCGAGCAATAACCAAAACTATATGGCTGGAATTTCCGCATCCATGGTGTACCTACCGATGATGGCGGCGCGATGATAATGCCTTTTCTTACTTCTTCTTTCAGACTCTCTTGTGTGATCCTTTCAGTTGGGTTTAGTAACACACCATTGCGGCGCAAAGCTTCATTGATGTTTTCGATAACACCGTGGGTATAAACCTTGCCGTTAAACAGATCGAGGTTTTGCAAAATCCGCTGGGCTTTTCCCAACGAATAACCAACAATTACTGTTGCCAGTCCGTTTGCAACGTTATTATGCCACCAGTTATTGATCTCATTAAAAGTTTGCACCTGTGGTTTCCATTGATACACCGGCATCCCGAAAGTACATTCTGAAATAAAATGGTGGCATTTAACCGGTTCAAAAGGAGTGGAAATGCCATCGTTTTCTACCTTGTAATCACCTGAAACCACCCAAACCTCGCCTTTATATTCAACACGAATCTGTGCCGATCCTATCACATGGCCTGCAGGGAAGAGTGATACAGTAACACCATTTTTCAGAACTGTTTCACCATACTCAACAGTTTGCAGGTTGATTTCACCAAGGCGATATAGTAATACCTCGCGTGAGAGATGGTGTGCTAAATAATGTTTATGCCCCCAATAAGCATGATCGGCATGCGCATGGGTTATCACAGCGTCGTCAACCGGCTTCCAGGGATCGATATAAAATTTGCCCTGCGCACAGTAAATCCCTCTATCAGTAAATTCAAGCAGCGGTTTTTTAGCCATGATGTATAAACTACTGATAAGCAAATTGGTTTGGGTCCCTGCCCCTAAAGGGGGAGTTTTAAAAACTCAAAAAGATGTCATTTCGAATGAGCAGCGGGTCGGAAACGAGCATCCGGGCGAAAGAGAAATCTTATACACCCTGCCAGCGGCTATGCATGGCGTATAAGATTTCTCCTCTCGCTGCCGCACTACCCTGGCATGTTCGTCGAAATGACATTTCTTTTATTTTGAGGGTTATTTAAACCACAACCTCGCCTGCTTCTCATCTGCCTGCAATCCTACCTCCCGCCCGAGCACCAGGCTATTATTATCCGGGATATGCCCCGCCGGGAAATCAAAACATACCGGGTAGCTATATCCTTGTACAATATCCATCACTATTTGCGATACTGTTTGCCCAAAGGGTATATCGTTATCTTTGATATCGGTAAAACCGCCTACCACCAGACCTGCGAGTTTTTTTAATTTGCCGGCCCTGTCCAACATCCGCAGCATCCTGTCTACTGAATAAAGGTATTCGCCAACATCCTCTATAAACAGAATTTTTCCTGCATAGTCCAAATCAGATACTGAACCCGCCGATGCTACCAGAAGGGATAAATTACCGCCAACTATAACGCCTGTAGCTTCGCCGGGTTTATTAGTATCATGTGTTGTAAATTCATAGCTTAACTCCTCGCCAAATAACGCCCGCCTTAAAGTATCTATCGAATGTTTGGATGCGTCGGGAATGTTAACCGGCATTTGCCCGTGAATGGTTTGCGCCCCGTAATTAGTAAAAAGATGAGTATGCAATAGGGTTATATCGCTAAAGCCTATAAGCCATTTGGGATTTTGTGCAAAACGACTGAAATCAACCTTGTCAATCATCCTCACGGTTCCGTAGCCGCCACGAGCGGCAATGATGGCCTTGATGCTATCATCATCAATAAATCGCTGCATATCGGCTGCCCTAAAGTTGTCATCACCGGCAAACTGATGAAATGAAGCATCTACGGTGTCGCCCAACACCACTTCCAGGCCCCAGCTTTGTAGTAGTTCCACAGCATCAGTCATTGGGTTAGGTAGTTTTTTTGCAGGGCAGGTGATGGCTATTTTGTCGCCTTTTTTGAGGTATGGGGGTTGAATTCCGGAAGTCCGAAAGTCGGAAAGTCCGGAAGTAGCTCCATTATTTGGATTATCCATGGTTCAATATTATCAAAACTTTTAGATTCATCTTTCGGACTTCCCGACTTTCGGACTTTTCCGACTTAAAAAATTTATCTTTGCACACTATTTACCAAGGCGATACTTAATGTCACAACTCAACAAATATAAACGATTCACCATTACATCGGCCCTGCCTTATGCCAACGGCCCCTTACATATTGGTCACCTTGCGGGCGCTTATCTCCCAGCAGATATTTTTGTGCGGTATTTAAGGCTAAAGAAGAAAGATGTAGTGTATATATGCGGCTCGGATGAGCATGGCGCGGCCATTACCATCAAAGCCAAAAAAGAAGATACTACCCCGCAAGCTATCATCGATAAATATCACAAGCAAATAAAAGAGAGTTTTGAAGAGTTTGGGATTGCTTTTGATATTTATCACCGTACCTCGTCGCCCATCCATCATGAGCTAAGCCAGGAGTTTTTCCTGAACCTGTATGAGAAAGACGAGTTTGTTGAGAAATTCTCCGATCAGTATTTTGACGAGGATTATCAGCAGTTTTTGGCCGACCGCTATATCATAGGCACCTGCCCAAATTGCGGCAATGAAAATGCCTACGGCGACCAATGCGAACGCTGTGGCACTTCCCTTAGTCCAACTGACCTGATCAACCCGATATCAACCCTGAGCGGCAAAACGCCAGTGCTTAAATCAACCAAGCATTGGTACCTGCCTTTGGATAAATACCAGCCATGGTTGGAGCAGTGGATAGATGCCAAAGAAGGCAGCTGGAAAGTTAACGTTTTTGGCCAGTGTAAATCATGGCTTAAATCGGGCCTGCAACCGCGCTCTATGACCCGCGACCTTGACTGGGGTATCGACGTGCCGCTGGCAGAGGCCAAAGGCAAAAAGTTGTATGTGTGGATGGATGCCCCTATCGGCTATATATCTGCCACCAAACAATGGGCCATTGACAATAATAAAGACTGGAAATTATACTGGAAAAAACAAGCCGACGAGCAGGATGACGCTTGTCTGCTGCATTTTATCGGCAAGGATAACATCGTTTTCCACTGTATTATTTTCCCTTCAATACTGCACGCGCATGGCGAATATATTTTGCCTCAAAACGTACCTGCTAACGAGTTTTTGAATTTAGAAGGTGATAAACTTTCTACCTCACGTAACCACGCCGTTTGGCTGCATGAATACCTGGAAGAGTTTCCGGGTAAACAGGATGAGTTGCGTTACGTGCTAACCTCTATCCTCCCCGAAACCAGCGACAGCGAATTTACCTGGAAAGATTACCAGGCCCGTGTAAATAATGAACTGGTGGCTATCCTGGGTAACTTCGTAAACAGGGTAATGATACTGATGCATAAGTTTTACGGCGGTAAAATTGAGACTGACACCGACAGGATTGAATTTACCGACGCAAGCCTAAGCACCGGCATTGGCGAATATTACGATGAGATAGAGAAGAACCTTGAAGCTTACCGCTACCGCCAGGCTTTGCAGGCTGTAATGGATATGGCCCGCTTAGGTAACCGCTATCTTACCGAAAAAGAGCCATGGAAAACCATCAAAACAGATCCTGCCGCTGCTAAAGAAGCGCTGCACAACTGCCTGGTACTGATTGGGCACCTGGCTACTGCAGCACAGGCGTTTTTACCGGCTACGGCTAAAAAGATCATCACCATGCTTAACCTGCCAAATGAGCCAATAGCTTATGACCAGGAAATGTATTTTAACAACGGTCACCTGTTAAACCCGGCTGCATTGTTATTTGAAAAGGTTGAGGATGATGTAATAGAAGCCCAGCTTAAAAAACTATCAGATAAAAAAGCCGCTGCCGCCCCGCCAAAATCAGCAGACGTATTACCTGCAAAGGAAAACGTTAATTACGAAACCTTTGCCACCATGGATATCCGTACCGGTACCATTTTAGCTGCCGAAAAGGTTGCCAAAACCAAAAAGCTGCTAAAACTGACCATTGATACTGGTATCGACGAGCGCACCGTAGTGTCGGGCATTGCCGAATATTATGAACCGGAAAACATCATCGGCCAAAAAGTAAGCATCCTGGTAAACCTGGAGCCAAGGGAGATCAAAGGCATCGTATCGCAAGGTATGATCCTGATGGCCGAAAACAGCGAAGGCAAGTTAAGCTTTGTTGCCCCAACCGAAGATTTCCACAACGGCGCAGTAATTAGGTAGATGTGCAAATTTCAAATGTGCAGATGTGCAAATGAAGCCTGTTTTAAATTTTGAATTTTAAGGTGTGATTTTTCAATGAAAAATTGCACCTTTGCAAACTAAATAAAAGATCGGCCTTTTTTCGAGGCTGATTTTTAAACGGTCCCGTAGTTCAACGGATAGAATAGGAGTTTCCTAAACTCTAGATATGAGTTCGATTCTCGTCGGGACCACATACGCTTAATTCAAAAACAATCAAAAGCCTGTAAATCAAACGTTTACAGGCTTTTTGATTTTGGTAAAATGGCCATTTTATGCATCTTTTTTCACTGTTCTGGTGAGTTTTAGAGCGTTTTTTGGTCACTTACTAATTTACTCACCAAAAGTGTCATAATTCGCTGTCTGTCAAGTAGTTCAAAAAATGAACATCTTGACTTTCGAGGCCTGTAAATGTAGGTTTGTAACGAATTGTGAACAAAAATTGGTGAGTAAATGAAGACTAAAAATTTTAACCTGCTTTTTTACCTGAAGAAGGTAAAGGGCTATGAATCAGGTAATCTACCTATCTATTTGCGTATTTCCGTTGACGGAAAAAGAAGTGAGGCAACTATCGGGCGAGGAATCGAACCTGAAAAATGGGACGAAAAACGCGGAAAAGCTCGTGGAAATACGGAGGATGCCAGGAGTTTAAATGCCCATTTGGACAGTATCCTGGCGAAGCTAAAACGTATCCATACACGCTTGCTGGACAGCGAAGAAGAGATCTCTGCCGATACCTTGCGGAACGAACTCGACGGCAAAGGAAAGAAATCTAAAATGTTGTTGGAGATTTTCAGCGATCATAATAAACAGATGGAATCGCTGATCGGCAGGGGCTTTGGTGCCAATACACTTAAAGCTTTTAAAAGCTCTTTTAAACATGCGCGTGAATTTATTGAATGGAAATTTAAGCGACCAGACTATGAATTGCGAAAAGTCGATTTTAATTTTATAAAAGACTATTACTTCTATTTGCGGACCGAAAAGAATTGTATCCCTATTTCAGCTGACAAATATGTCAAACACTTAAAAAAGATCATCTTGATTTGCCTTGCCAACAGATGGATCGTCGCCAATCCTTTTTTACATTATAAGTCGACCGCTAAGCCTTCGCCAAGAACTTTTTTAACAAAGCATGAGTTGGACCTTATCCGAAATAAAGCGTTAAGTGTCGAACGGCTGAATCTCGTGCGGGATATTTTTATTTTCAGCTGCTATACGGGGCTGGCCTATATCGATGTGCAGAAATTGACCCCAGGTGAGATAGCCAAAGGCGACGACGATAAGTTATGGGTGTTTACCAAAAGGCACAAGACGGATACCCCATCACATATCCCCTTATTGAAAGAGGCACTGGCGATTATAGAAAATTACAAAGACCATCCTGTTTGCGTACGCAGGTCACTGCTCTTACCGGTACTGACCAACCAGCGGATGAACAGTTATCTAAAGGAAATTGGCGACTTGTGTGGTATCAACAAAACGTTGACCTTTCATATGGCCCGGCACACTTTTGCCACTACAGTTACTTTATCTAATGGAGTTCCAATGGAAACTGTTTCAAAAATGCTCGGACACAATAGTATTAAGACAACGCAACATTACGCAAAGGTTCTGGATAGTAAAACAAGTGAGGATATGCAGAAGCTTGAAGAACGGCTATATTATAAGGCTATAACGATCAGCAACTTTGAGGCTACGGGGCAGGAACAAATTGAAATGGGGCGTGTAGTCAGCATGTTTCGTTAAGACACACACGACCGGATATCATATTAGAATTTTTATTTTAATACTTCAATTGACAAATATTGTACAATATTGGTTGAAAAGTTATTTTACATATCTTTGTATAATGCAGGAACAGACAGATCAAAACCGGCGTGTATTGGTAGTTCAGTGGAAAAAACTGGCTGAGCATAGTTTGGAAATATTCTCCAGCCTGAAAAATTTCTGTGAAAATCATCCCGCTTATAACTATAACACGCTGAATAATTACCTGTCAAAGAGAAAGATCCCGTTTGAAAATGATGAGATCCGCATAGAAAGAAAACCGGTGCAACAACGATCCGCTAAACCCGACCTGCCGAAACATTTATTCTGGGAGTTTGACTACGATAAAATGGATTGGCAGCGGAGTTATCGGACGGTAATAGAACGTGTCATCGAAAGAGGGCTACCCGCAGAATGGGAAGCGATGATCAACTTTTACAGCAGGAACCGCGTAATTAGTGCATTAACAGAAGATATACCTTATTTAACCGACCACGGCATGGAAGCCGCTTGTACCTATTTTCAGTTGAGTAAAACTCAACTCAAATGCTACACAAGGAAACAGTTACGCCAGGAACACTGGAACTAATCCATCGTTTGATGGATGATGAAAAATTAAAACAATTTTATTTGGTAGGAGGCACTGCACTATCATTAATGCTTGGGCATCGGTTATCTATCGATATAGATCTTTTTACGACGGATAATTTTAATGGATTGGAATTAGCTAAGCATTTAAACGATAATCATCAGGCAACTATCTTAAATGCACGTAACAATTTTTTGACTGGTCATATCAATGGTGTAAGGCTGGACATGTTGTTGCACAACTACCCTCACATAAATCCAGTACTCGATCCTGGAGGTATCCGAATGCTCGGTTTGGAAGATATCGCTGCTATGAAGATCAACGCCATAGTAGGCAATGGTACACGGGTAAAGGATTTTGTGGATATCCATTACCTATTGAAAGAAATGCCCTATCAGCAGATTGTTGAGGCCTACTCAACTAAATATCCTAATACGGATAGCCATCAAGTGCGAATGTCACTGCTCCATCACCAAGATATAGATTTTACAACCGAAATCCTGCTCATCAAGGATAAATTTAAATGGCCGGTTATCGAAAAATCGATCAAAGCTGCCATAGCTGAGCATGAACTCATTTTACAAAAGAATATCGTCCATAACATTAAACGCAGACCTAAAAAGGGCTTCGGTCGCAAAATGTGATTTGATATGCAGGCAGGATAGAAGTGCTGATGGTGAACACACAACTTGTATTCTCTAGTTGTGCAAGCGCAAGCGGTTTATAAGTGTCATAGAG
This sequence comes from Mucilaginibacter sp. A5337, assembly GCF_059690695.1. Classification (NCBI taxonomy): domain Bacteria; kingdom Pseudomonadati; phylum Bacteroidota; class Sphingobacteriia; order Sphingobacteriales; family Sphingobacteriaceae; genus Mucilaginibacter; species Mucilaginibacter sp. A5337. Next base: position 184,543 of record NZ_JCAWEC010000004.1, on the reverse strand, counting down.
GAATCGAAGCCAGGTGTGCCCGTTTTTGCCTGCACTCCAGATAAATTCCCCGATCTGATGGCTGCCGCCAACCGACTCTCGTTTTTCAGTAACTATAGTTCAGCCCAAAGGGGAAATTCTTAGAACACTTATTTGAGTTTTTAGAGGCTGTTGAACCAATTTTGAAATATGAAAATAAGGTTTCAACGACGACTGATGCTTCTACCAGTTAATCAGTGTAGTAAATGCAATAAGTTGCCAGAGTCGGAGATTATGCTGGACTCGGAATAGCAGAACAATAAGAAGACAAGAACTATGTCTTGGTTTTTAAGTAGGTATTCTCGCACGAGCTTCATCGATTGGGTCATGTGGCTGTTGACGGTTGGTACGGAGATACCCAATTCCAAACTGGTTTCTTCGTAGGTTTTGCCTTCGATCTTGCAGCGGGTGAAAACCTCGCGACGCTGTGGCGATAACTGCTCAATGGCTTTTTGCAGAAGTTCGCGGCTTTCTTTGGTTTCCAGCAGGACGTCTGAATGCAGGTAATAATCTGTGGCGTTCAGTAATAGTCTGGCAGTCAATCGCTTGTCTTTGGCGATCCGGCGGAAATGATCGTAAACCAGATGCTGTGCAATAGTAAACAGATAGGCTTCAAAAGATTGCTGGGGATCGATATCTTCCCTTTTTTGCCATAATTTAAGAAACAGGTCTTGAACGAGTTCATCGGCTATGGCTTCGTCTTTAACCAGGGAAAAGATGCGTCGATAGATTGGGCGGAAGCAGGTACCGTATAGTTTGTTAAAGGCGCGTTCATCATTGTTGTGGAGTCGTGCCAACAAGTACTGTAGTTCCGTATCCTCAAATAATTTCACGCTGCCAATAGTCTAAAGAATCTGCTAATGTAACAATAATCGGTTATTTCTCAACTACTAACGGTTTCAGCATAATATAAATATTTTGTTTTTATGAATTTTTACCTTTGATTATCAGATTTTTATGATATAGTTAAAAATTATTCACTTTTTGATTCATTGGTTTTTTTTCAATTGACGTATTCCCACTATAAACGCTTGAATTATGGACGGAAGTCAACAGGATTTATGGGAACGCTTTATTCGAAACGAATGCACGATAGCAGAAATCGAAGCTTTATTGGCTCAATTTAAGAATGCCGCCAATGAAACCGATTTGCGTATGCTGATCGAAGCAGAACTGCGTAAAGAGGCAACCCAGATTGATCCTGCCTTACCTGACCTGGAACAGAAGGAGGAAGAAATATATGCAGCCTTATTGCCACATATCCGGATGGAACGCAAACTATCTTTATGGCCACGCATTGCTGCTGCAGCTTCCGTCGTAGTATTATTAGGATTTGGCGGGTATTTTGCGTTGCACAAAAAGCATACATCGGTACAATTAGTGCAAAATCCTCTACAAGTTATTGCTCCAGGACAAAATCGGGCAACGCTAACCCTGGCAAATGGCCAAAGGATCGTTTTAGCTAAAGGTTTGAAAGGGCAATTAGCAGTACAGGGCGGGACGGTTATTCAGGCCAGCGACAATGATATTACCTACAATAGCTCTGATAAAGAAGAGACGGTTAGTTATAACACATTAACCACAACAAAAGGCGAACAGTCTCCCTATCCATTGATTTTGGCAGACGGCACCAAGGTGTGGCTGGACGCGGCCTCTTCAATCACATTTCCAACGAGTTTTACTGGCAAACAGCGTAAGGTTCAACTCACTGGACAAGGTTATTTTGAAGTAAGTCATAATCCGGCTATGCCATTTATTGTGAAAACATCCAAATCTGAAGTGCAGGTATTAGGTACGCACTTTAATATATCGGCGTATGACGATGATCAGGAAACTAAAACAACGCTATTGGAAGGTTCAGTGAGAATAAAGGGCAAAACTGCAACTGGCATACTAAAACCTGGAGAACAAGCTGTATTAACAGAAAATGATCGGCTGTCAATAATTAAAGACGTAGATACTGAAGCGGAGGTCGCATGGAAGAATGGATTGTTTGTCTTTAAAAAGGAGAGCATCGAGCAGGTTATGACGAAGGCTTCACGCTGGTATGATATAAATATTAAATACGAAGGAAACGTTCCTAAAAGAAAGCTTAGCGGAAGGATGTCACGCGCAGCGGATATATCAGAGTTGCTGGGAATATTGCAATTTGGAGGCATTAAATATCGGGTCGAGGGAAAAAATATCATTATCGCTAATTAGATAAAGACTGGCTTATGGGAAGGCCAATCTGTTGAATATCTGATATAGTACTGAATTTAATAAACAACCAATTATTCACTTAAAAACTAATTATGGAGAAAGAACTACGAAGAACCACCTAAAAACTGATACCCTTAATGATTATGTATGGACTATTAGTGTAATATCCTTATTACACGGTTGGCCTGTATAAATAAAAACCGGGAAGTGCTCTAACACTTTCCCGGCTAATATCTGGGTATCCAACCATCAGAAGTAAACCAATTTAAATCTAACGTTTAACCCAAAGTAACCAAAATTATGAAAATTAATTTAAAGTGCGCGGAAGCGTCATGGCGCACTATGTCCAAAATTTTTCAAATTATGAAGCTAACGATTGTCATATTGATTATAGCATTTGCACAAGTAAGTGCAAAAAGCTTTGGTCAGCTAATTACTCTTCATGAAAAGAATGTGTCTGTAGACAAAGTTTTATCATTAATAGAAACCCAGACAGGATATCATTTTGTATACTACGATAATTTTGATGTTCTTAAAGCGAAAACTTTAAATATCAACGTAGAAAAGCAAACAATTGCTAATGTTCTTGACCAATGTTTTAATGGCATTCCGGTTAGTTATAAAATACTCAAAAAAACCATTGTTTTAAAAGAGACAGACCAACCGCAAATTGAAAAACAGGCAGCCACACCCCAGAAAATTAAAGGAATTGTAACCGACGACAAGGGTGCGCCATTGCCCGGTGCATCCGTTACTATAAAAGGTACGTCGAAAGGTGTCATTACCAATAACAACGGAGAATTTTCGATTGATACCCAACCCGGAGACGTATTGGTCGTGTCTTTCATAGGCTTTCAAATCCAGGAGATTAAAATTGGCTCTCAAACAAATATTGAAATCAGGATGACCGCGCTCAACAGCGGATTAAATGAGGTCGTTGTTATAGGATACGGCACGCAAAAGAAAGCTACTCTAACCGGCGCCATTTCGAGTGTTAGCTCAGATGATCTGAAAGGCCAACAGGTCACCCGCGTTGACGATGCGCTGGGAGGCCGTGCAGCGGGCGTTGTGGTTACGCAAAGTTCAGGTGCCCCTGGTTCTGCTCCAAGCATTGTCATAAGAGGTGTTAACTCATTAACCAATAGCAATCCTTTATACGTAGTTGACGGACAGATATGGGATAATGGTGGTTATGACTCTATTAATCCCAATGATATTGAATCGATCCAGGTCCTGAAAGATGCTTCGGCGGGTATTTACGGTTCGCGCTCAGCAAATGGCGTTATATTGATCACCACAAAAAAAGGTAAAGCAGGTGAACCAAAGCTTAACTATAATTTTTATTACGGTTCGCAAACAGTTGCTAATAAGCTCAAATTAGCTAATGCTACCCAGTATGCCCAACTAAGAAACCAAGCTGTTACTAATGATGGCGGTACTGCACCATTTGCAAACCCCTCGCAATATGGTACAGGTACAAACTGGGAGAATGAAATATTCGGCACAGCACCTATCATGAGTCAAAACTTGTCAGTAAGCGGCGGTACCGATAAATCAAGTTATTTTACCTCAGTAGCTTATCTTGACCAGAAAGGTATAGTTATGCCAGACTATTCTGATTACAAAAGGGCGAACTTCAGGGTAAACACCAGTTTCCAACCTAAAAAGTATATTAAGTTTGGTGAAAACTTTAACTACAACTATACAAGGACCACAACATTCTTTAATACAAACTACTGGGGCGGCGGCCCGCTGATCGAGGCGATCAACCTCGACCCGATCACCCCGGCAGTTGTTACTGATATAAATTCACAGCCTAACGCTGCACTATATAACAACAACGCTGCCTACCTTGTAAGAAATGCACAAGGCCTGCCTTACGGTATATCAAACTATGTGGCCCAGCTTAACCCATTGGCAGATGTTCAAACAGTGAAAGGTGATTACGGCTGGTCGCATAACTTATTCGGCGATGCATATTTCGAAATTGACCCGATAAAAGGTTTGTCAATTAAAACAGAAATTGCTGCCAAGCAATCGTTTTATGGCATAGAGGCGTTCACACCGCTTTATTATTTAAACTCGACCAACAGCAACCTGGCACAAACCATCCAGTCGCGCACATCGAACCAGAACCTCGAATGGAACTGGGACAATACAGCAACCTATACCCGTTTAGTAGGTAAACATAACTTTACCGTTTTGGTTGGTACAAGCGCTGAACAGGAAAGCGGTACCCAGGTGGGCGCTACCAACTATGGTGAGCCTATTTCTACTTATCAACAGGCTTCATTCAATTTTAACTTGCCCCAGTCACAACGATTTGGTTCTGGCGGCGATAGCCAACCAATTACGCATTCTTCATATTTCGGTCGTGTTACTTATGATTATGATCAGAAATACCTGATCCAGGGTAGTATTCGCCGTGATGGTTCTTCAAAATTCGGCCCCGATAACGTCTATGGTACTTTCCCTTCTGTGTCGGCAGGGTGGGTTGCCACAAAAGAAGACTGGTTCCCTAAAAATACCTTTATTGATTATTTGAAAGTTCGTGCTTCTTATGGTGTGTTAGGTAATGAGCTGGCATTAGCCCCTTTCCAATACTCCCCAGTAGTAAGCGGTATCGGCAGCTATATTTTTGGCCCTGCAGGCAGCCAGACATTAGTTACCGGTTACGGCCCGCAAACATTGGCTAATCCGAATTTGCAGTGGGAGCGGGACAAATCAACTGATTTAGCAATTGACGTTACTATGTTTCATGATCTTACAGCAACACTTGATTTTTATAAAAAAGTTAGCGATCATTTGTTGATGCAGGTACCACTTCCGGCATACGTAGGTGTTAACAGCGCCCCATATTCAAATGCCGGCGGCATAACTAACAAAGGCGTTGAATTGCAGTTAGGCTACAACCATAATTTTGGTGACCTTACTGTAAAATTAAACGGAAACATCTCCTACAATAAAAACACAGTTACAAACCTGAACGTGCTTCCATTTATCAATACAGGCTACTGGCAAGCAGCTAACCCATCCAACATCCAGCGTATTTCAGTTGGCGAGCCGATCAACTATTTCTACGGTTACAAAGTAACGGGCATATTCCAGTCACAGGCTCAGGTAAACGCGTATAAAGATGCCAGCGGCAACCTGTTCCAGCCTAATGCTAAACCTGGTGACCTGATCTATGCTAACACCACAGGCGTAGGCCCGATTGGCCCAAGCGATCGTCAAAACCTGGGCAGCCCGATTCCAACCTGGTATTATGGCTTTAATTTTGCGGTAAATTACAAACAGTTTGACCTTAACGTATTTGGCCAGGGTGTTTGGGGCAACAAAATATTTCAACAATATCGCCGTCTGGATGTAACACCCGCTAACTACCCGATAGCTGCGCTAAATGCCTGGACACCAAGCAATACCAATACAAGCTATCCAAGGCTGACAGATGCCGATCCGAACGGCAACTTCCATACTCCGTCAAGTTTCGACCTGCAAAGCGGTGCTTATCTGCGCATAAAAACATTACAGCTTGGTTATACATTACCAAAATCTCTTACCAGCAAATGGGATGTTAGCCGTATACATGTTTACGTAGGCGGTGATAACCTGTTCACTATAACAAAATATAACGGTTACGATCCTGAAATATCTGGTGGTGTTGACCAGGGCGTGTACCCTAAAGCTAAAATTATTCGCATTGGTTTAGATGTATCATTATAATTATTGAACCATTAAAAATATTATATCATGAAAAAAATTGATCTTAAATATATGGCTATTTTTTTGCTGGGGTTATTTACATTAGCGTCCTGCAAAAAATCTTTCCTGGAAACAACTCCCAAGGGGGAGTTTCTTCAGGCGAACTATTACTCTACGCCCGACGAGGCGTTTGCTGGCCTGACAGCGGCTTATGACCCGCTGGTTACTGAAACAGGTGGTTTGGATGGCACCTATACCGATCCGCGCGGACCATTAAACTCGGCTTCGGATGATTGCTACGCTGGCGGTGGTGGTTCAGGCGACGTTCCAGACTGGCAGTTGTTCAATAATTACCAGCTTACCTCGGGTTCAGGGCCACAGCAGGGTTTCTGGCCAATCAATTTCTTAGGTGTGAGCAGGGCCAACACTATTCTTAACGTACTGCAAACTACTTCTATTGCAGGGTTGAGCGACGCTACTAAAAACAGGTACATTGCCGAAGCTACATTTCTGCGTGCGCACTACAATTTCGATCTGCTAAGGTTATTCAAAAATATTCCGTTGATAACCAAACCGGTGGCTGCTACTGATATTTACACCCTAACTCAAGCGGCTCCTGACGCTGTTTACGCTTCCATTGAGGCTGACTTGCAGGCTGCTATCCCTAACCTGCCTGCAACTGTTAGTGGCAGTGAACTGGGCCGTGTTACACAAGGCGCTGCAATTGCATTGCTTGGTAAAGTTTATTTGTACGATAAAAAATACACCCAGGCAGCAACTGAACTGGCAAAAGTAAATGGTGCACCAGGTAGCACAACCCCTATTTATGGCTATCATTTACAGGCAAATTTTGGCCAGATATTCAACCCGGATAATAAGTTCAACAGTGAATCTATCTTTGAATGGAATTTTTCACCAAACCAGGCTTATACCTGGAATAACTGGAATACATTCAAAGGCGACATTTACACACAAATGATCGGCCCGAGGGATTATGCCGACGCAGTGTATGCTGGTGGCTGGGGCTTTAATCCCGTTACCAAACAATTGGTAAGCGCATTCACTGCTCCTTACGACGGCAGTGGTGTTAAAGATCCAAGATATGGTTACACCATACTGAATATGGATAGCCTTGCCGCAGCACGAAGCGCAACCTACTCACCAAGCTACCAGAACACAGGTTATTTCACTTTAAAATATGCTCCGTTAACCAAATACATTCCAACACAAGGTACTTCTACGCTAAACTTTCCAAACAACTATATTGAAATACGTTTGGCCGATACTTACCTGATGGAAGCTGAGGCTTTATTACAAGGCGGCGGTGATGCTGCAAGGGCCGCTGCTTTAATAAATGCAGTGCGTGCCCGTGTTGGCCGAGCACCAGTAGCAGCAACAATGGCTAACATTAAAGCCGAGCGCCGTTTGGAACTTGCGACCGAAGGCCACCGTTGGTTTGACCTTGTAAGGTGGGGCGATGCAGCGTCGACACTTGCATTTAAAGGTTTTACAGCAAATAAAAATGAACTTTTGCCTATCCCGCTTACTGATCTTGCCAATACCAAGCTTGTTCAGAACCCTGGATATGCTAAGTAATGATTAATAGACGATTTGTAAATAAAGCTACCGGGTAATACCGGTAGCTTTTATGAAGAACTATCAATCACGCAGCTTAATGAGGCTTTAAAAAATACGCGCTTTAAAATTTTGTTATGATTTATAGAATTATTACGTCCGGATTTTTTATATTTTTTTTCATAATCATTTCTCTAACGGCACAGGCACAAGACCCTTGGATACTTAAGGCTGATAACGTTAATGGTCGTTATTATGGGGAAACCGTTGCCAATGGCGCAGTAGGCATAGTGACTTCAAATACGCCCTTTAAAATTCAGGATGTGGTACTGGCCGGCGCATACGACTTGTACGGCAGAGGCCGGGTCAGTAATTTCCTGAAAGACTTTAACCTGTTAAATATGCGTTTTCAAATTGACCGGGCATTAAATGTTTCAGGAATGACGCAACAGCTCAACATGCGTAACGGTTCCTTCACTACCACGTTCAATGATACCGACAAGGCAACGGTTACTTATACGTATTATGCCCTAAGACAATTACCCTATACGGTCATGATGGACGTTTCCGTTACCGCAAAAAAAGATATTACCATTGATGTGGCAAATATATTGTCATCACCGGATGCTATGAAGGATGTTCAGAATTATTTCCATCAAATCGACGACCTTCCGCACGCTATGATCAGCTTACTTACCTCTACAGGTAAAAGCCCTACCGGAAAACTGACTATGGTTGCCTCCAACACTTTTTTATTACCTGAACCAAATGGTGAAGGGCCCAGGCTGGTTAATGAAGAATTTGACAGTAACGAGAACATACTGAAGTTTTCAAAAAGAATAAAAGCCGGGGAAACATATACATTCGCACTGGTAGGCTCCACACTTACATCAGCGCAGCACGACGACCCCTTGAACGAAGCCGAGCGTCTGACCATCTTTGCAAAACTGGAAGGAAGAGAGCGCTTGTTGAAACTCCATAACCAGGCATGGGATGAATTATGGAAAAGCGATATCCAGATTGAAGGCGATCCGCAATCTCAGCAGGATGTTCACGCTATGTTATATCATTTGTATGCTTTTACACGTGAAGGTTCCTCCTCTTCTCCATCTCCTATGGGGCTAAGTGGTCTCGGGTATAATGGCCATGTGTTCTGGGACACCGAATTATGGATGTACCCCGGATTACTGTTGCTGCATCCTGAATTGGGTAAATCACTTCTGGAATACAGGTATCAAAGACTGGAAGCCGCTAAGCGAAACGCGTTCGACAAAGGCTATAAAGGTGCTATGTATCCCTGGGAAAGTGCAGCAAGCGGTGTTGAAGAAACACCGGTATGGGCGCTCACCGGCCCGTTCGAACACCATATAACGGCAGATGTTGCCATAGCTGCCTGGAATTATTATTGTGTAACAAAGGACAAAAACTGGCTGAAAGAAAAAGGTTGGCCCATACTATCGGCAACAGCGGATTTTTGGGCAAGCCGTGTTGAAAGAAACAGGCCGGGAAATTATGAAATCAAGAATGTGGTCGCTGCCGATGAGTGGGCGGAAAATATAAACAACAACGCGTTTACCAATGCCGCCGCCAAGGCAAATTTAAAATACGCCACCGAAGCTGCAAAAATAATTGGTGTTACCCCAGATCCGGACTGGATGGCCGTCGCTAACAATATTCCTATCCCGAAATTCGAAAATGGAGTAACCAGAGAGTATGATAGCTATAATGGCCAAAATATCAAACAGGTTGATGTCAACCTGCTGGCTTATCCACTCCACGAAGTGACCGACCCTGAAGCTATCAAAAAAGACCTTGAGTATTATGAAACCAGGGTGGGTAATGGACCTGCGATGACGCATGCCATCTTTTCAATTTTATATTCGAGGCTTGGCGATGGAGAAAAAGCATTCCAAGTATTTAAGAACGGATACAAACCGAATGAGCTGCCGCCATTTGGCGTGCTTGCTGAATCAGCTGGAGGAACCAATCCATATTTTGCCACGGGAGCCGGTGGACTGATACAGGCGATGCTCAATGGATTTGGAGGGCTTGAGATTACTTCCAACGGTATTATCCAAGTAAAATCGAAATTGCCTGCTCAATGGAAGTCATTGAAACTGATTGGAATAGGTGTGGATAAGAAAACATATTTAGTAAAGTAAACAGCAAATAATATAATGGTACGTTGCCACATTTTTTGAAGAACATTAATTGTTAGCGGATGGGCTACGGTGTCTGCCGTAATGGCAGGCAAGGAGATTCAGGAACATACCAACAGCGAGTTTGGTAGATTTAAGACCTCCATTCTTAAGAAGTATGGCTGCCAATACAATCAGTTTGCCACATTCTATTACAACGCTTATTGTTTAATAATAGCTTAGATACCAATGCAGCTATATAACCGATCATAAATTGATATTTGTAAAACTTGGATGAAGAATAGTAGAAAATTATTTTTAACACTGGTATTTATCATCCCGTTGGTGGCCATTTTTTCGCAATGCCTTACCATCAACAAAGATAAGCCTGACCCCCGCGGAGATATTTTTGCCGGTTCATCAACCTGTATAAAATGCCATAGGGATGTTTATGACAATTACCTGCAAACCGCCCATTTTTCGACCACGCGACTTGCCGATATTCATAGCATAGGCGGCAGTTTTGATCATGGTAAAAACGAATATCATTTTAGTAAAGACGAAAAAGTTGTGATGGAAAAACGCAAGGACGGGTTATACCAGGTTGCGTATGTTAAAGGAAAAGAGATCGCTGCCCAACGCTTTGATATTACCTTCGGTAGTGTAAAAGCCGAAAGCTATTTATCATGGAAAGGGAACCAAACATTTCAGTTGCCATTATCATACTTCAAAGCTTTAGGATGGACAAACAGCCCCGGTTTTGATTCAACCTATGTTGATTATGGCAGGGTGATAGGCAGGCGCTGTTTTGAATGTCATGCTTCGTACATTAAAGATCTGCCGATGCAGAATCAAAGCCTTAGACAAACCGAAAGCTTTGATAAAAGCTCGGTCATATTAGGTATTGATTGCGAACGCTGCCACGGCCCATTAGCTAACCATGTTAATTACCAAACAGACTACCCTAATGAAAAGAATCCGAAGTATGTGGCAACTTATCTCTCACTATCGAGGGCGCAACGGGTAGATATGTGTGCAGTCTGTCACTCAGGCAATAAAAGCCGCATTTTAAGGTCTGTTTTCGCTTTTAAGCCGGGCGATACGCTTGCTCACTTTAAGGAAATGCCACTGTTTCCCGAAGCCATCGATTCAACAAAACTGGATGTGCATGGTAACCAGGCTCAGTTGCTCGCCAGCAGCAAATGCTTTATATACAGCAAAATGGATTGCGCCAGCTGCCATAATGTGCATAAGAACGATAGAGGCAACCTGGCTTTATACTCACAAAAATGTATGACCTGCCACAATACCGTCAACCATAACTTTTGCCCAATGGAATCATCATTAGGCGCGGCAATAAAAAACAATTGTATTGATTGCCACATGCCCGCACGGTCGTCGAATGTAATTACTGTTGAAACCGCCGGAAAAGGAAGGGAAGTACCCTACCTGGTACGTACCCATCACATAGCCGTATACGCCGATGCTTCCCAAAAAGTAATTAACTATTTAAAAGCGGCTAACAAGTTAACATCAAAATAAAACAAGGACAATTTGTAATATTTAACCTATTTACACCATGAATATCAACATCAAAAAATACCCGTATGCATTAATAGCTGTAGGATTCATCATTACACCGATTGCAGTTAAGACCCAGCTGGGCTTCACAGCGGCATGCGGTATAGAAGTTGTGGGGGCCGATGACAAACCATTTTTAATGCGTGGCACTAATTTAGGAAACTGACTTATACCCGAGGGTTATATGTTTTTGCATAAGGGCGATACCAACTCAATTGCAGTGGAAGCTCTCAAATATTCAATATAAAACTCAATTCAAAAAAAAGTATATTAACTAACGGATTTGTTGCTACTTATACATACTAATATCAAACATTATTTAACTACTATAGAAATTGAACAAATGAAAAAAGCGACCTCAATTCTATCTATTAGCAAATATTTTATTATGGGTAGAACACAAAAGCAACAATACCAATACCCGAAGCAATGGTAAGCGAGCAAATTCAAACATCTGCCAACAATGGATTTTGGCAGAATACAGGTAAATCGCCAAAAGGTAAAAAACTACTGCTATTTAAGGCGCTGGCTATTTTGTTCCCGTTTGCGCTTTTGGTAATATTAGAGTTTGCGCTACGCCTTGGGAACTACGGCCACAATACCAACCTGTTTGTTAAATACGCGAAAGACGACCGCTTTATGCAGATGAATTATTACGCATCGGACAAGTTTTTTTCGGATACTTTAAATGCTACTAAAGGCAATAACGAGCTTTTTACTGTTGATAAAGCACCAAATACCTTCAGGATATTTGTTTTGGGCGAATCAACTACTATCGGGTATCCTTATTTCCATAACGGCTCGTTCCATCGCTGGCTGCAATACCGGCTGATGCAGATGTACCCTGATAAGAATTTTGAGATCATCAACCTGAGTTTAACGGCTGTAAACTCGTACACCGTGCTTGATTTTGGCAGTCAGCTTGCCAAATACCAGCCCGATGCCATAATGATATATACCGGCCATAACGAATATTATGGTGCTTTGGGCATAGGCTCGACCAGTTATGTCGGGAGCAACCGCTTTTTGGTTGAAACCCTGCTTAAGCTGCGCGGGTTAAAACTGGTGCAGTTGCTGAATAATACCATGAAAAAGGTGGCGGGCGTGTTTTCGGGCAAAAAGGTAGACGACCGCGAAACCCTGATGAAACGCATGGCAGCCCGGCAGGAGATAGCCTATGGATCGAAAGATTACCAGGCTGGTATTGACCAGTTTGATAAAAATATGACTGGACTGTGCAGCCTGTTTAATGATGAAAAGATACCTGTATTTTTAAGCACGGTAGTAAGCAATGAAAAAGATCTGCCGCCTTTTATAAGCAATGGTAGCGGGCAGGGTTCGGCAACTTATATTTATAAAGCGGGGCAGCAGGCTTACGCACAGGGCAACTTTGTCCTTGCCAAGCAGGATTTTGATAAGGCGAAAGAACTGGATGAGCTACGTTTCCGCGCGCCGGAGGCTATAAATACCATTATTAAAAAAATAGCCACTGAATATCCAGAAGTCCATTTGGTTGATACAAAAAAGCTGTTCGAGCAATATTCGCCGCATGGCATTATCGGCAGAGAAACTATTTTGGAGCATGTACACCCCAACCTGTACGGGTATGCGATTATGTCGGAGGCATTTTACCAGGCCTTTCAGCAACAACACCTGATAACAGCTACGCCGCAAAAGGTAATGACCTTTGATGAACTGCGGAAGGATATGCCTGTAACCCGCCTCGACTCGTTGAACGGGCAGTACCAGATAGCATCATTAAAAACCGGCTGGCCGTTCAATCAACCTATGCCCGCTGCAACAGGCACCCTGGATCTGGAAGATACACTGGCCGAAAAGGTAGCAATGGGCCAAATGCAATGGCGCGACGCGATGAACATGATATTTGAGCACGACAAGCAAACTGACAACAAGCAAGGTGCATTAAGGGTTCTTGAGGCTTCATCGTTGGAATACCCCCAGAACGAGCAGTTCTGCGGCTACGCGGCTAATTTGAACGCGATATTAAATAATTACGATAAGGCAATATTTTACTATAAAAAGCTATATAACCTAAGTCCCGGCGACCAGATACCCCAAAGTATTATTAAACTGTATATTAAAGCCGGTGAACCCCAAAAGGCGCTGGCTTTTGTACCGAATCTGCCGCAGGCACAACAGGCTCCGGTTGAAAATATACTGGGGCAAATTTTGAGCGATGAGCGAACCCTTAAAGCCCAGCCGGATAACAAGCAAGCCGCCGACCGGATGGCAACTAATTATAGATTATTGGGTATTAGTGAAAACCCCCGTTAAAGCGCAATAAGTAAATGACAACAAACGAAGCCATAAAGCAAAACCGGAAATTTGGATACACAGTAGGCATAGCTTTGTTGGTATTGGCCGTATTACGCGTATTGGTAAAGCATAAATACGGTTGGGTGCTGCCCGGAATTGGGATACTACTGATATTGTTTGCATTCATAATTCCACTATGGCTCAACCCGCTGCGTTTAGTATGGGATAAAATAGGGCATGTGCTGGGCATTATCAACACCTATGTTTTGCTAACAATTTTTTACTTCGTGATACTAACCCCGTTAAGCCTTATCATGCGTTTATTTGGTAAGGATATATTAAAACTGAAACGCAATAAGCACGATACCTATTGGGAAACTACGGTTGAAAAAGCTGGCGGAATGGAAAACCAATTTTAAAATGATATGGAAGTACTGGTAGAATTTTTCAAGTTTTTGAAGCAGCGCAAGCGGTACTGGCTTTGGCCCTTGTGTATTGTACTGCTGCTGCTGGCTACCTTTTTGGCTATAGCCCAGAGCTCGGCGTTGGCACCGTTTATTTACTCATTATTTTAACCCTTGCCGATGTATATTTTGGGGATATCGGCTTACTACCACGACAGTGCCGCCTGCCTTATTAAAGACGGCGTTATACTGGCGGCGGTGCAGGAAGAGCGGTTCACTCGTGTGAAGAATGACGCGGCTTTCCCTCAAAATAGTATAAAATATTGTTTGGAATATGCCAATATGACCCTAAAAGATGTTCAGTATATTGTTTATTACGAAAAGCCTTTTTTGAAATTCGAGCGCTTGCTTGAAACGCATTTGGCATTTGCGCCAATGGGCATCAGGTCGTTTTTAAAGGCGATGCCTTTGTGGCTGAAGGAGAAGCTATACTTTAAACGCATGCTGATAAAGGGCCTACAGCTTATCGACCCAAGTTGGAAATACCAGGATAACAACCTGCTTTTTACCGAGCACCACCAGTCGCACGCGGCATCGGCGTTTTATGCCTCACCGTTTGATAAGGCCGTTATTTTAACGGTTGATGGGGTGGGCGAATGGGCCACGACGTCGGTTAGCAAGGGTGATGGGAATCGCATTGAGGCCATCAGTCATATCAATTTTCCACATTCAATTGGCTTGTTATATTCTGCATTTACGTATTATTTGGGGTTTAAGGTGAATTGCGACGAGTACAAGGTGATGGGCCTGGCGCCCTATGGTAAGCCTATTTATACCGACCTGGTATTACAGGAACTGATAGATGTAAAACCCGATGGCTCCTTCCGCCTGAATATGAGATACTTTAGCTATTCCACGGGATTGACCATGACGGGCAGCAAGTTCAACCGCCTGTTCAAAAATCCGGTTCGTGCGGCGGGGAGCGAGCTTACCCCCTTCCACATGGATATTGCGGCATCGATACAAAAGGCTACGGAATATGTAATGCTGAAACTGGCTACCGGTCTGCATCAAAAATATGGAGAAGATAACCTGTGCCTTGCCGGTGGCGTTGCGCTTAATTGCGTGGTTAATGGCAAGATACTGAAGCAATCGGGCTTTAAAAATATATGGATACAGCCCGCTGCTGGCGATGCAGGCGGCGCTTTGGGTGCGGCATTGGCGGTGTATTATGAGCATTTAAAGCAAAAGCGGATAATTATTCCCAACCATGATGCTATGCAAAATGCCCTGCTTGGCCCGGCATTTGGTGAAGCGGAGATAAAGCAAGCCTTAACCGCCCATAACCTGCAATACAAGCAACTGGCAGATGATGCACTTTACCCAACCATTGCTGCCGATATCGCCGCCGGGAAAGTAATAGGCTACTTTAAAGTTAGGATGGAGTTTGGGCCGCGGGCGTTGGGTGCCCGCAGCATTATTGCCGACCCGCGCAATAGTGATATGCAGTCGGTGTTGAATAGGAAGATAAAGTTTAGGGAATCGTTCAGACCATTTGCACCTGCGGTGATGGAGGAACATGCCGATGAGTATTTCGATTTGGGAACCGCCAGTCCGTACATGCTGTTGGTGGGGCAGGTTCGGGACGAGAAGCGCATCAATACTGAACTAAATACCGAAGAAACCAACGCCTTTGCCCGTATAAACCACGAGCGTTCGGTGATACCTGCTGTAACCCACCTCGACTACTCGGCCCGGTTGCAAACCGTTAACCGCGGGCAGCATCCCGACTTCTACAATCTTATCAACGCGTTTTACCAACTCACAACCTGCCCCATGGTTATCAATACCTCCTTTAATCGTATGGATGAGCCGATAGTTTGCTCACCTATGGATGCGGTATTGTGTTTTTTGAATACGGGAATTGACCTGTTAGTTGTGGAGGGATTTGTGGTTAGAAAGAGCGTTTAGTACCAACATCCGCAGAGGAGATTAAAAAATCAGCCAACAGCAAGTTTGGCAGATTTAAGACCTTCCATCCTTGAGAAAGATGGGAAACAAAAGATCAATAAAACGTAGGTTGATCTGGATTTAGTTGATGGCGTTCCGGGGTGAGATACGGAACGCCTTTTTTGTACCGTGCTCGAACCACTTATTTATGAAGGGAACGCCTGAATCTTTTTCTGGCAGATAAACTAAAGCTATGATAAGTCGTTTATCAAGAAATTTCATTGTTATGCCTTCAGACACTTATTTCAAATTTCGCGGCCGCTTTGAGTTAAATCCTCACAGGTATGATATCGGCTGGCCGATATTTACAGACAGAGTTTTCGGTTTAAATTTCTTTGTCAATAAGATTTATAAAATCAAAAAAGATGAGTACGCTACGTTTTACAATCACCAGTTAAATCATTACCTTGAGGGAAATGCAGGACAGGAAGAAGCTTTTTTCGATCATGTATATGATATTGTAAATACCAGGATTAAATTCTACAAAGGGCTTAAGCCGACCGCCCAGGGATTGAAATTTACCGCCAAACTGGAAGCGTTTCTGGCATACTTGGAAAGCATTGATCAGTGGCATAAAACACAACCCTTGGAATCAGTAATCGCTGATAAAAATAAACAGATTGACCAGTTGGAAGCAAAAATCAAAGAACTGGAGAACCAGATAAAAGATTACGTTAAATATGAAGCCGGTGAAAAGATCGTCATCAGCAAGGATGGTCTACCGGTGTTCATTGACCTGATTGATCAAATAAGGGATTTGAAGTTGCCGAACGATAATAAATTAGTAAACAGCCAAACGGCAAGCCCTTGGTATAAACTCATCGCCAAGAATTTTTTAAACGGAGATAAACCTATTGCTATAGGCACCGCCCAGAATTATTTCCCGGCCGATAAGGATAACCCACCGCCGAAATACACGATCATCTCTGAAAAAGACAAACTCTTCAAAATCATTCAAAAGCCTAAGAAATAGGCTTTTATCTTTTTATTCATGACCAAACGCCTCCAATGGTCATTCATTTTGCTGTTTTAGCCCTCACTTTTGAATCATTGTATTCGGTGGCTGGCATTTTATTGTTCCGCTGAACAGGTTTAATAAGAAAGGAGGGCATCACCGTGCGAAACTAAAGGAGATTTAATAAACAAACATTTGGGGTCACCCTATTAAAGTCCCCAATTAATAAAATAGGGCTCACCCAAATTTGGGTGAGAATTATTTACGAAAAAAATATCAACTATGACAGCAATTGAATTGATCACTAAGGAGGATTTAAGGGAGTTTAAAGGGGAGTTATTGAAAGAGATCAAACAACTGATGCAGCCGGGACAGGGGCAATCTAAGAAATGGCTGAAGAGCGTCGAAGTGCGGAAGCTATTGGGCATCTCGCCCGGCACACTTCAAAACCTACGAATTAATGGAACGCTGCGTTTTACCAAAGTAGGCAGCATCATGTACTATAAACTGGAAGACATCAACAAGATCCTGGAGGGTGAAGGCAAATGAAGTTGCAAAAGGAAATTGTTAAAGAACTGGCAGGCTATGCAAGCCTGGTCAGGCGCATGGAAAAAGACGACCGCTTACTGCCAACCCACCTCAGTTTATTTACGGGTTTATTTGTTTGCTGGCAGCGGAATGGTTTTTCCAGTCCGTTCAGTGTGACCCGGAAAACGCTCATGGCGTTTTCCAAGGTCGCATCTATTGCAACGTATCACAAGTGTATCAAAGAACTCGACGAATATGGTTATATCCATTATGAACCCTCTTATCACCCCAAACTCGGCAGCCAGATTCACTGGCCCACCGATTTGGAAGTGTAGCCCGATACTTTGTATCGGTATATCTGTATACCGGGCTATACAAATAACTGCATATCGGAATAACTGGTTATTCCGATATATGGATAGACCGATATCCGGATATATAAATCCGGTGCAGCCAAAGGCTGCACCGGTAATGATTTGCTTCATAAATCAGGAAGAAAAGCAGCGGTCGCTTCGCGAAAGCGAAGTGAGCAAGCGGAAGTTGGGCAGAGCCCTACTTTGCTTGCCCTCCGCTTCGCTACGGGGGTTTTATGTATCCTCCGGGGATACTTTAGAGCGTTTCCGCCTATGGAATAAAAGAAAACAGGATACTCGGCGGTATCCTGTATATAGGAATAAAGGCATAACCGTATAAACAGCTATGCCATCAGTATGAAAAGATGAGTATGGAAGATATCAATGTAAGATCTGTGAGATTTCCGGTAACAGTAGATCAGAAGTTTGAAAAGATCGCCCTTAAACTGGGCAGGACAAAGCGGCAGGTGTTTATCCAGATGGTCGATTACTTTTATAAAAGCAAGAAAGATCCCCTGGATCTGAATGATGAATTATTAAAAAATGCGCTGATGAAGAACCATCAGCAGTATATCGGTTTTATCAAAAGCCAGGAGAATATGTTGCTCATTCCGATCAAAACAGAAATGGACAGGGTATCTGTATCACAGGCCAAGATCATCGAACGCTTTAATACACAAATCCTCAAAGCGAATACGGATTTGCTGAATAATCAGCATGTGTTGGCGCAAAAGTTAACAGGAATAGATGCGCTGATGGATAACATCTCGAAAAACCAAAAAAGTAAAGATCAGCTGAAAAAACAGTTCCTGTTCATCCTTGACGGCTATATCAAATCAAGGGAGGCTTTCGGGATGATGACATCGGGCCGGGAAAAAGATGAGCTGATCGCCGTTACCAGATCACAAGTCAGTTTACTTTAATCATGTATTTTAATTCCCCCTTTAGGGGGTTGGGGGGCATTATGTTTATCAATATAACGGACAGCAAAGAAGCGGCAAACAAAGGCAGCAGCGCAGGGCTGGTAAATTATCTGGAAAAAGAAAACAGGATTGATCATAAGCAGGAACCTGAATACTGGTTCAATGGTCAGCAGATCAGGATAGAGCCTTACCAGGTCATGCGCAGTATCGATAATAATGTTGCCAAGCTGGGCAAAGACGATGCTAAGTTTTTCCTGGTCAATATTAGCCCAAGCCAGAAAGAGATCAGGTTTCTGAAAGAACAGTATGGCGAAGAGGGTGCTAAAGAACAGATGAAGGGCTTTGCGGTCAGGATGATGGATGCCTATGCAAAAAACTTTAACCGGGATGGTGTGAACAGTAACGAAGACTTGTTATGGTTCGCTAAGCTGGAAAACTACCGTTATTATAGCTATAATGACCCGGAAGTAAAACAAGGCCTAACACAACGGGGCGAACGTAAAGAGGGCGAGCAAATGCATGTGCAGGTTATTGTCAGCCGCAAGGATATAACCAATAAGATCAAGCTTAGCCCGATGAACACCTCAAGAGGTAAAAATGCGGAGCATTCTAAAATGATGGGACAGTTTGACCGGGTAGCATTCAAACAGAGCGGGGAATCTCTTTTTGACAGCCTGTTTGAATTTGATAGGCAGCTTAAAGATACGATGGCATACGCCAATGTTCAGAAGAACGGGGAGCTATCACAGCGGGAGCAGCTGGGTATGTTAGTCGAAGGTGCTTCGCGTAATTATGAAAACAGGTCGGTGGCCAATGAACTCGCGCAGGGAGTTGCGGATGGCTTGTTTACGACAACCGCCGTAATGTTGTCCGCAGTAGGTAAGACAGCAGCAAGCTTTTTGGAAGTGATGCTGGAACCGATGTATACGGGAGGTGCTAACATTGTCCCGGAAAGCGAGATGGAGAAAAAGAAAAAACGAAAGAAAAAGTACCAGGGCCAGCAGATCTCGCGTTGAAGCAGTGCGCTATTATAAATAGATATTCTTGTTTTTGATAGAAGAGAGTGGCCATTCAGCTGCGGCAGGCGGCTTTATTACACCACGTGCTTCGCTCCGGGTTCCATTACGCCGCCAGCCTCGCCGCTGCACGTGCAGGAGTGTATTCGTTCCTCATACACAACTGCCTTTCCCGCCCGCGGGTTATCGGTTAGTCACAGCACCGCGGTCACAAAATTAGCTCACGCAGGAAAACGGTAAAGGGTATATAAACGGGGCAGGGTTGTTTGTTTTTTGGCTTGCCCCGCCCTTGACCATTTTCCTGCTTAAAGCTCCGGTTGTTTAAGCGGTTCAATGACTGGGTGTGGCTGTAAAGTGTAAAACTTTGCTTGTCGTTTTATTATGATCATCGAAGGAAAATCGACGGTTAATCAAATTGCGGCGAGGGGGACTTCAAAACCAAGGCTTAAGTGTGTTAACTACCAAGACCTAATACCGTCGACATTTGTCAATTTCTGTAATTAAGACTATCCCTTTAAAACACCCTTTGATGGTATTTTAAAAAATAATCCTTAAATTTGAAATAACATTTACAGCCAGGGCTTATGAAACACTGGTGAGTTTTTGAAGAAGATATACGCAAAAACAGCGTTTGAAGCATATAGACCGATGGAGTTCGATTCTCGTCGGGACCACATTTTAACGACAAAAGCCTTTAGACGAGAGTCTGAAGGCTTTTTCTATTTTTTTACTTTTTCAAAATCATATTCTGTTAGTATTTCATCTAAATAAAGCCCTTTAAATTTTTCAGCTTTCAGTTTCTTCCCGGTTTCTATATCGACAATTTCTATTGCAGATTTAGCGTAGCCTCTGCCAAACTCAATGTCGGTCCTGTAAAACCCTTTGTCTAACGGTGACTTATTAACTAAACATACGGGATGAGCGCCGATTACCTCGTTATATTCATTGCACACAGAATTATATTCGTAATAATCTATTTCCCTTCTTTTTATATCCACAGAAACAACATTGAATATTTCCATATAAAATCGGTCATTATAATTGGCAAGGTCATAAAAGGAAATACCTTGGTAGTTATTATCAATACAAAACTCTTTAAACCTAGCGGAAACGATTACATAAGAGTCATAGGTTACCGAAATATCAGCCCTTCTGTTTTTTAGCTTGAAGTTGGGGTTCAAATGGAGATATCTATTTTTGACGTGGTCAAGACAGCCACAAATGTCAACGCCCCACATATTAGAATTCATGTAAGATTTGCTGTCATAAATACCAAGGGAATATCCAATTAAAGCCATATCTAAATATCAACAAAATTTATCGGTGTATAAGGTTTAGGTAACCAAATTATCTTCCAAATTCGCCTCACAATGCAAATCAGCCATAAAAGAGTTCGGGTTTTGTAGTCTAAAGACCCACATTTTAAGTCAAAAGCCTTTAGACTTCCGTCTAAAGGCTTTTGTCGTTATTGGAACTTTACAGTAGTTCGGTGATAACATCGAATACAAGCAAAAATAATTATGAGAAGCTTTGGATGAAAATTCAAAAGCTTTCATAATTCTTGTTGAATAAATTAACTTTAGTTTCATGAAACCGATTCCTATAATTGGCTTATTGACATTTGCTTTGTTGTTTTTTAACGTGGCCAATAATACTCCTTTTAAAACAAGCTTCACCGAAAAAGAGATACTTACTCAATTGGATCTTGCCTTTAAAGGCATTCCGAGCGAATATTACCCGGTTGGGAAGAAAGATGATATTAAATACAATTTCTTTTTTGACCTTGAACATGGCTATTTTTCAACAGCGGGTAATCGTATCCACCTTTATGCGGATGCAAGCCGTTGGGCAATTGTTTTTGAAAAAAGTGGTTACGCAAACCGCGGCGGTGATGCCGAGATCGAGTTGAATTATATAGGAAACTGCATTAATTATCCTATAGATAAATACCCTGAGCGGAATTATATCACTAATGTAAGCAGTATAATATTAATTACAGGAGAGGAATACGAGCGAATACAAAACAAGAGTGGGTCAGAAATGGAACAGTTCGAGTTAGTTGACCCAAACGCTAACTATGTTATTGTGAGAGGTCATAAGATTAAGATTGAACACAGCGATAAAAATTACACTCATTTTGGAATTAAGCCAAGAGGCTTCGATAACCCCAAGCGCCTAATAAGTTTTGAGGGATTAGTACGATACCTCAGCGAAACTCAACCCTCAATTGTGAATGCAACCAATGACGATATCAAAGCACATTTACCAGCCGACCTGCCTGAAATATCGGTTATAGATAAGTTCCATTTTGAGAGTGTTTATCAAAAACACATTTTGCCAAGTAACCAGGAAACGTATCAGTTGATTGCAAAAGTGCTTGTAACCGGAAATCCCGCTTTTTGGAAACCGAAAAACAAACCAAACAACCATTGGTCAAACTGGGAGTCGGGGAATTTATAACGGCTCACTAACATTGCTTTTAAAACTTCCGCTAAAGTGCTCAAATTTACTATTGATTGACTCAAAACAATATCATAAAAGAAAAGCCTGCAAATAATTGCAGGCTTTTCTTTCAGAGCAAATCACACTAATTTCTACCCCTGCTCAATCTGCTTCAAGCTATCCATTTTCTTGTAAGCCAAAAATCCTTTAATATCCTCAAAATGTTCGCGGACGCGTTTATTGCCAAACTCGAATACTTTTTGCACCAATCCGTCAAGGAAATCACGATCGTGGGATACCAGGATCAGCGTTCCGTCAAAATCTCTTAGGGCATCTTTGATAATATCTTTGGTCCTCATGTCCAAATGGTTGGTTGGCTCATCCAGGATCAATACGTTTACAGGTTCCAGCAGCAGTTTAATCATGGCTAAACGCGTTTTCTCACCGCCCGAAAGTACCTTTACCTTTTTGGTGGTATCATCGCCGCTGAACATAAACGCACCCAAAAGATCTTTGATCTTTACAGTGCCATCACTTAATGGGATTTGGTCGATGGTATCAAACACCGTTAAATTCTCGTCTAATAAGGCCGCCTGGTTTTGGGCAAAGTACCCGATCTTGGCATTATGACCAACTTTTAAAGATCCTTCAAAATCAATCTCGCCCATGATAGCTTTGATCATGGTTGATTTACCTTCACCGTTTTTACCAACAAAAGCCACTTTTTCGCCTCGTTCAATCACCATGGCAGCATTCTTGAATACAACATGATCACCGTAGGTTTTGGTCAGGTCTTCAACCATTACCGGGTACTGGCCCGAACGTGGCGATGGTGGAAACTTCAATCGTAAGGCAGATGTATCCACTTCGTCGATCTCGATAACCTCGAGCTTTTCGAGCATTTTTACACGAGACTGTACCTGTAAAGTTTTAGAGTATGTACCTCTGAACCTATCAATAAATTCCTGGTTATCGGCAATAAAACGCTGCTGTTCTTCGTAGGCTTTGAGTTGATGTACCCTGCGCTCGGCACGTAACTGGAGATAGTGGGTGTATTTGGCCCTGTAATCATAGATCCGGCCCATGGTAACCTCAATGGTACGGTTGGTGATGTTATCAACAAAAGTACGGTCGTGAGAGATAACCATAACTGCCTTTGCCGAATTCACCAGGAAATCTTCCAGCCATTGTATACTCTCAATATCCATGTGGTTGGTAGGCTCATCCAGCAAGATCAAATCCGGTTTTTTCAACAAAATTTTAGCCAGCTCGATACGCATGCGCCAGCCGCCCGAAAATTCGGAAGTTTGACGGGTAAAGTCTTTGCGTTCGAAACCTAAGCCCTTCAGCACCTTTTCAACCTCTGCATCATAATTCACCTCTTCCTGCGAATAAACTTTTTCGCTCAGCTCCGATACCCGTTCAATCAGTTTCATGTAGTCGTCACTATCGTAATCGGTGCGGATGTTGAGTTGCTCATTCACTTCATCCAGCTCCTTCTGCATTTGATTGGCTTCGTCAAAAGCTTTCATCGTTTCTTCAAAAACGGTAACATTGTCCTGGGTGAGCAAATGTTGCGGCAAATACGCTATCACCGCGTCCTTAGGGCCGGTTACATTGCCGGTAGTGGGCTTAGCAGCGCCGGCGATGATTTTGAGGATGGTTGACTTGCCTGCGCCATTCTTGCCCATCAGGGCTATTTTATCATTCTCGTTTATAGAGAAGGTTACATCGCTAAATAAGGTGGTTCCGCCAAAAGAAACGGAAATGTTATTGACATTAATCACTGTATGGATATATTGAATTTTGCGCAAAGATAAGTGAAAGACACAGAATTACGGCAGAAGGATATAAACACTTGAATGCTCTCAAACGAAACCTTTTTGCGGCATGGAATCGCTTAGTTTTGGCGCTATCCGGTTATTTTTTTAGTTTTACTCCGTAAAGTTTTAATATGACAGAGCTATCTCCTTGCCCAATATGCAAATCTACCTTCACGTATGAAATGAACGGCCTACTGGCCTGCCCGGAATGCGGCCATGAGTGGACGCCTGAAGAAGAAGACAATAGCTCGGGCGATCAATTTGTTGTGAAAGATAGCAACGGCAATATTTTGCAAAACGGCGATGCGGTGGTGATCATAAAAAACCTTCCGGTAAAAGGTTCGCCCCAGGGCATTAAGGCCGGAACTAAAGTCAAAAACATTCGCCTGGTAGACAGCGACCATAACATCGACTGCAAAATAGATGGATTTGGTGCAATGGCGCTTAAATCTGAATTCGTAAAAAAAGCATAAGTACTGATAACTTTTACACGTGGCGAAACTTCAACTTTAATCAATATTATTTAACTCAAGCTTTATTTGCCGGAACCCCAGTGTCATAAACTGACATTCAGCGAACGCTACCCAAAGCATTAATTGCTAATTTTGCAGCACATAAAAAATTAGCAAATGTCTATATCCACCGAAAATGAGAGAATTGGTATGCAGGAAGCCAGTGATGCTGTAGCCATTACGCTTAAGAAGATGCGGGAGTATGCCAAACCAGGAATCTCCACCAAAGAACTTGACGACTACGGCGGCGAATTACTGGCACAATTAGGCGCACGTTCCGCTCCTTTGCTAACCTACAACTTTCCGGGGTTTACTTGTATCAGCGTTAATGAAGAAGCTGCCCACGGCATCCCATCAGCTGATAAAATCCTTAAAGAGGGCGACCTGGTAAACATCGATGTATCGGCAGAGCTAAATGGCTTTTGGGCCGATAACGGTGGTTCTTTTGTATTAGGGCAGGATATTCATGGTCATGGCAAACTGGTGGAGGCATCAAAAGATATCTTAAAAAAAGCGATCAGCAATATCAAAGGCGGTGTCAGGATTTCGGAGATTGGCAGGTTAATCGAAACCGAAGCTAAAAAAGCCGGCTATACCGTTATAAAAAACCTCACCGGCCATGGTGTTGGCCGCAGCCTGCATGAAGAGCCGCATGAAATTGCCAATTTCTGCGACAGGTATAACACTGCCCGTTTTAAAAAGAACTCGGTGGTAGCTATAGAGACATTCATCTCAACACGATCAACAATTGCCGAAACACAAGCCGACGGCTGGACGCTGCTCGGTAATAAAGGTGGCTTTGTGGCACAACACGAGCATACCATTATGGTAACAGGTGGCCAACCGGTGATATTCACTGCACAGAATGGTATTTGGGATTAACCCTGCCTACGATCTCTGATTCTGCATTTCAAATCTTCTTTAAAAGCGTTCATATTAAGAGCCATACCGTCTACCCATTACATAATAAATAAAGAATGTTCCCGTCAGCAGGTAAGCTTCGGGTGAAAGCGGGCAGAACAATGCCGGCCATGAGCGCATGAAGGGGCATAGCAAGTTTTTGCAGAAGCATTGGGAAAGCGCGAGCGTAGCGGGGCAAAATAATTGCAGCCCGTGGTTCTGACCGCTTTGCAGGGCAAAGGCCTGTGCGCAAAGAAGCCTATCTGCTGACTTGACTTTTTGGATACTTTTGTGTCAAGACAAAAGTATCTGGCCCCGCGCGGCCAAAAGCGCGACGATGTAAATCTATAGAACAAAGCCTTTTGCCTTCCTGCAGGGGATTGCTTTGTACCCCACAATGACGAGGCGGAGATGTCACTGTACCTTCAGAATCTAACGGATTTAAACACTCAGCATGAACGCCTTTTATTTATTATCTTTTTAAGATATCAAACTGTCATGTCCCCATTTCTAAAAACCGATCGTCATTAGCGTAAACAATACTATTAAAACATGAAAAGTGCATTACACATTATTTCAAGTGCGCGTGGCGGGCAGTCATACAGCAAGGGGCTTAGCACTGCCATCATTAATAAGCTTATCGATAAAAATGAAGTTAACGAGGTAGTAGAAAGGGATTTAACCAAATTACCTCCGCCGTTTTTGGATGAAGCATTGATCTGGGAGTTTTACAAATTTCCGGAGATGATTGACGAAAAAGGAGAGCAATTGCTTAACTACGCCAAAGCCATTTTTAATGAGATGAACCAGGCTGATATCATTGTCATAAGTACACCAATGCATAACTTCGGGATCTCTTCGCTTTTAAAAGCCTGGCTCGATCAGCTGGTGCGGGTGGGCGTGAGCTATAAGTTTAACGCGGATGGCACAAAAACCGGATGCCTCAATAACAAAAAGGTATATTTGGCTATAGCTTCCGGCGGCAGACTGGCAGACTGGCCCCAGGAGTATGAGTTCATTGAATCATACATAAAAGCAGTATTTAGCGCCTATACAGGGATTACCGACATTTGTACATACAGGGTTGAAGGCACTGCTGAACAAAACTTCAAAGTCGATTACGAAGACATTATACAAAATCTTTAGTTTCAGATATGAAAGAGTTCATGTTAATTTTCAGGCTGAAAAATATTGATGACTTTAAACCTACGCCAGAGCAGGTGCAGGAACGTTTGAACTGGCTGGCCGGTATCGCTGCACAAAATAAACTGGTTGACCAGGGCAATTCGCTCTTACCGTTCTCCGGAACCGCAGCAACAGTACAGGATGGTGGCGTGGTAACCGATGGGCCATATACCGAGATTAAGGAATTTATAGTAGGCTATGTCATTATAAGGGCTGAAACAATTAATGAATCGGTGGAAATGGTTAAAGACTGTCCGGTCTTTAAACTTGGCGGCAATGTAGAAATAAGGGAGGTTTTAAAACGTTAGCGATATTGAGGGCAAAGCAATTAAATAACATAACTTTATTGGGTGATCTTTACAGGCAGGAATACCTGAAGATGATTGCCATGCTATGCCATCATTTTGGATTGGAGCACATTGAAATTGCCGAAGATATTATTGGCGAAACTTTTCTTAAAGCATCTGAAAACTGGGCTATTACCGTCGTGCCGGAAAACCCGGCCGCCTGGCTTTACACTGTTGCCAAAAACAAAGCGAAAGATCATTTAAAGCGCGTTACACTTTTTGACACGAAGATTGTTGCCAACATTAAACACAACATAACGGAAGCCGAACCTGATGTTGAATTTGAGGACGAGCATATTGGCGATAGTCAGTTAACAATGGTCTTTGCTGTTTGTGATCCGGCCAATTCTACAGAAAGTCAGATCTGTCTGGCGCTCCAGATCCTTTGCGGTTTTACGGTAGAGGAAATAGCCAATGCTTTTCTGACCGGGGTGGAGACCATAAAAAAACGCTTGCACCGGGCAAGGACCGCCCTTCGCAATAATCCTTTTCAGATCAGGGCGTTGAGCGAGCCCCATATTATGTTTCGCTTGGATACAGTTCTTAAAACCTTGTACCTATTATTCAATGAAGGGTATTTTTCAAAAACCAATGATCAACTCATCAGGAATGAGCTATGTGCAGAGGCGATAAGACTGGCACTCGTCCTTACAGAAAACCCCATAACTGATACGGCACAAACCAAAGCGCTGCTGGCACTGATGTGTTACCAAAGCTCGCGGATTGAAGCACGTACCAATAATAATGGCGAAGTTGTTATTTATGACGATCAGGATCAAAACCGATGGAATAAAGACCTCATTGAAAAAGGCAATTACTATCTTGTAAATGCCTGCCAGGGTAACCAGGTATCAAAATATCACCTTGAGGCGGGTATCGCCTACTGGCATACAAACCCTGCAGCTCTCAACAAGTGGCAGCATATTTTACAACTTTATAATCAGCTTATCTTAATAGCATATTCGCCTGTAATTGCATTAAACAGGGCATTTGCCATTGCCATGGTATACGGAAATGAAAAAGCCATACTGGAGACAGAGAAGCTAAAACTGGCAACCAACGATCATTATCACAAATTATTGGGATACCTGTATGAAACGGTAGACCTTGATAAAGCAATCGAACACTATTCTCTTGCCTTACAATACATCAAAACGAAAGCAGTAAAAAATGATTTGATTAAAAAAATAGAACAGTTAAAGCGCTAAGCATAGATACAGGAAAACAAGCTTTTTAAAACTAACAATCTAAAAATAAGGCAAATAATATTACCCCCAACTATAAAAACTCTTTATTCTTAAATAAAATCGCTGTACTTTTAAGTAACTATATTTTACCCGCCCGGGTAGAATTTGCCGAAAGGCATTACCAATTTTTTAAACCGATAATTACTAAAAAAATGGAACAGCAACCTAACCAACCATCGCCAGAAAACATCATGAAAATTGGCACAGGATTTTGGGCTTCAAAAATTCTGTTAACCGCCGTGAGTTTCCAGTTATTTACCAAACTTGCCGAAAAGGGTACGATGAGTGCAAAAGATGTTAAGGACATCCTAAAACTTAATTGCACCGACAGAAATGTCTTTGATTTTTTAGATGCTTTAACTGTATTTGGCTTTTTAAAGCGTGAAGGAATCCTTGATACAGCAATTTACTCAAATACCAATGATACCGATACATTTTTAGATAAAAATAAGCCATCATATATCGGTGGCATCCTTGAAATGATGAACAACCGCCTGTATACATTTTGGGGGAACCTGGGTGAAGGGCTGCTTACCGGGCTTCCGCAAAACGAAGCAAAGAGAAGTGAGGACTTTTTTGGCTTAATATATTCAGACCCTGAAAAATTAAAGGAGTTTACCAATGCCATGAGCGGCATCCAGATGGGTAATTTTATGGCCTTCGCTCAAAAGTTTGATTTCACAAAGTATAAAACGTTGGTTGATGTAGGGGGCTCGGCCGGGTTGCTTTCGATAATGGTAGCCAAGCATAATCCACACATGCGTTGCACCAGTTTTGACTTGCCACCGGTTGAACCTATTGCAAACGCTACCATACAACAATTCGGGTTATCCGATCGGGTAAAAACGGCAAACGGCGACTTTTTCACCATGCCAATACCCAGCGCCGATATTGTTGTAATGGGTAATATCCTGCATGACTGGAACGAAGAAAATAAAATGGCCCTAATGAAAAAAGCTTATGATGCCCTTCCTGTCGGCGGGGCATTCGTAGCTATTGAGGGCATTATTGATGATGAAAGAAAACAAAATGTTTTTGGCATGATGATGAGCTTAAATATGCTTATTGAAACAGGGACTGGCTTTGATTACACGTTTGCCGACTTTAACAGGTGGGCTGATATTGCAGGGTTTCAATCAACCGCAATTATTCCGTTAACAGGGCCATCAAGTGCGGCAATTGCTTACAAATAAACAAAGGTAGCACTAATAGGGATAAAGCTGGAGTCCCCGCTATATCTTTTTTCTTTCATCCTTCAATGATGGCGGTTCATGAAGCTCAACCTCCCAATAATCAAAAGGAGGTTCCACAATGAATGAAGGGTCGCAGTACGCCCGAAGATAGTCTGTCGCTCTTTTTTCTGCATATTTAGCATTCAGAACTTTTCCGGCATCATCCAGTTCAATTACATTGGCATTAATGGCAAACACCTGTTCTATAGCACTTGGTTCATTGCCATACAATGAGAGATAATCAATTCCCTCAAGTGTATTCTGAGTTCCGCTTGCCATGAAGTAGGCAAATGTTCTTAATGCCCCACTGAAAGAGTTACTTAATTTCATGCGATAAATCTATCACGTTTTTAATAAATGGGAGCAATAATAAAATCTTCAGGTCAATTCTTTACCTTTCTTAATCTTCTCCTAAACCGCGATGCCAGGGATTCCAGATCGTGCTTTTGAATATCTTCGGGCTTATGAAATTGGGATAGAACGAGGGCTTTTGACAGTTGAATAGTGCCGTTGGTAGTTTTTACAAGAACGTTATCTCCACGTTCCGAATGATTTTTATAATTTCCAATTTGAGGATCAACGCCCGCGAGACGCATTAATAATTCAACTATAGCATAGAGCGGTAATGTGTTTTGCGACATACATTAGCTTGTGTTGTTTAACACTAAGTTAAGTATATTTTAACAAATAATAAATATTACAATCAAACACGTTATTATTTAACATAATTTTCATAATGTCATCGTATGCTTTAAATGATATTTCATTCCCTGTAATCAGCAAAGTAGAAGATATTACCATTGTTATCAACAACTGCAAATTGACGCAATCCCCAGGGCATCATCCGCAAAGCACCGTTCGGATGGATTAAGTCTGATTGTTGATACTCATTATAAAGCTGCTCTATATCGGTTACATAAATATAGCAGCCCATGTTGCAGCAGGTTTCCGGTTCATTACAGGGAAATAAATGCACATTAATGCCATCACGGCTAAATACCAGGTAACCATTATGGCTATCACAAAAGGTAAAGCCTAATTTTTCGGTGTAGAAAGCTATTGTTTTAGCTTCATCAAGCGAGGCTAATATTGGTGTGGAACGTTTAAACATTACTGTAAGGCTTGATTAACGCAATCCTAATTTACAACTATCAGCCGATATCAACCTATCTGTGCAATAACCTAACGGACTTTTGTTATTTTAATATTTTGTAAAAAAATATCCCATCGCTAAAGCCGGAATTGAAATCCCCTGCAGGCTCCTGCACGTTCTTTATAAATCATAAATTTACCGCCATGAAAAAACTAACCTTTTTAACCTTATTTGCCCTGCTCAGCAAATTTGGTTTAGCACAAAACTTAAATACTATGCAATGGTACAGTAAACCTCAAAAATCATCAATAGAAGGAAGTGCGCTGCACATGACCGTTGACCCGGCAACCGATTACTGGCGGGTAACGCATTACGGCTTTATCCGGGACAACGGCCCTTTTTACTTCACCGAACAGGAAGGCGATTTTGAGGCAAGCGTAAAAATTACCGGAGCCTATAAAGAATTGTTTCACCAGGCCGGCTTAATGGTACGGATAGATAACAAAAACTGGATCAAAACGGGCATCGAATATGTCGACGGCGTTCAAAATGTAAGCGCAGTAGTTACCCGTGAAGTATCAGACTGGTCGGTAGTGCCAAGGCATGACAGCCCTAAATCTGTTTGGTTAAAATTGCTGCGCAAAGGCGATTTTGTGGAGATCAAATACTCGTTCGATGGCGAAAAATATGATATGCTCCGCCTGGCTTATTTCCCACCAAATGTAAAAGCCATGATAGGCATGGTTGCAGCAGCCCCCGGCAAACAAAGCTTCGATGTAAAGTTTGAAGACTTTAAAGTGCAGAAGGTGACGAAGTAGTTTTAAAAGGGTAAGATATTTCAGAAGGTTCGTATAAAGAGTAATAGCCTATAAAAGACAAGAGAGAGTTTAAGGCGTTGGTGCTGCGCGATTCCTCCCTTGGGAGGGTGTAGGGAGGAGTTTCTGCGAGATGACTTGTCGTTGCAAAGGTGCATAAACCCCTCCCTGCCAACACACAATCCTAACGCGCCCCCCCCTGGGGAGGGAATTGTTAATTCATGGGCTATTACTGTATGGAGCCTACTATCAGCTATCTAATTGATTTTCGTAATCAAGAAGGCTAAATTTGATATAAAACACTACCTTTGCCCCGGTAACCAACCATTCCCTTTATGTGATAAATAATTTCTTTCAGGACAAATAACACAGTGCCGTTGCTGCAACGCCTGCAATTATTCACCTTTTTCAAGAAAGAAATTATGCTTATTCTTCACGATATTACCTATATACACCCTAACCGTGATCTTTTATTTGCCGGTATTGATCTCGTAGTTAACAAACATGATAAAATTGCCCTAATAGGCAATAACGGCACCGGAAAATCGACCCTGCTTAAAATCCTGGCCGGAAATCTAAAGCCAGCCGGCGGTGTGGTTAAAACTGATTCGCGGCCATACTTTGTTCCACAGATCTTCGGGCAGTATAACGAATTTACCGTTGCCGAAGCCCTGCAAATAGCCGATAAGCTAAACGCCCTGCAACAGATCCTCGACGGTAATGTAACCGACGAGAACATGACCATACTCAATGATGACTGGGCCATTGAAGAGCGCTGCACCGAAGCGTTTATTCACTGGCAGCTTACCGACATCGATCTGGCACAAAAAATGGGCTCGCTTAGTGGTGGTCAAAAAACAAAGGTATTTTTGGCAGGTATAGCCATTCATCGCCCTGATATAGTTTTACTTGACGAACCAAGCAATCACCTGGATGTCGTCGGGCGCAAACTGCTTTATAACTATATCCAAACAACAAATAATACTTTGTTGGTAGTTAGTCACGACCGTACCCTGCTTAACCTGCTCAACACGGTTTGTGAACTCAGCAAACGCGGCATAACCGTTTACGGCGGCAACTATGATTTTTATGCCCAACAAAAGGATATTGAAAGCGAGGCACTGAATCAAGATGTAAAAAGTAAGGAAAAAGCACTTCGTAAGGCCAAAGAAACAGAACGGGAATCTATGGAGCGGCAGCAAAAACTGGACGCGCGCGGCAAAAAGAAGCAGGAAAAAGCCGGCGTGCCCACCATCATGATGAAAATCCTGAAAAACAGCGCCGAAAAAAGCACCTCAAAAATGCAGGGTGTACACACCGAAAAAACCGGGGCTATTGCACAGGAACTAAGCCAGCTGCGCAGCCAACTGCCTGATATCGATAAAATGAAGATGGACTTTGATAACTCCGCTCTTCATAAAGGTAAAGTGTTAATAACCGCCAGGGAGCTGAATTTTGGATATGATGGGCAATCACTTTGGAACCCGCCGCTTAGCTTTCAAATAGTTAGTGGCGAAAGATTAGTGATCAGGGGGGCAAACGGCTCTGGCAAAACTACGCTCATAAAGATGTTGCTTAGTCAACTGGAACCCCAATCCGGGGTGATTGAACGTGCAAAAGTTAAAGCCATTTATATCGATCAGGATTACTCACTAATCAATAATAAGCTCAGCGTTTACCAACAAGCAGAAGAATTTAACTCCGGTGCATTGCAAGAGCATGATATCAAAATTCGCCTTAACAGGTTCCTGTTTACCCGCGAGGATTGGGATAAACCGTGCAGCGCACTTAGTGGCGGCGAAAA
The DNA here is from genome assembly GCF_059690695.1 of Mucilaginibacter sp. A5337. NCBI lineage: Bacteria > Pseudomonadati > Bacteroidota > Sphingobacteriia > Sphingobacteriales > Sphingobacteriaceae > Mucilaginibacter > Mucilaginibacter sp. A5337. Next base: position 151,461 of record NZ_JCAWEC010000004.1, on the reverse strand, counting down.
AATGAGGCTGATGCTTTGCTCATTAACCATCGGCAACCAGGCACCTGATATGATCATCCTGGATGAACCTACTAATAACCTCGATATTCAAAATATTGAAATATTAACAGCTGCGATTAGTGATTATCGCGGTACGCTGATCGTAGTATCGCATGATGAGTATTTTTTAAAGCAGGTTAATGTAGAGCGGGAAATTTTGATAGGGTAAAAAATAAAAATGTCATTTCGAAACGAGGAACGAGTGAGAAATCTTATACGTCGCGCTGATCGTGTCTGATCAACATGGTATATAAGATTTCTCCTCGCCCTATCTCACAACCCTACCCACTGTTCGTTCGAAATGACATTTTTTATTAAAAATTGGAGCTATTTCTAATTAATCACCGCTCCATCCTTTACCTCATCACTTGCGTTTTTAAGAATAGTGTCATTGGCTTTCAGGTTACCGAATACCTCTGTCGAATCATGTCTTGTAAGCCCTTCCTTGATATCTGTTAAAACGGCTTTGCCATTTTTAACTGCAATCACATATTCCCGCTCGGTAGAACGGATAATGGCGTTATTGGGAACCAATAATGATTTTGCACCCGACAGCATCGGGATCTTTACTTCGGCATACATGCCCGGCTTCAATATTCCATTTTGGTTTTGCACATCTATTTCAATAGCTTCGGAACGCATGCTCCCTAAGGCATTGGCCGAGCGACTGATCTTTGCTGTTTGTTCCTGTCCCGGCATAGCGTTAAACGTAAATTTTACCTGTTGTTTCAGGTCAACTTTATCTACGAAATCTTCGGGGATATAAACCTCTAAACGCAGTTTGCGGGTATCCTGCAAAATAAGCATAGGCAGGTCTGTACCTTTACCCGGAGCCACTAAAGCTCCCGGAGATACGTTACGCTGAATGATCATACCATCAAACGGCGCGCGGATGTTCAGGTAATCCTGCATGGTGCGTACAGATGCCACGATTGAGCTTTCTGAACGGGCCATCGCATCATCAGCCTTCATTTTTGACAAGGCGTTATCCAGCTCAAGCGGAGATACTGAGCCCGGCTCTTTCGCGGCTTCTTTTAAGCGCTGATATTTTTCCTTACTGGCAACTGCATTTTCCTTGGCCTGCATATATCGCGAATCCGCAGCCTGCAGTTGCGATTCCATTTCGGGAGCCTCTAAAGTGACTAACAACTGCCCTTTTTTTACCAGCGTACCGCGGTCAACAAAAACGGTTTTCACAAACCCGTTTACTTTAGGGAACAAGTTTACTTCGTTATAAGGTTTTAACTGTCCCGGTAGGCGGGCTTCGCTCGACAGTGCTTTTTCTGACACTTTACCGGTTTCATACTCAGTTGCTTTTGGGGTGGATTTTTTGTTTTCTGTAAGGTCCACCGGTTTTTGATTGCCTGCACATGCGGCCATCAGGCTGATACTGCTTAGCAGTACGATATATTTTAGTTTCATGATATTAGCTGTTGGAAGTTTCAAGTTGTTGCGGTTGGTTAACGTTTACATCCTTTAACAGGGATGGGGAATCATAAGTAGTTTTTTGCTGAACCCAGGCAAATACCTGCGGCAGTATAAACAGCGCGGCCAAAGTTGAGGCAAACAAGCCACCTATCACCGCGCGACCCAACGGCGCGGTTTGTTCCCCGGCTTCACCCATACCCGACGCCATCGGGATCATACCGGCCATCATGGCCAAACTGGTCATAAGGATTGGCCGCAACCTGATAGAGGCACTAGTAATGGCCGCCCTTGTGGAGTCTTTATAATCCAGCCTCAATGTTTCGGCATTAGTCACGATCAGGATAGCGTTTGCTACCGATACCCCTGTCGACATGATCATACCCATATAGCTTTGCAGGTTAAGTGTTGAACCTGTAAGCAGCAATGCCGTTAACGAACCTAATATTACCGCGGGCACGGTAGATAACACCGTAAGGGATAATTTGAACGACTGGTAATTGGCAGCCAGCAGTAAAAAGATCACCAAAATGGCAAACATCAAACCGTTTTGTAAGCTATCAAGCGTTTCAGTCAATAAGCTCGACATCCCTTTAACTTCCGCAATCAACCCTTTAGGAGGCGCACCAACCGATTTAATTACTTTTTGTACCGCGGCGGTAGCTGTACCCAAATCTTTTTTATAAATATTAGCACTCACAGTTAAAAAGCGGCGCGGGCCGGTTCGGTCGTATTCGCCGGGAACGTAGTTAACCTTAAAGCTGGCAATATCGCCCAATACCGGTGTGCTTTGGCCTTTTACCAGTGGAATTTCCTTCAGCTCATCCATGGTATTCATCACATACTCCGGAATTTGCACCTGCACCTGGTAGGTATAGGCCGATTTATCATCCAACCAAAGGTTTTTCTCGGTGAAACGGCTTGATGAGGTACTGGCTGTAACCGAGCGGGCAACATCTTTAATATCCAGGCCCAACTGCGCTGCCTTCAACCTGTCGAGCGTTATAGCAACTACGGGAAATTTTAAAGGCTGAGTGATTTGCACATCCCGCAGGTAATCTATCTTTTTAAGACCGGCTAACACTTTATTGGCATAGCCCTCTATCTGTGCCATATCTTTACCTGCTACCCTTATTTCAATAGGAGTAGAAGCTCCCTGGCTCATGATCTTCTCGGTCATGTCGATAGGTTCAAAAGTGATGCGCAAATCAGGTAAGCGCGATGCTATATTTTTACGTAACGCATCTTTAAGCTCATCCATGTTGATATGGTAATCTTCATCAAGGTTAACCTGCAATACGGCCTCGTGCGTACCGGTATTAAACACATAAAGGTTACTGGTACCGTAGCTGCTGGGCACAATGCCCACATAGCCTGATGTAATTGCCACGTGATGGTTAACCGTACTGTCGATGATCTGTAATACCTGTTTCAGCCCATCTTCGGTACGTTCAAGCCTTGTACCGTCCGGCTCTTTGATCCTGATCTGGAACTGCCCGTTGTTAAGTTTCGGCATCATATCCTTACCAATGGTAACAAAGCAAATACCGGCAAGCGCCAGCACCACAACAAGGTAAACAGGTACAATTATCCGTTTATTTGGCATCCATTTTTTGAGGATGTTCATGAAGCGCATTTTTATCCGTTCAAACAGGTCGTTTTTTTCCGGGTGTTGTTCTTCCTGCTGCAGGTGATGGTTTACCTGCCCTTCCTCTGGCCTGTCCATAGCTTCGCCAGCATGGGCGTGCAGTTTGCCATGCTCGTAATGCTGATATGTTTCGGCCTTGATAAGCCAGTTCGACATGATGGGCACCAGCGTTTGCGCTATAATGTACGATACGATCATGGTTAAACCGATAGACAACGACAGCGGCAGGAACATGGCCTTAGGTACGCCGTTCATCATAAATGATGGCGCAAACACGGCCAGGATACAAAGCAAGATCAGCAACAGCGGAAAGGAAATTTCCTGGCAGGCGTCAAAAATTGCCTGTGCTTTACTTTTACCCATCTCCAGGTGTTGGTGAATGTTCTCTATGGTCACCGTGGCCTGATCCACGAGGATGCCGATGGCAAGCGCCAGTCCGCTCAGGGTCATGATATTGATAGTTTGACCGAATAAGCCAAGCAACAGTACGCCCAATAAAATAGATACCGGGATGGTGATCACTACGATCAAGCTGCTTCGCCAGTCGCGCAAAAACAGTAACACCATTAAGCCTGTGAGCAGCGCTCCTAATCCACCCTCTGTTAACAAGCTTTTTACCGCGTTTATCACAAATATAGATTGGTCAAACTCGTACGAGATCTTAACATCGTCAGGCAAAAGGCCCTGAATTTCCGGGATCTTCTTTTTCAAAGCCTGCACCACGCTCCAGGTACTGGCATCGGCAGTTTTTACCACCGGCAGATAAACGGAGCGCTTACCATTGATCAAAGCGTAATCCACAGTAACGTCGGTAGCATCGGCTACCCGTGCAACATCTTTTACTAAAATGGGTACACCGTTTTTGGTTACCACAGGGATATTACCAAACTCGTCGGTTTGATTAATCAACGTGTTAACGGTAGTTACAAACATGGTATTACCTAACCTCAGGTTGCCCGAAGGCGACATTACGTTGAACTTAGCCAGCGCGCCCACTACCTCATCGGGGGTAAGGCCATAACTTCTAAGTTTGTTAGGATCAACATTTAAGGTGATTGACCTTGCGTTTGAACCAAACGGCGGAGGAGCCGATAAACCCGGAACTGTTGCAAACATCGGCCTTACCTTGGTAGCAGCCATATCGTAAATGTCCTTCAGGCTGCGATTTGGCGCCGACAGCACCAACTGCCCTACGGGTAACGACGAGGCATCAAACCTTATCACCTGCGGCGGCAATGCTCCCGGAGGGAAAAAGCTCATTACACGGCTTACCTGTAAGGCTACCTGGGCCTGTGCTTCGGCCATATCTGTGCTTTCGTAAAAACTGAGCTTCACCATGGTTAGGCCCTGAATGTTTTTACTGGTGATGCTCTTGATCCCGTTCACATACAGAAACTGATCCTGCAAGCGGGTTGAAAAGAAGCCCTCCATTTGCTGGGGCGACATGCCCCCGTATGATTCAATTACATAAATGGTGGGCAGGTTTAATTTGGGAAAAATATCTATTGGTATATTGATAGCACTAAGCACCGCGAAAATGAGCAGGCTTAAAGTAACCACCACCGTTGTGATGGGCCTTTTAAGTGCGGATGTGACCATTGACATAGCTAAATTATTTTAAAAGGTTTAATACAGAACTTACCTGGTTTTCGGTAATGGCTTTCTGGAACAGTGCGTTCGAGTAAGCATATTTAGCCTGTACATAATCGGTTTCGGCGCGGTAAAGGATGTTTAGCGCGGCATTGAGTTCTATGATATCGGTTAAGCCGTTTTTATACAACGACAGCTTTTGGCGATAGCCATCAGTCGCGGCTTTAAGCTGATGAGGGATCTCCAGCAAGCGTTCGTGCGCAGTTTGCAGTTCCACATTTGATTGATTGGCGCTTACTGCCAGCAATTGCTTTTGCTCTTCCAGCTTTTTCCGGGTATAATCGGTATTGGCGCGTTGCGTGCGCAATTTTAGCTGACGGCGGCGGATATCAAACAGGTTATAGGAAACACCTATGCCTACCAGGTAATTGTTCCTGTCGAAACCCCAGCCACTACTTAAGCTATTAAAATGATCGTTAGCATCAACACTTGAGCCCCTGCCCCAAACTGCACCCTCGAGCATTATTTTAGGATTGTAACTTTTACTAACAAGTTTTTCCCGTTGCAGGCTATTTTGATACACTGATTTATAGTAGTTGATCAGCGGATGATTAGCGGTGTCAACTTCGGTTGGCAGCAGGTTGTTTTCGGAACTGATCAGCTCCTGCTCAAGAGTGGTATCAGGTACAATAGTTTGATAAGGCAAGCCACTAATAGCCGACAATTGCAACTGAACCTGTTTTAACTGGTTATTGAGCTCAATATAATTTAAGCGGGCTTTAGATAGCTCAGCTTCTGCTATACTGGTATCAACCCCGGCACGTACCCCGCTTTTAGCAAGCGATTGCACCGAGCGCCGGATCTCTTTGTTACGGTTGATATTACGGGCCTGGATAGACAGGAAATTTTCCAGTTTCAACAACAGCAGGTAGCTGCCAATGGTATATGCCTGTAGCTGGTACTTTGAATCAGCAAACTGGTTCTGTTGCACCTGGATATCAGAGTTGGCCACTTTATTTTGAGCGCCATAAGCTCCGAAGTTATAGATCTCCCAGTCGAGCGCGGCTACTCCTACATTAGCGGATACTTTGGTAGTGTTGCTTTCAGGGCGCACACCTCTTGAGTTTGACGGGATAATACCAAAGCCAAAATACGGACCGGTAACGTTGTTGTTGGTGCCATAGTCGGCCTGGTAATTTAATTTAAGGTTGGGCAGCCAGCTGCTGCGGGTTTCGGTAGCTATGGCTTTTTTTATGGCTATCGCCGCCGAATCGGTTAGCAGGGTTGGGGCGTTTTGGTTTACGCTATTGAGCAACGTTTTTAAGCTAACCGGGGTACTATTTTGCTGCTGCGCATATGTACAGGCTGTTATGAGCAGACTGATCAACAGGCAGCAGAACTCTTTTGAAATTCGCATGTTTTGATTTTCCGAAATATGCTTACCGGTAAATATCACCGCTGTTGATCATGAATGCAGATCAATGGCAGCAGAAAACCATACCGGTAAACGATGGATAATTATTTGAAAATGATCGATGACGTAGCTAAAGGCGGAGGGCCTTCAATCATTCAGATCAAATGCGAAAAGTGCAAAGGGAAAGAAAGGTATATTGATATCGAGGTATAAGTCCGAAGTTCCGGATCAATTGCTTTGGATTGAATTTCCAAAGCTGCAATGCAAAAAACAGCAGTATAAAACTGCTTACAACAGCACTGATCAAATCGGTAACCGATTTCTTTTCTTCAAGGGTTGATTTATCAGGCCTTTGAACATAGCTTGATTCATTGAAGCTACTGCCTACAGTTTCGATTTTTCGTTTAAAAACTGAATTAAACGCTGTTGAATGTGTGCTTCTTAACTGCGTTAAGCGGGGGAGGAAAAAAACGTGGCTGCTTGCAATGAGCAAATAGAAAATCATTACTGACATTACCAGCAATGATTTTGAAGCCTCATGTTTCCTCTTTTTCAATATAATTAACTTGTGCTGTACAAAAATGAAAAAAAATGTCAATTTGTTTTGCAAAAGTATTGTTGCAATTATCAACTTAACGATGGGCCATACTAACTCATTTTAAGCGTTCGAACGCACTGTAGCTTTATTAGTCATTGTCGTATGCCATTTCGAAAGCTTATTCATCAGCTCATCGAGCTTTACAGGTTTGCTGAGATAGTCATCCATACCGGCCTGCAAACAATCCTGCTCATCACCGGTCATAGCGTTAGCGGTTAGTGCTATAATAACCGGCTGCTTAATATCTTCCTTCCGGATTACCCGGGTGGCTTCAAGCCCATCCATAACCGGCATCTGCATATCCATCAAAATAAGTCCATAATCATTTTGATAAAGTGCTTCTATTGCCTCAAGTCCATTTTTGACAATGCCCGGCTTATAGCCCATTTTACTTAAAATGTGCTTAATAACATGCTGGTTAATCTCATTGTCTTCGGCAATTAAAATATTAAAGGGATACTTATCACTAAAGTCGACCGAAAGTTTGGTTTTAACCTGTTTGTCATCATTTTGGCCCGAACTGCTTTTAAGCGCCATGAAAACCTGCTTGCCAAGCACCTGTTGCTTTATTGGCTTACTCATGATAGAAGTGAAAAGCGCCCGCCTGTCTTTGATAAAATCTTCGCCAACTGAGCTTAATAGTATAATGGGCAGGTGACTGTACTCATCTTTTATAATTTTTGCCAGCATAGCACCGTCCATCACGGGCATATGCATATCGGTAATAACCAGGTCGATATCTTTGTTCTTTTGCAATATCACCAATGCTTCAGCACCAGATTCGGCCGTTACTGCTTTAAGGTTCCAGCTATCAAACTGCCGCTCAAGGATAGACAGGTTAGTATGGTTATCATCAACCACTAATATTTTTTTGCCGTGTAATTCTACAAGATCAAAGCTTGCCGGCTGCTGATTTGATACATCTCCGGGATAAGCATTTATCGTAAAAGTAAATTTTGCACCTACACCGGGTAAACTTTGAACGCCTATGGTACCGCCCATTAGTGTAACCAACTTTTGGCAAATTGCTAAGCCTAAGCCTGTACCGCCATACTTGCGGGTGGTAGATGAATCAACCTGTGAAAATGCGCGAAACAGGCGGTGCAGTTTATCTTTCGGAATCCCAATACCGGTATCCCAAACATCAAACTGCAATTTCAGCAAACCATCGGGCTGCTTTTCAAGGCAACCCACATGAATGCCAACTTCGCCTCTTTCGGTAAACTTAATGGCATTATTTACCAGGTTTATCAGCACCTGCTTAAGTCGTAACGGGTCACCGATAATGCAGGGTGACACCTCTTCATCTATCTCGTAAACCAAATCAAGCCCTATTTGCCCTGCTTTAACAGCAAACATATCCATTACATCTTCAATGCTTTGCCGCAGGCTAAAATCTTCCTGTTCAAGATCGAGGCTACCTGCTTCTATTTTCGAAAAATCAAGGATATTGTTGATCACATGGATCAGTGTTTCGCCGCAGTTGATAATGGTTTCCGTAAACATCCGCTGCTCATCATTAAGCTCGGTTTCATTTAGCAGCGCCGACATACCGATAACCCCGTTCATAGGTGTACGGATTTCGTGGCTCATGGTGGCCAGGAATATACTTTTTTCCTGGTTAGCCTGATCAGCCGCCAGGCGGGCTTTTTGAAGTTCCTGGTTTGAGTAATGAAGCTCCTGATTTGCTGCCGCTAAAACTTCCTCGTTATATTTGCGCTCAAGCGATAACTGGGCTTCGCGCTGCAAATCGGCCATTTGCAGGGTTTGCACAATTCTTAATTCATTGTATTTGCGCAGCTGGTATGCCCAAAGGCCGCATATGAACATAATAACCCCGGTAAGCAATATGTGGATTACAAACGTTTGAAGGTCAAAATAATTAAGCTGAGTAAAAAATATGTTCCCAAACCCTATGTCCTGCAGGTAACTAAAAGTAGCATGATGTATAATAACTACTATAAGCAGGGGTATTTGCAGCCTCCAGTTTTGGTAGGTGATAAGCAGGGCACTTGAAATAAATGCGAAAAAGTGCATTTCAAACATCCCGTGCATTTGGTAAATATACTGGGCCATGAAAATGCCTAACACGGCAGCCAGCACATACTGATATAAAGAAGATTTGGGCAAGGCTATTTTTGCAGTATAATAAGCCAACAGACAAAGGCCGCCAACACCAAAAGCTATGAGCCAGGTATCATAAAAAAAAGCCAGTGCCAGGCCAACGGCAAAATGCAGGGGCAGGAAATAATCCATCAACCGGTCTGACCGGTCCTTGATCTCAGTTTGAAAATTGATGTTATGAGCTATAGCTGCTGTCACTACTTAAAACTTAGGAGTATGTTAATTATGACAATCGGGCAAGCGACAGCCATATGAAATTAGGGCCAATTTATTAAACGTAAGGTGGGTATTACTATTAAGTAAACCGTTAATTGCAATTTTGGCAAAACTTGTCTTCTCATCGGTACAGTAGCGGCTTATATTATAATTGCCACGATAGTACAGCCTGCTCGCTGTATCAATAAGGGCAACTTGTGGTGTTGAGTAAACCCCACAGGCCTCGGCAACCGACGGGTCAAATATTACCGGAATCTTCATCCCGAATTTATCCTGGATCTCGCTTTCGGTAAAATGTTTATTGCTCATGATCACAATGGCAAAATTTACCCGGCTGCGATATTGCTCAACAATAGCTTTAAATTGTTTCACATTAAAACGTGAACAGGGGCAATTCGGGTTAAAAAAATGAAGAAACAGCGGCTTGCTATGGTCTTTATAATGTTTTGGATTGATGGATACTACAACACCTTGTTTTACCGGCTTATAGTTTTCCGGCACAGGCGTGGGTAGTTGGTATTGCAGCTCATTATACCAAAACAGGGCGCCTACAATAGCGAAAAGTATAACAAGCCAACCAATAACTAACGTTTTCCTCATTGTGCCAAAAGGGCGTGCATCTCATAAAAGGAGATTAGAAAAATGCACAGAACCACTTGTAAAAATACTATTTTTTTCGTGTATAAAAAACACTTTTTCAGCACTTTAAACATACAGATTTTAAATTTACCTGTATTAGTAAGCCGCGTGCTTAACCTTTAATTAAGCTCAAGTATAATGCTATTTCCTTTTACTTAACAGCTTGCTTTCTTCTTTCTGTAAGATATCGGCGTAATGGGATATCATACACTTTCATAACAAGGTAGGCCAATGCAATAAGCACAATTAAACCAGGAATAATGATATATGCCAGGTGTGCTGCATCGGGTTTATTTGCTGCATAATAACTGCCAAACATCCACATCACAAAGTAATGTGTCATGTATAAGGGATAGGAGATATTGCCCGAAAAAACGCATAGTTTACGAAAGCTATTATTAAGAACAGTACCCGCCCCTAATGCAACCAGCAAGGGGAAATAAATAATAACTACAAAAGGCTCACTAAGCCAGTTCCAGGATGAGAATGGCATCAGGAAAGCCAGCATTAATAAAATTGAAAGACCAATAAAACCAAGCTTATTTTTTATGATAAGATTATAACGGTAAATCAGCAAACCGGCGGTAAAAGAATGGGCTATCCGCACACCTCCATCCCAAAAAGTATCGCCGCTCCAGCCGCCCATCAAATTACCTGAACGGCCGGCTACATAGCAAATACCTATTGCCGCAATCACAGCTAACCCTATCAGATAGCGCCGGTGAAGCCGGCAGAGCACAAACGCATAAACAATATTGGCTGCATATTCCCAAAACAATGACCATGCGGGTGCATTAAAACCAAACAGGTTAAAATATCGCTCGGTCATGGTTGCGTTGGGGATCATGAATATCGAGCTAAGAAACAACAGTAATATACTACCTGCACTACGGGCGATAGGCTGAGCGTTAAACGGATCAAATATAAACCCCAGCAAGCCCAATACCGAGCCAAAAACAACAAGCGGATGCAGCCTGATCAGCCTCGATTTAAAAAACTCTTTGATGCCCATTTTACCTATCCTGTCATCATAAGCGTAGCCGATTACAAAGCCAGAAAGGCAAAAGAAAAAATCAACAGCCAGGAAACCGTGACCTATAAAATCCTTACTGTAATCGGAGTAAGCTATCTCCATAAAATGGAAGGTAACAACAGCTATAGCTGCTACGCCCCGCAGGCCGTCAAGAATTTCAAAATGTTGCTTGGTTTTAAGGATTCCGGGATTTAGTTTTTCCATATATAAGTTATCCAGGTTGGGTGCAGGAACCTGGCTTGCTAAGTAAACAAAAATCTGCCGGATGAAGGGCCTGCATTTTCAATTAGGTTTTTAACAACCAAACTGGGTAAGGTGATGGTCAAGGTGTTTATAAAACATATTGTTCCACTCGGTAAGGGTTAAAGGGCCAAATGAATGTGATTGGCGTCCGTTAAAAGCGCTTTCACCTAATTGCTGCGTTTTGCGAATGTAATTGATCAACCGGTCTTTTTCGGTTGCGAAATCTCGCTCATCCGTTATAATGAAAGCAGGTGCAGTTGGATTGTTATGCTTATAAGGAACTTCGCTCACTACCTTATTTTTAACCAGCATTTTAAGGATCAGCTTCATGAATGCTCCCGGCTTAGGATGCTTGTCTTCGTACACCATTTCGTATGAAACGCAACAATGCGCCAGCATTTGTGCAACGGTCATTTTGCCCCATTGAGGCGCAGTTTGCGGAGTAAGCTTGTTAATGCGGCTGATCACATCATCAGCTACCTGTGCAGTGAAAATATTGGGTAAGGCCATGAGGGAAAGATAAGCACAAATTGATGATCAATTTCTTAACACCGTGTTAAATTTGTTTTTTAGTAACTTGCTGCGATAAAATGGGTTATACCTTCTGATGTTAGAAACCATCCTTATCAAACAAAAATTTCAAAATGCCATACGCCGGGGCACGGGTGAAACGCATTTGCTGATCCAGAGCCATCCAGGTATAGATTTTTCGGCGGAGATCATTAAAGCTTGTGTTAAGAATTTCGCGCACGATGGGCAATGTGAACACAGCAGGGAAGAGTATCTTGTTGAATTAATCAACCTTTCAGGTAAAAGGGACAAAATAAAGAAAGCTGTACTGAAAGCCCTTTTAAAACCTCAAAAAGATACCTGGACATTGACACAGCTTTTTGACCTAACTAAAATATTTGCCCAGGAGGGTGATCCCGAAGCAAAACAGGCTATTTATGATGGCTTCGTTCATAATCCTATTTGGAGATCGGACTGGGCTGGTACATACCAGATCATGGAACTTGATGGCCTGGAAGGCCTCAAATTTATTGCAGAAGAATTTGGCAAACGCCTTGAAAAAAATCCGGAAGATTGGCAGGACGATGACCTCATTAAAAGCTTTCAAAAAGAAAATCCAGAAATTGATGTCTGGACACAATTGGATATTGCTGCTGAGCAAAACCGCTTTATCAGGATATATACTGATGATGTACGGCGGAATATAGGCCAGCGCAATGAACAGGTTAAACCCACTCTCATTTATAAAAATATAGTTAAAGAAGCCCTGTTGCGGCAAAGCAGGACTTGGTTTCTTAATAGAAAACTAAAACGCGCCGAACTCGAATTAATAGCACAGCAACTTTTAATTGAACGAAATAAAAGTAACATCGAAAAATTACTGCGGGTTTTCACAAAGCATAAGTTTCCACTTGATAAAGAGCTCCTTTTTAATCTGGCTCTTAAAGATCCGGCAATGAACATGAGAATTGTGATATTGGCTATTCAAGCGCTCGGTCTTTTCAAGGGTAAAAGTATCAGGCAGTTTGCTTTGGAACAAATCGCTGTTAGCAAGCGCCCTGCATTTTTTGCTAAAATTCTAATAGAAAATTATAAAAAAGGTGATCAAAAACTGCTGACCACTCTCATGAAAAAAGCCAGTACGGGCGATGAGTTAGAAGGTTTGGTAATTGACATTACCAATATTTATTACGCCAATAAAACACCGGAATGCCGGGAACCATTGGAGGCCCTTTATGATAAACACACCTGCGGCTTGTGCCGGAAACGTGTTGTTGAAATATTAAAAGAAAATGATGTGCTGGGTGAGCGAATAAAAAATGAGATCAGATTTGATTGCAATGCTGATACAAGGAAGCTGTATGAGCAGTTTATTTGAGCCAGCAATGGGAGCGATTAGTTGGCCCTTGTGAACTTATTTTTACCCGGAGTATTGAAGGACGCAGATTATTGTTAAAAGCAAGGATAAAATCATTATCAGCACAGTTTCAGAAAAAGCCCGAAAGGATAAATAAGTGGCAATAAGAACTTTGAGTTATGGCTTTATTAATCTCCGATAAAAATAAATCGTCATAAACACAATAAAAAATCCCTCTTTAAAAATTTGGATAATAAAACTTAAATCACTTATCTTCGTTAATTACCAAATAGCAAGACTATGTAAGCAAAGGGCTTATATAGTCTTGTTTGCTTTTATAAGCGTTGCGTCCTTTCTTAAAACAGGGAAGGGCGGTTTTTTTTGGTTTACAGACAGGAATAAATATTAATTAATTTTTGCGTTATGGCAGAGGTATCATACTATACCAAAGATGGTTTAGAGAAATTAAAAGAAGAACTACAAAGATTAAAAACAACCGGCCGCGCCGATATATCAAGAGCAATCGCTGAAGCACGTGACAAAGGCGATCTTTCGGAAAATGCCGAATACGATGCTGCTAAAGAAGCACAGGGCTTACATGAGGCTAAAATAGCTCAGTTACAGGAAACATTGGCAAATGCCCGCCTGCTTGATGAATCAAAAATAGACACATCAAAAGTGCTGGCGCTATCTGTTGTTAAGATCAAGAACCTTAAAAACGGTGCTACCATGAGCTATCAGCTGGTATCAGAAAGTGAAGCCGATCTGAAAACCGGCAAAATCTCTGTAGCATCGCCGATAGCTAAAGGCCTGCTTGGTAAAAAAGTTGGCGAAAAAACCGAGATCACCGTACCTGCAGGAAAAATTGAATTTGAGATCCTGGAAATAAGCAGATAGGTTAGTAGTTGATTAGGTGAATGGTTAAGAGGTTATAACCAATCGTTCACCTAATCAATTATCTAAACAAATCCGACTACTCACCAAATCAACATAATCAACCGCACTCCCCATGACCATCTTTTCAAAAATAGTTGCAGGCGAAATCCCGGCTTATAAAGTGGCCGAGAACGATGATTTTTTGGCCTTTTTAGATATTTTTCCGCTTACAGAAGGCCATGTGCTGGTGATCCCTAAAAAGGAGGTTGATTATCTTTTTGATCTGGATGATGATACTTATACCGGTTTGCAGTTATTCGCCAAAAAAGTAGCTGTTGCCTTAAAAGAAGCTGTTCCGTGCCCCAGGGTTGGTGTAGCTGTGATGGGACTTGATGTTCCTCATGCACATATCCACCTTATCCCGATGAATGAAATGAGCAGCATTAACTTTTCGGCCCCAAAACAAAAGTTCACACCCGAGCAATTTAATGCAACTGCCGAAAAGATAAGGCAGGCTATTGGCTAATCAGAAAAAGAGCTTTTTACATTATAACATTACAAAAGCCGCATCAAAATATAACGATGCGGCTTTTTTTTACCTGATTGATACTCAGGTAAATTAACCCGCCATAAAATTTAACTACTTTTAATGATTACATGGTTGGCGATTGCTGGTAAATATCCCAGTACTGATCCTTTGTATTTGTTTTCTTGGCGAGGATGATCTTTGAATTGACACTACCCTTTTTGTCGGATGGGGTAAGGTACAGGTCGGTACCTTTTAGTTTAATCAGGAAAGTATCTTTATCTATCGGCTCAAACTCGTATTGCTGATTAGCATTATCTGCATTAAGCGGTTGCTCTTCCAGTGCTACTCCGGCATTGGCTTCGGTTACCGGTTGAAAGGTTTTACTGGTGAAAAGATTCTTCAGTTTATAAGTGCTGCCTTCCACATGTTGAAAATCCCAGGTCATGCATTTCCAGTTTTCGGGGTAATAGGCTACCAGCGGGGTACCATTGGCCGATTGTGCGTCTTTAACCCGTAACAGCATACCGGTTTGCTCATTTCTAATAGCATAAGTCCCTTTAATTTGCTGGGCCGAAACGACAAGACCAGGCAACAGGAAACATAACAAAAAGACAAATCTTTTCATAGGTATATCGGTTTAAACAAATTTAGATACAAAGCATAAACAGCTGTTATACAAATCAGTTCAGTTTTTCGTCAATACGTATCAAAGGAGCCAAATTATGTGTAAGGTTTTAGCGATAAAACCGACTAACCCGGCAGATCCCAATTTCGTCACCATCGTTATGTTTTTTAAAACATAACGTTATTTTTACACTTCACTTTAATGGTCGCAACCTAAAAAACCACATGAACAAAAAACTACTTTTAACTTTATCAGTATTAAGCACGTGTTTAGCAGCGAACGCGCAAGACACACTCAGGAAAGTCCCTGCCGATACAACTACCATTAAAAAGAAGCAACTGCAGGAAGTAGTTGTCTCCGCATCCCGCATCAGCGAGAGTATTTTACGCTCGCCGGTAAGTATCGAGAAGATCAGGGCATCGGCATTCAAACTTTCGGCAGCGCCGTCGTTTTTTGATGCCCTTGAAAATGTAAAAGGCGTGCAGCTTATTACCCCCAGCCTTGGCTTCAGGATCATTAACACCCGCGGTTTTGCCAATACCACCAATGTGCGCTTTACCCAATTGGTTGATGGGATTGATAACCAGGCACCGCATTTAGGTGCCCCTATAGGCAATGCGCTCGGGCCGAGCGATCTTGATATTGAAAGCGTGGAGATCTTACCCGGCACTGCGTCTGCGCTTTACGGCCTGAACGCGATAAACGGACTTGCGAATTTTATCACCAAAGATCCTTTTACTTCGCCCGGTATTACCATTCAACAAAAAACGGGTATCAACCACGTAGGCGATAAAGAAACGGGGGTAAAAAGCTTTTCAGAAACCAGTTTCAGGATAGCGCAGGTGCTTTCGCCGAAATTCGCATTTAAATTGAATGGTACTTATACCACTGGTTACGATTGGATAGCCGACAACACCACCGATCAAAATGCTGCGGCCAACACCAAACTCGGTATTCCCGGCGGGCCGCAGAACCCTGCCTATGATCCTATTAATGGCTATGGCAATGAATCATCCGACAGGAAAACCATCACCCTCGGCGGCAAACAGTATTCGGTTGCCCGCACTGGATATGCCGAAAAAGACCTTACCAGCTACGGGCTGCACAATGTGAAGCTGGATGCAGCATTGGCTTATAAATTCAATGCTAACACACAGCTTACCTATACCTTCCGTTTTGGCGACCTGGATAATATTTATCAGCGGGCCAACCGTTTCAGGCTTAAGGGCTATACCCTGCAGCAGCACGCGCTGGAGTTAAAGAATGATATTTTCCAGGTGCGTACCTACCTTACTATCGAAAATACCGGCAAATCATACAACCTGCGCTCCGCCGGCGAAAACATAGACCGCAACTTTAAAAGTGACAACGACTGGTATGCCGATTTTACCAAAGGTTTTAATAATGCCACCTCCGCAGGGGCCAATGTGCAGCAAGCCCTGAACCAGGCCCGCCAGTTTGCCGATGCAGGCAGATATCAGCCCGGAACACCAGCGTTTAATGCCGCCCTTAACAAACTTGCCGATATTAATAATTGGGACGTAGGTTCGGCCCTACGCGTTAAAGACGATCTGTTTCATATAGAAGGACAGGCAGATATTTCAAAAGCCATTTCAAAAGATTTTATCAAACAAACCGGGCTGGATCTGCTTGCCGGGTTTGACCATCGTACTTATATCATTCATCCCGATGGCAATTACTTCATTAACTATGTGCCCGGCAAGGAGTTCAGTAATTTAGATTACAGCAAAACGGGCGGTTTTATACAAGCCTCAAAAGAGCTTTGGGACAATAAACTTAAACTATCGGCCACCCTGCGCGGCGACAGGAACGATTACTTTGACCTGAAGCTTAACCCTCGTTTTACATTGGTATTTTCGCCGGTTGTTGAGCATAACATCCGGGTATCATTTCAAAGCGGCTACCGGTTTCCGAGTATTTTCGAAGCTTTTTCTAACGTAAACAGCGGCGGGGTTAAACGCATTGGAGGTTTACGTGTGGTATCAAACGGCATTTTTGAAAATTCGTATCTGCGTACTTCAATTGATGCTTTCCAAACTGCCGTTAAAAATGATTTTAACCAGGGGATTTCAACAAACGCAGCTATCGAAAAAGAAAAAGGATTATTAAAAAAGAACCCTTATACCTATTTGCAGCCTGAGCATATTAACTCATTTGAAGCCGGTTATAAGGCATTATTTTTTGATGGGAAGCTGAGTGCCGATGCTGACTTTTACTACAACAAATATGATCACTTTATTGCCCAGGTAGAGATCAATGTACCCAATACCCAAAAAGCCGATTCGATCCCTTACTATCTGAATGATAAAACTAAACAGGCCCGCTACCGCGTATGGACCAATTCGCAAAGCAAGGTTACCAATATTGGCGGCAGCATTGGGCTTACCTATCACTTGCCAGCCAACCTGCAATTATCGGGCAATGCCTCGTATGCTAAGTTACAGCGCACAACCAATGAGGACGCGCTTGAAGATGGCTTCAACACACCGCAATGGATCACTAATTGCTCTTTCGGCGGTAATAGGGTGGCAGGCAATTTAGGGTTTAATGTAACCTATAAGTGGCAAAGTGGCTATTACTGGCAATCGTTTTTAGTAAATGGCAATGTAGACCACTATGGAACCATTGATGCGCAGGTTAACTATGATTTCCTGAAAACCAAATTGAATGTAAAACTGGGCGCCAGCAACCTCACCAATAAATATTATAATTCGTTTTTAGGAGGCCCGTCGATTGGTGGCTTTTATTATACTACGCTTACTTATACTATTAAGTAATTGTTTTTTTTTCATTTCAGACTTACGAAGTTTTGAAAGCTTCGTAAGTCTTTAAGAGTATAATTCTGGCCTGTTTTCAAGTACTTGAACTGCAAGTCTGTCTCATTTTGGCGCTGAAGTTGGAAACTTCAGCTATGTTTAACCACGGGTTACGCTATCGCTAAACCCGCGGCAGAATTATTTTATCCCCTCATCACATTCACCCTGTCCCCTTTCCAATCCGGGAAAAGTATGTGATCATTATTTATCGCGAGGTGCTTATCGGCAACAGCGCTAAACACGCTTCTGAAATCGGTAGTTACGGCAAGGTCGCGGCCATCTTCAAGGTTTTCGATAGCTAATGGCTTTACATCGCCATAAACTAAACCACCGTTTACATCATTGCCTAAAATAAAGTTGCAGGAGGCGCGGCCATGATCCGTACCGCCGGTTCCGTTTTGATGAACGGTACGGCCAAATTCGGTCATAGTCATTACGGTAACATCATCCTGATAAGTTCCGAGGTCTGTCCACAGCGCCATCATGCTATTGCTTAAGTCGGCAACGTTACGGGCAAAGATGCCATTCTCAGTGCCCTGGTTAAAGTGGGTGTCCCAGCCGTTTGATTCGGCAAAGGCTACCTCAAGGCCAACATCCATTTTAATAAGCTGGGCTATTTGTTTTAACGAATTGCCCAATGCCGAATTAGGGTAAACAGCACCGTTTGCAGGCGTATAATTTTTAATGTCGGTTTTCTGAAGCATCTTCATGGCTTCAAAGCTTTCCTTCCCGGTTTGTTTCAGCAGGCCGGATGCGGTTTGATCATAGAGGTCTTCAAAGCTTTTGGCCGCCATGTTGGCTCCTGTAGGATTACCACGCATCTGGATAGCAAAATCCTGCAGGTTACTGATGGCTACCGAAGGGTTATCGCCATAAAAAGAACGTGGCATGGCCGAGGTCATGCTCACAGCAGTAAAAGGCGTAAGCGCATCATGGCCAAGTAATCCTACAGCACGGTTAAGCCAGCCGCTTGATGTACCTTTATTAAATGGTGTACCCGATTCCATGTAATCCTGGGCATCAAAATGCGATCGGGTATTATTGGGTGAACCAATACCATGCACTATCCCTAATCTTTTTTCACGAAACATAGGTTCAAAGGCTTTCATGGCAGGATGCAGACCAAAACGGCCATCCAGATCAATCAGCGAATTACCTGCACCACTTTTTGCTGCCGACATGAACAGGTTTGGCCGGGCGGCTTTCAAATAGTCATCTGTAAAAGGGGTAACCGCCATGAGGCCATCCATAGCACCGCGCTGGAAAATGCATACAAGCGTTTTTTTCTTTTTATAGGGCGATAAGATCTTTTCGCTTGCAGCAGCCTCGGCCAAAAAGCCGGGAATGCCTCCCAGCAAACCTACGCCTAAAAGGGCCAGTCCGCCCGATTTTAAAAATCCTCTTCTTGATACCATTTTTAAATCCTCCTGCTGTTACCGCCTCTGATATTCGGGCGAACCAATAATTACTCCAACCACCTGTGCCAGCATTGAATTATTGCCAGTTGTGGCTTGCATCGCTATAAAATTATTTTTTCGCTTGCCTTTCAAGCCTGGTTGTTGAGCCATCATTTCGTCATTAGCGGGCGCCATAGTTGCAGCAGGAGTTTTGGCGCTGGCTTCGTCAACCTTTTCCATCAATTTGGGATCATTAAGCATTGGGGTAAGCCGTTTGATGGTTTCATCAAGCGGACGCCCGGGCAATATCAATTTACTATAGGTGGTAAGCGCCGCCTGGGCGCTTTCGGGTTCGTGATGATTATTGAGCGCCGCCAGATCAACCTTTACTCCGGGAATCCTGCCCGATGCCAGCGCCAAACCAAAATTCATCCGGTTAAGCAGCGCGCCGGTATTGATCCAGTACTGGCCCTTATCAGGAAAGCCTGTGGGAGCCTGGTAGTAATAGATCTTTTCGCCCATTTTATTGATCCAGTTAAACAGTTGGTAAGGCTGGTTAACATCGGCATGCAAGGCGCGCACCGAACCTATAGCAAGCTCAAACGGCGATTTTGTTTTTTCCCTCACGGCCGCTGCACTCCAAAATTCCGGCGCATCAACCATGGTGATCAATACTTGTTTAATATCGCCGTCTTTATTTATAAAAGTGCGGGCCATTTTATCTATAAGCGATTGTGGCGGGTTATCGCTCACAAAACGGATAGCTAATTTCTTTGAGATAAACTTTGCCGTAGCTTGCTGATGGGCCAGCATGGTAAGCAGCTGCACCCCTTCATCATAACCGCCGCCGGCAGCAAAATGATGACCTAAAACCGTTTTTTCACCATTATCATGCCTGTTGGGATTAAACAAAAAATCGCCTTCACGAACAAAACCACGGCTTTGCAATTTATCATCACCGAGGCGGTTCATTAACTTTTGACCGGCATTACCGTAAGCCCCCATAGGGTAAACAGACCAACCAGTAAGTACTCTTGCTGCCTGGGTAACATCCTGCTGGGTATAACCACCATCTACCCCAAGGGTATGTAGTTCCATTACCTCACGGGCGTAATTTTCATTAAGCCCCTGGGCTTTTTTTGCCTTTAGTTTGGGCATATTAGCTACACGGCTTGTATCCGCATTTTGCATTTGCAGTGCTAAGCGCCGGCGAGGGGGCTGATTGCCTTGTTGCATATCATTGTTATTGCCCGAACTGCTGAAATTGTCCAGGTAATATAGCATGGCCGGCGATTTGGCTGTTGCCAGTAACAGGTCGTTAAATTTCCCCAAAGCATTAGGACGGATCACATCACGCTCATAAGCCGGAATAAACTGAGAGCAATCATTTTTAACAACGGACACGTTGAAATGGTTAAACCAAAAGCTGGTCATCAGCTCTTGTAACTGGTTATTGCTATAAGCAGCTCTTAATATTTTTTGATTGATAAACTGGCGAAGCAATTCCTGCTCAGGTTTTAAACCGTTTTGCTGCATATAATTTTGCAACTGATCGCGATAAGCCTTTTTATCAGTTTTTACTGAATCTTTATTAACTACACCATCTTTTACGGCCATACGTAAAACCTGGCCTCCTTTGGGGTATTGCGCTACAACTTCGGTATTACTCAGCTTCAAAGCATCGTATTTATCCAGGAGCTGATTTAGGGAATCATCCGGCATTTGGGCATCCAGCTGAGCGGTGAACCATTTTTCCGGGCCAATTTTAACTACTTCTTCTACTTCACCGGGTGTAGCGCCGTATGTAAAACGGCTTAGTAAATGAGCCGCAGCCTGTTCGGGGGTTAAGCCGGCTTTTTTATAAGGAAATTTTAAATCGGGATTTACAGGGTAGCCCGGCAAAAAGGCAGTAAGTACGGTAAAAACACTCAACAACAAAACAAAGCCACACCAGTACTTAACAGCCTTTTTCATAGTGTCCGGGTTATTAATTAAAAGATTTAACTTATATGCTACTATACGACCATAAAAAGGCCGTTTGGTTTAATTTAATTGTAAAACAAACTTAAATATTTAGCTATTTAAACTAAAACCCATCTATATTGTCAATAGCTTTAATTATCCAAAAAAATAACGAACCATGAAAAAAATACTGATGATGCTGGCCCTGGCCGGCGGCCTGAGCTTTACCGCAAGTGCACAACAAAAAGTTGAAAAAACACCCGCTCAAAAAGCCGGTAATAAAACCGAACATCTGCAAAAACATCTGAAACTCACTGCCGACCAAACCAAAAAAGTAAATGCGGTTTTACTGGCCCAGGCTACAAGCATTGATAGCCTGAAAAAATTAAAACAAGATAAAAAAACAAGTCACCTGGCCGATCAGAAGATCAAAAAACAGGCAACTGAAAAACTCGACAAGATATTTACACCGGAGCAGAAAAAGGCTTACGCTGAAATGAAAGCCGAAAAGAAGGCTAAAAAAGATGCAGTGAAAAAAGGAACAGAATAATCTGAATTTACTTGAAATACAAGGGTGCATCATATAAATGAGCAACCCGGAGCGTAAATGAAAAGGTTCTCCGCCTACTCAATTAAATAAAAGAGGCTGTCACACTGGTGGTGTGAGACAGCCTCTTCTTTTGGTTACTAAACTTTGTAGGGAATAACTATTGTTGTTGTTGAATGTATCCTATTATACCCTCGTAAACATATCCGCTGTTACCGCCGGCATTGCCCAATTCATTAAAGTTGGTGGTATAAAAATGCGCACCGCCTTTAACTGGAGCGTAACGGTAAATAGGTATTGTTCCTGTTATTTGGGTACTGCTAAGGTATCCCGGGATACCTTCAAGAACAGTTGAACCCGAACCATTTCCCAACTCATTAAAATTGGTAGTGAAGAAATGTTGAACACCTGCTAATAAGTACCTGTATAACGGTTTTGTCCCGGGCATTGATGAATCTGTATATATTAAACCCATCTGCGATTCTATGCGCCAGTCTGAATTTCCGGCCAATTCTTGCGGTTTTTCGGTTAATATACGGTCGCCATTCCTGGTATTAAAACACCTGTACAAAGGAGTTGTTCCATAAATCAATGTAATGACATTATGACTTGCCAAATACTGTGTAATATAATCTGCTACCGCTTGCTTTTTCGCAGCGTCATCAATCAAATCTGAAAGCTGGATGAGGGTACCAGGTGCATTGCTTATTTGTATAAAAGCAGCATTGTCACGAGTGCAAGTGCTTTGCCATGGAGCAATATCTACTTTAGGAGCGCTATTATCCAGGCTTAGCTGACCAAATACTCCTTTAGTTCCATCGCCGCCCACGGTGCTGTAATACATTGTCTGGTCATAATTTGAATTTACAGACGAATCCGCATAAGTTACGTCTGATTTAAATCCAAATGTGCGGAACATACCGTGCACGTCTAAACCCGCTTTTACAGATAGTCCCCTATTGGAGCTTGAGGTTTGTGAGCGATAAAAAACATTTAGCTTGGCACCTAAAATAATATCCGTTAAAACATGGGTACCATATTTGGTCACCAGTTGCTGGGCCGACATGGAGGCAACGTCTGACTTAAATACAGAAGTTAAGTAGGTGCTTTTAATCAGATCAATCGGCGCATTAAATTTTAACCTTTTTTGCTTTATGATAAGCGAAGCGCTTGCATACGAATATTTTGATGAAATTTTACTTGTTTCATGAAAGTTTACCGTAAGTGTTGCGCTCCAAAACTTACTTGCTCCTGCCGGGGTTAGTGTTGAAGTAGTATTTACTGTTAGGCTATGCAAATAATCCGAAGCGTTCCCACCAGCGGCGTATTCGGCATACTGGCTAACATTATTATCCGGTACATATCGGCCGGGTTCATTTTGTACCAGTTTGTCCATGTCGATCACAGGGTAGGTTGCAGAATTTGAGCTGGCATACTCTCCGGTTATATCATAACCAAAACCAAGCAGGTCATACTTATTATCTACGCCAGAATGCGTAGTTAATTTTGATGATTGTACATTATCTGCTCCAGGCGCACGGACAAGATCTTTTGTACAACTTGAAAAAATGGATGTAAATAAAATAACTGCTCCCGCAGCTAAAAACTTGGGGTTTAGGCTTTTTACCATGATTTATTAATAAGATTTAGTTCACAAAAATACTATTAATAAATTAATAAATACATCTTTTAGGTTAAATATATGTTAAAAAAATGCTTATTGGATAAATTATTTAGTTATATAAACTTTAAATAACTGATTATAAATAACATAAAATAGCAGATTTATGGGCAACTTTTTTTTGTTTACAGGCTTTTCTTGCTTTGTTTAAAATATCCTAAATTTAATGTAAATCGGTTACCATAACATGGCTTCAAACCTGCTGGCAAAAAATAAGCACACCATACTATACGGGCTGTGCCTTGCCGTATTGCTTTTTTTGCTAAAATGGCTGGAATTAAAGTTTGTAATAGTTAATAACGCTTATGAGGTGTACATGGGTGCTATAGCCGTGCTTTTTACCGCACTCGGTATCTGGCTTGCACTTAAACTTACCAAACCTAAAACTGTAGTGATAGAAAAACAGGTGTATGTAAATAGCGGACCTGAATTTACCATTAACCAACGCGAAGTAGAAAAACTGGGCCTCAGTAAACGCGAGCTGGATGTTTTGCAATTGATGGCCGAAGGACTAAGCAACCAGGAAATCTCGGAGCGGTTGTTTGTATCGTTAAATACCATCAAAACGCATTCCGCAAAGGTATTTGAAAAAATGGAGGTAAAGCGCCGTACTCAAGCTGTTGAAATGGGGAAACGATTGTCCATCATCCCCTAAAAGGGATCATACTTTAGTACTGAAATTAGCCGGTATTTTCAAAATCACCCTAAAGTATGAGCCCGAAAAGTTTCTGACAAGCCAAATTTGTTCTATCAAAACATAAAACGATATGAAAAAGAATGTACTTGTTTTTGGATCAATCTCCGGTTTAATCATTGCCGCAACCGGAGGCATTTCGGGTGCCCTGTGTTATAATAATCCCAACTTTCAGGGCAACATGTGGGTGGGCTATGGCTCCATGTTACTGGCCTTCTCACTAATATTTGTAGCCATCAAAAATTACCGCGATAAATACAATGGAGGCGTAATCAGTTTCGGCAAAGCCTTTATGATTGGTCTTTATATTGTGCTGATCACCTCAACTGTTTATGTAATTATATGGCTTATCGAACTCTACAATTTCTTTCCCGACTTCATGACCAAATACGTTGCCCATGTTTTAAAGGAAGCCAAAGCCCATGGCGCAACAGATGCCGAACTTAAACAGCAGGAAGCAAGCATGGCCAGGTATGTTAATATGTATAAAAGCCCGTTTGGTGTTATAGTGCTTACTTATATGGAGATCTTGCCTGTTGGTTTGGTAATTGCGCTGATAGCGGCATTAATCCTGAAACGCAAAAATGCCAGCCCGCAATTGGCTACTAATTAAAAGCAGCTATGCCAAGAAGCGTAAAAGCCGCATTTTGCACTTCGTTATAGGAGGCACGAAGCAATCGCGAACTTTACAGAGTAGCATGATGGGCTGCTTTGCTAATGGGGGATTATTAATAATTATAATTTGATTTTTATAGGTATTAATGAGCTCCCTACGGTCGGTTGTCTTCGTACCTTATAATGACGTTGCCGTAAGTTGTTGATTATTAAGTGCTTTTTTGATTTGTTTTATAATATGGGCGTTGCCTGCGGCCGGGCTATCCGCTGCAAGTCCTCGCCTTTCCTGCCCGCAAACCCAACCCGCGCTGTGGGCTTTACGCTTCTATCCCTAACGCGGCCCTCGCGCAAAATCCCTAAAACATAGTTTAAACGTCATCAATTTTTTTTCTGGTTCTTTAATGGTTACTCGCAATGACGCTTTATTATTAGCTAAGATATTAAGCATTATTCCTAAATTGGCTCAATGATATTTGATTTCAGGCTGAAGGTTTTTTATACGGTTGCACAGCGTTTGAGCTTTACCAAAGCGGCATCCGAATTATTTATTACCCAACCCGCCGTTACCAAACATATCAAAGAACTGGAGCAGCAGCTTAGCATACAGTTGTTTAAACGTAATGGCAATAACATAGCCCTCACCCCAGCCGGTAAAATTCTAGAGAAATATGCCGAAAAGATCTTCCAAACTTATACCGAGCTTGAAACCGAACTGGCTCAGCTTAACAACTTAGAAGCCGGCACACTACATATAGGGGCCAGTACTACGGTGGCACAGACCATTTTGCCCAAGCTGCTGGCTATGTTCAAAAAAACATACCCTAAGGTTACCTTCAATTTTATCCAGGCCAATACAGATCAGATCTCGCAGCTGGTTCTTGCCGAAAAAATAGACATCGCTATTGTTGAAGGTGCAGCCCATTCGCCGCAATTATCTTATACTGATTTCATTAAGGATGAAATTGTATTGGTAACCAGCGCTAACAATAAGTTATCCAAAAAGGCCGAGATCACCCCCAAACAATTACCCTCCATTCCACTGGTTTTAAGGGAAGCCGGGTCGGGTACGCTGGATGTTATTTTCAATGCTTTGGCAGCGGTGCAGATCAACCCTAAAGATCTTAATATTGAGATTCAACTGGAGAGCAGCATCGCCATCAAACAATACCTTTTATACTCAGAAACTGCCACTTTCCTCTCCATACAATCGGTAGTGAGTGAATTAAAATATAACGAGCTCAGCATTATTGATGTTAAAGGTTTGGAGATTTTCCGCACTTTTCAATTTATCCAGCTGCACGGAAAACATAGCAAGCTGATTGAACTTTTTAAACGTTTTTGCCTCGCCAATTATAACTTAAAGTAATCTTATATTACTTTATATCATTTGATTACCAACGAGTTTAACGCCAAATTTGATTGCTGAACATAAGGCAATCACACATGGAACATATTACTACCGATATCTGTATTATAGGCGCCGGGCCTGTTGGTTTATTTGCTGTTTTTGAAGCCGGGCTGCTTAAAATGCGCTGTCATCTTATTGACGTACTGCCGCAGGTTGGTGGTCAGCTTTCTGAGATCTACCCGCATAAACCGATATATGATATCCCCGGCTATCCCGATGTTACTGCACAGCAATTGGTAGATAACCTGATGTTGCAAATAGCGCCGTTTCACCCAACTTTCAGTTTAGGCGAACGGGTTGAAAACCTGCAGCGCAATGAAGATGGTTCCTATAATATCATCACCAACGATGGTACCGTTGTGCATTGCCAGGTGGTAGTAATTGCCGGCGGACTTGGCTGCTTTGAGCCCCGCAAGCCTGAAATTGACCGCCTTACAGATTTTGAAGGTAAAGGCGTAGCCTATATGGTGAAAAACCCCGAGCATTTCCGCGATAAAAAAGTGGTATTGGCGGGCGGGGGTGACTCCGCGTTAGACTGGGCAGTTTTCCTGAGCAATGTAGCCGAACGCGTTACACTTGTTCACCGTGGCGATACTTTCCGCGGAGCGCCTGACAGTGCCGAAAAAGTATTTGAACTGGCCAGGGAAGGTAAAATTGATCTGATCTTGAAATCAAACGTTGTTGCCTTAACCGGTGATGACCGCCTGCGCGAGATCACCTTGCTCGACCGCGACCAGCAGGTTAGCCATATTGAAGCAGATCACCTCATTCCGTTATTTGGCCTTAGTCCTAAACTTGGCCCTATTGCGGATTGGGGCTTAAACATAGACAGATCAGCCATCGCCGTAAATACAACTGATTACAGCACCAATATCGAGCGAATCTATGCCATTGGGGATATCAACATCTACCCGGGCAAGCTTAAGCTGATATTGTGCGGCTTTCACGAGGGGGCGTTGATGGCGCAGAGTGCCTTCAAATATGTTTACCCTGAGCAAAAACTAAGTTTTAAATATACCACCGTTTACGGTGTAAGCGCTTTTTAGCCATGATAAATTTAACCATAATTGACCGCGACGGCGGCAGCAGGCCAGTCGAGATTCCGGAAGGCATAAACCTGAGCCTGATGGAAGTATTAAAGGCATCTGAATATGACATCCTGGCCACCTGCGGCGGCATGGCGCTTTGTGCCACTTGCCATGTACAAGTAATAGAAGGCCCTGCAGCATATTTTACCGCTACAGATACCGAACTGGATGTATTAGATACCCTACCCTATGCCCCACCTGCAAGTCGTCTGGCCTGCCAAATCAGGATTACTGAGGATATGGATGGAATGGTGTTTAAGCTGGTGGGCGAGGAATAAAGTCGGAAGTTTTAAGCCCTAAGTCTTAAGTCGGATTAAAAATTCTTGTGTTTTGTGTGCGAGCCCTGTTGCCGGCTTACTATTTTTCTTTCCGGCAGCGGGGTTTTGTTGCCTTGGTACTCGTCATTACGAGTAACCATCAGGGTACCTGAAAAAAATCATAATGACGTATAAAATATATTTCAGCGATGGTGTGCGGGGGCGGCGTTAGCGATAGTAGCGGATACCGGCCTTGTGGCTAATGCCTTGTGTAGTATGAGCGGATAGCACGGGCCGCAGGCAACGCCCATATCCATAAAGCCGATCAAAAAACATGCTTAATAATCAATAACTTACAAACACGTCATTATAAGATACGAAGACAACCGACCGTAGGGAGCTCATTAATACCTATAAAAATCAAATTATAATTATTAATAATCCCCCATTAGCAAAGCAGCCCATCATGCTACTCTGTAAAGTTCGCGATTGCTTCGTGCCTTATAATGACGTGATGGAGAGATATCTCCTACTTCTCCGTCAGCACCGTAAACTTAAAATCAAGCGGCTCAAACAGACGAATCAGTTCATCAATAAAAGTTTGTCCCCATTTCACATACATCAGGCCAAAGTTTTCAGAACGCTCCTGCAGGCTATCTTTCGGGAACAGCTCGGCTTTAACAGCGGTCAGCTGTTCTAAACGCACACTATAGTTTCTTTTTTCGGCACGGATGAGTTTCTTTTCCAGGTTATCCATAGCCTTTTTGAGGCGGGCTTGTACAGCCGCAGCCGATGGAGAAAGCGTAGGATCTATCTTGTAGGCACGCAGCTTTATTTTTTCGAACAGGCTTTCCATCTCGCGCCATTCTTCAGCAATGCTCAGGTTATGATCGCTGTGCTTTTTGATCCAGTAGGTTTGCAGCGCATCGCTTTGTTTAAATAAAGCCAAGGCATCTAAATCCATGCGGGATATTTTGGCAGCCTGCTCCTTTTTGATCACCAATGCCGAGTTGCGGAGAATCAGGATCGGGAAATCAATTTTATAATGATCAAAGTTAGATTTCAATTCCAGCCAGTAAACCACTTCTGCGCCGCCACCGATGTAGGCGATATTGGGTAAAATACATTCCTGGTATAATGGGCGCATCACCACGTTAGGGCTAAAGCGCTCGGGGTATTCGGCTATCTCCTTTTTAAGTTCAGCTTCGGTAAACTTAATTTCAGTATTAAGGACGTTGTAGCTGTCATTCTCAAAAACTATCCTTTCGCGCAGTTGATCTTTCAGGTAAAAGAAATTGATTTCCCTCGGATTAACCTGGATATGCACACCAAGTTCATGCAGCTTTTGATTGGTTTCACTAATGTTTTTAAAACTATGCTGACCGATGATATCCTGCTCAATAATTGGCGCGAACTCCTTTTTAAACTCATGGTCATCGGCATCAATAATAACGAGGCCGTATTGGCCGAAAAGTGAATTAACAAGGTACCGCGTAGCATCGGCAAGCTTATCAAATTTGGTGTAGGCCGTTTCAACAATTTCGGCAAGATCGGTCGCGTGGCCTTCCATGCCTAAAACGCCTTTGTACTGGTTAAGTGCCTGACGCATACTCACCGGGTCTATACGACCGGTGGCTCCCGAAGCCTCGTACCACCAATGCACTTTTTTACCGCCAATGTTGGTGTAATTGATCTCGGCAAAATCATGGTCTTCGCTGGCCATCCAGTAAACAGGCACAAAGTTTTTATCGGGATGAGCGGCTTTTAATTGCTGCGCGAGCTTTATGGCGGTGGCAATTTTATAAAGGAAATATAAAGGCCCGGCAAAGATATTGAGCTGATGCCCGGTTGTAATGGTATAAGTATTATCCTGCTTTAACAGCTCCAGGTTTTGGGCTGTGAGCGCGGTTGAATAAGTGCATAATTTACCGGGCTCTTTACCTAAACATTCGTACTGCTTAGTTAAAACACGTACCAAAACTTCACGATCTGCAACAACCTTTTTATTTTTCAAAAATTCGGCAAAACCGGCCATATCAGGGCGGTAACCATAAAAAGGTTGTAGTTCGGGTTTATTGTCGATGTATTCGGCAACTGTGTTTGAAAAAAAACCGGTGTCTTTATAACTTATACAGGATGCGTCCATTTCGTTGATTCATGTTTTGGATGCTCGGTTTCAGATTTGCCCTAAAACAAAACATCAGCAAATAAAATTAAATGCTGATGTCGAAATTAGATTATAAATCGCAAATCGCTTTACAGCCGACTGCAAATTAACATTATTTTACAATTTGTCCATAAAGGTCAAAGTCCTCGGCGCTGTCTATCTTCACGTTAACAAAGCTGCCAACGGTAGCATAGTCAATACTTGCGTCAATCAAAACTTCGTTATCAACCTCAGGCGAATCAAATTCGGTACGGCCAACAAAGTAACCGCCATCCTTTTTATCAATCAGCACTTTATAGGTATTGCCGATCTTTTCCTGGTTTTTATCGAAAGAGATGCCCTGCTGAATTTCCATAATGGCATCAGCACGTTCTTGTTTAACTTCTTCAGGTACGTCATCAACCAAACTATGGGCGTGGGTTTTTTCCTCGTGCGAGTAAGTGAAACAGCCCAAACGGTCGAACTTGGTATCTTCAACCCACTGAGCCATCTCTTCAAAATCCTGCTGGGTTTCGCTCGGGTAACCGGTGATCAGCGTAGTACGCATTGCAATGCCCGGAACGCGGTCGCGGATCTCGTTTACAATATCAATGGTTTTTTGCTTGGTGATACCACGGCGCATCGATTTCAGCATATTATCGGTAATGTGCTGCAATGGCATATCCAGGTATTTGCAGATGTTTTCGCGCTCATTCATTACATCCAGGATTTCCATCGGAAAACCTGAAGGATAAGCGTATTGCAACCTGATCCATTCAATACCGTTCACATCAGATAAACGGCGAAGC
The DNA here is from genome assembly GCF_059690695.1 of Mucilaginibacter sp. A5337. NCBI lineage: Bacteria > Pseudomonadati > Bacteroidota > Sphingobacteriia > Sphingobacteriales > Sphingobacteriaceae > Mucilaginibacter > Mucilaginibacter sp. A5337. Next base: position 121,154 of record NZ_JCAWEC010000004.1, on the reverse strand, counting down.
AGTTCATCCAAATTACGTTTGCCATAAAGATCAAGACCATAATAAGTAAGATCCTGTGCAATCAGGATCAATTCTTTAGTGCCGTTTTTAGCCAATCTTTTGGCATCTTCAACCAATTGCTCAATAGGCGAGCTCAGGTGTTTACCACGCATCAGCGGGATAGCGCAAAACGAGCAAGGGCGGTTACAGCCTTCAGCAATTTTAAAATAAGCAAAGTGCGATGGTGTGGTTAACAAACGTTCACCTATCAACTCATGTTTATAATTCGCGCCTACAGATGCCAATAAGTTCTGCAGATCGTTAGTGCCAAAGTAGGCATCAACATTGGTAATTTCGGCTTCAAGCTCTGGTTTATAGCGCTCACTCAAACAGCCTGTTACAATCACCTTGCCCACCTTGCCCTGCTCCTTAAGCTCGCTGTATTGCAGAATAGTATCTATTGACTCCTGTTTGGCATTATCAATAAAGCCACAGGTATTAATTACAATAATATCATTTTTGCCTACCTTCTCGGCCTCATGCACCACATCAAACTGGTTGCCCTTCAACTGGCCCATCAATATTTCCGAATCGTAAATATTTTTTGAACAGCCTAATGTTACCACGTTTACACGCGGTTTGGCTTGTTTAACCGATGGACGGGAAATTTCTTTTGTCTTCATTATATATTTTTTGATTTCAGTGATTTTTTTGATTTCACTGATCTCGTTTACACAGACATCCTTTTAATTGAACAACTTACGTTACCGAAATTAATCAATAAGCCTGTTTTAATTTTACTTGCCTTTAAATATGATAGGAGCTGTTTTTGGAAAATTACTGGTAAAAAAAGGACCTATTACCGCTTTTATTTCAACAATAACTTTGCCTTCGATAAAAAAATCACATCTAAATTCCCCAACACACTTTTCCTTAAAATATAATTCGAATTTCTTTTCTGTTTCGAAGGCTAAACCTTCCAATTGTAACTGATGTTGTAAAGCTTTTGAATACACTTTCTCAACAACCCCCGGTCCCAAATGTTTATGAACTTCAAAGCAACAGCCTATTATCTTTTCTGTTAACGAATCGTTTTCATAATTTGCCATAAGTAATCGGTGAAATCAAAAAAATCACTGAAATCAAACTTTAAATAAACTATCCACAAATGCCTGCCTGTCAAATAACTGCAGATGATCCATGCCTTCGCCTACACCTATATATTTCACCGGGATCTTGAACTGATCTGATATACCAATCACCACGCCCCCTTTTGCCGTACCGTCAAGCTTGGTAAGCGCCAGGGCGTTTACGTTAGTGGCCTCGGTAAATTGCTTGCATTGCTCAATGGCGTTTTGCCCGGTTGAGGCATCCAGCACCAGCAAAATCTCGTGCGGAGCTCCGGGAATCACCTTTTGCATCACGTTCTTGATTTTGGTTAACTCGTTCATCAAACCAACTTTATTATGCAAACGGCCGGCAGTATCTATAATAGCTACATCATCGCCGTTGGCCACTGCCGAGCGCAGCGTATCGTAAGCAACCGAAGCCGGATCTGATCCCATGGCCTGGGCAACAACTTTTACGCCAACACGCTCACCCCAAAGCTTGATCTGATCGACTGCGGCAGCACGGAAGGTATCGGCAGCACCTAAAACTACCTGGTTGCCGGCCTGTTTTAATTTGTGAGCCAGCTTGCCTATGGTAGTGGTTTTACCCACGCCATTAACACCAACAACCATGATTACATATGGCTTATGATCGCCATATTCAAAATTACGAAAATCGTTGCTGTTGTTTTCGGCAAGCAACTGCTGAATCTCATCTTTCAACAGGGAGTTCAGCTCATTGGTGCTTACGTATTTGTCGCGGGCAACGCGGGCCTGGATCCTGTCGATGATCTTGAGGGTGGTACTTACACCAACATCGGAGGTAACCAATACTTCTTCCAAATCATCAAGCACATCATCATCAACGGTTGATTTACCGGCGATGGCTTTAGTGATCTTTGAAAAAAAGTTATCCTTGGTTTTTTCCAAACCGGTGTCAAGCGCCTGCTGGTCCTGCTGCGTATTTTCCTTTTTCTTAAAAAAATCAAATAATCCCATATTACGATGTGCGGATTTTAGATTACAGATGTGCAGATTATCAATATGCAAATATGCGGATTTCAGATGTGCAGATTGATTTTTTTCATCTGCATATCTGCACATTTAAAATCTGCACATCAAACAAAAAAAGCCCTCTCGTAAAAACAAGACGGCTTCAATATTTTAATCAAAGAGTGATTATATAGTTTTACCAGCAATTGCATCCTTAACTAAATCGTTAGGGACAATTTGGGTTTTGAATGAATAAGCACCAGTTTTAGGTGATTTATTCATGGTGATCACTTTTGAATATTCTTTGCCTTTACCTGCTACTTTCAGGGTTGCAACTACTTTCTTTGCCATTTCTTGTTAATTTTTTGAATTAGTGAATGATTTAATTAGCAAGTTAATTGTTGTTAGCATGTTAACCTAATCAACCAATCAACTTCATCAACCAATTATTTTATCTCTTTGTGAACAGTTACCTTACGTAAAACCGGGTTGAATTTTTTCAACTCTAATCTTTCGGTAGTATTTTTCTTGTTCTTAGTGGTGATATAGCGAGACATGCCTGGCATACCGCTTGTTTTGTGTTCGGTGCACTCTAAAATCACCTGAACCCTGTTGCCTTTTTTTGCCATTTTATTTTTATGTTGTACGTGTCACCTCACGGCTTACGTAATTTTTCAATTTTATTATACTGCTAAACTTGCAGGCCAACTACTAAATGTAGCCTTTTTTAACAAATTTATTAATGCAGGCGGTAATACCGTTTTTGCTGATAGTTTTCACAGCAGAAGTAGATACCTTTAAGGTAATCCATTTATCTTCTTCAGGAATATAAAACTTTTTAAGTTTCAAGTTAGGATGAAACCTGCGTTTTGTTTTAACGTTTGAGTTTGAAACGTTGTTACCTACGATAGATCCTTTTCCTGTTAGATCACAAATTCTTGACATGACAAATATTTTTAATTATCAACCCTTTATCCAAAAAGAGTTTGCAAATATCAGACTTTTAAATCAAATATTCAACAGTGATTTAAAAAATTTTCAAAAAAGATTTTCGACGATGCCAGACACCTATCTAATTAGTTAATAACAGGTTATTTTTTCTTGTATTTGCTATTGTCTGAACTCGAATTTATGGAATTTCGTGAATTGACAGAATGCTAAACAAATTCCATAAATTCTTTAATTCGTTTAATTCGAGTTCAGACACTAGCCATCGCACGCTATGGGTTTTCCACTTCTATCCCTAACGCTGCCACCGCATCAACCCAATAACAATACCAAAATATAGAGCCGTTATTCGTCCAATCGCTACTTCTTAAAAAAATTTAAAAAGTAGCGATTTTAGTTTACACATCGCACATAAATTATTAAATTACGCCCACCATTTAAACCCGTATGAAAGCGTTATAAGCTATACATAAACAAACAATTTAAGCACATAACAGCTCCATCAACCAAACACCAAACAACCAATGAAAATTACATCGTTTGAAGAGTACAAAAAAGTTTACCAGCAAAGCGTTGAGCAGCCCGAACAATTCTGGGCCGGCATTGCCGATAATTTTTTATGGAAAAAAAAGTGGGACACCATACTCGACTGGAACTTTAAAGAACCAAAGATTAAATGGTTTCAGGGCGCACAACTCAATATTACCGAGAATTGCCTCGACCGCCATCTGGAAACTCTTGGCGATAAACCAGCTATCATTTGGGAACCAAACGACCCGGAAGAAGACCACCGTATATTAACGTACCGTCAGCTTCACGATAAAGTTTGCCAGTTTGCCAATGTGCTAAAAAACAATGGTGCTAAAAAAGGAGATCGCGTTTGTATCTATATGCCGATGATTCCTGAGCTGGCCATTGCTGTTTTGGCCTGCGCCCGTATCGGTGCTATTCACTCGGTAGTGTTTGGTGGTTTTTCGGCGCAATCAATTGCCGACAGGATCAACGACGCTGAATGTAATATCGTGATCACCTGCGACGGCGGTAAACGTGGTAATAAAGAAGTACCGCTTAAAACTGTAATTGATGATGCTTTGGTTCAATGCCGTTCGGTTAAAAAAGTAATTGTACTTACCCGCAGCCGTACGCCGGTATCCATGATCAAAGGCCGCGATGTTTGGTGGGAAGACGAGATCAAAAAAGTGGAAACGCAAGGTAACCCAAGCTGTCCTGCCGAGGTTATGGATGCCGAGGATATGCTGTTTATCCTGTACACATCGGGCTCAACCGGTAAACCTAAAGGCGTGGTACATACCTGTGGTGGCTACATGGTTTATGCAGGCTATACGTTTGCCAATGTATTTCAATACAACCAGGGCGAGGTTTATTTTTGTACTGCAGATATCGGCTGGATCACCGGGCATTCCTATATAGTATATGGCCCGCTTTCTCAAGGAGCTACTACACTGATGTTCGAGGGTATCCCAACTTATCCTGATTGCGGTCGTTTTTGGGAGATTGTTGATAAGTTTAAAGTAAACATATTATATACTGCGCCAACCGCCATCCGCTCGTTAATGAGCTTCGGGTTGGATAATGTGAATAACAAGGATCTGAGCTCGCTTAAAAAATTAGGCTCGGTAGGCGAACCTATCAATGAAGAGGCATGGCATTGGTTTGACGACAATATCGGTAAAAACCGCTGCCCAATTGTTGATACCTGGTGGCAAACCGAAAACGGCGGTATCATGATCTCGCCAATTGCAGGCATTACCCCTACAAAGCCAGGTTATGCTACCTTACCCCTGCCAGGCGTACAGCCTGTTTTGGTTGATGAAAACGGCAAAGTAATTGAAGGCAACGGCGTAAGCGGCAACCTTTGTATCAAATTCCCGTGGCCGGGTATGCTGCGCACCACTTATGGCGATCATGAGCGCTGCCGCACCACTTATTTTGCCACTTACGAAAATATGTATTTTACCGGCGACGGTTGCCTGCGCGATGAGGATGGTTATTACCGCATTACCGGCAGGGTAGATGATGTATTAAACGTATCCGGCCACCGTATCGGCACTGCCGAAGTGGAGAACGCCATTAACATGCACAGCAGCGTGGTTGAATCGGCAGTGGTTGGCTATCCGCATGATATTAAAGGCCAGGGTGTTTACGCCTATGTGGTTAGTCCGGATAAACATGGCGATGAAGAAATCACCCGCAAGGATATCATCATGACAGTATCACGTATTATAGGCCCGATTGCCAAACCGGATAAAATCCAGTTTGTAACAGGTTTGCCAAAAACACGTTCGGGCAAGATCATGCGCCGTATTTTGCGCAAGATAGCTGAAGGCGATACTTCAAACCTGGGAGACACCAGCACTTTGCTCGATCCATCAGTTGTGGACGAGATTAAAGCAGGAGCATTATAATAAAACTAATTCGCGTTCTTTCTGAATGCGGCCCAAACATAAAACGGGATGCCGGCCATAAGCAGTAAGAAGCCATAATACACTGCCTCCTGTCCGGCTCCCGCAATGGCCCAAAGCGCGTAGCCAAAAGCCATTACAGCCAACGCCACAGCTCCGGCCCAGCCGCCTGCCTGTGGCGTTTTCCGCACCCGGATAACGAGATAAGCCGCCGCGGATAACAAATAAGGGATCAAGACACTCAACAACGAAAGCAGCAACAGGAATTTAAACTGAGCCACCAAACCTTTGGTATAATTCATGGTCATGAATAGTGATACCATTACACTGCTGATGATGATACCCATATAAGGAACACCTTTTTTGTTCGTCCGGCTGAATATGGGCGGGAAAAGTTTGTCTTTTGAAATAGCATAAGGTACCTGCCCCTGTAGCAACGTCCATCCATTAAGCGAACCGAAAGCTGCGATAGCAATACCCGCACTTACCCAGTAACGGGCACTGTCGCCGTAGATGATCACCGCCGTATCAGCATAAGGCGTAAGTGATTTTTGCAATTGCGCCGCCGGGATAATACCGATAACACTTACACTGCCCAGTATATAAACAAAACTAGTAATAAGCAGCCCCAGCATAGTTGCCCTGGCTACCGTTTTTTCGGGGTTAGCCACACTGCCCGCTGGCACGGTAGCGCTTTCAATGCCAATAAAGGCAAACATAGTCATGGTGGCTGTCGCCTGTAAAGCGCTTACTATGCTACTACCACTTGCGTTAAAAGGTGTAAAATTGGCCATCTTAATAAAAAACAGGCCACCTACAGCCACAAGTAACAATGGTAACACTTTTAAAATAGTAGTAACCAGCTGCAGTTTACCGCCTGCAACAATGCCCAGCGTATTGATATAAGCCAATAACCATATCGAACATAAACCGGTGGTTACAGCAATGATACTACTGCTGCCCAGTACCGGAAAAAAGGTGCTCAACGCACTAACAAATGATATAGTGATAGCGGCATTTGCGCAGGCCACCGCAAGGTAATATCCCCAGGCCACTAAAAAGCCAATAAAATCTCCCAGTCCATCGCGCGTATAGGCGTATGGTCCGCCGGTAGCATGAGGCAACAATTTGCTCAGGTTACTGAAAACCCGGGCTAAAAAGAATGACCCTATTGCCGAAAACACCCATCCCAATAAACCAATGCTCCCGAATGAAGCCATAGCCGCCGGCATCAGGAAAATACCAGCACCAATCATATTGCCAATCACAAGCGAGGTGCTGGTCCACAGGCCTAATTTGTTTTTCTCGGGAATGATTTCGGGCATAGATTTTTGTTTTGCTGAAAAGATAGGATTTTTCCGGAGAAATATAACGAAGCCTCCTCCACTTCAATTTTATGTACTATAGCTAACTTTTCGATAAAAAATAAGATATTATCTAAACATTTACCTGCAAAATTGCTTTTATAGCAGGTTATTGCTTTTTAAAAAGCGGTTCTGCATTTGCATACCTTGTTCGCCTCAAAAATGAAAAACAAAAAAACTGTGACCGGCGTGATGCTGGTACTATGCGCGCTGTTTATTATCAGTTTTAAAAACGCAGGTAAAAGAATCATGCCGCCGGTTAAGGACACTACTAATGGCGGCTTGTTCCTGCCCGGCAAATTTAAAGCTGTAGTAGTGGTTGATAGCCTGCAAGGCAGGGCAAGACATATTGCAGTGAACACCAATGGGGATGTGTATGTAAAACTCCGCTTCCCTGATTCGATAGGCGGCAATGTTGCCCTACGCGACACCAATGGCGATGGCCGGGCTGATATCATCAAAAAATTTGCCAATTATGAGGATAAAGGCCCTTATGGCACGGGGATGAGAGTGCATAAAGGCTACCTGTATTTTAGCTCCGAGGCAAACGTTTATCGTACCAAACTAAATCCTAAATCGCTTGTGCCCGATGGTCCGCTCGAATTGATTTTGCATGATGCTACCGCTCCTCATGAACATGATGCCAAGCCTTTGGCTTTTGACAATGCAGGGCATATGTATGTGGCTTTCGGCGCCCCCTCAAACGCCTGCCAGGAACAAAACAGGGTCCCCGGTTCAAAGGGAATCAAGGGTTGTCCATTGTTAAAGGAATACGGCGGCATCTGGCAGTTTGACGAGGCTAAACCCAACCAGGTACAGGCCGATGGCATCCGTTATGCTACCGGCATGCGCAGTGTTGTTGCTATGGAGTGGAACACGGCCGATAATTGCCTGTATGTGGTGGCCCACGGCCGCGACGACCTGCGCCTGCAGTTCCCTAAAATATTCAGCGCCTGGCAAAGTGCAGTACTGCCTGCCGAAGAGTTCATTAAAGTAAAAAAAGGCACAGATGCAGGCTGGCCTTACTACTATTATGACCCTATTAAGAAGAAAAAACTATTGAACCCCGAATACGGCGGTAATGGCATAAAAGCAGGAAACGGCGCTAAATATGCTCAACCAATTATGGCTTTCCCGGCTCACTGGGCTCCTAATGATCTGTTCTTTTACACTGGCGATCAGTTTCCGGCAAGATACAAAAACGGAGCTTTTATTGCCTTTCATGGTTCAACCAATAGGTCACCCTATCCACAGGCTGGTTTTTTTGTGTGCTTTGTGCCGTTTAAGAACGGAAAGCCAGCTGGCCAGTGGGAAATCTTTGCCGACGGCTTTACTGGTAAAAGCACGGTAGTAAGTGTAAGCGATGCTGTTTACCGGCCTATGGGGCTGGCTATGGGGCCCGATGGTTCATTGTACATCAGCGAAACAGAAGAAGGAAAGATCTGGAAAATCTCCTACACCGGGAATAAAGCAGGGTTCGGCAAGGCCGATCTTGCCAAAATGGAATTGCGCAAAAAACTCCCTGCCTTCCGGCTACCCGATGTTCTAAAGAGCGACCTCCAAACCGGCATGCTAAAAGGCGGCGCTAAAATTTATAATACTTACTGCACCAATTGCCATCAAAAAAATGGCCGTGGCGATGGTAATATGATCCCTCCGCTCAGCGGCTCGGAATGGGTTACCGGTGGCAAGTATATGGAAAAAGAACTGGCCATAAGGGTACTGCTTAACGGTCTTGATGGGCCAATCAAGGTAAAAAACAGGCCTTACAACAGCGCCATGCCCAAACATAATTTTTTAAGTGATGCCGATATTGCGGCAGTGCTGACTTACATCCGCAATAATTTCGGCAATAACAGCAGCCTGGTTACGGCGGCTGAAGTTAAAAAGATAAGGGCGGAGAAATAACATCTCCAGAAAAATCACCAACCCCGCACATTTTTGCAACAATTAAAAACTTACTTTAGAGTTTTTGTACCATATATAACTATTACTGAAAGTATTGATGATTAACAATTTTCCGCTTAAAAAGCTTGTGCTGGTAGCCGGGCTTTGCTTACCTGTGTTCGCTTATGCGCAGGAAGCGCCAAAAACTAAACCTAACTGGCAAAATCTCGATCTTAAAACTGATTCTGTTTTTGGGATCAGTACCGAAAAAGCTTACAACGAACTGCTAAAAGGCAAAAAACACGTTACTGTGCTGGTAGCTGTAATTGATGGCGGCGTTGATGTTAATCATGAGGACCTTAAAAAAGTAATCTGGAACAACCCGAAAGAAATCGCCGGAAATAAAAAGGACGATGACAAAAACGGTTATGCCGATGATGTTCATGGATGGAATTTTATAGGCTCGGCTAAAGGTGATGTTCATTATGATAACCTTGAACTTACACGTCTCGTACGTATTAACAATGCTCGTTTCGCCAAAACAGACAGCACCAAACTTACTGGTAAGGACCTTACAGATTTTAAAGCATATGGCGCTATGAAAGCCGATATGGACAAGCAAGTTGCCAAAGCCCAGCAAACATATACCGTCATCAATAAATTCAACACCCTGCTTGATGGCGTGCTTGCAAAATTGGGGAGCCAAAATCCAAGCCTTGAGGACATCAAAAAATTTGAGCCCAAAGACAACGGCGAAGCTTATGTTAAGCGAGTACTGGAAAGTGCCCTGCCCGAGTTTAAGAATATGGCTGATTTCAGGGAGAAAGAAGTAAATGGCGGCTTAACCCATTTCAAAGAGCAGTTGGATTATCATCTTAACCTTAATTTTAATTCAAGGGATACCGTTGGCGATAACTACAACAATGTCAACGAACATTTTTACGGCAATAATGACGTAACCGGCCCGGATGCGGATCATGGTACGCACGTTGCCGGGATCATAGGTGCGGTAAGGGATAACAATTTGGGTATTATGGGCGTGGCCAATGACGTAGCTATTATGTCGGTGCGCACAGTACCCACCGGCGACGAACGTGATAAAGATGTAGCCAATGCCATTCGCTATGCTGCTGCAAACGGAGCTAAGGTAATCAACATGAGCTTTGGCAAAAGCTATTCATACAACAAAAAAGCGGTTGATGAAGCTGTAAAATTTGCATTAAGTAAGGATGTGTTGCTGGTGCATGCTGCCGGTAATGACAACAACAATACCGAAGTTGAGCTGAACGTGCCTAACAGGACTTACGAAGATAAAAGCGGTGTGGCAGGTGCATGGATTGAGGTAGGCGCATCTGGCCCTAAAGACGATGAAACACTGAAAGCATCTTTCTCCAACTATGGTAAAACCAGTGTTGATGTATTTGCACCGGGCGTGGCTATCAATTCAACCACACCAAAATCAACCTATGGCGAGCACGATGGCACCAGTATGGCAGCACCGGTGGTAACCGGCCTGGCCGCGCTGATCCGCTCGTACTATCCTAAACTGACTGCTGTTCAGGTTAAAGAGATCATCATGAAGTCGGTAGTGAAAATATCACATAATGTAGAAATCAAAGATGGCGAGAATAAAAAAGAAGTTCCATTTAGCGATCTTTGTGTAACCGGCGGTGTGGTTAATGCTTATAACGCGCTTCAGCTGGCTGCCACTTATTAAGATCAACCATTTATGAAGAATATCATCCTCCGGATACCGGTATGCACATTTTTACTGGGTATGTTTTTAGGCTTTAACGCCTGCGCCCAAACAGTTGTAACCAAAGTATCAGGCGGATGGATAAAAGGTATTGAGGAAGGGCCGACATTGGTGTTTAAAGGTATTCCGTATGCCAAACCACCGGTTGGCCCTTTACGCTTTATGCCACCACAGCCAACGACATCGTGGAAAGACACTCTCTCCTGCATGAAGTTTGGCAGTCCCGCATCACAGGGCGGCGGCGCTGGCGGACTTAAAGGCAGTGAAGATTGCCTTTCGTTAAATGTTTATACCCCTACAACCGCCAGGGATGCCAAACTTCCGGTACTGGTATGGGTGCACGGGGGTTCGCTTACAGGAGGCTCGGGTATGGGGATGAACGGGCACGCCTTCGCCGACGATGACAGTGTTGTTACCGTTACCATTAATTACCGACTTGGTGTTTTTGGCTTTATGTATTTGGGGGATGTAAGTAAAGCCTACCAATCTTCGGGTAATAATGGTTTGCTTGATCTGATCATGGCGCTGAAATGGATCAGGCAAAACATTGCTGCCATGGGCGGCGATGCATCAAATGTTACCGTAATGGGCGAGTCGGCAGGGGCCAAACTAACCAGTGCCCTGTTGGCAACGCCACAATCTAAAGGCTATTTTAAACAGCAAATTTTAGAAAGCGGTGCAGTACAGTGCATCAGGGATTCTGTTACGGCCAAAGGCATCAGGCGACGCCTAATGACCGAACTGGGCGTTACCAAACCAGCCGAACTGCTCAACATCTCTGCCGAGAAACTTATAGCAGCACAGGCAAAGATCAGCAACGGCGCACAGGGCACCAACTATTTCGGCCCCGTAATAGATGGTTCTGTTATTTCAGAGGATCCTTATCAATACATTCGTAAAAACAGGAATGATAAAGTACGTTTCCTGATCGGCACCAATAAATTTGAAAGCAAAATGTTTATGGGTTTTGATAAGCGCCTTAATCATCCCGATAGTACAGTACTGTACGGATGGTTTGGTGATAACTACCGTTATGTTCTATCAAACTTTGAAAGTGAAGCTAAAAATGGCAATGCCGATAGTGCGGCCATAAAAGTACTTACACAATACATGTACCAAATGCACAGTTACCGGCTGGCCAACACTTTGGTGCAGGCAGGCAACCACGTTTGGATGTACCGGTTCGACTACAAACGCGACGGTACCGGCGCTACCCACGCCGATGAATTAGGCTATGTTTGGCTTCTGCCTCATCAAAATAATTTTAATGATACCGAGCTGAAGCTCGCCAGCCAAATACACCAAACCTGGGTTAATTTTATAAAGGGTAAGGCCCCCGGCCTGATAAATGACAAACCATGGCCGCATTTTGTAGCCGGCGAAAACAATATCATGATTTTTGATAGCATATCAGGTCCGGTGCAGCTTAGTAAAATTTACAACGACAAGGCCAGCCCTTCTTCTTGTTTTATTTTGAAGTAGATTTTCTATCCGACTAAACATTATTCAAGCCCTCCCGATAATTGACAGTAGTTTAATTGGTAAAACTTTATTTGTTTTCAAAACCCGGTTGCAAATATTACCGTATACATCATAAAATTATTGAGAAAAATATAGCCTAATTAAAATCCGGTTAATATATTAATAATGCTTATACGAGATACTTAAAGCGTTTCGTAAATATTTTTGAGATAATTTAAGTATTATTACTGTTACTTAATGACACCCCTACGTTAAATGGCCGATCCAAAATTCGCGGCTTATTGCCGTCACATTGCACAATTTCTGGCGTGTTTACTGCTTTTTATTTCAGGGGCTCCGTTTAGCTTATCTGCCCAGATCTCCGACTCCCGGTTCAGGCATATCAGCAACGAACAAGGGCTTTCAAATAGCACAGTAAATTGCATCTTTCAGGATAGCCGCGGTTTTATGTGGTTCGGCACACGCGATGGCTTAAACCGGTATGACGGCTCAAAAGTGCTCATCTATCAAAACAATCCTGCAGATAAGGCTACCATAAGCGATAATTTTATCAATTGTATTTACGAAGATGCAGCTCATAAACTTTGGATCGGCACCAATTATAACCTGAATAGCTTTGATCCGGTTACTAATAAATTTTCGGCCTGGGGTTTTAAAAACACAACCATTACCGCAGTGACAGCGCAGGATGATACCCATTTATGGGTAGGTACACAAGGTAACGGATTAAGTCTGCTCGATATCAAAACGGGTAAGACTGTACATTACGGGCATAATAAGCAAAACGGGACAGGTGTCAGCTGCGACACCATAAACACACTTTACAAAGACAACAAGGGTACTTTATGGGTAGGCACACGCCATGGTCTTTGTGTATTTGATGCCGCTAAACACGCGTTTAAACCATTTACAATTAACGGGCCTGTTGCCGGCTGCGATATTACATCCATTACGGCCGATAAAGCCAACAACATCTGGATTGGTACTAACGGACAGGGCGTAGCGACATTTGACACACAGGGTAAACATTTCAGATTGTTTGCGCATGATGATATGGATAACGGCAGCTTGTCGGGTAACCTGGTATTACAGGTGCTTTGTGACAGTAATGGAAATATCTGGATTGGCACTATTAACCAGGGCATGAACTTGTTTAATGCCCAAAGCAATAAATTTGTCAGGTATTTTCCGCGGCCCGAAAACGCAGGCAGCCTTTCAAACACCACCGTCTCGGCAATTTATGAGGATATACAACATGACCTTTGGATAGGCACACACCGCGGCGGGGTTAATTTGTATGTAGCCGAAACCGATAAATTTAAGCTCTACAGGCAAGGCATCAATGAAACCACCTTAAGCTATAATGATGTCAAGGCTTTTTTTGAGGATAGCAGGGGCAACATCTGGATAGGTACCGATGGCGGCGGCCTTAACCTGTTTAACCGTAAAACCGATCAGTTTCGTCAGTATAAATTTAATCCTTATGATGGTTCAAGTATCTCCACTAACGCCATACAGGATATTGCCGAAGATGCGCAAGGCAACATTTGGGTAGGCACCTGGGGGGGTGGCATCAACCTCATGAACCCGGTAACCGGAAAGTTTACCCGTTTTAAAGCTAATGCCGCCGACCATAATGCGGTAAGCTCGGATTTTATGCAGCGAATGTTGCTGGATAGCCGCGGCAACTTTTGGGTGGCTTCGTACTTCGGCGGCCTTAATTTGCTGGATACCAAAACGCACAAATTTACCCGCATACTGAAAGACCCGGATGGCAAAACCTCGTTTGAAGGGAACAACGTTGTTTCGGTGGGCGAAGATAAAGATGGCAATATTTGGTTTGGTACTGATGATGGCGGCCTTAACTGTTATAACTTAAACACCCGTCGTTTTTCGCATTATTTTGATCATGAAAAAAAGAAAACCGATTCGAGGGTAATTTTTACCGATAGCAAAGGCCGGGTTTGGATTGGGATGGCCGGTTTATATCTGTTTGATAAGGCCAATAACAAATTCAACCTGTTTACGGCTAAAGGCAATTTAAGCACCGACTACATCAAGGGAATTACCGAAGATGAAAAACACAATCTTTGGATTTCCACATCCACAGGGATCAATCGCCTAAACCCAGAAACAGGCGATAATAAGCAATTTAATACTTACGATGGCTTGCAGGGTACCGAATTTGAAGCCAATGCCTACCTTAAAACCCGCGATGGCGAGATGTATTTCGGCGGCGTTAAAGGCTTCAACAGATTTTATCCCGAAAAAATTAAAGCCAACACATTTATCCCACCGGTTTACTTAACCGATTTTCAATTGTATAATAAATCGATACTACCGGGAAAACAGGACTCTTTACTGAACAACGATATAAGCTTTACAAGAAAAATAACGCTTAATTACAATCAATCATCCATCGCCTTTAATTTCATCGCGCTTAATTATATCGTAAGCCGTAACAATCTTTACAGGTATAAGCTTGATGGACAGGATAAAGACTGGATCAATGCCGGTATGGAGCGGCGGGCAGCTTATACCAATCTCGATCCGGGAACTTATACCTTTCATGTAAAGGCATCCAATAACGATGGGGTTTGGAATAACATTGGCGCATCGGTCATTATTGTAGTCACCCCGCCGTTTTGGGTACGATGGTGGTTCAGGCTGCTGGTATTACTGTTTATTATAACAGCTACCTACAGCTTTTACGCCTACCGTATCAATGCAATCCAAAAACAGAAAGCGCATCTTGAAAAGCTTGTGCAGGAACGTACCCGCGAGGTTGTGCAAAAAGCCGGTGAGCTGCAGGTAAAATCAACTGAGTTGCAGGAAGCTTACGAAGAGTTGCAGGCCCAGTCAGAAGAGTTAAAAGCACAATCGGAAGAGCTGCAGGTTCAGTCCGAACATCTGCATGTGCTTAATAATAAATTGGTGCTGCAAACAGAGCAGGAACAACAGGCAAGGGAAGAAGCGGAAAAAGCCAACCAGGCCAAGAGTATTTTCCTGGCAACAATGAGCCACGAAATCCGCACGCCAATGAACGGCGTTATAGGTATGGCCTCGCTGCTTGCCGAAACAAAGCTTGATTATGAACAACGGGAATATACCGATACCATTATCAGTTGTGGTGAAGGTTTACTGAGCGTAATAAACGATATTCTTGATTTTTCGAAGATTGAATCGGGTAAAATGGAGGTGGAGCATGAAGACTTCGATCTGCGCCATACCGTTGAAGAAGTAATGGATATTTTTGCACAAAGGGCTGCCCAGCAAAAAATAGATCTCATTTATCAAATCGACGAAGATGTTCCGCTGTACATTGTAGGTGATAGCCTCCGTATAAAACAGGTATTGATCAACCTTATCAATAACGCCATCAAGTTCACCTCCAAAGGAGAGATCTTTGTTAAAGTATTTTTAAAGGAGCAGATTGGTGAAGAGGCAGAAATTGGGCTTAGTGTAAAAGATACCGGCATCGGAATCCCGGAAGAAAAGATCTCGCGCCTGTTCAAAGCATTTTCGCAGGTTGATTCATCAACCACCCGTAAATATGGCGGTACGGGGCTTGGACTTGCCATTTGTCAACGACTGGTGAATTTAATGGGCGGCGATATTTCAGCAACAAGCAAATACGGCGAAGGCTCGGTGTTCAGTTTTTCTATCAAAACCATTAAAAGTAAAAACCCGGTACGTACACCGCTGGTTTGCGACCTGGCCGCATTAGCCGGATTACGGGTGCTTATAGTTGATGATAACGACACTAACTTATTTATACTCCGAACCCAGCTTGAAAATTGGAAGCTGGAGCCGGTAACAGCCTCATCAGGAGCCGGGGCCTTAGCTATACTTCAACAGGACGATAGCTTTAAATTACTGATAACCGATATGGAAATGCCTGAAATGGACGGTGTTGGCCTGGCAAACCAGGTTAAGATTAAATACCCAAAACTGCCAATTGTGATGCTAAGCTCCATTGGTGATGAAACCAAAAGTAAATTTCCGGGATTATTTTCATCTATATTGGTTAAACCTGTTAAGCAGCATCATTTGTGCATGAGCATCCAAAAAGCATTTAACCAGGACCACACAGCTACGACCGAAATTGCAGCCAAAAGCGTACTATCTGCCGATTTTGCCAAAGATCATCCGCTTCGGATCCTGGTGGCCGAGGATAACCCGATAAACCAAAAGCTGATTGAGCGCGTATTAAACAAGCTGGGCTACCAACCTGATATGGCGACCAACGGTGTTTTTGTACTGGAAAAACTCGGCGAAAAAGACTACGATATTATTTTGATGGATATCCAGATGCCTGAAATGGATGGACTGGAAGCCACTGCCCAGATTCGCAATCAAGGTGGTTATCAACCCTACATAGTAGCCATGACAGCCAATGCTATGCAGGAAGATCGTGACATTTGTATGCAGGCTGGCATGGACGATTATCTGTCAAAACCCATGCGCCTGGAAGATTTAGTAACAATACTGGAAAAGGTACAGGTTTTAGGATAAGTTAAGCAGTCTCCCTTAACCTGCTTAGAATTAACTCACCCGATCTGCGCTTCGCTGGGCAGAGGCCATATCGTAAAGCAAATTAACCACCCTTCGAGTTGTGTTACCTATGAATTGAAATTTGGCGATAATATTTATACAAAAAAGGGGGGTAACACTTTTTTGGCCTAAAAAACACTTAACTATCTTATTATAAGTAGTTTAAGTAAAAATTAGCCCTGAATTGTGTTAACCCTGTTAACCCCCTTTTGGCAATAAAATTAATTCAACCGAAACTATATATCGCTTAAGTATCTAAAAAAAAGAGGCTGATCATGATACACCCTCGAACAACGAGCGCAGCGACGTAAGGATGATTCAATGACATTTCATTTCTACTCAAGCAGCTCGCATAGATAGCCATGTTTTTTAAGAATAGCTACAACCCGCCGATGGGAAATATCTGTGCCTTCAACCCTGAGAATTTTATCACAGTCTTCAAGATCGAAATTTACACGGCTATTAATGATTTGCTTTTGAAGCAAGGCGACCAATATTGAGGCATCTGCCGGATTCTCAACATTGGTTTTGAAAACCTCGACCATCGGATTAATGATTGTTTCCATTGCTGTGCTTGATTTGATGTTAAAAAGCGTAACCTAAAAGTGATAACTAATCCCCGATTCAACAGTAAGGCCTGTCTTTTTCAATTCGGCAAGTGGAACACGTTTGTTCAGGTCATTAAATGGTGCCCAGTTAACCTTTTGGTCTTTATTATAAAGGTCAAGCTTCTGCACAAAATTGTAACCACCACTTATTTGTACCGAAAAGTTTTTAGCCAGCTGATAATTATAAAAAAGCGTGTTTTTATATTGCTGCACCTGTAAATAATTGGATCCCGTTTTCTTTGATAAGCGGTATGAGCCTCCGCCAATACCAAAGTCGCTGCTGAAACCAATAATGCTTTTATCGCTTAGCTGGTATTTCAATTTTTCGGAAACCGGCAATGTACCGCTTAGACTTAATCTTTCGCTGATCTGCCATTCTATCCCGATAACAGGGAGCAGTATCGTACCGAAGAACTGACGCGAATAACCCGCCCCAACGGCATAGGAAAAGTTTTTTGATGTGCGGATCTTCAGCATGGCAAAACCAGAATACAACATATCATCGCCCGATACATCTTTCAAGTCTGACGACAAGGTGGGTATTGCAGATATTAGCAAGGCATACTTTTGAGAAAAGGACTTTTGGAATGTTATTGGCACTGAAACCGAGTAAAACTCGGTGCCGCCAAACGTTTTTCCCATACCGGACAAGGTAAGGCTGCTATAGCTAACGCCTGCAAGGAGGAAATCAAGTTTTCCATCTTTGAAATTGTTGATTAGCGGAATGTTTATAGAAGCATTTGACTGCTGTATACTCATATTTTTATGATTAACGGTAAATGGTGAATAGGAATACCCGGCATCAAAAGATCCGATTTTGGGCTTAAATACGGTATCGGTATTAGCTGCCTGATTTTGTTGGGCGTTGGCAGTAAAATTAAATGATATTAAAAGGATGACCAGATAAATTAAAGATGTTACTTTCATTGCAATTGTGTGTTGTTAGAAGATTATTTCAATTTGCCCCTTAAACACGGCTGAAGCAACTTACCCCTATTACTGCCAAATATATTTTTCGGCAGGATGCACACCGAACCGCATAATCAAATTTTTTGAACGAAATAGAAAAATCCATTCGAGAATTATCCCGTACCTTTACCCATTATTGAAGATGATAGAAAAAGCAGTTAAAGTACCCGACGAATTGGTTTGTGCCCCTTATCACCATAGGGATATTAAGCTAAATGGCCTATCCATAGTGGAGTCATGCACCGTTACGCATCGGAGCCGCGGCTCCATGTTCCTGGAAGATCACATGCTGCTTGTTGTATTGGAAGGCACCAATACCATCACGCACGGCAACATGGAGTATATGGTATCAAAAAATGAGATGGTATTACTCAAAAAAGCGATCCAGATCAATTATGATAAGGTAGGCAATCCCGAAAAGGGCGCTACCTATAACAGCCTGATGTTTTTCCTGAAAGATGAATTTTTGCGCGATTTTGTTAAAATGGCCAAAATTGAATCGGTAGAAACAGTTGAGCCGGCAAAGGTAGCCGTGAAACCTGTTAAGGAACGCCTGCGTAAATTTTTTGAATCGGTAGTGCCCTACTTTGAAGAGCCCGAAAGTATTGATGGTTCATTGATGCGGCTTAAAATGCTGGAGCTGCTTTATGACCTCGTGCACGTGGATAAGAACATGCTTCAGCAATTGCTACAGCTTAAACAGCAGGTTCATGGCGATATCCGCAATGTAGTGATGGACAACTATGCCTCACCTGTTTCTATTTCCGAACTGGCGTATCTTTCAGGCCGCAGCCTTTCCAGTTTCAAGCGCGATTTCTTTGCCATTTACCAGGTTACCCCCGCACAGTGGATCCGTGAAAAACGATTGGCTAAAGCTAAGGAGATGCTTACGGCAGATATGGCAGTAACGGATGTTTGCTATTCACTTGGTTTCGAAAACCTTGCTCATTTTTCGCGTCTTTATAAAGCTTATCATGGTTGTTCGCCATCAGCCCACCGGCCAACTGTACAAATGCAGTAAAGAGATTTGGACAGAATAGTCAAATAACTTGAACTTTATAAAATAACGCCTTCTTGTTATAGTCCGCATCTTTGTATCATAAAACATTTTGATATGATACAAACAAAAGCATACGCTGCACAAACCAAAGAAACTGATCTTGCACCATGGACATTTGAGCGCCGCGAGGTTGGCCCTCATGATGTACAGTTCGATATTTTATTTTGCGGTGTTTGTCACTCCGATCTGCATCAGATCAAAGACGAGTGGGGCGGCTCTATATTCCCAATGGTTCCTGGTCATGAAATAGTTGGCCGTGTGGTAAAAGTTGGCGATCACGTAAAAAAATTCAAAGTTGGCGATCTGGCCGGTACCGGCTGCCTGGTTGATTCATGCCGCATTTGTGATAACTGTAAAGATGGCCTCGAGCAATATTGTACTAACGGTCACTCTCAAACTTACAACGGTTACGA
The DNA here is from genome assembly GCF_059690695.1 of Mucilaginibacter sp. A5337. Taxonomy (NCBI): domain Bacteria; kingdom Pseudomonadati; phylum Bacteroidota; class Sphingobacteriia; order Sphingobacteriales; family Sphingobacteriaceae; genus Mucilaginibacter; species Mucilaginibacter sp. A5337. The sequence continues at coordinate 101,609 of NZ_JCAWEC010000004.1, read as the reverse complement.
ACAGGACCACAAAACCCCTACTTACGGTGGTTACTCAAATACTATCGTGGTTCATGAAGATTTTGTTCTCCGCATTTCTGATAAACTTGACCTGGCTTCAGTAGCACCTTTGTTATGCGCCGGCATTACCACCTATTCGCCGTTGCGCCACTGGAACATTGGCAAAGGTAATAAAATAGCCGTTGTTGGCTTAGGCGGTCTGGGCCACATGGGCGTTAAATTTGGTGTTGCCTTTGGTGCCGAAGTAACGGTATTAAGTACTTCAGCTAAAAAAGAAGAAGATGCCAAAAAATTAGGCGCTCACCACTTTGTAGTAACTTCCGATCCGGAGCAAATGAAAGCTGTAGCCGGCACTTTCGATTTCATCCTTGATACAGTATCTGCCGAGCATGATCTGAACGTATACCTTGGCTTACTGAAAACCAATGGCACACATGTTTGTGTAGGTGTACCTACCAAACCTGCTGAAATTGCTGCATTCAGCATTATCGGCGGTCGCAAAAGCCTTGCCGGTTCAATGATTGGTGGCTTGCCCGAAACCCAGGAAATGCTTGATTTCTGCGCCGAACATAACATCGTTTCAGACATCGAACTGATTGACATGAAAGATATCCATACAGCTTATGACCGCATGCTGAAAGGCGATGTACGTTACCGCTTTGTGATAGATATGGCAACATTGTAATCAACAAAATAAAGTCTCCAAAAAAGGCGATGGCATTGAGTCATCGCCTTTTTGTTTTGTAGGGTATCATGTGATTTGTTATTGAAAAAGAATTTAAATCCCGATATTGACATTAAATACAACATCATGTGGACAAAAGACAACAATAAGAAATTACAGAGTGCCGGGGCCACAGGCGCTTATGCATTAGGCGCAAGGGCGATAGGGGCCGGTGTAACAGGGGCCTTTGCATTGGGATGCGTTGCAATTGGATCAATTGCTATAGGCGCGTTTTATCTTGGGCGTTTATCTGTAAAAAAGGCCTCAATTGATCAAATGCGTATCGGCAAGCTTACCGTCGACAATTTGGAAATTATAGATGGAAAGATCAACGCTAAGGGGTATTCTGATAAAAAGAAATCTAAATAAAAACCCACGAAAACTTACGGTTTCCACTTGCTGTATAGGTAAGCAGCCTACCTCCAGTAATCCGATAACACCCTTAATTTTCCTGCGTTAAATGAGCTTTGGAATTTCTGTTTAACCTGAACAGTACCAGCATTACCACAACTGATAGCAGGATAAACACCAAATAGCTATAACTCAGGTTACGCTCATCCTTAGCCGGGATAGCGGCAACAACCACATAAGTAAGCAACGAAAGTATCACATACACCATACCGCCGGTAAGCCCGCCAGACATGGCCGCATTTTTTGGGAACCGGCCTAAACAATAAGTGAAGTAGTTATTATACGTAAATCCCGCTCCTACGTGTATTATAAAAGCAAATAACACCATTACATAAACATTGCTCACAAAGTTTACGCTGATGATCATCAATGTAACCACTAATAGCTGTAGCAAGATATTAACGAACAGCTTACTAAAAAATGGCCGGCTGATCAGAGCCCGGCCGATAAAGCCCCCTACCATCCAGGCCAGGCCTAAAATAAGCGAACAATAGCCTGCAACTACCGGCGTAAAATTAAAGTGGTGCTCAACAATAAAAGGCCCTGTCATGTTGTACATGATCACCATTGAATAAGCGAAACACAGCATCAGAATGCCCAGGCTAAACGTAGTGGTCTTGATCATTTCTGCATATAAACCGGCTATTTTCTTCAAATGAAATTCTGTGCGGTGACGAATAGTTTCGCCGCTATAAAACACTTCAAGCACAGCTATAACCGAAGCCAATGCTGCCAGGAAATAAAAGTTAGACTGCCAGCCGAACGTAGTTTGAAAATAACCACCCAAAAAGGGTGCAACAATTGGCCCGGCCGACCAAATAATGGTAAACATACTGAGATAATGTTTTAGCCGCTCACCTTCGTAAACATCCACAAAATAAGCGCGCTTAGCCACTACTATCATGGCTACTGCAATGCCGTGGATGATCCGCATGGCATAAATAACATAAATATTATGTGTAACGGCAATAACCAAACTGGCCAAAATAAAAACCACCAGTGCGCCAAGGCTAAACTTATACCGGCCGTATGAATCTAAGATGCTTCCCAAAAACAATTGTGATACACCATAGCTGATCAAAAATAGTGTCAAGGTTAATTGAACCTGGATGCTGCTGATATGCATATCAGCACCCATGCTGGGCAATGAGGGAATATATATGTCGGTTGCGAAACCCGAAAGCGGCAACAAAGCAAAAGCTAATACTGTTGAAACAGCACGATTTTTAAGTTGCGGCGTTGTTATGGCGGTTGTAGTAAGCATTTGCCACAAAATTAACAATACCTAAAATGGGGATTGTTGGCTGGAAGTAATAAAGAGCATGCCAGGGTATCAATCTCAAGGCAACAAAAAAATTAATTATTAATCGTGAATCCGCTGATTTGCCTTAAATTATTTCAAATCGAGCATATAGCAAATTCCTGCGAGTTAAAAAGTTGTATATTATAAATTAAATTATGTTTAACTTTATAATACACAGCCTTTTATCGCCATGCCTGCAGAAGCCAATAAAGCTGTATCGCCTTTGAGTTGGGTTATTATAACCGGATTAGGCTTTGTGCTGTTTGTGGCGGCTGCGGTAATATTGATGATCTTTAGTACTAAAGCGGCAAGTTTGAGTCCCCAGCTTTATTTTTTTCTGTTGATTTTTGCGGCCTTAATTGCATCGGGTTTTTTATTTGGGGCATTAAAGGCACATGCAAAATATAGCGGCCAATTACATAATGGAACTTTAGCACTTGGCGGGCCGGCCGTGATCTTTTGCCTGATCATCTATTTTGGCCTTAAGCTTAAGCCCGAAGCCGATTCATTTGATGTGAAATTCATTGTTTTTGGCGATGAAAGTAAAAATGAATTGGTAAATGGCGGATTACTTAAGGTACTGTTCAACAAACCCGACTCGGCAAGGATCGAAAACGGCGTAGTAACTTTTAACGAACAGCCCGTAACCTTATTAGGAAAAAGTATTACTGTTACTCCCACCGTTGCTGGTTATTATCAGAAGAGCCAGCAAATAACCATCCCTGTTGACGGGCGTACGCCTGTTGAACTGCATCTTAAAAAAAAGCCAGATTCATTGATTGTAAGCGGCTTGGTTGTAGATATGCAAGGGCAGCCAGTGCCCGATGTATTGATTGTACTGGCCGACGGGCTTTATAAAACCAATGCCGATCAATTAGGTAATTTCAGCTTAACCCTGCCAATAAAAGATGGAACTGAGCTCCCTGTAAGGATTTACGCCGGAAAAAAGCTGCGTTTTAACAGCACCCAGATTTTTTCGTCGAAAGTACCGCTTACCCTTCAACTGAATAAGTTATGAAAGGGATAATTTGCATCATTGGTTTATGCACAGTCGTATTTAGCGCTTACGGACAAACTATTGTTTTTAAAGGGGAGCTGTTAAGCAACAATGCTTTAGTTAAAAATTACACCATAACTATCGACGGCAACCCGGCAACAACAAACGAATCCGGCGTATTTACCGCAGCCATTAACAGCAATACCACGCAGGTAGAGATTAAAACTTCCGACAAAAGCTATATCGTTTTATACCCACTTGGCGGGAGGGTGCTTATTCCTAAAAATCCGTCGCTGCTAACGCAGATAGTGTTGAAAAGCTTTCAATCAAGCGGGCAGATCAAGAGTTACATGGCCTCATTGTCACAATTAAAGGACGCCGCTAAAAAGGGACAATCTGACACGAAGGCATTACAGAGTAAAATTGATTCTATAGCTGCTAATCTTAAAAAGTTGGGTTATTCGAACGATGATTTGAGAGCTGCACGGGAAAAACAGGATGGTATAGATGTGTTTTATCCTGAAATCAGCGGGGCTTTGCAAAACTATATCCTGCAGGCACAAACTTTAATGATCGCTTTTAAATTTATAGGTGTTTATGCTTTTGTAAATGTTAATGCGCTTTCCCAATATGCACAAACCCAAAATGGTTTTAACCAGGCATTTGAAAAATTATATGTCAACTATCCCACCTACTCAAAAAAGATAGCCGATTACTGGGACGATCCTTCGCTTCCCAAAACGTTTGAGGGGATAGCTGATACGCTCATTTATGGTATCGGCAAAAATAAGATAGTCCCTTTAAACGACCTCAAAAACCAGATCAACCAATATTTTCAAAATCAAATACCTGAAAAAGATAAAGAAAACCTAAAAAAACAGATACAATCACAAATAGAAACACAGGTTCCACCCATTAGTGATCAGCTTATTGGCATGGAACAACGTGTAAAGCAATTCCTGAGCCTGTTAAAAAATTAATAATCATTAATAACTAAAGCATTTAATCATGAAAAAGTTAAATCCCCCTCTCTATGTTATTTTGATCGTTATTATAGCTTTTGGTACCACAACCTGTGGTAAAAGTAGTGATGGTGGCGGTGGCGGCGGTGGTGGCGGCGTCATTGTTCTTTTGGGCGATCTGATAGGTTTTTGGCAAACCAGTACCGATTCATTTACGTTTGGCAACCAGGATGGCAAGCTTAGCGGCTCCGGTACTGTTGGAGGTAAAACCGGTGATGTCACCAATAGTAAAATCGATAAGTACCAGTTTTCTTTTGACCTTTTGTTTAACGACAATAGCTCAAAGAGCTATACCGGCACCATAGATGAGTCAAAGAAGGTTATAAAGTTAACCACAGGAGGAACAACGACCGCTTTTAATAAGCAATAGCAAATTGAGCCTCTGTTAGCCAATGACTATAGGTGTTCAGAATACAAAAAATCATGTCATTGCGAGGAGGAACGACGAAGCAATCGCATACTATACAGGGCAGCTATGCTTCCTTGCGGTTGCCGCGCTTTGCTCGCAATGACATGGTTTCTTTTTCAAACAACTTTCATCTAAAAAAATAACTTAGATGCAATAAAGCAGCAAACTTTGTCCCCGCCGTAAATGCTATGCCATCAACAGGGGCCTGGTTTTTTAAGCGGGTTATTGTTTCAAATTGAGTTTCTTTCCAGCGTACATTGAAGAGGTTGTTGATTGTTAAGCCTATCTCATATTTGGGCCTGGTATAATTCAACACCAGGTCATTAATAAAATACCCTTGAGCAGTCAGACTATAATCGACATTTGCGGGGCGGTTGCCAAGATACCGGTACCGCAGGCTTCCGTTAAAGCCATTTTTTAAAATATAGGTTACACCGCCTGTGCTGCTCCAAACCGGTGCCAAAGGAATATAATTTGCCCCGGCCGGGTCGTCGAGCGAACGCCCATGTGCGTAATTCAGATCAGCATCAAAATATAATGACTTGAGCGGTTGGTAACGCGCAGACAAGTCAAAACCAATGCGACAGGTCCTGCCACTAAAATCTACCGAGCCCCCATCGCCGGCGTACACATATTCTTTTTGCAGGTAACTATACCATAAGGCTGCGTTGAACAGCAGGTTTTTGGCTGGTTTAAATACTGTACCCAGGTCTGCACCGTATGCTGCAGGCAGCGTTTGCAAACCACCCTCCGCCACTACTACCCGCGTATCGTTGGAATGGAAGCCTTTTCCTGTTAATAAGTAAAACTGGGTTTTATCATTAAGCTGATAGTAAAAATTTAGTTTGGGGCTCACGATATTATTGGTGGCGGTATAAATACCAACACCGTGAAGTGTACTGTCGGTAGCCAATTTATTGTTATAACGGTAATAGAACTGATCAAACCTTAATCCTGCACTCATAGTGAACTTTGAGTTGAATTGAAATATCTTATTCAAATAAGCTCCCGCACCCAGTTCGGTAATATCACCTGATTTTATAGGATTAATAACTATGGAGTTATTGACAGTGTGGGACAATTCTGAACCTTTGGTTATATCCAGCCTGACGTTGATCCCCATTTCTGTTGTGAGTTTTGCATTTCCAATAAACCCCTCGTGTTTGTAACTACCGTTATAACCGTACAAATTGCGTGCTTCCCGCTGACGAATTTCATCGCCATTAACGGTATCCGCCAGGTAAAAGGTAAAATTGGTGTGCAGGTCAAATTTATAACGCGAATAATAGAGTTGGTTTTTGAGGATATCATGATTGGACAGTTGAGTTAAAAGCTGCGCGTTTACATTGATACGCGACGTGATCCCCCCTTCGTTGGGATCAAGCGCACCGTAAAACCCTACCAAACCATCGCTCACCGCGCTTTCCGGAATCTGGCCCGACGCTTTCCATGAACTTGATAAGGCAGAAGCACTTACCGTTAGCCAATTGTTAGTATTTAACCGGCCATGATATTTGTTGAAAAAATTGAAGCGTTTAAAATGCTGCGGGTTATCGAAATAACCGTCGCTATACCTGTATTCTGAAGCTGCATACCAGGATTGGTTATTGGCTTTTGCTTTATTGCCGAGCAAGTTGACCATGCCAAACACACGGTAAGTATCAAACTGCCCACCTTCTATTTTAATCTGATTAGTATTTATCGCATTGGCTGTGTTAAAATTTACATACCCGGTAACGGCCAGGTTACCCTTCTCCGCATTATACATCCCTTTTTGGTAATCTGTGCTTTCAATAGTTTCGGGGATGATGAAATGACTATCGGCATACCCCTGTCCGTGTGCCTGCGATACCATATTGATGGGCATACCGTCAACACTCATGTTGATATCGGTGCCGTGGTCATTGTCAAATCCCCGCAAAAAGATCTGCTCGGCTTTACCACCGCCCTGGTGCTGACCAATAAACAAGCCCGGAACCGTGCGCAGTACTTCCTGCGAATTGGACACACCGCGTAATTTTATATCCGTTTCGCTGATAGTTTTATTGGGATTGAGGTTGTTTGCCGTGATCACCACATCTGTCAACAAAGTTTGCTTCGGGCTCAGGCTTATCAGCGGAATAAAGCTATCCCGGGTAAGTTCAATTACTTTTTTTTGATAGCCCACAGCTGTGATAGTAAGGGATAGTACTTTCGGCTCTACATTTCTGTAGGAGAAATGCCCGGTTTCGCCGGTAATAGTTGTTTTATTTATTGGGTTTAAAACAATGGTAACACCATTAATTGGGGCATGGGAAACGCTATCGATAACCGTTCCCGAGATAGCCCTTTCCTGTGCATATAATCTCGCGGTGCTCAATAAAAGTGTGCATAATACCAATAGTCTAAATTTCATATTATCAGCCACATAACTTCTGTACTTATTTCTGTATGATTGTGATAAATGCACAAGAGTTTCTTTAACCCGATGTAAACCTAACGGCAACCTTTAATTTAAGAAACCGGGCATAGATGAATGACCCGTTTTTAGTGACGAAAAGAGTATGGATACTTCAAATCGATATTTTATGCTGATGTTCCTTTTAGATGAGATTTAGCCTTCAGGTAATTGTATTGGCATTTCATCTATACATTTAGCCCTGTCACCGATGGTTTGTTTTTCTGTACAAAGCGTTTGTGTTACTTTATAGCATGCCTCGCATTAAAACTATTTCGATCATTCTGCATATTGCAGGCTGGATAACGCTCATGGCCATTCCGCTGGTCTTTCTGAATAGCGGCAGCGGATTTGGCGATATCATCATCCTTTTACATAACACCGATTACTGGCTATTCGGGCTTACTTTTATGGTTGTTTTTTATAGCAATACCTTTTTTGTTAAATGGCTGCTGCTCAATAAAAAATATGCTGCATATGGCTTTGCCGCATTTTTTTTGTTATTCGGCGTATTTTGTATCCGGCCTTTTGACAGACTGCTTCATATCAGCGAGCATGAAAACATTGGTCGCCCGGTAATAGCACACCAACCTGATAACGAAAAACATCCGCCTGGCAAGCCACCCGGGCAAAGCCCCGGGCGGTCCTCGTACCAGGATAGGCCCTTAAGCAGGTCGCCATTTAAACAGCCCCTGGATATTACAAGCTTCTTTATCTTCTTTACGCTTTTAGCCTTTAGTGCCGCTACCAAAATCATCAGGAAATGGCTAATTACCGAGCAAAGGGCCTCCCGGGCAGAGGCAGACAAGGCAACCGCCGAGCTCTCTTTTTTGAAAGCACAGATCAACCCGCATTTTTTGTTCAATACAATGAACAATATTTATACCCTTGTTTTAACAAGAGATGACCATGCAGCCGACAGCGTGTTGCGACTCTCAAAAATTATGCGTTATATTACAGAAGATATAGCTGGGAATTTTGCCCCACTGCAACGCGAAATTGATTGTATTACCAGTTATATCGAATTACAGCGTTTACGCACAGGTAACCTTACCATTGTTGACTTTGAAGTAGATGGAGACATTGACCAAAAGCAAATAGCGCCGCTGTTATTAATGACCTTTATTGAAAACATTTTCAAATACGGCGTTAGTAAACACGAAGCATCGACTATCAGTATTAAATTGAATATCAGCGAAGAAAGCTTGGTTTTTTATTGTAAAAACAAGATTTTTAGCTCAAATAGCAAATACGGGGGCACCGGGATAGGCATTAAGAACACCCGTCGCCGTTTAGAGCATTTATATAACGGCAAATATTTATTAGATATCAGCGATAATAACCAGGAGTATATTGTTCAACTAACTTTACAAAATTAGTCATGACTTTAAAATGTATAGCTATTGATGACGAGCCTTTGGCATTACGGCTCATAGACGAGTATGTATCACGCTTTCCCGACTTGCAGCTTATCAGAACATTTGAAGACGCAGTTTCAGCTGCCGAATTCTTGAAAAGCAAACCGGTCGACCTGATTTTTTCAGATATCAATATGCCCGATATTACTGGTATCGACCTGGCAAAATCGTTAACGATAAAGCCAATGATCATTTTCACCACTTCCTACCGGAACTATGCTTATGAAGGTTTTGAGTTGGAAGCTATAGATTTTATTGAAAAACCAATTGAATTTGAACGCTTTACCCGTGCGGTAGAAAAAGCGCTTATGATCCATCAATATAAAAACGCCGCGAAAGGTAAACCGAACGAGATAGATGAAAGCCTGTATGTACAGTCGGAATACAAGGTTATAAAGATCGCTTTGAGCGCCATCAGGTATATTGAAAGCATGGAAAACTATATCCGGATCCATTTAACCAATGATAAACCGGTTCTTACATTAATCCCCTTAAAAGAAGTGTTAAAAAAGCTGCCTGCTGCCAAATTTCAGCGGATTCACCGCAGCTATATTGTTCCGGTACATAAAATAAAATCTTTACAAAAACGTAAGGTGCAATTAGCAGGCATTGAGCTGCCCGTGAGCGACGCCTATTATGAAATTATCCGCGGCTTAGTTACCTGGGGGGTATAATCATCGCCACTGTACCTACCTCTGTTAATCATAGCAAAGAAGCCGTTGTTATTGTATAACGCGGGCCTCTTTGCTGTGCACTAAGTTATAAATTGTTTATTTCCGGAGATAGCCGGCTACAGCAATATCGGTAATTAACCCGGAAGCTTTAGGTTGCCAATTTAAAGCAGCACGTGTTTTTTCGCTGGATGCACGACAATTCATTGCGGCAAAGTGCAGAAACCAGCCAAAATGTGCCGCCGCCTCATCACCGGTTTTGCTAAGCACCGGCAAATTCAAGCCCTTGCCAATTGTTTCCGCAATGTCCCGAAATGCAATGCCTTGCTCATCTACCGCATGAATCACGCTGAGTTCCGGTTGTTTCTCTACGATCAGACGATATAACGCCGCGGTATCTGAACGGTGAACAGCAGGCCAGCGATTGTTGCCCTCGCCTATATAAGCCGATTCACCTTTTTCCTTCGCCATATTGATAACTATTGGCACAAAGCCATTATCGCCTTCGCCATGTACAATAGGCAGGCGCACTATATAAACTTTCACGCCCGTTGCGGCTACAACTGCAGCAGCCTCTTCGGAGGCTGCACGTGCTATAACATCTGATGTGGCGGGCACCATATCATCTTCGGTCACCAGGCGACCATAATTTAACAGGCCAACGCCGGATGTAATAACCAACGGCCTATTTGTCCCCGTCAGTGCAGCACCTAAGGCTTCAACTACTTTTCGGTCGGCTTCGCAATTAGCTTTATACTGCGAAAAATCGTGGTTAAAGGCCGTGTGAATAACGGCATCACAAGCGGCAGCGCCTTTTTGAATAAACTTCAGGTCATTTACATCGCCGTGGTATACTTCGGCACTTGTTGATGCTAATTGTTCGGCTCCCTTATCTGAGCGGACAAGGCCGAGTACTTCATGGCCAGCCCCTAAAAGTTCTTTTACTACTGCTGAGCCTACAAATCCCGAGGCTCCGGTTACAAATACACGCATAAGTCAATGATTTTATTTGATACAAAACTCTCCAATAAAATCCTGCCAAAGATGGTCACATGACCATAATTACAATTAACGCTGAAGCTGCGCGTGCCTGATGCGGGTAAGGGTTTTTATGGAGATGCCCAGATAGGCGGCTATCATGCGCAGGGGCAAACGGGCAAGGTAGTTTGGAAAGGTTTGAACAAAATCTTCATACTTTTCTTCGGGTGTGGCGCTTAATGAAAGCAGGATCCGCTTACGGCTGTAATGCGTGTTGCGGGCTATGAGGTCTTCGGCAAACTTTTTCAATTGCGGCACTTCTGCCAGCAACATATCGAAATCCTTTTTTTGCCAGCTGAGTACACGGCTGGGCTCTACTGCACCAATACTTACTTGCGAAGGTATCTGCCTATCGTAACTTTCAACATCCAGCGTCCAGCTGTTTTCGGGCGAAAATTGCAGGATATGCTGATTACCGCCGGCAGAGATATTGAAAGTATGTAACAATCCGCTCATCACAAAAACTTTATGCCTGCATATTTCGCCTGCACTGAAAAGAAGTTCGTTACGGCGCAGGTTTCGCGGCACGGCCATGTCACTGATCCGGCGGATCGTTTCTTCAGCCATGTCACTACCTTTTCGCAGGTATGTTTCAAATTCCGGATGCATTACTCAAAAATAATAAACATTTCAGTAGCAAGCCTTCAGATATTATTGTGATAAACGATTATGACAAAACACAAACGGCTATCCTTTGCGGGATAGCCGTTTGCTTTAATACAGTAATTGATAAAAGATTATTCTTTAATAAAAGCTAAAAGATCCTTGTTGATGGTTGCTGCCTCAGTAGTAGGCATGCCATGCGGGAAACCCGGATAGGAGATCAATTTGCCGTTTTTCAGGTGTTTGATAGATTTTAGCGCTGAGTTTGCAAACGGAACAATCTGGTCGTCTTCGCCATGCAAAATAAGTACAGGAATATCTACACTTCTAAGGTCTTCTGTAAAATCTGTTTCCGAAAAAGCTTTAACGCAATCATAATGTGCTTTAATGCCGCCCATCATGCCCTGGCGCCACCAGTTGTCCCTGATACCTTGCGAAACTTTAGCACCTTCACGATTATAGCCGTAAAACGGAATAGTCAGATCCTGGTAAAATTGATTCCTTTGAGTTGCGGTGCTCTCACGGATGCCATCAAATACAGCAATCGGCACACCATCAGGGTTGCTTTCACTTTGTACCATCACAGGCGGAACCGCGCTGATCAACACTGCTTTTGCTATACGACCTTTTCCATATTTGGCAGCGTAGTGGATAACCTCGCCGCCACCTGTAGAGTGCCCGATGTGAACAGCATCTTTCAGGTCAAGCGCCTCAACAAGCTCGGCAACATCAGCTGCATAAGTATCCATTTCGTTGCCGGTTGCAGTTTGGCTTGATCTGCCATGCCCGCGGCGATCGTGTGCTATAACGCGGAAACCTTGTTCAAGGAAAAAGAACATCTGGGCATCCCAGTCATCTGCAGACAGGGGCCAGCCATGATGAAAAACCAATGGTTGTCCGGTTCCCCAGTCCTTGTAATAAATTTCGGTTCCGTCTTTTACTGTAATTTTACTCATTTTGTTTTTCAGTTATGGTGATTAATAAAACGCTGAAGATGTAGGGCTGCTAAGCAAAACATTGTCGATGAATATCTTATGTTTTAGAGCTAATTTCTTACCCCGACCAAGCTTATCGACAGCCTAAAAGTAGCAAATTAAAGGCTGGGCACTCAAGTTCTCCATTAAAAATTGACCTGCACACGATAAATCACCTATTTTCTTTGACAGTTTAATTTGAAAGCGTTTTTAAGAACCCGGACCATTCCTGGCAAACAAAACGCATTGGTTTTGGCTACTGCATGGCTATGCTATAGCCGGAGCTGGACTATGTCGCTGCGTAATATAAAAGTGCGGCTCTGGCATGCCAACCTGGTGCTCATCAAACGCCTTTTTAATAAGCTCCTGCGCACCAAAAAATACTGTCCAATAATCTTGGGCCTTTGCATAGGGGCAAATGCCTATAGCAATTTTACCTTCATTTATTTTTGAAACATTCACTACCGGCGCGGGGCTTTGCAAAACAAGGGGATGCGAAAGACAGGCATCAATAGCCACCTGGCGTATAACATCTATATCATTTTGAGGTTCAATTTCCAATGATATATCAACGCGGATGCTGCCATGCCTGCTATAGTTTACAACGGTGTTGTTTGATACCGCGCCATTTGCAAGGATCACCGTTTTATTATCGGGGGTAAGTAAAATTGTGTTGAAGATCTGTATTTCTATAACCGCTCCGTTTTGCCCCTGTGATTCGATGATATCACCTACTTTAAACGGTTTAAATACCAGTATCAATACACCTCCTGCAAAATTGGCCAGCGAGCCCTGCAATGCCAGGCCTACAGCCAAACCAAGTGCGCCGATAATAGCCACAAATGAGGTTGTTTGTATCCCCAGCATGCCTGCAACAGTTATCAACAATAATACACGCAAACCTGCCATCATCAGGCTACTGAAAAATGACTGTAGCGATACATCTATTTTGCCTTTTGTCATTGACGTATTAAAAAGGCGGCCCAGCCAGTTTATAAGATAAAGACCGATAATAAACACGAGCAAGGCACTTAATAAATTAAGCCCGAAAGTGCTGATCCAGCTAATGAATGCGCCGGTGTAAACAGTTAAATTTTTTTCCATAATTAAAAAGCTTTGTGGGTTTTGTGTGGAATTTATTGTGTAAGTTTTGTTTGGCCTGTATTATTAGCCGATTGCGGATACAGGCTCATTAATATACATGAAAAAAACAGCCCATCAGAGGATAAGCTAAAGATTAACAGATATTTAACAATGGACAATTACGATAACAAATATGCTTTTAATTACTTATTTTAATTATGAATAAAGCAGGGTTTGCTATTTGTAAAATGCAAAAGGTTCAGATTAATTAATTTTCAAAAGCAGAGAGAGGTACAAAAAACGGATAAATAAAGAAGTAATAATACCCGCCTGATTGTGTAAAAATGGTTCAGGAAATTTAAAGACGTGTTGAGTTGGCTCTAATAAATTAAGTGAGGCCGTTTATCGCTATAAACGATTTACGAGCGGCCTGCCGAATTTATCGGCAGGCTGCTCATTGGATCATTCTTGCAAAATCAGGGATTAGTGATCCACCAGGTATTGCCAAACGGATCTTTTACACCGGCACTCCGGCCATAAGATTGATCGGCAGGGGGCATAATACTTTCCGCTCCATTATCAAGGGCTTTTTGGTAGGTATCGTCGCAGCTTTCCACATAAACAAATATACCGGCATTTTGCTGCGCATAGGAGTCTGTACAATCGGCAAACATGATGGTACCGCCATTGATGTTAACCTCAGCATGCATAATAATATGCTCATCGCGCATGGTTTTGAACTGTTCCGTTGCGCCAAAAACCTTTTGAGTAAATTCGATGAATTTAGCGCCGTTTTTAACAACGAGGTAAGGCATTACGGCCTGATAATTTTCGGGAATGTTTATTGTTGCCATAGCTTTTTGATATTTTATTCAAAATTAGCCGCCTCACAACTCTCAAAATTGTAAAAACCGGACATTATGCATCCCGGTATTCAGTTCCCTCGGCCTTGCCCGAAAAATAAAAGCCCGGATGATAACCCGTAAATTCCTTTACATCATGAATAAAGTGCGACTGATCATAATACCCGCATTCCAGTGCTATCTGGGTCAGGGTTTTATTTGTATTGTACTGCCTCAATGCGTCCTGCAGGCGCACCAACCGCATGTAGGTTTTGGGACTAAACCCTGCGTCCTCCTTAAACTTACGGTCAAACTGCCTTGAAGACAGGCTATAAGCATCGGCCAGTTGACTAACTGTTCTATACTGTTTATTGTGGATCACATCCCTGATAGCAATAGCCATCCTATCATCTTTTAACACATTTTGACGTAAGCGGGCAATTAAAAAAGCCGACAGTATCTCTGCCCGCTTATAGTTGTCGGCAGCCAGCATAATTTGCTCTTCCAATTCCCGGCCCGGCCGGTTTAAGAAAGTATCAAAATCAAACGCAAGGTTGCTGGTTTGGCTGCTGGGGATATTAAAAATATAAGGGACAGCAAAAGGATAGATATAGGCACCGAAAATGCCAAAGCTTTCGGTTGTAATAAAACGCCGGTATTGCGTGGTTTGAAACTGGATACCTGATGGACCCGCATCTTGATTACCCTTATCTGTTAGCTCATTAAATGCAGAGCGATAGTGAAACACCATTTCAGTACACCCATCGGCAACAGAACGATAAATATATGATGGCTCATCAGCGCCCAGCTCATGCTCAAGCACCCAGTAAAATCTTACATAAGGTTTCAATTCGGCCGGCGGCTGGATGGTGAAATAGCGCATCTTCTGATTTGGGAGTTCGGATGTTCGATTTCGGAATTAGATAAAGTTACCACTTTATTGTTTAAAAGGCACAACGCCCTTTGTTCTTTTCCAGCTCTTCGTACGTGCGCCAGGAAACTTATAAAATAAAGATGCCGCAAACATATAAGCTTGCGGCATTAAAAAATCAAAATCCGAAATAGAACATTCGAATTTCGATATCCCCTTACAATCCTTTAGCTATCGCCTCATAAACCACATCCTGAATCCTTGGCCTGATGTTAAGGCTTCCTAATTTACTGCCTACAGAGGGATTTACCCTGTTTGACAGGAATATATAAACCAGATTATATTTCGGATCGACCCAGATACAGGTGCCGGTAAAACCTGTATGCCCATAAGTTTGATCAGATGCCAATTTTGAGGGATAGTGCCTGTCGGCTATCGGGTCCCAACGGTCAAATCCCAAACCACGGCGGCTTACCGGCGATTGTTTGGAAGTAAACAGATCAACTACTTCCGGCTTAAAATACTGGGTACCGCCATAACTGCCTTTGTTTAAAACCATTTGGTACAATATGGCCACATCATTAGCACTGGCAAATAAACCGGCGTGCCCGGCAACCCCACCTAAAAGTGCCGATGTTGGATCATGCACATAACCATCCAATAACGACATACGGTATTCCTTATCATTCTCGGTTGGTATTATCCTGTCGGGCGTAAAACGGTATAAGGGCAAAAAACCTGCAGTTTGCATCCCCAGCGGTGTATAAAAATGTTGCTGCACATAGATATTGAGCGGTACGGCAGTAATATTTTCAACCACCTCCTGCATAAATAACATGCTGACATCACTGTATACGTACTGCCCACGCGTTTTCAGGGGCGAACTTAGCATCTCAGGGAACATTACATCTTTATAATAGTCCTTACGCAGATAATAATGGTCTGATACTTTTGTAGGATAAGCAGCTGATGAATCGGTACTGTGGTCAGTCGGTTTCACCTTTTCAAACGATTGGATATCCGGAATTAAACCAGCCTGATGCAGCAACACTTCGCGGATTTGGATATCATTCTTATTGCTTTTGCGTGCCAGCGGAATGTAATCGCCAAGGGTTTTCTCAAGGCTTAACTTGCCCTGATCGGTAAGCTGCATAGCCTCCATAGTAGTTGCCGATACCTTAGTCATTGAGGCCAGGTCAAAAATATCGGTAAGCTTATCGGGTATTGCATTATCATAAGTGTGATAGCCATAAGCTTTATTAAATATCACTTTGCCATCTTTAGCAACCAATACCACGCAGCCCGGCGTAGCGTGTTCCCGGATAGCTTCCTGTGCTATATTGTCGATACCCTGCAAATTGGCAGCGTTGATGCCAGCCTCTTCCGGAACAGTATATTGAAGGCGGGTTCTATCTGTGATAAACCCCATCCCGGTTTTATAAACTGGGCTGTAGTTTTTTGTTAATTTTTGAGAAATAGCTATCCCCCCAAATATAGCTTCGGCACTATACATGGCCGATACCTGGGATACCCGCTCCGTCCAGATCACCGGGGCAGTAACCACGTCAAGCTTACCTAACACTGAACCATTACCAAAAGCTGCGACAATAACATTCTTGTTTTTTTGGTTAGAGCTGATAAAGTCGATCAAATCAGGGTTACTCAGATCAGCATCGTTTACCTGCACTATGATGGTATTATAAAACTTCAGATCGGAAGTAAGGTTTGCCAGCGTTTTATTGCCCGAATAGGTGTTGCCATCAAACGGGTCTACTTTGTTATATTTATTTAACAGGCTATCAAAAACAGTAGCATATTGATTGCTGAAATGCACACTGGCAATTTTCAATTCCTCCAGCTTTTGCAGTGGCACCAGGTACGAGGCATTATTAAGTAATACGGTTGAGTTACCAACCAATCTTTCTTCGGCAATGAAGGCCTGCCCTGTTAATGGCGGGTTTTGAGCACAAGCGGTATTAAATAATGCAAACCCTAATAGTACTAAAGGAACACGGCCCCATTTATTTTTTATCATATACTTTAACTCCGTTTATATAGGTTTTTGTCACTTTGACTGTTGAGATCTCGCTGCCCTTTACTTTCATGATATCCTTATCCAATATCACAAAATCGGCAAACTTACCAGGTTCAATGCTGCCTTTTTCCTTTTCTTCAAAGTTGGCTTTGGCAGCCCAGATGGTCATACCTTTTAATGCGTCGATCCTGCTCAAAGCATTTTCGGGCTGGAAGCCACCTTCGGGGAAACCTTTCAGATCTTTACGCTCAACCGCTGCATAAAACGTATAAAGCGGGTTAATATTCTCAACCGGGAAATCGGTACCAAGCGGCAGCCATCCATTTTGCTTCAGCAATTGTTTATAAGCATAAGCCGTTTTAAGCCTTTCACTGCCAAGCCTTTTGCCTGCCCAGTACATATCTGATGTTGCATGGGTGGGCTGTACCGATGGGATAACGCTGTAAGCTCCAAATTGATCAATGTCTTGAGGTGATACTATTTGCGAGTGCTCAATACGCCATCTCAAATCGTTTTTACCTTTCAGGTTAGCAGCATAAATTTTAAGCATCACCCGCACTGCCGAATCGCCGATGGCATGGGTGCACATCTGAAAACCATGAGCTGCGATCTTTGGTGCTATTTCTTCAAAATGTTTTTGACTGCTCAGCAAAAAGCCATTCCATTTGGCCGAGTCGGCATAAGGTTTTAACAAACATGCTCCTCTTGAACCAAGCGCTCCATCAGCATAAACCTTAAAAGCCCTTACATTTAAACCAGGTGTTTTAATGATGCCATGTTTAAAAAGATAGTCATAGTTTTCCTGTCTGTCGGCCAGCATCACATACAGGCGCATTTTCAGGTCGCCTTTATGTTGCAGCTCATTAATTGTATTTATCATGGTGTAAGGCAATCCGCAATCATCAATTGTAGTTAACCCCACAGTAAAACAATTTTTCTGTGCCGAAAGGAGGGCTGTATCTACCATAGCTGCTGTAGGCTCCGGAATTTTGCGGGTAACTATACCCACTGCGTTATCAACCAGTATCCCGGTAAGCTTTCCGTTACTGGTTTCAATTTCGCCTCCATTAATAGTTTGCCCGGGCTTAACGCCGGCAATATTAAGTGCCGCCTGGTTGGCTATGGCGGCGTGTCCGTCAACACGGCTAAGTATCACCGGCCGTACCGGGAACAGCGAATCCAGCTTTGCCTTATCAGGGAAATGTTTATTAGTCCAGTCGTTCTGATCCCAGCCATTACCGATGATCCAGCCATCAGTATTACGCTCGGCGTAAGTTTTTACCGAGTCGATAATTTCGGGCCAGCTATGGGTGCCTACCAGGTTTACCTGCTGCAGGCCCATACCATACTCATAAAAATGAGCGTGGGCATCAATAAAGCCAGGGTAAACAGCCGCACCGTTTGCATCAAGCACTTCGCGGGCATTGTACTTTTGTTCAAGGGAATCGGCATTGCCTACTGCAAGGATCTTTCCACCACTTACTACAAATGCATTTGCTGTTGTAAAATTACTATCTACGGTGTAAACAACCGCGTTTTTCACCAGCATATCGGCATTGTATTCCTTTTGTTTGCAGGCTGCTGCCAGTAATAGCAGCGCGGGCAATAGTCTCTTCATAAAGTGATTGTATGATTATTGTAATTGTATTAAGTCACAAAAGTATATACAACTATCAAATCATAAAGTTATGCCATCAAATATTTAATTTAGCATCGAAATAGAAATTGAAGGGAATTTTTTTTAGATGTCAGACATTATTCAGCTTTTACCGGATGCCGTTGCCAACCAGATTGCCGCAGGCGAAGTAGTGCAGCGACCGGCTTCTGCAGTAAAAGAATTGGTTGAAAACGCTATTGATGCAGGTGCAGATAAAATCCAGCTTATTATTAAAGATGCCGGCAAATCACTGATCCAGGTTATTGATAATGGGTGTGGCATGAGCCTTACCGATGCACGCATGTGTTTTGAGCGCCATGCAACTTCAAAAATACGTAAGGCCGATGACCTGTTTGCCATTCGTACCATGGGTTTCAGGGGAGAGGCTATGGCATCTATCGCCGCTATTGCCCAGGTTGAGCTTAAAACCCGCCGCCATGAGGATGAGCTGGGTAGCTGTATAACCATCGAAGGTTCGGAAGTGATAAGCCAGGAACCATGCGCGGCTAATACCGGCACTTCTATCTCCGTAAAAAATCTGTTTTATAACACTCCAGCCCGCCGAAACTTTTTAAAAAGTAACCCGGTAGAGATGCGTCATATTATTGACGAGTTTCAACGTGTGGCATTAGCAAACCCTCAGATATTTTTCACCCTTCACCATGACAGCCAGGAGGTTTATCACCTACCGGGGACTACGCTTAAACAGCGCATTGTACACCTGTTTGGCAATAATTATAACCAGCGGCTTGTTCCGGTTGAAGAAGAGACAACCATCATTAAGCTGCGCGGTTTTGTGGGCAAGCCCGAGTTTGCACGTAAAACCCGTGGCGAACAATTCTTTTTTGTAAACAACCGCTTCATCCGCGATTCGTATCTTAACCATGCAGTAACTACGGCGTTTGAAGAATTGCTACCGGATGATTGCTTCCCGTTTTATGTACTGTTTATTGATATTGATCCTTCAAAGATCGACATCAACGTGCATCCTACTAAAACAGAGATCAAATACCAGGACGAGAAGGCTATTTACGCCATTATCCGTTCGGCGGTAAAACGATCATTAGGCCGGTATAACATTACGCCAAGTTTAGATTTTGACCAGGAAAACAGCATTGAACACCTCATCACCCCCAAGCCATTTGAAGAGATCATAGCGCCTACCATTTCCTTTAATCCGGATTTTAATCCCTTTGCCAACAAGGAAGAAAAGCCCAGGCAGGAACATCCTTTTTTAAGGGATAGTGGTGGATATAAAAAAGACCCGATACCGCAAAACTGGGATACGCTGTATGAGATCAGCAAAAAAGAAACCCTTTTTCAACATGAGATCCACGAGGAAAAAACCATAGCGATTGATGAACAGGATGTAAGCAAACCAAGTGAGCGCCAACTGTTCCAGATCCATAACCGGTTTATCCTGTCGCCGATAAAATCGGGCTTTATGCTTATTAGCCAGCAGGCTGCGCATGAGCGTATTTTGTACGAACGCTTTTTGCTTCAGCTGCAAAATCATTCGGGGGTAAGCCAGCAAAGTTTATTTCCGCAATCGGTAACACTAAATGGTTCTGATTTTGAGTTATTGAGAGAACTTTTACCTGACATCCGCGCATTAGGATTTGACATCCGCGAGTTTGGGAAAAATACAGTAGTTGTTGAGGGAATCCCGGCCGAACTAAATAACGTAGGTGAACATGAACTGTTAGAACATTTGCTGGAAGGTTTTAAAAACAATCTGGCAATCCTTAAATTAGATAAACGTGATAACCTTGCCCGTTCACTGGCCCGTAACGGCGCTATTAAAACAGGAACAAAATTATCAGTAGAGGAAATGAACCAGCTTATCGACCAGCTTTTTGCCTGTCAATCACCTAACCAGGCATTGAACGGTAAGCCCGTAATCAGTACCTTTACTATGAACGAATTAATGGAACGATTTGAAAAATAGCCCCTGGCTAAATTATATATGAACGGATACAATCAATCACCTTTTGCCAACCTTACACCTGTTGTTAAAAACCTGCTGATTATAAATATTATATGCTTTTTGCCATTTGTATTGTTCGGGCAATTTTATGATGCTAAAATAGTGCCGCTGTTGGGCGGCTTTTATTTTAATTCACCTTACTTCAAGCTATGGCAACTTGTCACCTACATGTTTCTTCATGGTGGTTGGAGCCACATTTTCTTCAATATGTTTGCCCTGTTTTCTTTTGGCCCTATCGTAGAATATGCCATCGGCTCAAAACGTTTCTTTAACCTGTATTTTTTATGCGGGATAGGAGCAATCCTTTTTCAGATAGCGGTGCAGGCCATAGAAGTGCATGGCATAACCGGCAGTTTTACCATTGATCATCCTGCATTGCAATCATCTTATTTAGAATATGGTGCAAATGCGCAGAAACTTTTTGATATTTATGGTACACCTATCGTTGGTGCATCAGGTGCGATATTTGGTTTGTTGATAGCTTTTGGCATGTTATTCCCAAATCTTGAACTGATGATATTGTTTATACCCGTACCTGTTAAGGCAAAATACATTATTCCCGTATATGTGGTGGTGGAATTATTTTTAGGGGTGAAACAATTTTCCGGTGATTCGGTAGCGCACTTTGCACACCTCGGCGGAGCGCTTATCGGGTTTTTATTAGTTAAAATTTGGCGATTACAACGGCCAAACAATTTTTATTAATAACAGTAGTTATCTTTGTAATACAGCTTTATTATGAGCACTCTTTGGCAAAATATCCACTACAAAATGCTGCGCTCCGGCAATAGGCTGAACTTGCTTATCGGCATCAATGTGATTGTTTTTCTGGTAATAAATATTTCGGCAATAGTTGAACAACTGTTAACGCATTTCGGAGGTAGCATCATTTTACTTTACGCCGATAAGTATCTGAACATGCCGGCATACCTGCCCGATTTGCTTAAGCGCTTCTGGACGCCCTTAACATATATGTTCATGCATGCAGGTGTACTCCATATCCTGTTCAATATGCTTTGGCTTTATTGGATGGGGCAGATCTTTGAAGAGTATCTTGGCAATAAGCGCACTATAGGTTTATATTTAATGGGCGGTATTGCCGGTGCGTTACTATACTTGCTGGCCCTCAATTTGCTTCCTGCATTTACCAGCGCTAATGCGGCGCAGAGCAGCACCATTGTTGGCGCATCGGCCAGCGTAATGGCCATTGTTGTGGCAACTGCTACATTACTGCCCGATTATACAATATCATTAATTTTATTTGGGCCTGTAAAATTAAAATGGTTGGTATTTGTAATCCTTGTTATTGACTTTTTGGGCATAGTTGGCGCAAACGCCGGCGGCGAAATTGCCCACATAGGTGGTGCTTTAATGGGATTTGTGTATATCAAACAGCTGCAAAAGGGACACGATTGGGTTGGCGGTATAGCCAAACTATTTAAATCAAAACCTAAACTGAAAGTTGTTTCAAATAATATGGGTAAAAATGCCTCCGATTATCCACGCCAGGAAGAGATTGACCGCATTTTAGATAAAATATCTCAATCGGGATATAACAGTTTAAGTAAGCAGGAACGGGAAATTTTATCGCGCGCAAGCAAACAGGACTAAATGATTAAAAAAAAGCAAAGTATCTTCAGCAGGGTTTTATTATGGATAAACCTGTTTTTCTGTTTTGCTTTATTGATAGGTTATTTAGCTCCTTCCATTGATCCCCGCAAGTATTGGATATTTGCTTTCTTCGGTCTCGCCTATCCTCCAATACTACTGCTCAATGTAATTATGATGTTGTACTGGCTGCTGCGTAAACGCTGGCAGTTTCTGCTCTCGTTGGTCAGCATTTTACTTGGCTGGGGAGTACTTAATAACAATATCGGTTTCAGGTTTAAATCAAGCTTTTCATTACCTCCCGGGCTCAATGTAGTGCACGTAATGACCTATAATGTGCATAATTTCAAGCATTTTGGGTTCAGCAATGATATCTCGACCAAACATGAGATTCTGTCGCTCATTGACAACGAGCAGCCGGATGTAATAGGCTTCCAGGAGTTTTACACACGCAACAAAGGCCAGTACGAAACACGGGATTCCCTTTGTAAGATTTTAGGTAGCAATAACTTTTATTTTGAGCCTTTCAGCTTTAATAGCCTCGAAGCCATTGGAATGGCTATCTTTTCTAAATACCCCATTATATCAAAGGGAATGATCCGTTTGGCGGCTGACAGAACATCAGGTAATCAGTGTTTATATGCCGATATTAAAAAGGGCGATAAAATTTTCAGGTATTACAATGTACACCTGCAATCTATCAATTTTGATCCGGATGACTATAAATATATCGACAGCGTATCCAAAAAAGGCAAAACAGATATCAAATCAACCAAACGCCTCGGGAGCAAACTGAAAACTGCATTTATGAAAAGGGCCGAGCAGGTTTTTAAAGTAAAAGAGCATGCAGCCCAATGTCCGTACCCATATATTATAGCCGGCGATTTTAATGATACGCCATCATCATTCGCGGTTAACCAAATGGCCAAAGGCTTAAACAATTCATTCCGCGAAAAAGGCTCGGGCTTAGGGCGTACCTATAACGGCGATTTCCCTAATTACCAGATAGATTATATCATGAGCAGCAAGCAATTTTCGGTTTTCAACTACAAGGTAATCGAAAAAAAACTGTCTGATCATTATCCATTACGCAGCGACCTCATATTGAACTAATAAACCATTGCCGTTCCTTTGTAAAAATAAAGCCGAAAGCGGCTGGGCCGTAGCTTGAAATTGAAAAAATCGTAAGTTTGCGCTCATGCAACAAAATTTGTTTGTTTACAACACTTTAACACGTAAAAAAGAATTATTTAAGCCCATTAACGCGCCGCATGTTGGCATGTATGTTTGCGGGCCTACAGTTTATAGCGATGTTCACTTAGGCAACTGCCGTACTTATATATCTTTCGACCTTATATTCAGGTACCTTACAGCCATTGGCTACAAGGTGCGCTACGTGCGCAACGTTACCGATGCCGGCCACCTTGAGGGAGATGCGGGCGACGAGGGCGAAGACAAAATTGCAAAAAAGGCCAAGCTTGCACAGCTTGAGCCAATGGAGATAGTCCAAAAATACACTGTTGGTTTCAGGGATGTAATGAAAGTATTAAACAACCTGCCGCCAAGTATAGAACCTACTGCAACCGGGCATATCATTGAGCAGATAGAAATGGTGAAAGCCATTCTTGAAAAGGGTTATGCCTATGAGGTTGATGGCTCTATTTACTTTGATGTCGAAAAATACAACAAAAGCCAGGACTATGGCATATTAAGTGGCCGTAACCTTGAAGATCTTTTAAATAATACCCGTACACTTGGCGGTCAGCAGGAAAAGCATGGCAAACTTGATTTTGCCCTGTGGATAAAAGCAAAGCCCGAGCACCTGATGAAATGGCCTTCGCCATGGGGCGTGGGCTTCCCGGGCTGGCACCTGGAATGCTCGGCTATGAGCCAGAAGTATCTTGGCAGCCACTTTGATATTCACGGTGGCGGGCTTGATCTTGTGCCAACGCACCATACCAACGAAATTGCTCAAAACGTGGCCTGCTGCGGCACTAACCCGGCAAATTACTGGGTGCATACCAATATGCTTACAGTAAACGGGCAAAAAATGTCAAAATCATTGGGCAACAGCTTTCTTCCGCATGAACTGTTCAGCGGCGAAAATTCTATACTGAACAAAGGCTACAGCCCTATGACGGTAAGGTTCTTCATGCTGCAGGCTCATTACCGCAGCACGCTTGACTTTGGCAACGAAGCCATGGA
Source organism: Mucilaginibacter sp. A5337 (assembly GCF_059690695.1). Lineage (NCBI taxonomy): Bacteria > Pseudomonadati > Bacteroidota > Sphingobacteriia > Sphingobacteriales > Sphingobacteriaceae > Mucilaginibacter > Mucilaginibacter sp. A5337. Next base: position 77,314 of record NZ_JCAWEC010000004.1, on the reverse strand, counting down.
AGCGTCTGAAAAAGGTTTTAAACGCCTCATGAACGCCTTTGCACTACTTAACGACGGATTAAAAGCCTCTGCTACTACCGAAGTTGAAATTGCACCGTTAATGGAACGCTGCTACGCGGCTATGAACGATGATTTTAACAGCCCTGTTTTAATTGCCGAGTTATTTGAAGCCTCACGCATTATTAATTCAGTATATGATGGCAAAATGAAAATTGATGCTGCTAACCTTGAGCAGTTAACTGCATTGATGAATTTATTTGTGGTTGATGTACTGGGCCTGCAAAATGAACAGGCTGCCAATGATGATTTACCCAAAGTATTAAACTTTATTGTAGATCTGCGCAGCGAAGCAAAATCCAATAAAGATTATGCTACCTCAGATAAGATACGCGACGGTTTATCGCAGATAGGTTTCCAGTTAAAAGACAGTAAGGAAGGCACTACCTGGAGCAAAGCCTGATAACAGTTACCATATTTTAAAGCGAGTTGTAATAGCTGAATAATTTAGCTAATGCAACATCGCTTTTAAAATCAACCTTATTGGCTTTAATATATTCCTGCATTTTATCGGCTTTATCATTTAACGCTGGCAGGATAGTTTTTTGCGATGGTTTGATTTTCGCAATTTTGTTATCGCTGAATAAATAATAACTGTTTGCGGTTATAAAGGTTTTTGTAGCTACCTGCGAGGCAAAGCCGGTAGACTCAAGTATTTTCTTTTTATAGTAGCGCAGCAGCTTTACTTTCCCATCTCCCACCACCTGGTAAAAAGTTTTTGTTGTTTGATCATCTACTGCCGGAAAACCGCTGCTAAATGTAATATCCGTTTGGTCGCTTCCTTCCAGCACAACACCTTTTATTGAAAAACTCTTTACCTGATCAACAAATGCCTGAACCGATGAATCCTGCGGGCTTTTAAATAGTAGTTCATCACCATAAACATTGTAATTTAGTATTGCATTGGCTGTTTTACCGTTAGCGAAATCAACGGTACCCTTCATCCAATTATCGGTAAGCAGCGGATTTCCCTGTATTTCACTGTTGGTTTTAAGATAATAAGGCCGACCGGTGTAATCGGATAAATATTGAGCTTTCGCCTGTATACATAGCAGTAAAAATCCAACTACGCAGAAAAGGTTAAATTTTTTCATGAAAGCAATTTATATTGGTTTAAACAAAAACAGATGTGATTGGTTATGAAGATAATTAATTTTTATTCACTCAGCATAAAGTAAATTCAAATATTTGCGCCTATTTCAGATGATCAAACTCGCTCGCTGCAATTATTCGCCCAGATCTTCGTTTCAGCATAAAGCAAAAAATAATTCTATTGTTAAATTATGTTACTTGCTTAATGCATTTTGACTATTGCGTTTTCCACTTAAAATTTATTACTAAATTGCTCCCTAAAACCCGAATATAAATATGAAGAAAATAATATTAGCTGCTACATTTATTGGTTACAGTGTTTTTGCTCTTGCGCAGGACGCTGTTAATGTAAACAAGGTAGTTAGTGTTGAACAAGCTTTTGATAAGTTAGTTGAACGTAAAGGAATAAAAGAGGGCTTCCTGGCAGTTGCCGATCCCGACGGCATTATTTTTAAGCCCGATGCTGTTAAAATTGTTGACTTTTATAGCAAAATAGATAAACAGGCTGGCAAGCTTAGCTGGGAACCTAAATTTGCGCGTATCTCGGCCAATGGCGACCTGGCATTCACCGCCGGCCCGTACGTATATCAAAATGGCAAAACCGATGATGATAAAGTGTATGGCGATTATGTATCTATCTGGCGTACCAATACCGATGGTAAGCTAAAGCTCCTTATCGACCTTGGTATCCAACACCCCGAAGCCGAAGAAGAAGCCGTTACCGATTTTAAAGAGCCGGATCCGGCGCAACGTTCAGGCCCAAGCAAAGACCCTTTCGGTGCTAAAAATGTTATTATAGGCACCGACAAAACTTTTAATCATGGCTTAACCTTATCGGCTATGGCCAGCTATAAAGAGTTTTTAAGCCCCGAAGGCCGTTACTATTTCCCGGGCTTTCCGCCAATGACAGGAACCGACGTAGTAATGAAGTTTATTAACAATGAAGCTATAAGCATTACTGCCGAAACAACCGATGGTGGCCGCGCTGCAAGTAACGATCTTGCTTATACCTATGGTCATGCCCGTATTACCAAAGGCAATGTTGTTGGTAACTACAACTATGTAAGGGTTTGGGAAATTGACAAAGCTAAAAGGTGGAATATCCTGCTTGAAATTTTCTCGCCGATTGAGAATGAATAATAATTGTCTGAATCAGAATTTTCAGAATTAGAGAATTTTCAAAATTTTATAATAAACAAAGAGGCCTTGCAAAATTTGCAAGGCCTCTTTGTTATTCTGTTAATCTAAAAATTCTGTAAATTCTGATTCAGACAACTAAAACAACTGCTCGATAATATCAGCTGCAGATAAGCCTTCGGCTTCGGCGTGGTAGCTGCGTACTATACGGTGGCTCAAGATAGGTTTAGCCACGGCCTGTACATCTTCAATATCCGGCGAATATTTGCCGTTAAGTACGGCGTGGCATTTGGCACCTAATACCAAAAACTGCGATGCCCTTGGGCCTGCCCCCCAGCTTAACAAACGGTTTATTTGAGGCGTGGCAAACTCACTGTTAGGGCGGGTTTTTGATACCAGCTTAACCGCGTATTCCATCACATTATCAGTAACGGGGATATTACGCACCAATTGCTGAAAATAAATGATCTGCTGGGCATTCAATATTTTATTAACCTCGGTTTTATTAGTGCTCGTGGTATTCTTAACTACTTGTAGCTCCTCTTTAAAAGAAGGATAGCTTAGTGCGACATTAAACATGAACCTATCCAATTGGGCTTCGGGCAACGGGTAGGTGCCTTCCTGCTCAATTGGGTTCTGGGTGGCCAGCACAAAAAATGGCTGGGCAAGTTTATGGGTAATACCGGCTGCCGTAACCGCTTTTTCCTGCATGGCTTCAAGCAGGGCGGCCTGTGTTTTTGGCGGTGTACGGTTTATTTCATCGGCCAGGATAATGTTTGAAAAAACAGGGCCTGGAATAAATTTAAAGTTACGGTCTTCACCTAATATTTCTGAACCGATGATGTCTGACGGCATCAGGTCGGGCGTAAACTGGATTCTTTTAAAATCAAGGTCGAGCACCTGCGATACCGTTTGCACCAGCAACGTTTTGGCAAGACCGGGCACACCAACCAATAAACAATGTCCGTTACTGAAAATAGAGATCAGCACAAATTTGATCACTTCATCCTGGCCTACAATTACTTTACCTATTTCGGCACGAATTTGCTGGTAGGCCCGCTTTAAAGCGTCTGCAGCTTCAACATCAGAACGGTGTTGCATAAAATTATTTAGATGATGATTTGATTTTGGTTTCGGGGATTACCAGTGTAGGATTGGTGTTTACCCATTTCTTCAGCACATCATATTGCTGATACTCCTTATCAATTTTGATGAAAGTTTCCTTGCGGCGTTTTTCAAACCACTGTGATACAGTTTTGTTTACCTTATCATTATAGGCATATTCCTTAAGTTTAGGGAAATCCTGCTCTAAATTAGCTTTATGGGCATTGGTTGCCGATTTAAGCAACAAGATCTTATAGCTTTTTTTGCCATCGGCGCCGGTAAACAAATCAGGCTTTGAAATACTGCCAACTTTCATGGTATCTGTAATAAGCGCTACTTTAGGGTCAAGTTTATCGGTAGGGATAAATGTTGAACGGCTTTGTACATCTTCTGCATTCAGCATCATACCGCCATTGTATTTGGTATCTTTATCATCTGAATAGTATGCCGCCGCGCTTGAAAAATCAATAGCCATATTTTTATCTTTTACAAGCAGATTATAAATACTATCAGCCTTGGCTTTGGCCCTGTCTAAACTGGCCTGCGTAACTATCGGTGTAACCAGGATATGCCTTACATGCACCTGCTCACCGCGGCGTTCAATTACCTGTAAAAAGTGGAAACCAAAATCGGTTTCAAACACTGGTGAAATCTCGCCGGCCTTTAGCTTAAAGGCATTAGCTGTAAACTCCTTCACAAAAGTGGTACGGTCAGCAAAACCAAGGTCACCACCCTCTGGTGCCGAGCCCGGGTCCTGCGAGTAAAGCCTTGCCAGTGTACCAAAGTCTTCACCTTTTTTTACACGTTGCCTTAACTCTTCGGCTTTAGCTTTATAAAGATCTTTTTCTTCTTTGGTTAACTTAGGCTGAAAAACAATTTCACCAACCTCAACTTCTTTGTTAAATGAAGGCAAGCTGTCTTTAGGGATTCCGTCGTAATATTTTTTAACATCCTGAGGTGTAACGTTCAGTTTTTCGGTAATGTGCTGCTGCATTTTCTGAGCAACCATTTGCTCTTTCAGGTCGGGCCTGATCTCATCTTTGTACTGAATAACCGAGCGGCCTAAAAATGCTTCCAGTTTTTCCTGCCCGCCGGCACGCTGAGTCATTTCACGCATACGGCGGTCAACATTAGCATCAACGTCTTCTTCCTTTACCTCAATACTGTCAATAGCAGCCTGTTGGGCCAGTAGTTTTTGAGTTAACAATGTTTGTAAAATACGGGCCTTAACCGATGGATCGGGCTGATTACCCTGCACCAGGAAATTGGCATATGACAATTCAATATCTGATAGCAATATAGGGCTGCTCCCAACTACTGCTGCAATTTTATCAAGCGTTTTACCGGGTGTGGGTGCAATAACCGAATCGGCTTTAACCAGTTTCTTTGCCGCCGTGTCTGATGCTACCTGTGCCTTTGCAAATGTTATTGTTAAAATAAAACTAAGTACTAATACTCCTAACTTTCTCATGTAACGCTGTTATGCTAAATAAAACGGGATAGTTAACCCGTTAAAAACTACGAATTTCGGTAAAATTTATTAATTATAGCCGAACAAAATTCTCTATAAAATCAGCAGGCTATAATTGTGCTAATATGCCTATAAAGCTTGAGATCGTTTAACTACTTTTGGTTAAAATTTGTTAAAGTGAAAGTTGAGAACCCGGCCGCGTTTCGTTTTTTGTTAGAGGATGAACTTTACCTGCTTAATGCAGATAAAATGTTGTATGATAAAATTGCCGAACCCGAACCTCCCATAGCACAATCACCATCCTCGGTTATTGAAAATACAAAACCCGAACCAGCAACAGCCAGCCCTTCTTTAGCCCCTGAACCTCAACCTGTAATACAAACGCCGGTTGCTGAGTTTAAGTATAAAGGCCAAAACCTAAAGAACTTCCTGGTACTTACACATTATAAAACCGACGAGTTTATAAATGCCGGGCATTTAACAGCACTTGAAAGCATCCTTAAACGTAAGGAGCTTGGCCCGGATGATGTAGCTATATTTAACCTGGCTAATTACAGTGAAACTAAATTTAGCCAGCTGAAACCATTTTTTAAGCCAACCAAAGTGCTTGTTTTGGGAGGAGACGCACTTCCGCAGGACATCAAAGTGCTTAAACCAAATAAACCGGTAACCTCAAACGGGATCACCGTACTCTACAGTTACTCGTTTGATGAGATGATGAGCAACGTGGAGTATAAAAAAACCTTTTGGGAACTGGTAAAAACATTATAAAGCAAACTCATCATTAAATTACTATGCAGCAATTAGTTTTCGCAACCAATAACCGTCATAAACTTGATGAGGTTTCGGCCAAACTCAATGGGGCTATTCAGCTTTTAACCCTGCATGATATTGGCTGTTTTGATGATATTGAGGAAACAGGCACTACGTTTAAAGCCAATGCCTCTATCAAAAGCCATCACGTTTATGCTGAGTATAAGCTCAACTGCTTCGGCGATGACAGCGGACTGGAAATAGATGCCTTGGATGGGGAACCTGGCGTATACTCGGCCAGGTATGCCGGTGCACATGGCAATCACGCAGCTAACATCAATAAAGTACTTGAAAATTTAAAAGGCGAAACAAACCGCAAAGCCCGCTTCCGCACGGTAATCTCTTTAATCTGGAACGGCGAAGAACACTTTTTTGAAGGTACGGTTGAAGGCACAATCCGGCAAGAGGTGAGTGGTACTGGCGGCTTCGGCTATGATCCAATTTTTGAACCTGAAGGTTATGATATAACTTTTGCCGAAATGAGCATGGCCGAAAAAAATGCTATCAGTCACCGCGCAAAAGCAATGGAACAACTGATCGCATTTTTAAACGAAGCAGGAAAATAAGCAGAGTATCAATTACCGATTAACTTATACTTAAAAGCTCTGTTTTACAGGACTTTCGTTTTTAAATTGCTTTTTATTTTTGTCAGATAAAACGTTTCACCGAATATTAGTCAATATTTAAAAAAATAATGCAACCTTACCTGCATCTATCCCGTAAAATATAGCTATAAGGAGTAACCTATGAACATTATCAAGCAGATCGGTAAAATTTTATCGGCAAGGGACACCAATCCTAAGTTTATTAATAGCCTTAAAAAAGTGCGGGAGGCAGATCTAATTGCCGAATCAATAAACAAAAGGTTAAACGAATTAGAAAAACGTACCCGCCAGCAGGCAGTAAATTTATAATTATGCATTTTGGCAGGATTTATGCTATTTATGCATAAAATATACTGTCATGAAAAAGTTAATTCAAACCTCAATCGCAATCTTTTCGCTTGTTTTGGTCATTTCGGCCTGTTCAACAACTAAAAACACTACTACTACCTCCAATGTATCGCGCGGTAAATTTGTTGGCACCTGGACCTGCAATAATGTAAGTTATGATGGCCTTGTACAAAATGCAGTACAAAGCGTATTTGACCAGGCCCCGCCCGAAGCCTTTGTAGGCAGTACCTGGAAACTCACCAACAGCGGTAATGGTATCTACACGTTAACCAACGGAACATCTCAAACCATATTCTGGTCGGTTTATAATGGCGGTACAACCGGTACTCAATTTCAATTTAAAAAACTTTACGAAGGTGATAAAGCCAAAAACGTAGCCGAAGGTTACCGCCTGGATATTGCGAACAATGACGGATCAGCAATGACCTTGAAATCGCCGGTTACCGTAGGTAACAGCACCGGATATATTGTTTATTCGTTCACTAAAAACCCATAATTTTAGGTTAAAGGTCAAAGGCGAAAGGTTAAAGGTGCCTTTCTATCTGATATAAAAACAAAAGGCTAAGTTTAAGAAATCTTAAACTTAGCCTTATTCAATTTATGCTAAAGGCAAAAACCTTTCGCCTTTTACCTTTATCCTTTCACCTTACTACTATCCTTTCACCTTATTCCGCTGGTGCAAATTTCAAACAAACAGGGTTGCCGATATCAACTTTTATACCTGTTTGGTTAAGTTTTCCGGTGTTTTGATCTATCCTGAAAACCCACATATTATCACTGTTTTGGTTTGCCACGATTAGGAAGTTACCTGTTGGGTCGATAGCAAAATCGCGCGGATTTTTACCAAAAGTTGATTGGCGTGCCACAAAGGTAAGCAGGCCTGTCTCCTGATTTACCGAGTAGATATTGATCTCGTTGGTTTCTAAACGGTTTGAAGCGTAAAGAAAACGGCCGTCGGGCGACAGGTGGATAGCTGCACCAGCGGTTTGTCCGCTAAAGCCATCAGGCAGCATCGTGATAGATTGTTTTTGTTTCAACTTACCATTATTGTAATCAAACGCAATTACGTTCGATCCCATTTCAGTTACCAGGTAAACAGTCTTTTTATCGGCCGAAAACTCCAGGTGCCTCGGGCCTTCGCCAGGGGTAACACTAACAAATGCCGGAGTTGCAGGTTCAATGCGGGGATCTTTTGACGGGCGGTAGCGGTAAATATTTATCTTATCTGTACCCAGGTCATTATACAACACATATTTTTCGTCGGGCGTAAAAACTGCCATATGCGCATGGGCCGATTCCTGCCGTTCCTTGTTTACACTATGCCCTCCATCGTGCTCGGTTTGCATCCCGTTTGCTATCGATCCATCTTTATTTAAAGGCATCACTGCAACGTTACCGCTTGAGTAGTTGGCGATAATCAGGTTTTTTTGCGCTTTATCAACCGAGATGTGGCATGGATCGGCACCCAGTGTTGATTGCTTGTTGATAAAAGTCATTTTGCCTGTTTTTGGCTCAAACGAAAACGCGCTTACTTCGCCTTTTGGCAACTCATTAACGGCATAAATAAATTTATTGTTGGCACTTAATGTTAAATACGACGGATTATTAACACCATCAATTTCACTAAGGTAGGCCAGCTTGCCGGTTTCGGCGTAAAAACGGTACACTACAATGCCCTTGCTTTTGCCGGTGGTGTAAGTGCCTACTACAAGATCGAAAGTTTTAGGCCCTGTTTTTTTATTTTGGGCGAATATTAGCGCCGGTGAAAGCATAGCTATGATCAAAAGGAATTTCTTCATGGTTGATAAATGATGGTTATTGCTGTGCAAGATAGTAAAATAGACAAAAAAAATGCCCCGCTGTTTAGCGGAGCATCTTATTATTTCATCAGGTGTTTTAACTGGATCACCTCTTTTTCATCAAGGTAACGCCAGCGGCCACGCGGAAGGTCTTTTTTGGTAAGGTTGGCATAAACCACCCTGTCCAGCTTTACTACTTCATAACCAAGGTGCTCAAACATACGGCGCACAATACGGTTTTTGCCGCTGTGGATCTGGATGCCGATCTCGCGTTTTGAACCTCCGGTAACGTATGATACCGAATCAGGTTTAATAACACCATCTTCCAGCTCAAGGCCGAAAGTTAACTTATTCAAATCGCCCTGGCTTAAACTTTTGCTTAGTTCAACCTGGTATAGTTTGGTGATGCTGTTACGTGGGTGCGAAAGCTTGTCAGCTAAATCGCCATCGTTAGTCATCAATAACAAACCTGTAGTGTTACGGTCAAGGCGGCCAACCGGATAAATACGCTCGCGGGTAGCTTTTTCAACCAGGTGCATTACTGTACGGCGCTCCTGCGGATCATCAGTTGTTGTGATGTAATCTTTTGGTTTATTTAATAATACATAAACCATTTTTTCGCGTTTAAGCGTTTCGCCGTTATATTTAATGGTGTCTTTAAGCGGGTTCACTTTCGTGCCCAGCTCAGTTACCACTTCGCCATTTACTGATACTACACCTGCAGTGATCAATTCATCGGCCTTACGACGTGAACAGATGCCCGCGTTTGATATATATCGGTTTAAACGGATCAGTCCGTCATCCTCTGTTTTGCTTGCCGCTTTTTTACGGCCACGCATGGTTTTAGGAGCATCCTGTTCAGCAGCCCTTTCATGTGGTCTGTGTGGTGGTCTTTCGCCAAATGGTGATTTTTCCTTAAAACCACCTTCACGTTTTTTGAAGCCGCCTTCGGTTCCTCTTGGTACAAACTTACGTTCGCCGCCTGCATCGCCGCCAAAGCTTCTCTTAGGTTTACCTTCAAAGCCTGCTGACGAACGTGTACGCGGAGATGAGTAAGGTTTCTTTTCGCCTTGTGCATCGCTGCCAAAGCTTCTTTTTGGCCTTTCATCATCGCTGGTTGGCCTGCCGCTGTAAGGTTTGCGTGGGGCACTACCAAATGATTTCCTTTCGCCGGTACTGTCTCCGCTAAAGTTTCTTTTCGGCCTGTCGTCGCCACCACTTGTTGGCCTGCCACTATATGGCCTTGACTTGGCGCCTGATCTTTTATCGGTAGATGATGAACTATCCCTAAAATTGCTTTTGGGCTTATCGTCACTGAACCTGTTGCTTTGGAATGTTTTTTCCGGCCTGGAAAATATTTTTTTCTCTCCGTTTGGAGTAGCTTTACCTTTTGGGGTTGATGCTGATTTTTTTGGTCTGTCGTCGGATCTTGAACTCCTTGATGACGACTTTCCGGGTTTGTCGTCGCGACTACCTGCTGGTCTCTTAAATACCATAATTTTTTGTTTAGCGCTTTCGCAGCGTGAGGGTCAAAGTTACGCTTTTTTGCCAATTTTCATCTAAAAAGATCAAAAAAATATCCTCTTGCAAAATCGCCGTTTAAACGCTTTTAAACGCTGTTTTTGAACCGAAAACCGCATCTAAAAAAATCAGCAAAATCCTAAGTATTTGATTATGTGATTCGTATGACATACCTTTGCAGCACATTCTACCAAATGTATGGTTAAATGATAGGACAAGAAATGATTAAAAAACACTTACTTACGTGCTCCGTAACGCTGGTGCTGGTTCTCATTTCCGGACTTAATATTTTCGGTAAAATTGTTACAGAAAAAGCTGCAAAAGCGGCGCCTTTAAGCCACCGAACCTCAGATTTTATTTTTCTTAAAAGCACAAAGGCAGGTGCTTACAACTTTGCCAATGAAGCTTTACCAGTTAATGACGCAAGGGTTACCCGTAAACTTAACAAATCGCTCAGGCAGCATGACTTTAAAAGCGTGCAAAGCAACGTATTGCACCGCAAAGCCGAGTTATGGTTTCCGATTATCGAGCCCATTTTAAAGTTTTATGGTATTCCTGAAGATTTTAAGTACATCCCATTGGTTGAATCGGGCCTTAAATCGGGCACATCACCAAAGGGCGCGTCGGGTTTTTGGCAATTTATGCCGGGTACAGCACGTACCTACGGGCTTAGAGTAGGCCATGGTGTTGATGAGCGAAAAAACCTTCGCAAATCAACCATTGCAGCCTGCAAGTATATCAAAGAACTATACGATGAATTTAACAGCTGGACACTGGCGGCTGCCGCCTACAATAATGGCTCGATCAAATTAGCTCGAGCTATTAACAAGCAAAATGAAGATAACTACTTCCGCATGAAGCTGAACCGCGAAACCGGTTCATACGTTTATAAGCTTATTGCCATGAAAGCGGTTATTGAACAGCCAAAGCAGCACGGGTATGATAATTATTTTTATATCCCGCCTGCATCACAGTTGCTGGCAATTAATTAACAGCAGGTAATCATACTGTAAATTAATTAAAAGATTACATTACGGAGCACTTTGAGGCCGGTTATCCACAGTGGATAACCGGCCTTTTTTGCTTATATTTGTAGCAAAACATTGATGGTTTAAGCCAAAAATCTTAGGAAAGCAGCATTTTGTAAAAAACTGGTAACTATAATAATTAGCTTCAAACAATGTCAATAAATCCATATTAATAAAGTATGAGTACAAAACCTCTTGTTGACCTGGGCGAGCAAAGTGAAGTTGAAGTTTATGGTGCCCGGGTGCATAACCTGAAAAATATAGATGTTTCGTTTCCGCGCAACCAGCTGGTAGTAATTACAGGATTGAGCGGCAGCGGCAAATCATCCCTTGCATTTGATACTATTTACGCCGAAGGCCAGCGCCGTTATATGGAAACATTTTCGGCCTACTCGCGCCAGTTTATGGGTGGCATGGAACGGCCGGACGTGGATAAGGTATCCGGATTGAGCCCGGTTATTGCCATTGAGCAAAAAACTACCAGCAAAAATCCACGCTCGACCGTAGGTACCATTACCGAGATCTACGATTTTATGCGATTGCTGTTCGCCCGGGCGGGTGATGCCTATTCTTACACCACCGGTGAAAAGATGGAACGCATGAGCGAAGATCAGATCTTGAAAACCATCAGCGAAAAATTTGACGGGCAGCCGGTTAATATCCTGGCCCCGGTGGTTAAGGCCCGTAAAGGCCACTACCGCGAATTATTTGAATCTATCCGCAAGCAGGGCTTCTTAAAGGTTTGGGTTGATGGCGCCATAGCCGATGTTGAACCCAAAATGCAGGTGGACCGTTACAAAATTCACGATATTGATATCGTGGTTGACCGCCTGGTGGTAAGCGAAAAAGATAGCAAACGCCTATACACCTCTGTTCAGCAGGCTTTAAAAATTGCCAAGGGCATCATCCGTATTGCCGATAAGGACAATAATGTATCCTATTATAGTAAATACCTGATGGACCCGGTTTCGGGTATCTCGTATGATGAGCCGCAGCCAAATACCTTTTCGTTCAACTCTCCTTACGGGGCCTGCGAAAAGTGTAACGGCCTGGGCTATATTTTTGAGGTTGACGAAGCTTCGGTGATCCCTAATCCAAAACTGAGCATCATGAATGGCGGTTTAGCCCCAATTGGCGAGTACCGCGAAACATGGATCTTCCAGGTGTTGAAATCCCTGGCGAAAAAATATGAGTTTTCGTTGTCAACTCCTATCGAAAAACTGAACCGTGATCAGCTGGACATGATCCTGAACGGCGCACCAGAAACATTAAGCGTTGCCGTTGAATATAATAAATGGAACGTTCAAAGCTACCAGATCACGTTTGAAGGGATCATCCGTATGCTGGAAGAACAGCAGGAACGCCGAAACGACGAAGGTGTGGATGATATGGAGAACTATCGCGTACTCCGTACCTGCCCGGTTTGCGAAGGCGCGAGGCTTAAAAAAGAGTCGTTGCATTTTAAAGTAGATGGTAAAAATATATTTGAACTGGCTTGCATGGATATCAACCATCTGCAGGAATGGTTTGATGGACTGGAAGACCGCCTTAACGAACGTCAGAATGTAATAGCCAAAGAGATCCTGAAAGAGATCCGCGCACGGATCGTGTTTTTGCTTGATGTTGGTCTGAGCTATTTAACGCTCGACCGTACAGCCAAAACCCTTTCGGGCGGCGAAGCACAGCGCATCAGGCTGGCTACGCAAATTGGTTCGCAACTGATGAATGTGATGTACATTCTGGATGAGCCAAGCATCGGTCTGCACCAGCGGGATAACGAACGCTTGATCAACGCACTTAAAAACCTGCGCGATTTGGGTAACACCGTACTGGTTGTTGAACACGATAAGGATATGATACTGGAAGCCGACCATGTAATTGACATGGGCCCGGCAGCAGGTGTACATGGCGGCCAGGTTGTTGCCGAAGGTACTCCAGCCCAGCTCATGGAAAAACATACGCTCACCACATCATATATCAACGGCGAACGTGAGATTGCGATCCCTAAAAAACGCAGGGAAGGCAATGGCAAAACCCTGAGCCTTAAAAAAGCAACCGGCCATAACCTAAAAAAGGTATCTGTCGATTTTCCGTTAGGCAAACTGATTGGAATAACAGGTGTATCCGGCAGTGGTAAATCAAGCCTGATCACCGAAACATTATATCCTATCCTGAACCATCATTTTTTCAGGGCAAAGAAACAACCGTTACCTTATGAAAAAATTGAGGGGTTAGAGCATATTGATAAAGTAATTGAGATAGATCAAACACCTATCGGTCGTACGCCTCGTTCAAATCCGGCTACTTACACCGGGGTGTTCTCGGACATCCGCAATTTATTTGTGGCACTGCCTGAATCGAGGATCAGGGGGTATAAACCTGGTCGTTTCTCGTTCAACGTAAAAGGCGGTCGTTGTGAAACCTGCCAGGGTGCCGGCATGAAAGTTATTGAAATGAACTTTTTACCCGATGTGCAGGTACCTTGCGAAGAGTGCGGTGGCAGGCGCTATAACCGCGAAACGTTGGAAGTACGTTACCGTGGCAAATCCATCAGCGATGTACTGGATATGAGCATTGAGGATGCTACTCCATTTTTCGAGCATATTCCGTCTATCTACCGTAAAGTAAAAACGCTGAACGACGTTGGTTTGGGCTATATCACCCTGGGCCAGGCTTCAACCACCTTATCAGGCGGTGAAGCACAGCGTGTTAAGCTGGCTACTGAGTTATCTAAAAAAGATACCGGCAACACTTTTTATATATTGGATGAGCCAACTACCGGTTTGCATTTTGAAGATATCAATGTACTGTTAGGTGTACTTAACCAATTGGTTGATAAAGGCAATACCGTTTTGGTAATTGAACATAACCTTGATGTTATTAAAGTGGTTGACCACGTAATTGACCTTGGCCCCGAAGGCGGCTCAGGTGGTGGTAATATCCTGTTCTCCGGTACACCCGAAGGCTTGTGCAAAGTAAAGAATAGCTTTACCGGCAAGTTTTTGAAAAAAGAAATGGGGTTATAATATCGAATCAAAACTTACGAAGTTTTAAAAACTTCGTAAATTTGAAAGCATCCAGCTTAATTAAACAATATTAAACAGCATACACTCAAACGTGTATGCTGTTTTGTTTTATATCTTTAATCAATGGAAACAATATTGATTGAACATTTTAGAAAGAATATAAAATCGTATTTCGATAAGGTCCGCGCAGATCATAAGCCATTGGCAATAGCAGATATTCAGAATGGTGATATAATAATTATGTCGAAATCTGAATACGACAGCATAGAAGAAACTTTTTATCTTCTTAAAAGTCCTAATAATGCCACAAGACTTCTGCAAGGCATCGAAGAATATAAACACAGCCAGTAAGTTCTAAATCTCCGTTCCATTTTCTTAGCTTTATCTTTTTAACAACATCTTCATGAAAAAAACACTACTCGCACTATTTATAGCAGGTTCATTTGCCGCCTGTAATCAGCCTAAATCAAACGAGGCAGGCAGTGCCATCCCAGCCAATAAGGATCTTGCCAAAGTTTTTGAAGATTATTTTCAGGATGGCTTAAAGCTTTACCCGCTTAATGCCACCTACATTGGCGACAGGCGCTATAATGACCTGCTCCCTAATGATGGCTCTGCTGAATTTCTGAAAAAGGCGTATGATTATAACTCGGTTTACCTCTCAAAAGTGAAAAACTTTGACCGGGCGGAGCTAAACACCGACGATCAGCTATCTTATGATATTTTCACTTACGAGGTGCAACTTTCGCTCGATAACTTTAAACACCATTTTGAGTACATGCCTTTCAACCAGTTTTATGCCTTGCCAATTACCATGGGTCAATTGGGCTCGGGGTCTGGCGCACAGCCTTTTAAAACCGTTGTTGATTATAACGATTGGCTGAAACGCTTATCAGCTTTCCAGATTTGGGCAGATACTGCTATCTCCAATTTTAACAAAGGCATCAAAGCGGGCGTGGTATTGCCAAAATCACTGGTTGTTAAAATGATTCCCGAAATGCAGGACCTGGTATCAAAGAATGTAGAAAAAAGCCTCTTCTACGGACCAGTTACCAACATGCCGAAAGACTTTTCAGAAGCCGATAAAAAACAACTGACCGAAGCCTATAAAAAAGCTATCACTGATATAGTTAACCCAACATACCAAAAGCTGGCCGATTACCTGAAAAACCAATACCTGCCTCATGCACGTGCTACCTCAGGATTTTCATCACTGCCGGATGGTGCCGCTAAATATACTTACTTAGTAAAACAGCAAACCACCACCGATAAAACTCCTGAAGAAATTTACCAGTTAGGCTTGAAAGAAGTTGCCCGCATTCGCGGATTAATGGATAGCATTAAAACCAGTGTAGGCTTTAAAGGCGACCTGAAGGCGTTTTTTGAATACATGAAAAACGACCCGAAGTTTACGCCTTACAAAACACCTAAAGATGTGCTTGATGCATTTGAAAATATCCACAAACGCATGGAGCCCAACCTGAAGAAAATGTTTAACCATGTGCCTAAAACGCCGTTCGAGATCAGGCAAACAGAAGCTTTTCGTGCGGCATCGGCCAGTGCGGAGTATAACCAGGGCTCGGCAGATGGTACCCGTCCGGGGATATTTTATGTGCCGATATTAGATGCTACCAAGTTCAATACTACATCGGGCATGGAGTCGTTGTTTTTGCATGAAGCTATTCCTGGTCACCATTACCAGATTTCATTAACGCAGGAAAATACATCATTGCCGAAATTCCGCCGGTTTGATGGCGGTGAAACTGCTTACGTAGAAGGTTGGGCGCTGTATTGCGAATCATTAGGTAAAGAACTGGGCTTATACACCGATCCATACCAGCACATGGGTGCCTTAGGCGATGAAATTCACCGCGCCATCCGTTTGGTAGTTGATGTTGCCATCCACACCAAAGGTATGACCCGCGAGCAGGCTATTAAGTATATGATGGATAACGAAGCCATTAGCGAACAGGGGGCAACCGCCGAAATTGAACGCTATATGGCTATCCCAGGTCAGGCGTTGAGCTATAAAATAGGTGCGCTTAAAATCCGTGAACTGCGGACCAAGTATGAAAAACAATTAG
Source organism: Mucilaginibacter sp. A5337 (assembly GCF_059690695.1). NCBI lineage: Bacteria > Pseudomonadati > Bacteroidota > Sphingobacteriia > Sphingobacteriales > Sphingobacteriaceae > Mucilaginibacter > Mucilaginibacter sp. A5337. Next base: position 61,229 of record NZ_JCAWEC010000004.1, on the reverse strand, counting down.
GCAGCAAATTCAATATTGCCGAATTCCATAATCAGGTATTAAAAGACGGCGCAATGCCAATGGCTGTTTTTGAGGCTAAAATGGACGCCTGGGCTGCGAAGCGGTAGTATTTGATAATATTAAATTTAGTATAGAAGCCGGGGATGAATAAACCTCATTTCAAACTATCAACGGTAATAGCCATCTTGATGCCCTTGTTGATTTTTCTTGCCGTTTTACGATCTGAGTATTTTGATATTTATTTGTTATCGTTGAATGGGAGAGTTAGTAACATTAGAATTGATATAAAAGAATCAATGTATATTACTGTAACTGGAGAAGAACACATACTTTACCATGATTGGCCGAAGTTTCAGAGGAATGTTAAAGCTGGAGATTCAGTATATAAACAGCCGAAGAGTTATGATATTCTTCTTGTAAAGAAGAATGGGATGAAATTTCTCTGTCCACGTGAAGATAAATAGGTGCCTTTAAAGACTTACGAAGTTTTAAAAACTTCGTAAGTCTTAGTCGCTTTGTCATACTCCCTTCAGGCCTTGGCCTTTATTTAGAATGATAATGGGCTATGCCATCTTAACATTCATTGAGGATGAGCTATTTTAACTGCCTTGAGCGGCGTACTTAGTAATTAACGCGGCCGTTTTAGCTGATGCTCCGGGCTGTCCCATCCTCACATCAAGCTCATCATAATTATCAAGCATTGTTTGGCGGTAGCTGGTGTTGTCGATCAGCAGATTTAACTCTTCAGCAATTTTGTTGGCAGTACACTCTTCCTGTATCAGCTCTTTAACTACTGCTTTGTCCATAATCAGGTTTACCAGCGAAATAAATTTGAGTTTCACCAGCATGCGGGCTATAGCAATAGTTAATTTTCCCCCTTTGTAAACTACTACCTGCGGTACATTAAATAAGGCGGTTTCAAGCGTTGCTGTGCCTGAAGCTACAATAGCGGCCTGCGCATGATTTAGCAGATCGTAAGTTGCGTTGAATACAACAGGGATCTTTGCGCCATTTAAATAAGGAGTATAGTAATCGGCCTGAAAAGCCGGAGCCCCGGCAATCACAAACTGATATTCTGGAAAATTAGCCGATGCTTCAATCATATCAGGCAGTAACCTGCTAATTTCCTGTTTACGGCTGCCGGGCAGTAACGCAATAATTTTTTTGCCGGTAAGATTATTTTTCTGAAGAAAGCTTGGATCTGCTTTAAACGCCGAAACGGCATCAAGCAGCGGATTACCTACATAATCAACATCCATGCCCCATTCTTTATAAAATGCCACCTCAAATGGCAAAATGCAAAACAGGTGGTCAACAATACGCTTGATCTTAAGCACTCGCTTTTGGTTCCACGCCCAAACCTTTGGTGATATATAATAGCAAACCAAAAAGCCTTGCGCCTTAGAATACTCGGCTATTTTAAGGTTAAAGCCCGGAAAATCTATCAAAATCAGTACGTCAGGTTGGTAAGCCGAGATATCTTGCTTACACGATTTCATGTTTTTAAGAATGGTTTGCAGGTTAGCTACCACTTCCACAAAGCCCATAAAGGCCATATCGGCATAATGCTTTACCAGTGTGCCGCCCTCGGCCTGCATCAGGTCGCCACCAAAAAACCTGAAATCAGCCTGATGGTCGAGCGCCTTCAGGGCTTTCATCAAATTAGCTCCGTGCAAATCGCCCGAGGCCTCGCCGGCTACCAGGTAGTATTTCATTATAAGGATTGCAGTTTAAAAATGAAAATGGCCAGCATAAACAAAAGTGAGATCATGGCAATACCGTTCCCCGTTTTCTCGGCGCCTTTACCATAAAAGTAACGGATGATAAACAGGTTGATGGCAAAAGCGACAAAATAGGGAATGCCCGGCTTGTGCATGAAAACAAACTTGTTTTTAAGCAAAAATCCAAAAACAAACAGGCTGATACCCGGCAGTATAGCACCAATAAGCAAGCCTGCAGATATGTCATTCTTCTTTAACATAGTTACACGTTAAATTTCCAGTTGTTTAAGTATGGGATAACGTGATGGGCAGTCATATCAAACTGCACTGGTACAACCGAAGCATAACCTTGTTCCAAAGCCCAAACATCCGTATCCTCACCACCATCATTTAGCTGAAACACACCGGTAAGCCAATAATATGGCCTTTTGTGCGGATCAACACGTTCGTCAAATTCTTCGGCCCATTTGGCAGCTGCCTGCCTGCAAATTTTAATACCTTTAATATGTTTTGTATTAGGGAAGTTTACGTTCAACAAACTGGCCTGAGGTAAACCATTGGCCAAAACCTGCAAGGCAAGTTCTTTTACAAACTTAATGCAAGGCTCAAAATCGGCCTGCAAGGTATAGTCATCCAAAGAAAAGCCTATTGATGGAATACCTTCGATAGCACCCTCAACCGCTGCCGACATGGTGCCTGAATACAGCACATTGATAGAGTTATTTAAACCATGATTGATGCCGGATACACAAAGATCGGGCTTTTGTCCTTTGAAAATCTTGTTAACAGCCAGCTTCACACAATCAACCGGGGTACCCGAACAGCGGTACATTTCAATACCTTCATAAATATCAACCGGGTCAAGTCGTAAAGGTTTGCCAATGGTAATGGCATGTCCCATGCCCGATTGCGGGCTATCCGGCGCAACTACTACAACGCGGCCAATTTCGGCCATGGCATCCATCAGGGCTTTAATTCCCGGCGCGGTAATGCCATCGTCATTTACAACAAGTATGGTTGGTTTGGTAACTTTCATTAGGCAAAGTTAACAATCCTCAACAATGTAGCTGGGGATAATAGTTTCGACGGAATTAATAATCGTTGGAATGAAGTTGTTTTTGATTAAATTTAGATATGCTAACAGCAGCTAAGAAAATTACCCTTGATGAATATATGAGTATGCCCATTGGAGCACCTTATCAATATATCAATGGTTATCTTGTTGATTGGCCTTCAAGAACAGTTGACCATCAAATCGCGCTTGGAAATTTAGTCCAAATGATTATGAATTGCGAAGATCGATTGCAAAACAAGGGGATTTATTTAATGGGGCCAATAGAGGTTGTATTAGATGATCAAAATTCATTTCAACCCGACTTTGTTTACATTTCAAAGGAGCGGGGTGATATCATAAAGGACTATATTTATCGCGCTCCTGACCTGGTTGTTGAAATTTTATGGGAGAAAAATGCCTACTATGATCTTCGACCTAAAAAAGACGGCTACGAAAAATATGGTGTAAAAGAATATATCATCATTGATCCTATTCAACAAAACGTTGATTTATATATTCTTAAAAATGGAGTTTTTATACTGGAACAAAAAGCACAGTTAACCGAGATCCTTAAATCCGCGTTATTGCCTGGCTTTGATATTGAGGTGTCCAAGCTATTTCAATAAAAAAAGCCCCGTGTTCCTGTAGCCTTTTCAAATTTTTATAAGCTATTGATCCACTTCACCAGCTCGTCCCGCGTTTTGCCCGTTTTTTGTTGAAGTTTGCCAAGTGTTTCATCGTCTTTACCTTCCTGCCAGGTAAGGTCATCGTCGGTAAGGTCTCCATAGGCTTGTTTGATTTTTCCCTTCAGCTCGTTCCATCCGCCTTTTATTTCTAATTTATCCATAATGTTTTTTATTTAGATGTATCAGGATAACCGATGCGAGGCAAGGATGGTTTGCAGAATGTGGATTTATATCGAAGCTAAAAGTTCTTTAAAACCTTAGCCCTAAGCCGGCATCGTCATTCAATATATATTTCCCATCACTAAATCCAGGCATTTGGTAAGGATTATTGCTTACTAAAAAAGGGCCGTCAAGGTCCACCCAATCAGCCTGTGGCGCAAGGGCCAAACCTGCAAGGGCAGCGCAGCTGGTTTCGGTCATACAACCTATCATGATCTTCAGGTCGAGTTCGCGGGCTTTATCAACCATCCGTTTGGCTTCATGCAAACCGGCCGATTTCATCAGTTTGATATTGATCCCGGTATAAACACCCTTGGCCTTTTCTACATCTTCAAATCGCTGAACAGCTTCATCGCCTATAATAGGAATAGGGCTGCGCTCGGTAAGCCAGGCATTGCTATCGGGGTCGGTTTTGAGCATGGGCTGCTCTATCAATTGTACGCCTTGTTCATGCAGCCAGTAAGTCATGTCCAGGCTTTGCTGCAGATCAGTCCAGCCCTGGTTAGCATCTACATAAAGCGGCACATCAGTAACCGAGCGGATAGTATTAATCAACTCTTTATCTGTATCGCGGCCAAGTTTAACCTTAATCACCTTAAACCCTTCGGCCTCTTTTACTTTTTTAACAATCATTTCGGGCGTATCAATGCCTATGGTGAAACTGGTAACAGGCATCAGGGCGGGGTTGCTGCCAAGTAATTGCCAGCAGGGTTGTTGTTTTAGTTTGCCATCAAGATCATGCAATGCAATATCAATCGCTGCTTTAACAGCCGGATTGCCGGGAGTAATGCTATCAAGGTAATTGATGATCGCCTCAAAATCAAAAGGGTGGTTAAACTGGCCAATATCTACCTTGCTCAAAAATTCGGTGGCGCTTTGATGGCTTTCGCCCATATAAGGCACCATGGAGGCTTCTCCATACCCTGTTTTGCCTTCGTGGCTGATCTGCACCAGCATAACCGGGGTAGAAGTCCTTGAGAATTTGGCTATCGTAAAAGCATGCTTCAGCTGAAGCTCGTAAGGTTGATATGTCAGTTCCATGTTAAAAACCAAAGCTAAAATTTTAGTATGAAAATCGTGCTTATCTTTGTGGCCATGCCGGCACAAATTTATTCACCATTCACCAATTTCAATTTCAGCAACAATAAATGTTTCCTTACAGGGCAAAACCTTAATTCGCCTGAGGAGCAGATCCAGGTGTTTCCGCAATGGCTCATGAGCCGTTATGAATTGGAAGACAAGCCTTTTAAGCTGCTCGACGAAAGTATGGCAACCTACAAAGACCTGAAACTGCCCTGCACAGCCGAAGTTAACGAACGCTATCTTGAACCGCTCGAAAACACAATTGCTGCTGCTTTTGATACCGGTTATGACGCTGTAAAGGCGCTTGATGAAGATCAGCTGTTCCTATGGGCAGGTAAATTGTTGTACGGCATCATTTTCAACGAGATCCAGGCAGGCATTAAACTACAGCACTCACAGGGCGAAGAGTTTAATATATCTCAATCTATCATCCATAAGTTCAACAATCTGCACATGATGCTGCAAAGCCTCAATTTGCCTGTTGAGTTTGATGGCTTTAAGCCTTACAGCCTCGTATTGTTTAAGGTAGATAATGCTGAAAACGTTTTTGGTTACCGTGATGAGATCAATACGCTCACCTTTTCACTGCGCATCAAAGATTTCGGCCTGATACTATGCCTGCAGGATAACGGCGCCAATGCCCGCTACCATAAAGAAGCTTTGGATAAAATTGCAGATCATACACTGCATCCTATCCAGTTTGAAGAGTTAAACGCCGGGTTCTTTTACTCGGCATATTTGTTTAACCGCCTGCCGGAGTATGATATTTTCAATATTGGCGAAACTATATCATTAGAGGCCTTGCCCCTGCGTGGCACCAGCAGCAAACCCCTGTTTGATGACTGGATGAACAAAACTTACGGACAGGTATTAGAAAACTTCTGGAAAAATTGGGGGTTCCTGCTGTTAGAGATCATCAGGAACCCCGAAAAACCTATGAGCTTTTTATTTAATGCGGATGGGGAATTTATCAATGGCCAAGATTTGAAACTGCCATTGTAATCTGCTGCCAAAAATCAGGCAAAATTTCGTGATGAAATATAATGGTGATCATTAAGCCGCTTAGTGCACCATAAAAGTGGGCATCATGGTTGATCTGATCGCGTGAGTATTTCGAGGCGTAATGACAATATACAAGATATAACACACCAAATATTACAGCGGGGATAGGAATTGGTATTGGTAATATTACCATCCGGGCCAGTGGGTTATATAATATGGCACTAAAAATAACCGCACTTACTGCCCCTGAAGCTCCAAGACTGTAATAACTGTAATGATCTTTGTGTTTGAGCACAGTAGGCATATCGCTTAAAATTAAGCTCACAGTATACAATATGGCAAATTGAACGTGCCCTAACAGCGGTTCAAGTCCAAAAGCAAAAAAGTAAAACGACAGCATATTGAAAAACAAATGCATCCAATCACGGTGAATAAGCCCGCTGGTGATAATAGTGTGGATATCCTTACCGCGCGAAACGGTATAAGGATGCAGCATCATGCGCCCATAAAGGTTATTGTTTGAAAAGGCTAAGAGCGAGGTAATAATTGTTATTGCGAAAATAGCACAGGCCACCGGGGCCGTTTGTAAATATTCCATTTATTTAAGGTCGAGTTTGGTATTAGTTAAAAGCCTGCCCACCGGGTAGCGCATAAAAGTTTTTTCAAAATAAGGCGAATTGCGGTAAACAAAGAATAATTGCGCACCGGCATTTTTGGCCAGTTGCGGATCTTTTGCTTTCGCATCTTCCAGTTTCTGTTTAATTGAGGGATCTTTTTTTAGCAGATCAGCAGCAATATCTTCAAAAACATAATCTGAAAAATACTCCTTTTCGCCCAGCACCGAATCAAAAAAGTTCCAGGCAAAAAACGAGTCGACACCCTGCGGTTCCAGCGTTTCCATGATATAACGGTTTATTGGCTGATTAGTATACACCACATAATCCCCGGTATAAAATTTAACCGGCATATCCACCGGGTTAAGCTTTACGCCGGTATGCAGATAATGCCCCTCAAATGGTCGCGCAGGTGTTTTCAAATCGGCTATATAATACATTTGTAGATTAAGCGTGGTGTCATGTGCCAGCTGTTTCATCTGCACGCCGTTTAGCTTAAACAAATCAATTACCTTGCCCCAGGCCTGCGGAATTACATAAGCCGCCGGTTTATCGGCAGTGGCTGTAACCTTATAAGTATTAAAATATTTGATGGTTTTGGTGTAAGGTTTATCGCGATCATAATACAGCCTTGGCAATCCGCTCACTCCGCTGGTTTTATGGCCAGCCTCGTAGCCTTTAAAGGTAATGGTATCAACCTTGTCCATATCAACCGCCCAGCTTAATGCAAAAGTTTTTTGATTGGTTACCTGCTCATCGGCTTTGCGTTTCAGTTCACCAATTAGCTTGGCATCGCGTTGATTAATTTCAATAAGATGCTGCATAAAATCATAGGTAGCATACACACGCTTATCAAAAGGTTTAAGCATGTGCGTTTCGGTGATATAGCTGATGATGTTATGCTGGGCTGTAAAACCGGTAGCAAAGCGCGGGGTTTCCAAAAAACTCACAATGCCCGAATCAGGTAAACCCTCTTCACCCGCGCCGTAAGGGATCATTTCATAGCCATTCTTTTTCATTTTGCTGTACAAGTACGGGGTAAGCGTTTTAGTGGTATAATCGGCCAGGATAGGGTTTTGTTTCTCCTTTTGCGTTTCAATCAATGTCATTACGTATTGATAGTCGGCGCCATCACTGGTGTGATTATCTAAGAAGATTTCGGGCTTCCAGGTGGTCAGTATCTGTGTAAAGGCTAATACATTGCGGCTATCGGCCTTTATAAAATCGCGGTTTAAATCAAGATTACGATAGTTACCCCTAAAACCGTAGGCCAATGGGCCATTCTGGCTTACACGGCTCACACCGCGGTTAAGGTTACCGTCTATATTATATAGTGCGATAAGGCAGATCACTACATCTTTTGGGAGTGTATTATTTTTCAGCATATCACGCACCAGCATCATACTGGCGTCAATCCCTTCCGGCTCGCCGGGATGGATACCGTTATTGATTAGTAACACCCGTTTGTTTTGCTTTTTTATAACTGCCGGATCAAATACCTTATCTTTTGAAAGTACAACAAGTGTTAAGGGTTTACCTACATCAGTGGTGCCATAATTGATAAGCTTCATTTGCTCCGGGTACAGCTTATTTAACTTTTGATAGTAATCAATTACCTGGGCATAGGTAGCAGTATAATTTTTATCCTTACTTAACTCAAACGGGGTGAGCTGAGCTTTGGCAGATAAGGTAATAAAACAGGCAATTAAAGCGACGAAAACTATCTTCATGAGTAAATACGTTGCTCAAATATAGTTTAAGAATGCCAATTAGGCGTGCAGGTACACAATAATATTACTGATCGGGAATAGTGCCCCAGCCATCAAACTCACAATCAAATTTATAACCAAGATTACACATCTGACTAATCCATGCTGCAACAACAGCATCTTTCATTTTTATTTTGGTTGTCCATCCGGTGACAATGAATAATTTTTTATCCCCTTCAGAAACGCCGTATTTTACCTGGTAGTTTAAATTGGATAATTCCAGCGCAAATGCCTCCGCTTTTTGATAAGTATTGGTATAAAAGAAAAACTCAAGCATCAGTTCCCTGTCCTCGTCAACATTTAACTCCCTGAGCTTTTCCATAAGTACCGGCAGCATATTAAGCTGCGTCGTCGATTTTTCTTCGAACGCTTCTGTCGATACAAATTGTCCGTTGTCCTTTTTTCCGAAAAAGCTGAATAATCCCATGAGGATATATGTTTTACTTATAATGCAGCTATCTCAGCCTGCACTTTCTTTGGCAAACTTTTAACTACTTCATTATAGGAATGGTCTATCATTTCGCAGAGTTGTTTGCGTGTGAGGGAGCCATTCATTTGCACCGTATTCCACATTTTTTTATTCATATGGTAGCCGGGCTGTACTTCAGGGTGACGTTCACGAAGTTCAACAGCCCATTCGGGGTCGCATTTAACATTGAACCTCTCGCCGGTTTGCAAACCAGTTAATAAAAAGATCTTTTCAGCGATTTTAAAAACCAGGGTATCTTCTCCAAAAGGGAAACCCTCGGTAGCGCCCGGCTTTTGCAGGCAATAGTCACGCAACTCTTCTATGTTCACCGTCTGAAATTTCTGACAAGTTTGGTGTATGATACAGTATTGCCAAAGTTATACTTAAAGCCAAGGGTAAACATGGCAAACTGATCAGGAGCGTTATTTTTAAACTTCTGCGGATTGTCATTATATCCATCCAGTCCCTCACCAAAAGCATAACTATGCTGATAACCGAGCGTTATGGTATAACCTACCTGGTCATAATCATCATATATTTTAAATTCATAACCAAAGCGTAAAGGCACCATAAGGTTAACGCTTTTATCTTTCCCGGGGAAAACATAGGTATTCGGGCCGTTATACAGATAAAGATTGGTACGTTGAATGTCCTTCATCTTGTTGAATATTGCGCCAATTCCGGCACCACCATAAAAATTTTTAATAACATTTAAAAAACCACTGTTATCATAATCAATTATTTCGCCCAACTGCAGGTCGGCATGGAGTACCAGGGCTTTATAATTGTTTTTTGAATAGCGGCCAAACTGATCTTTATCCGGCGTACGCCCACCACCTTCAAGTGTACCAAACTGAAATTCAAGGCTCATAGGTACATAAGGGCTGTAATTATAGGTTAAATTCAGGCTTCCCCCCGGATGCCAAACCTGCTTGTTAAGATCATCAAACCCCCGGCCATAGCTTGCGCCAAAACCAGCACCCCATTCATAATAGTTAAAACCACTTTGCGCTTTCGCCATAACCGAGGCAAAAACCAAAACAAAAAGCAGAAAATGTTTTTTCAATGTATAATTTTAATCAATATTTACAATTGGTGATGGTGTTAGCCGCCTCCTAAATTTTTACTAATATAAAAGCTTTATATGAATTTTAGCTCATTCATTAAGTTCACTGTAGCCGAGCGTTTTTTGCGCTATGTTACCATTGATACACAATCGGATCCCACTTCTGTTTCATTTCCATCAACAGAAAAGCAAAAAGATCTTGGCCGGATGCTGGTTGATGAGTTGTTGGCCATAGGGCTAACCGATGCGCATTTGGATGAGTATGGATATGTTTACGCAACTATACCCTCCAATACTGACAAGCAAGTTCCTGTTATCTGCTTTTGTTCGCACATGGATACTGCGCCAGATTGCAGCGGCAAAGATGTGAAACCCATTGTTCATAAAAACTACCGGGGGCAGGATTTAATATTGCCGGATGACGATACCCAGGTAATCCGCATGGCAGAATATGAAGACCTGAAAAATCAAATTGGCAACGATGTAATAACTGCCAGCGGCACAACACTGCTTGGCGCTGATAATAAAGCCGGTGTAGCCGAAATTATGGATGCCTGCTACCAGCTCATGAACCACCCCGAAATTAAACATGGTGATATCCGTATTTTATTTACTCCCGATGAAGAGGTTGGTCATGGCGTTGATCACGTGGACATCGCCAAGCTTGGCGCGTTTGCCGCTTATACTATGGATGGAGAGAGTGCGGGCAATATGGAGAATGAAACTTTTTCGGCCGATGGTGCAAGGCTTACCATTAATGGCGTAAGCTCACACCCGGGATTTGCAAAAGGCAAAATGGAAAGCGCCATTAAAATTGCCGGCCAAATTATTGCCGCCCTGCCCGATGAGCTTTCGCCGGAGCATACCGAGGGCATGCAAGGCTTTGTGCACCCGGTAGGTATGGAGGGCCACGTTGAAACCGCTACTATCGACTTTATAATCCGCGATTTTGATGAAGCCAAACTTGCAGATCATGTGGAGGTTATCCATAAAACAGCAACCGAAGTGCTAAAGAAATTCCCGGGTTCAACGTTTGATATTGCCGTGAGCCAGCAATACCGCAATATGAAAGGCATACTTGACCAGCACCCGCAAATTGTTGATTATGCCATGGAGGCCATAAACCGCACCGGTTTAACTGCCAAATTATGCAGCATTCGCGGCGGCACTGACGGTTCAAGGCTTTCGTTTATGGGGTTACCCTGCCCCAACATTTTTGCCGGGGAACATGCTTTCCACAGCAGGCATGAATGGGTATCGGTACAGGACATGCAAAAGGCAGTTGAAACCATTTTACACTTGTGCATGATCTGGGAGGAAAAAAGTTAGTATGAAGTCGAAAGTCTTAAGTTCTAAGTCGAAAGTGTGTTTTTGACATCGGGCTTAAGACTAACTGCTTTAACAAAATCGTAATTATTAACACGCAGCTAAATTTAAAAATGTACACGATACGTACCGCTACCATAAATGATGTAGAAACTATCCGCAATATTGCTGATAAAACCTGGTGGGTAACCTACAGCCCTATACTCGAGCGCGAACAGATAGCCTTTATGCTGGGCGAAATTTATTCGACAGAAAAAATAACCAAGCAGGTTAAAGAAAATCAGCAAACTTTCCTCCTGTTGGAAGAAGAAGGTAGACCGGTAGCATTTGCCGCCTATTCCCCCCGCGAAGAAGATTCTGAGATCTACAAACTGCATAAACTTTATTGCCTGCCCGAAACCCAGGGCAAAGGCTACGGTAAGGTATTAATTAACGAGGTAGCAAAAAAAACCAAAGATGCCGGCAAGCAAACGCTTGAACTAAATGTGAACAGGTATAATAATGCCAAGTCATTTTACGAAAAGATGGGATTTGCAGTAGCTTATGAAGAAGATATAGCTATTGGTAAATACTGGATGAATGATTATGTGATGCGGAAAGAACTGTAGTTGATTGCTATTTAGCGGGTAGGGTTTTCAAAAGTTCTTTAGCGGGTACCACTTTGAAACTGCCATCAATTTCGCCAATGATAAGACTTTTACCTTTTTCGGCAGAAGTTTCAACTAATTTTCTTATGGCTATATTCATGCCTTTCAACACTTTGGCTTCCAATTCATTTATATCCATGTTGATATTTATTTTAGTTCTCATTTGCCTGGCTTAAAATTATTTCCCAAACATCGAGTTTAGCTATAGAAGGCTTTGAATTTTCTATGCCTCTTGCTACAAGCTCCGGACCTGTATCCATGTTTTTTATCACCAACCATGTTAACCAGCGGTATATACAAAGATATTAAATTTCTTATTCCCCTGTAGTACCTACGCTCAATCACATCTATAGGAATGTTATGCCCGCCTTCATTCACACGTGTAGCTACCCTTTGCATCGCTATTTGTGGCGAACTTAGCCAAAAGAACAATAAAGTAACTTCGTATCCTTTTTGCCGGGCTTTTTTAACAAAGGAAACATAACTCCGGGTTGAAAGCGTAGTTTCGAAAGCAAAATCAACTTCCCGACTTAGCAATTCGTCAATTCGCTGTAACATGATTCGGCCTGCTTCAAGTGCAACGCTTTCCGGGTTAAAGGGAGAAAGCCCAGCTGCAATATTATCAGCATTTACAAACTCATTGCAGTTAAGCAATTCGGGCAAAACCGTGTAGCTTGCAGTAGTTTTACCGGCACCGTTGCAACCTGCTATGATGTATAAATTGGGCATTTGTTTTAAAATAGTTTCAATTAATCCTCCTTAAATATAGCATACATATGCTTATCCATCACCTCACCATTTTTAATGATCGATCTCCTCAACACGGCCTCCTTTAAATAACCAGCCTTTTCAAGTAGCCGCATAGATGCTGTGTTTTTATCATACACCCCGGCTTCAATACGTATCAGCGGAAAGTACTCAAATGCATAAGTGGTTACCAGTTTTACAGCCGCAGTCACAATACCTTTACCCCAGTATTGCTCACCAAGCCAGTAGCCTATCTCTGCAGTGATGCGGCTTTCATCATTAAACGGTTCAATACCGATACCGCCGCAGGCTTCGCCGTTAATCACTATGGCAAAACTTGTTAATGGTTGCTGATCTTTTACCAGATTCACCCAAAACAAAGCATCATTCAGTGTATACGGATGCGGGAACCTATCGCGCAAAAAAGCTGCTACTTTTGCATTGTCTGCGTGGTGTTGAAGCGATACTTCATCTCCCTGTTGCCATGCCCTCAATAAAAATCCGTTGCCCTGTAGTTCCATTTGTAACAATAAAATGCTTAAAAATAGCAATCATTGGCTAAACTGCTAAATTGCATGCTTTATTGAGATATGAAGAAACTTTTAAGCTTATTGTTCCTGATGCCGGTAGCAGGTGCTTTTGCACAAAAGCTGGACACCCTTACCATCGAAAAAATTATGCGCGACCCGAAATGGATTGGGGTATCCCCCTCCAATGTTCGCTGGGCTAACGATAGTAAAAAGATCTACTTTAAATGGGATGATGATGCTTCGGGTGATGCGCGTTTATATGCTGTTAACCCGGCTGATAACAGGGTGCAAAAGGTTAGCATTGCCGAACAGCGTGATCTGGCACCGGGCGGCGAATGGAATAAAAAGCATACTCAAAAGGTATTCAGTAAAAATGGCGACTTGTTTTTATACGATGTAAAAAGCAATAAAACCACCCGCTTAACCAATACCGTAGGGCAGGAAGACAGCCCTGCTTTTAACGGTGATGAAACAAAGATTATCTATAAAGAAGATAGCAATCTCTTTGCCCTGAACCTGAATGGCGGTAGCCTGGTACAGCTTACCAACTTTGTAAGGGCGGCAAGTGATAAAAAAAACAAGGATAAACCTAACGAGCAGGAGCAGTGGCTCAAAAAACAACAGCTTGAACTGTTTGATATCATCAAAAAAGAAGCGAAAGATGATAAAAAAGACTCAACAGAAACAGCATTACTCAAACCTGATAAATTAAAAGAAATTGCCTTTGGCGAAAAAAGGCTGAGCGCCGTGCAGATCAGCCCCGATGGCCGTTTTATAACTTACAACCTTACCAAACGTGCCGAAGGGGTTCAGAATGCTATCGTAACAAATTATGTTACCGCATCAGGCTTTACCGAGGATATTCCTAACCGCTCAAAGGTTGGCCGGCCTTCATCAACTTCAGAGACTTTTATTTACGATAAGCGCCGCGAGGCCGTTTACCCGGTTATTACATCAGAGATTCCCGGTATTAAAGATCTGCCCGATTATTTAAAAGATTACCCCGAAGAATTAAAAGCCCGCCAAAAGGAAAATGCCGACAGGCCGGTAAATATCGACGGTGTTTTATGGAACCAAAACGGCAGCAATGCGGTGGTTATTATCTCGGCACAGGATAATAAAGATTGCTGGATCATGCGCCTCGACCCGGTAACCGGGAAACTCAACCAGCTTGATCGTCAGCGCGATGAAGCCTGGATAGGCGGGCCGGGTATTGATGATCCCGGAAATACAGGTTTTATTGACGACACCCATTTTTATTACCAAAGCGAGGCCAGTGGCTACTCACATATTTATGTGGTTGATGTAACCAGCGGTGCAAAAAAACAGCTTACCAACGGCAAATGGGAAGTGCAAACCTTACAGCTAAGCAACGATAAAAAAACATTTTACTTTACTGCCAATATAGATCATCCGGGCATAACCCATTTTTACAGGATCCCGGTTGGCGGAGGAACCCCGGTTAAAATTACCGGTATGAAAGGGGGTAACGAGGTAACGCTTTCTCCGGATGAAAAATGGCTGGCCATCAGGTATTCTTATTCCAACCGCCCCTGGGAGTTATATATCCAGGCTAATAAGCCGGGGGCAAAAGCAATCAAGCTAACCAACTCGGTTTCGGCCGAGTACCTGTCGTACCCATGGCGCGACCCGGAGATCATCTCCTTTAAAAACCGCTATGGTACCGATGTTTATGCACGCCTGTATCAGCCAAAAAAATCCGATCCTGCAAAACCGGCCGTAGTTTTTGTACACGGTGCAGGCTACCTGCAAAACGTTACCTATTCATGGAGTTATTATTTCCGTGAGTTTATGTTCAATAACATGCTGGCCGATAATGGATATACCGTACTGGATATCGATTATACCGCAAGCGCAGGCTATGGCAGGGATTTTCGGACCGGCATTTATCGCCACATGGGCGGCAAGGACTTAACAGACCAGGTTGACGGTGTAAAACTACTGGTTGAAAAATATGGTGTAAATCCGAAGCATGTAGGCTTGTATGGTGGGTCATACGGCGGCTTTATTACCCTGATGGGTATGTTTACCGAGCCTGATGTTTTTGCAGCAGGCGGCGCTATCCGCTCCGTTACCGATTGGGCCCACTATAACCATGAGTATACATCGAACATATTGAATGAGCCTTTTACCGACGAGCTGTCATACCGCAAAAGCTCGCCTATTTACTTTGCTAATGGTTTAAAAGGTAACCTGCTGATGTTACATGGCATGATAGACCAAAATGTAAACTACCAGGATATCATTCGCCTTACCCAAAAACTAATAGAATTACACAAAGAAAACTGGGAACTGGCTTCATACCCTGTAGAAGATCACGGCTTTGAAGAACCCAGCAGCTGGACCGATGAGTATAAACGGATTTATAAGTTATTTGAAGGGACTTTGAAGAAATAATTGTTATCATGAAAAAACTACCAATTTTACTCGGGTTGTTTCTTTTTGCATGTTCAACGCAGCCGATACAACAAGCAAAATTGGTCACGATGCCGGCACTGTACCCTGCGAAAAACTACTCAAGCAAACTTTATGACGAACCTTTCTTTAATGAAGAACATTTTAAGTATGTATTAAACAAGCAAAAGGGAGATTCTTTAAAACGTATTTATACATCAGAAACGACAATTACTGACGGTAAAGCCAAACAGTTTTTCAGAAGCGGTGATGTGACCCTCAACAAAGACACGTTGATTTTTATATTGACTGACACTCCTTTCTCAAATGGTCGTTACGAGTTGAGATTTGTTAAATCACCAGGCGTATTTAATGCTAAATACTATCAAACTTTTTCAATTACTGATAGCTCATACAAAAAACCTGTTTTTGAGGTAATAAACAAAAATTTGATCCTTGATAAAGGCACTTACGCAAAGGGCGACCTGCTGAAAGGTAAGTTTTCATTTCAGATAGCGGTATCACATACGTGGGAAAGCAAATATGTCGATACTATATCTGTGTACGGATTTGTAAAAGCAATTGTAAAGTAGCCTTATCTTGCGTTCATCTATAAACAAGCACAAGACTATAATAAATCTAAAATTCATCATAAATTTTTAATTATAATGCAGTTTATAAGATGAGCATTTACAACAAACTGATCAAAGAGCATTATATATCAAATTGGGGAAGCAATTTTGAAGAGAGGATATGGACAAAGGGACCTATCAAAGAATTTGATAATAAACTTACAATTTTAGAATTTAAACCAACAGGCAAGAGGAAAATGTGGACTTATGCAACATGCGGGATGTCGGCATTTACCCATGAAAAGCCTGTTGAATTACATTTGTTCTCCGCTGCTCAGGATAACTCGATATTAGAGTTGTTGACAAGCGTGGTTTACTACCACAATATATATCAAAATTTAAATTTGGGAGATACAATTAATTTCGGCAGGGCCTGGCAGGGAGATTCTGAATGTAGTTACGGCTTCATTTCTTTGCCTTATCTTGATGGACCTGATCTCGAACGGTTTTATCCGGATAATAGCGATAGAGCAATTTTTTGTTATTGGCTTATCCCTATAACACTACAGGAGCGAAATTATAAAATACAAAATGGCTTGGAAGAATTAGAAGAGAAGTTGGAGGAAAGCCAATTTAATTATCTTGATAGTAATAGACGGAGCGTCGTATAATAAAACGTCTAAACTTGCGCGGGCTACAAACAACCGCAAAGACTTACGAAGTTTCAAAAACGTCGTAAGTCTGCAAGCATTAACATTGGGTTACTTAGTCCCTTTGCCTTTTTTATTTTGTGAGGCGTCCTGGGTGTCCTTAACCTCTTTCAAAAGCCGGAGCTTCATAAAAATCACCACTACACCAACAATGATGGCCCCTGCCATTACAGGGTAATTGTGGGTTGTAAGCATCTTATAGGCAACAATAAAGCACAAGGCTACACCCATGGTGTAAAGCACATTGAGCACTAATTTAAAGCCCATTATTAGTACACGTTTAATTCAGGATCAATTTCGGCCTGCCACGCAAGGATACCGCCCCTTAAGTTCGACAGGTTGGTAAAGCCAAGCTGCTCCAGCTGCATAATTGCGGCTGCGCTACGTTTACCGCTGCGGCACATTACTACTACTGGTTTATCTTTACTTATCTTTTCTGATTCTATCACTACGCCGCCGAGCGGTATAAGTTGTCCGCCAAGGTTTGAAGTTTCGTATTCAAAATCTTCCCTAACGTCAATCAGTTGAAAGTCTTCGCCTTTGTCAATTTTTTCTTTTAGTTCCTGTACGGTTATCTCGTTCATGTTAAATGTAATTATAATCCAAAGGTAGTTTTTTTCTTAATCAAATATTTAGGCTTGTTATTTGTAACAATCAAAGTGTATGAGCGTTTCATATATGTTTACACAATAATTACTTAATGAAAAAAGTTACACGCTTTTTCTGGTTCTGTTCAGGAGCACATATCGATACCTTAAAAAAGTACCCTATCGAGCATAATAAGTATGTTGGTATTGGGGCAACTATATTTTTCACCGCTTTGTTTGCGGCTTTATCCGGCGGCTATGCCATGTACTTTGTTTTTAATGGTGATGGTTTTGCTGTAGGCTTTGCTATACTATTTGGTTTGCTTTGGGGAACGGCCATTTTTAATATGGACCGTTACATTGTATCCAGTATTAACAAAGAAGGTACAACCAATCAGCAGATTTTGCAGGCATCGCCGCGTATTTTGCTGGCCATTATGATTGGTATCGTAATATCGCGTCCGCTTGAGCTCAAGATCTTTGATAAAGAAATTCGCCAGAAACTAAAAACCGCCTATTTAAAAGGGCAACGCAGTAAGATTGATACCCTCGAAAAAACCTACATGCAGAAGTATGCCATGGAGCTGGGTAAAAATACCGATCTAAAAAAGGAAAAGGATTCGCTTGAACGGGATATTAACCGCTCACGCTACCAGCTTAACCAGGAAGTTTTTGGCGATAAAACCAACCAAACATCGGGCATCACCGGTTACGGAACTTACGCCAAACAAAAACAATCTGTACTGGAAGAAAAAGAAGCCCGCCTCAAAACTGTTACTGATAATTTAGGGCAGATGGATCAGTACCTGAGCGCTCGTAAGGATTATGAGGGCCTAAACAGTACACGCCTCTTTACCGAACATCAACTGGATAGCCTGGCCAGCATTGCAGGTTTCTCTGACCGTAACTGGGCATTGGGCCAACTCACTTACACGGAAAACGGGAAGCGCGACCTGGATACCTACCTGGCTATCTCATTTATTGGGTACCTTTTTATTTTGTTTGAATGCTTGCCGGTGTTTGTAAAGCTGATGTCGCCCAAGGGACCTTATGATACAGCCATAGCCAAAACCGCTGAAGCCAATATTCATCTGGCCGAACGGGACAAGGAACGGGATATGGCAGTTACGGATAATATTTATGACCATAACCTGGATACGGATATCCAGCGGCGAAAAAAGATCATTACCTCACAATCTGATTATGATTTTGAGCGGCATAGCTATGAGTAAATTATGAATGCGGAGACACATAATTGTGTCTCCCGATCTACAAAGCGTCTCTGTATAGTTCAGAGACGCAATTATGCGTCTCTACGTTATTTTTTGCAATTCCCGGCCTAATCCCTCATCTTGCACAACATATCATCAACCTATGTTTGAGCAATTTTCCCATTCAAACTTTCATCTCATCTGCGATAAGCTTGCTGCTAATGACCCTGATCTTGCCCTGATCATTCAAAATCATGGCTATCCGCCCTTATGGTCGCGGCCCAACAGTTTTGAAACATTAGTGCATATTATTTTGGAGCAGCAGGTATCGCTGGCATCTGCATTATCGGCCTTAAATAAATTAAGGGAACGGGTGCAGCAAATTACCCCAACCCGGGTGCTGCTCCTTACCGATGAGGAATTTCGCGCATGCTATGTAAGCCGGCAAAAAACTATCTACATAAAATACCTTGCCGAAGCCATTGTAAACGGACAAATTAACCTTGCCGAAATGGAACAAATGCCTGATGACATTATCCGCGCCAAACTAACCGCCCTTAAAGGCATCGGCAACTGGACAACAGATGTGTACCTCATGTTTGTGCTGCAACACGCCGACGTTTTCCCTATAGGAGATCTTGCGGCTGTTAACGCGCTAAAAAGGGTAAAAAACTTGCCAAAAGATACATCAAGAGAAGAATTGTTATTGGTAACCGAACAATGGAAACCTTACCGCACCGTTGCATCAATGTTGTTATGGCATTATTACCTGTCGTCGCCACGGCCTCCGAGGACCTAGTAAGCCAACAAGCTCTCCATACTCTCCTGCAGTCTTGCCTTTGCCAAAAACTGATCTTCCAATGCTTTGCTCATCGGGATAGCGGTATCCAAACTGCCGCAGCGCATTACCGGGGCGTCAAGGTATTTAAAACAATGCTCGGCAATGTGGGCGGCAATTTCGGCGCCGAAGCCGTTGGTTAGGGTATCTTCATGTAAAATCAGCACCCGACCGTTTTTTTTAACGCTGGCTTCAACAGCTTCCTGGTCCCAGGGTTGAAGGCTGCGCAGGTCGATGATCTCTATGGATTGATCGGGATGCTTGTCCGCATATTCCAAAGCCCAGTGCACGCCAAGACCAAATGTTATGATAGTGGCTTTATCGCCTTGTTTAATTACATTGGCTTTGCCAATCTCAATCATTACATCATTATCGGGTACATCTGCATTGATGCTGCGGTACAGGTATTTATGTTCAAAATAAATTACGGGGTTAGGATCATCAATGGCGGCAAGCAACAGCGCTTTGGCATCTGCCGGGAAGGCAGGATAAACAACTTTCAAACCGGGCGTTTTGGTAAACCAGGCTTCATTACTTTGTGAGTGGAATGGCCCTGCTCCGGTTCCGGCACCTGCGGGCATCCGGATCACCACGTCAACGCCCTGTGCCCAGCGGTAATGCGTTTTGGCCAGGTTATTAATGATTTGATTAAAGCCGCACGTGACAAAATCAGCAAACTGCATTTCAACTACCGCCTTGTAGCCGTTAAGGGCAAGCCCCATCCCTGCGCCAACAATTGCAGATTCGCAAATAGGCGTATTACGAACGCGGGCTTTGCCAAACTCTTCCACAAAGCCCTGTGTAATTTTAAAAGCTCCGCCGTATTCGGCAATGTCCTGCCCCATGATCACCAGGTTGGGATGTTTGCGCATGGCTTGTTTAAGGCCATCGCTAATGGCATCTATATAGCGCTTATTAGTAACAGGCGAAGCGTTTGGCTGTACAAGCGGGAAACTGTAAGGCTTATACATATCCTGTACCTCAGTGGCTACATCAGGTATAATATCAGCTTCGGAGTAAACCTTTTCAATTTCGGTTTCAATCAATGCCGCAAACTCCTTACGGATCACAGGGATCATGTCCTTTAGCAAAACCCCTTCGGCAAGCAGGTATTTTTCAAAATTTGCTACCGGATCTTTCCCCGCCCACCACTCAAACAAGTTATTGGGCACGTATTTAGTGCCCGATGCTTCTTCGTGGCCGCGCATCCTGAAAGTCATACATTCCAGCAAAACAGGGCGCGGGTTTTCACGAATAGCTTTATTAAGCGTAGTTATGGTGTTATAAACTTCAAGCAGGTTATTGCCGTCAATACGGCGGCCTTCAATACCGTAGCCTATGGCCTTATCAACCAGTTCGCGGCAGTTATACTGCTCATTTGTTGGAGTAGAAAGAGCGTAGCCATTGTTTTCGATCAGGAATATTACCGGCAGCTTCCAAACCGAGGCTATATTGAGTGCCTCGTGAAAATCACCTTCACTGGTAGCACCTTCGCCGGTAAAAACAAGTGTTGATTTCTTTTTGCCCGATAATACATCGGCTAAGGCAATACCGTCGGCCAGTGCAAGCTGCGGCCCCAGGTGCGATATCATACCGATGATCTTATATTCCTGGGTGCCGAAATGAAAAGAGCGGTCGCGCCCTTTGGTAAAGCCCGAAGGTTTGCCCTGCCATTGCGCCATTAAGCGCGAAAGCGGAATGTTTCTTGAAGTAAAAACGCCGAGGTTGCGGTGCATGGGCAAAATATACTCGTCGGTATTCATGGCCAGGGTGCTGCCAACAGCTATGGCTTCCTGGCCAATACCCGAAAACCATTTGCCAATGCGCCCCTGCCTTAGCAGGATCAGCATCTTCTCTTCAACCATGCGCGGGAACAGCAATTTTTTGTAAAATGCCAGCAAAGTATCATTATCGAGGTTTTTCCTGTCAAAAATCATAACGTAAAACTACTGAAGTTTTTAAAACTTTGTATGTTTGATGATACTATCAAAAAACTATGAAGCGCACCTCTGTTTTCATCATTATACTACTGCTCATGATCGGCTTCGCGGCCAGTTCGCAGGATTTTTTCTTATTGCCACATAATTTTTACGTTCATAAAGGCGATAAGCTTAACCTGCATTTACTGAGCGGGAACGAGTTTAAACCTGAAAATGAATTTAAATATGCCACGGCTAAGGCAACCAAGTTTATGCTTTACGAAGGCTCAAAAAAAACAGATCTTTCAAAAATCACTAACCAGGCCGATAGCAGTCTGCTTACTTATGAGCTGCAAAACTCGGGCCTTGCCCTTTTTGAGTTGGTTAGGAATGATGAAACGGAATCGGAAAGGAATAAATTTATCAGGGCGCTTGAAAGCGAAGGGCTTGATAAAATGGCCGAAGAAGCAAGGGCCAGCAGTCAGCAGTATTTTGTTGAAAGGTACCACCAGTCAACAAAAACGCTTATTTCTGTTGATAAGGCCAATGGTAAGGATTTCGATAAACCCCTGGGCGAAGATTACGAAATTGTGATCCAGCAAAACCCTTATAAAGCCGCCTATGGCGATGATGTAACAGCACAGGTGCTTTTTAGGGGTAAACCAATGAAAGACGCTGTTGTAATTCAGTATGTACGTACGATTAACGGCACTATAATTCCGCAAAAATTGTTAAGTGATAGTAACGGTTTGGTGTTTTTTAAACTAAGCCGCGAAGGAGTTTATATGATCAGCTCAACCCATGTTGAGCCATCGCAGGATAAAAAGGCCGATTATGAAAACTGGACTACCACGTTCACTTTTGCCTTCAGTAATACGGATGACGTACCTAATTCATACCGGGAGTTTGGCTTTGGGAACAAACATTAATGAGTAGCAGTTTTAAGTAGCAGCGGCAGTTATTTAACGGAGGGAATGAGTTTTACTCCTGTTGTATAACTGCCGCTGTGCTTCATGTTCCATCAGGGTCTCTCGCAGATTTAAGTTTACCCACAAAATTGTTTTGTCGTTTAATCAGCAAGTGTTTTGTTTTGCCCCTCTGAGGCAAAGGGTATTTCTATCATTTTTTATGCTACAAACCTTTTGCACCTCTGGTGCAGCTATCCTAAGACACCTTTGATTAACACCTAATTATGTTATAAAGCCATGCCGGCCCCAGCGGGGCCACGTGTTTATAGCCTAAAAAAGCAGATTTATGGCTCCGTAGGTGCCCCCTATTGAAATTTCAGATTGGTGATTTTGTGGGTTAACTTAAACTCGCAGAGGACCCTGAGGTTCGCCGCGTTCAAAACATCTAATAGATATTTTGAACAGCGATCTGCATGACGTATACATCAGGGTCCTCTGCGAGAGACCCTGATGGGACGGTGAAGAATATTTTTTATATGTCATCACAATTTTTTTCTGGATTTCCCTGATGGTTACACGCAATGACATAACTGCCGCTGTGCTTTTAAAACTCCACGTGTGCTCTTAGTGAAAACACGTTTACAGGCCCCCTGTCTTTATTATAGGCAGGGTTCAGTAAAAACTGGTATCCTGGTGTAAGCCAGAATTTCTTTTGATAAGCGTTTATTTTATAATCAAGCTCGGCAATAAATTCTGTGCCGTAGTTAAGCTTGCCATCGCCAATGATAAAACCATAACCTCCGGCAGCAAGATAATCGCGATGGGCATTTGAGATACCGTTAGCCACAAAAGCCAGGCCTAATTCGTCATCGCCACGGTTCCATGAACTGCCCTTAAGCACACCGCCAAAGCTTAGCGAGCGGTCAATTTCGGTAAAATACCAGGTTTCGGTTTTACCGTTATTGTAACTCACCTTGGCAAATACCCCAAAATCTTTGGTTAAATACTGGTCGGCACTGATGCCGAAACCATATTTGTGCCTGCCCCAGGCATGGGTAGTATCAACATTAGGTGCAGTCGGACTTAGCGCCAAAGCCTGGCGATAGTCGCCCATTTTACCGTTGTTCCTGAAACCGAGGATCCTGAATGTGCCTTTCTGGCCATTTAAGGTATAGCGCTTTTCGTACTCTAAAGTTTGGGTATTGGCCTTCCCTACTTTCTGATCCCAGATAGCGCCATTAGCAGTGGTGGTCGACATAGTGAAGGCGAAACGCAATGTCCAGTTTGGCTGTCCTAATTCAGTATGTACGCCTAAAACGTAGCCACGGGTGTTGGCCGGATAATCCCATGCTCCGTTATCCATCAAGCTCCAGTTCATGAATTGCGTACGCGGGTCATGACTAAATTCGTTGCCGTCATAAAAATCGGCCATGCCAAATTTACCTACGGTAACCGAAAAATAGCGTTTGCTTTTTAACCCGGCTAACTGGTTGGCATCATCGCTTATGGTATCTTTATCCTTACCCCATTCAAAGTTTTGGGTAAAATATAACCGGGCGATATAGATCTTAGGCTCGGCACCACCTACACGAAAAGTTTCGCCATTGGGAAAGCCTGCTGCTCCCAAAGTTTTGCTCAGGCCGGCTCCACCCGAAAGCTCAGGGTTAAAATATGCTTCAGCACCTTTCCAAAGCCTTGCACCGCCAAAAAGTGTGGTGGTAATAGAGCTTTGCGTTTCCTCGCCGGTAAGCAAGCTGTTATCGCCGGTATAATCAGCATGGAATGATGGTTTGTACTGGGTAATTACCGTTTGCTGGAAATGGAAGTTGAACCGTTGACGTTTAACTGTATCCTGCCCAAAAGTAATGGCAGCAATAAACACGGGTATTATAGTAAATATAAGTTTCTTCATGGGGTATCAAAATTTGGCGCAAAAGTAAGCTTTCGCGTTAACTATGAACCACATTCTTGAAAAAACTGTTTCAAATAATCTTCCATAAAAGCATGTCTTTGCGCTGCAATCGCTTTTCCGGCGGGCGTATTCATCTTATCCTTAAGCAATAGCAGCTTTTCGTAAAAATGATTAATAGTTGGGGCGGTTGTATTTTTATATTCTTCTTTGGTCATGCTAAGGTTTGGCTTAATTTCGGGATTATACAGTTCACGGCCCTTAAAGCCACCATAGGTAAAAGCGCGGGCAATGCCGATGGCGCCAATTGCGTCAAGCCTGTCTGCATCCTGCACTACCGCTAACTCCGGCGAATGAAATGACTTTTGATCAAAGCTGGCCTTGAACGACATGTGCCTGATGATTTGCTGTACATGTTCAATTACAGCAACATCAACATTCATGCTTTGCAGATAGTTACCGGCCGTGCGCGGGCCAATCTCTTCATCGCCGTTGTGAAATTTACTATCGGCAATATCATGCAGCAAAGCAGCAAGTTCAACTACAAGCTGATCAGTTTTTTCTGTTTGGTTGATGAGTTTTGCGTTGGTCCAAACGCGGTGAATGTGCCACCAGTCGTGGCCGCCT
This sequence comes from Mucilaginibacter sp. A5337, assembly GCF_059690695.1. Lineage (NCBI taxonomy): Bacteria > Pseudomonadati > Bacteroidota > Sphingobacteriia > Sphingobacteriales > Sphingobacteriaceae > Mucilaginibacter > Mucilaginibacter sp. A5337. The sequence goes on along the minus strand of NZ_JCAWEC010000004.1, from coordinate 36,600 downwards.
TCGGCATTTCTGAGGGTATCGCGTACAAAATCAACAGTAGCGGCAATAAGTTTATCGTGTTCCATCTCCGGCAAAGATACTAAGCAAAAGACGGAACATTAAAATTGTGCATAAAACGTTAAGCCGCAACTGTTTTTTCGGTATTTATAAGTTCAGAAACTTCAATTTCTAAAATAGAAGCAATCTGAAACAGCCTTTCGACGGTTATTTTTGTATAACCTAACTCTATTTTGCTGTAGGCATTTTGCGATATACCTAACTTGGCCGCAAGGTATTCCTGGGTATAATTTAATCCTTCCCTGGTATGCCTGATGTTAGCGGCGATGGCCTTGATCTTAAAATTTAGCATATCTTTCATCCAATTATATTTTAATTCAATTATAACTAACGAGAATAATTGAAGCCCGGATTTCAGATTTTGTAAAAAAATCCAACTCGCCCGCCAGGATACAGGAGATTTTTTTAGGTTTTAATTAAAAGTAAATGCCACCAATGGCCCTATAAGCATGATTACGAAAAAAGTTACGCTTTGGTTTTAACTAAAACTATATTTTTTTCAAAAAAGATTTTTTCAAAAAAAGCGACAGGCCCTAAGATCTGTCGCTTCCAAATATGTTTTATTAATAAACTATTCGCTTAAATCGTAACTAACCGTAACCGAAGGCAATAAAGTAGCCGTTTCAAGCGGTACCTGGTTGTAAGATATGATAGGCCTGCGTTTGCTGTAGTAATCAAATGCGGCCTTCATGGTTGCATTACTGGTATTTGCCGGCGCATTAAAGTTGATAGAAAATGGCAAAATAAAATCATGCAGTTTTTCATGATCAGGAATGATCCATTTATGGTTTGATTTTTTTAGCGCCTCAATGATAGGCACTACCAGTATAGCATCATCGGCATAGTAAACTATGATCTTTTTAATGGTGCCTTTATCATCTGCAGTAAATTTAAACACAGCTGTGCCTGTAGCTTTCTTTTTAATGATCTCGGGCGATACAACGAGGCTGTCTTTAAAAAAGCGGTTCATAATAGGACTACCGCCCTGAAATGGAAATGCTAATTGTGTTTGTGCCTTAACTAATACCGATGATAAAATAAGTGTTATAAATAACAGGATCTTTTTCATTTAATTTTCTTCTTTCGGTTCGCGTTTGCTGCCCTGGTACAGTTCATACTCAAACAGGCGGCAATCAAGCTTACCATTATAAAATTCAATTTTGCGGGCAGCCTTTAAGCCTATTTTCTTGGCTAAATCGGGATTGCCCGTAAAAACGTAACCATTATACCCGAGGCATTTCTTTTTCAGGAAATCGCCCATACGTTTATAGGTGATCTCCAATTTGGTGTGCACACCCAAACGCTCGCCGTATTCAGGGTTAAACATCACTACACCTGTTGCTTCAGGCACCTCGGTATCTTCAAAGTCACAAACGGCAAAATCGATTAAATGTTCTACGCCGGCAGTTTTTGCATTTTTGCGGGCAATGTCAACAGCATCTTCAGAAATATCTGTAGCGATGATTTTAAAGCCGGTTTCTTTTTTGGCTTTATCTTTTAATGCACGGCGCTCTGCAAAAAATACGGTTTCATCATAACCAAGTACGTGCATAAAGCCGTAGTTCATCCTGAACAAGCCAGGATGTTTATCGGTAGCCAGCAAGGCGGCTTCAATAGCCAGGGTGCCCGAACCGCACATGGGGTTAATGAAAGTACTTTTCATATCCCATTTGGTAGCCATAATGGTTGATGCCGCTAATGCCTCAAGCATAGGTGCTTTGCCCGGTATTTTACGGTAACTATGTTTTGCCAGGGTTTCGCCGGATGTGTCCAGGAAAATTTCGGCACGGTCATCCTGCCAGTAAAGGTGCACCAGCGCTTTATTAACCTCGGGGCCAGAGTCGGGCCTGATGCCTTTGATAGATTTGATCCTGTCAACAATGGCGTCCTTTACCTTTACATTGGCAAACAAAGGGGTAAGGATGTGCTCGTTATTTACGTTTGATGATACCGAAAAATAGCCGGTAAAATCGATCAGCTTTTCCCATTCAATGGTTACCAGCTCATCGTAAAGCTCTTTCGGGTCGCGGGCGGTGAAGGTTTTTAACGAATACAGGATCTGGCTTGCGCAGCGCAAATTCAAATTAAGCGGAATGGTATCTGTAACGGTACCTTTTAGTTCGACCCCTGTGGGGAAAACACGCACCGGCTCAAAGCCTAAAGCTTCAACTTCCCGTTGCAGGTAAGTTGAAAGCCTTTTGTTACATGTAATTATGATTTTACTTTCGGTGTGGAAAACTTGCATATTAATTCGGCAAAATTAAGAATTAAAAAGCCCCTATTTTAATTTCTTACTATTAACTTTACATTTTTAAATTATTTGAAGATTAATTATGGAAGTTAAAGGTAAGGTACATGAAGTATCGGCTACCCAGCAAGTAACCGATTCACTTAAAAAACGCGAACTTATACTTGAATATATTGAGAACCCTCAATACCCTGAATATTTAAAGTTTGAGGCTATACAGGATCGTTGCAATTTGCTTGATAATGTAAAGATTGGGGACGATGTAGAGGTTTCTTTTAACCTTAAAGGTCGCCCATGGACGGATAAAATGGGTAAAAAAACCTATTTTAACTCATTGCAGTTATGGAGAATTACTCCTCTTGCAGCTGCTAACAATGCATCAGCTGCTCCGCAATATGCAGCACCATCAGCTGATATCAGCTCATCAGCCGATGATGACGATCTGCCATTCTAAGAACAGAAAAGCATAAGTAATAAAATATTTCAAAAGGCCCTTTATCAGGGCCTTTTGTTGTTTACAAGATTTCATATTACTATATTGATGTAGATCTGTAATAACACCAATCAAATAGGTTATCATATAGCAGCTATCAAAGAACGAGCAAAATAATATGGCAACAACTCAAATTCAAACGCAATCATTGCTCACCTGTCCTTTTTGCGGATATCAAAAGGAAGAAACTATGCCTACTAATGCCTGCCAGTACTTTTATGTATGTGAAGGCTGCCAAACCATGCTAAAGCCGCTTGCAGGGAATTGTTGCGTGTATTGCAGTTATGGAACAGTAAAATGTCCGCCGGTACAGGCTGGCACTTCCTGCTGCCGATAACCTGGCCATACTAAAGTCGTAGAAAACAACACTTTAATGTTAGTTACATTTGTTAAATTTTGTTAAATACAATTTTTGTGTGCGGATTTAGGATAATTTTGTTTGTTTAATAAATGAAGAAAAGGAGCATAGGTTTAATTATTGGCTTAATGAGCTTTGCGCTGTTGGGCGTAATGGCTATGCAATTTTATTTTCTGAGGCAATCATACCAGATGCAATCCGATTCATTCGATCGCCAGGTGAGGGAAGCCATGAATAATGTGGTAGATAAAGTTACACGCCAGGACGCAAACAATTTTTTGAAAACCAAAACCCAGCAAGCAGCCATCAGTACTGATAATGAAGAGCCGGGCATCAGCACAATAAAGGTAACTGGGTTACCCAAAGAAAAAAGGCATTCTACTGCCCGCGAAAAACGGATTGCATTACTGCGCGACAGCCTGCAGCGCATGATTGAGCGTAAAAAAATGGATGATGAGCTTAACGGCTTGTTACAAACCGAGGGTACTGTTGATTTTAAGGTACGTGTTGAAGAATATACTGATGAGTTTGGTGTGGTACACGAACAGCTTACGCCCGAGATTGTACATACCCGCATCACCCGCAGGTTAAGCCGGCCCAAAAAGCTTCATAAATATGATACACTGAGATATGTTTATGTCGACCCTCAGTTCGGCAAGCAAATGATTTCAGTACCACGGATCAATCCGCTTTGGGTGCAGGAGCAAAACCGTAGGCAAAAGGAGCGTCAGGTTCAACAGATCAAAAAAATGCTTGAGACTGATTCGCTTGAAAAAGTGAACAGTGTGGGGACCAAGCCTACAGTTATTGAAAACCTGGCCGAAGAATATCGTAAATCGGGCGAGCCGTTGAATAAGCGAATCAACCCTTTCTGGATAGATTCATTACTCCGTTTTGAGCTTCATAATAAGGGTATTTTTTTACCCTTCAGCTATGAGGTTACAACAGCCAACAGTGATTCACTGATATTTTCAAACGCCAGCGATAGCCAGGGCGAAAAGCTGCCTGTGTTTACCGCAGCAAATACTTACCAAACCCCCATTTTTACTAAAGAAGTGATCAATGATCCGGGCAAGATCAGGCTTTCGTTTCCGCAAAAAAACTCACTGATTTTGAGGAATATGACAGCTACCATGGCCACAACCGGCGGCCTTACCATGGTGTTGATCCTTTGCTTTGGGTATACCATATTTTCGATATTAAGGCAAAAAAAGATCTCAGAAATGAAGATCGATTTCATTAACAACATGACCCACGAGTTTAAAACCCCGGTGTCAACTATTATGATAGCCAGCGAAGCTTTAAGGGATAATGAAATTGCAGAAGACAAAAGCCGGGTAGCCCGTTTAGCCAACATCATATTTGAAGAAAATGCGCGCCTGGGCAGCCATATCGAAAGGGTGTTGAACATTGCCCGTATTGAACGCAATGATTTTAAGCTGGAGAAGAAGCCGGTTGATGTGAACGAAATGGTGAGTATAGTGCTTGATAGTATGGCGCTAAAACTGCAAAAATGCGATGCCAAAACCACACTGCACCTCGATGCCGAAAACGCCTATATCATTGCCGATGAGCTGCATTTTTCAAACGTGTTGTATAACCTGATTGATAATGCTATTAAGTACAGCAACGAAGCACCCGATATAACTATCAGCACATTTATTAAAAATGGACAGGTTGTTATTAAAGTAGCTGATAAAGGTATAGGTATGAGCCGCGATCAGCAGTCAAAAATATTTGAGCAGTTTTATAGGATTCCTACAGGGAACCTGCATAACGTTAAAGGTTTTGGCCTGGGCTTAAGCTATGTTAATACGATAGTTAAACGCCTTAATGGTACCATAAGCGTAAAATCAGAAAAGGAAAAAGGCTCGGAGTTTGAGCTGAAATTTGCGGTAGCGTAATTCTTAAGTCGGAAAGTCCGGGAGCCCGGGAAGTCCGAAAGTGGGAAGCAGCGAAATACAATAACTAAAATAATCTTACGGACTTACGGACTTTTCCGACTTCCCGACTAATAAATATGAAGAAAATACTACTGGTTGAGGACGATGCCAATTTAGGTTTGTTACTGCAGGATTACCTTCAATTGAAAGGTAAGTTTGATGTTGTTTTATGTAAGGATGGTGAAGAAGGCTTGCGCGCTTTTACCAAACAAACTTACGACCTGCTGATACTGGATGTGATGATGCCTAAAAAAGATGGTTTTACACTTGGCAAGGACATTCGTAAGATCAATACCCAGGTACCTATTATTTTTGCCACTGCCAAGGGTATGATAGAGGACAAAACCCAGGCATTTAATTTAGGTGGCGATGATTATATAACAAAACCCTTCCGTATTGAAGAGTTACTGTTGCGTATTAATGCCTTATTAAAACGTACGGATAACCCGGGCAAAAAAGAAGAGGAAAAACAAACCTCCTTCAAAATTGGGAAATATACCTTTGATTACACTACGCAGATGATTATGACTGCAGATAATCAGCAAAAACTATCAACCAAGGAGGCTGAACTGCTGCGTTTACTGTGTGTGCATAAAAACGAGGTACTTACCCGCGAGGAAGCGCTGTTGAATATCTGGCATGATGATAATTATTTTAACGGCCGCAGTATGGATGTATTTTTGAGTAAGATCCGCAAATATCTGAAAGACGACGCTAACGTAGAGATCATCAACGTACATGGGCGCGGGTATAAGCTGTTGATTAACTAATTACCCGATACGTAATCATCCTTCTCCTGACATATCCTCACCAAAATGGATGATGTTACCGTTATTGTCTAAAATACTAAACTCTTTTGTTTTCCAGGGCCGTATTTGCAAATCAGCATTGGGATGCACTATGCCCAGCGGCTTATATTCAGCATATAGCTTATCAACCTCCATTACAAAAATATAACAGCCAGTGTTTTGAGCAATTTCCGGATTGCTGCAAGGCCACAAATGAATAAACAGGTTATCGCGGTGCATAATGAGGTAGCCGTCCCAGCTTGCATTAAAAGTAAAGCCCAGCTTTTCGGTATAAAACTTAACGGTTTCTTCTTCATTTAATGAAGCTAAAACTGGTATTGCGGTTTTCAGCATAAAAGAGCTTATATTTTATAAAATTACAAAGATCATTTGCTCCTGTATATCTTTTTGGGTAATTATCCAGGAGTTGAATTCAATTGCTTAATAGGTAATTATTGGCTTTTGTGCCATGCTTGTTTTAACTCATGCGTAATAAATATAAAACAAACGCAGCATTATTTTAATGTAACATGATTAATACACATGTATCGATGTATAAAAGGGATCGCATTTGGTAATTAACTCGAAGTCACGTAATTTCCATTTTTAGAAAAACCTAAATGGTAAAAAAATTACTCCTGGCCTTAGTTATCACCTGGGGCATAATAGCAAACGATAATGTTTCTGCGCAAACGGGCATCGATAGCACCGGTTTAAGCTTCGCAGTTGCTAAATACAATACTGCCATAGGTCAGCAATCGCACTTGTATAACGGACCGGAATATGAATTTTATGATCCGCTAATAAAAGGCAACGCCTATGTTTTTGACAACAAGGTATTTACCCCAGGTTCGGTTAGGTACGGCGCTGCTGTTTACAGCGATGTCCCAATGTTATATGATCTTAATAAGGATTTAGTAGTAGTACTGCTGTATAACCACTTTACCAAATTTTCATTACTAAGTGAGCGGGTACATGAATTTTGGCTGCTTAACCATCATTTTATCCGCATCAATACTGATTCGACAGGCAAAGCTGCACTTGCTACCGGTTTTTATGATCAATTATATCCGGGGCGAAAAATCGGGATTATAGTAAAAAGGGCCAAGAGCATCCAAACCAGCACCGGCAGTAATACAGTGGAATCTTATTTTAGTGAAACAAAAGGCTACTATGTTAAAAAAGGGGGAAACTATTTTAGTTTCAGTGGGAAAAGCGGGCTGTTAGATATTTTTAAGGATAAGAAAAAGGAGCTGCGGCAATATATAAAGGCAAATAACATTGACTTCCGCGAAAACTTTGAACAGGCTATAGTTAATGTGGCTACTTATTACGATCAATTAACTAATTAATGTATCGCGCTATGTTGTTAATGCATGGCGAAGGTGATATTGCATTGAATGTATACGGCAGGAAAATAAAATAACCGGATGAAAAAAATTTACTTTCTAAGTTTTTGCTTTTTGATTTTAATTAAACTGTGCCACGCCCAGCAGGGGCGGGGAAAATCAATCAGCGTAAACTTTCAGCAAGCTACTATTGAACAGTTTGTAACAGAACTGGAAGCCAAATCAGGCTTTCATTTTTTTTACGACCCAATGCAGTTTGACAGTTTGAAGGTAACCCTGCAAGTAACGGATAAACCTATTGAAGCTATATTGGGCCAGGCCTTCAAAAACACCGGTTTTAGTTTTGCCATCACCAAACAGCAGCAGGTATTTTTAACCAAAGGGCGCGAAATACAAACCGGGCTGGCAATTGGTTATTTTGGTATCACAGCTGCCAATGCAACCGCAGCCAATATGAGTGTTTCGCCTGCCAATGCCGATCCTGATAAAGATAAGAAGATCCCTGAAGCAACTACCGAAAATAAGCTGTATGAAATAGGCCTTAAAACCAATACCATTGAGGCGGGCACGGCAACACTTTCCGGTTACGTGAAGGAAGCTAAATCCGGCGAATCAATAACCGGGGCCAGCATTTATGTCACCAATACAAAAACAGGGGTAGCTACCGATCAGTTTGGTTATTTCACCATCAAATTACCAAAAGGCAGGCAGGTTTTAAGTGTAAGGGGTATCGGCATGCGCGATACCCGCAGACAGATCATCCTTTACTCGGACGGTAAGATCATTATTGAGATGCAGGAGCAGGTAACCAGCCTTAAAGAAGTAAAGATCTCTGCCGAAAAAGTGGCAAACGTACGCAATGTGCAGTTGGGTGTAAACAGGCTTGATATTAAGAGTATCAAACAGGTACCTACCGTATTTGGCGAGGCCGATATATTAAGGGTGGTGCTTACCCTGCCCGGCGTTCAGTCGGTAGGTGAAGCTACAACGGGCTTTAACGTTCGCGGTGGCTCGGCCGATCAGAACCTCATCCTGATGAATGATGCCACTATTTATAACCCATCACATTTCTTCGGCTTCTTTTCATCATTTAATCCCGATATAGTTAAGGATATCGAACTTTACAAAAGCAGTATCCCGGAAAGATTTGGCGGGCGTTTATCGTCGGTATTGGATGTAACTAATCGCGAGGGAAATAAGAAGAAATTTACCGGTTCGGCAGGTATTGGTTTAATCACCAGCAGACTTAATGTTGAAGGGCCTATCATCAAGAATAAAACCTCGTTTTCATTCGGCGGCCGTACTACTTACTCCGACTGGCTCCTTAAACTCCTGCCCGATGCCTATAAGCATAGTTCGGCCTCGTTTTATGATCTCAATCTTGACATAAGCCACCAGATAGATGATAAAAATAACCTGTATTTAACCAGTTATATAAGCAAGGATAAATTCAGGCTCAATAGTGATACTGCCTACAGTTACAGCAACAGGAACATCAACCTTAAATGGAAGCATAATTTTAACAATAAACTATTCAGCGTTATCACCGCCGGTATAGACAGGTACCAGTATGATGTTTCAAGTGCCGATAACCCGGTGAATGCTTACAAGCTCAATTTTGACATCAACCAAAGCAATTTCAAAACAGATTTTACTTATTATCTTAATCGTAAAAACACTGTCGACTTTGGTTTAAGCTCCATTTATTATAAACTCCATCCGGGCAGTTTTCAGCCGCTTGGCAATCAATCATTGGTAGCCCCCGATGTTGTAGCCACGCAGCAGGCGCTTGAAAGCGCCCTGTACCTTGGCGATAAGTTTGATGTAACCGATAACCTGTCGATAAGCGGCGGTGTTAGGTATTCTATCTACAATTTCCTGGGGCCGCAAACGGTTTATAACTATGCGCCTAACCTACCTAAAACAAGCGCCAACCTGTTGGATAGTACCAATTATTCGAGCGGAAAATTTATTAAAACTTATTCGGGGCCCGAGATCAGGCTTTCGGCAAGATATCAATTAGGCGATAACCTATCCATAAAAGGAGGTTATAATACATTAAGGCAGTATATCCACCTGTTATCAAACACAACAGCCATATCCCCTACCGATGTTTGGCAACTGAGCGATCCTAATATCAAACCCCAATATGGCGACCAGGTATCGTTAGGCCTTTACCATAATTTGAAATCAAATACCATCGAAACATCGGTTGAGGTTTATTATAAGCGATTAAGGGATTACCTTGATTACAAGAGCGGGGCCAACCTGGTATTAAACCATCATATTGAAACCGATGTGATAGGTACACAAGGTAAAGCATATGGCATTGAGTTTTTGGTAAAAAAAGCAACAGGTAAAGCCAACGGATGGATCAGCTATACTTATTCGCGCACTTTTTTAAGGCAAAATGATCCTAATGCCGGTGATTTGATTAATGGAGGTGCTTATTATCCTGCAAATTTTGATAAACCGCATGATTTTAATTTTATTGGCAACTACAGGTTTTCCCACCGGTTTAGTGTTTCTTTAAACCTCACTTACAGTACAGGCCGGCCCATTACGCTACCTATTGCCAAGTATGAATATGGTGGCTCTGAACGGGTGTTTTATTCGGACAGGAACCAGTACCGCATCCCGGATTACTTCAGATCGGATTTTTCAATGAACATTGAAGGAAACCATAAGGTACATCAGTTAACACATAACTCATTTACAATAGGGGTATACAACTTAACCGGAAGGCAAAACGCATATTCGACATTCTTTACAGAGCAGGGCGGGGCCATTAACGGCTACAAGCTATCCATATTTGCTAAACCTATTCCGTTTATTAATTATAATATCAGGTTTTAATCGAAAGAGATGAAAGGAAAACGATATATATTGATTTTATTGTTGCTGGCAGGCATTTACAGTACCTGCAAAAAGCCATATAATCCTAAAATTGTGGATTCGCCCAATCACTACCTGGTTGTTGAGGGAGTGATCAATAACGGTAACGACTCAACCATTATAAAATTAAGCAGAACGGTTAATATCTCAGGCAATGTAAACACGAGCGGAGTTGATAACTGCACGGTATCTGTTGAGGCCGAGGGGGGAACAGCATATTCGCTTACACCGCAGGGAAACGGGGCTTATGTTACGCCGGGGCTTAACCTGGATGCATCAAAAAAGTACCGGGTGCATATTATTACCAACGATAGTAAAGAATATGCATCAGATTATGTCGAGGTAAAAAAAACACAGCCTATTGATAGCATTGGATTTTACATTAAAAATGGTGATGCGCAGGTTTACGTAAACACACACGATGCTACAAATAGTTCCCGTTATTATCGCTGGAACTTTGAAGAAACATGGAAGTTTCATTCAAAGTATCAGTCGTCATATATGGTTGACCCGGTAAAAAAAGAAGTTGTTGCAAGGCCATTCAGCGAGAGTAGTTATTATTGTTTCGCCGGAGATAAGTCGACTACTATCGTAATAGGTTCATCGGCTAAGCTAACGCAGGATGTAATATTTCAGCAACCGTTAACAACTATAGCTTCAACATCCGAAAAAGTTGAAATGCGTTATTCCATTTTACTAAAACAGTATGCCTTAACAAAAGAGGCCTACCAGTTTTGGGAAAATATGAAGAAAAACACAGAGCAATTAGGGAGTATATTTGATGCCCAGCCATCGCAGTTAACCGGAAATATTCATAACCTTAAAGACCCGGCCGAGCCCGTTATTGGCTATATCAGTGTAACTAATATTCAATCAAAAAGGGTATTTATAGATAATTCAGATCTTCCTCGCGGTTGGGTACCGAAATACCCTTATGATTGCGGCCCGCCGGATACTGCATTGTTTTTTAATCCGAAAACGCATCAAAACGATGTGCTAAGCATGATCATTAACGGTAGCGGGATTCCTATAACTGATGTTTCGCAGCAAAATAGTACAATTGGCTATACCTATTCATCAATTGAATGTACCGATTGCAGGATCAGGGGACGGGTACAAACCCCTACTTTTTGGATAGAGAGATAATAAAATCATGAATGATGCCATGAAAATAAATCAATAAGGTTTGGTTATGAAAGAAATTAAAAAACTTGCTATTGTTCCACTGCTTTCAGGCATGTTACTATTATCATTGAACGGGGTGGCACAAACTATAAACCAAATCTCCGAGAGCTTTAATAAATACAGCCAGGCTACTGTACAGGAAAAGATTTTTGTACATACCGATAAAAGCGCTTATATCACCGGCGAAATTTTATGGTTTAAGATATATAATATTGATGCTGCTTATCACAAGCCATTGGGCCTTAGTAAAGTTGCATATATTGATGTGTTGGACGATAAGCAAAATGCTGTTGTACAGACTAAAATAGAAATAAAAAATGGCTTTGGGAATGGTTCGGTTTATGTACCGATATCGGCAAGTAATGGTACTTATAAGTTAAGGGCATATACCAACTGGATGAAAAATTTCAGCCCTGATTATTATTTCGAAAAAAGTATAACCATTATTAATCCTTTAAAATCTCCCGAAGCCACAGTTAAAGCACAACCATTGGATTACGATGTTCAGTTTTTCCCGGAAGGGGGAAACCTGGTTGCGGGCATCAGCAGTAAAGTTGCTTTTAAAGTTACCGCGTTGGATGGTAAAGGACTAAGCGAATACAGGGGCTTTATCGTCGACCAGAAAAATGATACAGTAGCGAGGTTTAGTCCCTTGAAGTTTGGCATTGGCAGCTTTTTATTTACCCCGATAGCCGGAAATGATTATAAAGCTATTATAAGGTCAGGTAATAATACTGCCGTTACTAAGGAGCTGCCGGCCGTTAATAACGAGGGCTATGTAATGACGGTGAAAGATGCAGGCAGCACGCAGATAGAGGTTATAGTAAAAGGCATAGGTGTTGAAACCGGCGAGCTATATCTTTTTGCACAAACGAGGCAGTTGATTAAAGCAGGTATTTCGGCACCATTTAATAACGGAACGGCAACCTTCATGCTTGATAAAGCTAAACTGGGCGAAGGTGTATCTAACATAACAATTTTCAATAGCGCAAAGCAACCGGTATGTGAAAGGTTATATTTTAAGCGACCAAAGCAAAAAATCAGCATTGATGCCGCAGCCGATCAGCCTTTATATGCGCAACGTAAAAAAGTAAATGTGAGCATTGCAGCTAAAGATCTGTCAGGCCAGGTAAAACCCGCCAACTTGTCAATGTCCGTTTATAAGCTTGATTCGTTGCAAAGTACAGATGGCGGCGAAATATTCAGTTACCTGTGGTTAAGATCGGATTTGCGGGGAAATATTGAATCGCCGGATTATTATTTCAAAAATACAGGTGAAGAGGTGGATGCTGCCCTTGATAATCTCATGCTATCACAAGGCTGGCGAAGGTTTCAATGGAATAATGTGCTTGCTAACAAGCCGGCAGCATTTAATTTTTTGCCGGAGTATGACGGCCACCTGATTACCGGCAAACTCACCAATACACAGACAGGTAGCGTTGCCAAAGATATTGTGGCTTATTTAAGTGTTCCGGGAAAACGGGTACAGTTGTATGCGGCAAAAAGCGATTCGGCAGGGAGGTTAATTTTTAATACAAGGCAACTTTATGGCCCGGGCGAGATAGTAGTTCAAACCAATTCGGAACGGGATTCAATTTATCACATTGATATTTTAAGCCCATTTTCTGAACAGTACTCAAAATACCCGGCATCAAAACTTAGCCTTACCAGGGGCATGCAACGTGCCATTGAAGAGGGGAGCCTTGGCACACAGGTTCAAAACATTTATTGGGCTAATAAGATCAAGCAATTTTATGAGCCGCAGGTTGATAGTTCAGGCTTTTTTACAACACCCTATAAAACATATCTTTTGGATAATTATACCCGCTTTACCACCATGGAAGAAGTGTTGCGGGAGTATGTAAGGGAAGTATGGGTAAACAGGTCACAAAAGCGCTATCATATTAAGGTACTTAATGGCAATGGTTTTTTAGATAGCGATCCCTTGGTCATGCTTGATGATGTGCCGGTGTTTAATATCGATAAGGTGATGGCTATCGATCCCTTAAAAGTTCGTAAGCTCGAAGATGTTCCCTACCGGTACTATTGGGGGCCATCGGTTTATGAAGGGATCTTAAGCTTCACAACCTATAAAGGCGATCTTGGTGGTGTTGAGATAGATCCACGGGCTGTGGTGCTTGATTACGAAGGCCTGCAACTGCAACGCGAGTTTTATTCGCCGGTATATGACACGGAGCAAGCGGCTAAAAGCAGGATCCCGGATTTCAGAAATTTGCTTTATTGGGCGCCTGAAATCGGCACCCCGGCCCAGGGCAAAGGTGAGCTGTCGTTCTATACATCTGACCAAACAGGGAAATATATAGGTGTTGTACAGGGAATTACAGCAGAAGGCGATGCCGCAAGTCAATATTTTGGCTTTGAAGTGAAGTAAGTGTTTTAAAACTTCCATGAGCCGCGCCTTATATTCTCTTAATTTCAAACTGATTATCAGCACATTGGAACTAATCAAGAAAGGCAAACAAATCAAAAAAGCCATTAATCACCCCATTAATGAACTTTTTTAAAAAACAATTTGCGTAGAATAAAATGGTTTGTATATTTGCACACCCAAACGGAGGAGTGGTAGTTCAGCTGGTTAGAATACATGCCTGTCACGCATGGGGTCGCGGGTTCGAGTCCCGTCCATTCCGCTGAAAACTTAAAAGCCTTACTGAAAAGTAAGGCTTTTCTGCGTTTAAACCCTTTTTAAGCGGTTTCTCACAAAAAAGCGTATCAAATAAAATCAATTATTTACAGCCTTGTAGGGTACCATTTCGGGTAACACCGAATGTGCCGAAATTTGTTACCCTCAGTCCTTTGCAATGTGCTATTAATCAGCAATTTGAGGGAAGGATGATTAAAATCATTCATTAAAAATAATTGAGTATGAAAATCAATGAAAGGGTATCATTATTAGTTATGCTGGAGAAATCCAGATTAACCACCGATGGCAAGGCTCCTATTTTTATTCGGCTTACCGTTGACGGCAAGCGCGCGGAAATGTCTTTGGGGCAAAAAGTAAATCAAAAAAACTGGAATCAGGAAACAGGCTATGTGCGGGGGGCATCTATTGAAGCAAGACTGATTAATAACGCCATCGATGCCGCAACGTTAAAGGTCAGGCAGTTGTATGATCAGTTATGTATCAATGAAGAGTATGTTTCCGCGAATATGGTTAAGCAGGCTTACCAGGGAAAACGCGAAAGAGAAAAAACGCTGATGGAAGTTATCGATTTTGTGATTGATAGAGTTAAATTAAAGGTAGCAGGGGACAAACGCTCCCCCGCCACACTTACCAAATGGAACACCGCTAAAGATAAAGTGGTTTCATTCCTTCAATTCGAGTATAAAGCTAAAGACATACCACTCAGTAAAGTCAAAATGTCCTTTGCGGAGGATTTTGTAGATTACCTTACACTTAAAGAGCACATTGGCAATAATACCACCATGTGTTACTTGAAGAAAGTCCGTTCTGTGCTAAAAACAGCTGTTGAAAGGGAATGGCTAAATAGGAATACTTTAAGTTCCTACCAATGCTCTTATATAGAGCCTGAAAAGGATATCCTTGACGAAAAGGAGCTGTTCACTCTTTATGAAAAGAAGATGGCCGTAGAGCGACTGGAAGACGTAAAAAACGCTTACCTGTTTATGTGCTTTACCGGCTTTGCCTATAAAGATGCCAGTAAATTAACCCGTGAGCATATAGTTGATTTTTTTGACGGGGAGGAATGGATTGTAAAGAACAGGCAGAAAGTTACCAAAGCAATATGCAGGGAAAGTGTTCCGTTATTGCCAATAGCCAAAGAGATCATCGAAAAATATAAAGACCATCCCTACTGTCTACAAAACAATGTGTTACTGCCCATCAGCAGCAATCAAAAATACAATGCCTATCTAAAAGAAGTCGCTGATATCTGTGGTATCAATAAAAATCTGACCACCCATA
The DNA here is from genome assembly GCF_059690695.1 of Mucilaginibacter sp. A5337. Lineage (NCBI taxonomy): Bacteria > Pseudomonadati > Bacteroidota > Sphingobacteriia > Sphingobacteriales > Sphingobacteriaceae > Mucilaginibacter > Mucilaginibacter sp. A5337. The sequence continues at coordinate 21,338 of NZ_JCAWEC010000004.1, read as the reverse complement.
CCGCCAGGCATACTTTTGCCACAACAGTTACGCTGGCTAATGGTGTTCCTATTGAAACAGTAAGCGCTATGTTAGGACATAAATCAATTAAGACAACACAGATCTATGCCAAAATAGTAGCCCAAAAAATCAGTACTGACATGAGTGACTTAAAGAAGAAGCTCATGATCAAAATGCCTAATCTGCAAAAACTAAATGAATTAGTGGCTTAATGAATGAAGAAAGCTGCGATGGAAAACAATAAAGCCCCGGGATTGCCGGGGCCTTAATTCTTAAACTTGATTACGTTTTTATCGCTAAAAAGAGGCTTTATCAAGCATTACGAAACAAAATTACATAATTTTATAGTCAAAGACAATAGCGAATTGAAATATCATAAACTTGAACACTTTGTATCTAAACCGAGATTAGACCGGTTTTTAAATGCTTGTGGTAACTCAAAATCAAAGGCGCAAAAACTATATATAATAAATCTTAGGGTATCCCAAGAAGCGTACCCGCTCTTAAACCTTTTTGAAATTTTTCTAAGAAATGCAGTCAACGAGAAAGTCTCAGCTTATTTCACAGATACTGACTGGATAGTTAATCAGAAAAGCCGGTTTATGAGTAATCCTTCATTAGCCCCATCCCGGTATCAAATGCGAAATTCTGTTCAAAAGGCAGAAAATACAATAATAGCGAAGGGGGCAGTAGTAACCTCGGGTAAGGTAATTGCCGAACAGACATTTGGTTTTTGGACCAGCCTGTTTGAAAATCACCATTTCAGATTAGTAGGTGGTGCTCCATTAAATAGTTTTCCGCTAAAGCCAGCCGCTGTTAACCGTAGCGTTATGGCAACCAAACTGAATGAGATTAGACTGTTTAGAAACCGTGTTTACCACAACGAACCCATATGCTTTCTAAATAATATGATTGATTTTGCTCATGTTCAAAGAATAATCCAAACGATTTACGATTTACTAAGCTGGATAGAACCAGACCTGGTAACCTACGTGAATTATTTTGATAATATCAATAGCAAAATTGCTGCGGGAATGGCTCTATAAGTGGCCTGTTTTAAATATTTAACATCGCCAAAAATGTGCTTTTTTAACGTTGAAACTTTTTTTATTACCTAATGACAACAGGGTCAATAGGATAATGTTCAGTTATCATTTATTAGACCTCACGGTAAGGCCATGGAGAAATTCATGCGAGGGTGTTTTTCGGCTAAAATCTTTTTTTGTTTCTCAAGGTTGACCTGGGTGTATATCTGGGTCGTTATGATCGAACTGTGGCCAAGCAAAGATTGAATGTATTTAATATCCACGTCGTTTTCCAGCAACAAGGTAGCGAAAGTATGTCGTAAAATATGCGGTGTGGCCAGAAAACGGCATTATCTGTTCAGTGGCTCCTGTTGTTTGATTTATCTTATCATAACCTTTAAAACGCAGAAAGGTTTTAAGCCTTTGAAAGAGGTCAGGCCGATGAAAATCTGGCAGCGACGCTGTAAATTTTTCAGTTTTAATTCCATTTCTGGCTTTGGCATTTCACTTGTAGTATTACTGCTGAACAACCGTTCTTTAAGTTTAATGAATAAATGGTTTGATCCTTTTAAAAACAATTAAAAGAAAAATTATGACATTGGTTAAATTTAATCCTGAAAAAAGAAACAGTTCACTATTACCAGGTTTTAGTGATGTTTTCGATTCTATTTTTAATGACACCTTTTTTAATAACCGTATGGTAACCCGCGTACCTGCTGTCAACATCAGCGAGACGGAAAACAACTATCACGTGGAACTGGCTGCACCGGGTCTGAAGAAAGAAGATTTCAAACTAAACCTGGAACGTAACGTACTGAACATTGCAGTTGAACAAACCGTCAGTCAGGAAGACAACCAGAAAAATTACAGCAAACGCGAATATAGCTACAACTCGTTCGTGCGTTCCTTTACGCTGCCAGAAAGTGCGGATGACAGCCAGATCAACGCGAGCTATACCGATGGTATCCTCCGCATCGATATTGCCAAGCGCGAGGAAGCAAAAAGCCTGCGCAGGCAGATCGAAATAAAATAATCGACTCCATCATATATCCGGAAAGGCTGCCGTCATGGCGGCCTTTTTCAGGATATACTAAGAAGTCAGTTTAATTATAGTGGGACTTTAAATTTAAAGTTATTCGATTTAACCGCTTTGCTGACGCCCAAATACGCGGCCGGATGGCTACTTTTAACAGGACAGCATCTGATATGTGCCAGCGTTAAAAAAGCAAGTGCTCCTCTTGCAATGGCTCCTTCATTTATAAACCGCTATGAAAACACAATTCTATATTTTATTAAGCCTGAAGACGCCGCGCGGCTTTGTCGACTATGGACAGTACTTCTTCGGTGACGACCGCGGTACCGCCTATGAATTATTCGGGCAGTTAAAAGGTAACCAAAATCTAAAAGATTCTTGCCTTTTACATATTGACCTGATGGAAACCGTCGATGAACTGCCGGTAAAGGTCAAAACCATCTGTTGCACACTACATGAATTGGCTTACAATTGTAAAATGATCGCGAGAGAGATTTTTCGCTTAAAGACCCTGGAGGAAATGGAATGATGGATAAGTTATTTTTATTTAGAACACTGATCGTCTCCATGATGATCTGCTTGTTGATCTTTGACGTACTGCGGATAATGAGCCACTCGGCTAATACCTTTCCCGAGCATAAAGAGCTATTACTGACCGGGATTTTATTATGGATTGTCTCTGTAATTATTAATCAAGGCAGTAATGACGACGATTGGGCAGGAGAGATTTAGGCAAATTTGGCCGATTAAAACTCGCAGCATACGGTAAAGGCTAATATTTGTATAGCAATGAAGTATCCCGAAGGCACAGCCAACAGGTTATGGTATCCATGTCCTGTGTCAGGATCGTCATTGCCGGCATTCATGCATTAACCTATTTATCATTTGACGTAAAAAAAAAATTAACTGAATACTTCCTGCACTTTCCTGATTGTAGCTCCTAAATCAATCCCTTCATTCAAAACGCCCCTGAATAAATTGCCCGTCTCTTTTGGCGGGGCGATGGAATTATGAATGAAAATTACCTATTAATCCACAGTTTAACTGGACTATCCAAACGGACTTTTTAAAGATTTTTCACGGTACTCCTAAAATCACAATGGCATGATTTTTTATACTATTTAAATACATCAATCAGAAAAACTATGAAATCATTATTGTATATCATCGCTGTCATCCTGATCATAGGATGGGCGATCGGCGTATTTGCTTATTCGGCAACCGGTTTAATTCATGCCTTGCTTGTTATTGCCATTATCGCACTTTTGTTAGGTATTATCAGGAGATCCACCCCTGTCGTGTAAATGCACCATCCATTTTATATGGATTTGCGGGCAAAATTATGGAAATCTGCTTTCGTATATACCGATAGAAATGGCGTTAACTTCTGTTAACGCCATTTCATTTTCGAAACGTGCCTGTACGTGAATGCTTCTACTTCTGTGAATAAGTCACATTTTCCAGCAATTCATCGATTTCAAAATCACTACTTCGCCCCAATAATGTAAAGGTTTCTGAAATAATTTCCGTAGTGTAACGCCTAATACCTTCTTTATCTTCAAAAGAACGTGTACGGCATTTACCTTCTACATATATCAGTTTTCCTTTATGGAGTGGTCTGTGGCCCGCTTCCGCCAGTGACCGGCACATCACGATGGTGTGCCATTCTATATGTTCTGTCTTAACACCGTTTTTCATAATAATCTCGGACGTGGCAAGCGGAAAACTTAAAACGGCGATATTGTCTTGTAAATATCTTAATTCCGGGTCTTTTCCTAAATGGCCGACCAGGATAACTTTGTTGACTCCTGACATAGCTTTTGAATTTAAGGTTATTTCAATTTCCCCAATGTGATAACACCAGTTACCGCATTGGGTTTTAAACAATTAGCCTTCTTGATATTCTTTAAAGCTGAAATTGAAATCTCAAAGTTCTGCTCGTCAGCCTCTATACCTCATTGAACACCTCTGATCTAAATTAATGACACATATAGTTGATTTTAGTACAATTATTAAATTAAAAAGAAATAATTTTAAGTATAGATAGCTAAAATGTAAAATATTTTTACTCATATATCCACTACTGGAATAATATTGGAGGTGATTTATTCAGATTATTTTGCCGCTCCCGCCCGCTTTCTGCCGCCGCCAATTTTACTCATTTATCAAAGAATGAATCTGTATGATGCAAGCAGTAATTTTTCATAAATCAGGCAGCATTGCCAATAAAGAGAGTTTATGCAAATAGTTGATCTGCCATTCCGGGCTAAAATTGAAAAAGTAATTTGAAGGAAAAAACATTTGACCGATATGGAAACGAAAACAAAAAAGCCACAAAAACAGGATCGCCAGCCGGGTATTGAAGCGGAGATGGATCCGAAACCGGAATATATTAAGGATAGTTACAAGGCCGCCGGCAAACTCCAGGGCAAGATAGCCCTGATCACAGGTGGTGACAGCGGCATCGGCCGGGCTGTCAGCGTCCATTTTGCCGAAGAAGGTGCGGATATAGCCATCGTTTACCTCGATGAAGATAATGACGCCGAAACAACCAAAAATTTGGTGGAAGCCGCGGGCAGAAATTGCCTGCTTATCAAAGGAGATGTGAAGGATGCTGCCTTTTGCAAAAACGCGGTCGAAAGGACCGTTAAGAAATATGGAAAGCTGAATATCCTCGTCAATAATGCAGGAATGCAATTTCCACAAAAAGATGTCAAGGCGATTGACCCCGAGCAGTTGGACACCACTTTCCGCACCAATATATTTGCTTATTTCTACTTCGCTGAGGCAGCAGTGGTGCATATGCATGAAGGTGATAGTATTATCAATACCACCTCGGTAACCGCTTACCGTTCCTCTCCTTCGCTGATTGATTACTCTTCGACTAAAGGAGCTATTACAACCTTTACGCGCTCACTCGCAACAAATCTTGTTGAAAAAAAGATCCGTGTAAATGCTGTTGCTCCCGGGCCGGTATGGACACCCCTGATCGTATCCACCTTCGATGAGGAAAAGATCAAAAGTTTTGGAAGTGAAACAGCCATGAAACGGGCTGGACAGCCTTCGGAGCTTGGACCTGCCTATGTTTTTCTGGCTTCGGATGATGCTTCTTTTATAACGGGCCAGGTCATCCACGTAAACGGTGGTGAAGTAGTCAACGGATAAGGTTATATAATCAACGGAATCGTTTATACTATGAATAACAATTAAATCAAAAAAATGGCAAAGTATTCAGAAAAGGCACAGGACAAGGTCCACAAAGCCTTACATGAGGAAAAAGAAGGAACACTAAAAAGTGGCAAAAGCGGTAAAAAAGTAACGTCCAGAAAACAAGCTGTGGCAATCGGATTGTCGGAAGCCCGCAAGGAAGGCGCTAAGGTTCCAAAAAAGAAATCATAACAAAATACATCCTACACTACCATGAACGAAGAACATAAAATCACCCGGCGGCAAGCGGTCGCCGGGTTAGGTGCCACTTTAGCTGTCGCGGCAGTAACACCTGTCTTCGCAGCAGGCGGTAAAACAAACAGTATAATGGAAGCAAAAGCATTAGAAGATCCGATCACCAAATACCCCAAGCCGCCTTTTGAAGGCCAGTCACAGCCCTGGCCAGGCTTAGCCAGTAAAATGAACCCCAAACCGGATCACGGCGAAAAAAGCTATAAAGGTTCGGGACGGTTAGCTGGTCGCAAGGCGTTGATCACCGGTGGCGATTCGGGGATGGGACGAGCTACCGCCATAGCCTACGCCCGTGAAGGTGCTGATGTGGCGATCAATTATTTCCCGACAGAGGAAGAAGATGTCAAAGAGGTGATCGCATTGATCAAAGCTGAAGGCCGAAAAGCCATCACAATTCCTGGCGATCTGCGTGATGAAGCTTTTTGCAAAAAACTCGTAGACGAGGCGGTTAAGGGTTTGGGCGGTTTGGATATTGTAGTAAATAATGCAGGGAGGCAGCAAAGCAACCAGTCTATTTTGGACATTTCTACAGAACAGTTTGACTGGACGATGAAAACCAATATTTATGCTCCTTTTTGGATCATTAAAGCGGCTTTGCCGCATTTACAGCCAGGCTCGGTTATCATCGGTACCACTTCTGAACAGGCTTACGATCCTTCACCCGATCTGTATGATTACGCGCAAACAAAGGCTGCGACAATGAATTATGTCAAGTCGCTGGCAAAACAATTAGGGCCGAAAGGCATCCGTGTAAATGGTGTCGCACCCGGACCGATCTGGACACCGTTACAGGTTAGTGGCGGTGCCAGCCAGGAAAAGCTGAAGCAGTTCGGCGGACAAACACCATTGGGCAGACCCGGACAACCCGCAGAACTGGCCTCTATCTATGTACAATTGGCTGCCTCAGATGCCAGTTACGCAACCGGACAGATCTATGGTTCATCCGGCGGCTCGGGACAGCCTTAATACATAGCGGCTCGCCTGGCCATGATCCAGGCATCGATCCAATTTAAAGAAATTACTAAATCATTTATCAAAAACAAATATCATGGAAACACAAACCGCACAGACTACCGATTCAAAACTCAGGGAGTTTTTTGTCGATCAATTAGAAGACTTGCTTTGGGCAGAAAAAAAACTGGTTAAAACCTTGCCGAAATTGCAGGAAGCCGCTACATCCGCCGAACTGAAGGATGCCTTCGGCAATCACCTCACACAAACTCAAAACCATGTTACCCGGTTGGAACAGGTCTTTGGTCTGATTGGCGAAGACGTGGACACCACCAAATGCGCGGCGATGGCCGGTATTGTTGACGAAGGCGAAGATATTATAGATGAAACCGAAGAAGGCACCGCGCAACGGGATGTAGGTTTGATCTTCGCCGGACAAAAGGCAGAACATTATGAGATCGCCACATACGGCGGCATGGTCACACTGGCTAAAACTTTAGGATATAATGATGCGGCCGACCTCCTGGTCCAGACCCTGGAGGAAGAAAAGGAAGCAGACAACCTGCTGACCCAGATCGCTGAAAATAATATCAATTACCAGGCAAGCACCGAACCCAAAGAAGACAAGGGATTTTTTTCCTGATCTTTTTACAGCGCCTGTCATCAGGCAGGCGCTGCCGAACGCAAATGGAAAACAAGGGTGAAATGAAAGCGTATTTAGGAAACATTTAAAAATTAGCTTATGCCATGGTATAACGGAAACTACCCGCCATCTTATAAGAACCAACCTAAGAAAATCAGGGAAAAGGCAACGGAGATCGCCAATGAAGTGTTGCGAATAACCGGCAATGAAGGGGAAGCAATAGCGACTGGTTTAAAGCAGGCGCGCGCTCATTTTGCAAAAGAAAAAAAGAAGAACAGTGATAGCTGAATCACATCAGGCTGTTATTTTTCTAACTAATTATTAAAACAAACTTCATGAAAGCATTACTTATAAACTGTACGCTCAAACGCCATCCAGATTTTTCCAACACAGGCGCATTGGCTGACAAGGCGGCAAGCCAGCTTCGTGAGCAGGGGTTTGAAACGGAGATTATCCGCCTTAATGATTACCAGGTACTTACCGGTAATTCTTCTGATGAAGGAGGGGGTGACCAATGGCCGCTTATCCTGGAAAAGATCAAATCCTGCCAAATTTTTATTATCGCCACGCCCATCTGGATGGGACACCTGGCCTCGACCGCTCAAAAAGTGATTGAACGGTTAGATGCTATTTTCCGGGACGAAGAACTGAGCAATCAAGAAAACGGACAATATATGCCCTATAATAAAGTAGGCGGCTGCCTGGTTACCGGCAACGAAGACGGTGCCCATAGCTGCGCCGCGCAAGTACTCTGGGCTTTGCAGGAAGTGGGCTTTACAATTCCACCAAATGTTAACGCCTATTGGGTTGGTATGGCCGGAGGAGAAAAAGATTATGTGGAAGCTGGCGGCGAACGGTATTTATATACCAATAAAACCTTGCGTTATATGACCGCAAACCTGGCCTGGTTTGCCAAATTATTAGCCGCTAACCCTATCGGTACCAATCTACTGGAAGAGGATAAAAAAGCGGAAGCAGAAAGCGACAAGCAAGAAGGTTATTATCAACGATACTAAAATCATTTACTGATAAACTATACTTCTATGACTACGAAAACAAAAAAAACAGTAAACAAATGGTCTGCAGATGTTACAGAGCACAGCGATGCGATGGATCTGGAGAAAGATATTTTTAAATCCGGAGATCCGGATAAGATCGCGGCATCAGTAAAACATTCGGCGGAGACAAGCAAACGGCGAAAATCTTCGCCTTATCAAAGCGCGATGTCTATGCTGACCTTTTACGAGAACCGGGCCGGGAAGAACTTAAACGCAGACGAAAAAGACACGCTGGAAAAAGCAAAGGATAAGCTGAGGGAGTTATTCGGTAAGGACGATAAGTGATAAGTAGTAGTCGGTCTGTATACGGAATTTATGATTGTTGGGAAAAGACCTGATGCTTGCGCCAAATGTCTGTATATCCAAACCATTTTCAGAGCCAGATCGTTAAATATAAATGGCGGAAAGCAAAATCATCGTTTGCAGTAAACTCATAGCTCAACGAGGGCTGACTATCGCTTTTGCAGAAAGCGCGACAGCGGGCTGGCTCTGCTCCGAATTTGCGCTGACCGAAGAATCTGGTAAAGTGCTTAAAGGGGGCATTGCCTGTTATGACGCGAGTTTGAAAGTCAGTTTACTAGGTGTACCACAGGAACTCATTGATAAATACTCGCCGGAATCGATGGAAGTGACACGGGAGATGGCTTGCCGCTTAAAAACAATAATCGATTCGGATATCCAGGTAACCGTTACCGGCCTGACCACTCCCGGCGGCAGCGAAACACCGGAGAAACCGGTCGGCACCATGTTCGTTTTTGCTTTGATCTGTGGTCGTGAAGCCAGCTTCCGTCAAGTGTTTTCCGGTTCCTGTGAGGAGGTCATTCATCAGACCATCGAGGCGACCGCTGAACTTTTGATCGCGGCGCTAAGCAAAACTTAAACAAAAAAGGGATACCTTCCGGTATCCCCTGAAAGATCACAATTTGCTTCTTTTATTCTACTTCAGCGGCAGCGGCTTCATTCACATAATTTTCGGCTACTTGGGTCAACAGGGTATCGGCATTTTTTTCTTCAGCTAAGGTTTCGTCAAACAGGTTCTGCGCTTCACTATAGCCCAGGGTTCCGGCTAAGGTGCGCAGGGTACCATAAGATGCGATCTCGTAATGTTCTACCTTTTGAGCAGCAGAAATAATAGCTACATCCCTTACTTCTGTGCCTTTGTCTGTATCGGACAGTAGTTCAGTAGCTTCGTTTAGCAGGCCTTCCATGGCCAGGCATTTCTTAGCCACTGCTTTTTCACCGATCGAAGCGAAAGCGCTTTCCAGACGGGTCACATGGTTCTTGGTTTCTTCCAGGTGGTTGCTAATGGTTTGTTTAAGGTCTTCCGAGGTCGCTCCCTTGATCAGTTTCGGCAAAGCGGAGGCTAAATGTTTTTCCGCCCAGTAGATGTCCTTGATCTCATCAATAAATAATTCTTTCAGCGCACTTTCAGCTTCTGGTGTGCGGCTGGCTGCTGCTGCAGACTTTTTGTTGCTTTTTGTAGGCATGATTGTAGATTTTATTTTGGTTAAAACTATAGTGAACAACGCTGTTGTTAAAAAAAACAAGAAGCGTTCCAAACTCCCTGAAAAATCAGAACAATTTTCATTTTTTCCGGATTGCGCTGATCTCGCCGTTTCTTTCCATATAAACTTTTTCAACCCCCTCCATATCTTCGGTTAGCGCTGACTTCCGGACACCCTGCATGATATCTTCTTCACACACTAACCCTTTTTCCATATGGCTTTTAATGAACTTTCCCTGATCAAATAGCAGGATTTTATCGCCTTCCACAAAGCGGCCGAATGCCTTATGATGAACGATCAGCCAGCCAAAGACCCGGTGCAGGAAAACAATCACAAAACAGCAGACGATTACCGGTACAAAAGCTGATGCACCCACAACCGCCCGGCTCATGATGGCTCCCAGTGAAATGGTAATAATGTTGTCGAGCGGCGTCCGCACGCCAAACGAGCGGCGTCCCGAGACGCGGATGAGCAGGAAGGCAATTATAAAAATGACTACGCCTCGACTGCTCATCTGCAGGGCATTGAGGTCTTTGCCCTCACCAAAAATTTTTAACAGCAGTTCCATAGCAATTGATTTGATTCTTATTTAATTCATTTACCGCAGACAGCTGCGGGCTTCTTTAATTCCGCAGCCGGCTTACGGTTAACGAGCCAGGCGGTAATTTACAGTGATGCCAGCATGACCGGTATGAGCAGCTGCTTTATTTCTTCACTCACTTAATAATTTGGCGGCCTGCGGGGCGTTTAGCCTCGCAGTCACGTTAAATTTCTTGCTCGCCTGTTCGTTATAATTTTTGAAAAAGGCTTCGAGCTGGTCAATGAGAACCTGTGGCAGTTCCTCCAGTGTATGGATGTCCGAGTATAACAGGGAAACATCCGGGATGCCGATAAAACGGTCATTCCGTACCTTGTGCCCGTTCCGTTCGGTTTGCTCTGCTTTTAGCCCACCGATGATCCGGCAATCTACCAGGCAACCGGGGAAAGCGGAACATTCGGAGATCACGATGATATCCAGCGGGTCGCCGTCCTCACCTTTGGTTCCCGGGATCATCCCGAAATCAAAGGGAAAGACAAGTCCGGCGGGCAGGATCTTATTCAGTTTAAAACGTTTTTCCGCCGGATCATAGTCGAACTTCTGGTTCGATCCCTTCGGACATTCGATCATCGCGGTAATTATAGTCGGCTTCTTCATGGCTCAGGTCTTTTTAATCGGCCTCCGTGTCTGTGACTTTCTTTTCTGGTTTTCTGCAGCAGCATCTATTGAATGCGTACGGGTCAGATCATTTTCCTTTTCTGCCAGATCGGACAACCGGATATAAAATTTATAAAGATGGTCCAGTTCTTCCTCGGTCAGATCCTCGATATTGACCATGCGGTTACTGGTGCCCTCGTGCGAAGCTAATAATTCATTTAACTTCAGGTGGATGGCTTTGGAGTCCTTATTCTGCGACTTCTGAATTAAAAACACCATCAGAAAGGTAATGATCGTCGTGCCGGTATTGATGACCAGTTGCCAGGTTTCCGAGTAATGAAATAACGGTCCCGTAACTGCCCAGATGAGCACGGTGGACGTAGCGATGATAAATGCCGCGGAACTTCCCGTGGCAGCTGTGGCCCAGTTGCTGAAACGTTCGAACAAATTCGTCTTTTTTTTCATAAGGCTTTCCATTTGATATGAATTTTGCTGTCACCGGGAATGGTAAATTCCAGGTGCCCTTCTTTTGTTTTTTTCCCTTTAACAGGTTCGTTACCGTCGTTCAATATCACCGTAAATTCCGGCATTTTGCCTTTATCCGTTTTAACCAGCATCAACCGGCAATGAAGCCGAGCATCTCCCGCCAGCCTGAATCTGGCCGGACGGTGTTTTTTTGGCGAAAAGCCATAAGTGGGATAATCGGTGTAGATCATAAAGGGCTCATCTTCCACCTGCGTATAATGGCGCGGCAGGATACCGAAAGCATTTCCCGCGCCGTAAACCTCCTGCCCAACTTCGCCGGACTGTTCCCAGCCATCATGCATGTCTTCCAGGGCGATCCATAGGCTTGCGTCTACCTCGCCGGTCTTTACCTCATCGGATAACATTTCTTTGGGCAGCATTGTCGGGTAATAATACACGGCACGGTCTACCAGATACCGGATATATTCAGCCATCAGTAATCGGAGCGACGGCAGGATCTCGACACCCTCCGCCTGCCTCAGGTAATCATGAAAGGCACAGAAGACTTCCTGCTCCTCGTAAACCGCCGTATAGGGCGCATCGTTCAACGGGAACAGGGCAAAAAAAGATGGAAAATTCCGACCGTAGCCATAATTGCAGTCCCAGAGTTTTACGTTCCTGAACACATTAGCCAGGCATAAATAACTGAGCTCTTTATATACTTCTTTTTGGGTGATCTTATACAGCCGTAATAAGGCACCTGCCGAGAAGGAGGTATTATTCGCCTGGTAGAATAAGTCAAAACCTAAACCTTGCAGTTTTAAAGCGCCTCTTTCAGCTTCGGCCAGATAACGTTTGTTGCCTGTCAGTTCCCAGGCCTGCAGCATCACATGTGCATACAAACCCGGCACATCCTTTTCACCGCCTTTTCCAGGTTGTGTTTCCGCTTTGATCACCTCGAGCGTATCCATTTTATAAAACACCGGCCACCTGTAATTGAAATGACGGGCCACCTTTATTGCGAATTCCAGCGAATCCAGGAACAGCTTTTCGGCAACTTTATCCCCTTTGAGCGCTAAGCGTGACAAGTTCAGCAGCGGGTGATGCAGATACCAGGAATCCATAACCATTGGCTTTTTGTGTTCTTCTTCGCCTTCCATCTTATCGGCCACTTTAGGGTGCCAGCGCATGATCGTGCCAAATTCCTCATTATAAAAAGCGGGCAGGCCTTCCTTGATCTTTTTCATCACTTCCAGCTGGCCATCGCTCCATTCTACATAATCCAGCAAAGGCAGGAGTACTGCCAGTTGTACCATGATCTCGGGTGGTGTTGCATAATCACAGACATAAGCATTCAGGTAATGATTTCCGTTCACCTGTGACCAGCAACCCGGGCTTTCGGTCAGGTCAGTTAAACCTTTTTGTAAAGTTTCAGGCCAGTTTTTATAAGTAGTGGCGGGTTTTGGCAATTCCAGATAAACTGCCGCTAATAAATCAAGATACTGGCGTACCATGGCTCCCTCATCTGCAGGTACTTCTTCAGAAAAGACGATAAACGCGTCACTCAGGGCATACGTTTTCCCGGCTTCCAATGGTTTATTTTTCAAAGTAGGTGGCAGGGCAAATCCAATTTCCGGCCATTCACCACCCACCGTATCACCGGCCGAGGTCTCGGTCTGCTGGTTATAGTCCGCCAGTGCGGTCAGATTCTGTAGGTAAAGCACAGAACCCGCCTTCGGCCGGGTCAGGCTAAAATAGAGCTGTCCGGAACGTGTGCCTACCTGGCTGACTTTGATCTCACCTTCAGCTATCTTATCGCTGCTAACTGCGCCCAGCGGCACGATATCCCTCGGCCAGAAAGGGAACAAGATCGGTGCTGCCGCTCTCAGTGTTGTCGTAAAACGCAGCACGGGGATTTCTCCAACCGGTAACCGGACAACAGCCTCGTATTCCCCCATCAGGGAGGCGATCCGAAAAGTAATGTTTTGATCCTTCTCCATGACTTTCCTGAGTTCCAGCTGATCGTTGGGTGAATAAGCAAGCCGGAAAGCGATCCGGCTGCCTTTCGGCCAGGCTACAACCATCCAGCAGGAGTCATCAATCAGATAAACTTTAAAGGCATAACCTACTGCCTGCTGTTCATAAACAGCGGTCAGGCCGGGACTGTTCAATTTTGAATTAACAGCCAATAGCCAGGCTGAGGTTGCATTCATGGTAAAAAAAATAATCTTTCAACAATTGGCATAATTACGCTGCAAACGCTTGCGGAAAGCGCTTAAAAGGTAGTACAACAACTATTTTCAGTTAAATATTGTTTTTATATTTCTTTATAAATTATTTAATTAATTAAAAACATAATATCAACTCCTGTAGTTTTATCATTATACATTTACCTAAAACAAATAATATTATGTTTCACCATGTAAAAGACCTTCAATTCAATGCCCGGGTATCTCGTCCCGATCCGCGTTTTGCGAACCTGTTATTGGAGCAATTCGGCGGCGAAAACGGTGAGCTGGCCGCTGCCATGCAATATTTCACCCAGGCCTTCGGCGCGAAAGTTCCGCACCCGGATAAATACGATATGCTGATGGACATCGCCACCGAAGAATTCAGTCACCTGGAGATCGTGGGCGCTACCATCCAGATGCTGCTGAAGGGTGTGAACGGCGAACTCAAAAACGCTGCTGATAGTTCCGAAATCATGCAGGTATTAAACGGCAAGGCCGCTAAAGAGGATATTATCCACGCAGCGGTATTTGCTAATCCGCAGTTTGGCATCATCACCGGAGGCGGCGTCACCCCGCGTAACAGCCAGGGCATTCCCTGGTGTGCTTCCTACATCCACTCCAACGGCGACCTGACCGTAGACCTGCGCAGCAACCTGGCTTCTGAATCACGGGCCAAGCTCGTTTACGAGCATTTGATGAAATTTACAGAGGATCCGTACATCCACGAAACCTTATCCTTCCTGATGACCCGGGAGGTTACACACTATAAAATGTTTGAGGCAGCTTTGAACAGCATTCAGCCTAATTTTCCGCCGGGAGTATTGGCTGCCGATCCCCGCTACCTGCAAAACGTTTACAACCTTTCCGACGGTACCGTTCGCGGGCCGTGGAATGAGGGTGAGATCAAAGGCATGGGCAAAGAATTTAATTACGTCGAAGACCCCATTGCGCAGGTACAGGAAACAGAAGGCCAAACGAAATTGCCGGATGATTTCAGCGCGGAAGTAAAAGAAAGCGAAAAACTCAATAAAAACATGAGCAAGATCAAAAGCGCTGAAGTAAAAAATGCAGAACCAAAAGGTGTCGCTCAATGGAGTGCCTATGGCGCTGAAAAGGTACAAGCATAATGGATGAGCACCTATTTTTGAAAGGACAGCGTGTGATCACTCCTTCAGGTGAAGGCGAGGTTGTTGACGCTATTGGCGATAAGATCGTCGTCAGGCTGGATACCGGATCAACAGAAACTTATCCCTCGGACGACATACAGGATAATAGCAGCGCAGGGTGAACATAAAAACATAACCATGAAAAAAATCATTGTGCCGGTGGCCATCCTCATGATGGCCGCCTTATTTACAAGCTGTACCGCCATCGCAGGTATTTTCAAAGCCGGCGCGGTGGTGGGTATTATAGCAGTCGTGATCGTGATCGCCATTATCATATGGATCATCTCGCTGTTCAGGGGGAAAAGCAACTAAGTAAAAAAATGAAAGAGCACTTACAACGTTTTAAAACTGCGCAGGACCGTGATTATGATACCGCGCTGGCGGAAATCAAAGACGGCCACAAGCAAGGCCACTGGATGTGGTATATCTTCCCGCAGATCGCAGGTTTGGGCGTGACCGAAATGTCACGTTTTTACGCCATAAAAGATATAAAGGAAGCGGGAGACCTGCTGATGGACCCGGAACTCGGGCTGCGGCTGACGACTATCTGTAAAGCGCTGCTGGAATTGGAAACAAATGACCCGCATGCTGTTTTCGGTAGCCCCGACGACCTCAAGCTTAAGTCGTCAATGACCCTATTTGATGCTGTGCCCGCGACCTTCCCGGTTTTTAGCCGTGTACTGGACAAGTTCTATCATGGCGAACGCGATGAAAGGACGCTGGAAATACTTGGTATAAAATAGCTTGACGATAAAAGAGATACAAATTAACAAAACACCCACCATGAAAAAGCTCATGTACATCAGCCTGATCGCAGGTGTCGCCTGTATGGTACAGGCCTGCAGCGGCAACAAGGACAGCAAAGCCAGCGCAGACAGCGCGAATACAGCAAAAGCTGATACGGCCAAAAAGGATTCATCCGCATCAGCAGTCGACAAGGACGATGCGAAATTTGCCGTGGCGGCAGCTAATGGCGGTATGGCAGAAGTCGAGCTCGGTACACTCGCCCAGCAAAAAGCTGCCAACCAAAAAGTTAAAGATTTCGGTGCCATGATGGTCAGCGACCATAGCAAAGCCAACGAGGAAATGAAGGCCCTTGCAAAATCCAAAGTGATCACCTTGCCAACAACGATAGATAGTGACGAACAAAAGGTGAAAGATAATCTTTCTTCAAAATCAGGCGCGGACTTTGATAAAGCCTATGTTGATAATATGATCGAAGATCACAAAAACGACATCAAAGAATTTGAGGATGCCATTAAAAACCTAAAGGACCCGGATTTGAAAGCATTTGCGGTGAAGACATTACCAACCTTAAAAATGCACCTCGACGCGATTCAAAAGATCCATGACAGCATAAAATAAACCATAGCGGGCGGCCTTTTTTATTTCCTGCGGTAGGTCGATGGTCGGCAGCGTTGCTGAAGAACTTTCGATGCTAATAAGAAACCAATTGTTCCAGTATCGCATTGATGGAAAAATGCGCGCCGCACACGAACTCATCTGCCGCGCCATAGTACATCGTCAAGCGGTCACCATCAATCAGGTGCCCGTTGGTAAAAACAACATGCCCAAAAAAGCCGCTTAATTCATATGGTTCCGTAGGCACCATAATGGGTTCAACGGTACGTGAAATGATCTTCGAAGGGTTATCCAAATCCATCAGGAAAGCACCCAGGCAATACTGGTGCTCCGTATTTGCACCGTGATAAATTGCCAGCCAACCCTGCCCGGTACGGATCGGTGCCGCTCCGGCACCGACGCGTGCGCTGTCCCAAAAACCAGGCCGGGTCTTGATCAGGCATTGATGGTTTCCCCATTGCCTGCCGTCGGAAGATTCCGCCAGCCAGATATAATTGCCGCCAATCTCTTTGCTGCTCGGCCGGTGCAGGCAATAATATTTACCGTTGATGGTTTCTTCAAAGATGGCGCAGTCTTTATTATGCGGCGGCAGGATCATGCCCGCATTTTCAAAGTGTTGCCAATCTTTGGTGGTTTGCAAACCTACGCCAACACCACTATCAGAGACTGCGGTATAGGTCAGATAATAAGTATCACCTATCTGGCTCACCCGGCAATCTTCGATGCCGAATCTTTCCAGGTAGCCTTGTCCAAATATGGGAGCATAGTCTCCCAACTCGGTGAAATGCACACCATCATCACTGGATAATAAACGTAAATGTGAGATTGTGGTCAGGTAATCCAGGCCTTTATAACTGATTACCCGAGCATCGATGGCGATCAGGTCGGGATCGTTTAAAGGTACTTCGATGATCTCGGTATTCCCAGTCGCGTTCAGGGCGGGGAAAAATAGTACGCCTTCCTTTTGCACAGCACCTTCCGCTACCCTGACCAGAAGCCATATTTTCCCCCCGTAACGGAATACGCCCGGATTCAGCAGACTAATGATTTGTAAACCACCAACGCTGGGCGCAAGGTCTTTAGGTAATAACAAAGGATTTTCCGGGAAACGTTGGGCCAGATCCGTCCTGCTTTTTTCCGCCTCATCGATGATCTGTAACATGATTTGCTCTTTTTAAGATTTGATAACCGATCCCGGCGAAGACTGCAAAGACCAGGTGAGCCGGAACGAGTTGCAGGTAATATTTATTAAAACTTAACGAAGGCGGCAGCGGGTGCATTTTAAATGTGGCTTTCCAGACCACGACCGCCAGCAAGCCACTTAAGCCACCCAGCCAAAGGTTCGTTTTCAGATCAGGTTTTAATTTTCCGCGCCGCCAAAGCTCCACATAGACTAGTGCAAAAAGCAGGCCTACCCCATAATGACCGAGCCAGCCTAAAGCCAGACTCTGCTGCTTGTCCAGTTTCGGAATGAGACGGCCAGCCAGTTGTCCGAGGCGCTCCGGTTCGCTGAAGTTTTCGCCATCGGCCAGCGAGATGAGGTAGCTGAACAGGGTCATGAAAGTTGTACCGGTAATTCCGCCGGCTAATATTTCCTTAGTTTTCATCGCTGCTGATCTTGGGTAGGTTTTTGGTTGCCGGTCCTGTCAATACATTTCCGTCAATATCATAACGTGCACCGTGGCAGGGGCAGTCCCAGCTTTTTTCTTCACCGTTCCAATTCACGATACACGCGGCATGGGTACAAACCGGACTGAGCGCGTGGATGGCTCCTTTTTCATCCCGGTATGCCGCTATCTTCTCACCGTCTACTTCCAGCACCTTGCCGGTACCTCGCTGAAGCCGTTTTAATGAATCCGTTTCGTGGATATGAAACCTGTCTGCTATAAAGTGGTAAGCTACATCCACATTTTCTTTAACAAATTCGCTGAAGCTATCCACTGGTTTGATCCGTGAAGGACTGAACAAGTCCTGATATCTATTGGGCCGTCTCCTGACCAGGTCGCTGAGTATTTTGCCGGCGATACTGCCCAGCATCATCCCGTTACCGTTATAGCCGGTTGCGCAGTAAATACCGTCCGCCGCCAGCGGCATCTGTCCGATATAAGGAAGGCCGTCCACAGGTACATAATATTGTGATGACCAGCGGTATTTAACCGACGACACGTTATAATATTTCCGGATATATTTTTCCAGATCGGCAAAGGCTTTTTCCGGGTCGGCATGACCCGTTTTATGATCATTACCACCGGCGATCAAGAGTTTTTCCCCGTTAAGTACCTGTGTCCGGAAATAATGATAAGGTTCCTGCATATCGTAAACCAGGGCATCCGGATAAGTATCCGTTTTTAATTTCAGGCCCAGTACATAACTGCGGTAAGGGGCGCACTCAAAATTGAACAGGTTGATATTGGGCGGCATATGCGTGGCGTAAACCACCGTTTTAGCCCTGATAACACCTGTTGGCGAACGCGCGGTATGTACGCCATTGTCAGTTTCGATACCGGTTACCAACGTGTTTTCCAAAACTATACCACCTGCTTCCTGGTAAGCTTTTTGTAAACCCCGCAAATATTTTAACGGGTGAAACTGTGCCTGCCTATCGAAAACCAGGGCCTTTAAATATTCTACCGGTGTGGGCACTTCTTCTGTATAGTGTACAGGCACACCTACTTTTAAGGCACCATTGTAGATCTCGTCGAGTTGTTTGGCCTCGTCCCCGGTTTCTGCATACAGGTAGCCAGGATTGATTTCGTAATCGCAATCAATCTGGTAAGTATCAATGTTGGATTTAATGGTCGTGAAACCTTCGTTGATCGCATCCGCGAAAAGTTGCGCTCCTTCTTCGCCGAAAGCGCTCGCTACTTCCGCATAAGTAGTATCCGCGAAGGTATTGATGTGGGCGCTGGTCCCACCGGTAGTTCCAAATCCCGGTTTATGCGCTTCGGCGATCACTACTTTTTTTCCTGCTTTCTGAAGAAACAGTGCCGTTGTGATACCGGTAATGCCGCCACCTACGATCAGCGCATCATAAATGGCGGTGGTATCAAATAAAGCTTTCGAAATTATGGTCGCTGCGCCATACTGCCAGGGAGCCTGCAGTGCTCCATCGCGGGCTAATACGGTATTCGTTGTCTTTCCCATAATTCTATTACAAAAATCAGCATCACTCTGTTTGGCAATAGTTTACCTATTTATCAAACAAATCCGCTCGTATACCCGATCTTTTATAACCCGGCGACAATGGGTGTCAGGGCTTAATCGTTTAGGCTAATATCAATTTGTTAAAAAGTGTTAAAGCTATTTGATTTTTTTGGGCTGCATTTTTTCTTTGAGCCGTCAATTTTTAAACATTAAACCAATTATCGAAAAAAGCATTTTTTGAAAGCTATCATTAACCATTTTAGTTGTTAGATCATGTCACCCCAATTCACCACCACGCGTTTCAGCGCAGCGCGCAGCTTTACATTTCTTTTATTATTTCTAACATCCACCTTCGCATCACAGGCACAACAACCAGTCACCTGGCCGGCTGGCAAGTCGGGCTTTACCGCCAAACTGATGAACATCGAGGCCGCAACCAATGAAACCTTCCGTTACAGCACGACGCTCCATAACGGCTCGGCCAGCGCCAAGATCTACGAACTTAAAACCGATATTCCCTTTGGCTGGGCAATCGCTTATAAAGTGGACGGTAGCCAGGTAACTTCCATTAATATGGATGCCGGCAAAACCCAGGATATCGCCATCGAGATCAATGCCACGGCTACCGCCTCCCCGAAAAAATACAGGGTTCCGATCAGGGCAGTATCCGGTTCCGATACCCTATCACTGAATCTGGAAGCCGTAGTTAAAGGCTCCTACAACTTGACACTAAGCACACCTACCGGAAGATTAAGCGACGAAGTAACCTCGGGCAGCCAAAAAGAGGTGCAGCTGACCGTCAAAAACACCGGCACGCTGCCGTTGAATGACCTCCAGGTTACCGCACAATTGCCTACCGGCTGGGAATCTACTTTTGAACCCGCGAATATCAAACAACTGGAAGCCGGGAAAACCATCGATGTTAAAGCGATTGTAAAAGTGCCGGACAAAACCATTGCCGGTGATTATGCTGCCAACTTTACAGCGACTAACAGCAATACCAACTCACAGATCGCCTTCCGCCTGGCGGTCAAAACGTCCTTGCTTTCCGGCTGGATCGGCGTTTTGGTCATTCTATTGGCCATTGGCATCGTTTATTACCTCATTCGTAAATATGGCAGAAGATAAAATAGCCAATCCATTTTTTACCAATGAAAGATCCTATTATACAATTAAAGGGCTTAACCAAACAGTATGGCGCTGTTAAAGCGGTAGATGGTTTAAATCTTGATATCGACAAAGGTGAGATCTTTGGATTGCTGGGACCTAATGGCGCTGGCAAAACCACCACCATATTGATGATGCTCGGGCTTACCGATCCTACGAGTGGTACCGCTTTTGTTTGCGGGCACAATGCAACTAGCAACCCCATCTCAGTTAAGAAAAAAGTGGGCTATATGCCCGACAATGTCGGTTTTTATGATAATATGACCGCGCTGGAAAACCTGGTGTATATCGGCAGACTGAACAGCATACCTGAAAATGAACTAAAAAAGCGTTCGGCCGAAGTGCTGGAGATTGTGGGCCTTGCTGCAGACCAACATAAAAAGACTTCGGCTTTTTCCCGTGGCATGAAACAGCGGCTTGGTTTGGCCGATGTGCTGATCAAGAACCCAGAGGTCATCATCCTGGATGAGCCAACGCTTGGTATAGACCCAACAGGCGTAAAAGACTTTTTGGCGCTCATCAAACAGTTGAGCCGGCAGCAGGGACTTACCGTTTTACTCTCATCGCACCATTTACACCACGTCCAACAGGTGTGCGACCGGGTTGGGATTTTTGTGAAGGGCCAATTGCTGGCACAGGGAGATATCGGCGCGCTGTCCGGTCAACTATTCGGCACCGACAGCCATGTCACTTCTATCAGGGTAGCACAACCCGTTTCACAACCCTGGCAGCAGGAGCCGGAACTCCAGGCATGGGAAGCCATTACCCAGATTCGCATCCACGAAAATGAACTGGAATTTACCAGCAGCCGCGATGTAACTGCCGCTCTTGTTCGCTTTCTGGTTGGAAAAGGCTACGATGTGATCGGTGTCAATCAAAAAAATTATGGACTCGACGATATTTACCAGAAATATTTTGAATCAAATAGTACTAA
>NZ_JCAWEC010000003.1:0-897831 GCF_059690695.1 Mucilaginibacter sp. A5337 | reverse complement strand
ATACCAATATCGGTATTGATTACGCTTTCAGTAAAGGCTACAGCGCGGTTATATTGAATATCGGCGAATCATTTTAACAATTTCATCTATTGTCTTCATTCTTAAATTTGTTTTATAAACTTACTATGCTGACTTTAAATGGATGAATTTGTGATCCCCGGTTATAAGTTGCCAAGACGGATTCCTAGTGGCAAAGTACAGTGACAAATCGGAGATAAACGGTAAAAACCTGTAACTACATTATTTTCGTTGAAGTCATTAGATACCAATCAATTCTGGAAAATGATTTACTTAAATCTGTAAAATCAGTTCCTGCCTATTTTCTAACCTTTTTTGGGACTATCTGTTCGGGATAGTAAGTAATTTATGACAAAAATCATGCAGATTAATGGTCCATTATGTTTCCAAATCGCGATTAGCTGTTATTTACCAGTCTTCCCCCACTAATTAATGGGACAAGCTGAACATATTAACTAGCTCGAGACAATCTTTTCACGGTTACATGCGTCCATAAAATTTGCTATGACTCTTTTTTGTCCCTCTAACGATGGCAGCAATAATAACCTTTCAATCTGCTTTCAGGTATGGGCAACACACTGATGGGTGCAGTTCTTCAGGTTGTCCCGAAGTTGCGGAACAATTCCCTCGTCGGGTAACTTCTCTGCATTTTTTACAAGTGCCGGCTCTGAGTCGGCACTTGTAAAATGTTCCTTTTACCGATGAAGAATAATTCATGTGTTATCGTTTTCCGACTGATTTTAATTAACTCGATTCGCGATAAACTTGTAAATAATAACTAAGAAGCCCAATTAAATTATTGAGGCAAATATTTAACCTAGCATGCTTCATTTATCGTTTAACAGAGAGAAAGATATCTTCATCACATCTAACCAAATCTGCCGGCGAAGTTTCAAGAACATTCGCTATCTCAATTAGCCTTTTAAGTGTAAGTTTCACGTTTCCAAGTTCTATTTTACTGAAAGTGTTTTGGGAAATTTTCATCTTATAAGCTACATACAACTGGCTGTAATTTTTAGCTATCCTAATATTTTTTATCCGGGCTGCAACAAGCTCCTCAGTAACCATAACAATACGTAAGTGCAGATATATTTACGTTCTCCCTGCGGATTTGGTTTTGTATGGTTACCTCAACAATCAAAAAGAAGGTCATTAAGAAAATTCTTATATCCAGGCGCGGCTATGTATCATCCGTTGCTCAGGTGCTAAGGTAAATTTATCCATGCCAAGGCGATGAATTTTGAAAAGTCGCTACTATTTTTACTTTTTGAAACGGACACTGACGGTTGCCGGTTAATTAAAAATGCCTTCACTCACTTTGGACATTGGTTGGTGCGAACAGAACGCTGCAGCCTATTATACGGAATGACCAATTTCTCAGCATAATAGTGTTTTTAGTTATCGCTTACAGTGACGTATATACTCGTTATTGCTGCCCAAAAAAGTTTCCGTTAATCTGATCCTCGAATATGCTCCCAAATCAGGTAAGGGCGGCAGGAAATTTATTCTTAAAGGCTTCCGGGGGCACCTGAAGTGAAAGACTGTAGTTAATAATATAAATTACGGGGAGAAATGACCTTCGACTGCAAGCAGCCAAGATATACAGACTGCATAGCAGGCGAATTATTACAGGTATTTTTTTTTTAATAAGCCGGCTCTGGGTGGACCGGCTTATAATACCTTTGATTAAACCACGGTCGTATCCCTACGTAGGATTCCCAGCACCAATGAAATTACTGCAATAATTAATAATATGTGAATTAGTTTAACAAACACGCAAAGAGACGAAGAAGATGACGAATAAAATTAAATCTGAAAAATAATCACTAAATAAGAAAGAAGAAGTCGAAAGACGTGTTTCATAATGTTTTCGGAAAAGGTAATTTAAAACCTTTCTGAATTAATACAAAAATATACTATTTACGAAAATATAGTATATAATTGAATTATATTTGACTTAAGAATTCAAATTAACCTGTTTCCTTAAATACCAAATGTTAAAGCCAAATCATATTGATCACACTATTCCTGGAAAAAAATCTTCTGTCGCTGTGATAGGTTCCGGATTTTCCGGCCTGAGTGCAGCTGCCTATTTAGCCAAAGCAGGACACCGCGTCAATGTTTATGAAAAAAACATTGAAATAGGAGGCCGCTCCCGTCAAATGGTTGAGGAAGGTTACACGTTTGATATGGGTCCGAGCTGGTACTGGATGCCGGAAGTGTTTGAGAACTTCTTCAATGATTTCGGTTATAAAGCGTCCGATTTTTATGAATTGAAACAACTTGATCCCGGGTTCACTATTGTCTTCGGAAAAAGCGATGTGTTAAATGTACCTGCGGACTACGCTGCTTTAGAGACGCTGTTTGAATCGATAGAGCCCGGAAGTTCCATCCAGCTTAAACTTTTCTTAGAAGAAGCAGCCTATAAATATCGCACAGGCATGAATAAGCTGGTACACAAACCCGGATTGTCTTTATTGGAATTTGCCGACTGGGATCTTATTAAAGGCGCATTTAAGCTACAGGTATTCAACTCTTTCGCCAAACATGTACGGCGGTTTTTCAAGGATCCGCGCTTAATCACCCTGATGGAATTTCC
Source organism: Mucilaginibacter sp. A5337 (assembly GCF_059690695.1). NCBI lineage: Bacteria > Pseudomonadati > Bacteroidota > Sphingobacteriia > Sphingobacteriales > Sphingobacteriaceae > Mucilaginibacter > Mucilaginibacter sp. A5337. The sequence continues at coordinate 895,214 of NZ_JCAWEC010000003.1, read as the reverse complement.
GGTGCTTTTTTTGGGCGCGATGCCGGAAGATACCCCGGCCTTATACAGCCTGATGAATTATGCGGGGCTTAAACTTGGCACCTGGTACCCTAAAGGTGGATTTGGTAAAGTCATCGAAGCGATGCAAAAAGTATGCGAAGCGCAGGGAGTTGTTTTTCATACCAATTCACCGGTAAGCCATCTGCAGGTTGCGAAGCAAAAGATCAAAAAGGCAGGCAGCAAACATGGCGAGAGCGATTACGATGGCGTTATTGCATCGGCAGACTATCATCATGTGGAGCAACAATTACTTGATGAAGCCAACAGGAACTATAGTGCCGACTACTGGGAAAAAAGGATAATGGCTCCTTCGAGCCTGATCTTCTTTTTAGGTGTAAATCTTAAGATCGAAAAACTGGAACACCACACTTTGTTTTTTGATGCGGATTTAAAGCTGCATGCGACAGAAATTTACAAAGACCCAAAATGGCCGACAAAACCGCTTTTTTATGTTTGCTGCCCCTCAAAATCAGACGATAGTGTAGCCCCCGACGGACATGAAAATCTATTCATCCTCATGCCGCTTGCACCGGGTATAGCAGATACCGAAGCATTGAGAACGGAATATTTCGGGTTAATTATGGAACGTTTGGAAGATTATACTGGTGTATCGATCAGAACCGCGCTTGACTATAAGAAAAGCTACTGTGTAAAAGATTTCAAGACAGATTACAATTCCTTTAAAGGGAATGCTTACGGCCTGGCCAACACATTAATGCAAACCGCGCACCTTAAACCTTCCATCAAAAATAAAAAGGTAAAGAACCTTTTTTATGCCGGGCAACTTACCGTTCCAGGGCCGGGAGTACCACCTTCAATTATTTCGGGTAAGGTTTCCGCTCAATTGCTAATACAATATCTTAACCATAAATGAAAGAACGATTTGATATCTTATCTGCTACGTGCAGCAGGGAAACAACCCGGCTTTACAGTACCAGCTTCTCCCTGGGGATATTATTTCTTAACAAGGAGGTACGTCATCCCATACACGCGATTTACGGCTTTGTAAGATTAGCCGACGAAATCGTGGACAGTTTCCATAATTATCCAAAATCACTTATGCTGGCAGAGTTAAAGGCTGACACCTTTACCGCTATCGAGCGTGGCATCAGTATTAACCCGGTAATTAATTCATTTCAACAGGTTGTCAACCAATTCAAAATCAATCACAACCTGATCATACAGTTTTTGAACAGCATGGAGATGGACCTTGGTGAACAATCTTATAATGCAGAAAAATACCAGCAATATATAATGGGTTCTGCCCAGGTAGTCGGACTGATGTGCCTGCACGTATTCACCAATGGCAATCAGGCCGAATTTGAGCGCTTGAGAATCCCTGCGATGAAATTGGGATCGGCTTTTCAAAAAGTCAATTTTCTCAGGGATGTAAACGCTGACTATGAGCAACTGAATCGCACCTACTTTCCGGATGTTGACCTGTCTGCATTTTCAGACGAGAACAAGCGTGCTATAGAACAGGATATTCTTTCAGAACTTAACGAAGCCCTGGAAGGGATCAGGGAGTTGCCACGTTCCTGCCGCAAGGGTGTTTACCTGGCTTACGTTTATTATAAGAAACTATTCGGGAAAATAGCGAAAGTACCGGCCGAAAAAGTAATGTCGGAAAGGATACGGGTATCAAACGGGCACAAGTTTTATTTAATGTTTGATTCACTGGTAAGGTACAAGTTGAATGTGCTTTAATCCATGATGAAAGATCTAGTAACCTAAATAAATAACAATTGGAAGATAACATAATTATAGTTGATACAGCCGGTAACGCTATTGGTGAAATAGATAAGATGGAGGCTCACATATCGGGAACGCTGCACCGCGCCTTCTCCGTTTTTGTATTCAACAGCAAAGGCCAGTTGCTGCTTCAGCAAAGAGCGTTGAATAAATACCATTCCGGCGGACTTTGGACTAACACGTGCTGCAGTCATCCGCGTGCAGATGAATTTACGCCGGATGCCGCTCATAGACGTTTGCGGGAAGAAATGGGAATGGATTGTGAACTGACCGAGTTATTTCAGTTCAGCTATCGTCATGAATTTGCGAACGGGTTAATCGAAAATGAATACGACCATGTTTTTATGGGCATTAGTGATGAGTTACCGTTGCCCAATCCTGCAGAAGTGGCAGGTTTCAGGTATATAGATACCGATCTGTTGATTTTTGAATTATTGGAACAGCCCGAGCAATATACAGCCTGGTTTAAAATATGCCTGGAAAAAGTATTGGAAATCTATCGTCAAATTATTTAAAATGAAATTGCTCATTAACATTGCGATTATATTATCTTCATTTTCAGGAATGGAAGGTGTGGCGTGGCTAACCCACAAATATGTGATGCATGGTATTTTCTGGCCGCTGCACCGTGATCACCACCTGAAAGAACATTACGGCTTTCTGGAACGTAATGACTTGTTCTTCCTGATCTTCGCGCTTCCAGGCATTGCCTGTCTTGCAGCAGGAACACTATATCGTTTGCCGGTATGCACTTGTATCGGCATAGGCATCACGCTTTATGGCGCTTGTTACTTTTTTGTACACGACCTGTTTATCCATCAGCGCATAAAAGTGCTGCGTAATTCAGAGAACCGTTACCTGAAAGCCATCCGCCGGGCGCATAAAATGCACCATAAGCATACGGGTAAATATGACGGCGAAAGCTTTGGTATGTTATGGGTATCCCGGAAATATTTCCGTAACACTTCAAAAAACAACCCGGCATGAGATTTATCTATCTGCTGATCGATCTTTTTTCGGTGCTGGTGCCCTTTCTTTTTTCATTTCACCCCAGCCTGAAATTTTATAAAAACTGGCGTTCACTTTTCCCGGCAATGTTCATAACAGGGGCAGTATTTATTTCCTGGGATATGTATTTCACTCACTTAAAAATATGGGGATTTAATCCTGTTTACCTCATAGGCATCTACATGGGTAACTTGCCTGTCGAAGAAGTGTTGTTCTTTTTTTGTATCCCTTACTCATGCGTGTTCACTTATGCTTGCTTAAATGCAATGCTCAAAAAAAACATATTTGCCCGTTATCAGATTAACATTAGTTCATTACTAATAGCCTTTTCTTTATTTATGGCAATCTGGTCTCATAAACAACATTACACGTGTTACACTTTCGCTGCTTTAGCTATCTTACTTTTTACCGCGCAGTTTATTTTAAAAGCAAGCTGGCTGTCAATGTTTTATAATACTTACTTGCTATTATTACTTCCTTTTCTCATTGTGAATGGTTTGCTGACTGGCACGGGCCTGGAAAACCCGGTAGTTTGGTACAACCCGGCACATATTATAGGCTTACGTATTTTGACCATTCCCGTTGAGGATATCTTTTATGGAATGGACTTGATCATACTAAATGTAATGATCTATACAGGTTTAAGCGCGAGGTTTTACCCTTGGTTTAAAAATCAGAGAAAGGCGATAAATAGCAAAAGCTCTTTAACTTATGTTAAAACAATTTCATGATAAAAAACGAAATATTGAATGACTTAACTTTAGCGCGGGTGGTAACCGATCTGGAGCAGGATCATTATAATGCTGCCTTTGACACACCTCTCCGTCCTGACGCTTTTGAACTGGACGATGATACCAAAATGGAACTGATTGCCAAACATTTTACAGCGATCATGGAAACTTTGGGGATGGATCTGGAAGATGACAGTTTGAAAGACACGCCTAAGCGGGTGGCTAAAATGTACGTGAAGGAGATCTTCAGCGGCTTGAACCCTGCTAATAAACCCAAACCCACCTTATTCAAAAATCCATTCAACTATAACCAGATGCTGGTGGAACGGAATATTGCTGTATTTAGTAACTGTGAGCACCACTTTGTACCTATTGTAGGTAAAGCCCACGTTGCCTATATCAGTAACGGGCAGGTGATCGGTTTATCAAAGCTTAACAGGATTGTTCAGTATTGTTCGCAAAGACCGCAGGTGCAGGAAAGACTCACCATGCAGATAGCCAATATGCTCAAAGAAGCATTGGGCACGGAAGATGTAGCGGTTATCATAGACGCGCACCATCATTGCGTATCCAGCCGTGGCATTCGGGACGCAGGCAGCACCACGCTTACAGGTGAATACAGCGGGCAGTTTTTAAATATCGAAACTAAGAATGAATTTTTAAGGTATATCGGATCATGAATTTCAACGGAAAAAATATCCTGGTAGTCGGCGGCAGTTCCGGCATCGGCCTGTCGCTGATTAAATTGCTTCATCAGCAGCAAGCCAATATTTATACGATATCAAGATCGGCATCAGCCGAGTGGCCGGAAGATATACATTTTTTAAAAGCCGACGTTTTAGAAAATTTGGATGTGGTAGAAATGTACCTTCCTGAGCAATTGCATGGCCTGGTTTATTCGGTTGGAAGCATCACCCTGAAACCGTACAACAGGTTGACTGCCGAAGACTTTTTGAAGGATTTCCATCTGAATGTTTTAGGTGCAGCACGAATGATCCAGCAAGCTATTAAGCCTATAAAAAATGCCGCCGGTTCATCTATCGTGTTGATCAGCTCTGTCGCTGCCAAAACAGGCATGCCTTACCATGCAAGTATAGCAGCGGCAAAAGGTGCAGTTGAAGGTATGGCTCTTTCTTTAGCAGCAGAGCTTGCTATCCAGCAGATCAGGGTTAACGTGGTGGCGCCCTCATTAACAGATACGCCGCTCGCTCAAACGCTGTTGAGCACACCTGAAAAAAGGGAAGCCGCTGCTAAACGTCATCCCTTAGGAAAAACTGGTCGCCCCGAAGATATCAGCAGACTTATTGCATTCCTATTATCGGACCATAGCAACTGGATGACAGGGCAGGTTATTGGCTTAGATGGCGGCTTAGGTAAATTGAAAACAAGTTGATATGCAGCATATAAAAAGCGAACAGATCTATCAGCTGGAAAAGCGATACCGTACAAGCCTAATCAATAGCCTAATAGGCTACCGCGCGCTCAATCTTCTGGGCACAAGCAGCAGAGATGGTATCTCCAACCTGTGTATCATCAGTTCTGTTTTCCATTTGGGTGCCAACCCGCCGCTCATTGGGATGGTTATCCGACCAGAACGTGAGCACAATGACACCCTGCGCAACATAAGGTCAACAGGCCAATATACCCTTAATAACGTATTGCCTGACTGGTATAAACAGGCACACCAAACCAGTGCCAGTTATCCTTCCGGCGTTTCAGAATTTGACACCTGCCATTTCAAAAAGCATTATTTAAAAGATTTCAAAGCACCTTTTGTTGCAGCATCCAACATAAGGACGGGACTCGAACTGCGTGAGATGATCGAGTTGGAAGTTAATGGAACAACGATTGTAATCGGTGAAATCCTACACATACTAACAGAAGATAGCCTGATCGGGCCAAATGGAACGATAGATCACGGTAAAGCAGAAACCATTACGGTAGCCGGGTTGGATACTTATTATCTGCCGAAAGCTGTCGGAAAACTTGCATATGCCAAGCCTGGCGTTGAGCCGCACTTATCAGGCACTAACATTAAACCAAATGCTGAGCAATGAAAAAAGATGCTGAAGTGATCATAATCGGCGCAGGTATCGCAGGTTTAACGGCCGCCAAAATATTGAAGGCTGCTGGAAAATCTGTACTCCTACTGGAAGCCTCTGATGGCGTGGGTGGCCGGGTACGGACAGATGAAATCGAGGGTTTCCTGCTTGACCGTGGGTTCCAGGTTTTTTTAACGGCTTATCCCGAGGCCAAAAACTTATTAGACTATAAGGCGCTGGAACTTTGCAAATTCGATCCTGGCGCAATTATTATGAACAGGGATGGTATCACTACTTTAGGTGATCCAGCCAGGCAGCCAGGTTCGTTAGTGAGCACTTTGTTGTCTTCAGCCGCTACATTTACTGATAAATTACGCATGCTCCGGTTAAAACTAAAATTGGCTGGTAAAAGTATAGATGAGATATTTTCAGAACCGGAGATCACCACTACAGAATACCTGAAAAAGGAAGGTTTTAGCGGAACGATCATGAACCAGTTTTTCCGGCCTTTTATGACAGGAATATTTCTCGAAGGCAGGCTAAGTACTTCCAGCAGAATGTTTGAGTTTGTTTTTAAAATGTTTAGCGAAGGCAATGCTGCTGTCCCATCCAAAGGAATGGGCATGATACCTAAACAACTTGCCGAATGCCTTTCTTCACAGGAACTGCTGTTTCATCAAAATGTATCAGCAGTTAATGGCGGCTCGGTGACAACAACAGATGGGGTTGTATATCAGGCTAACTATGTTTTGATCGCTACCGATCCTCTACATTCCCCCATAGGTAATAGAAATTCGAAAATTGAACACCACTCCGTTAGCAATATGTATTTCACCGCTAAAAAAAGACCGTTTGAAAAGCCTCTTATAGCTTTAAATACATTACCGGGAAAAATCGTAAATAACATAGCGGTAATGGATCGTATTTCCACTCGGTATTCTAAAAACGGTGATACTTTAATTTCACTGTCGCTGATCGGGGATCATTCTAAAGCCAACCAAAACGAACTCCGGGAAAATGTGGTTAACGAATTGAAATTCTGGTATCCCGAAGCCGTCAGCTGGAAGCATTTAAAAACCTACCATATTGATTATGCACTGCCCAATGACGACCACATAACTAATGAACCTGATTATACAACCATGTCGGTAAATGCCCAATGCTTCACCTGTGGTGATTATTTGATGAATGGCTCGATTAATGCGGCTATGAAAAGTGGCAGGCTGGCTGCAGAGGCCATGATAAATACCATGTGTTAATGCTGAATCATAATTTATATAGCAATGAACTTTTAGACCGTAAACGGCTGCTCGGCGACGCGCAGGCGGATGAATTTATACGTTATGTTTTTAGCGATCCGGCAAAGAAAAAGCAATTACAGGACTGGATGAGTGGCGCTTCTGGTACTTTACACTTGAATTTAATACAAGATACCTTTCCGGGTTTTGCCTTTATTGATAAAGCTACGGAACTGCCCACATGGGCACAGCCACGGCTGATGAAAACCGGCGCTGTTTTCTTTGCCCAGCATTCAGAGATCATTATGAGTTTACTCGGGTTGTTATCATTACCCTATTGTTATAACGCAGCCAATGGCGCAATGGTGCTATACTTGTCAGAACTGATCCGCAAGCAAACCACCAAAAGGCTTTTTGATACCGCTGTTTTTGTTTGGGAAGTAATGGGGCCGGATGCTTTCAGTAAAAACGGAAGCGCTTTTGAAGAAATTTTAAAAGTGAGGATAATGCATGCGGCCGTTCGTTACTACACGCTGCAAAGCGGAAAATGGAACGATAGCTGGGGATTGCCCATTAACCAGGAAGACATGGCCGGAACAAACCTGTCATTTTCGCTGATCGTAATTCGCGGGTTACGAATGCTCGGTTACAGCGTAAGCCAGGAAGATCAGGTAGCGTTTATGCATATCTGGGCAGTGGTAGGTTACTTGTCCGGATTAGATGAAGACCTGATCCCTGAAAATTCCAAAATGGCTCAGCAATTGAATATTATAATTAAACGAAGGCAATTCTCTGTTTCCGTCCATGGACGGGAATTGGCACAATCCCTGACCAATCATATTCTCTCGGTTAATAAAAGCAGCGCTACGGCCAATGACATATTGGGTTTAATGCGATACCTCCTCGGTAAAGAGGTAGCAGACATGCTTGCCATCAATGCACCTGAACTGCCCCTATACAAACTCAAGCTGATCAAAACACTCAACCTGCTTAAAAGCCTCAAACCGCATGGTGACGCAAAAAAAAATTACCGAACAGCATACGCTGCGTTCAAAACACAAAAACCGGAACTCATTAAAAGAGGCTAAATTTGAACTATGAACTGATACGCTTAAATTTACCGACGCATGAAATCATACCAACTTATTCATCAACTGATCAATCTTGTGGCCGAAATGGAAGAAGAGAACCAGGGACGGGAAGCATCGATACAGGATTTTACAGGTTTTCTGCTGAATAAAGTTGCTGGGCCCTCCGGCCGCAATCATAGCAGTGAGGTCAGGTTTGGCGACAACGACAACGCCGCTTTGGACATCGCCTATCAACTCGATAATAATATCGGACGCCTATTTGTCTTCATGAGCCGCTACGCGAAATCTTATATAAAAAAAGCACTGGAAGGCACGCCCCTGCAAACCGCCGAGGATTTTACCGCCCTTGCGATCCTTTTAACGCATACCCACTTGTCAAAAAGTGAACTGATCAGCTATAATCTACAGGAAAAAACATCGGGTACGGAGGTGCTCAGACGTTTGATCGCCCACGGTTTGGTAAGACAATGGGACGATGAAAAGGATAAAAGAAGTAAACATATTGCCATTACGGATAAGGGGAAAATACTATTATTTCAGATATTCGAACATACCAGCTATGTGGGTACGATCATCACCGGCAGATTAACTATCAGTGAGAAATTCACGTTACAATATCTTTTACAAAAGCTGGAAAACTTTCATTTGGAACACTACGAAAAGAAGACCATAATTAATAAGGAAGACCTTAAAAAGATAGCAGCGGAAATTACACCTGAACAATGAACTTCTGAGCGTAAACACCGCAGATACAATCCTGTCATTAAAAAGGTCGGTGAAGAGCGAAAAATCTGAATACTTTTTTCAGCGTTCGCATAACCGCCATTAGCTGAACCTCCTGATATTAGTAACCTGTGATGCGTTGGTTTCCGAGATTGCGATCGTGCCAGCGTATCCTCAAACTTGACCAGCGATCCCGGCTAAATGACTTCTGTGTCTAAAGAAGCGAGCTGCACATGGCGTATAAACAGGCCGATGCTAACTGATAAGCTGGTGCCTCCATAAGACTAATAAACAAAAAATAGAACTGCTGATGAGCTTTCACCTATATATAAACTCATCTGGTGTGGGAACCGAGGCTGACCGCCATTCTGAAATGTTCGGCGCTGTATGTTATGCGAAGCTTTCAAATCCCGTCATGGGGTGAAACCTGTTTTAAAATATAAGAAAGCAGGGCGGCGAACAACACATAGCCTGCGAATATAAAATAGCCCGGCTGCAATGAGGTACCGTTCGCCGTGACCACGTTTAACAATGCGCTGTGGATATTCAAGCCGAACAGCTGGCTTTTCAGGATGCCGTTCAGACCGATATAGGTCATCAGCATACCGACGATCATCACATCGGACATGTCCCATTTACCCAGTTCGAAGGTCAGGTAGCGGACGATGCCCTTACGGCCTGTCTTTTTGGGGCTAAGTACGTATATGCATTTGGCGATCAGGCGCAATAAGGGCAGGATCAGTATGAACAGCAAAATGAGCGCCCCAACCAAAATGGCATCGGGTTTGGATTGCGCGATGAGGGTTTCAACGATCCCTAAAATACTTTTGCTCTGGTAAAAAAGTACCTGGTTCTTAAATTCCACTTTACCGTTCAGCAATTCCAGATCCAGCGACTGGATACGCGCATCCACCTCGATGACCGGTAACAGGCTGCCGGTAACGAGCATCACGAACGCGAACAATAATGCGAAAATGAATAAGGGTGTTTGCAGGTGCACCTGCTTGCGCAGGGTAAACCACAATACCAGGGCCGCCAGTACGCAGCCCAGCATCACGCAAACGTATTGGATGAGTTGTATTTTCAGGACAGCGAGCCTTTGATCAATACGCTGGTTAAACGTGACCGGATCAGACACCTTGTATTTTTTATAGACATATTTGGTGACTGTGTAATTGGCCACACTCACACTGTCATAGATCTGGCTCGTCAACTGGTCTACCTTGCTTCCGGCAATGTTTTTCAGGCGTTTTTCGCTCTCCGGGCTGCTGATTTTGGCCACAATGGTTTTGGCAAAAGGCCTGACCTGGGCCTGTAGTTCGGCAGAGTCCACCAATGTATTAAAAGCCAGTTTTTTCAACTTGCCGCCCAGTCCTTTCTGCGGCTGGTTGATCTCGGCTACCGTTTTACTCACCAGTTCATGCATTTCCTTTTCAACCATCAGCAGGAGATCTTTTTGCTGAGTTTTCGTGATATGATAATCCTGTATCTGGTTGCTCAGCACATCGGTGATCCGGTCACGCCACTGGTCGATGGAGAATAAACCGAAGGTCACACTGTTGGACAGGCTGTAATCCTCTTTAACCTGCTCGCGTTCGGTGGAAATACTAGCCAGCCGGTAACCTGAATAAGCGGCCCCGCTCAGCAACACACCAAGCCCGGCAAGCAGGATGACATTTAAAATGGTATATTTCTTTTTAATGGCTGTCATGAGGGGTAATGTATTTCAGGATGGTAGATAGGATCAGCCCGTACAAGACGAAACTGATAAAGATAATATAGCCGGGCTGCAAAGCCGTGTTATTGGTAGTGATCAGCGTCAGGTTCTGACCGCGGATATTCAGCATCGCGAGCTGTTTGTCCAAAAGACCGTTCAAACCGATATAGGTCATCAATATGGCGATCACGATCACGTCGGCCATACTCCATTTTCCCGACTGGAAAGCGAAGTATTTGATCACCTTATTTTCCGCTATTTTTCGCTTGCTCAATAAATGAATACCTGTAGATGTAAGCTTCATAACCGGAAAAAGGATACTGAAGCAAAGTATCAGTACACCGACCGCGATAGAATCGGCAGCGGGTTGTTTTATTAAGACCTCTACCACGCCCAGAATGCTTTTACTCTCATAAAAAAGGACCTGGTCTTTAAAGGAAACGTGTTCACCCAGCAGCATAAAATCCAGCGTTTTGATCCGGCAGTCCACCTCGATCATCGAAGCGCTCAATCCCGCCGCCAGTAATACAAAAGCGAATAACAACGACAGGATGAACAGCGTCCCATGCAGTTCGGTTCGCTTGCGCAAAACCCACCATAAAGCCAATACAGCGAGGATACAGCCGAGCATCAGGAAGCAGTAATGATACATAGCCACACGGATCTCTTCCAGCATCCGGTCCAGTTTTTCATTTAATTGTTCTTTGGAATGAACCTGGTATTTGCGGTACATCCGGTCAAAGAGGGCGTGATTAACCCGCAAAGTACTGTCTATGCTTTCAGTGTGCTGCAGCTGGGTAAATTTACCCATCGCCAGGTTGCTCAGCTTATTCTTTTGATTCGGGTTGTCAGCCTTGACGATGATCTTCCTGGCGAAATCCGGAACCTGCGCCTTGATCTTATCGGTTTTGACAAAAGTCTTAATGGCCAGTTTGCGGATCTTTCCGGCCAGGCTTTGGGGTTTCTTTTCGACCATTGCTTCGGCCTTGTTGATGAGCGCGTAAAGCACCGATTCCACCTCCGCTTGTAATTCCTGTTTTTGTTTGGGTGTCAGTTTGAAATGTTTCACCTGACGGTTGACAATACCCGAGACCTCGTCCCGCCATTGATCAACGGACAATAAGCCATAAGAAATATTGTTGACGGTGGAATGATCCAGCTTGATCATTTCCTGCCTGGCCGATAGGTCGTGTAACCGGTAACTGAAAAACCCCTCAAAGCCGAGCAGAATAGAGAGGCCGAAGATCAGTAGTAACTGGGGTAAGTGTTTTCGAATAGCCAAAGTAAACTGTAAAAAATTCGCGTGATCATTGGATCGCTATTCAGACATATAATATCATGCCATATCTTTATACAGGATCGAGACGGACGGTTTCCCTTGTTTCTGTACTTTTTTCCGAACAAACTTTCAGGTCAACCGGCTCTCCAAAATCTCCGCCCGCTCTCTGGTTTATCATTATTGATCAGCCAGCGACACCGCTGTTAAATCCCGCCACAAATTCCTCAAGCCCAACTTGCTGCCCACATTGTCCCGGCGACTAAGAATTAGCTATAATAACACAGGTTCGTATAGGCCGTCATGAGACCTGTTTATCCTGCGGCAGGCAAGCCGACAGCATACTTTGTCTGTATCGTTCACGCAAAACACTTGTTCATCCAAATTTAGGCCGTTCGAAGTCAGAGCGAAAATGCCATGGCGTCCTTTTCTGCCCGGGAAGTCTCAAACGATAGCGTTTACATCGAAGTCATCTTATTATTCCTGAACAGGCCCCTGCTTTTGATCAGCGAGCCGAGCCCTATCTGAAGACATAATATTCCGGGATGCAAACCGGTAATAATAACTCCGGTTTTATAAACAGCTGAACTATTAAATTTGAACGGGGACACTAAACCAGAACGTTGAGCCTTTCCCCTCCTGACTTTCTACTCCTATCTTACCGTGATGCCGCCTGACGATTTCTGAACAAATGTACAATCCGAGTCCTAAACCCGCAAAGTGCGTGGATGATTCCTGCACACGATAAAAGCGGTCAAACAGAAATTCACGTTTATTCTCAGGTATACCTATTCCGAAATCTTTGACCTTTACGCAGAATTGCCCACCGGCTATTCCGCATCGAATTTCAACCCGATCATTATTGGGCGAATATTTGATGGCATTGGTCAGAAAATTATTGATCACCTGTTCCAGGCGGGCCCGGTCGGCAGTAATCTCGGCCCTCTCCGCGTATTCAAACACCAAGTTATGGGCACCACCCTGTGCCCGAACCTCCTCAATACTCTCACGCACCATAGCTATCGCATCAAAACGCTCGTAGTTCAATTGCAGCTTGCCTTCCTGAATCTTGGTTACGTCCAGCAGATCATCCAGCAAGACCGTAAGTTTACCGGTTTGTTTTTCAGCTTTGTCGATGAAAGATACCATTGGATCTTTCTTATCCATTCCGGCAGCCATGCGCTGTAGAATTTGCAACGAACCTTTCAGACTGGTAACCGGAGTTTTCAATTCGTGGCTCGCAACGCTCATAAACTCATCCTTTTTACGCATTAGTTCTTCCGTCGCTGCCTGGGCTCTGATGAGGTTATTTTCGGTTTCTTTTTGTTTGGTGATATCAATGATTGATCCCACCAGCCGATAAGGTGTACGAAATTCATCTTCGAGTATACTCCCCCGGTCAAGTATATAAGCATACGTATCGTCAGCTTTCAGGAAACGATATTCTGCTGACCAGTTTTTTTCATGGTGATTAATGGCCCTATAAACGCCATCCTGCACCCGCTGCCGGTCATCGGGATGAATCTTATCGAACCAGAAACCGATACTGTTAGTTTCGTCGTCGCGCTTATAGCCAAACATGAGCGTGAAGTTTTCACTGCGCCACATGGTATTATTGATCAGGTTCCAGTCCCAGATCGTGTCATTGGTGGCCTTAGCAACCAGGTTGAAACGTTCTTCGCTTTCTGTAAGTTTGCGTGTACGCTCAAAAACCCGGTCCTCCAACTGATTGTTTAAGGTTTTCAGGCCCTCGCGGGCTGTAATCAGTTCGTGATAATTCCTGCGTAGTTTTTGTTCCGCATTGCGCCTGTCGGTTATATCCGTCAGACTAATCACGAAGCCATCGTCCATTTTAGCTGTAACAACCTGATACCACTGATTGTTAACAGTCTGAAGCTCGGTTTGCAATGGCTTTCCGCCCTCCGCTACCTTGGCAAACTGTTCAAAAGTAATGGTTTGATACAGATCAGCGAAAGCCTTGACAGAAGGTTGTTCATCCATCTGCTCCGCCTGCTTTTCCGACAAAGCTAATGCAGCGCTGTTATAAGCGATACATTTGAAATCAGTGATCTTGCCGTTGTGGTTGCGTTCTCCCTTGAAAGCGAGGATCGCAGCCGAGCTGGCATTGAATACGCCGGAAATTATATTATTCAGCTCCGTTACCACCGAAATATCAATAAAGGTGATCACCACCCCATCCCGCTGTCTATCTTTCCGGATGTAAGGCATTATGCGCATCAGGTAGTTTTTACCATCTTTTACCCTGATTTCTTTTTCTACTACCCGTTCATTTGACAATACCGTATGGATATCATTCACCAGCTGGTCGTATTGAATGTTACTGGAAATATGGCTGATCGGTCGCCCTACATCAGCGTCGATCAGGTTAACGATCTTCACGGCCGCCGGATTGAATTTACGGATTCGCATGCCGGCGTCGATAAAGATCTGGCCGATGTCAGTGCTCTTAAAATAGTTGTCCAGGTCATCGTTCAGTTCAACCAATTCGCGAATCTTGACTTGATGTTCGGTGTTCAGTGTATGTAGTTCCTCGTTCAGGCTTTGCAGCTCTTCATTACCTGATTGCAGTTCTTCATTTGCCGACAGCAATTCTTCATTGCTGGATTGCAGCTCCTCATTGGTGGTTTCCATCTCCTCCATCGCCATTTGCAGATTGGCGCGGGTTTCGTTCAGTTCGGCTTCCACTTCGAGAATATGCTCTTGCTGTTGCGCTGTTCCCATGACCGGCAGAGCGATGCCTTCTTTTGTTCCGGGCTCGGCCTGCGTTTCCGTGAACATCAATAAGGTGCGAGCGTCGGAGCCATTGTCCACGGGAGGTTTTACAGTGATCTGCAGGAACATTTCCTCTGATTCCCTTTTAACACGGATTTTATTTAAATAAGTCTTTTTATTCTCCTTCCATGCCCGGCGGATGGCGGTATTCAATAACAGCGCCACATCGCGGCCTACCAGGTTGAGGATATTCAGGTCCAGCTTTTTCTCAGGTAAATTCAGGTACCTGCGGTAATTACCTATAGTATCCCTGACCGTGAAGCTTTTGTCAATAAAAATAGCAACGGCATCAAATTCTTCGGTGACCAGCTCCAGGAAATCGTGTTCTATGGTTTTTACTTGCGAAACAAGTTTGGCCACTTTTTTCTCCGGTACTTTCAACGATGGCGTAGCTGCCGTGTAGGTATGATGCAGGCCGTAACTGATCGTCCCCGATTTCTGATAGACCTTCCATTTGCTGCTGATCTCGGTTATTCCTTCCTTTATACTGGCTGCATTCTCGCTGGAGCCCAGGAACAAAAAACCACCATTATTAAGTGCATAATGAAACGTAGCCACCACTTTTTGTTGCAGGAGGCTATTCATATAGATCAACATATTGCGACAGGTCACCAGGTCGTTTTTAATGAAGGGCGGCGACTTAATCACATTGTGCCGCGCGAACACGATCTGTTTACGGATAGAAGGAATAACAGAATAGCCTTTGCGGTCTTTTACAAAATATTTTTTGAGTAAGGCTGGAGGTATTTCTTTAGCCACTGTCAGCGGATAAATATTCCTCCCGGCGATCTCGATGCTTTTCTCATCTACGTCGGTCGCAAAAATCTTTACCTCCAGGTTCTTACCGGCCTGCATTAAACAATCGTTGATCAACACCGCGACAGAGTAAG
Organism: Mucilaginibacter sp. A5337; assembly: GCF_059690695.1. Lineage (NCBI taxonomy): Bacteria > Pseudomonadati > Bacteroidota > Sphingobacteriia > Sphingobacteriales > Sphingobacteriaceae > Mucilaginibacter > Mucilaginibacter sp. A5337. Next base: position 879,914 of record NZ_JCAWEC010000003.1, on the reverse strand, counting down.
CCTCCTCCCCGGTGCTGCAGGCACAAACCCAGACTTTAAGCAAATCATCTTCCTGCTTTTGACGGATCAGTTCCGGGATAATGTCTTTGGCCAATACTTCGAATGCCGCTTTATCACGAAAAAATTTGGTGACCCCAATCAGGAAATCTTTGGCAAGTAAGGTTACTTCCCCAGCATCCTGGTGAAGAAGCGCCACGTAGTCCCTGATATTTGAGACTTCCACCGCAGCCATACGCCGGGCGATTCGGCGGAGGATGGTCGGCGTTTTATATAAATTAAAATCCTGGTCGCTGTTCTGGCTAACTAACTGAAACAATTCGTTCATCAGGTTGTCGTCCAACTGATCCGGTGCCAGTTCGGGCGCAAATTTTTGCTGCACGAAGTGGTGCAGTTCCAGATGCATTTTAGCTGGCGGCAAAATAAAATCGGCGTTGCCGGAAGTAATAGCGCTGTTGGGCATGCCGTCAAATTTCGCCGATGCAGGTTCCTGTACCATGACCATGCCTCCAGCTTCTTTAACTGCTTCTATACCTTTGGTCCCATCGGTGCCCGTGCCCGAAAGAATGATTGCAACCGCTTTGTCGCGCTTTTCTTTGGCCAGGCTGAAAAAGAAGGTATCTATCGCGGTGTTGGGTGTCTTATCTTTTACTTTATCCACCAGTTTCAACTGATTTCCTTTAATGGTCATCAATTTTTTTGTCGGCATAATGTAAACACAGTTCCGCTGCAGCTTCTCGTCATTAGCCGCTTCCACAACCTTCATGCGCGTATGCTTGGACACCAATTCAGCGAGCAGGCTTTTGTAATCCGGGGACAAATGCTGAATAACTACAAAAGTGAACCCCGAATTGTCAGGCATGTGGTCAAAAAATTCGTGAATCGCTTCAAGGCCGCCTGCTGATGCCCCAATGGCCACGATATAGCGGTCGTTTGCTCTTCCTTCAGAAAATGTTAAGGTCTGCCTGGCCACGCGTTAATTATAATTAGCTTGTTTTGTTTTGAACTCATAAATAAATGTGCGAAGGTTTTCCGCCGTATCCAATTCCTGTTTATTCCAGGCCTCGGCAGTTTGGTAAACTTGTTCCTTCCATATTTTAAAGGAGGCTCTCGGATGGTACTTGGTACCGTCAGGATCAAAATTGATCGTTTTCCCCGGATTGCCGCCCCAGTTGATCGTTTGCACCACTTCAGGACGGAATGCGAGCAGGTATTCACCGCGCTCTTTATCAATCGGGATCGCCATTAAGCCACTGGCAATGGCTGTAAAAGGGACGATTTCGTCAAAAAGCTCCGGCAGTCGATCGGTACTAAAAACACCATCCGTATTTTTGTTTTGGAGCCAAAGCAATAAATTTTCAACTGTGTCCTTTTCAGGAACATCGCCTGTAACATGATAAATACCCTGATAAACGGCAATTGCTCCGGTCGCCCGGAATGCGGCCATGAAATTGATGCCTTGTTCAGGCATCAATCCGGCAAGCACGTCTTGTGCTGCGTAAACCTGGGCTATCAAACCGGTTTGCTGCCTTTGCAGTTCGCGTTCCCGCTCGAAAACATCCTTATTTAAGATTGCGGCTATGCGGTTGGAAATCACAGAAGAGACCAACTCACATACCGAACACAACTCAAAATTTAAATAATGCGGTGTCTGGTGATGGCAAGCGATCAGCCCCCAGAGCGTATTATTGTATATGACGCGTATGGACATGGATGCATCCACGTTCATATTTTTCAAATACTCCAGGTGCACGGCGGCTACCCCGCGCAGATTGCAGTCGGAAAGATCGATAAAAGCGTTGGTAACCGGATTAATCACGGGGTAAAGCCGTACCGGCAGATATTCCCTGTCGGGAATCAACCGGTAAGAATTTTTCAGATATAGCTCGCGCGCCTGTTTAGGCACATCCGACGCGGGGAAAGTATGCCCCAGATAATGTTCAAGGTCTCCTTCTTTCTCCTCTGCGATAACCGTTCCGTTCCAATCTTCATCAAATCGGTACATCATTACCCCGTCAAACCCGGTTATTTTTCGTAGTTCATGGACGGCTGTCCGGCTGGCATCTTCTATCGTCTCTGCAGCTTCGATAGCCGCCATGGCATATTTTACTTCCTCATAAACATTGGTGAAAGAGCGTTCAACCGGCTGGTCAGCGCCTTCGATCTCCAGTATGATAAGAGCGTCTTTGAAATGGGCGAGCGCCAACAGCCGCCGGCCGGAGATGCTCAGCGTCAGGGGGATTTTTTCTTTAGAACGCCCGGCAAAGCGTCGCTGCAAATCCTTTAATTGTTCCACATCAGCAAACTTTCCCAATTCCTTACCCGTAATTTCATGAAAATCTTCCTGAAACAAATCGGTACAATTTTCACTGAGCTGGAGAATGTGGAAACTGACCTGATCAAGGACAAGCAGGTAACCGTAAGATTGAATCACATTGATGTAGTTCAGGGGCAGACTGCCGCAAAATTCCGAATCGTAAGTTGTCTTCTTAGCCATCAAGCATATCGTTTTTAACCGGCACTTACCTGTAATTGTATCGCAATTAAGCACACACAGGCCGACATCATGATTAATATACCAGGTTCAGCAGATGCAGGGCTAAAATATTAATTTCCCGGAAAGAAAAGAATTTTGCCTTATAATACAACACATGGGAGTATTCCGATGAATAATTCCGACCAATTTAACACCTGCACCACAAAATGGTTTGGCAATCTGGATTTTTAAACAAACCCTACGGCTTATTGTTATAGCTTTCCAAACGCGAATGTGGTTACTAAATGAATAAAGCACTCAACGAAACACTTAAAAAAATATTAATTTTGGAAGACAATCAGGATATATTAGAAATCCTGAGCGAATGGTTCACCACTGCCGGCTATGAAGTAGCTGCTTACGACACGGTCACCGACATTATCGCCCTGACCGAAGCACACCAACCAGACCTGGTTTTGCTCGATTATCTGTTAGGAGGTATAAACGGCGGTGAATATTGCGCCCAGCTTAAGAAACATCGTACAACGGGACATATCCCAGTCATCATGCTATCAGCCCACCAGCGGGTTATCGACTCTTTGGGACACTACGGCTGGGATGCGTTTGTCGCCAAACCATTCGATCTTGAATGTCTTACGAAACAAATTGATTCCTTGATCAGCCAACAAGTAAAGTAAATTCATTGGGGAATTCAGATCTTTAATGTGGCAAACTTTCTTTGATAACAACAGCTTAGCATACGATCTGCCAAAAACATATCAAGGAAAGGCTGTCAATTTTAATCAGCGCCAACGTTGCAGAACATCCAAAAGAAACAGCACTGAGTCCCACCGCAAAGACTATGGGACACTGAGCCTGTCTGATGAAGCCAGGATGCTAAACAAGCCATCCTTTCGAACGCTTAGCGGACGAGCATATTAAATGACGCCAATGCTTTATCTAAAGTGGTCCCTTACCGGATCGTAGTCGGTCCATGCCCTGCGTCATTCAAACACAGTTTTCCGTCAAAAATATCAGCGCAGCGAAATTTTGACATTGGGATGCTGTAAATTTTTCATCAAAGCTGAAATTTTCGCAGCATCGAACGCGGTTTTCGTAATTGGCATACGGCTTGATCTCCCATGACCAGTTTAATTAACATTATAAGTTTCAAATCATTAATTTATTAAGGAGGAAAAAACCTATGACATTGGTTAAATTTAATCCAGTTAAAAACAGTGGTTCATTAATGCCAGGCTTTAATGATGTATTCGATTCTTTTTTTAATGACAATTTCTTCAACGACCGCCTGACCAGTCGTGTGCCTGCGGCCAACATCAGTGAAACTGAAGACCATTACCACGTGGAACTGGCTGCGCCAGGGCTGCGAAAGGATGATTTCAAATTGAATCTTGACCGCAACGTACTGAACGTTTCGGTGGAGCAGCAGAGCGAGCGCAACAGCAATCAAAAGAACTATAGCAAACGCGAATACAGCTACAGTTCATGGGTTCGCTCATTCACACTTCCGGATAGTGCAAACGCGGAAAGCATCGAAGCGTCATATACGGATGGCGTGCTGAAGATCGATATCGCCAAACGAGAGGAAGCTAAAATCGTACGCCGACAGATTGAAATTAAATAAGCCCACTGACCGAAAAAACCACACGGCCCCAAACCGGGGCCGTAATTAGTCATTATGGAATCATCGTTTTATTTATTAATGAGCCTGAAAACGCCCAGGAGTTATGAACCCTTCGGAGAATTTAACCTGGGGTTTGACCGGCAATCAGCCTACGATTTATTTGATAGCCTGGATGGCAACCCAACAATCGACGACCGTTGCCCTTTCCATATCGACCTCATCGAAACTGTTGACGCCCTGCCGGAAAAGATCCGCAGTAAATGCTGCAAGCTGGAAGAACTGGGTAACAATATGAAGCTGATTGCATTGGAAACATTCAGGCAAAAAAACTTACAGGAGGAATAATGATCACCAAAACGTTGCTAACCCTGCTGCTGATAGCTGCGGCACTTATTTTGTTTCGCCGGAATGACGATGACTGGGCCTGGTGACCACCAGGCTTTTTGAAAGGGCCTTCTGTGTTTGCTACAACGGCGCAACGGTGTTTATTTCTAAGGTAAGCAGCCGAATACAACTTACAACTACCACGAATCAGGCCAATGAGGATGTATGGCACGGAATTGGCATGATGAACAACATAGGCATCATTTATATTAACAATGAAGAAACCGAGCCGGCAGAAAATAACATTACCTGCCTGTTTGCCGAGACTGATGGTTCGCTAAAATTGTTCATAATGAGGCACATTACAATTTGTTCATGCTCTTACCATTCACAGGCCCGATCGCCTTACCATCATATATCGATCTACCTATGAAGAAAAGCCTCGAATGAGGCTTTTTTTTCTACGTTACTATCTGTTTTTTTGTACATATGAATATCATTATCAAATCAGGCAACCTTTTGTATGACTTTTTTTAAAGACAAAAACAGCCTCAAACAGCAGAAATCAAGTAATTTCTATGCAACTGAAGTGACGTACTTCGCAGCAATAAGCAGCATTAACGTCCTGTCAGCTTTGGCTTCATCGTAATTCTCCCGGATTAACTGTTTAATCTGGTTATTTTTCAATTTGACCGCCGCTATCTGAAGAATCTGAAATGATGCCATTTCCATGCTTTCAATATTGTGCAAATAAAACAAAATGGACATATCGCGTAACTCGTGTTTTTTTGCGTGCAGTTTGATATCCTTAAAAGCATCATCTACCAAACCCGCTAATCCGCCGAAGTTCCCAGGATCGATACTGCTGTCAAGTAAAGCAAAAATCAGTTCCATCCTTGCCATTTGTTTTTCTACGTCCTCCACCGTTTCTGTTATGGCATGCCGGAGATCCTTAAAATGGGCCTCAGCGGCGATTACCGGAAGGTTTGCAACCAGATGTGCTTTCGCTGCATAGATTTTATTGAGGTGGCTAATAAAAAACGACTTCAGTTCTTCTTTCGCCAAACTGATTTTATGAGCCTGGCCACCAGGTTGTTTTTCCATCATAGCTATAATATCTTTCTGCTAAGATAGGTATTGTTTAACATGCAACAATAACTCGTAGATGTCAAATGGTTTCCTGACAAAAGCGTTAGCGCCACAACCTGCAGCGATCAGGTCAAGATCGGTTTCTGCCGAAACCAGCATCACGGGCAGACTTGCAGTCTCGTAATTAGATTTGATTTCCCGGCAAATCTCCGATCCCGACTTTCCGGACCCTACAATATTTACATCCAGCAAAATAAGATCCGGGTGGATCACCTGGATATATCCCGCAGCCTCGCCCGTGTTGGATAAGACAACATCGTACCCAGATTCCTGGAACACGATGTTCAGTATTTCGAGGATATCCTCATCGTCGTCAATGACCAGAATTTTTTTTGACATATGCTGCGAGCTTAATGGTTCAGTTATTACAAAACCATGTCCAAAGCCTCGTAAAATAATAAAAAAAAATCACGAAGGTAATTTAAGGAACAAACAACAGGATTTACTATTAATAAAACGGTGAAGTGTTCGACATAGACTACAAGTTGTTTTATTAAATGGATTTTTCGATCTGTTTGTTTGTAAGCTATTTACCGCAGGTAGCCAGGGATTTTGAAGGGCTTTTGTAAAAGTGGCCTAAATTGGAAGGAAATGCGTTTGAGAGTTTAAAAAACGTGCCATTAGCCATGCCTGGTACGAAATTATTAAGAGGGTGACTGTTAAATTGAACAATAAAAAAGCACCTTTCTATTAAGAGAGGTGCTTCACATAAAGTTATAGTGAATTAAGCTACTTTTACATTTACTGCGTTGGGGCCTTTGCGACCTTCTTCCACATCAAAACTGACAATACTATTTTCACGAATGTTGTCAATCAGCCCTGTAGAGTGAACAAAAATTTCGCTTCCACCATTGCTAGGTGTGATAAATCCGAACCCTTTTGTTTCATTAAAAAATTTTACTGTTCCTTGTTGCATTTTATGATAATTAATAAGTTGACAATGTACGCATAATATTCTTGGTTTTTATCTTTTCCGTAAATTATTTAACCTTTATTTAAATAAAATCTCCCCTTGCATTTATTGGGAACGTTCCAAGACCAGCTGACTTTCATTCGCTTGACCAGCTTCCCAGCCCAGAACAATGGTAATTTTTGTCATGCCCGTTGTAAGTTTTGCAAAAAGTATTGGCAACATAGTAAGCAATTAAGCACGTGTGCGCACTAACCGTGATACTTTTTCGCCCGCCCGCCTTTTTACCGCATCACTGAAAGTATTCCACAAGAAAAAGATTTTACACATGGTTTAAACCATGTACGTATTTCTCAGCTTATTTACATTCTATGATACATTCGTGCCCTGTAAATAGGAGCATGAGGAAAAATTGCTAACTTGCGATGGTAACCCTTATTAGCCCATAATTCAGACAGATTCCACTTCCTTTACTTCATCAAGCTATATGGTTACAATTCAATTGTAAAATTATAAACCATAATTTAAGGCATCTTACTAATTCAGCACGATATGGACAATATTGGCATTTTAACGGGCGATGCAGCCCTCAGACTTATAATTCCGTTAACCACAGCAGATATCCGAACAGTCCATTGTGGTGAAATTGTGGAATCGGTCGTACGCCGGAGCCATACGGGGTTAAGTGAAATTTCAAGAAAAATCGGAATTAGCCGGCAAACCATGTACAACTGGTTTAAAAACCCCATTCTTAATATGGCTGATATTATAAAAATCGGCGCTGTAATTGAATACGACTTTTCTGGGGAATTTCCCCCTTTAGTAAATGAGGAAGCGCCGTCTGCATTGAAAATCCAGGATACCGATCCTTTGCCCGGTGAGAGCCGAAACCAGGCTAAGTATTACTGGATGGAAAAATACATTCGTCTGCTGGAACGATATAACGAAATACTCTGTTGCAAATCGGACCGTTTCGATAGCAGCGGGCATAAGGAACGCAAGCCGGCTTGTTAATCTTTGAGAGGGCAAAAAACGCAGAAGTTAAAATACTTTTTTCGACGAAGCAGCTTATATTTTCAGCTGGATTAAACTACTTGGAATAAATACAATTTCAGACGGGCTTCGTGTGCTGAGAAAGGTCCGATGATTTTCACTCTATCTGTGTTTTGCTGATCATTTAACATCACTTAGAAACATGGAAAAAGTCAATTTATATCGTAAAGTTGCCCGGCCACTCACGGCGCTGCCGGAAGGCTGATTATTTTGAAAACGCTATAGCATAACACTTATCCTGAACAGCCATGGTTGATAAAGTTCTTGACGAGGCGTCACCCACTTGGTTGGTGCCCCGGGTCGTTATAACAGCGCGGAAAAATTCATTCATCATCTGCCTCATTTTAGTATTATCCGATAGGTCGTTTAACAAGCTGGAGGTAAATAGTTCACATCGGATAGCTAAACATGTTGGCGCTTCATCTGTTACACTTCAATGAAACAAAAAACCTGGAAGATCGGTCTCGCTGCTGGTGTGGCCGCGGCGGCTGCCGCAGTAGTATTGAATTCTTGTGTAACCATTCCAAAGGGCGCTAGAGCCGTGCGGCCTTTCGACCAACAACGCTATCTCGGTACCTGGTATGAAGTCGCGCGGATGGATTTTAAGTTCGAGCGTAACCTGTCTGATGTCAGTGCCAGCTATTCGCTTAACGATGACGGGACGATCAGGGTAGATAACAAAGGCTACAACTATGTCCAACAAAAATGGAAAGAAAGTATTGGGAAAGCCAAACCCGTCAGGGACGCAGGGACAGGCCGCCTGAAAGTATCTTTCTTCGGTCCGTTCTATGCCGGTTATAATGTCATCGCGATTGATCCGGATTACCGTTACGCTTTGGTGGCCGGCAATAACCTGAACTATTTATGGCTGCTGTCCCGGGAAAAATCGATGCCTGCAGCAACCCAAACTGCCTACCTTAAGCACGCCCAGGCTTTGGGTTATGATGTATCTAAACTGGTTTGGACGAAGCATGAACACTCCAATTAAAAGGGCAAACACAGTTTTTATTTAGTGCAAACTGCCTTGCCGATGTGTTGTTGAAAGCACATGCAAAACAAATACACCAAGACCCGTTACAGCTAAAATTACAGAGATTTCAACAACTCCTTAAAAAATTAAATCAGAACAGCCCGGAATAACTGCGAGAATTGTCCGCTGTTCTAAATTGATCGAACAGCAACAGGGATGATGCGGCTATTGCCTGCAACGCTGGAAGACGATTCTGATATCTATGAAAAGGATTAAACGAATCAAAGAGGCCCTCCAGAAAAGGATCATTGAGTAACTGGGAGCAACTCCAAAACAAAACCAATGTCATTTGCAGGGTGACGGGTACGCCGGAATTAGCGAATGGCAGGGCTCTGATCAGTCGTCATAGCGGTCATTGCGCCAGGGGTATGCAGTATTGGAATAGCCGCGTTCTTCCCAGAAACCTAACTTATTTTCGGTGAGGAACTGAATGCGTTTGATCCATTTGGCACCTTTCCACGCGTAAAGTTGCGGCGTAATCATGCGGCAAGGGCCGCCATGCTCCAGGGGCAGCGGCTGGCCATTAAAGGTGTGAACTAAAAGCACATCCGGCTTGAGCGCTTCTTCCAGTGCGATGTTGGTAGTATAGGTGTCATAACCGTGGCAAAGCAAATGGGTGGCTTCGGCTTTGGGAAGCACCAGCGCGGCCAGGTCGAGTAGGCTAACTCCTATCCAATGCATGTCCAGTTTCGACCAGGTGGTGACGCAATGAAAATCGGAAGTATCTTTGGTTTGCTGCAGGGTCAGAAAATCCTTCCAGGTCAACACCACGGGGTGCTCAACGGCACCATCAATGGTCAGCCGCCAGCGTTCCTGCGAAATATTGGGATGGTAACCCAGGTCGAGAACCGGCCATTTGACTGTAACAGTCTGGCCAACCGGAATGGTGGGCATGCCATGCCGATTGAGTTTGCCTGAACCTTTTGGCAGGTCATCCGCCATCGACGGCGTAGACTGTATCTGCTCTTCGAAACGCGCTTTGAGTTTCAATCGCGCCTCGACGATACGTTCGAGTTTTTTTAAATCTTCCATACGCTAATTTATGCATTTAAAGCTTCTGCAAGCAAACGGTAGGATCTCAGGCGGGCTCTTTGATCGTAGATATGCGAAGTAGCCATCAATTCATTGATGCCCGAACGGCTGATGAAGTCATTCAATTGGGCTTGAATCGTGGCTTTGCTGCCAAAAAATGAATAAGTTAACATCTGCATGGCGGCTTCCCGCTCGGCAGCACTCCAGATGCTGTCCATACTTTCCACTGGAGGAGGCAAAAGTCCCCTCCTGCGGTAATAATTCCCTTAAACAATTGCTGTAATGAAGTGGCCAGATATTCCGCGTCCGCATCAGTATCGGCGGCTACCACATTTACGCAAGCGATGACGTAAGGCTTGGATAAATACCGTGATGGCTTAAACATATTCCGGTAAAGTTCGATGGCCTGAAAAAAATAAGCCGGCGCAAAGTGGCTGGCAAAGGCATAAGGGAGTCCCCTTGTGGCCGCCAGCTTTGCACTGTCCAGGCTGGAACCGAGTATCCAGATCGGGATATCTAAACCCTCACCCGGAACGGCGTTAACGCCGTTCGTATGATCACCGGCAAAATAATGCTGGACTGAGGCTACATCCTGCGGAAAATGAAAGGCCGCATTCATATTCTGGCCACGTATGGCCAGCGCTGTTGCCTGGTCACTGCCCGGTGCCCGGCCCAGTCCGAGGTCGATACGTCCGGGATATAAGGTTTCCAGGGTACCGAACTGTTCAGCTACTACCAACGGCGAATGGTTGGGCAGCATAATACCACCTGAGCCGACACGAATAGTTGCGGTTTTACCTGCCACGTGTCCGATCAGTAAACTGGTGGCCGAACTGGCTACGCTCGCCATATTATGATGCTCCGCGAACCAGTAACGGGTATAGCCCAAAGCTTCCGCCTGCTGCGCATTCGCCACACTATAGTTAAAGCTGTCTGCTATGGTATGTCCTTCTATGACGGTCGCCAGATCGAGTATGGAATAATTAATTGCTGCCATAGGACAAAGGTAATGGCATAGAGAGGGCCCATTGTCAGCATTTTCCCATATTAATATTTACATCTGTAGCGTCCAGGGCATAATGAAAGTGTACCAGGCCTTATATGCGTATCCAATTTTGAGAACCTTATTCTAAGTATCGTAAGCGTATGCCAATTGATTCCCTGTAGCTCGTCATTGGTAACTACCATAACCTCATTCAATTTTTTTGTTAAAAAATGTTAAAACTATTGTAAGATTTTAAATAGGCTTTTTTATTTGGACCGTCAATTTTTAACTCTTAAACCAATTTTTTTTTCAGCATTTTTTGAAAGCTATTATTAATCATTTTAGTCGTTGAATTATGTTATCCAGATTATCTACACCACCACTAAGCGTATTACGCCGGACAACCCTGGTCTTTGTATCAATCATTACGTTTGTCCATGTCCGGGCGCAGCAATCTCCGCCCCAGTCCAAGTCAGGTTCCAGCTTCAGTGCAAAGCTCATTAACATTGAAGCGGCCACTAACGAAACCTTTCGTTACAGCACGACGTTGCGGAACGGATCCGATGCGGCGCATGTATATGACTTACAGACCAATCTCCCGGCGGGTTGGATCATCGCTTTTAAAGTCGAAAGCAGCCAGGTAACTTCAATCAATATTGATCGCGGCAAATCACAGGATATCTCAGTTGAGGTTAATGCATCGCCGGAGGCCAGACCAGGGAAATATAAAATTCCAATTCACGCCATAACCGGTAAAGATACCATTGCTCTGACGCTCGAAGCAGTGGTCAAAGGTACATACAGCTTAAGCTTGACTACCCCGACTGGAAGATTGAGTGAAGAGGTTACATCAGGAAGCCAAAAACAGCTTCAGTTGGTTGTAAAAAATTCCGGTACCTTATCCCTGAACAATATCAACCTATCCAGTCAATTGCCGGCTGGATGGGAGGCAACTTTCGAGCCTTCCAACATCAATGACATAAAACCGTCAAATTCTCGGAACGTTATATTGACCCTTAAGGTCCCGGATAAGACACTTGCCGGTGACTACGCTGCTACTTTCACGGCTTCCAATAGCAGTACAAATTCCCAGGTGGCCTTCAGGCTGGCCGTTAAAACATCCCTTCTTGCTGGCTGGATAGGTATGGTCGTTATTCTCCTTGCCGTCGGTATCGTTTATTACCTCATTCGTAAATATGGAAGAAGATAATTTTCTGTACGCATGAAAGATCCTGTTATACAACTAAGATCCCTAACGAAACGTTATGGCCGTCACCTCGCGGTCGATAATTTGAACCTTCAAGTCCATAAAGGAGAAATATTCGGACTGCTTGGACCCAATGGCGCTGGAAAAACCACCAGCATACTCATGATGCTGGGTCTAACCGAACCAACAAGCGGAACAGCTACGGTTTGTGGATATGACGCGACGAGTGATGCCATAAAAGTAAAAAAGAAGGTAGGCTACATGCCTGACAGCGTCGGCTTTTATGATCACATAACGGCGTTGGATAACCTGCTTTATATCGGAAGGCTTAATGGCCTGCCTGAGCGGCAGCTTAAAGACAAAGCAGTACGGGTACTTGACGTAGTCGGACTGGCTGAAGCGGGAATGAAAAAGACCGCCACCTTTTCCAGAGGGATGAAACAGCGCCTGGGTTTGGCCGATTTGCTCATAAAGGACCCGGAGGTGATCATCTTAGATGAGCCTACTCTTGGTATTGATCCTACCGGCGTAAAAGATTTTTTGGCACTGATCAGAAAGTTGAGCCGGGAACAAGGCCTGACGGTTTTACTTTCCTCGCACCATTTACATCATGTCCAGCAGGTCTGTGACCGGGTCGGAATATTTGTGGAGGGGCGGGTTTTAGCAGAAGGTAACCAGGCAAGCTTAGCCCAGCAATTATTTGGCAAAAACGGCTACATGACCTCGATTGTCGTGGAAAACGACTTACCTCATCCCTGGCCGCTTGAAGCGATACTGAAAGCCTGGGAGGCCATCGATGACATTTCCTATCAAGGCAACACGATTGAGTTCAGGTGCAGCCGGAATATAACTCCGGCCCTGGTGCGTTTCTTCGTTGAAAATGATTGCAACATTATCAGTGTAAATCAAAAGAATTATGAACTTGACGATATTTATCAAAAATATTTTGAAACCGGCACAAGTAAAAGAGATTACAAAAAAACAGTCTGAAGCAGGTGCATTCGCCGTGATGCTGAGCAAGGAAATAACCGACCACATTCGCAGCTGGCGCTTCGTCGTTCTGATAGCGCTGATTGTGTTAACATTTATTGCGGCCATGTATAGCTCGCTTTCGAACATCAAGCCGATTACCGGAAATTCACATGATCCGGACCACAATTTACTTTATCTCAAACTGCTGACGGTAACAGATAACTCGATCCCGCCTTTTCATATCTTTTTAAGCTTCTTAGCACCATTGCTGGGTATTGGCCTGGGCTTTGATGCGATTAATTCAGAAAAGAATAACGGAACGCTTATACGGCTGATGGCCCAGCCGGTTTACCGGGACAATCTGCTGCTCGCAAAATTTAGCAGCGCGTTGCTTATCATAAGCAGCTTATTTATTGTTCTTGCATTGCTGATGATCGGTGCCGGCCTCATTTTAACGGGCGTAAGGATGGAGCCGGATGAATTGTTTCGGATCGCAGGGTTTGTTTTCATCACCATCACCTATGTCGCTTTCTGGCTGAGTTTATCGATGATGCTTTCCATTATATTCAGACAGGCTGCGACTTCGGCGATCACAGCAATAGGGCTTTGGCTTTTTTTTACGATATTTTACCAGATTATCGTTAACCTGCTCCTAAGATCGCTGCTACCTGACCCATCGCAGCTCACGCAGGAGCAGGCGATCAGTTACAACGATATGGTATTGAATATTCTGCGGATATCACCTAACCAGCTATATACTGATTCTGTTACAACCTTACTAATGCCATCGGTACGCAGTCTGGGGCCGCTGACAATGGAGCAAATGGCGGGGGCGATTCCATCCCCGCTACCTTTTACGCAAAGCCTGATAATCGTATGGCCACAGTTCAGCGGGCTATTAGCCTGTATGACCTGCTGTTTCGCGTTGGCTTATTGTCTTTTCATGCGCCGGGAGGTTAGAAGTTGATAATTTAAATACCTCTCCTACAGCGAGAACATGGGCGGCGCTATTTCACGCTAACGAATTTTTAATGTCCGAGCGACGTCCGCAATTACAGGCGCGCTGGCAAACCAAAATTTAAACTCTTAATATATGGGGTGGGTACAAGCGCTGTTAGAATAAAACGGGGGTTACAAATTGTAACCCTGTTTTAATAATAAGAAATTCCGCAAAGTAATGGCAGTAGTGCAGTCTGCAAAAAAAATTACAGCCTGGTTCCAAAAAGTTTAGGTCAGGATCAGGTCAGTATTTCGAAATGGTCTGCTGCAATTTCTGTTACATATCTTTTAATTCCAGATCGATCCGTAAAATTACGGGTACGGAGCTTACCTTCGATATACACCAATTGCCCTTTTATCAGTTGTACCGAACTTTCTGCGATGGATCGCCACATGACAATATTATGCCATTCGGTGACCACTTGTTGCTGGTCACCTTTGCAAATCATTTCTGAGGTAACCAAAGGGATGGATGCGACAGCGTCGCCGTTATCAAGATGACGTAAATCCGGACCTTTACCTAAATGACCAATCAAAAACACCTTATTAATACCAGACATATTCAGCAATTAACATAAAAACAAACAAATTAGCAGTGAAATGTTTGAATACCAATATATTTTTAGCGCAATTCTTGTAAAAGAACAGATCGGGGAATTATTACGGCAAGACAATATTTTATTACAATGAGAACAAGTTACAGCAACTTATTCAACATGGTTGTTGCTGCGTGATTCGATAATATGGACTTATGAATCTGAAAAATCGCTACTGGTTTTTGCCGGCCTGAAAAGTATCGGCTGTAATCTCTTTGATATCATTTAATCTTTTTGAAGATCCGCAGTATTGCCTGTTTCGGTTTGACCAGATATACGAACGAAAAATGATATGAATGCGTTCATTGTTCCGGCGCCGGCCAACGTTATATAATCCTTGTTCAGCGGATTCAAAAAAGAATCACCGGTCAACGGATCAAAATAGACGCGTCTCGCTTGTCTCCCTGAATGAACAGCCCCAGCGAGTCTTTTAACAAAACGCTGACCGATTGCTGTGTTCATAAGAAATCTCTTAAAACCTTTGCTGGCCGTATATTGCGCTCAAGACTTAAGAGCGCGCAATGAAGTGCGTCACTATTATACTTTAACCAGTCCTCTAAAAAATGCAGGAAGAACGCCCAGATCGGTTGAGACAGTTTGCACTTATTCCCGGTGATGATATGTAGTTCCCCAAGGGTTTTTAGACAAACATTGGAACACGTGATAAATCGTAGCGTCTCAGCGATGATTTCGGCAATAACTTCATCCTTTTTCTCCACCAGCCACTAACGCAGGTTTACCAATTCATTTTACAGGCGCTCTATTCGTTAAATATAGCTACATGCATGATATGCAGCTATACGCATGGTCTAATGCTTTTTTCCGCAAAGCAGTGCTGCCTTTATCCATACGCTGTAATAATCGGATTTTTCGCTTCAGGTAACGTTTCGCTTTTTCAGGCTCATATCGCAGCTTCCAGTCCATATTGTATAATAGATCCGCATATTTGATGGTTTGTGCAGTGGCGCTAACCTTACTCAGTCGCTTGTTCTCTTTTCGCCGTCGTTCTTTCTTGCTTAGTTTAGGGAAAGCTCCACTTGTATACTTATCAGTCAATTCAAGTACTAAAACCATAATAGTATTTATTTCCGCTAAACTGTAGGCACAGGAGGACAAAGCATCGATCAATTCAACATCGGTACAAATATGATCTTCGAGCATATCATGGCACAGGCCCGCTTCATAACCGAATACCGCGTAATTTGCTGCAATTTCGGCAACCGCCATTACGTGATCAATATAGGGCACATCACTTACGGGAATGATCTTTCCTCCATATTTTTTCTTCACCCAATTCAATAGAAATTCTGATTTACTAATCATCCTTTCACCAAAACATCCTGTATCCCGGCTTGTTGCAAAAATGTTTTTTTTTATGGTGGGGCGGGTAGTTTGCAATTATCCATACCTAAGCGGGATTTTACTTAAGTTCATGCAGACCTGGCGAGGCTGAGCTGTTGCGCGCTGCTAAAGAACAGTCTGGAAGTGAACCGTTCTTTTTACAAACTGCCGAGAGCGAAAACTATCAACAGGTGGGTTGAGGAAGTTCCGCCTGGCTTTCGGTTCTTTTAAATTATGGAAGGAGATCACGCGTCAAAAGAACTTGCTGTTTTCTTTAGCTGCCTTAACAGAGTTTATGAACGCGATATCGCCTGCTAAGAAGAGACAGGGGACCTTACTGATCAAGTTTCCGCCCGGTGTGAACTACCGGGCGTCAGCCCAGTTAGATGAATTACTGGGCATGTTAACAAGTACTGATTGGCCATTGGCGGTCGAATTTCGTCTCCCCTCGTGGCATAACGGCCATATATATGAATTATTAAACAGGTACCAGGCTTGCAGCGTTTTACAGGATGTGCCTGCTTCTGCCTTCCCAACGGAACTGAAGGTGGACAATTAGATTTACCTTTGGTTTCATGGGCCAGGGCCGATACAAGGGCAATTACGGTGTTGATTTTTTTTTCGAGTATGCAACCTGTACCCGGGAATGGATAAATGAGGGAAAAACTGTTTATGCTTATTTCAATAATACAGCGGGTGCTGCGCTGCAAAACCTGCCATCCTCAAAACGTTTCCTTGTCCAACCTTAACTTGTAATCATGTCCATTAAAAGACGTGTTAATTCTATAGAAATACCCGAGTCATAACTGATCATTCCAGCCGTGAGTTTTTTGACTTGTATTTTAACCGTTCTTTTTAAAATACTACCGAATATCAGCCAACAGGCTGTACCAGCCGTCACTGAAACTAATAGGATAGTTGATGTGGAAATTCTTTTCATGGTAAACTAAGTCAGGCAATGAATCCATTATTGGGTGTAAATACTTTGGGATTATTTTTTAAGAATTGACGTGGTGTGCCCGCAAAAATAGTCGCGTCACTGTCTATAAATAACTTCGAAACTGAACTTTCAATAACGGTTTTTGCTTTAGGGATCAACTTGACGATTTTCATAATTATTAATTAGCGATTATCATACCATAAATAATTTCTTTATAATTAATTTTAATTAAAACCATCAAGCTCTCGGGACGTTGTATCAGATAGTAAATGTTCAATTAAAATCAAACCTATGGAAACCAAAACAACTTCAGTTCTTAACGAACTGATCGAGATCAACAATGACCGGATAGCCGGTTTTGAGAAAGCGATAGCAGATATTAAAGACGAAAACGTTGACCTGAAAGAAATTTTTCAGCGATATGCAGCCCAAAGCCGCGAGAACAGCCAGGAACTTTCCACATTGGTTGGTGCTGAAGGAGGTGAAGTGGAAACCGGAACAAGCGTTTCGGGCAGCCTGCACCGTGTATGGATAGACGTGAAGTCCGTATTTGGCGGTAATACGCGCGAAAGCATTTTATCAGAAGCGGAACGAGGAGAAGATGCTATCAAAAAAGCGTACCGTGATGCACTGGAAGATCCGGAGCTGAGTGCAAATGCCCGCGAGATCATTGGACGTCAGCAGAGTGGTGTAAACGCCGCTCACGACGAGGTAAAGGTTTTGCGTGACGCTTCGAAGTAAAAAAATCAGATTTCAGGAGCTGCCGAATGGCGGCTCTTTTTTTTTAATATCAATGAAAGCATTATTTATCAATTGTACGCTTAAACGTGCGCCGAAATTCTCAAATACCGAAGCACTTGCCAAAAAAGCAGCTGGTCAGTTAAGGGAAAAAGGATTTGAAACAGAAATCATCAGGCTGAACGACTATAATGTGCTGACTGGAAACTCGTCCGATGAAGGCGACGGCGATGAATGGCCCGCCTTGCTTGAAAAGATCAGGGACTGCAGCATTTTTGTAATTGCCGCTCCTATATGGATGGGGCATCTCGCCTCTCCCGCCCAAAAAGTTATTGAACGTCTGGACGCGGTGTTTCGTGACAAAAACCTGATCGACGAAAAAACCGGCCAGTTCATGCCTTATAATAAAGTGGCAGGATGCCTGGTTACAGGCAATGAAGACGGTGCGCACAGTTGTGCGGCCCAGGTATTATGGTCCATGCAGGAGGTAGGGTTTACGATCCCGCCAAATGCGAACGCCTATTGGGTAGGGCTGGCGGGCGGCGAAGACGATTATGTAGAAGCCGGAGGCGAACGCTACTTCTATACGAACAAAAGTCTGCGATTTATGACGGAAAATCTCTCCTGGTTCGCCAAATTGCTTGCGAAAAACCCTATTGAAACCAATTTATTGGAAGCCGAAGCCAGCGCCAGGGCTGAGAGTGACGAGGATAAATAAGCGCTAATCTTGCTGATTCATCTTTAAACAGCAGAGGTATATTTCGTCCGCATAGGCATTTTCAACCACGGTCAAGCGAATAATATGTCAGTGGGCTTTTGTGTCCGGTGACGATAAATCTTCGATCCGGTAAATGTCGTTTACATCGATCCCGTATTTTCATCGATATGGGCGTTTTGCCCCTTTAATCTTTTTATGATCGCATTTTTGAAGAATCCGGTGATCATACTGGCTTTCAGCGCAGACAGCCGGCCGTCTTGTACCGTCAATACCTTGTTATGCTGTTCTTCCAGTATTCCGGAAGTATAGCTGCCCTGGTTGATAAAAAAACACGTTCGATATGCAAGCTATCACCAGCATCCCGCCTGAAATCGATGAATTGTTGTTTGAGGTCGCCAAGCTTTTCAGCTATGCTGAAAAAAGAAATCATGCTGTTCGACATTTCGTTTCGGAGCTTTTAGCCCCCAGTAAGACCATAAATAATTTCATAAACTGTCAATAATAGCCTTAGAGGCCGCTTCACAAAAGTCCAGGCCGGAATAATCCGGGTTAAAGCCTCCGATGAAAGGAACGGCCATGATATAAATTCGTTCGTTCAATGCATTGAACTCATCAACTGCCTGAAAGCTGTCATTGATACTTACACCTGGCACCGTCAGGTAATAATGACCCTGATCATCGCTAACTGCCTTTTGCTGACCAACTGTTGTTAGTTCCCTGCCTCTTACCGGATTTCTGAACCTTAAACGCGCCGGGCTGAGGGTGCGGTTTTTCAATAGGCTTGGATAAGGCAATTCTTCGTATTTCAAATGAGGTTGACCGATGCAATCTACAAAGGTTTGATAATGGATGCCGTCGATTACTACGCCCCCATCCTCGCCCGGTTCGAAAGATCCATCTTCTCCTACGGCGTGAAGATCCAGTTTCCCAGCCTGGTGCATCGCCAGTAAAGTTTCAGCCGAGCTCTGTGGTACAAATGCGATTACAACAGAAATCAGGGGCATTAACTTTTTCTGCAACCGTAGCCAGTCTTCTGCTGAAAAATATTTAGCGGGGTAATTCATGGCAAAGCTCAGAATGGCAAGCATTTCTTTCCAGTAAACGGACTCTCGTTTCCTGATAGACTGTTCTGCCTCGGCGTACTCCTGTTTCAACAATTCAAAAGGGTCAGCCTGCTCACGCTGTTCCATGATCCAGTCCACGAAGGTTTCCATATCCATATCTTTGATCTGCTGATAAAATTCAGGGTCCTGCTTTAAAATTCCGGCTTTAAAATTTTTTTCAAAAACATAGTCTAAAGGCAAAAAGCCTTCATTTTGGTCCCGTATCGTTTTTACCTCATCCACGGGCAACACCGTTTCTTTGCCCAAGTGTGAGTCTTCCAAATGAAACCTTACCGCGGGCAACAAACCGTTGCGGGAATACATGTCGATTTTGAAATTGGGGGTATCTGCCCTGAAGCATAACTTCCCGTCTATTTTCTCAAAGGTACCGTTATGTCTGCCTAAAGTCCGGATCGCATCGATGGCTGTAAGTGAAGAACCACGTATGGCGACAGCGTGATCTGCTTTTATACTGATCTTGGCGGGTGGATAAGGTGAATCGAACCACCCCCTGACGTTTCCTTCATTCCTGACCGGCCAAAGATGTCCCGTACATATGATGACCCGGTCAAAATCAAACTTGCGTTTGTCCTCCAGCAAAACCTTTACGTTTTTTTTTATTGGTTCATCAATGACATCAGCCACTTTGCTTTTATAGTAAACCGTGGTCTCGATCCCGTTTTCCCTAGCCTGTTTGAGGAGGAGGTTAAACTGTTCGTTCAGGTACTGTCCAAAAAGCAAACGCGGTAAAACTTTATAATCATTGAAGTTATCCGGGTCTATATGGTATTTGTCCAACGTATCCTTAGGGACTTTTTTGATCCAGTCAGCCAGGTCACTCATCAATTCCGGTATCTCGTTGCCGGAAACATTGGTTACATGTTCATCCGCAGCCCCGTTCTGACCATAAGGCATACCATAGCCGAGCCGGTCATCTTTTTCGAAAATGGTGATGGATAGTTCTGGTAGTGTACAGGCTACAAAACGCTTGAAGATGAACAGTGCGGAAGGCCCCCCGCCGAGAATAGCTACTTGTTGAAAACTGCTTTTGTACATTGGAAAAAAGACATTCAAGTTGTGATAAAGTGGACCTTTGATAAACCAAACAGGTATGAACCATTCGTTTACTTCAGCCGTTTTTAGTTTTTTCGTTTGATGTAGGACTGCCTTTTTTTAAGGCTTACAGACTTGTTACGATTATTTTCTTCGGCCGCATCAATTGAATGCGTACAGGTCAGGTCGCCCTCCTTTTCCGCCAGCTGAGAAATCTGCACATAAAACTTATGTAGCTGATCGAGTTCTCTTTCGGTCAGATTTTCTATGTCAACCATCCGGTTGCTGGTGCCTTCATGGGAAGCAATTAGTTCATTTAGTTTCAAATGGATCGCTTTGGAATCTTTGTTTTGTGATTTTTGGATCAGAAAAACCATCAGGAAAGTGATGATTGTTGTTCCCGTATTGATGATCAGCTGCCAGGTTTGAGAATACTTAGCGACCGGACCACTGGCTGCCCAGACGACCACTACTGATACGGCCAGGATAAATGCCGCAGAACTACCAGTAGCTTTAGTGGCCCATTCTGAAAAGCGTTCGAAAAAGTTTTTCCTTCGTTTCATAATTTCTATCAAGAAGCCTCGCAGAGGGCTCCGCGGGGCTTTTAATAATTTTTATACAGTTGCTGTTTGGACAAATGAAGACCTTAATGACTTTCTAAAATTTCAATTCCACTTTCATTTCCCTGCTGTGCGGCCAGATCAAATGCGCTGAGCCCTCTGTTGTCCGTTAAACTCCGGTCAGCGCCGTTTGCTATTAATAACCGTAGCATTTCGTTGCGTCCGAACATGGCGGCGAACATCAGGGCTGTACCACCATTTCCATGCTGAATATCAAGGTCCGCACCATATTGGATCAGTAATTCGGCAATAACCGGAAATCCTTTAAAACATACACCCATCAGGGCAGTGTTACCACCGGCATCTCCGGAGTTAACGTCCGCACCAGAATCGAGTAGCAGCTTTGCAGCATCCCACTGGTTATTGTAACAGGCGATGATCAGCGGCGTATAACCTTTCTCATCACGAATGTCCACAGCGACACCCTCCTGAAGCAGGCGATTCAGGGTATCCAGGTCACCGCTTCGGGATGCCTGAAAACACAATATACTATTAACATCCATCTCAGGCAGGTATTAGTCTTGATTTTTCAAGCTCCCAAACCCTATGCCCCTGGATGGCAGTGACGAAGTTCTTTATTAAATCGGGACCTTTAACGACACCCGGATCATCTTTTGCTTTTTCTGCAAAATTGGTAGCCGCCAATGTCGTCTCTGTTCCGTCTTCAAACGCAATGGGTTTACAGTGCTTGAATGCTTCGTTCATGAAATGCAAGGCATGGGCTTCAGTGTCCAAGCCCTTACCTCCCGCTACGTAAACTGCATCAAACAATACTGATGCAGCGCCAAGAAAACTCTGGTCGACTTCAATGCCATCGTTGACGATACCCAACTTCGGAGCGATAATTTCTGCAACCGCCCCTTCAGCTTCTAATGCCGCTTTGACAGCGCTAAGCGTTTTCGCGTTTACACCTTCTGATGCCAGGATCGCGATCTTCCGGCTTTTGATCGTATCTTTGACGGTAGCCGCCATACTCAAGGCGGGTGAGCTTGTTACCGAACTTTTGCCTTTCACAGAAGCATAATCCGCCGGGTCGGCATCTGCCGGTATATTTTGATTGAGTACAGGAACTTCAGGCACCTGTAGGCCGAGACCGTCAGCCACCATTTTGGCTAGTCCCGCATCGATCTGCAGGAGCATACCCAGTATCCGTTCGCGGATCGCGACCGTTTTTACTTTACCAAGTTCAAAGGTCAATGCGTCGATAATGTGGTTCTTTTCCGGTTGCGACTGGCTGTTAAAAAATAGTGTGGCCTGGCTAAAATGATCAAAGAAACTTTTATTCCTTGCTCGGATCTTTCGGGCCTCGATCCGCTCCTGGTAACTCACAAACCCGCCATCAGTTTCCTTTACCTGTTGCGGGTCATTATTGCCTAATGAATTTGGTCCATAGCTCGTTTTTCCCTTATTTATTGTTTGGCGCATGTGCCCGTCACGCTGGTTGTTATGGACAGCGTTGAGCGGGCGATTGATCGGGATTTCCTGGAAGTTAGGTCCTCCGAGGCGGCTCAACTGGGTATCGGTGTAAGAGAATAGCCGGCCCTGCAATAAAGGGTCATTACTAAAATCTATCCCAGGCACGATATGTCCCAGGTGAAAAGCTACCTGTTCAGTTTCCGCAAAAAAGTTGTCCGGGTTCCTGTTCAAGGTCATTTTACCGATACGTTGAACGGGCACCAATTCTTCCGGAACCAATTTAGTCGGATCAAGGAGATCAAAATCGAATTTGAATTCATCTTCTTCCGGAATGACCTGCACACCCAGTTCCCATTCGGGAAATGCACCACTTTCGATGGCGTCCCAAAGGTCACGGCGATGAAAATCGGGGTCTTTACCGGAAATGTTCTGCGCCTCATCCCATGCGACGGCATGAACACCTAATAAGGGTTTCCAGTGAAATTTGACAAAACAGGCCTTACCTGCTTCGTCGATGAACCGGAAGGTGTGTACTCCGAACCCTTCCATCATCCGGAGGCTTCGCGGTATGGCACGATCGCTCATCGCCCACATGATCATATGCGCCGATTCCGGTGTAAGTGAAATAAAATCCCAGAAAGTGTCGTGAGCGGAAGCGGCTTGCGGTATCTCATTATCAGGTTCCGGCTTTACGGCATGAATGAGATCAGGAAATTTCATAGCATCCTGTATAAAAAATACGGGCATGTTGTTACCTACCAGATCGAAGTTCCCTTCCTCGGTATAAAATCGCACTGCGAAACCCCGGACGTCCCTGGCAAGGTCAGTAGAGCCTTTCGAGCCCGCCACTGTTGAAAACCGCACGAATACCGGAGTTTCTCTTTCGGTTTCCAGTAAAAATTTGGCTTTAGTAATGTTCGATACATTTCCATAGGCTTTAAAAATGCCATGCGCCCCTGATCCCCGTGCATGGACTACGCGCTCCGGAATACGCTCATGATCAAAATGGGTGATCTTTTCCCGCAATATAAAATCTTCCAGCAGGGTTGGCCCGCGATCTCCTGCCTTTAAGGAGTTCTGATCGTCATTAATGGCAAGGCCCGTATTGGTAGTCATTTGCGCTCCTGTAGCATCGGCCGTCTGAGGCCTTAAGCTTTCCGTTTTGGCGTTTTCCGGCTGCGGCGCAAGCTTTTTATCAATAACATCTTCAGTACCCTTTTTGGGTGGCGTATTTTTCTTTTCCATTATTTTCGGTTAAAAAATATCCCGAGAAATGAATCGGGGTATCCTGATCAATATATTTTAATATTCAACTTCGGCTTGACTGTTTACCAGCCCTCGGCACAAAAAGTCAGCGCTTGGTCAGTCGCGTTTTATTGTACAACGTTTTTTGGAGCAATACAGCTACATGATCGCGGCCCATGTCAGTTGCCAACCGGCGAAACTTGCCGTAAGTAACAACCTCAGGATGCTCAACCTTTTGCGCCTCCGGTATCAATCCGAAGCCGCCGATCATCGTACCTTTTTCCGTTTCTCGGACGATTCCGTTAGCTTCTTCCAGAATACTTGTCATCGCATCGTAATTCTCATCGGCCGGCTTTTCATAGGGCAGTCCAAAAACTTCATTCAAAATGATAATATGGCCATCGTTTTCTGCCATGTGTTTTTCAAATGCCTGAGCCGATTCCGGTCTGGTGGTAATCATTTTCATTTTTGATAAGGTCTTCGACAGATTTTTTTCCGTTCAATAGATGTCTTTCAATTCATCTGCACAAAATTCCTGGCATTCTGACGTTTCCATTCTATTAGTTTCTGATGCCGTTGTCATTCTTTTTACAAGATTATCTGTTCATTGAAGAAACTTCATTATTCTTAAATTGTTTGAAAATATTTATATTAGAACGAAACTCCAGCTTCTAATTCATTATATAAATTCATATCCGAAAATGTGCTGCCACGGACCTCCCAGGTACTCCCATAAATCCAGTCCGGTGGCATAAACGTTGAACGGTTTAAAACGGGCGCTTAGCCCGTTCAGCAAATCTTTGGATGCGGCCGGTGTCACTTTATTTTGTATAGTAATGTGTGGCTTGAATGGTTGACGGTCTTGTGGAATTAATGCCTTCTGGAAATATACGCTTACTTGTTTATGCAACTCCTGCAATTCTGTAGAATCAATTTGGTACGCAACTCCCGCGCCGAGCTGACGTAAGCCAACCACTTTCATTTCAAAAGTGCGGTATTGCAAACTCCTGAAATATTCCCCAGTCACCAAATCGCTCGGCAACTGGTGGAATAAAGTCAAATGTGCTTTAAGAAAATTACGCTCCTGTGGAAAATGCCTCTTCCGCATTTCATCAAAGAATGCCTGGCTTTCCTCATCCAACCTAAGGGTCAATATCAGTGGGTTTTGTTCCGTCTGCATTTCTCTGAACAGTATTTGACTTCTTCCCAAACTTTGTCCCATTTTTTCCGCCAATGAAACGGTTTGCCGCATGTAACGCATAGCTTCTGCGGTAAGTTTTCCTTTTTAACCCCTCGCAAGCTTCCAATCTTTTTTCATAGCGGCGTAAACTTCATTAGCCTCCGCTGCTTTCCATCTGGCATAAAATACTTTAGCCGCCTCCGCCTTTTCGGGATTACCGGTGCCGCGCTCCAGCAAGGCGTAGTCCCGTTGCCCGTCATATTTCCTGCCGCCCTTATAATTCGCGTAACGACGGGCACGTGTGTAACCCATCTGCAAATATTTGCGCGCCATATCTGCACCAACAAAATCACCGGAGGCTAAATATTTATTAAACAAATTAAATATCCGCTCACTGCTTTCCTCGGCGATCGCTTTTGTTTTAAAACGCCAATAATGCCCGATCTCGCTTTTGTAAGGTTCGCAGATCAACACGCCCTGTTCACCTTTACCTACCTGATAGCGTTCAGGGTATTTCCTGTAATCAATATCCGGCTTCCAGGGATACTTATCTGGGTCAAAATTCAGGTAGCTGGGGTGTTGCATCGATAAAACAACAAGGGAACCCGGCTAATGTTATGCCTGTTTTAAAAACAATCAAAACCAATGACAACCATCGAACGATCATCGGTGTCTGTCATCATAAATAGCCAGCCTCGCTATGACCCACACTTCTCTTGATGTTAAGCCGGTAGCTTTTGTCTTCTCATTCTTAATGCTCCTAATTATTTCAAACGAACAGGTCTTCCAATCGTATGATGACATCATTATTTGATATCCTTTGCTCACCTTTACAGAAATATTTATCTTTATTCACAACCTAAGGTTGTAAATGTATTTTTGCAGCGTATAAAGACGCACTTATGGATGAAAAAGCAAAAGCCAGGACACATCGGGAACTATTCGGACGAAAGATTGCGCTTGAGCGGAAATATCGTGCCTTAAGTTTGGAACAATTGTCGGAACGCACAGCTATTGAAATTGCCTTACTGACAGGTATTGAGGATAGCACTATCGATTTTTCCATAGAATATCTGTTTATCTTATTTGAGGTGCTTGAGATTGATGCACGAGATTTTTTCTCTGATTTTAGATAGCGCCAATTTACGTGATGAGTGCGCTAGTATATCAAGTTCTTTCTTATATTTTGCTTTACGCACAGTAATATTGACAAATTTGAAGCTTTACTAAACGAGTACTTTCGTTGCGATAAACCACACATCATCGGCCTTGCTGCAGTTAATTACAGTGCCGATCAACTGCATCTGTCACCCAATTATTTTGGTGATGTGGTCAAAAAGGAAACATGCAAATCACCCTTTAAATATATCAGCCTCAAGGTAATGGATATTGCCAAGGAACGCGTGCTGGATACCAGCCGTTCTATTAGCGAAGTTGCTCGCGAGCTTGGTTTTAAATATCTAATCATTTTACCAAGGCATTCAAAAAGCGCTGGATATATGCCGGTAGAATATAGGTCTTTGAGTTAGTTTTAATAATTTTCACATTCCATCCAGAAATTTATTGTGGTTTGAGTATCAGAAAATTTTAGATGTCAAAGTAGCAAAGGAGTAACAAACAGCTTTTGGTTTAGATATTCTTAAAAACGACATAGAGCTCGAACCCAAAATGTACTTTATTAGGCTGGAAATATATGTTTATTTAACGGCCGAAATTAAAAGTGACCGTACTTATACCGTGCGACCATCTTTTATCTTGCGTTCTCCTAATTGTTCATAATTCGAACCACTTCATTGATCAAATGCGCGTTTTAAGCGAATTAGAACACTTTTAACGATCCCTGACTGTGCGGTTTTCGAACCGCACAGTTTATGATTCGAGTTATGTTCGGGCTAAACATCCGGGAAAATTTGACCCGTTCGCTCGCGTAATAAGCTGCGACACAGCTGTTAATGACCTTGGGGTTTACCATTTAATACTTATTAAATGGATATCGAATATATAATTAATAACTTCTTCAGTCTGCCCACTTCCAGTTCGTTATTTCTGGCATATCCTGCCCATGGGCATTTATGTACTGTCTGTGTTCAACTAACTTATCCTGCAGTTTTTGTTTCAAGTAAGTCCCTTTACTGCCGGTTTGCGGCAGCCGGTCTATCACATCTATAACCAGGTGAAACCTGTCCATTTCATTCAAAACAGTCATATCAAAAGATGTTGTTATAGTCCCCTCTTCTTTATAGCCACGCACATGAATATTAGGATTATTAGTTCGGTTGTAAGTTAAGCGGTGTATTAACCAAGGGTAACCATGGAAGGCGAAAATAACCGGCTTGTCCGTGGTAAAAAGCTCATTAAAATCATGATCGTTCAAACCGTGCGGATGCTCTGACTGCCTTTCCAATTTTAAAAGGTCAACCACATTTACTACCCTTACCTTTATTTGGGGCAAATGTTCTTTAAGTATAGATACTGCTGCCAGCGTCTCCAATGTAGGGACATCGCCACTACATGTCATTACAACATCGGGATCACAATCCTGGTCATTACTGGCCCAGTCCCAAATACTTATACCCCGCGTACAATGATCAACAGCTTCGTCCATATCAAGCCACTGTGGCGATGGATGCTTACCGGCAATAACCACGTTTACATAATGATAACTGCGTAGACAATGATCCATAACAGAAAGCAGGCAATTGGCGTCGGGCGGAAGATATACCCGTACTATTTCCGATTTTTTATTGACTACATGATCAATAAAGCCGGGGTCCTGGTGGGTAAAACCGTTATGGTCCTGGCGCCACACCGTTGAGGTAAGCAGAATGTTCAATGATGCTATTTTTGTTCTCCATGGGATTTCCCGCGTGGTTTTTAACCATTTAGCGTGCTGGTTAAACATCGAATCCACAATATGGATAAATGCCTCATAGCAATTAAAAACGCCATGTCTCCCTGTAAGCAGGTAACCTTCCAGCCAGCCTTCGCACTGGTGCTCACTTAGCATCTCCATGACGCGGCCCATCGGGGCAAGGCATTCGTCATCATCCTTAATTTCAGAATTCCATTGACGATTGGTTGTTTCAAAAACAGCCTCCAGCCTGTTTGATACTGTTTCATCCGGGCCAAAGATCCGGAAATTAGCAGGATTCTGTTTAATGACATCGCGCAGGAAACGCCCTGCTACATGAACATCGCCTTCACCTTTTACCCCAGGTTCAGGAACAGGCACTGAATAACTCATAAACCCCGGCATCCGCAGGGGTTTCAGCAATAAACCACCGTTGGTATGGGGATTGGAGCCCATCCGGCTGTCGCCTTTAGGGGCAAGGTCAGCCAGTTCCGGCATCAACCTGCCGTTTTCATCAAACAGTTCTTCGGGTTTATAGCTCTTCATCCATTTTTCCAGCAATTGAAGATGACTTTCAGGATCTGCCGCCGAAACCGACAACGGGATTTGGTGCGACCTGAATGTGCCTTCTATCTTATGCCCGCCAACTTCCTGCGGCCCAGTCCATCCTTTTGGCGATCTTAATATGATCATTGGCCATTTAGAGTGCACGCTGTTTGGATGCTCATAGGCATTGTATTTTATCTGTTTAAGCAGGTGCATGGCTTGTTCCAGAGCTGCCGCCATGGCCTGGTGCATTAGTTCTGGTTCTGAACCCTCCACAAAAATGGGCACATAACCATATCCCCGAAACAGCTGTTCAAGTTCTTCGCCCGAAATCCTGGCTAAAATTGTCGGGTTGGAGATTTTATACCCGTTAAGATGCAGGATAGGCAAAACTGCACCATCTCCCAGCGGGTTCAGAAATTTATTGGAATGCCAGGCAGTAGCTAATGGCCCGGTCTCGGCCTCTCCATCACCTACCACGCAAGCGATTATCAGATCAGGATTATCTAATGCCGCTCCAAAAGCGTGGCTAAGTGAATAACCCAATTCGCCGCCCTCATGTATAGAACCCGGGGTTTGAGGAGATGCATGGCTGGAGATGCCGCCCGGATATGAAAATTGCGTAAAAAGCTTCTTCATACCCTCTGTGTCTTGTGTAATTTCCGGATAAACCTCACTGTAGGTTCCTTCCAGGTATGTCCCGGCAACCACAGCCGGGCCACCGTGCCCGGGGCCGGAAATATACAGCATGTTCAAGTCGTATTTTTTGATGATATTATTGAGGTGGGTATAAATAAAATTTTGCCCGGGTGTTGTGCCCCAATGTCCCAGCAGCATGTTTTTAACGTGCGTTAATTTCAGCGGATCTTTTAACAAGGGGTTGTCGCGAAGGTAAAGTTGACCAACCGAAAGGTAGTTAGCCGCGCGCCAATAGGCGTTAATTTTATTCAACATCTCCGCAGTAAGCGAGGTCCGCTCTTCTATGATTATATCTTCGGTAATATTCATGTTTTATGATTCTAATAGTTGTTTATGAATAAGCATTTTGTTTACGATCTGTGCTATCATTAACTCTTCATTGGTGGATATGACTTTTACCATAACCCTGCATTCTTTTAAAGAAATCAGGGGCTCATTTTCATCATTTCGCGAGGCATCCAGACTTATACCCAAAAACTCAAGACCATCACAAATTCTCGCCCTTATTTCGGGAGAATTTTCGCCTATGCCGCCTGAAAACACAAGGATGTCTACACCGCCTAGAACAGCAGCATAAGCGCCGATCCATTTTTTTACCTGGTAACAAAACAATGCTACAGCCTCTGCCGACCGGATATCATTATGTTGCTGCTTAAGCAGGTCGTTCATGTCGCCGGTTGTCTGCGAGATACCCAGCATTCCCGATTCGTGATTAATAAGGTGATTGAACCTTTCAGCAGATAGATTTTCGGTTTGAATCATGAGCCAGGCCACTCCAGGATCGAGGTCACCCGAACGTGTGCTCATGGGCAAACCGCCCGCGGGAGTGAAACCCATACTGGTATCCATACTTTTCCCATCATAAACAGCGGTGACACTGGCGCCATTACCCAGGTGGGCGAAGATTATGCGAACCATAAGGGCCTGTTTACCAACCTGGCTTTCCAGCTCCTGCAATAAATAGCTGTACGACAGACCGTGAAATCCATAGCGACGGATACCGCGCTGATCAAAACAGCGCGGCACAGGCAGGAGTTGGGCCACCCGCGGCATGCCTGCATGAAAATCAGTGTCAAAGCAGGCGTATTGTGGTATCCGCGGATGATATTTTTGGAATGCTTCTATCAGTGCGATCTCAACAGGTAAATGATCGGGGTCATAAGGAATAATAAGTTTGAGTTCATCCAGCAGTTCCGTACTGATCATGGCAGGTTTGGTATGCGCCATACCCTGCACTACACGGTGCCCGATAGCATTTATTTCGCTGAAATTGATCTGTTTTTCAAGCCAGCTTACCAGGAATGTGACTGCCGAAACGTAATCCATTGATTTTGACGCAGTATCGGCATTATGATTTGTTTTAAAATTGGTATAACTAAGCCTTGAACCGGGCAATCCTATCCTGTTTATTTGGCCGCCAAATGTTTTCTCGGGACTACTACACTCTTCGTAGAGTCCGAATTTGATGCTGGATGAACCGGCGTTTATTGTTAAGACCATAAAGGCACATGTTGTGGTATGATTTCACCCTCGCCCCTTTCAGTTCGTTTTACATTTTCGATCATATCGTACACCAGATTGATATGCAGGTCTTCGTAATGATCGCGCCGGTACTGGAGTAATGTTTCTTCCCCGGGAGTTCCTTCATCTATAAGCTTATCGATATAACTGAGCGCACCGGCCTTGGCCATTTCCATTGCTTTAGAACGGGTCGCGTATCCGTAAAATAACGGGCTGTTAACAGGTAGGGCATATGACACATCGGCTATAGTGCCAAGTACCTCCGTTGTATCGCCGATGAGCCAGTTCTCTTTTACAGGCCTGAGCTTTATTCTCCGGAAATCATTTGTAGAAATTTCTGTTACTACGGTATCATTTTTAAACACCCGAAAATAGCGGGTATAATTGTTCTTTACCATTTTGAATAATTTGAATAATTGTCAGAAAAGGAAATTACCGTAGTAGAGGATGGTAATTGAATTACTTTTTAAATAGAAACAGATTAGGGCCCGATTTAATTCCGCGCCTGCCTGTTAAAGATCAACAAGACTTTTAGGATAGTGCCTTGTTTTAAATGGTACTAAAGCTAAAACCAACTGACATACAAATTGTTTTGTTTTTAGGAAGTTAATAACTGTAAGTTAAAATACAGGTCATGGGTGATCAAAAAAACGCAAATTTTATTTTACCCATGATAGCTGATTTACTCTATTAGAGAAAGAATTATTTTTAATCTTTAACACGTAAATACGATTTAGTCTGTTATACTATGTTTCAGGATTCAGGTCGTGCATTCTACTTTCATCATTTATCTCATCATTTATCACATGTATTTATCGGCAGCTTTTCAAGCCTGTCGTGCACACTTACGTTTAACAGCCGATCCTTGTAGTCATTCATACAATTAGTGCTTTATAAATACATTCAAGATG
Organism: Mucilaginibacter sp. A5337; assembly: GCF_059690695.1. Taxonomy (NCBI): domain Bacteria; kingdom Pseudomonadati; phylum Bacteroidota; class Sphingobacteriia; order Sphingobacteriales; family Sphingobacteriaceae; genus Mucilaginibacter; species Mucilaginibacter sp. A5337. The sequence goes on along the minus strand of NZ_JCAWEC010000003.1, from coordinate 848,657 downwards.
ATCATTGATTTCCTCTAACCGCTCACACAAATAAGATTGCGTACAATAAAGCCTGTTTATTTGGTTCAATGCAAAAGCCTTTTGTAGAGCTGCGGGATTATAATTCGTCATGTTTTAATCAATTAAGATCGGGTACTGCGGAAAAAAGGAAGTTTATTTTCAACCCGATCATAGCGTAGCGTATTATACGTCGGATTCATTACTTCTGCCATTATCATGCCAGCAAAGGGCGTGAAAGGATTTGGCGGGGTTCATTTTCGCGGCGGCACACCAATATGCAGGTCATTGGCTCAGAGAAAGATTACTAATTTTTACCAATGCTTCTTTTAACACACATATCCTGTTTAATTCCTGTTTTGGCCAATGATGTACTAAAAACTGTGCTATCCGCTTTAAGTAGAAACCTGCAGGTTCACAGTAGTAACTTGATAAGTCTAAGCCTATCGGTATTTACCAGTCAAGATATCAAACGGTATTGCAAAAAAGGCCGACACATTCGTAATCAGAAAATACCTTTTAAGCTTTGGTTTATCAACGCACCTTGTAATATCGACGTTGACCGTTCATCAGTCGGATTGGCGCTATGAAGCTGTATCGTAACCCGCTTACCTTCAGTTTGTAAAATAAAAATATTTTAGATCATCTAAAACTTTTTTGATCTGAAACGTATTGATAAAAGACAGCTTGTCAATCACCTATATTTGTTTTTCCGTTGCTTTTTTATTGGCTATCTATATTCACCAAATTGATTGCAATGGAAAATCTCGACAAAAAGCTGTCATTAAGACAAACAAGGTTAACTGCATCACAAACAAAAAGTCTATTTATAACTATTCTGTCTAACATTCACAGTTCTAAATTGGCTCTTATCGAAAGTCTTCCTTTTTTCTCTTCTATGGCTTTTGCTAAAGACGTGAAGTTGCTCATGCTTGAATCTGCTACCATAATCAACGGACAAATCATCCGGGTGTGTTTGGCGAAGACATTATTGGGCTTAAGCTTCTCTGGTAAGCCGCCTATGTTAAATGGTTGTCTAAACCTAAAAGAGTTTCTTAAAGAGCACGTGAACGCCAAATGTCCTGAAACTGATGCTATAATCCTGGCGCATCTGATTATCGCGGAGGGAATAGAAATCGACTCTTTTAAAATCCTCACGGGGCTTTCAAAATCAATTAAACCGAAGGATATCTCAAGATTAATTGCACTATGTTATAAGGAAGCGAAACATAGCAAAAACTCCTTGCAAGCAATGCTTGAATTCTACAATTGACTAATAAAGAGCAATGACAATACTGCGGAAAAACCTGCATTATGAAATGATTTTAGTGGAGTTTCACAAATCTTCTGATGCTTTTATTACTCAGCGAAATTCGAACGACGTTTACATCAAATGTACATTCTGAACGTTTTAAGGCATTTTGGATCCTTAGACTGCGCTCGAATCGGTATTAAGTTATGCATTTAATTTTTCTCGGGAGACGCAGCTTAGGTTCATCATCGAAGAATAATTATTCAATTGCCTTGTCGGGCCGCTGAACAAATTGATTCTGCTAAGGATATGATTTAAATAATTTGAAGTGTACAGGAGTTTTAATACCTTTAAAAAGCAATCGGTAATGGCCGCTTTATGTTTATTGAGTTAATCATTGAGCATCTTCAAAACATATCTATAAAATATTGATAATCAAAGACTTCAACACTCAGCTCGATTCCCGCTCTGAGTACTTGAAAATCAAGCGATTAGGTGAAAGACACTAATCGCTTTTTAGTTTTCATAAATTCCTGGTGAAACATTGGTGAAACATTTCAAAATTTATGGATCAAGCGTAAAAGTTGGATCAAGCAAAAATCTTGTGGGGGAATAAAAAAAGTATTTGTTTTGTGGATATACTAATCAATACGCATCCCCTTGTCATCCGCTTACGAAACCCTTGTCCGTTTAATATTACCAGAAGGCCTTTTAGAATATTTTGAACTTACAGATGTTCGATCAGCCGAGAGTGGACAATTGAATATTTACCTGGAGGAAAAGAACCTTGCTCCATCCGGTTATGATAAATCACAGTTAGAGTCGCAAGGCTTCTTACCGGAAACAGCTATTCAGGATTTTTCTATCCGGGGCCATAAGGTTGCTTGGTGCATCAAAAGGCGCAGGTGGGAAGTAAAGGCAAGCGGAGAGATCATCACAAGAGACTGGGATTTAGTAAGAAAAGGTACGCGAATGACAACCGAATTCGGCACTTTTTTAAAAGGAATATTTGGATAATAACGCTATCAGCAGCCATTTATTAGGGAAGTTATACCAGGTGGATGGGAAACAGCTTGGCCAGCAATACAAGGAGCATCTGAGTGATTTTTATAGCTGGGATCAAAAGGAATATGCGGAAGACTGGATGTTGTTTGCAAATAATATAGGGCCGTACCTGAGTATAGATGAAACGGCTTTAAGCAATGGAGAGCTATGAAACCGCCCATTTGCCCGTGATGCTTGTTTCTACGGAAACCGACCTTCATATGATTGCCCGCGACTGTGGTGCAGATTTATTTTTAGCAAAACCGTTCGATATTTATGATTTGCTGATTTCTGTAAAACAATATTTATCTTAGGCCAAATTATGTCGCCCTATGGATGAGAACAGCAAGAACAGGCCGGTAATAATCAGTCTTGCACGTACCGAGTTAGAAACCTTTTTTATCAATCACCTCGATAAAATCTATTCAGCCAAAAAGCACCTGGTTAGTCATTTACCAAAAATTGCCGGGGAGGCGCATTTTAAAGATCTGTTCTTAGCCATACAGGAAACCATAGAGGACGTTGAAAAGCAAATGGCACGCATGGAAATAATCTACGCCTTGCTGGACAAAAATATCGCGCCCGGAAATTATAGCGGATTATCAGGTTTAGTGGATGATTCATTCACCGATATCGAACTGCATTCCGAAAATCCGGAGTTGAGGGATATGTCGATTCTTTTTTACCTGAGCAATATTGAAAGTATGGAGATGGCCTCGTTCCAGATCCTGCAAATCGCTGCCGTGAAGCTTAAAAACGAACACATCAAGCAACTGATCAAGGAAAATTATGACGAAGCAAGGGCTGACCGCACGCTAATGCTGCTGATCGCAGCCAAATATTTAACTTCGGGATAGGTTTATACTGTTCAATAAGTTCGCCGAAATCAGGGTTAAAGAAAGTAGGCGAGATTGGCTATAAGCCGCGATCATCTCTTGCTGCCAATAAAAGCAGCTCCGAAAGCCAGGCCGGCCAACAACGCTGCGGCAATATATTTGCGATGAACTTTGGGCTTTCCAGCTAAGCCGAACTGGCCATGGGTGCTCATGCCGTAATCAACTGTTGTAAAAACATTTCCATCAGTCAAATTGATCGGCCTGGCCGATTCAAAATAACGCCTCATAATAGCCCCGGTTGCCTTCACGGTGAGTTCAGGAAAAAGCGCGTGCGATAATTTAAACAACCGGGATATACTTCCTACATAAGTGTTTGAAGCAGGACAGGCAGCAACCTTTACCATGGCCTGCGCAAGCCTCGCCGGGTCATAAACGAGAGGCGCCGGTTTTAAAACTTTGCCTGTATAGTTGCCGGCATGGGAGATACCCGGCGTATCGAGGAACGCAGGAAACAGATCGCACACAAAAATTTCCGGCCAAGCCATCAATTCGGCTTTCAGCGCCTCCGACCAACCGCGCAACCCGAATTTGGCTGCCGTATATCCGGCACCATAAGGAACCGGAAGGAAGCCACCGACAGATATATTGTTGATGAGCGTTCCCCACTCCTGCTCCTTGAAAATGGGAAGGACAGCATGTGCCCCGTTCATATAACCCAATAAGTTGGTTTTGATCACCTGTTCATGCACCGCCATAGGCGTTCTATCAAAATCCCCGGCCGCAAGTACACCGGCGTTATTGATCCAGACGTCAATCCTATCCTGCCAGTCTACAGCTTCGTTCGCCAGTCTGATCATCGATTTGGCATCGCTGGTGTCGGCTGTAACTGCAAGGGCCTGCGCGCCCAGCAATTCACATTCGGCCTTTACTTCACTCAGCGCAGCCCCGTTGCGTGCAGCCAGTACCAGGTTCGAGCCTTCTGCCGCGAAAGCCAGCGCGGCGGCCCTTCCCGCTCCACTTGACGCCCCGGTTATGACTATAGTTTTTCCCTGCAGGTTGATTTTAGGGCTCATAGGCCACAGATGATGTAGCAGAATAACCCGTATTGATCTTGATTAGTTTTAAATGAAAAAAATATTTGTACATCGCCAGAGTTAAATAACGAATCTTTTGTAGCAGATTGGGACGCTCCAATAATTAAAAATTGTGAAGCCCAAGGGGGAAGTCTTCACGGGCTTGATGAAAATAGCAACGTAATTACTATTACACCAACTACAAATCGATTGAATACGCAATGGACCTGGATAAACTACGAAAAGCGAAGGAAATTAATTGAAATTTCTATTTTGGTTATCCAGGGTCATAATTCGTTTTTCGCACTTCAAATAATAACCGGTACAGTACGCCATGGTACTGTACCGATAATATATCACACTTTTTTTAAATAGGGTCGCGAACGACATGTTGTAGTTTGACTGTGATCAAATAAGTGCCTTCCTGAAACACCCTAACCGTAAACCTTGGATTTGCACTGTACCCCCGATCCGGCGTCGGCGTAAACCCGGGATCGATCTTGGCAAATTTCCCAGGAATCCGGTAATAAATTGTGAAGCCCTGTGCCGCACCCTGGAATGGAAATGGGATCACCTCAAAATTACAGGTTAACGATGTGTCAGAAACGACAAGCGGATGGAATTTTGCGAAGGTTTCAAAATCGCTCCTGTCCCCCCTTTTGATATATTCGTTATTTTTAGGGTTAAAGGGTACGCCATTTTTGTCAACTATTTTTAAAATCGCCAATGTGCCTTTAGTTGACAACTTTGTTACCGTAACTTTGGGTTCACCAATATCACCGCTTATGGTTGTCCCATCCTTAAACCAGGCACCACCGCCGGCATCAATTTCTGCAACGTCGCCGTCGAATAAGTTAAAATTAGCCACATTGGGGTAGGTTTTTGTGCCATTTTCATTGGTTGCACTGATATCAAATTCATATTTTCCTGCCGGTGCGTTGGCTGTGGTGCCAAAAAATGTGAAACCACCGGTGTGTTCATTAAATTCAAAAGCCGGCGTACTCACAATTTTACGTCTGCTATTCAGTAATGCAACGGTCGTATCAACATTAGGATCAAATTGTGATATGTATACATACCTGTCGCGGTTTTTGTAAATAGAATCAGCGTGTTTGTGCGTAACCGCATCCCTGATATCTAACAATTTATAGGTAACCGGCGCGCTCGAACCGTCATTATCAACGGCGGATGTCTGCACCACGTTGCCACGCTGAACCTGTATAGGACTATCCCGATAGCGAATCTGCGTGCTTAGAAATCCGTGCGGGGCTTTAACACACGCCGCAACACTTACAGCCGCTAAAACAACAAGTAAAATTTTATATTTCTTATTCATTTTCTTAGTCTTTCTAAAAATCCAATTAATTGAACACGTCATTAAAATAAGTAAACGTGTGATTATTATTAAGTACGTGCAAAATACCCGTGGTAGTAATTATGCCGGTAGTTTGGCAGAGCGTCGTCAGTAATTGCCTCGGGTCGACCTCTCCTACTCCATCAATGTCGACCGGGACCGGGCCGCCTGGTCTTAAGGGCACTACCTTTGTAAGAAATATATACTGTGGGTTTGTGGTAAAAATACCGTTTGTGTAATCTGCCGTTGGCCTTTTATTGATCAGCCTCCATTCACCGTCGTTCGCTTTTACGTATACACCTTTTTGTGTCAGTTTGTCTAAAGTGTATTTGTCTTTGAACATGTAAGCCCTTAACGAATCTTTAAGCGAAACAAAGTCCAATGAGTCAAAGGTAAATACCAGGTTTTCATCGTTATTAATGATTCGCAGCTGCGCTTGTTTGGCCAGAACAAAGTTGTGAATAGAATAATTAGTGAGGGCAAAAAATGTTCCGCTACTATTCACCTCATCCTTCAGTTGCATTTTGTTAATCATCATGACCAGCGTATCAAATGCGTGGTTTGTTTTAAGGTAATCATAGGTGGTCATGTTGACGTTCGCTTTGAACAGGTCGCCACCTTCAGTATAGCTCTTTTTGCACGAAACAAAAGCCGTTGCAGCAAACAGGAGTAGTATCAATATTTTTATTTTTTTCATTTTGCAATGGTTAATGTTATAGCTTACCTTGCCAGTAAGGAGTTTGGGTTAATACAAAGTCATCTTTAAACATGGCGGGATCAATAGGCCAGTAATTTCCTCCGGCGTTGATCCTTGTATCATTAAAGCTTTCATTGTAATCGCTTATAAAACTTGAATTGGGCTGACCGATATGCTTGATGCGCACCAGGTCGTAAAAAGCATGACCTTCATAAAACAGTTCACGCAAGCGCTCTTCGAGGATGGTCCGGTTCAGCTCGTCACCAACGCCGCTGTAATCAGCAATCCCTGCACGGCGCCGGATCAGGTTAACCAGGTTAACAGCCTCGCCGTCCCGTCCTAAATGATTTAAGGCCTCTGCTCTCAGCAACATGATATCCGCCAGGCGGAAAATGATGATATTGTTGGATAACCTCGGGTCATTTTTAGCCGATCCGTCAGCGTAGATAATATTGGAATATTTGATGGTTTGGCCATTATTGGATTGCGCTTGAAAAAAGTATTTCCGGTACCTGAGATCGGCGGTGTCGGTGTATAATTTATTTACATAAATTGTGTTAAGCGGCCACTCCGCAATTCCCTTGGTCGCTACAAACGGGTAGCCAAGCGTTGGAGCGTAAAGACTTCCGTTAGGGTTATTAAGTGATCCGCCTTCGTTTTGACCATAATTGATATTAATTTCAAAAATCCCTTCGACAGATTTACCGATGAATATTTTACTAAACTGGGAGGTGTCGGTAACCAGGCTGTAGCCACCGCTATTGATCACCTGTGCGGCAGCTTGTTCACAGCCGCTATAGTTGTGGATCCATGCTTGAATATGGGCCTCTAGTGCAAGCGCGCTGCCTTTATTGGCCCGGACGGCTCGCTGGTTATCATCTGAATAACCAAATACCAGGTTTGCTTCGGCAATTTTTAAATCGGCAAGGCATTGCTTCATGACATCTGCTGCCGGGCTGCGCGGCAGGTTTTTTGCCTGACTGATATCCAGATCCGGCGCAAGCTTCAATGGTACATCCCCCCAAACCCTGCTCATATAAAAGTAAGTGAAGGCCCTTAAAAAATAGGCCTCGCCAATAATCTTATTCTTATCATCCTGGTTGGCGAAGGTATTGATCGGAATTTGCGGTACCTTGACAATAATGAGGTTTATTTGCTGTAACAGCTGATAGTAATTTTGCCAGTTCCAGTACCCAGAGCCCACATTTAGCCCGGTAAATTCTCCGTTTGAGATATTATAGTTTGCATCGTCCGACCCGGAAAGAATGCTGAACTCTTTGGCCGTTGCATCTCCATATACGTGAAAGGATGTATTATTGAGCAATACCGAGCGCAGAAGCGCATAAGCGCCGGCAATTGCGGTATTGGCATCAACGCCATTGGAAAAATAAGCGTTGGTAAACGTTGAGTTATGCGGATCAAGGTCGAGCACCTTTTTACAGGATGTTGCACCAATCAGTCCTGATACCAGCAATATTCCCGTTATGTATTTAAATATTTTCGTTTTCATTTATTTTCCTTTATTCAACTGGTTAATATTATAAGCTTACGTCAAGGCCCAGTGTAAATTTCTTGGGGATCGGGTAGCCGCTGCCGTTGTAAATACCAAAAGCATCAACCTCTTCAGCATCAGGCACATGTGATTTTTGAAAAATGTGCAGGTTGTCAACCATGCCATAAACGCGTAAACGGCTGATGTGCAATTTTTGTAAAATACTTTGATTAAATGTATAACCCAATGAGATCGTTTTAACGCGCAGGTAGTCGCCGTTTTCAACCCACACGGAACTAACGGCCGCATATTTGTAATGTGTGCCGCTTACTGAGCTGAGAGAAGGGTATTTGGCGTTATCGCCCGGGTTCTGCCAGTAATTAATACCGCTCAGGTCTGGAAACGCGTTATGCGTGATATCATGATAAGGGTCGGGATCGCCGTCATCATTTGGCACCAGGTGCGATAATTTACCAACCAGGTAATCGTTATAAATATCACGTCCTAAAGTGAAGGTACAAAATACGGAAAGGGTCCAGTTTTTATATCCGAATACGTTATTGAAACCACCTGTGAATTTAGGGTTCGGATTGCCGGCCGGCACATAATCTGTTTGATCAAGCGTACCGTCTCCATTGGAGTCTTTCCAGATAGGATCACCTCCTTTAAACGGATAGCCGTAAAAATTGATAGGCGCCCCTGTAACCGGGTTAATTGGAACGTCCTTATCGGTTTTATATATCCCGGTCTGTTGAAACAGGTTGTATTCGTTAATTGGCTGACCTTGCCTTAGCAAAAATTTATCCAGATAAATATCGCGGCCGCCATTTGGCAGGGATGTTATCTCGTTTTGATTGTAGGCTATGTTGAAGTCCGTCTCCCATTGAAATGCGCTCTTCGGGTTAAAGTAATGGGCAATAAACGATGCCTCAAGACCGCGGTTTTGAGTTCCTATAGAGTTCGTGACGATCGTTTGATAACCGGTTGTAACAGGCAGGTTTAAGGTAAAAATACCCTTGCTTGTGTTTTTTACATAAGCGTCAGCCACAAAATTGAATCGCCCATCCAGGAATGTCATATCAAAACCAACGTTCAGTTGTTTGGAATGCTCCCAGGTAAGGTCTTTATTACTTAAGCCGCCATTGAAGTTAGGAGAGATTGCCGCGACGCCATTATAAGTAGTGGAAAGGTTTTGTCCTGTTTGCGGACTGCTGCTACCCGGAAATCCCCCTGCGCCGATATTGTAAGAATTAAACGAAAGGTAGTTGTCGCCGCCATCCGGCTGGCGGCCAGTGATACCGTAACTGCCGCGGAGTTTAAACAACGTTAGCCAGTTTTTGGCAAATTTCATGAAAGGCTCATCGCTGATGATCCAGCCTGCTGACACGGATGGAAAATACCCCACCCGGTTACCCGGACCAAATTTTGATGAAGCATCGGCGTTCATAACACCCGATACCAGGTATCGTCCCTTATAGTCATAATTGACGCGTACAAACTCCGTAGCAATACCACTTTCTATTAAATCGGAAAACGCTGTAGAACTGTTTTTGTCCAAAACTTTTACTACAGAGATCTGATCATTAGGGATGCCATCGGCGGTTGCGCTGGTTGCCCTGTAGGAATGATACTCCATATTTTGGCCCAGTAATACGTTGAGGTGATGGTCTTTGTTCAACGTTGTACTGTATTGGAAGTTACTGCTTACTAAATAATTGGCGGAGTTATCAACAAAGCTTGATGCGTAACCATAACCACTTTGCCTTACGATCCCCGGGGTAAAAGTATCCTTTCTGCTACCCGCGCTTTCATAGGATAACACACTATTGAAGGAGAAGTGATCAGAGATCTTCCAGTCAATAGTCGGGCTTATGGTGACGCTGTTATTGGTATTGTTATCGGTTGCGTTTTTTGTGCTGCCGAACAGGAAGTCTTTATTATCCTGAGTAAGGTACAGGTTCGACGGAGGGAGCGGACTATTCGCGTAATATCCTCCGGTAAACGGATTTACGTTCCCGCTGATGTCGCTTAGGGATGTAGGCCTGTCGACTCTGTAAAACCGGATCTGCGTACTTATTTTTAATTTTGGTGAAACGTTGATGCCAACCGTGCTGTTGATCGAGTACCGCTGTAAACCTGTTTTCTTGATGATACCAGACTCATTGTAATAATTTAGGCCGTAACGATAAGTGACGATATCATTACCTCCTGTCAATGACAACTGATAGTTATCAACCACGCCTCTTTGATAAAGTTGTCCCCGGTAGTCATTCGCATTGTTAAATGCTGGATTTAGGGTGTCCGTTAATATCTGCGGGATGTTCCTGAGGTTATCGTAATTACCATAATGTTGTATCAGGGCCAGCTTTGCCCTGGTTTCTGCAGCACCCGTGAGTACCTTATCCAAACTTGGTTGATCAGTTATACCGTGATAGGTCGAAAAATTAATCCTTGTTTTGCCGGCTGTACCCTTTTTAGTCGTGATCAGAATAACGCCATTGGCGCCCCTTGAGCCGTATACTGCGGCGGCAGATGCGTCTTTTAATATATCAATATTATTAATATCTCCTATCGGGATACCTGCAAGTACATCTGTGCTGGTCCCGCTGCCGTAATTAATTGCAGCGATATCCTCCGTACTTTGCGGTACGCCATCAATGACATAAAGCGGGCCTGATACAGCCCTTGCCAGACTGGCTTTGCCCGATGCACTACCCGTATTATTATCGATATTTCGGCTGACAGCTGTATTTCCTCTGAGAACGACGTTGCTCCTGACGCCCGGTTCGCCGGAAAAGTTCTGGACGTTGAGACCGGCAACGCGGCCTTGTAACAGCGCATCAAAAGTTGGCGCAGGAATATCTGCGATTGTTTTTGGGTCGACAGAAGTCACCGCAGCACTCACTGTTTTGCGCGATACCTGCTGGTAACCAATAACTACTACATCCTTCAGTGTTTGCTGATCTGTTTTGAGTACGACGATAAGATTTGATTTTGCCTCCGTTATTTTAATGATTTGCGGGAGGTAACCCAACATTCTCACGGTGATAGATTTTCCTGTCTCTACCTTGATCGTGAACGCGCCCGAACTGTTGGAAGATACCCCTGAATTTGAACCGGTCACCAGGATTGAGGCCCCGGGAAGCAGCCCGCTGGCATCTTTAACCACTCCGGATACGGTAACAATAACGGCGCCGGGTGTGGCGGTTTGTGCTTGTATGCTGCGAGCGCCCAACAAGAGTAAAATTGGGACAATGCATGTGTAATAGAAGATTTTCTTTTTGTAAAAAAATATGTTCATAAAAATTATAGATGGATGATAAATAATTAATCACACAGTTTCTGATACTGTGTGGCGAAATGTTGGACAGCATTCCTGTGATTCTTCTCAATTTGCTCTTTTTTTCTTCATACGCTGGGGTTTTAATGTTAAGTATTGGGACAAGTAAAACGTTTTACCTATTTGGACAAAAAATAACCTGTGAACGATACAGAGGGCTATAAAAAGCTATTGGGCAAACCGGGCCGATTGCATAAACAAATACCTATGAATTCGGCGGCTCGTAAAATTCATTTGACTCGATTGACAGCTAATACTATGTTTTTAATCATGATTGAATGTGACAGGCTCCGGTAAATCGTTTTACTTTAGTTACCAAATATAATAATTTGCAACTTTCTTTTAAACAATTCTCAATAATTTTTATAAATGTTTTTAATAATTGCCTTCTTTTAGTATTTTTTTTAATAAATTAATAATTCAACCTTCTTTTTTTGACCGTAGGCCCGATAACTATGGATGAAATATGAAAAAAGGCAAATATTGTATATGCAAGATTGTACTTATTTATCTTTTTACGGCGAAAGATGAAGTCGAAGTACATATGAGGCTTTTAATGCCAGCTCTTGCGAAAGTTCGGTCTTTTATGGGTGTTATAAAGCGATTGCTATCGGTGAGCTTGCGGATTATTCCATTATCTGCGGGAAATAATATTTTGATGCTCAAAAATGTCGGATTGCGATCATTTGAATTTTTTGAGATACGTTTGTGGGTAACTCAACTATCGGATTTTGATAGGCTTAAGTTAAGGCAAGAGATCCTTCGAACTATTTTCTACTACTATTTAGGTATTTCCTGAACCTTAAATACTTGATATTTTTAGGAAGTTAAAAAAAAGTTTTAGTTAAACGCCTCATTCAGCGAGTGAATGAAGCGTTTTGTTTTTTAAAACACTCCATTTTGAATTAGTCGTTGATACCCGCACGTGTATCGCTAAGCGTAACAATATATGGGTCCCGTCTCATTGAAGTTGGATTTTTTTTATTTATTCTATCTATAAAATTGACTTACGATATAGCCCCACGCTTGCAGTTAACTTCAACTGAGAGGCTTTTGAAATCGGCTCGTCATACGGGATGTGTCTCTACAAATATTTTCTTTCATTTTTAAACAGCCTCTTGTCAACACCTATGCTTTTGCATTATTGATCTTATTAACAGCATCTTCCGCGACACTTGCAGACGCGGTATCATTAACTTTCTTCCGGGCCTCTTCAATTTGCTGTAACGCAGCAATGAGTTTTGGTGCGATACCATACTTTTTGAAACTTACAGCAAGTTCCTTAATGGCGCGGATACCCTGCAATACATATTGCGAATTTTCCATTTTACCTATCATTGCAGGGAATGGACCACGTGCCAAATCAAATTTAACCTGGACAGAAGCTTTCCCGAAAGCATTGATCACATACGGCCATTCCTTATCCGAGCCGTTTACAGCATAAACCTGGACAATGGCTTGTCCCAGTTTCCCTTTGTCATCCGCTTCCATGTTTTTGGCGGCTTGAAAGGCATCATCGGGTGCTACACTATTTAAGGCAACAAGAGCAGCCCCTTTAACTGTATAGGATGGGCTGGAAAGCGATGCTTTATAAATAGCAACATATGCTTTGAATTTTGTGTTTCCTAAAATGCCGATAGCGGCAGCCCGCACAGGATAGTTTTTATCATTTTGCGCAATACCAGTCAGGATTGGCAACGCCGCTTTTGCTACTTCCGCACTATCCATTTTAAGCGACTTGATCGCCTTTAACTGCACACCGTGATATTGATCTTTTAAAGCAGCAATAACTATATCCAAACCCTCTTTTGAGGTTTCCTGCCTGATCGCAGCGTTCAGCGCCTCCAGCCGGTCAAGATAAAGCGGGGCATGATGATATTGATAGCAAAATTCGGTTAAGCTTTTATGGTCTGTTTTTTTGGTAAGCAGCATCTTATCAGCGTCAATATTAACCAGATCCGGCTTCACAGCGCTGTTAAAGATCAAAGTATCGTTCTTTTGTGTAAGCCAGACTTGTTTTCTTGTGACTTTCCCTCCTGCATACAAATCCACAGCTATAGGAACGCGGAATATTTGCCCCTCCTGCTTTTGGCTAATAAATACCTTTTGCTGATGATCCGATTCGTTCCATTGATAAGTGATGTCCAACACCGGGTGACCTGCGCCGTAATACCACTGGTTAAAAAACCAATTCAGGTCTTTTCCTGATATTTCTTCCATGGCCAACCTAAGGTCATGGACTTCACCATTTTTAAAGCTACGGCTCTTGACGTAAAGCCTTAACCCTTTAAAAAACGCCTCATCTCCAAGGTAATTACGAAGCATAATCAGGACTAATCCGCCTTTATCGTAAATGTTAGCACCATTGATCCCTTCCTCGTCAGTATACACAAATGGCGTCAGGGCCTGCTTATAAGCAGTACCATTATTGAGATAAGCCTGCAATTCATCATATCGCTTGGCATCTCCATCGTCTTTACCGTATTTTTTTTCGTTCCAGTATTTCTCACCAAAAACCGCGAACGATTCGTTAAGTGTTTCGTTGCTCCAGCTTTCGCAGGTAACCAGGTCGCCAAACCATTGGTGAAAAAGTTCATGAGCAATCGTAGTTCCTCCCGAGCCGTTCGGATCATCAATCAGGTCCCAGGGTGATTTTTGTACATATTCGCCGTGCAAAGTGGCCGAGCTGTTTTCCATAGCGCCCAGCGGATAATCGCGGACAACAACCTGGCTATATTTTTCCCACGGGAAGTCAACGCCTAAGGCTTTCGAATAAAACTCGATCATTTCAGGCGTTTGCCCGAATATTTGTTTAGCATAGGGTGCATAAGCCGGCTCCAGGTAATAGGAAACCTCTTTATTCCGCCATTTATCTTTATAGATCTTAAAATCGCCTATCGCCATCATAAACAGGTAAGGGCAATGTGGCAGCGACTGATTCCAGGTATCCGTACGGGTACCATCAGCATTTTTCTTTTGGCTGATAAGCAACCCGTTCGACAGTGTTGTATATTTTGCAGGTACGGTCATACTAACCTGTTCAGTAGTTTTTTGATCAGGCTTGTCGATGGTCGGGAACCAGCAAGATGAGCTTTCTGCTTCGCCCTGTGTCCAGATCTGGGTTGGTTTGCCGGGTTCTTTGCCCAAAGGGTTTACAAAATACAAACCTTTTCCGTCAAGTTTAAAACCGGGTTTATCATGCAGCTCGTTAGGTTTGGCTGTATAATCGATAAATAAGGTGTAACGCTCCTTTTCGGTATAGGTCCTGTCAAGCCGGATAGCTAACGAAAGGCTGTCTTCATAACGGTAACGGAGTGGCACCACCTTTCCGTTTTCCAGGATCCCGATGCTTTTAATATCCATGCCTTTGGCATCAAGCCTTACCGAATCTGTAGGGTAAAAATGGGGCTTCAGGGTAACCCACTCTTTTCCGTATAAATATGATTTTTGATAATCGAACCTTACATCCAACCTGGTATCTATCAAATCATTGATTTTAACGGCGGTTTCATGATAATAAGGAACTCCGGGAGCGTGATGATTAAGCTGGGCTTTTGCCAGGGGCAGAAAACCCGTAGCCAGCGTCAAACTAAAAAATAAAGCTTTGTATGTTTTTCTCATTTAATAAAACGTTTTACCAAGGGCTAAGATACATATCTGCACGGATAAACAGTTAAAATCCCGCAATCCTAAGTTGAAAATAATTTTGGAAAAACTTGCTGAACACATCGCCTCCGAAAGGCAGCCGCATTTCGCCTCCCTTTAATAAAATAGCTAACTTAGCGGGTGATGACCGACATTGAACGTTTCAACCGCTATTGGCTTAACCATGCCATGACTGCCCCGGTAGCGTCGGCAGAGCGATATTTTTACGATGCCCATACCAAAAAATTCTTTACGGAAAGGTCCGGTGTTTTATTTGATATGGTCGGCCTCGCCCTGACCGCTCCGGCCTCCGAACGCCTTGGCGAACGCTTAGCAGGCATCGACTCCGAAGCGTCTGAGATCGTTGAAATTCCAAGACTGAATGTCCGGGACAAGGTTTCCGTACAATTGTTATTTCTGTCGAAATTGCCGGGGATTATCCATGAAGAAAAGCTGAGGCTTGCCGCTGAACAGCAACAGGATGCCCAGGGTTTCGCCCTGGATAAACTCGAAGCTATGGACCCGGCCTTGTTACCTTTGTCAGGCTACTGGGAAGATTTTAAGTTAAAGACGATCCAATATTACCTGGAAAAATTCACCGGTATCATCGGCATAGCCTCAAAAATGTTTTAAATCAGGCTGCAATCTGTAAAAATGGAGTTAGATTGAATTTTTAATAAACCATAAGGCTTATACTGTCCATCTTATTTTTGATGATACGCTCGATAAAAGCGTCTTCCCGGGAGGTGCAGTCTGATAGTACTGCAAATGTTGCGCGAAATGCGGCGTTCACCTATGCTTACATTCAAATTGAAGGTAATTACTCTCGAAAAGACTAAAAATGGGGGTTAATTTTGGAGATACCCCGGAGCAGTTGAAGGCCGGGAAGGAATATTCCGGAAAGCTTACAGGTAAAAAGTCATATGCTGTTATCTTAAATTTCATAGTTCAAAGCAAATTTGAACTCGTTCAAACCCTTGAATATACTGAAGCCTATTCGGGAACAGCTGGGCTTAGAACATTCCCTTGTATTCGAGCTGACGCTGGAAAAATGTGATACGCCAGATGCCGGCCTCGCTCCTAAGACGAAAAACAACATCAAAGGATTTGCATTGGATGCCCGGTATAAAAGGCATAAAGACATCGCCGGAGAACTGATTAAAAAGTCTTAGTTCTATATCAAAGAATTACCGGAGGGCTACCAGCCTGGTGGGCACAGCCTGTTCAGTTCTGAGGCGGAGATCATCGAACTACTGATGGGGAAGAAGATGACTGCAGAACGGATGCATGGACGGATATTTTCCAAGCTTACCCATGATGTTTGCGATGAGTCCGGCATTACGGTCACTACGGTAAAACGTTAAGGAGCGGCTGGCAACTTCCTGCTGTCCCGCCGCTCCTTCGGGTTTGATTTACTGGTGCAACAGGAAATATTTGGCATCGCTGTTGGCCTGCAGGACGATGTTATGGTCCCAGGCCGTGTCATAAATATTCCGGTGTACGGTGTAATCCTGAAATGTTTTGCTACGGGTCGCTGCATGAATGGTGATTGGTGCTGTACGGTCACCAGGGATAGCAGCTTCCAGCGCATCGAGGGTATTTACCCGTGGGTGACCGTAGGCGAAAGTCGTGAAGTTTTTGGGTGGCGGTCCCTGGCCGAAGTTCCATTGTCCGCAGGAAATGACGGCAGTCAGCGGGGTGACCGCCTGCAGGAAGGCGGTGGTGGTGGCATTTTCTGCACCGTGATGGCCGACACGCAGCACGTCTACGTCGAGGGCGGTGCAATTACTGTAGGCTCCGATTACCGATGCGATGGCCGCTGTTTCCAGATCTCCGGTAAACAGGAAGCTGGCTTTTCCGAAAGTAACTTTGATCACGAGCGAATGGTTATTGCCGTTATTAAAATCTTCCGCTTTCCAGTTTTGGGGCTTGGTGGTAAAGCGGCCGGACAGCAGACTTATAATAGGGTGAACGACACCGCTATTGATTGGAGAAATTATTGAATCGGTCAGTCCGTCACAGCCTGCGCTAGTGGTTTCCTCAAAGGTATAGGAACGGTACCGTGCGCCAAGGTTTTTAGCGTTGCGTTCCATCCAGAGCTGGTTCTTTTTTCCGGAACCAGTCTGCACCCCGTTATCGATATAATTGCGGATGTGAAAAATAGCGGCCACACTGTCCAATGCGTAGTCGTGGTCTACGTGGCAATGGGTGACGACCACCAGGTCGAGCGTATTATTAAGATTGGTGCGGCGCTGGAAAAAATCCCGGAGGTATTTCAGCAGGGCCGTACGGTGTTCAGGGTCCTGCGCACCGGCGTCGATGAGTACGGCACCCGTCGGAAATTCAAGCAAGGTGGCATCGGCCTGTCCTACATCGATGAAATGAGCATACATGGCTGCCTGTGGCAGGGTTTGCGCATCGACGGCAGTGCGCAGCAGTAACAACAGGCACAGGCCAAAGAATGCCGGCAGGGTGTTTATGGTCCTATGTTTCATGTTATGGCTTAATTAATTTACTTCTTCAGGTGCTCCGGGTGGCGGTACATCCGCGTCAGGGTTGTTGTCCGGATTTGGATTGGGAGCCTGATCAGGGTTTGGATTCGGATCGGGCTGCGGATCTGGGTTATTGCCGTTATTCTTCGCGTCTTTTTTTGTTTCGCTGTTTTCAGGCATTTTACCACCAAGGTAGGATAAAGAGCTAAAACCGGCGAGGTACAACAGGGTATCGGAAAATACGGGCATTTCTTTGTTACCGATGGTGAAGAAAATAAAGTAAATGCCTAATACGACATTCCATATAAATATCTGGATACGGGGAATGGTGATGGTTTTACCATCGCCCAGGATATCCATCCAAAACCCGTCGCTGCCTTTATCGGGGATATTGGGATTTTGGGTGCGGAATACGGTATCTATGGCCGAAGCACCGCCGGTGGTGGCGATACTGATACCCAGCAGCAATAAAACGGATGTGTTCAGGGAATCGGGGATGTCTGTCAATACGAGGGTGTAAATAAACCCGCCAACAACGAGTACGGTCCAGTAAAGCAGCTGGGTCTGCGACAGGCTGAACGGGCCCTGCGGAAGCACTTTTAAAGCGTTTGTCCTAACGGCCAGGAAGCAGGCTGCTACGAGGATGAGCAGGTAAAAGGCCAGCCACACGAAGAACCATACCTGTTTATAGTAAACAACACGTATCCTGTTCACGGCATTGTCGCGGTCGAGTGCGCTCATGCCTTCCCATCCGATCGAGGCATCGATATCTACGTGGTCATCATAAAAATTCTTCCCGCTGCTATATAAAAAGTTCCAGGCGGCTTTGGTAGTGTCATTCCTTTTGAGTTTGATGTCGATGGTTGCGGTCTGACCGAGTGCGGGCAGTTGCCCGCTGTTGATGTCGAAGCGGTTGACCTGCAGGAACCAGCCGTTGCAGATACCACTTAACTGGACGCCGTTGGCATAGAGCACAACCCTCGCTTTATCAAAAGGCTTGGTCTTAAGGAAAGCTTCGGGATTGGAAATAACGAAACGGATGGTATTACCGGGATAAGCGGTTTCCAACCGGTTGCGTTTTTCTTCAGCGTCCTGCTCGGTGTTGGCATAAACGGTTTTGATTTGCAGGACGCGTGAAATCTCGCCGGATGTATTTTTCTTCGGGGTGGGATTTTCGATAGGGTGAGCGGTCGTGGTGTCCTGTACGTCCTGGGCAAAAGCCGTTACGGGAAACAGGCTGATTAAAAATAGAAGTCTGGCTAATATTTTCATTGCAATAGCGATAAAGGTTGACCTAAGATAAGGTAATCATTTTTATTTTTAGGTGTATTTTTAATATTTTTTTTACATAATTACCTGTTTTTCAAATAGTAATAAATTTATTAACCCTTGGTTTATTATTTATATTTATTAAATATTAATATTATCCAGCTGTCACCGTTTAGCTAACTCCCCTACTCCTTTCACTATCCAAAATAAAGTAACGTCGGAAGCTTCCAGGCAACTGCTGAATTGAATGCTAAAAAAGCCGACATAAATAGTTTATCATAAAATATTAAATTGATCAGATTAACGATTAATTCTAAGGCCTGTCAACGTGTTAGTAATGGTAAGGGATTTGTATCCTGCCGCATTTCTGATTTTGGAATGAGGCTTAACCACCCTCCAGACGACAAAGCGTCCGGCCTGTTTTTTTGGCGCTATCCAGGCTGACCTCGATGATCTGGTGCTTACAGTTGCGCAGTCCGGTGCAGTTCTTTCGTAAATGATATCTTTTTGCACCGCTGCTGTCACAAACATATACCCTATCGGGCAGAACGGGCTTAAGGCATATCAGCAAAACAAGTAAGCTGGCGAACAGTAACAAGCCAGTGTATTTCCACAAGTTCAGTCGTTTGATGATCTCAATCGTTTGTCTCCCGCCTCCCCGCTCTTTCTTTCCTTTTTGTCCGGAATCTTCCTCATCTCGGTTTGGCGGAGCGTCATTAGCCCCAGCGGATAGTTGTTGACCTTCTGGGACATCTACTATGTATTTGGCATATGGACGACAGTAAATCTAGTCGGAATCCTCCCCTATGGTATGTGAATGATTGAATCTTCCGAAGCTCCGTTACTTTATTTCAACCAAATACCCGTATCCTTTCCCTGGCTCGACTGGGGTCATTTTCTTAATCGAACTTCTCCTTATTACGGTATTGATAGAATCGGCTCTGACCACCTTCTTGCCACTTATTGATATCAAAGCATCCTTTGATGACAGCTCAATCCAACTTGAGTTATTCACTAGGTATGGCTTCGAGTCAATGTAAACAAAGGCGTGTTCATTGTTGGACTTTGCTTTTGCTAAGGCGGATTCAAATACCCTGCTTCTCTTTACCGTTTCAAAGCCGGCAAAAACATCCTCATACGTAGAGCCGCCTTGAAATGAAATCTCGGAAAACTCTTGACCTGAATATTCTCCGGATTTGAGTCCGATATACAGCAGCCCTTTGATGTTACTGGACAAATCGCCCCAGTGCTCATTTTGAGTGAACGGTTTAAACCCCTTCTTTTCGGCGACAATCTTGAAATAGATCTGTCCTGGCTTTGGGTAGGTTATGGCTATGTTGTAATAGCCCCTGCCGTCCGTGGAGCCCAATACGTGGCCGTGACCGTCGGAAAGCTGCACCGACGCAATAGGGGCGAGCGTTTGCGCATCCACTATTAGCCCTGAGAGATGTATAACTCTTGATTCCATTATAGCTCCTTTTGTTAATGTTGTTAGTGTGATGCCTATTAGCGTTAACACACTCCAAAAACCTTTCGTTCTCATGATATTTTAATTGTACTTCCATCGCAAAGATGGGATAATATATTACGCCCCCAATTCAAGCTGGTTCTTGACCAGCGAAAAATATTTGTCCTTAACCTTCAGGAGTTCGTCGTGGCTTCCCATTTCGATGATCTCGCCCTTTTCAAGAACTACGATCTTATCTGCGTTCTTAACCGTGCTTAACCTGTGAGCCACAACGACAACGGTTCTTCCTTGAAAAAAATGCGAAAGGTTGTCCATAATGGCTCGTTCAGTGTTCGCGTCGAGTGAGCTTGTCGCCTCGTCGAAGAATAGGAACTGCGGGTTCTTGTAAACCGCCCGCGCGATTAATACTCGCTGCTTTTGTCCCCCGCTGAGCTGCATGCCGATGCTGCCGATTTTGGTGCTATGGCCCATTGGCAGAGCCTCAAGCATTTCCGCGAGACAGGCGACATTGATCGCCTCGATAAACCGCGGCATGTCGACCTCTTCAGGTTCGCACAAGGCAACATTAAAAAGGATAGTACCCGCGAAGATATGCCCGTCCTGTAGCACAACGCCACAATTAGTACGCCAGTTGTCGGGGTGGACAGACGAAAGCCTGCGCTTTCCTAGCCATATGTCGCCCTCGTTGGATGGATAATAGCAAAGCAGCAGCTTCATTAGTGTCGTTTTCCCGCTTCCGCTCGTGCCCACGATGGCTGTAATTTTGTTCTTTGGTATTGTCATCGTTAGATTGCGCAAAACAAAACTATTGAAGCTGCCAGGATATTTGAAGCTGACGTCCTTCAGTGCAAGTTCCTCCACATTGACAGGCTCCGTCCTCAAGTTTTGTTCTTCAGCCTCGTTGGGCACCGTATACACGTCTTCGATACGGCGGTTTGATATGCTGGCATCCTGCCCGTCCCTAATATTAGTGATGAGGTTGATTATAGGTCCGCTTAGCTGTCCCATTATATATGAAATGCTTAGAAGGGTACCTATCGACATCTGTCCGTGTATTATGAAGTAAGCGGCAATTGCGATTGCTGTCAGTTCCTTTATTTTAAGAATAAAGTTAGCGCCGGACAACTGGTACATGTTCAGGTACAGCGAGTCGAGCTCCAACTCGTGGAGTTTTTTTTGAAGTGCGGTTATTCGACCGATCAACGTCCGCTCCGCTTGGTTGACCTTTATTTCAGGCATGTTCATTATAAACTCATACAAGTTGTTGCTGTTTTCCGATTGCCGGATGAACATGGAATACTCGAGTGTCGCTCTTCGTTTGAGAAAGTACCCAATCCAAAAGATGGAAATCGCGCTGAGCACGAAGTACACCGAAAAGATCAGTTGGTTCATGAATAGGAGTATTGCGCTGAAAACTATCAAGTTCAGGACGTTTATTACGAAGCTGATTCCTTTCCATGTGAGGAATGACTGGACCTTTGAAAGGTCGGAGAGCCGCTGTAGCGTGTCAGTGTTCAGTCTCGTGTCGAAGTAACTTACCGGAAGTCGAATGAGCTTCTTAAGAAAATTGCCCTTCAGCATAATCGCAAGATTAAAGTTGAAACGTGTAAGCAGAAGGTCGCTGAGGAAGCCCGACACGGAATTTCCTAGAAACAGCGCAAATTGCGCGAGAAGCAGTAATATGACAACGTTAAGCGATTTTGCAACGATGCCTTCGTCTATTATTCTCCTGAAAAAAATGGGAATCGCCCAATTGGTGAGCAGACCGAGTGCGAGCAGCGAAATTGACAGTATATACTTCAGCTTGTGCTTAAACACGAAATTCCTTAACTCACTGTACAAGGTACCCGCCCGAAATCCTTTCTCCTTCTGTTGCTCGCGGTTAGCCGGTTCCGATAGCAAGGCGCTTTCGTCCTTTGGGAAAACCAGTGCTATCCCCTTAGCATTGTTTCCAAGCCATTCCTTGGACAGAAGGTCCTCGTCAATCGCTATTTTGCCATATCCTGGATCGGCAATGTGATACAGCGTATTGCCGCGCTTCATCGAGATTTTGTAAAGCACGACGAAATGATCCTGCTTCCAAAACAGTATGGCCGGCAGAGGAATCTCGGCTAGTTGCGCAGGGAAGAGCTTCAGCCCGGTCGACTGCATTCCCAGATGCCTTCCGCCGTCAAGGATATCTTTGACCGATACGCCCATTCGTGTCACGGCGCAAAGTTCCTTCGCCTTTTTCAAGTTGACCGAATACCCATGAAAGGATGCCACCATCGCGAGGCATGCTGGCCCGCAATCGTTGCTCTCTAGCTGACTGACAAATTTAAACCTCATTAAGCTGCAATGACTCTACTATCTCATTTATCTTTGTCCGCACGACGTCGTCCTTTAGGCTATCATCCCCGTAATATACGCAATATTCCTTTTCTCCCAAAGCCTCCAATGCATGTTGTGAGCAGCCGCCGTTGCAAATTGGCATAAGCCTGCAGGTCAGGCACGGCTTATTATTAAACTTGACATTCATGCGCTTTTCCAAATAATCGTCCTCCCAAATCAGATCGCCTTCGTCGCTGAGGTATCCAGCGCGTTTAGCCGTTGTGAAGTCTCTTGCCGTACACTTGAATAGGTCGCCATTATAATTTATCGTGGCGCTGTTGCGCTTATCAGCATAGCACGAGTCCCGGACGTTGTTTGGTGACATGTGCTTTACCTGGATTCCTTCCTTCTTGATCATATCAATATTTTTGTCCACAGTCCGTCCGATGTCGTCGACCTTTGAATCCTGCCAAACGCGGTGATAATCCATCAACAGAAACTCCTTCTTGATGTCAAGCGGAATATCCTTGAACTCCTCGGCAATTTTGTATGCGTCTTCAATGTTGAGCGACGTATAATTTACCCGCAGCCGAACAGGGAATTTATTTAGCAACAGTTTTTTTATATTATTGATTATTACATCGTACGAGCCTTTTGTAGCGCTTACATACCGAACTTCGTCGTGCTTCTCTTTGTATCCGTCTAACGTAATTTGCAAGCCCGGTACTATGCCATTATGCTTAAAGAATGCGATAAAATCGTCATCCACTAAATATCCGTTGGTTGTAAAGCTCACTGCGTAGTCCACCGAATGGGCAACGCACTCCTGCTTAAGCTTCACGATAACGGGTACGACGTCGCGTTCGAAATATAAGAGCGGCTCACCACCGAAGAATGAAACGTTAAAAAACTGCATTTCCGGCTTGCGCACGGTCTTCTCGATAAAATAGCCTATTTTATCTACCATATCCACATGCAGGCTGGATTTCTTTATGTGTGTTTCGTAGCAATACCAGCACTTGAAATTGCAGTTCATTGTTGGGTTAATGGTCAAAAGGAAACTGCTGATATTTTCATCAACTTGTTTTACCAAGTCTTTTACTTTTTGCACTTCGTCGATATTTGAATCGATTAAGTACTCTTCCGTTTTCAAGTAGTCGTAAAACGTTGGGTGAACATCCTTTAAAGAATTTACGCCCTCGTGCTTTGCTGCATCTAAAAGCTCTTTCAACAGAGGATCGATAACCATGAACTTCTGGTTGTAAGAATTGTATAAAGCGAACCTATTTTCATAGGGTATTACTGAGTTAAATTGACTGTACTTCATGATTAATTTTTTCTGATAATGTTAAATTACCAGAACCCAATACAGGTTCTGGTAAATGAGTTAAATGTCAATTACAAAGCGGCTGAGCATTGTGTCTGCACGATGCGTCACTATTTCCGTCGCTCGTAGAGCAATTTGCCGCGCAATTAGTAGCAAGGCAATTATTTGACCCTTCTGTAAAAGAATAATTATGCTCAGAATAAGTCTTAGAAAATCCTCCGACGAGTTGATGCTCATGCATTTCCGTCAGACCCTCGTAATTTTGCAATAGATTTTTCATATAAGGCATTTTTAGGTTAAAATCATGCACACCCAACATAGGCGTTACAACCAACGTTATGCCACGGGCCGCACCCGCTAGCACAATTCCCTCCGAGGCAATTGTTAGATTCTCCGCTCCCGGAAGTCGTGTCTTTGGTCACCGATGCAAGGCTTACAGAAAAGCCCCCGACAAGTGTGCTTTGGGAATCTGAAGTTAACACTTCGAAAGCTCCCTCTAACGTTACTTTCATACGTTGCTTTTTTTAATGTTAAAAAGTTTTACTTAGGTTCCGCAATGAGCAACAACATTACACTGAATATTCTGACTGGATCCGCAACTGCTGGTACAGTTTCCACCCTGGCAGTTATTCGTATTGTTATCGCTTCCGGTAAATGCCAGCAGAGGTAACGTTGAAAAACTCGTCGAAAAGCCTCCTGTTAGTGTTTGGCTTGTCTCGTCACTGAGCAACTCAAACTCTACTTTAAGCATTCTCATGTCTGATTTCATTTTTTCAATAATTTAATGGTTGAAAATTAAGAGTTACACCCTGGCACCGTATTGCACTTGATGTTGGACCAAGCGCCGCAGTTGGATGTACAATTTCCGCCTTGACAATTGTTGGTGTCCCCGCCTGTATCATTGATCGCGGTTGAAGTGGAAAAGCTTACTGAAAAACCGCCCACAATGTTGTTGCTGTCTATTTCTGAAATAGACTCAACCAGACCTTTGAAGTTCATCAAGACAATCACGGTTTAGTTCCACACCCTGCTACTGCATTGCACCCAACATTTTGTCCGTTGCCGCAGTTAGCGACGCAGTTGCCGCCTGCACAGTTGTTTGCCGGGCCTGTCTCATTGCCTGTCACCGAGGCAGCGGAGATCGAAGGCGAAAAGCCGCCAATCAACTTGCTTTCGGAGTCCTCACTGATTGTCTCAAAGCCAGTGATCTCGAAGTTTAGTTTAACTTTCATAAAAATTTAAGTGGTTTATATTATTGATACATTTCAATAATCATTGTATGCTTTAAAAGCCAGGCCCGCACTGAGATCGCGTATTACACATTTGATTTTGACAGGTAGTTGTGCAGTTGGCTCCGTTGCAGTTATTAGCCTCACTTGCCTGAAAAGCCAGGGAAGTTGTTACCGCGAAACTCGAAGTGAAGCCACCCTGAATTTTGCCCTTGATGTCCGAAAGAATTTCGTAGGTCGGAAGGTTGAAAGTAATTGAAGGAATATTCATGCAATTAAGATTTAATTAATAAGAATAACTCGTATTAGTATAGATTTTTTGGGCACAAAACGTACGTTAGGGCATTGCACATCCCATCACTACCGCCCATAAAACCGTTGTCTTCTGGTTGGTTTGCTAATGATAATTACAGCTTAATAAGTTTAGCTAAGGGTCCCGCAATGCGCCGTCACGTTGCAGTTTCGGTTTTGGCCGACTCCACAATCAGTTATACAGTTTGATGCATTGCAGTTATTAGTCTCGCCGGATCCAGTGTAGGCGGATGTTCTACTATAGCCATAGCTGCTTGTGAAGCCACCGAATAGATTTCCACTGGCCTGCTCTGTCAGCTCCTCGAAAACGGAGATAAAAGAATGATTTGATGAGAATTTCGTATTCATAAGGTTTAAGTTTACCTGCTTTTGGCAGGTTATTATTTACTCAAAAATAATAACTTTAATAAGATTTTCAAATAAAACCAAAAATATATTTGCCGTAAAATGAAAATTAAATTTCCTATCAGTTACAATCTTCTCTTTATATCCTCGTTTGCCGAATTCTTATTTTTCACGGATTTAAGCTTATTATTTCCAAAGGTATATCTGAGGCTAATTGACGCTGATCGTGTATAATTGTTCTGCCTTAGCTCATTGAAGGCATACGCCCGGTTTGGATGGGCAAGTGAAGTCGTTCTGCCATTGGTGTTGAATGGGTCCGACACAAAAAGACTTAGGCTGATCGCGTTGAAGTTCTTCCTTATGCCGAGTTGAGTGAGAAATAGGGACGATTCTGTTTTAACTGAGATGTTATTGGTAGGGCTAACATACTGTAGGGTAACGAAACCAAATAGCTGCCTCTTTTTTGACAAAAACAGCGTATTGTTGCTGGAGATGGTGTAATTCCAGTTTTCGACCTCTTTTTCCGATGATATAACAGTCGAACCCTCATTAAGAGAGTAATGGTCGTAGTTCAATACTGCCGACAAGTTTAGATTCCAAAACCCGTTAAAAAAGCTCTGGGCTGTATAAAAGGACAAGTAGGCGTTCCAATAATTTCCGTAGTTCAGATAAGTCCTTTTTAAAGGCGCGCCAGTAGTGTCACTAACGGGGATTACAAAGCGGGCGTACTGGTTTTTTGACAAACCGTATCCGCTTGAAACAAAATATCGGTTTTTCAGCGTGTACATGAAATCAACGCTGTACAGGTTGACTGGCCGCAGAAAAGGATTATTCTCGGAATACAGGGTCGGGGTATAGTAGGTGCGGCCAGGAAACAGCAGGTCTAAGGCCGGGCGCTTGATCTTTTTCGCGAACGACATTGATACGTTCTCATTATCGTTTAAGGCGTATTGAAGCGATAAGTTTGGAAAGAGATTGAAATATGAAGAGTCGGCCGACTCGCTGGTGGATTTGTTCCTTGAAGAATAGTAGATATTTTCACCCCGCAGCCCGATGGAACCCTGGAGCTTTTTGCTAATTGTCTTATTTAAAGAGACAAATACTGCTGAATAATTCTCCTCATATTTGTAGTTGTTTGATATCGTGCGATTAATGATATAAGACTGGGTCCGTGAGTCGTATGTTTGGTAAAGCAGGTCGTTGTTCATCGTCGTGTTGCTGACCTGCACTCCGGCTGTAATGCTGGATGACTTGCTTAGCGCATTCGTGTAATCTGCCTCCTCCGAAATATTGAAAAAGCGCTGGGGAAGTATGTTCTTATATAAAGTGCTGCCGCTGCCGACCGCAGGCTGCACCTTATCGAACGCCACCAAGTCGTTATCGGTTTGATGGTATTGGTTATAGTCAACATTGATTGTCAGACGTTGCTTGCCTACGGAGTCAAACTGATGCTGAAAATACACGTTTCCAAAATTATACAGGTAGTTGTCCTTCCCGCTTGTCAACGTATGGTATGCAGAGTCCGGACTGGATAACGTCTGGGAATAATATGCTGTCATGTTTCGGCGGCGGCTATTTCCGTTCACAGAAGACGCGAACCCGTTAAAGCTCAGGATGTTTCGCTGATCTATGTCGTAGTCTACACCGATTCCGCCTCCTAAAACTAGATACCGGCGATGGTACGTCATGTTATTGACTTGGGCGGGCACATCTGTATTAGAGATAGTATTTTGGGAGGTATTGTAATTATAACTATCATTAATAAAAGGCGACACCCTGACGCCAACTTTATGTTTGTGGTAATTTAGTGTTCCGTTAAATATTCCCGTGTTGAATGCACCCTGTTCGTCACTAAAAGAAAAGTTTCCCTGCCAGCCGTCATTTGCAGCCCGCTTAAGGTTGATGTTGATTATGCCACCAGTGATGGCTGCACGATACTCGCTTCCTGGATTCGTAATTATCTCTATGTTCTTGATGTTGTCGGCAGACGTTGACCGCAAAATGGAAAGTATCATATCTTTCGGCATCGTGGACTTTTTGTTGTTTATATAAATCGTCGTGCCCTGCTTGTTTATGATGGAAAATAACTCAGATTTGTCGTCAAATTGAATCAGCGGAGTAATCTTTAATATGTCGATGGCAGCCGCCCCTTTTGTCACCAGCCTGTCCGGTGTAAATATGAATCGGTCTGATTGCCGCGTTAGAGTTTGGGCGGTAGAGGAAACCTTTACCTCTGACAAAGTCGTCTTGTTTTGAGCTATGATCAGCGTGTAGCTGCTGTCTGCCTTTCCAATGCCTATGGTGTCTGACTTGTCGTTCAAATAACTCGCGCAAAGAAACCTCGCCTCCTGTATGCTTGCCACGATTCGAAATGTTCCATTCTTCTCCGTTACGCCAGCTTGAATAACCTTCTTGGAACTATTCAGGATGCGAACTGTCGCGAGCTCAACGGATTCACGCGACGAGGTTATGACTTGCCCTGAGAACGCAGCCTGTCCAAAAGTGTTGAAATGTAATAAAATTAGTGGCAGGATGCATAAGTAAAGTAAGAATCTCATTTATAAGTAGAATTGTTCAATAAAGGAAAAGGTATTAGGCTTCAGGCATCTGCCCG
The DNA here is from genome assembly GCF_059690695.1 of Mucilaginibacter sp. A5337. Taxonomy (NCBI): domain Bacteria; kingdom Pseudomonadati; phylum Bacteroidota; class Sphingobacteriia; order Sphingobacteriales; family Sphingobacteriaceae; genus Mucilaginibacter; species Mucilaginibacter sp. A5337. Next base: position 820,561 of record NZ_JCAWEC010000003.1, on the reverse strand, counting down.
GATTATTTCGTATGATTTTGTTTGGCTATACTATTTTTAATACAAAAAAACATATTGATTTATAGAAATAATTGCGAATCATAGGCGACTAATTTTTCTTGCAAGTTAATGAATATTCAAACTTATTTCCAAGACAAACTATTATTTATTACTATCTATTAAATGAAAATAAAAAAATACCCCCTCCTGTAGTGGCTTTTGTCTCGCCGTTGGGCAGCATTGCCAGCAGCTATAAAAAGTTCCGCGAAAAGACCGGTTTTAAGACTGATGCCAGCGCGGACTGCTTTCAAAAGCCCATCAGCCTGTTTGACGGGGATACCTTTTATACCAAGGTATCTACCCGTGACACGGACGGCGACCTGTATATTTATGAATCATCCCGCGTCAAAAAGGGCGGGCCCAACCTGCACGTGCATCCAGATCAGGATGAATGGTGGTATATACTGGAAGGGGAATTCGTGATCAAAGTGGGTGACAAAATACACCGTTAAAGCCGGCGATAGCGTGTTCGGCCCGCGGGGCGTGCCACATGCTTTTTCCAAACTGGGCGATGGCGTAGGCCGGATGCTAACCACATTTCAGCCGGCAGGGAAAATGGAAGAATGTTTTATCGCGATCAGCCAGGGTCAAATGAAGGGAAAGCCTGAAGCGGAGCAGGATGCGTTCCGGAAACAACACGGATTTGAGCGCGTGGGGCCGCCTATCGATATCCTGAAAGCATTTTAAATTCAAATCTATCAACTATAAAGATCAACCTTTTTTAAATTATAGTCATTGGTGTTTGTTGGCTTTATGCTTCAACAGCTTACGGTCAGCAACCGGACACCGCGAAAGAAAACAAGGCCGTCAGACAGCTCGTTAAAAATTATGAGGACGCATTGTCTTGTCCTGATATAGAGCAAAAGAATGTTTCGCCCGTAATATCATCATCCACTATATCATCTGAGCCATTAAAAGCAACCCTGATGACCTCTTCGATATTTTCATCATCAAGGCTTTCTAAGGGAGGATCAGCAACGAGTGTCTTGGTGTTTGTATTCCAAAACGCTATATTGTTACTGAATTTCCTTTTCTGTTCCGCTGATAATTCTCCAACGATCAACTCCACTCTGATTATAACAGGATCATCCAATGAAGTCAAGATAAACCCCGTTGTAAAAATCATGCTCATCAATAACAGGAATACGATTTAGTCGGTCGGCCTCGGGAACGAGATCAATCGCTTCAGGTATTTTTGATTTTTCCGGCATTATTGTCGCCGATGAGGACGGTATGGCCTTCGAATAAGATTTCGGCATTTTTAATACGCCGAAAGTTATTGACAGTAAGCTTTCTAATTTGCATAATGCGATAGGTTTATACAACCAAATTTAGTTTACTATTATAAAAAACAATAAGGCATCGAACTTTAGATATTATTTAGCCTTCCTGATTACCAAATGCGCCTTAGCGGGATCATTCAACAACCGCTCAAATATATCCTCTATAATTTCCCGAACATCCTGTTTAATCTGCAAATAATTGCGCTGGACAATGCCCGCATTAATCACCCGTACAGCAGGTATCGGCTGATAAGCATCGGCCTCTTTCTTTAAAGCCTCATGGTCGTTCACGACCTCACAGTGAAAGGCCTTCAGTTCGATCTTCTCATCCGGGTTATCCGCAACCAGCCCGACGAACTCGCCAGAACTCAATGCCGAGATCCTCGAAGCCGGCACCGCCGCCTCCAATTGCTTAGACCGGCTGATGGATGTATCGCTCCGGTTGATCGACAAACTTTCCCTGTCCTGCATGATGCGCCCGATCTTTTCCGAAACCATTTTGGCCGTATCACCAGCTACCTGGCCTACCGCCATATTGCCCACGATGTTCATAATCACATCCGCTGCTTCCCGGCCATACTCTTTGCGCAACTGACTGGCATCCTGTATGCCCAGACAGGTACTGATCAGGTTACTTCGCCCGGTCGCAATCGTAGCGATCACATCGGCCACCAGGCTGGGGTACTCATCTAAAATCAAACTGCACTTCAACCGGTCTTTCTGGTTGATGATCTTCAGCAGGCGATTCACGAACAACGACAGCACCGCACCATAGATTTGTATCTTCTGCGGGTTGTTGCCCATGCAAACGATCTTCGGATTGAGCGGGTCATTGATATCCAGCGTAAACTCGTTGCCTGACAGGATATAATACAATTGCGGCGAAGCGATCCGTGACATCGTGATCTTCGCCGAAGCGATCTGCCCCTCCAGCTGTTCCACCGCGTCCCGGAGATAAGCGCTGAAAAAAGGGTTAATCAGCACATCGATCTCCTGCTCCGTACGCAAAACCGTAAACAGCTTATCATATTCCGCCTGCATGAGCTCGATCACATGCGGCAGCGTGCAGAACTGCCTACCCTGGTAACGACGCAAAAACCAGATAATGGCCGTCAAAAAATTGATCGGCGATTCCACAAAGAAATCCCCCTGCTTCTTTACCCATTCCCGGTTCAGCCCCAGCAGGATCGTCCGCGCCGATTCCTTCTAATCCGTAAAAAGCAGGAAAAAGTTGGATCTGTCTTCAATTAACCGTAAATTTATGGACGCGTTGGTAAAAGCCAATTAATGTTTAGTGAGCGATTCATTGAGTACAATACATACCCCATCATAAAATATTGATTTTAAAGCAATTAATACCAGAGTTCCATTCCCGCTCTGAGTACAAAAGCAGAGTAAAATCGCTTCAAAAGCCCTTAAATCAAATGATTTAGGGGCTTTTTCTTTTAAAACCCCTCCAAAAGATTCATTCAACCGCATGTTTTAGTTGAACGATTCGGGATCAGTCTGAAAAGTTGTGGTAGTATTCAGACAAGCCGCCACTTCTGCAATCACAGGTATAGGCCTTTGGCTTTTTTTTACTGTATTTTACCAGATCGTCGTCAACCTGATCTTAAGATCGCTGCTACCCGATCCATCTCAACTCACGCAGGAGCAAGCGATAAGTTATAATAATGTTGCGTTGAATATCCTGCGGATATCACCCAACCAGCTTTATGCTGATGCGGTTACGACGCTGCTGATGCCATCAGTTCGAAGTCTCGGCCCCCTGACGATGGAGCAAATGGCTGGCGCGATTCCATCACCGCTACCGTTTACACAGAGCCTGATGGTTGTGTGGCCACAGTTCTGCGGCCTTTTAGCTGTTATGACCTGTTGTTTTGCTTTAGCTTATTACTTGTTCATGCGCCGGGAGATTCGAAGTTGAAAAAGCATTTTACATCCAAAGCCCAAGAATATTGATAAGGCTGTTTATTCTGGGAAAGCGATTCGATGTTAAATTCAAGATTGCAGCGTTATTCGCAGTTAGAAGTTTAGTTAATATTAGACGTTCAAAATCCAGATATATTTCTGCGTCACGACGTCGCTAACATTAAATGGGGGCACAAAATATGTCCCTCTTTAAGATTGCAGGGGCCTGCGCAAGCTATAGTGCGAATAGCACTTGTTGAAATTGTACAGCCCGTAAATGTTAAATCAAACGGAGATAAGCAATATAATAACTATTATTAATGAAACCAGCGCCAATTTCCCTATTCTCTGCCTGCACTCATTGATATATTTGACGAGCTATCATATTTGCTTTGACTATCTTTGAGGACTTTTTTCAGGTAAATGAGGTTTCATTTCTAGGTGAATTAACATTCTTTTTTTTGTAGTATATAACAGCGCTACAAAGCGAAATCAATGTGATTAGTGCCAATTCGACAGCCAGGTGGACAGCCGGGATAATAGGAGAAGTTCCTGATAATACAACCATGGCGTCAGGTACCAACACGCCGGCGAGGGGAAAACATAAGAACATTCTGAATATTACTAATTTTTCCATAATTACATCGGTTTAGTATAACTATACAAAATTAATAAACATTTGTTTAATAATTAGGCAATTCTGACAATAATCCGAATCCAAAACATCTGCTGGGTAGTGTTATGGATATCGGCAACTACTCCAGGCTACCAGGCCAGATCATCGTCATTTTTTCGGAACAATATGATTACTGCCGCGAAAAGGAGCAGGGTTAATAATGTTTTTGTGATCATGTTTCTCCCCTTAAGTTTTTTTGTCTGAATATTTCCAAAGCCACCCGTTCTGCGTTTAGCCCTAATTCGTCTAGCCTACAGCATTTACTACGAATTTTTTCAGGCAGGGTGTCAACGGTTTCAATGAGGTCTACATGAAAATGGCAGAGATCATCTATTTCCGGGTTTCCATCCAGACTGTCAAACAAAGCATAAGCTAATTCCCGATCATGTCCCAAGTCGAATTCACCAAAAGGCTCATAGCTTCCCGGTGTTTTAAGGCTAATCAATAAGTAAAATGGTGATTCCATGGTAAATAAGTTAGGCCCCAAACCGGGGCCGTATTATTAGCATCAATACTGGTTACTTGATCTCGATCTGGCGACGAACGATTTTTGCTTCCTCGCGCTTCGCAATATCAATTTTCAGCACGCCGTCCATATAGGACGCTTCGATGCTTTCCGCATTTGCGCTTTCGGGCAGGGTGAAAGAGCGAACCCAGGAATTGTAGCTGTACTCACGCTTGCTGTAATTTTTCGCAGCATCATTGTTTTCGTTTCTTCGTTCCACAGCCACGTTTAGCACATTACCGTCAAGGTTCAATTTGAACTCTTCCTTCTTCAGACCCGGCGCAGCCAGTTCTACGTGATAATGATCTTCAGTTTCACTAATGTTAGCAGCAGGTACACGGCTGGTCAGTCGGTCATTAAAAAAAGTGTCATTTAATACGGAATCAAATACGTCGTTAAAACCGGGAATTAATGAACCGTTGTTTTTAGCGGGATTAAATTTAACCAATGTCATAGGTCTTTCCTCCTTATTAGATTAATGATTTGAAACTTATAATGTTAATTAAACTATTTCGAATTAATCAAGCATTGTGCCATGAGCTTCGTTGCGACTATTTACTGATAAAAATTCAGTTTTTATGAAAAATTTACAGTCTGCAAATGTCAATTTTTCGGAATAACAGCTTCGATATTCACCCCGCCAGGTTGAGCACATTAGTGCCGTCCGCAGTGCATATCACGACGCTGAGTGTTTTTTGAATCGCTGTCTATCCGCCATTTGGAGGAAAAAGCCAAAAAGGATCAACTGTGGATGGGTAGAGCAGGAATAATATTTAAGTTACCTCTACCACCTTAACCGGGGCGACACTGAAATAACACGAAATTATAACATTGCCGTACAATGGGTATTGGTCACAGAATATTGCCAATAACGCTACTGCGGGAGATAATATCCACGCAATTCATAACCATCCGTAAAAATTGTTCAGAAAGCGGGTGAAGAATTTTCCCGCACCCAACAAAATATGCGAGTAATGATACCCGGCCACAATTAAGCCGAAGAATGCTTTACCCTAAGCATTACTTGGGGCTGGGTCACCCAACAAACAATTCTCCTTACATTATATATATATTTACATTAAATCCTACTCTAACGCCGGGGACCAGGACGATATTCTTTGTCGTCGTCTCGTTCCGGCAAAATACGACTGAATCGCTTTACAATTGATGAAATAACAGAGTTAGCCCACTCGGGCAAATCATTACTCACAAAAACAACTTGCCTATTTTGCAGACTTAGCAATGATTTTAGTTCGTATAAATTTCCACTGGCATCGATGAATTCAATATTGCCGAAACGGTCTGCCAGGTATTCAAAGTTTTTTAATCCTTCGATATAATTATAACGGATGCTACCTGTGTCGACAAAATGACCGCCTCCTTTTACACGCGCAGTCACACGGTCCATGGATTGCTTAACATCGCGCAGCCCAATGTAAACTATGCTGGCAACATAGTCGTTTTCCTTGAATCGGTTTACGATATTCATTAGTCCGGTGTCCCTGAGATTTGTTTCTACCGTAAAATCTGCTTTTTTGCTTATCGCTTGTATTATGCAGTCCTGAAAATATTGCTCAACTGCGTAAGAAACACTTTCGCCTGGGAGGCCGGGATAAAGTGCTTCAATCTTTGCAGCCTCTTTATCGGCGTCAAAGATAAATGCACCGGCTGCGGATAAATCTTTTGAAAAAGTAGATTTACCTGCACCGTTCGGCCCCGCTACGATCAGTAGTTGCGGGTTATCCAAAGTCATAACTAAAGGATTTTGATCAGGCTTGCGTTGCCTTTGTCATCTATTCGTACCAGCTCTTTTCTATCGCGATACTCATGCACCATGTAATCGGTGTCGGGACAGACGGCTTTATCGAAGTAGGTGAGATAACCGTTCCTGTTGAATGTTTCGCGCATAACGGCATCAGCGGTCGGACGAAGCCTGTCGGCCAGTTCCTGTGCCGATAATTCAAATATCGATTTGGAACGTACATCTTTTACTGTGCTGCGCATGATCTGTTGTAATGTTCTCATACAAAATTAATTAAAATAATTTATCTAAATCAATGTTTTGAAGCAGCATAAGTTGATAACGCGCCTTATGCTGCTTTTGGTTGTCTATATTCTTCGGTACTATCAAGTCCTCCATTAGTTTAGCTTTATAGTGATTGTAAACGCTGGATGTTTTGATATCAATCCATTAGATGGCGTTTGGTAATCAACTGGTTGATATCGTCGCTGACTTTATTATCAGTAAGTTTAGCATAATGTTGTGTTTGTTTAATCGATGAATGCCCCAATATTTTAGAAACTGTTTCTATTGGAACTCCATGACTTAACGTAACGGTAGTAGCAAATGTGTGCCTTGCGATATGGAATGTAAGTGGTTTATCTATATCACAAGTATCAGCTATTTCCTTCAGATAAGAATTCATCTTTTGATTGCTTAAAATAGGCAGGAGTAATCCGCTTACAACACATCTTGGATGCGCTTTATATTTATCAACGATGGCCAGGGCTTCCGGCATGAGGGGCATTCTTGTCGAAGCGCCGGTTTTCTGCCGGTTTGTAAAAATCCATAGATTTTTATCGATGCCGATATGGAGTTCATCTGTCCGTAATTTTTGGACATCAGCATAAGAGAGACCAGTGTAGCAACTAAAAATGAAAATATCCCTTACACTTTGTAATCTTTCGTTTTTAAAATTTTTGGTGGCAATGGCATTTAATTCATGCTCGGTTAAAGCGTGCCGCTGAACAGGCTTTTTAGTGAATTTGAAGTTTGCGAAGGGATCAGATGACAGCCATTTGTTTTTAACCGCAATTAAAACAATCTTTTTAAAGTTTGACAGATATTTCATGGTTGAGTTATGGTTGCATTTTTGAATGCCCTTCAGCCAGAAATCAAATTCTGCTATCGTTTCATGATTCAGTTTTCTGATGTCAAGATCATCTGCGCCATATTTCCATTTTAGGAAGCTTTTTGTATGCTCCAGTGTTGTGGCGTATCGCTTGATGGTATTGCTTGCAAATTCCTTCCCTTCAAGTGCTTTCAATTGTTGGTTATGCTTATTGAATACTTCAATGATTGTTTTTTTATCTTCATCGGCACCTGTCATATTCTTTTTGATGGCCTCGGCTGTAAGTTCTTTATCAGCTTCCATCAGTCGCCGCTTTGCCTGGTAGACTTGCTGTGTAAGTGTATCCAGGAAGGTGCTTAATTCCCGGGTCGTTTCTTTGCTACCGGTTGACCGTCCGGTCTTTGCACTCCAGGTAGAGGTGTGACATTTTCTTTTGGTAGATAGCTCACTGGATTTACCATCGACTGTAATTCTCAGGTAGATAGGATAAATACCATTTGGGCTGTTTTTGGGTTTGCGCATGAAGAACATTAACCCGAAGCTTTTTTCCTACATAATCATTCAATAAAAAAGTTAAACAAATGTCGATTTTAATGGCCTTTTTATCAAGATGTCCACCTATAGAACAGGTTGATATACAGCATATTGTAAGCTTTTCGTTGAACGATTTTGAATGCTCTTGGATCATGAAGAAAAATTGTGGGCGCATAAAAAAAGTATTTGTTTTTTGTGTAAATAATAACCAATCCGAATAGGCTTGTCACCTGCACACCAAATCCATACCCCCTACGTGTTAACTATCACGCTCAAAACAGACATTAACAACTTTTAAAATAAAAGTTATAACCCATTAAAAAGCTCATTAGCCAAATAAACTTTAAAATCCTTAATCCTACCGGTTTCCATATCCTGCCGTGGCAGTATTTTTATACCACTTATAGCTGTTTTACACCCCAGATCAATAACTATTTGATGAGGGTGTTTAGTAGCATTATCCTTCCATTGGGTATGCCAGATACTGGTGTACTGTAAATCAAACACGTTTTCTGATTTACCGTCCTCTCCTTTCAACTCTTCACTATCGGCGTACGCTACTTTCCACAAATTGCGGGGTAATTGCTCGCCATTTTCATCCAATAATTCAAGCTCGGCCAATGACGTAAACTGGTCGCCCATAAAATTATTCATCGCTTCAAGGGCAACATAACGTCCGCTTTTTAAAGGGAACCTAAATGTTTGCCATTGAGCAGTATTTTTCATTACCCCGGTATATAATAAGCTATTCACATTATTCCCAAATTTCTGCCCAGGTTTACGATGATTACTGCTGATGGCCTCTATTGCAGTAAGGCTATCAAGAATGGGTTTATCCAGCCCTTGCAAGCGTGCAGTAATTGGACGGTGCATATCCAGTATAATTACTTCATTTTTCCCTTTATTTAACCATACACCGGGTACATACATAGTTTGAGTTGGCCCAATATTCCAGTAACGGCCAAGGCAATGTCCATTTATCCAGGCCACTCCTTTTTTAAACCAACGCATATCCAGATAAAAATCTCTTTTGCTTTTTGCATTAAAATACCCTTTATAAAACGCAGGCTCGTTCAGCGTGGGTACTGTACCAATAGCCTTGTATTTAAAAGCGGGATTGCCCTCGCCCAATGGAATTGAATAATGTTTCCATCCCTTCAACATTATCTTTTTTGCGCCGGCTATACTATAAACCTCGCCCTGTAAACCTTTACGATCGTGCAGGTAATAACCATAATTAACACGCCCCATGGCTTCAACAAAAACCCGCAGTTTGGTAGGTTTGGATAGCCCAGGAATTTCAATTACATGATCATTTTTCATCCGATTTAATACACCGATGAGTTTGTTACCAATAAACACCTCCGCATAGTCATGCACCTCTGTAAAATCCAGTTTACATTTTCCACCGGCCGGCAAATTTGTTTCATAAACCATCATCCCATAGCCCTGGTTCAGGTCTTCCATATAAAGCGTGGTATCACAGAGCACCGGCTTAGACAATTGGCCCATTATAGGAGCAACCGCAGTAAGGTTAAATGGAGGAATTTTTTGTACAGGTATAGCAGCAGGTACATCTGTTAGCACCTCACCTGGTTGGAGATACTTTTTTAGTGTATTGCGCAGTTCATCGTACTTTGCAGTTGCTTTTCCATTTTCACTTATTGGTGCGTCATAATCATAACTGGAAGTTTCGGGTGCGTATGGCTGTGAATTTGCTCCGGCCCATAAGCCAAACGATGTACCACCATGTATCATATAAATACTAAAGGAGGCTTTATGATCAAGCATCCAGCCAACTTCTTTTATAAGATGATCATTTGAGCCTGTATGATGTGGCTGGCCCCAACTATCAAACCAGCCGGGGTAGTATTCGCCGCACATTAGTGGGCCGGCGGGCTGAACTTCCCGCAAGGCTTTAAAGGCTGCTTCAGGATTGTTACCAAAGTTAACTACGGCAAAAATATCCTTCTGTACATCATTTTTTAGTTGAACAGTACCGTCGCATGTAAACAGAGGCACAACAAACCCTGCTTCTTTTAAATAATCGCGTATTTTTAGAATGTATTCTTTGTCAGCCCCGTAGCTGCCGTATTCATTTTCAACCTGTGTCATTAATATGGGACCACCGTTGGTTATTTGCAGCGGGCCTAAAACGCGACCAACTTCTTTCAAATATTGCCGGCAACGCTCCATATAATACGGATCTTGCGTTCGTAACCGGATATCTTTCTTTTTTAACAACCACCAGGGCAAGCCGCCAAACTCCCATTCGGCACAAGCATAGGGCCCCGGGCGCAACAATACATATAGCCCTTCCTCTTGAGCTATTTTACAAAACTCGGCTGCATCCGCTTGCCCTTCCCAGGTAAATTTTCCCGGTAATGTTTCATGAAAGTTCCAAAACAGGTAAGCACAAACGGTATTTAAGCCAACCGCTTTAGCCATTTTTAAACGGTGCCTCCAATAGGCTCTGGGGATCCGGGCAAAATGCATTTCCCCGCAGCGAATAACAAAAGGTTTCCCGTTTAAACTAAATGATTCTGTGCCAATTTTAAACGGTTCATTTATTTCCTGCTGACCAAAAGCAGGTTTACCAATTAGCAAGTATATTAAAAGGAGCAGGCTAATAATAATATTTTTCATTAAGGGTCAATTTTAACTGTGTTACTAAGTAAGTTTCAAAAGCAATTAAGTTTTTTCAGGTGTAATAGCGTCCCGATTTGGAGAAAGGGAAAAGGTGTACAGAGCAAGCAAGACGTCGGCAAAAAAGCATAGGCCAGCCCCTTTCAGTTGCAATTGTAACAAAATTATAGTCCAAAAAAATAGCGAAAAATTACGCAATCGGTTGTGTGCACCATAACAAACGTTTGCGTAATTTTTAGGGGCATAGGACATGTAACCAGAAGCCATCTTTCCACTAAATTTTAGTTAGTTTCGGACATATTAACAGAAAAAACCGACACATTTCTATGCGAAAACTAACTTGCCTGCTTGTTTTACTATTGCCATTAAAGCTTTTTGCCCAACAGTTTGATCCTGTAAAAGGATTGGTTAAAAGGCGTGCCCCCTGGTTAAGCGGACATGTTATTTTCAAGCCATTAAAAGGTTCCAGCCCTGAGTTAGTTGAACTGCAAACCATAAAAAACAAACTGGTTATCACAGCCTCTGGTGCAAATGCTGCCGCTGTTGGTGTTAACTGGTATTTGAAATACTATTGTCACCGTTCTATGTCGCACATGGGCGACAACCTGGCACCTGTATTCCCTCTTCCTGTTGTTAGCAAAAAGACGACTGTGCAGGCCGCGGCCAAGTATCGTTACGCATTAAATTATTGTACTTACAATTACACCATGAGTTTCTACAACTGGGCCGACTGGGAACGGGAGCTGGATTGGATGGCATTGAATGGGGTTAATACCATGCTTACTGTTGAAGGCATAGAAGCAGTGTGGCAAAACACGCTGAGGAAGACAGGCTACAGCGAAAAAGAAATTAACGATTTTATAGTGGGGCCGGCCTATACTGCCTGGTGGCTAATGGGTAATATCGAAGGCTGGGGAGGCCCTATGCCTCAAAGTCAAATCGACAACCGCAAGCTGATTCAACAAAAAATGATGAAGCGGATGCATGAATTGGGCATAGAACCAGTATTGCAGGGCTTTTACGGTATGGTGCCAAGCTCATTAAAAAGCAAGAGCAAAGCACATATCATTGATCAGTTAACCTGGGGAGCCTTTAAAAGACCCGATATACTTGATCCTACCGACCCTGAATTTGCCCGTATAGCAGGTATATATTACAGCGAAATGCAGGCTTTATATGGTAAAAATATTCACTTTTTTGCAGGCGACCCTTTTCACGAGGGTGGTAAAACAGAAGGTGTCGACCTGATGAAAGCAGGAGCTGCCATACAGGCTTCCATGCAAAAATATTATCCGGGTTCAACATGGGTGTTGCAGGGCTGGCAGGATAACCCCAAACAAGGCATGCTTGATGGTTTAGATAAATCAAAAGTATTGGTACAGGAACTTTTTGGTGAGTTTACAAACAACTGGGAAAAACGTAAGGCTTATGATGGTACCCCATTTATATGGTGCAGCGTTAACAATTTTGGCGAACGTCCCGGCGTTTATGGCAAACTACAACGCTTTGCCGATGAAATAGACAGAGCCCGAAAAAGCACTTACAGCAATTATCTTAAAGGCGTAGGCATAATGCCCGAAGGCATTAATAACAATCCTCCGGATTATGATTTGATGCTTGAATTAGGCTGGCGCAAAGACCATGTAGATACCCGTAACTGGATTAATGACTATGCAAAATATCGCTACGGTAAAAGTAATGAACATGCCAATAATGCCTGGCAAGGCTTTTTACAAACAATTTATCAAAGCCTTCCGGGCTACCAGGAAGGTGCAGGCGAATCTATCTTTTGCGCCAGGCCGGCACTCAAAGTTAAATCAATCTCCAGTTGGGGTACGCTTACCCGTAATTATGATACCGTAAAGTTTGAAAATGCCGTAAGAGAATTTGCCAAAGCCTCTCCCGCGCTCATTAATTCAGCAACTTATAAAATAGACCTTATCAATATGGTTAGGCAGGTGCTGGCCAATAAAGGAACTCTTGTTTTTAATGATCTGGTAACAGCATATAACAACAAGGACCTGCAGGCCTTCAACAAGGCAAGCGGAAAGTTTTTGAACATGATCAAATTAACTGATGATCTTTTGAACACCGATCATTACTTCAGGCTCAATACCTATCTTAGACAATCAATAGATAACGGCAATACCACAGAGGAAAAGGCAAACAACTTAAAAAACATGCTAATGCAGATTACTTATTGGGGCGAAAATGTACGCACTGAGGATAACCTGCATGAGTATGCCTACAAAGAATGGGCCGGCCTCATGGATGGATATTATCTGCCCCGCTGGGAGATTTATTTTGAGTACCTGCGCGGCAACCTGCAGGGCAAAAGTCTTCAGGAGCCTGATTACTTTTCATGGGAGCGTAAATGGGTGGATGAAAATCAAAAGCTACGTCCCGAAAAACCTCAAAGGTCCTTGCAAGCAGTGGTTGATGAAATTTTATCGCTATAAAAACGGTTTATCCACAAAACACTCCTTTTATTTAAAACTAACGGCCCTCTATCTATCCGATGAAAAAACACGTTTTAGCTATTTTATTGATCTTTATCGCATTTTCTCCATTATATGCCCAAAAGAAAATAGGAACGGAAACGCCCGAACAAAAAGCCAAACGTATGGCCTGGTGGACAAACGACCGTTTTGGTATGTTTATTCATTGGGGACTTTATTCGCAGGCTGCAAGGCATGAGTGGGTAAAACGGTGGGAGCGCATGACAGATGCTCAATACCAACATTATTTTGACGAGTTTAATCCCGATTTATTTAACCCTAAAGAATGGGCAAAGAAGGCCAAGGCGGCCGGAATGAAATATGCCGTGCTTACCACCAAACATCACGAAGGATTTTGTTTGTTTGATTCAAAATATACTGATTATAAGGCCACAAATACCGCTGCAAAAAGAGACCTTGTAAGAGAATTTGTAGATGCTTTTAGGGCCGAGGGTATAAAAATAGGTTTCTATTACTCGTTGCTGGACTGGCATCATCCGGATTTTACAGTTGATGTTTTACACCCTTTACAGCCCGCAAGCGAAAAGGATGAAGATTACGACAAGCTCAATAAAGGCCGTGATATGGCCAGGTACCGTACCTACATGCATAACCAGATTAAAGAATTGCTTACCAATTATGGCAAAATTGATATGCTCTGGCTCGATTTTTCATACCCTGATAATGGTAAACACGGCAAAGGGGCCCAAGACTGGGGATCTGTTGAACTGGTTAAAGAAATAAGAAAACTACAACCCAATATTATTATTGACAACCGCCTTGATTTAAACGAATACCAGGACGGTTGGGATTACCTGACACCCGAACAGGTAAACTTAAGTGAATGGGTCAAGAAAAACGATTATAAAACCTATTGGGAAACCTGCCAAACATTTTCAGGCTCCTGGGGGTATTTCCGGGACGAGAACAGTTGGAAAAGCACCAAACAATTAATTACAATGCTTATAGAGGCCGTAAGCAAACGTGGTAACTTGTTATTGAATGTGGGCCCTACTGCGCGTGGTTTATTTGATAAACGGGCCAATGAAAGGTTAGACGGAATAGCAGTCTGGATGAAATACAACAGCCGGTCGGTTTACGGATGTACCGAAGCCCCGGAAACATTCAAAGCCCCGGATCACACCATGCTTACCTATAATGCCGCCACCAAACGACTGTATGTTCATTTGTTAGAGTATCCGGGCAAAACAATTACTTTACCCGGTTATAAGGATAAGGTAAAATACATTCAATTTTTGCACGATGCATCAGAGATACAGGCAAACAGCAAAGCAACAGAACAGGGAAACGACCTGGTATTAAACCTTCCTGAAGCTAAACCCGATAGCGAGATTCCCGTAATTGAGCTAATATTGAATTAAACACCCTTATCATCAATAGTTTATATTAATCATGATTCAGAAACTCATGTTTGGTCTTTGCCTTTTGGTATGCAGCCAGGTAGTACTCGCGCAAAACGTGCACGAAATGTCAAATACTTACCAGGTACCTAAAGATTCGCTGGTGCGGCAAAAACTTGCCCAATGGCAAGACCAAAAATTCGGATTGTTTATGCACTGGGGCACCTACAGCCAGTGGGGAGTTGCAGAAAGCTGGACTATTTGTCCTGATGACTGGGTTACACGAACCGGCCCTTATAGTGATGATTATTTTACTTACAAAAAGGCATACGAAAACTTACAAACTACTTTTAACCCGGTAAACTTTTACCCCGAAAAATGGGCCAGGGCAGCCAAAGCTGCGGGTATGAATTACGTGGTATTTACAACCAAACATCATGATGGCTTTAGCATGTTTGATACCAAACAAACCGATTATAAAATTACAGACCCTAAAACACCTTTTTCAAAAAATCCGCGAAGCAATGTAACTAAAGAAATATTTAACGCCTTTCGTAAAGACAACTTCATGATCGGGGCATATTTTTCCAAGCCCGACTGGCATGATCAAAACTATTGGTGGCCTTACTATCCCCCAAAAGACCACAACGTTAATTACGATCCGCAGCGCTACCCTGAACGCTGGCAAAAATTCAAAGATTTCACCTTTAACCAGATTGAAGAATTGATGACCGGTTATGGTAAGGTGGATATTTTATGGCTTGATGGCGGTTGGGTAAGGCCATCTCATAAAAAGGGTAATGATCCGCAGCATTATAACCAGGATCTTGATATGGCTAAAATAGCGAAAATGAGCCGCAGTCATCAACCCGGCCTTATCATGGTAGACCGCACGGTTGCCGGTGAATTTGAAAATTATACCACGCCAGAACAGGAAGTGCCGGATAAACCCCTATCCTACCCATGGGAAACCTGTATGACCATTGGTAAATATTGGAGCTATGTGCCTGATGATGAATTTAAACCCAGCCGTCAGCTGGTACAAACGCTCATAAAAATAGTATCACGGGGAGGTAATCTGCTGCTTAATATTGCCCCGGGACCTGATGGTGACTGGAACCCTATCGCCTATCAACGATTACAGGATATTGCCGACTGGATAAAAATTAATGGGAAAGGTATTTATGGCTCAGAACCAGTAGCGCCTTACTCGGCAGGCAATATTTATTTTACTAAATCGAAAACCGAAAAAAAGTTATACGCTTTTTGGCTGTCTGAAAAGGATATTGTAAGCCTTCCGGCCAACGTAACCTTCCCGGTAAATGATATCAAACAAATTAAAAAGATAAGTTTGCTGGGCAGCGTCCAAAAACTAAAATGGAATTACGAAAGCGGACTGTTAAACATTCAAATACCGAAGACCCTACGAAAAAGCACCACTTTAAAGTATAGTGGCGCTTTTGTATTGGAATATTAAAGGACTACGCTTATGCCCTGAAATTTACCTTGTGGGATATCATACTGGAATCAAATACTGCCCGATGAAAAACGGGGGTTGACGGCGTTTCTTCAATTCGATAGTCAATTAGTTTGAAAAGTATTTCCGCTGCTTTTACCCCTTGTTCTTTAGGAAACTGTTCGATGGAAGCAAGTGGCGAATTATCCATAAAGCTCCAGATAGGTGAATTTGCAAAACTGATAAAGCTTATATCGCGATTAACAACCAGGTTGCTATTTTTAACCACGGCAATTGCATCGCGTGCTACATAATCATTAAAAGTGATGATGGCTGTAGGTCTTTGCTCTAAAGATAAAAGTCTCCTCATGGCATAGTAATTTTGTGCCGGAGACAGATCTGACGAAACAACAAACTCGTTATTTATATCTATTTGGTGTTCATGGAGCCCTTTTTTATAACCATCAAGGCGCTCTTTACTTGCAAGCAATTGCGATGGGCCATTAATTAACCCAATACTACGATGTCCTTTGTCTGTTAAGCAATCAATGGCCTGTAACATTCCCGACTGCAGATTACAAGCAGAGTAATGAATATCTTCCATGCCAGGAATGCGATCGAAAAACACAACTGGGATATTATATTTTTTTAATTGTTCAAACACTCCATAATCGGTGGTGTTTTTGCTTATGGATATGATAATACCATCTAAGCGTTGGTTTTTCATGGCTTCCAAAATGCGCTTTTCCTTTGCGGGATCTTCTGATGACTGCCCGATAAAAACGTTATAATTGCGTTTGCTAACGCAATCTTCTATCCCGCTGAGGGCAGCAGAAAAAAAAGCATCGGAAAAATCCGGAAGAATAACACCTATAGTAAATGTTTTACGTTGCTTAAAGGATATGGCGGCTTGATTTGGCACATAATTTAATTCGTTTGCTACCTTATTAACCCGCATAGTAGTTACAAGGCCAATACTGGGATGGCCATGAAGCGCGCGGGACACAGTAGACGTACTTACCTTCAAGCGTTTAGCTATCTCTTTAATTGTGGGAATCTTCTCCATTTGTAATTGGGATTAAAACAATGAGTATATCTATTTAGTCCAAAACATGTAAGCATTAGATTAGGTGATGTAAAGGATTATCACTTTCACGGATTTCAAAACTTAAAACCAGTGTAGTAAAGCCATAATCCGTTTACAACGTAATGATTGATCATTGATAAGCACCTTTACTTATTTGCTTATTAACAATACGTTGTTTATTATCAAAATCGGTATTGCCATTAACAGCTTCAGATATCACCTGACCGCTGTTCCTTGCTACAGAGGATGACTGAAGGTGAAAATCGGGGGTGGATGTATTTATAAATAATGGTGCTACTCCATTTGTTGAATTAGCGTCCCCGTTTATGGCGGTCATCCACGCACTATAGCTGGTATATGAAATGCCGTTCCATGTCCACTGCGCGGCACCTGTTGTATAATACAGATTGTAGTCAATGATATTGCCCGATCCGCTGTTGGTATACTTGTGAATAAACATATCAGCAGCCCCGCCGTAAATGATATTATTTTTTATAACATTATTAGTGCAATCTTCTCTGATGCTTATCTCTCCTTCTATCTCGCCAAAGGCTCCTAACGCCTGGTTATTGTTATATAAAGTATTATTTACAACGGCCGAGTTACTTGTACCGGCACCTGTATAATTTAAGTACCCACCCATGTAAATACCGGCGCACCAACAGTTATATACCAGGTTATTCCTTATAGTGAAGTGGTCGGTTGGGAATCCATTGGTTTCGCTCACTGCACCAATCCCCCTGTCTGTAACAGACACCCTGTTTTTTTCTACTATCACATTTCTGCCACCATCCACATAAATACCTATAGCGCCATGCCCGCCAAGCGGCCCCCTTTTGCTTTCAATGTTATAAAGGGTATTGCCGCTGATAATTCCGTTACGGGCATAGTTCAGTGCGGGATCACTATTGGCCGCATAGCCTCCGGCTGCATCAATGCCGATATTTTGAGCGTTATAGATGGTATTGTTGGTAACGGTAAAACCATCAACATAACCGTTGATTGTTAAATTTTCGCCATAACCGGTTTTACAATCGTGAATGGTATTCCCCGTAACAGTAATATTAGTTACCGGATCAGAAGTATTTCCAATAACCAAAATAGCGTTACCGCCCCCGTTAAGCGGCAGCTGAGTATAATCAATGCCGTATATAGTGTTGTTTTTTACGGTAATATAATCAGATCCGCCTTCAACCATAATGGCTTTAGGATCGCCTGTAGCGGTTTTGAAGTTGCGTATTTCGAAGCCATCTACAACAATAAACTTTGCTTTATCAATAGTTATCAGGGCTTCCCTCCCGTTAACACTAAAAGCACTCCCGTCAATTACAGGGGTTTCGCCATGATATGCTTTTAACGTAATATATTTATCCATCACCCCCGATTTGGGAAATACAACCTTTTCGCTATATACCCCTCCCCTTACAATTACGGTATCGCCGGGAATGGTGCGGGAGAGCGCATTATTGATAGTTTGAAAAGGCGCATCGATTGTTCCTTTGTTTGACTCCTGCCCGTTGGCAGCTACATAATAAACATGAGTGTTTCCGGTAGTTGTAACATTACCGCCTGCATCGTTTTTTTTGCTGCAGCCAAATGCCTGTACAGCAAAACCAAGCATTAAAAAAACATTGATATTACATTTCATAAGCATACTTTTTTTAACTAAAAACCTTACTGCTGTGCGCCTTTACTTATCTTATTATTTACAATGCGTGCATTTCCATCAATATCTGTAGTTCCATTTATATCGGCAGAGATTACATTTCCGGTGTTTTTTGCAGGAGAGGCCGACTGTATATGAAGATCAGGCGATGAAATATTCAGTAAAAGAGGGTCCTGCCCGTTTGTTGAACCGACATCATTGCCGCTGGCTGCTTTCCAGGCGCTCAAATCGGTATATGGTGCGCCGTTAGTGCTGTTCCAGATCCATTGCGGTGTGCCTGTAGTATAGTATAAATTATTGTCGATAATGTTATTGCTGCCTGTTGTGGTATACTTATGAATAAATACATCAACAGGCCTTGCATAAACTATGTTATTTTTGATCACGTTATTGTCGCAATGCTCAGTAAGCCTTATCTCTCCTTCAATTTCACCAAACGCGCCTGGTACACGGTCATTCTGATATAAGGTATTGTTTACGACATAACAGTTTTTAGTTCCGCCCGAAGTGTAATTCAGGTAGTCGCCCATGTATATACCTGTGCGATAGCAGTTATATACAAAATTGTTTCGCACGATGGTAGTTTTGGTCGCATATACGTTGCTTTCGCTCACCAACCCTATGCCCCTGTCGCTATTGTACACCTTGTTTCGTTCAATAATAGTATTAGCACCGCCGCAAACGTAAATGGAGATAGCACCATACCTGTCGGATCCCCAGGTTTCCGGGGTCCTGGTCATGGTATTATCGTGAAAAATATTATCACTTATCACGCCATTGCGGGCGTAGTTGGTAGCCACATCTCCTTTGGGATTTAAACCATCGCCACCGGCAACAATTATCCCGATGTTCTCTGTATCATATACTTTATTATGGCTAAAAACAAAACCGTCAATATTACCGGCCAGTGTTACATTTTCACTTGTACCTGTCTGCGTATCATGTACAGTACAGCCCGTAATAACCAGGTTAGTAATGGCGGTAGTTCCGTTGCCTATAGCCAGTATGGCGTGCCCGCTTCGCCAGTCGTTCAGGGATGCGTTGTTCTTTATGTTATAAATATTACAGTTCCTGATAGTGATATCGTGCGAATTGCCATTGATAGCGATACCTTCAGGATCGGTATTAAAAGTTGAGCTCGTAAGATTGCAAATGTCAAAGCCATCCAATGTTATATACCTTACATTGCTTAGCATAACCAGCGGCACCCAACCCGAAACAATTATTTTACTCCCGTCTATCACCGGCTTTTCGCCGGGATATGCTTTTAAAGTAATTAACTTGTTCATGATACCCGATTGGGGAAATGCCACTTTATCAAAATAGGTGCCTCCTCTTACCATTACGGTGTCGCCGGGTATGGCATGACTCAGGGCTATGTTGATAGATTGGAAAGGTGCATTGATTTTGCCAGAATTAGCATCAGAGCCCTTAACCGATACATAGTAGATATGTGTATTACCGGTTGAAGTGATTACATCGTTACCCACTGTTTTTTTGCTGCAGGCCATAGCCTGAATGGCAAAAACATGTATTAAAAAGATATTTATATAACGTTTCATTAAATCTATTCTAAAAAATCAGCGTACCCGCTTAAGCTTATCCGCACTAAAAGCCAGGCAGTACCTGCCCGTAGCAGAAACATGTTTTCTGCTACGGGGTACCCTTAAATAAAACCAAACAATTATTAACTACTACTCAAATTTTCCCCGGCAACAAAAGGACATTGCCAGGGTTGAAAACCAAACTGTGATAGTATTTTCAATGCGGACCATCATTATTCCGAAACTATTTTTCTTATCCGGTTGTTGATTTTATCCAAAACATAAACAGTTCCGTTTTTATCAACTGCAACACCGGTTGGCGCGCTGAAAAGCGCAGATCCGCCTATAGCATCAGCGTATCCTGCTGTACCGCTGCCGGCAAAGGTGCTTACATCAAAAGTATTGGCCTGGATAAAGCGGATGCTTTGATCAGGGTTATAGCTTCCGCCGTCCCATGTTCCGTTGCCGGCTACATAAATATTGTTGCTGTTATCAACCGCGATGCCCCATGGATAAGCAAATTTTGCAGTTGTAGCGGCTCCGTTTAAATACCCTGAAACCCCAAGTTGCCCTGCTATGATGCTGCCATTCCAGTCGCCGGCACTGAATTTCCTGATAACCTGGTCGCCGTTAACCGATACGTATAAGTTGCCGGCTTTGTCAAATTTGATTCCAGCGGGATAGTTAAGGCCGGATATTACCTGTTTGGTAGTCCACTGAGCCGATACCTGGTAGATATTTCCAGGGCTGGAACAACTGGAGTAATAAACATAACCCGTTGTTTTGTCGATAGCAACACTCCATGGCGACTGGTTACCCCAGGCCCAGGTGGTTGCAGTACCATCGGGACTTATTTTACGGATATCATAATTTCCGGGATCAACAGAATATACGTTTCCCTGGGCGTCAACAGCTACATCATAAGGTATGGAGAAATTTGCCGCGCTCCCTTTTCCATCGGCATAACCCGACACCTGGGGATTACCTGCGAGCGTGGATACATTACCGGCAGTGTCAATTTTCCTGATGCAGTGATTTCCGGGATCGGCAACGTAAACATTCAGGTTGTCATCAACAGAAATCCCCATGCTTCTGTACCAGCTTTGCCCGCTAAAATCAAACATGGCATCTGTACCCTGGCCGTTTGCAAAACCAGCCTTGCCCGACCCCGCCAATGTAGTGACAGTCCTGGTATATTGATATGTAAAATTATCGGTACTTGTTGCGGTTCCTTTTCCAATAGTTACAACGATAGGCCCGGAACCAGCCTTTTTAGGCACTACTACCATCATTTGTTTGGTATTGGCCCCGATGATTTTCAGTTTAACCCCATTCAGGGTAACCGAAATTTGCGAGGTATCTGTTGAAAAGTTAGTACCGGAGATGAGTACTTCGGTACCACCACCGCCCTGTGCCGGGATAAATGTAGTGATGCTGATAGGTGATGCAGGGTCATGTGCAGGAACTTTTTCTTTTTTACAGCTTAAAAAAGCTACCATTATAAAAAGTGCCCCGGCAAGCAGGTATTGATTGATACCTTTTGCCAATATGTTTATGAATGTTTTCATTTGAATAATTAAGGTTTAATTATTTATTTCCAGATCTTTCACACCCTATTGGGTAAATAAGAGCCGGCATTACCAACCCGGATTTTGTACCAATGCCCTATCGCGGTCCAATTGGTACTGAGATATTGGGAACAGGTACATTTTATTGTTCCACACCCTTTTCTGAAAAAGCGTTTTGGTGTAAAGACCGGTAAAAGCAAATCCCTGTCCCTGATCATCCGTGTTGACATTCAGCCCGTAAATGGTCTGATTTTCATCGGCACCCAACAACAACCTTCTTACAAGGGTAAAGTATCTGTCGCTTTCAAAACAAAGCTCAACCTGGCGTTCCCTTAAAATATATTTCCGCATTAAATCCTTGTTTCCAACAGCTTCCGGATAAACGGTTTCTATACCGGGTAAGCCGGCCCTTGTCCTGATCTGATCAAGATA
This sequence comes from Mucilaginibacter sp. A5337, assembly GCF_059690695.1. NCBI lineage: Bacteria > Pseudomonadati > Bacteroidota > Sphingobacteriia > Sphingobacteriales > Sphingobacteriaceae > Mucilaginibacter > Mucilaginibacter sp. A5337. The sequence continues at coordinate 798,503 of NZ_JCAWEC010000003.1, read as the reverse complement.
AAGCACGATATTGGAGTTAGAGGGATCATATTCATTTAAAGCCTCCACATAATCCAGCAATATCTCGGCGTATCTCATGAGTATAAAAGGCCGGTAATTGGTGGCATCCTGCCTTATATTATCGGCAGGACTTACGTTTTTCAATACATCATATCCGGTAATATTATTACTTGCACCACTGGCTTTTGCACCGGCTTTACCATTATAATAAAATTCAACCCGGCCTGTTCCGTCAATATTGGCATCTGATGAATAATAGTTTTTATCATCAACAGTTGGCGCAGGCAATACCGGCCGGCCATTATACTGGATATAGGCGTAAAAACGTGGTTCGCGATTAGCATACATGTTCCATTGCCCTTTACTGTGCTCCCAATATTTAGCACCATTACTTTGGGCAAAACTTGTAGCTGTATATCCCGAACGCGGGTCATCAATGGTGCGGCCGTTATTCATATAAAACGCATCCACCACATTTTGGGTGGCGTTGTACATACTATATCCTCCCGGCCCCGGCGATACACATTTGGTATATCCCCAGTAACTCCAGGAGTTTCTTGAAAAGATGATCTCGTTGTTCCAGTTTGTTAAGAAAAGATCCCTAACCGATAGATAAGGATCAAACTGAGTTCCGCCATTGTCAAGATTTGTAAATAACTTGTACGCACCAAGATCTATTACGGCCTTCGCTGCATCCGCAGCTATTTTCCATTTGCCGGCATCAAATACAGTAGGTGCCAGTGGGGTACCATCCTGATTTTTAAAAGAGGCAAATGACGGATTACCGTTCCACAACGGACTTGCCGCCAGTAAAGCCAGCTGTGCTTTTACCGCCAGGCACGCGCCCTTTGTTGGCCTGCCATAATTACTGGTTGAGGGCCATTGGGCAGGTAAGCCCGAAGCAGCCTGATCCATCAGTTGGTTAACGTAATCCTTGCATTCGTCAAAAGACGCTCTTGGGTACTTGTTAAAGTCGTCATTTAAGCTTAACGCTTCGGTTATTTTCACAACCGGGCCATATTGTTTCATTAACTGCCAGTAAAACCATCCGCGCAAAAAACGGGCTTCGGCTTTATATTGATTTTTCAGGCTGACGCTCAACTGAGTGGCCGGAACCTTATCAATATTGGCTTCAAAAATGAAGGACGACCGAATGCCGGTATAGTAGTTATCCCAGTAATCAAAATAAGCGTTTACCGGGCTCCAGTTACCCACAACCATTTGCCTTACATTGGTACCGGGGATGGATACCGACGACTCGTCACTTGCCCCCATTGCGCTGTAATCTCCCCCATCGGTTTGTTTGATATAACCATATATATTATATAAATACGATTCGGCATTAGCCCTGGTGCTCCAGATCAGATCTGATGTTAACAGGTTATCCGGCTTTTTATTAAGGTAATTACAGGACGATAAACAGGCACCCAGGACGCATATCCCAACTACCATTATTAGTATGTTTTTTTTCATTTGGCACACTTTAAATTCTTTTGAAACTGATTTAAATTCACGATTTCTATAACGCAACCCTTAATCCAAGGGCAAGTATTCGTACCGGTGGATAGCCTGCGCCGTTAGAGCCAAGTTCAGGATCCCAAAGTTTGAATTTGGAGAAGGTTAACAGGTTTTGCCCCGTTAAATAAAGGTAAACTGAGTTAATACCCGCCCTGGTAAGAAACAAGGGCTTATAAGTATAACCCAATGTAGCCTGTTTTAAACGGACAAAACTCGCGTCTTTTGACCACCACGTGCTCGGCTGATAATTATTACTGTTTTGATTAGCAATGCCTAAGCGTGGATAGTATACATTCTGACTCGGGTTATCAACTGTCCACCTGTTCTCGAGAATTGCAAGCATACCCGATGGATAGGTGCCCATGCCTGTAAACGGCACTATACCCGCGCCCTCTGCACCTGCACCAGTTATAGAAGAACCGTTTGCCATGATAATTACATTACCGGTTCCCTGGAAGAAAAGGGAAAGATCGAACTTTTTATAACCAACCGTAAACCCTGCACCATACAATATGGTAGGGATGTCGGATTTACCGGTATAAACCTTGTCATAGCTGTTGATCACGCCATCACCGTTTACATCTTTGTACTTGATATCGCCGGGCCTTAACACAGCGCCAAACTGTGTAGGGCTTTTATCAACATCTTCCTGCGAGGTAAATAATCCTTCCGCAACATACATCAGGTTATCGCCATATTTGCGCCCGGTTGATTGTTGATAAGCATACAGCTGTTTCGGTTCGTCTTGCTGTACAATTTTATTATTGTTATAAGTGAAATTGCCATAAAGACGCAAGCCAACCTTGCCTATATTGTCATTATATTCAATGTTACCCTCAATACCGTGGTTATTCATTTCGCCCAAATTGGCAAATACAACCCCGCTTACACCCAGGATCCCTGATAATGAGCTTCGCTGAACTAAAATATTTGTCCGTCTCTCTTTATAGGCATCAATAGTGATATTCAGTTTATTGAACAGCCCTATTTCCAGGCCAATATTATCTTTCCTGGCTTTTTCCCATGTCAGGTTCTCAACACCTATAACAGTTTCTTTAGTGCCACCATATACAGTTCCGTTAAGGCCTAAACCCACAGAGCCGCCGCTGCCATATTGGTTGATATAAGGGAACCTGGTGATTTGATAGTGAGATCCAATCTGATCATTACCTACAAGGCCATGAGAACCTCTTATTTTAAGCAGGTTAAACATTTTTGAAAAATTCTTAAAAAAAGGCTCCTTTGAAATTACCCAACCAGCAGAAACAGCCGGGAAAAAGCCAAATTTTTTGCCCGGCTCAAAGTTTTCAGAACCGGTATAACCGGCATCAAATTCAAGCAGGTATCTATCGGCATAAGTATAGGTTGCCCTGCCAGCCAAGCTTTGGTTGTTGTAAGGGATAGAGTTTATAACACTCCCTGCTGTGCTCTGGACCCTGGACCTCATATTGTACAAAAGCAACCCGCCAACATGGTGTTTGCCGAAAGACTGATCATAATTAATATTGGTTTCCAGGTACATGGTTTTTTCGGCAGATGAAGACTGCGTATAGCCCAAAAACTGGCTTCCGTACCTCGACTGGCCTAATACCAGGTTACCCTGCGGGTCTCTTGAAGAAGCTAAGTAAAGATCATTGGTGCCTGTTCTGCCATTGTCATTTTCGCTGTACGAGTCGAACGAGAACCTGGCCATGGCGCTTAGTCCGTTGGTGATAGCATCCAGTTTCTGGTTAAGGGAAAAAACAGACTGTATGGTAGGGCGAAACTCGCTGTTGTAACCTGAGTTTTGGATATCATTTACCGGGTTGGAGCCGCCATTGTTGTAAGGGCCTGCCCATTTACCATCGGGATATCTTATCGGGAACGCGTTAGGTGGAGTTAAGTACGATTCATACCAGATATTTCCTGCCGAGATACCGGGGTAGCGGCTGCTCACCAGCATCGCATCCAGGTTCATGGTCAATAAGGTAGTTTTGGTGATATCAATGTCAAGATTTGACCTGAAATCGTAACGTTTAAAGTTAAGGTTGGGGTTGTAGCCGTTTTGTTTGGTTACTTTATAACTTCCTTCCTGGTCATAAAAAGAAGCAGAAACATAATACCTTACCGACGGAGCGCCGCCGGTAACATTTAAGTTGGTATTGTAGCCGGGGGCCCAATTCTTATATACAGACTTTATCCAGTCGACATTTGGATAAAGGTATGGGTCCAGTCCGCTCGCTGTTTTCTGGATAGTTTCTTCAGAATATGCAGCCGGGTTACCATCATTTGTAGTTGCCTCGTTATGCAGCCTCATCCAAGATACTGCATCCAGCATTTTAGGCGTTCGGGTAAGGCCCGACATGGATGTTTCCGTTTTAAAGGAGATCTTAGGTTTACCAGCGACACCTTTTTTAGTGTTGATGATCAAAACGCCGTTGGCGCCCTTAGCCCCGTATACTGCAGTTGATGATGCATCCTTTAACAGGGAAATGCTCTGGATATCCTCCGGGTCGATGTTGTTATAAGCCCCTCCATAGGTACTGTTTACGTCATCGCGCTGCACGCCATCTATAATAATAAGCGGGTTTGAATTACCGGTAAAAGTGCCAATGCCCCTGATGGTAAATGACGCGTTATCATAACCAGGCTCTCCGCTTCTTTGCATCGATATAACTCCGGCTACCTTACCTGCCAGTGCATTAGATAAGGAGCGGTTTGGAGTTGTTATATCAGCAACATTCACCGTTGTAACAGCCCCGGTTATGGTCAGCTTCTTTTGTTTACCATACCCTACTACCACTACTTCATTTATACCCTTAGTATCGTCAAGTAACTGAACGGTCAGGAAAGATGTTGCTCCGTTAACCGTAATTTTTTTGGCAATGAAACCGGCAAATGAAATAACAAGGGTGCTGTTATCATTAGCTTCAATGGTAAACCGCCCCTCGCTATCAGTTATTACCCCCTTATCAGTCCCTTTGATGCGCACACTTGCGCCGGGTAAAGTAACGCCTTTTGAATCAGTGACAACCCCTGAAACTTTTATAATGGGGATTGATTGAGGTTGTGCTTCAATAGGTTTAGGTTTAATAATAATAATTTTCTCGTTTATACTATATATAAACGGTTGCCCTTTAAATGTTTGCTTTAATACTTCCTCTAATTCGGTATTCAGAACATTGATACTTACCGGGTTAGCTTGCTTAATCACCTTTGAATTATAGAAGAAATCATATCCGCTTTGTTCCCTAATTTCTTTAAGGACTTTTTCTAATGGAGCATTTTTTTCTGATAATGTAATTTTTTGTGCGTAACCTGAAGCACTCGCCTGAAGTATGGTTGCTACCAACAAGATGATGGATAGTTTCATAATCAACAAAGCTTTATTTTTTATACAGGGGACCCCATATAATGTTATTTCATAACATTTCATACATTTGAACTTGTTTGGGTTTAAGGTGTAATTGGACTACGAATTTAGTTTCATGGTAAGCCCTAACGCTTTAGTCGGAAGTGTTCCACCACTTCCGGCTTATTTTAAGGTTACCTCAATGCAAGTAAAATATCACGGCATAATGGTAACCCTCCTTCCTTCAATTTTAGTTTTAACGTTTCCTGTTTGTTCTATGATCTTCAACGCCTGGGCCAAGTCTCTTGAGCGCGATACTATGCCCCCAAATCTTAAATTATCTACATTACCGGTGTATTCTACATCAACATTATACCAGCGGGCCAGCTTACTCATAATGCTTTTCAGGTCTTCATCAACAAACAGAAAATAGCCATTTTTCCAGGCTACCACCTCTTCGGTATCAACTGTCTGAACATCAATTGAATTGTCTGAATAATTGATATTTGATTGTTGCCCCGGTTTCAGCAGTTTTGATTGATTTGATTTAGTGGATAATACCTTGACAGAGCCTTCTAATAAAGTAGTTTTTACCGAGCTGTCGTCGATATAGGAACTGATGTTAAAATGCGTACCTAAAACTTCAACCACCTGGCTGTTACTCAGAACCCTAAATGGTTTTTGGGCATTTTTTGCTACCTCAAAATAGGCCTCGCCAGTTAATTCAACACTGCGTAAGTTCCCTGTAAAGTTTGTTGGAAAACGGAGCGAAGAACCGGCATTTAACCAAACTTTTGAACCATCGGGCAGGTTAACCTGGTATTGGCCGCCTCTGGGGGTTTCAATGGTATTATAAGCCTGTTGAGCTAAACCTGTTGAGTTTGATGGTGCATTTTCAATAGTATAAATCAATTTGCCATTGGCAGCTTTGGTAATAGTTACACCTGATTGCTTGGCCAGCTGCCCTGTAGCGGCATCATCAAGGGTAATTTTTGAGCCGTTAGCTAAAGTTAATAACGCCTTATTACCGCCAGGAGCAACCGTATGCTTACTAACAGGCAGCGCGTTATTTTTAGCTAATAAAGAAGAATTGTTGTGTCTTAAGTAAAGAGCCAATAAAGATGAGACAACCAGGAACAAAGCTACAGATGCAGCTACAAACCATCGGCTCCTCAAAAAAATAATCCTTTTAGAGGCAGATTCCCGAGCCTTTATTTCCTGTAATATTTTGCTGTAAAGCTCTGTTTTAGCAATATTTTCATCGCCCAGTAAAAACTCATCCCATTTCAATTCGTTTTTTTGGAGCGTATCGTAATAGTCAAATAAAAACTTCTCCTCATCGGCAGTGGCCTGATTGGAAAGATATTTATTGATTAAGTTTATCAGTAGTTCTTTGTCCATTAGTTAGTTGTTGCATGTAAGTAACGCAACACCGGGGGTACCCCCAAAGAAATTGTAAATATTTCCTGACTATTAACAAATCATGAAATTTCAGAGAATCAGATAAAAAAACGAGTTGGAAAAAAGAGTATAAATGGAGATAGGAACAATATCAAAACCAACGCCCACAAGACATGATAACAGCAAGGCAAACAAAATCGCCCAGCGTTTTGCGCAAACGATTCAACGCTATGGTTAACTGGTTTTCAACCGTTTTTGGCGAAATCTCAAGCCGTTCTGCAATTTCTTTGGTTGATAAATGCTCTCTGCGGCTCATAATGAATATCTGCCGGCATTTCTCAGGCAATTCGGCAACTCCCTGTTCCAGCAAACGGTTAATTTCTTTTTCAGATAGGATTTCTTCACCACCGTTTTTGCTAAAAAGTTCTTCCAGCCTGTTAAAAAGGTCTGCTTTTACTTTGCCGGAACGTATAATATTAAACACCTGGTAACGGACAGCGGTATATAAATAGGCGTTTAAAGAAGTGAGCTGCAGGTTAGCCCGTTTCATCCACAGGTTTACCAATACCTCCTGGGTGATATCTTCAGATACCTGGCGGTCCCTGAGTATATTGTATGCCGAAAGATAAAGTTTTGACCAATATTTATTATAGATGCGCTCAAATGCCACAATATCATTCTCTTGAATCAACGCTATAAGTCTGTCATCAGACAATAACTGAACTTCGGGGCTATTCATTCCGCATTATAACTAATTGGCAACGTCAAAGAAAGTATTTTTTATTGTTTTTTAATCTAAAACCCGCTCCCATCCAAATTGCTGATCAACGCCGGTACGGAGATCTTTTTTAGCCTGCCCATCAATTGTTACCATTTATATCGCATCTGCAATTAAGCGGGTACTTGGGTTAAGGCCTCCAATTTGTTATTTCGGGTAATTTTATAATAGTAAATAAAGTCAAAAAAACTGTCAAATGAAAGTCACCGGCAAATAAAATGCGACAAAGTAAGAGGTTTTTAAATCGCCTATAAGCCGTTTAATCTGCTTTGGGAAACGCGTACAATTTCGGCGGCATTTTTATTCCTTAACCCTCCGATATCAAAACCGCTTAAAATTTTTTCAAGCTCACGCAATTTACCTTGCTGGTTTCTTTTTATAAAACCGGACCTTAGTACATTAATTTTTTCATAATCCTGAATGCCTTCAATCAATCGTTCAAAGCGGATAGATGACCGCAGCCCCGGATAAACTAAGTAGGCATCCCCTGATGACCACGATCCGAACCGTGTATCTCGTAAAGGATCTTTTGTCCAGCAGTTGTAAGCCCATCTTAAATAGCCATCATACCCTTTGTAAGCTACATGCCAGCCCAGCCAAACAGACTCTGCCGGTGCAGAAAAGGTAAACGTATTAGGACTCCCTTCTGTGCAGCAGGTATAATAGGTGGTGTTAAAGCCCGCCTTTTTACGTGATATGATAGCACTGCTATCTATTACCTGGTTTGACGCCACACTGTAATCCACTAAATCTTTTTCAATTTCGGGATGGTAATTACCTGCCAATGAAATTTTAAAATCTTTATCTGCACTTTTTATTAAAGCTATCGCTTTTTGCATATCCTCCAAAGGCCTTTCATCCATCGCGATGGTTGTTTTTTTAAACCATCTTTTCTTTTTTAGATGGTTAGCAAAATCAGACAGCATAGGACGCCAATGCTCATTATATTCTGCTGTGCCGGGTTTAGCTATAATAGCAGTATCCTTTTTCAGCGTTTCATCATAATAATAAAACTTTAAATTCCAGGGAATCATACTATAACAGTTGATAAATTTATCAATACCCAGCGACATCATAAAAGTCACCCATTTATCGAAAACGCTATAGTCATAAGTCCATGAACCATTTTTGTTTTTAGTCCATTTTATCATTGATCCATAAATATCATATGTTTGACTATTCCATGGGTCATAAATAAGTGTAGTAGTAATTGATTTTTGACCGGCATTTGCCAGCATTTTCATATATGGGCGCATGATGTCAAAATGTTGCTTTGACCAGGGTTTTACACCGTACACCCGGGAAACCGAATAAGGGTTTTGCCACAGATCGAGATGAAATCTCCAGTGTTCGGGTGCAGGCAGGGTATGATTAAGTACTTCTACAGTATAATGCAAAATATAAGTATTCGCCCCTCCTCCTTCCCTGATTTTCACATAACCTTTATAAGTACCTTTAACAGCACCGGCAGGAACCTTAACACTTAACCAAACAGGCCGGGTAGTATTTTTAGCTACAGAAAGGGATCTGACAGGATCAATAACATCCTCTACAAGAGAGGAATCATGACCTGCCTGAATACCGCAGCCGCCCCCCTCATTATTCAGCCCATCGGCCATCACGTAACGCACAAAATTTGCGCTGATATTTTTTTTTGGAATTATATGGCCTTTATCATCTTCAAGTTTGCTCCATTCAAAACTTAATTGTTCCAGGTTACGGGTGGTCCATACCAGGAATTGCGTATGTACTTTTTCTCCTTTCCATGCTTTGGTTTGCCATTGTGTTTGCAATGGAAATATTGATGGGGCATTGCGTTTCTCATAACGAATATCTGGCGACGCAAAACTTACATAAACACCTGGTTTTAATTCATCCCAGCTTTTCTGCTGAACAGGTTTGGGGTCCGGAAGTTCCTGGTAAGCCCCACTCATTTTAACCTGTGCCGAAACGACAGCACTAAATAATAACAGGATTACAGTAAGTTTCATTTTCATATCTCGCTATGTTGCAGTAAATTAGATGAGTACTGAGGTTTAATTTTCAAATTGCATTTTTCCAAAAAACTCGGGTAAATGAAAGTTGGTATCTGCTGATTTGATATTGCTCCAGGTTAAAAAATGCGGATCGGGCAGTTCATCACCGCATTTATGAAAATTAACCCGGCATTGCCTGCCATTTAATGATGTAATGGAATGATTGCAAAACACCTCTAAAGGTATCATTAACGTCAGTTCCCAGCCTATACTGCCTTGTCCGCAACTATCAACCAGTTTTAAATTAGTTTGGTGCCTGATTGTTCTTATGGCGGCCTCTGGTAATAGTTTGCGGTTTGTCCTGCTTGTTCCAAAACCCAACATGCATGTACCTGCGCAATTAAACCCAAAACTATAGTAGCTCTTTTCATCTCCAAAGGATACAAAAAACTCTACGCAACTATCTTTATAAACCGGCTCGTTAGGCTGCTTGTAAATTGCCCTTACAGATTTTTCACTTACATAGTATTTTATAAAAATACTATCCTCACCAAAGGCTATGGCAAAATGCGCATCCGGCTTATACCCATTGGCAGGCCAGGGCACCATTCCGATATGATTTTTTTCATAATTATCTAACAAATAAGATACGTGCGCTATGGGACTTACTTTATTTACAAGCCCTAAAAATGGTACCGTTAATTCTTTCATTCTACTTTGGATGCTAATTGCGTATATGTTTTTGCTACGTCCTGAATTATTTGATCTAAAACAACATATTGCTCTTCGAGCTTTTTGAGCAGTTGAAACTGTACCCTGGTACGCTGTAAATTATGTTCGGCAAAGCTCGTTTTATAGTAAACGTCACCTTCTATGTAATCTGTAAGGAAACGTACTCCTTGCATATAGGGAATTAATAAAACTCCCATTACAAGCGTTTTAACTTCCATATCTGATAGAAAGCCACCGGCGCTTTTAAAATACCCCTCTGTGTAGGCTTTAAACAGCGGAATATTCAGGTCGACTTTTGTAATATCGCTTTCATCTTCGGACGCGGTGTTTATAATAGTGCGGATAGCATCGCCAAAATCATATGCAACGTAGCCGGGCATAACTGTATCAAGATCAATTACACACTGCCCGTGATCGTTCATATCAAGCAGTATATTGTTGAATTTAGTATCGTTGTGTGTAATGCGCAGAGGTAATTTCCCTTCTTTGCCTAAATTCAGGATAGTGACCATCGCGTCGGCCCTTTCAACAACAAAGGTTAATTCGGGCAAAACTTCTTTAACCCGGCCTTCAACATCAGCCAGCACAGCTTTATTTAACCTATCGAGCCGCATAGCGATGTTATGAAAATCCGGTATGGTTTCGAAAAGTAAGTTAGTATCCAGGTCTGATAACAGTAATTGAAATTTACCAAATGCCTTACCGCCCTCATAGGCCTGCTGATCGGTAAGCACGAGATCATAGCTTTTAGTATCCTTTAAAAACAAATACATCCGCCAGTAGTTGCCGGCTGTATCACAAAAAAAACACTGCTTATCCTTTGCCCAAACCATGGTAAGCACTTCTTTAGCCGGGTTAGAATGAGGGATTTCGGCCAGTTTTTTTTTAAGATGATTGGTTACCAGTTGTACATTATTCATCAGCGCCGGTACATCTTTAAATACATGGTGATTGACACGCTGAAGCAAGTAGCCGGGCAATTCCGGGTTGGTAGTCTTCACGTGAAATGTATCATTGATATGCCCGGAACCAAACGGCACAATAATTTCAACGTTTCCTTCAGTGCAAAAATTAGCTACGATTTCGGGTATATTATATGACATTTTCTGTTTTAGTTCGTTTCAATTACTTTTTAAAATACGTATCACTTAAGTGCTTTACCGGCTTAGCATAGGGTAAGCCCCCCAGATAATGCTTACCCCTTTATGGCAACTATATTGCATTCTATATATAGTGTATACGTAAACACTAAAATTCTATAAATGCTTCAATACAAATATAAAAATATTTGTGTGCCCGCACACATTTTTGATTTTTTTGTTCAAAAAAAGACTATTGATTTTACTGTTGTGAATTTATAATGAACCGGGAGGCAGCGTCGCTTTACAACAACCGATATGTTGAAGTGTTCTTTGCAGTAAAAAGAGGGGGGTAATAAAACAAATCCATAATAAATTGTCTGGAAGTAACAATTCATCATGGATAAAGATATAAGGAATACACTGCCGAAAAATTGTCGGTCAATTAGATATCTAAATAAACAGTATCTTCATCATCTATGTAATAATTCATATTTTCTTTGGTAACTATATCAAGCGGAAGGTATTTAATGATAGGCACTTCTTTTTTGAATGCAAGGTAATCTGTTAACTGATAAATGCCCCAATAACCCTGCCCCTTTGGGTTTTGATTAATCAAAAAACTAATTGCGCCCTTATTCAGGAAATAGAGATTGGCAGGAAGTAAATCGTATCCTATTATTTTGATATGCTTTATATGACGCTGCTCCAAATGCTTTGCAATTTCATGAGCTTTAGATGTTGTAACAAACACACTGGTCATATCTGGTGTGCTATCAATAATGGCATCCAGCTGTGTGATAAACAAAGCTGCATTAGCCCTGTTCAATTCAATCCGTAAAATTTTGTACTGGTGCTCCAGGTTATTTTGCGAAAAATAATTACGAAATCCTTGTTCTTTCTTTAAAAGATGCGCCGCATTACTTATCTCTTCATCAATATGGGCGATTAAAACAGAACAAGGTTCAGGCTGTCCATAGTGTATAAGTTTCCCCGCCAAAAAACCACTCTGATATGAATCCTGACCTATGTAGCTCAAGGGCTCACACTCGGCAATTTGGGTATTAAACAACACAAACGGAATTCCGACCGTTTTCCATTTCTCAAAAAACGGTAAGGTTTCCCGGTAAAATATCGGGGATAAAATTATACCATCCGGGCTATCATTGGTTAGTTGATTGGCATTGGTTATAAACGATTCAACATCATAGGGATCAAATACATATTGCTGGACAACTATGCCATATTGCTTCAAATCTTTCTCGGCTTTTTCAATTCCGGCTTTAGGAGCGTACCAATATGAATCGCTTTTATGATCGGGTATTAACGCGGCAATTTGATATATTTTATTTGAACCCAAAGCCCTTGCCATAAGGTTTGGTTCATAATCCATTTCTTCAATAATCTTCAGTATTTTCTCTTCTACTTTTTTTGACACCCGCCCCCGCTTATGCAATACCCTGTCAACTGTACCTGTTGAAACTTTTGCTTTTTCGGCAATATCTTTAATGCGTACAATTTTATTCTTCATATTAAATCTACATGTAAAAAAGATAGCAAATTTAATATAGTTTATCGCATTACTATTGCCACAATTTAGTGAACTTAACTAAAGGCGGAGCCGTTATTTTTTGAGATAAGGAACAAGTGCGATCGCCAATTTTTGGTAGCCCGCCCCGTTTGGATGTAAGCCATCGCCAAAAAGCGACTCGTCTATATTGCCGGTATTATTAAGTAGTAACTTTCCGGGGTTGATAAAACGGACCTGTGTTTGAGAAGCCAACTCAGAAATTGCTTTGTTAAGAAGTCTTACCCGTTTTTCCATGGCTCTTCTGGGCAGCAAGCCCGACAAAAGAATTTTAGCCGCCGGTTGGCGTACCTTTACCCCCTGTATCAGCAATTTCAACCCTTCTATTATTTCCTGGTCATTATTAACAGATAGGTTATTGGTGCCTATCATGATCATCACCTTGTTTGCCTTAAAACCGTCAATCTCTTCATGGTATACGCGCCATAATACATTCTCAACCTGATCCCAGCCAAAACCAAAGTTTTTTACACCTAATGGCTCCAGGTATTTATCCCATGAATCGCCTCCCCTTGCTAACGGAGCCTTTGGTAAGCCGCCCCAGTAATTCAAAATAGAATTGCCAAGGAATACAATTTTTGGCGAATCAGTTTTAATAAGCGTTAGTATTTCGCTATGCCTGTTTCGCCAGTCATAATAGCCATCTCTGCTTTGTACAACAGGTTGAGTAGTTGAATATTTGCCCGTTGGTTCGTTGATGATTGTGCGTATAGCTTTCTCATAGGCACCGGCATATTTTTCCATTCCGATATCATTGGGGTGCAAACCATCAACTGTTGAATTGATATCAAGATCAATTTCCTTATTGGTTAATAGATAAACATTTTTTAGTCCTGCGGTAGTTAGCTTTGAATAAATGCTATCAAGAACTTTATTGACACGATTATAATCAGCATTCCTCGCTGTATCTAACAGGTCATCAACATTACCCCCACTATGTTCTACCAACAGGATAGGAATTTGTGGATGCTTTTCATTTAAAATTTGTACTGACGCTAATAAGCGCTTTTCAATTTCCTTGTCAGAAAAGCTTATTAAATTGGGCATGCAATCAAGTACATATATTTTTGCGTCAACCTCCGCCATCAGGTCAATGACCGATTTTTCAAGTAGCCCTGTACCCGAAAAACCAAGGTTCACCAGCGGGCGGTCAAGTGCGCGTTGTAAAATAGAGGTCCATGCCAAACCAGGCCTCGACGCACATGCACCCTGTGCAATAGATGTTCCATATACAAGTACGGGTTTTTCTTTAGACGGAGGCATGAAATTAAATGCATTGCCCGCAGGAACACCTATTTCAAGCCAGGATACTGAATTATATAATGGCAAAAAAAGCCTGTATTCATAGCTTCTTCCCGGAAAAGCAGCGCTAACTTTTATATTAGAAAAACGATAAGTAATAGTGTCTTTAAATGAAAAACTACCGGGGGCCATACACCATTTTCCATTAGGATCCAACGCGTAAAGATCCAGGCCACTTACGCCTGTGGCCGGCATGTGCGACATTGCGAGATCACCTTTAACTTTATAGCGAATAACCAGATTAGCCGCATCTGTTTTAAACTTGATATATAAGCCCGCACTGCTGTGCGATGTGTTCCACACATTAGGATTTAGCTCCTTTTGGGCGCGTGCCGGAAACCTATCATAAGTGGCCGCAGTTTCCGTTGGCCATGCCTGCCCCTCTATAACAGGGAAACCTGCTTTGGCCGGGTCAAGCCATTTATATGTTATAGTAGTTTGAGAAAAGGATAAAGTACAAAAAAAGCAAAAGAATAATAAAATGAGTATTGATATCCGTTTCATTGGTAATTTATTAAAAGGCTATTTTCAGATAAAACCCGGAACCGGCCAGCATATTCGCCGTTAACAAAGTATTAGCAAAAATCTGGCGAAGCTATATGTTTGCGCGCACATCTGTTTAAATACAGCCACTACTTTCATAATGTAAGTTGGCTAAAAAAGAATGAAGACATTAATGAGCTGGCATCGCGTCCAGCACCATCACTTCAAACGGCTCAAGCGTAACTGCATAAGTAGCTCCTTTAAATAAAGGATTTTTAGTTTCCCGGCTGCAAAGTTTAGCATTATAAAAAAGATAAGCAGGTTTACTATTTAAAGGCAATTCAAAAACTTTACGCGTATCAACAAGGAAGGTTTTTGCTTTATTTGACGGATTTCTTAAAGTAAGAATTGCCTTTTTTGGCGACCATGAAGCGAATCCATAAATATCTCCTTTTGATGGGTCGCCACCTACCCAATGTGTATCGGGCATAATATCTTCATTTCTCCGTGCCCATTTTATGGCCGCCGCCAGGCAATTCCAGTTAGCGGTATTTAATTTATGGGGATTAATATACAATTCCTGCAAACTTGTTCCGGATCCAAAAAACGACCAGATCTCATCAGAAATATCTTTATCATTCATGTCAAATTTGGCAGGTGCACCATTGTCTGCAATACAAATCCCATGATACATTAGCGAGCTTAGCGGATAAAGCGAGGCGCGTTGAACAACATTTTTATATACTTCGCCATCGCGATAATTAAGCCATTGTTGCCTGTTATCTCCTTGCCCCTCTGTATTTGTATCCCAGCCATTTCTCCATATCACATCGCCATATTTGAGCCAGAAAGGTGAGGGCCAGGTGCCTATGGTCAGGCTGAAATAAAGATCTGGTTTTACCCCACGCAAAGTTGACACGAGGTTTAACAGCGATTCCATATCCGTTTGGTATTCGGGAGTTGCACCTGTTGATTTATCCCCCGCCCCAACGCCATCAAATTTAAACATCGAGATACCATATTTGGTTACAAAGCTTGCCGCGGCATCTTTAAACCTGTTTGAATAAACAGTACCTGATAGGGAAAATCCGTGTGAGTTTGTTTCAAACGGAGGATTTTGCTTTCGCCCATATTGTAGCCTTTGCTCCTTGGCCTGCTCATATCCCCCCCAGGGCGACATCCACACACCCAATGAAGCACCATATTTATCAGCCAGTGTTTTCATGTTATCGAAGCCTGCAGGAAAATTGGTTTTGCTTATTTGCCATAACGTTTGATTATCATCCCAGCCATCATCAAACAAAAACGCATTTAAGGAAATATGACGTCTCGCGGTAAGACTGTCACCGAATGCCTGAATACGGTCCAGGCAGCCTGCTTCAGTCAGTTTACGGTCGGCCCATGATAAATCATACCATGAATTATAGTGCAGCATTTGCCGGTATGGCACAGCCCTTTCCCGTTCCAGGTAATAAAGGAATGCCCTGCGTAACTGCCCCTGTAAAGCCACTCCCCAAACTGTAGAGGCCGTCAGCTCCTGTGTTGGCTCCTGCCGATCAATATAGCCGCTCACCCACCTATCATTAGTGTCATATTTACTAATTGGGCTTTCGCATGCTGCAAAGAAATCCTTTGATACTATTGGCGATCCATCAACAATTCCTGACGGCCGTAATCCCGATCCTACAGGGAGTTTTATAAGTTTTAATTTACGGATCCGTAAAGAATCCGTAACACTGTTAATGGTAAGAACCTGTCTGATATAATTGGAGTTATCTTTTAAAATGGCCTCCCACCTTAAACGGATGCCATATTTTACATTCGAAAAACCGGCTAAAATTTCTTTCCCATTTTCCTTTTCTGAAAGTTTCACAGCCCCACTATTGCCTTTTATGTTAACAATTTTTAATGAGGAGCTCATTTCAAAGTCAGCAGAGTTAATTACGGTACCATCCTTTAACTCAAGCTCGAAAATGGGAGCACCTTTTAAAGAGATCTTCTTATGCTGTGCAACAAATTCGTTTATGGCAATTGTTTTTTTGCCGGCAAGCCATCTCATACACAAGTAATTGTTTTTTAAAATCACAGTTCCCTTGTTTGCAAAAGCAACGGCTTTACCCGGTTTTACATCTGCAAGAAAAACATTTTGAGCCTTGGAAACACTTGCCAGGCTGAGGCAAATTAAAAACAACAGTTTTTTTAGCATGGTTATAAATTATAAGAAAACAGTGAGTAGACATCAGTGTGTGCGCACACAAATATAAAATATAGTCTACTGTTAAAAAGCCGGTCAAAAGCCATTTGCCTGTTAAGGACGAAGATTTATGTGTTTATGCTATGATATTGGGCTAAACAATCGTTTGCGCCATTTTTCAATGACGGGGTGGTATTAGGTTGCTTTCAAGCAGAAAAAAGTATCCATTACTTGTAAATTATTAAAGATACCGAAATCGGATCATAAATATCAATCAGTACAGGCATTTACGTTTCACGGAGAGAAGCTCCCGGCTATAATACATCCTATTTACTATTTATTTACAATGTTTACATTTTAATTTACAATCCTGATTACTTAAGCCGAAAAACATCAAAGTAGATTTGCTGCATCAAATTTGTAGGATATGAAAAATAAAAAAATGAAAAGATTATTTGTATTTGTTCCGGCTATCCTCCTGGCATTATTTCTACTTAATTCTTTTGTGCTAAAAGAAAAGGGATCAGGGGAGAAAATAACAGAAGGGACAAAATCAGGGCTTTTGAACATCGTTTTCAGATCTACTGATGGCGGAGAAACATGGCAGAACATTAGCGAAGGACTGCCTGAAAATTTGCAGAGAGAAGGTGTATGGAGTTATGGTTTATTTGCAAACGACCTTGGGCTCTATTTACGCGCTGGCAACGGGGTTTACCACAGTGCCCCCAATTCCACAACTCCTTTTTGGACGAAAGAGATTTTCCCTGGTCAACAACGTAACATTGCCCCAGGTAAGAATGGAATACTCGCATATAATTTCAGGGGTCAATTTTTAAAGAAAATAAATGGAACGAGTGATTGGTCGCCCGTGTACACTAATTTCCAGGAGCAAGCCGTACGCATAGACCAAACGATAGATTGGATGTATAAGAATTATAAAGAGAGGGAGGTGCGCAGCGTTTTTGAAACTGCCGGAGGAACAGTTTTCATTGGTTCCAACAACATGCTTTTTAGATCCGTTAACAGTGGAAAAACCTGGAAACAAGTGCATATTGGAGACGGTAGAATGAAATTGGTAGAGTCAAATGGCATATTGCTGTCCACCAGCTATAAGGGGATATTAAGATCGACCGATGATGGTCAAAACTGGGATAATGTGCTTAACGAAGGTGGTGTTGGCATCGCTGTGGAACGTATTAATGGCGGATTTGCTGCTATAGTAAACAACACAATAACTCAAACAAACAGCATACACATTTCACTGGATGGTGGAAAAAACTGGAGTGCTATCGGCGAAGAGCTTCAGCCTTCCTGGAGTAGTTCATTAATGAAAAAAATAGGCTTACTTCAATCTTCATCGGATATTTTATCTATTAAACAAATGGGTAAATATTTAATATGTAGTCGTTCAGATAGTATATTCCGATCATCAGACATGGGCAAAACATGGAAACAATTGGTACTTCCTTCTGTAGAAAACAAGGGGTTCAATTTATCTGTATCAGGCAACGTAATTTATGCCATGCCAAATAAAGGGTGTTGAAAAATTCCAAAGCTCTATAATACCTGCACTTAAAAAAGGGGCAGCCAGTGCTACCGGTTTTATATTCAGTAAACGTTTGGAAATTCTTCCCGCCGCTTTATTCAAAATTACCGTTTTAAACAATTGAAATTTTACATTTCATTATGGATCGGATTTTATAAAAGCAGAACAGTTGTTTTATTTACCTTCATAACGTGCCGGATAAAATAAATAAACTTTCGGGGGGCAGCATTAATCTCCCATTTAATTTTGCTCCCCGCTATTTCCGGGGCGGGTGATGTTTCCGTTTCCATCAATGAATAACGGAGCTGCGGCAACCGCTCCTGTGGCTACAAATTGCCATTTGGTAGCACCATTATGCGGATCAAATGCCCATAAGCTTTGCCCTTTATCCGGCTGGAACAAGATATTGCCCGCCATAAACGGATCAACATTGGTAGTAATCGGCAATTTGAAGGTTGTTTTTTGCTGACCGCTTTGAGCATCCAGGATGAAAATGGCATCCCGGTTGATGTTGGTTGTCCAGATAGACCCGTTTTGCACAAGTGGCGCACGTTGATAGGTGTTTGGCGCATACCATTTTCGAGTACCGGTAATGGCGTCAAGGGCATAGATCCCGAAGTCGCCAAAGTTTTGACCATATCCGCAAAAATAAACTATGCCATTATCAACAGTCGGAGCGGAGGAAACAGGAGTTCCAAGCACTCCGGGCAAGAAATAGGTCCACAAAGGTTCGACAGGATCGGCAGTGTACACCTGAAGCAGGCTTTCATTGCCTTGTGTGTAAACCCTTCCGTTTGCCACCGCCGGATTAGGCAGCCCAAGGTTAGAAACGCTTTTTGCCGGTAGTCGTTCGCCTGTTAACGCATTGTAGACCACAAGTGTATAGTACAACGTACCGGCTGCAACATAAGCTATACTGCCATTCACCGTTATACTTATTGGGCTACCGGTACCCGCGGTCCATATTTGTTTGCCGGTTCGGGCATCCAGCGCATAAAGCTCAGCTCCGCCAACATAAATCATATCGTTGGCTATACAAGGTGGTTCGGCCACTCCGCCACCCAAAAATGTTTTCCATACCAGCTTTCCTCTGGCTGTGTCAATAGCATAAACGTAGGCATCACTACTTCCGGCTATCAGCGTATTTTTATAAACAGTAGGTGTAGCGGCGATAGCACCACCGGTTTGAAACTTCCATTTAACGCGGGCACTAACGGCATCAAGCGCATAGATATAGCCATTATTGTCGCCAAAATATATTGTGCCTGCTGCGCCGGTAAAAACTTTGTAAGTAACGCTGCTAAGATCTTCGGCAGTAAGTGTATAATTCACCGTTCCACTAAAGTCCTGGGCCTGCTTACTCACAGGGCTCATAACATGACTATTATAAGCAATGTCAGGCACGAGCTTACTCAGGTCGGTACCAGGCGGAACCATCGCGACAATAGAATCATTTTTGATCGTAGCAGTTACGTCTTTACTTAATATACCAGGGTTATCCACCGCTTTGAATACAAAGGAAGTAATGCTTTTTGTCGATGAGAAAAAACGGACTGATACCACATAGGTCTTAGTACTACCATCCTGTGCAGTGATGGTATAGCGAACCGGTTTGGTAAAATCTTCACTTGAGGTTGTGGAAGGGCTGATGCTTTTTCCTACAAACGATATGGTTGGAGTGATATCAGATAGCGAAACGCCGGGAGAAATGTTGATGCTCACGGTATCATCGCCGATATGGATATCTTCTAATACAGATGGGTTCCCGGATATTGGTAAACGAAACTGGATAAGATATTTATCAGTGGATAGTTCAGGTTTTTGTTTTTTGCAGGAAACAATCAGTAACAATGCTAAAATCAAAATACCGGCGCGGCAGAACATGTTTTGATAAGACATCTTATTAACGATAGGACTCGGGGGACAAATCATTTTGAAAGAGGGATTTACAATGAACTAAATGTAACAAAATATTTAAAGCAGATCATACTTAAGCGAGATCAAAATCAGGGAATAAATTGCACATAACCAACTCAAAACCAAACGATAGACGAGATCTGCGTTAGGGCGGGCTTTACATTTTGTTAGAGGCCGAAATTGAAAGGTAAAAACTCGTGTAAAAATCTCAAACACCTTTTTTTAGGAATCTAAAGGCAATGGATTGTAAAGCAGTTTTCTATTGCATAAAAAAAGAGGCTATACACTGATCAGCCTCTTTTCGTTTTCAAATACTTAAGCGATAGATAGTTTCTGTTTAATTAACTTTATTACCAAAAGGGGGGTTAACAGGGTTAACAGAATTCAGGGTTAACATTTATATATATCACTAACAATCAAATAGTTAAATGATTTTTATGCCAAAAAAGTGTTAACCCCCCTTTTTGTATAATATATCGGCTAAATTTCAATTTATAGCTAACCCAACATCAGGGGCTGTCAATTTGATTTATGATACAGCCTCTTTAGTGGGTTCAACCGGGATCCAACAATATTACAACTTACCTGATAAGCAGAAAAGATATTCCGCCTGATGCATCAAACTGCTTTTATCATTCCTCGGATCATTCCAATTTGCTCCGAATCTTTAGGGAATCATTTAAAGATTAATGAAGGCTGCTTATAAATACCAAAAGTATGAATTGCCAAACAAGCTTTACCCGAGGTAACTTTCAATCTTACTTTTGATGCTGTTACCGGCTTAAATTTGACAAGCCATTTATAGCCAATGGACTGCTTGCCGGTTGCCTCTGGAATAGGTACCCAATCTTTTCCGTTAGATGAATAATCCACAGACCAGCCTGTTGTACGGTGACCCAATTCGATAACTTCCTGTAACATCAGTACGTCGAATGTTTTCTTTTTACCAAGGTTAAAAGTTATAGTATCCGTAACTGCATTATCACTCGTTGCATAATAAGTATTTTCATTAGTATCAACCATATTGGCCGGTTTATAGTTACCGCCGCGCGGATGAAGCGATTTAATAACAGCGCCGGCTGCCAGATTATTTTTAAATGTACTTTTAATTAAACGGTGTAAGCTATCGGCCCTTACCGAATCAATGGCAGGGATCAGCCCTCGTTTATCGGGTGGAAAGTTTAATAGCAGTACACTGTTATGACCAACAGAATTGAAATAAAGCTTCCACAAATCGGCAAGGCTTTTAACATGCGCATTTTCTTCTTCATGATAAAACCAGCTTGGGCGGATCGATACGTCTACCTCGGCCGGTACATAGGCGGAGCCATCCACTTCGCCATGGTTTAATTCCGTGATATGTGCTGCTTCCTCCCGAATGGAAACCGGGTTGATAGTCGACCAGCATGGATCTCCTGCTAATCCCGATTCGTTACCCATCCAGCGGCAGTCAGCATAGCGGTATGAGTTTTTGGTTCCGAAAACAACACAATTGGGTTGCAATTTGCGCACGGTATCGGCCCAACGGTCGTAAAAGGTCGATTTAATTTGATCGGCACCTGCCCCATCCCACCATATTTCCCAAATCGGGCCATAGTTTCGTAGCAATTCCGATAATTGGTTTGCATAATAGTCGCTATAATCAGGCGTTCCGTATCTTGAATCGTGCCGGTCATGCGGGCCTAAATAGATCGCTGCTTTTATCCCTGAGGATTTACAGGCCTCCGTAAATTCTCTAACAACATCGCCCTTACCATCTTTCCAGGGGCTATTTTTTATCGAATAATTGGTATGCGCTGTAGGCCAGTTGCAAAAACCATCGGCATGCTTGGCAACAAAAATAGCTGTTGAAATTCCGGCACCCTTAAGTACACTTGTCCACTGGTTGCAGTTTAATGCAGTAGGATTAAACAATTGAGGACTGGCAGTGCCGTCGCCTTCATTAACATTGGTAAACGTATTCATCCCGAAATGAAAAAAAGCTATTATTTCACGATGGTACCATTCAATTTGCCTGGCATTAGGTACAGGGCCAACCGGAACCGGCGCTGTTTGTGCATTAGCTACAGCAGGCATTAAACAGCAGGTTATCGCGACTAATCCGATCTGCTTTCTTATTTGGATGATTACTTGTTTTAAATTCATATGGGTTGATAGTTAGGAAATTGAAATAAATGTATTTGTTATCATTTTACTGAAGTTCTGGCATAGTCATCAGCATCTCCATCAATTGGCGTATAGGGCCTTATATTAAAAGAAATGCCTGCCGGTGTTGCTGGAATATAGTATTCAGGTAGCGCTATTGGACCACAGCTGGCATTGCCTATGCCCAATTGCTTATAATCCAGACTTAATACGGTTTCCCTGCGTGCTTTTAATCGAAACAGATGATCTGCCTTTTGCAGATCCTGATCGGTATAATGAAGTGCTGTAAAATTCAGTTTTCCATTAGCAACTATCATTACACCTGCATTTTCTTCATCGGTAACCTTTAGCCAGTGTACATCTTCACGGTTACCCATTCCCTGGGGCCGTTCATAGGGTTCCAGCATTTCAGTTACTGTTTTTTGATATTGCCCAAAATCAGCCGACTCTTTGCGGTCTGAATAATTTTCATGTGGGCCACGTCCATACCATTCCACATGTTCCAAACCCGGATTTAAGAACAATCTCAATCCCAGCCGGGGTATATCCAGGTCATTTTTTCCCGGATTAAACTTTGCATCTACATTGATAAACCCGTTACCAAAAACAGTATAGATTATGGTTGTGGTCACCTTAAACCCTGAGCGCGTTATAGCATCTGTAACCGTAGTTATTTGTACATGTTTATTATCAATTTTATCAGTTGTAAAACTTTTAAGGGAATATTGCAAGCTGTCATAACCCGCCTTCATCCATTCAATATAAGGCCCCCTCTCCTTCGTGCGGTCATTGTCCATCCGCGCACGATAAAGGTTAAACATGGGTCCGTTTTGAGCATTACTAATAATGGTTTTATCTGTATAAACCAGTGACGATACAGTACCCGTATGCTTATCAAATGCCAGCGTAAATGTCTTGCCTTTAATGTTTAAATTCTGATCGCTCTCCATGATTGTTAAGTCGGGAAGCGTAGTTACATCGATTACCGGGCCTTCTGTTTGTTCAAAAGACATAGGCATCTGCTGCCATGCTACCACATGCCCTCGTTCGGCCCATAAATTATCCTCATGAAGCTTAAAAGATATCGTTAGCCAATACTGTGCACCTGCAAACAACGCTGGCTTTTGGTAAGGGATATCAACAATTGCAGTTTGCCCGGCCGGAAGGTTCAAAGCGGGCAGCGTACCTGATTGAACCACTTTGCCATCTGCGGCTAAAGTCCAGGCAAAGTCGAACCTGTTTAAATTGATAAAAGCGTATTTATTTGTAATGCTCACCCTACCCTGCAACAGGTCCCGGGCCTTGATACTAATATATTGATAGATTTTTTTTACTTCTTCAATTTCTGGCTTTATCTGCCTGTCGGATGTAACCAGACCCTTGACACTAAAGGTGCTGTCATTAGGTTTATCACCAAAATCACCGCCATAGGCAAAAAATGTTTTTCCGGTTGTATCCCCGGGGATTGCCTTATTCACGCCCTGATCAACCCACTCCCAGATACAGCCGCCTATTAACCGTTTGTGCGATTCGATGGTTTCCCAGTACTCTTTAAGATCACCTACAGCGTTACCCATGGCATGGGCATATTCGCACATAAAAAATGGTTTGGGAGAGCTTTTTTCCCCTTCTTTAGTTAAATCACCGATGGAAGGATACATACTTGATTCAATATCAGCCACATCGTTCTGGCCTTCGTAATGAACAGGCCGCGATTGGTCAAGCGCCAGTATGGCTGCCCGGCCGGCCACAAAATTCTCTCCTCCCCATGATTCATTGCCCATTGACCAAATGATTACCGAGGGATGATTTTTATCCCGTTCTACCAGTCGCGTTTCCCGGTCAACATAGGCTGGTTTCCAATTGGGATTTTTGGTAAGCTCATCTCCCATACCATGCGTTTCGAGATTGGCTTCGTCAATAACATATAAACCATATTCATCACAGAGTTTGTACCAGGCCGGATCATCCGGATAGTGACAGGTGCGTACCGTATTGATATTATATTGCTTCATCAATTCAATATCACGGATCATGGTAGCCACTGGTATTGTTTTACCATATTTGGGATGTACCTCGTGTCGGTTTACGCCTTTCAGCAGTACAGGTTTACCGTTTACAAACAGGCGGCTGTCCTTTATTTCCACTTTGCGAAAACCAAATTCGGATGCCATTACCTCCTGTATTTCTCCCTTTTTATTTTTAAGCGTAAATACTGCTTTATACAAATTTGGTTCCTCTGCCGACCAAAGCGCAGGCTTATTTACCAGCCCCTGCAATTGGTAGCTTTTTTCGGCGCCGCCGTTAATTGCTGCAATATCCTGCTTAATAAAGGTTTGGTTATTTAATAATGTACCATTGGGCTGATAGATAGCAATTTCCAGGTTACCTGCTTCCGTCTTTGTTCCATAGTTATGTAAAGCCGCTTTTACTGAAAATTTTGCCGAAGTAAAATCTGCTGATAGATTCGACTGCATAAAATAATCGCGCAGGTGCAGTTTCGGCGCAGCATATACGAACACGCTCCTGAAGATCCCGCTGAAACGGAACATATCCTGATCTTCGAGATAGCTGCCATCGCTGTATTTATATACTTCAACAGCTATCAAATTTTTACCTGGCTTTACGTATTTGGTAATATCAAATTCGGCAGGGCTCATGCTATTTTCACTGTAACCCACTTTTTTCCCATTTACCCAAATGTAAAAAGCGCTTTGTACACCATTAAAATGGACAAAGATTTCCCTTCCGCCCCAATTGACAGGAATATCAAAATTGTGCCGGTATGATCCTACAGGATTAGGCTCTTTGCTTACCGTCCAATCAGCCGGCGCAGGGTTCATCACTTTTGGCGGGTTTGTTTTAAATGGATAAGTAATATTTGTATAAATAGGAGTTCCATAGCCCTGCATTTCCATATTACCGGGTACCGTAATGGTTTTCCAGGCAGCATCGTCAAAACCCTGCTGATAAAAATTTACAGGTCTTTCAGATGGTTGCTTTACCCAATTAAATTTCCACTGTCCATCCATACTAAAATAATATGGCGATACTTCTGTAACATCTTTTAAAGCCTGCCGGGTACTGGCATAAGGAATATACGTTACATGTGTAGCCTCTTTATTAATACCAAAAACCTGCTCATTCTCCCAATCAGGCAATTGGCCATAGGTTTTACTTAAGCCTGTTAAAATGAAACAAAACGTGAGTAATTTTTTAAAATCCATCAGAATAAATAATGTTAATAATTGAAGTAGCCCCATTTGCGTTGCTTAAATCTGGCATCTACAGCACAATACATTCTGGCTTTTGAAACCCTATATTTGATATTGCCGACCTTGAAGTTGGCTCCGCGTAAGCATAAATTCATTTACACGTTCATGGTTAATAGCTTCAATTAACTTGTTTAATAACCACAACCTTACCCTAAACGGGTAAAGCTGTGGTTAAACCGGTTTCACTTTGTTAGTATGCAGCTCACTGGCATTACCACCCCGGATTTTGCTTCAGATTAGGGTTTAGGGTTAATTCCTGTATTGGTAATGGGTTCAGGTATAATTTATCATTCCATGTGCGGGTAACACTTGGGTAAACTTTGATGTAATAATTTCCATCAACAACAATATTGCTAACCTGGTCTGCCGGGTATTGGGCCCTTAGGGCTGGCGTAAGTTTCATACCTAAGGCCGTTTCAGGATTATTGATCATTGTACCTGCATGCCAGCGATGGAGATCATCAAAACGGAAGCCTTCCGATCCCAGTTCAACCCTTCTTTCACGCCTGATCTCGTCTATCAGCACAGGCAGGGCTGGAAAATCAGATTTAGGGTCTTTAACCAGGCTGGTAATGATCATGTGCGGCATCCCTACCCTGTCACGTAATTTGTTGATCGTATTATCCAATACGGTTTGTGTACAAAGGCCTAATTCAGCCTTGGCTTCAGCTTCTATCAGCAGGGTTTCGGCATATCTGAAAATAAACACATCAAACGTAGATTGACCTGCATTCCAGGCGGCCAGGCTTGATGAACGGCCTTTTATAGGCTGATAGCCGGTTGAAGTAACTGAGGTGCCTATTCGCGGCAGCGTAATAAGGTCTCCGTTTAAGAAATCAAAGCCCCTTGTGGCAATCTGTTGTTTATACCGAGGGTCCCGGTTAGCGGCTTCATTATCAGGCGTATCATCACCTTTATAAAGCGAACTAAGCGAGGTTGGTTTACCGTCGGTACATAAAAATGAGCGGGCAAAATCCTTGGTGTAACCATCACCGGCCTCGCCCAGCTGCCTGTCGAAATTATTGGTCAATACTGTTGTAATGTAACGCATTGGCATAATTGCTTCGGGATTACCCTGCAGCTCATCCTGTATAAACAGATTATAATAATCGGTTTGGGGACTGCCTGTACTGTAAATATTAAATTTCTCCGAATTCATGAGCTGTTCCGCAGCATCGGTAGCTTGTTGCAGATAAACTGTTTCGTCGCCTACGCCAAAATATTTACGATAAGTTCCTTCCCACAAACATACCCTTGCTTTTAAGGCCAACGCCATATACTTATTTAAACGGCCATCAGGCGCTTCTTCAGGGAGGTGGGCAACTGCAAAATTAAGGTCTTTTAAAACGGAATCCATTACCTGTTTGTGAGGCATACGTGTTCCGTACAAAACACTTTTGGAAGTATCAACAATATATTTATTAATATAAGGCACATCGCCAAATGTTTTTACTTTACCCCAAAAATCATTTGCCCTGAAAAACAGTGTTTCACCTACGTAAATATTCTTAACATCATCGCCAATGGCTGCTTTTGAATAATTAGCCAGGAAAAAATTACAGGTACGGATAAAGCTAAAATCCCAGCCCCCGCCGGTGGTAGGTACCGTTGACGTGCCGGCAAGAAATGTATTGATAGATGCGTTTGCCTTATCATCAGAATTGTCATCGGCATTCACAAAATTTTGAACAGGCAACGTTGCATAATACTGATTGCAATAAATCTGCAAATCGGTTTCATTTTTAAAAAAGTTTTCCGGGCTGATGTCGCTTAACGGATAACGGTTAAGGAAGCTATCCTTTTTGCATGATGCCAATGCAATCATCGCAAAAAATACCATGAATATAATATGCTTATTTTTCATCTTATTTAATGATTGAGGGTTTATAAAGTGGCTTGCAAGCCAAACGATACCGATTTATTAATAGGATAGGTGCCGAAATTCCCGCCATTGCTCACAATCTCGGGGTCATAACCTTTAAACATGGATGTTATGGTAAAAAGGTTAGCGCCGGTAACATACACACGCACCTTATGCAAGCTTATTTTGCTGATAAGCGGTAAAGGGAGGGAATAACCCAGCGTTAGCTGCTTTATACGGCAGTAAGCGGCATTTTGCAAATACATAGTTTGCGTTTGCTGGTTTCCCGAACCATTAAACCTTGGGCGCGCAAAATAAGCGTTGGGGTTTTGCGGCGTCCAGTAATCAGTAGCATATGCATATGGAATGTTCCATTCGTTACCTTTAAACCCATAAAAAACATAATCGTTAGGAACAAAATCGGCTTTTAAAACACCTTGTAAAAAGGCTGCAAAATCAAAGTTTTTATAAGCCAGGTTCAAGTTGAGCCCAAACCTGTAACGTGGAGTTGTATTGCCTATAATTTTTTGATCGCCCGGATTAGTTACTGTATTGCTGCCATAACTAATTTTCCCGTCGTGGTTCAGATCGGTATATTTTATATCGCCGGCAAGCCAGGTGTAACCCGCAAGCGCGCTGTTATCAACCTTTGCCGCATCGGCGTCTGTTTTGTAAAAGCCATCACTTACAAAACCCCAGACGCTTCCAAGCTTTTGGCCGGGGTAATAATCCCCAATGCTCAATGTTGGGTTAAGGTCATACTTTGTTATGGTGCTCCTTGAATCTGAAAGGCCCAGGGTTGCGCTGTAAAATAACTTATTATTGAATATCCGGTCTTTCCAGCTTATGCTCAATTCCCATCCTTTCGTCCGGAGATCGGCAGCATTTCTTAAAGGTGCTCCAGTACCCAAAACTCCCGGTAATTGCTGCCCGGCAACAAGCATATTTTTTGTGTCGGTAATAAAATAATCAAAGCTGCCGCTCAGCCTGCTGTTCAGCAAAGCGTAATCTAAACCAAGGTTTTTAGTTTGTACTTTTTCCCAGGTAAGATTGGTACTGATCAGGCCCGGCGCACTTACGGTAACACCAGGTTGATTATTGAATAAGTAGTCAACTGTACCAGCACTTTGTGTAGCTATATAAGGATATTGTGACGATGATGACACGCCGCTTGATGCCTGCTGGTTGGGCAGCTGACCATAAGAGGCCCTTATTTTTAACTCATTGAGAGTACCTTTAAACCCATCCATAAAACTCTCTTCGGCTAAGTTCCAGCCTGCCGAAACCGATGGCGAAAAAGCATACCTGTGATCGGCCGGGAAACGGGATGTACCATCATACCTGCCATTTACCTCCAGCAGGTATTTTTTATCATAGATATAGTTTAACCTGAAAAACGAACCTATCAAAGCCGATTGCGTTTCTGCACCACCAACAGTTGGTTTCGGGTCATTGTTGGTACCAATTGCCGGCAGCGTAGGGTCTATCAGGTTCCTGGCTGTGGCGTTGCTTAATACATAGTGAAAATACTCCTGGTTATATCCGGCAAGCGCTTTAAAGTAATTTTTTGTACCGAAAGTGTTTTCATACGTAGCGTAAGCGTTAAAGGCATTGTAATTATCGTTATGCCTGTATTCAGATACGCGTGACGGATTTGTGTGCGGAAATATATTTAAAAACGCACCGTCAACACCATATTCATTAAAAGGGATCACCTGTTCCCTGTCAAACGCAGTATAGCTGTTCCAGGTATAATCTGATGTTATAGTAAGGTGCTTTACCGGCGTTAGTATAATACGGCCCGTAGTCCAGAAATCATTTTCGGAATTAATATCTCTGCCATTTTGTTTTATTACCGCTACCGGATTGGTGTAATTTCCCTGGCCCGAATAATTGCCGTCGGGGTTGTAAACAGGCATCAGAGGCCTTAAATCGTTGGGGATCCAGGCTCCGCCCTGGTTGCTTTGATTGGTATACGCACTTTGGTTATTATCCGTATGTGTCATGGACATATTGAAGTTGAACGTTAACCACTTTGCAACTTCGGATACGACTTTTAAACTTGGTGTATACCGTTTATATACCTGGTTGGCCACTTTTTCCAAACCGTCCTGGGTAAAATAGCCCATATTAGCCGAATAGGTGGTTTTCCCTTCGCCGCCGGATACTGATAAATAATGCTGCTGCTGGGGGGCCCAGCCCGGATACAGTACCTTAATCCAATTGGTGTTACCCACATAACGGTACCGCTGCGGGTTACCCGGATCAACATATGCTGAAGGATTGTGTGCCGGATCATTAAAATACGCCATGATCTTTGTGGAGTCCTGCGCAGTAAAGGGATCATTCGAGGTGTACCCGCCACTTTGCGCCCCCGACCGCTGCGCAGCGTTGAACATATTCAGATAATCTTTTGAATTAATGTAGTCAGGGATTTTGGTTGGCCTTGATGTGGTGTACGAGCCGGTGTAAGTGATTTGCGTTGCCCCTTTTTTGGCATTTTTAGTAGTTATTAAAATTACGCCAAAAGCAGCCCTGCCCCCGTAAATTGCCGCCGATGCCGCATCTTTCAGTACAGTAACACTCGCCACATCATTAGGATCTATTAGGTTAGGATCGCGCTGTACACCATCAACTAATATTAAAGGATTAGGATTGATAATTGGCTTCAGTGATATAGAACTATATCCTCTAATATTATAACTGGCACCTGTACCCGGCTGACCATTGTTAATATTGACGTTTAAATTAGGGATCAGCCCGTTTAAACCATCGCCAAGATTTGTAATTGGTCTGCTTTCCAGCTTATCGGCTCCAACACTGGCAACGGCCCCGGTTAAATTTACCTTTTTTTGGGTACCATAGCCTACTACAACCACTTCTGACAAATCCTTTGATAATGGCTCCAGCGAAATGTCTATCACCTGCTCATTGTTGATAATTCGTTTTACCGTTTTATACCCAACAAATGAAAACACCAGAGTTTGCTTACTATCGGCCTTGATGGTGTATTTACCATTATTGTCTGTTGATACGGCGTTAGAAGATCCCTCTGCAACTACGGTAACACCCGGCAAAGGTTCGCCTTTTTCATCTTTAACAGTCCCGGTAACGGTTATCGGGATGAAGGATAAGATATTATCCGAAACAGCACTTTCTTTTTCTTTAATGACTATGGTATTATTACTTATGGTATACGAAAGTGGCTGATCATGAAACACTTTATCGAGGATATCTATAATACCGGCATTACTAACATGTATATCAACAGGTTTAGCATCCTTCATCATACTTTCAGTATAAATGAAATTGTAGCCGCTTTGCTTACGGATCTCCTTAAACAGCTTTTTTAAAGAAGCGTTAGTTTCAGAAAGATTTATCCTTTGCGCATAGGAAGATGCGCTGACTTGCATTATTGCAACTAAAAGAACAAGTGTAGTTATTTTCACAACCAATAATAACTTTTTGGGTATGCGTAGTTTGGGCACACCTATGTTAAAAGCAGATATTTTCATACTTTTGAATAGTTTGGGTTAAAACAAGATTTATTGACCAATAATTTTTTCTATTCGCCAGACGGGCGGACAGATTGATGGGTTAACTCAAATTTTTGACGTGAAAGTGGTGGTACACTTTCACGTTTTTTGTAGTACCCACTTTTTGCGGTTACGTTCGTAATGTTCTTTTCATATTTTTTCTCGGTTTTTAGGTAATTATTCTGGTTAGTTAATTGCTTGTCTAAGTTTATTCTGATACTATTATTCGTTTTCCATCTATTTTAAACCGCACTTTCCGGGTAAGCTGAAGTGTATTTAGTAATTCGGAAACATTACTGAACCTGGATACAGAGCCGGTGAATTTGTCGGCTGGTAGATTGCCTTTATATATCACATCCACATCATACCATCTCGAAACCATGCGCATGATTTGTTGAATATCATTATTTTCAAATATAAAAGTCCCGTTCTTCCAGGCTGTCGCATCGTCCACATCAACATCATTTACATTAAATGCAAGAGGATTTAATACCGCCTGCTGACCCGGTTTTAAAATTCGGACCTGATTTTTAACAACAGACGTTACTTTCACTTTTCCTTCAAGCAGTGTGGTTTTTATATTGGGTTCATCATCATATGTATTGATGTTAAAATGTGTGCCCAATACCTCTACTACCTGCGATTTACTGTAAACCCTGAATGGTTTAGCAGCATTATGTGCCACCTCAAAATAAGCCTCGCCGGTAAGCTCAACCTTACGTTCATTACCATTAAAGAATGTTGGAAAGGTTAACGAAGAAGCGGCATTTAATAAAGCTTTACTGCCATCGGGCAAAACAACCCAGTATTGCCCTCCGCGGGGCGTAGTCATTGTGTTATAAGCAACCTTTTCTGTACCGCCCGACGCCGGTGAACCCTTTGATGAATTATAAGCGATTTGTCCGTCTGCTGTTTTATTAATTGCCACAGTACCCTGAACGGCAAGGGTTCCGTTATGGGCACCGGTTAGTGTAATCTGTTTTCCATTAGCAAGCGTAAGAATGGCTTTGTTGCCACCTGGTAAAATATCATTTTTGATATAATATTGCTGGGCCAGCTGCTTAACGGGTTGACGCCGCTTTACAAAAAACCAGGCCCCAAAGGAAACAAAGATAAGAACGGCTGCCGCGGCTGCAATAGAGTACCGTTTTTTAAAACGTACGATTTTGGTTGCTTCAGGAATTTCTTTAGTAATCCTGTCCCATATCAGTTTCTCGTCCCTTTGCGGGTTGGCTGGTTCTTCTGCTACCTGTTGTTTAGCGGCCTCACTTAAATACCAATGATCAAGAAGGTGCTGTTCTTCCGGCGTACACTTACCGAGTTGATGCTTTTCTAGTAATTCCTGTGCTTGTTCCCTGGTCATGGTTTATTTTGGCTATTATTTAGTGAAACGGCCAACCCGGGATGAAGTAGTAGAAGAAATGAAAAAAAATTAAGAATTTTTACAAGCCCGATAAGATCAAAACAATTGATGAAAGATGATGGAGCTTGGGCCGAATTATCTTAATCGCATTACTGACCTGTTTTTTGACAGTTTTATCGGATATGTTGAGCTCATCCGCAATTTCTTTATATGTACAGTGCTGATAGATGCGCATTTCAAATATCTGCTTCATTTTTGGGGGCAGCAATGCTATTTCTTTGTCCAGTGCATCCATTATTTCCTTTTCCTCTATACTTTCCACCGTTTGGTTATTGTAGGTGCTGGCAAACGTGGCAAGCGAATCGAGGTAATCAAATTTCACCCGCTTTCGGGCCACCAGGTCAAGTACTCTGTTTTTTGTTGACACGAAGAGAAAACCACCTAAGTTGGTATCCTGGTTTATCGATTGCCGTTTAATCCACAAAGAAGTGAACACTTCCTGAACAATGTCCCTGGCATCATCTTCATCCCTGACCATCTTTAGCGCATGCATGTACATCACGGTCCAATAACGCTTATAAATTGTGGCAAAAGCTCCCCGGTCATCGTTTTTTAGCAACGTGATCAACTCCTGGTCAATAAGGATCTGATTAGGGGACATAACTGGTTTAAATAACGAATGTACTGTAATTTTAATAAAAACTGCAAAACATGTACTTCGATTTATCTGACAAACTTTTAGTAATTCTTTTTAGACAAATTCTATGACCGGGCATTTCAAAGTTATCCGCCAATAGTGATCATTTTCTCCATAACACTTTGCTAAACGCTTAGTATCATTCACAATTATGCCTGATAAAATCTATTTAAAACAAAAGAGTATATTATTCCACTCCACTGACTAACAGCAAACTACAAAAAGGGGCATTACTATATAGATCAAGCAAGAGGGATGAGATAAAAGCCACTTGCCCGGATAAAGACTATATCAACTTATATTAGAGGTGTTCAAAAAATACCCCACGCTAATTTCTTTGAGCACCTTCTGAAAGAAAAATCACAGCAGTTTTTCGTTTTTAACTTCCGTAAAAAGAACGGCAAAGTCTTATATCCTGACTGATGCAGTGAAAGGATGGATTTCGAGGTAGTACAGGGTTGGTCATACTCAGCTCAAACAGCTACGTCAAGGCTAAATTCTTAAGGTAAAACAACAAGGGATATTTAATTATCTTTAGCTAAATTAGGACAGCGTTTCCACTAACTCATCGTACCATCATGAAAATCAAAAAAAAGCTTCTTTTGGGATTCGGCCTTTTGTTTATCATTGTGCTAATTTTTGGTGCTATCTCTGTTTACTATATTAAGGTGATATCCGAAACTGCAAATGTTACCCTGAAAAATAATTATAAAACATTAACATTTACCCGGGAGATGCGCTCTGTTTTGGATGAAAATGATTTACCATTATCATCCGGCTCCGCAAATGTATTTGATCAGGCTCTTCAAAAACAGGAAAATAATATTACAGAACCCGGTGAAAAAGCAGCGACCGACAGCTTACGGCAGGCCTTTACTTCGCTGACTGATCAGGCTTCAGATTTAAATCAAAAACAACAGGCGGAGCGAAATGCCCGTTTGCAGCTAAAACAAATTGAAGGGTTAAACATGCATGCCATTGAGCTTAAGAATGAATACACCCATTCAACAGTAAACAAAGCTACTTTATACCTCGGAAGTACAGCCTTTATTACATTTTTCATTCTTTTCATTTTAATTGTCAATTTTCCCGGGTTCATACTGAACCCACTTCGTGAACTGGCAGACGGTCTTGACCAGATTGGTGAAAAAAATTACGACACCCGGCTTAAGTTTAATACCAGTGAGGAGTTTACCCAATTAGCCGAAGCATTTAATACTATGGCGGGAAACCTTGGCGAGCGTGAAAACGATAACCTAACTAAAGTAATCGCAGCAGAATCACGGATAAAAATGCTCATTGAAGAAATGCGGGACGCGGTGCTGGGAGTCAATGAAAAACAGGAGCTCCTGTTCATCAATCATGAAGCTAAGAAAATCCTAAACCTGGGCGAAAAGCCGGTTATTGGCCAATCGGTTCTGGAATTAAGCAAAGACCATCCGTTGCTGAAAGTGATATTGGAGAATAATGACCACGAAAGCCCTTTGAAAATCAACCAGGATGGTAAAGTATTATATTTTCAGCAGAATAGCTTCGAAGTTGTAGTACCTAATTTAAAAACTGATCTTGATTCATTGCAGGTTGCGGGGTATTCGGTTGGAACGATCCAGATCTTAAAAAAAACAAAAGGGTAAGCCATATTCATAAACCGGAGCAGATTAACCCCAACTGCCGTTTGCAGTAAGGGAGCTACTATTGTTCCTGGGCTGTGGTATTTTGTATATGCTGATCAAAGCACCACCGCAATGGATCAAAAAACCTGCAGTATTGCCGGCCGGAATATTGATCACTACCGGCTTCTGGAAATATGATGGCAAGACCTTACAGGAGATTGGCTGGTTCTTTGCCAAAGCCGGTGCTTTTGTATTCGGCAGCGGACTGGCCATTGTGCCGTTTCTGCATGGAGGTGTAGTTAAAGAATTTGGCTGGCTAACGGAAAATCAATTTGTGGATGCGGTTGCAGTGGCCATGATCACACCCAGGCCCGTGGTGATCACGGTTGGTTTTATTGGCTACCTCGTCGCAGGTTTTCCGGGAGCCTGTGTGGCAGCTTTGGCTACCTTTCTGCCATGTTATCTATTTACTGTTGCCCTGGCACCTTCATTTAAAAAGATCGCCAAAAACACCAGCATCAAAGCTTTTGTAGATGGTATCACCGCAGCAGTGATTGGTGCTTTGGTCGGTTCGGTGATTGTGATTGGAATGCGTTCGATCACAGATATTCCAACCGCGCTAATAGCTATAGCAACAGTTCTGGCATTGCTGTATATTAAAAAAATGCAGGAGCCTTATATTATCGGCATAGCTGCATTAGTTGGCACAGTTATTAAAATAATTTAAATCATTTAATAGCGGATAGGTTCGACAATATGAGTGTGTTCAAAAAATCCCCATGTTAATTTCTTTGAACATTTTACAAAGGAAAAATTACAGCAATCATTCACTTTTATCCCCCCAACCTGCCTGAATTTCTGCTGCGGACTGCCATCGGTAACTACCTGCCAGTTGTTTGCAGTATGTAAATCAGTGAGAACGTTATAGAAAATAAACTATTAGTAACAAAATACAGAAATACGGCCTGCAGTGAAACTATCTGAAATCAGATACCAATTTATTGCAGTTATTGATCATGACGATATTTTAAAAAATGTGCAGTGTGATTGGTACGCGTAATCAGATAATATGTCCCAATTGGAGAGCTATAGCATAAAATCATTTAAAATTTTATCAATTATCAAATCAACGAAACTTAACTAATAATTTATATTAACACATTCTTGCTTTCGGGGAGCTTAGTTCTAAAAGCTATATACGATAGGTTAAGGATTATAAACTTCTATTTTCTCATTATTTATATTGAAAGGCAACCATAGATAGGTAGATTTTTCCAGATCGGTTTTATTCCAAACATCTCCCATAAAAATAAACTTTCCCGGCTCGTTAATAACAGGCAGAACAAAAGCCCCCTGCGAAAAGAAAGTTACCTCTGAATTTACCCCCCTGCATGGATTACCCTGCTGCTTCCAGGGCCCCATAACCTGATCGGCAACTGCGTATGATGCTGCATTCGGCGACCAGCCCGTACAACCAGAAGTAATTAAATAGTATTTCCCTTCATTCTTAAAAATAGCCGGGCTCTCTCTTTTCTGGTTCTCAAATATTCTTGAATATGTTTTTGTTGGTTTTAAATAATCATCACTCAACAGGCAAACATGCATCGTGTTGTTATCCTCGGATGAGTACACCAGGTAAGCTTTCCCGTCATCATCTTTATATAAGGTCATATCCCTTAACATTTGATCATTAGGTTTTACGCTGCCCAGGTATTGGTATGGCCCGGCCGGGCTATCACTTACGGCCACACCACCCCGCGAGTAGTTATAATCATTTTTATCTATGTGCATCCACATCACAAACTTTTTTGTAAGTTCGTTATAGATCACTTTAGGCCTTTCTATTACCCTGCCTGTATCCAGATCGCTGTCCGGGTCATTAAGTGTAGGCTTTAAAGCCACACCCCTGTATTGCCAATGTTTAAGATCAGTGGATGAATAGCAGGATATCCCGCCCGCCGGCACCCGGTAATCTTCCCAGTTTTGCCCCGGAACAAGCCAGGTTTTCCCATTTTTTATTTCGCCAAAAAGATAATAAACACCTTGATGATACATCACACCAGGCCCGTGCGCATTAACAGGTTTCCCATCTGTATCAATTAATACCTTACCGTGTACAAGCGTATCAGCAATAGGGTTGTTTGTATTTGCAAAGGCTAAACTTTTAATAATTATTAATAATGTAATAAGTGCGAGATGTTTCTTTTTCATTAGGTCGATTTTATTTTAGACAATGCACAATGGCAATGATACTCATTATTATAAATAAAATATTGTCCAAAGTATCAGTTGGTCAAAGAATGAAAACAAATCACAGCTGAATGGAGCAAGGTTGAAATTTCAAAATATTGCTCTAAACACCAATAACGGAGGCGTTCAAAAAATCTCCTATGTCAATTTCTTCGAACACTTTACAAAGGAAAATTACAGCAAGCATCCACTTTTATCCTTAAAGTTTTATCATCATATTTTTGGAAAATCCGTCCCTCAATCACCAGGAAGCCGGAGAGTGTATCCCGGATAATGGCTACCTGCTCATTTCATGATAAACCATATTTAATGTTACCTGGCTTTTTTTATTGTATAAAGCTATTATTTGATCTGTCGAAATAGCCGTTTCACAAACATATAATTCATAAGAAAGCATCCGGCCCAAACCAGGCACCAGCCGTACATTCATATTTCATACCTTGGGGAATTGCGCCACGTTGGCATAAGCAACTGTTTACACAGTTGGTTTCATGTTATTTTGCGGATTGATATTTATTGATTATTCGCCATAGATGATGTAGGCTGTGCCCGGCACCCCAAGCGCCTTTATCTGTACAACATATGCACCGGAAGCACCTGAAAAACTGCTTATAGGAATATTACCGAACGTTGCAGCTGTAGCAGCATTGCGCTTGCCGCTACAACTGCCCTTGTTTACCGATCTACTATCCAGACAGCGTAACCATTATTGCCTGTTACGGCACCCCAGCCTATGTTGCCCCTGTAGTTCCGTAACTAAAAAATATATCCTGCGGCGATATCGTTACATGCAATATTACGCACAAAAAAACCGTCACAACCGTGCCGGTTAATTAGTTTAGATTTATGATAAGGTCCAGGTTTTAAATCACTAAGTGGTATCTAATTTTAAATATCCACCATTTAGTTTCTTTATGACGCTAAATTAGGGGTAACTCCCGACCTCTGCAATACTGAAAAAGTGGTATATCAGATTGCACGGAATTTATTAATCGCCTCTACTTTGTTTTGCACCTGTAGCTTGACGTAGGTATTACGGATGTGTTTTTTAACGGTACCTGTTGAAATTTCAAGGCGATCTGCAATTTCTTTGTATTGCAAGCCGCGCGCCAGATGGTTAAGTACCTCAACCTCACGCTCTGTCAAGTTTTCGGTGGCAACAGGGGTTGCTTTTGCTGTAGCGGCATTATTAAAAGATGCTATCACCCTGCGCGAGATGTAAGCACTCATAGGCGAACCACCTGCCGCGATTTCGATAATAGCATTTTTGATCTCATCGGCCGATGATTCTTTAAGCATATAACCTGTTGCCCCGCTTTTTAATGATTCAAAAATATTGGTATTGTCATCATTTATAGTACACACCAAAAATTCAGTATCTGGAAGCAAAGGTTTAGCCTGCCGTATAAATTCAATGCCCGATATGCCTTCAAGGTTTATATCAACTATAAAGATATCCGGTTTAAGCTGATCTATTTTTTTTAATACAGATTCGGCATTCGCATATGACCCAATTAAACTTACTCCACTCATATCGTGAATAATCTGTTCCAACCCTCGCCGGTAATGTAAATTATCCTCTAACAAAATTATCTGGAGCATGCTTGCGGTGAATATAAAATGCTAATATCTTAAATTATCCCGGCTTTCTTTATACCTATTATGGGGTAGTCTAAAGGTTTAGTTTAAGGTTGATGGATGTGCCTTTGCCTGGTGCAGTGTCAATTTTCAGATCGGCAGCCAATATTTTCGCGCGCTCATAAATATTACGGATCCCCATAGTTTCGTATTTGCGCAGATCAGGGTCAAAGCCCCGGCCATTATCACGGATACTTATCTGCAGCCGGTTTTTATAAAGACTGATGTCCAGAAATGCATTTTGCGCCTCCGAATGTTTGACAATGTTGTTTAAAACCTCCTTAACAAGAAGGTATACCTGCCGTCTTTTTTCGCCGCTAATGGTAACCGAGGTTTCGCTAACAGATGCATTTACATGAAGTTCAATATTGCTATATTCAAATATCTTAATGGCTTGTTTATGAATAAAGCTGGCCAGGTTACTCACCTCATCATTTTCGGCGTCAAGGCTCCATATAATTAACCGCATCTGGGTAGAGATATCCGTAATCGCTTCATGAATGGCATCTATTTCCTTAAAAGCAGGCTGATCGGCTGTCTTACGGCTTAGCAGCTCGGTCCGCAGTTTAATTCCAGATATGCTTGCACCCAAATCATCATGCACCTCACTGCTGATGCGCTGACGTTCACGTTGCAGGGCAAGTGCATTTTCGTAGTCCTTTTTTTGTAAGCCTATGATGGACTGATAATACTTTCGTACCAGTAAAAAAGCTACAACTACAGCACTTAACACAGCCAAAACCTGTAACCACAACTGCTGATACCATAAAGGCATAACGGTAAATCTAAAAATAAGCGATGGGCTTAATTGGTTAAAACGATCGGCAGCCACTGCTTCTAACTCATAGCTACCGGGCGGCAACAAGTCAAACCGTTTTTCGCCAGATGGCGCGATACTCCAGTTTTTATCAACCCCTTTGAGCCTGAACCGGTATTGTATTTTACCCAGGCTTTTATAGGATAAGGCAACGCAATTAAATACGATGGGCCGGCCATAGGTAAATCTGTTTTGAGTTCCGGGTATTCCATCATTAATCAATACCGGTCTGGGCAGGTTGGTGTTCCCTAAATTTTGAGTCACCGCTATCCCCTGATCTGTGGCTATATAGTAATCAGCGCCATTCTGCACAACGTCGGCAACATTATCTGAAGGAAGCCCATTACTGGTATTTAGCAAACTTACCTTGTAATTTTGATAATTATTACTAAAGCTGATAATGCTTACACCATTTGCCGTACAGGCCCATAGTGTATTAGTATCTGTCCATACCAGTTTGCGAATATCGCCAGGAGAAATAACAGGAGATTTAAACTGAACAATTCTTTTTCTTACCAACAAAAAAACCCCCTTTGCTTCGGTACCTATTGCACATACTTCATTATTTGAGGCCAGGCATTTAATAATATCTATCCCTTTATCAGCCAATATTTTGGCATAATAGCCAACATCTTTGCCGTTAGGTGTAAACCTATATAACCCGTAAAGTGACCCTACCAGTACGTTATTTTTATACCAGGCAAGAGATGTCAATCTTAAATTTTCAAATGCATAGCCTTGCGTATGTCTGAGTTGACCTGACGATACAAGAACAGAATTTTGTGAAATAAAACATACTTCTTTATCAGGCCATGGAGTAATTCCTTTTATAGGGCCAAAGAAGAATTTTACAGGATGCCACGATAAAGGGTTATTATTAGAAACATCTAATGCGAATATGCCATTATCTGTACCAATTATGAGCCTGTTGCCCGGAATTGTAACCAGGCTGGTTATCCTGTTAAAATCGGACCTGTCCTGCTTTATAGTTATGCTGCTTATTGATGACCATTGATTGGCGCCGAGCTTCATGTAGCCAAGCGTGCTTAAAATATGCCCTGTAAAAAGATATCCGCCTGCAATGCCCAGTTTCAAAACATCCTCATTTGCCAGGCCGCTTTCTTTGTTAATAACCCTGACTTCGGGATTGGTACTTAAAAAAAAGCCTTTATCATAACTGCCAAACCAAATATTATTTTCGCGGTCAATAACCGTAGCCGTAGTAATGTTATTGTTAAGATAGTTTTTACGTTCGCCGGTAAGATAGTTTATAATGTATGTGCCTTGCTTTACAGTTGTAACGGCGACAGTATTTTTACCGGTAGGATAAACGGAAGTAACGTTGCCTGCAAAATAGACTTTATTGACAGGAACAATGCCATTTTTTTTTATCTGATAAACCTGTACCCAATCCTTAGTTAACAATAACAAATGATTTTGCTGTAAAGCCAACCTGTAAGGTTTAGTATTGTTTTTGGCTGTTTGATAACTTAATAGCCCTCCCGAAAGCTCCTTTTCGAGCATGTTAAGATCATTTTCAGACAGGACAAATTCTTCCCCTTGGGGGCCATAAGTATACCCAACCAAATGCTGTATGTTATGTGTTCTTGATTTTAACTCCGGAAAATGATAAACTTTGGTACTGAGGGCATAATTTACGCAAAGTTCATTATATCGGTTAAAAAAGAAATTGGCAAAAGGCAACACCAATATTTTTTGCTGCGAATCAAGTTTATGAATAAGTCCGTTTTCGTAATAACAAAAGCGATAATTATTACAGTAAAAAAAAATCCGGTGATAATTATCCTCTGCTATGCGAAAACACTCATTACTTTCCAACCCGTCGGCCGATGTGAAATTTTTGAAGTGCTGACCATCAAACCTGCTAACACCTTTATCTGTAGCTATCCAGATAAAGCCCCTGCTATCCTGCATCAAATAATTAACACGTGAGCTGGGCAGTCCATCAGGTGCGCTATAATTTTTCAGGTATACTACCTGGTAGGGAGTGTCGGCCAATAACCGCCACGGGAGTAAAAACAGGGTTAATATTAAAAGTTTAAAAAAATAGCTTTTTAGAGGCATCCTATTATTTGTATCAATTTAACATTGCTGCCTTTTTAACATCATACAATGATACGGACTGTATGGTTTTATGCAATTATATTAACTGATAAATATAAAAAGAAATGCTATTAATTAAATAGATATGGCCATTACTTTATTCATATAATGAATTCGATTTTACCTGGATAAACTCTTTTTGATAATTTAAAGGGCTTTTGCCCGTGATAAGCTTAAAATACTTATGAAAATTTGTAAAGTTATTGAAGCCACTTTCATAACACAGCTGTTTCAGGGGCAGCTTATTTTCTATAAGCAATTTACAGGCCTGACCAACCCTTATCTCCAGTAAAAATTTAGAATAGGTTTTGCTAGTACGCGATTTAAAATAACGGCAAAAAGAGTTTGGACTGATCCCGACCAGGTCGGCAAGTTCATCCATATGTATCTTATTTCTGAAGTTGGCCAATGAATATTCATAAATAGCATTTATACAGTCATTTTGCGATTTCTCCACATTGGGGCTAAACCCAATTGATGACAAGCAAACCGCCTTGTCACACTCGGCTATCGCATCTAAAGCTTCCATCAATAAAATAATTTTTTTTGACCCTCCGGCAGTAAGCATCATTTCCATAATTTCAGCAATGATCTTTTTTGATTTGCCGGTAATCTGAATCCCCCGCCTGGCCCTTTCAATGGTAGTTTTGATCAACTTATTTTCAGGCAGCTGCAAAAACCCATTACCCCAAAAATTTTCACTGAAATGAGCTACCCGAATATCAACCTTGCTTCTTTCATCGTGCTGCGAAAAATACATATCATCAAACCGCCAGTAATGTGGCAGATAAGCTCCCACCATTACAATATCTCCTTCATTAAATTGACGTATACTATCACCTATGAACTGTGTTCCGCTACCTTTTTTAAAATGGATCAGCTCGATTTCGGGATGATAATGCCAGCGGTTATTCATACAGGGAACAAAGTCCTGCCTCACGCTAAAGGATTGAGCAGGGCCCGCTGATACTTTTAGTAAATGTGGCTTCATTCAACTTGATCTTTTTATTGGTTAAATAAATTAGCTGTAACTATTGCTCAAGAATGGCTATATCAGCAAAACTTACGTCCTCATCCCTGATATAAGCAGGACTTTTTAAGCTCCGGTATACTCCCCACTTTGGCCTGCAAAATGAAGTACCGCTTCGCCACAGGTCAATATTGGTATTGGCATAGCTGAGTAGTACTTTATTATCTGCAATCCTTTTAATCTCTACGGTGTAAGCACCCTGGCTATCATAATGCAGTTTTTCCGTTACCTCTACCCAATTACCTTTAAAATCGGCCAGGTTAACGCGCATTAAAACCCCTTGCGAAGTCCCTTTTGTGGAGCCAGTGTGAATGATCTCAAACTGATCAGGCTCACCAAAGCGGGGCGTAAAAGTTATAATTGGTGCTCCGGCATCTCCGTCACCTGCTTTGATCTGGTGGATATGGGTAAAAGTTGGCTGTGCTTTAAAACCACTATCTATTTTAAATTTCCATTTATAAACAACTGTTTCACCCTGTTCACCCTTCAATTTAGCGGCGGAAGGGCCATAAGTTTTAATCTCTATACGTTCCCTGTCATAATTTCGGCAGCGGTCATTATCCTCTTTAGCATGGCTGTGAAAAACAAAAACATATTCACCTAACTGCTTATCAAAGGCCTCGGTAATGTGTTTAACGTGATGTGCACAATCCGGAACTTCACAGGCATCTCCGCCTAACACATGCGATATTTGCTGATACGCGTCATCACTTCCGTCCGCTTTTAAAAC
Source organism: Mucilaginibacter sp. A5337 (assembly GCF_059690695.1). Classification (NCBI taxonomy): domain Bacteria; kingdom Pseudomonadati; phylum Bacteroidota; class Sphingobacteriia; order Sphingobacteriales; family Sphingobacteriaceae; genus Mucilaginibacter; species Mucilaginibacter sp. A5337. The sequence continues at coordinate 755,579 of NZ_JCAWEC010000003.1, read as the reverse complement.
AACCTGCGCTTTAAGCAGGTTGTTAAAAAGCAGCAAACCCATTATCAAAAGGCCTTTAAAAAACATAGTTAATTTCTGTTTCATTTGTTAATCAAGCGCACCGGTTTTCATACTGCTGGTTGGGTTGGCAGTTTGGGCTCCCATAGTTCCTTTTACCTCTACTTTAATTACCGTGGCAATACCATCTGTTGCTTTGTCAGGCACATTTATAGTTAGCCCATCGCCGGATAGCGTAGTTTTCAACACGGTATTTCCGGCCAGCATTTTAGCATTTACCACTTCATTCTTTAAGCCGGGAATAGTCAATTTACCATCTGTTGGCCAGTTAAATACCGAAAAGTAAAGCGTAGTATTTTTACCATTTGGCTTAAGCGTACAACGGCCCCAACTTAAGGGCTGAAGCGGACTTGCCTTGGTAGCGTATATTGCTTCGCTGTTCACTTTCATCCACTCACCCATCTTTTTTAAGGTACTTATACTTTCCTGCGGAAATTCCCCCTCGGCGTTAGGGCCAACATTTAACAGGTAATTACCTCCTTTCGATGCAATATCAATGAGGTTATGAATTAATGTTTCAGGGGCTTTCCATTTATGGTCATAGCTTTTATATCCCCAGGTACCGTTCATGGTCATGCAGGTCTCCCAATCTTTTCCATCAAGCTCGCTCAGGTTGGGGATCTTCTGTTCAGGTGTTTTGTAATCGCCTGCAAAATTGGGGCGCTTAAGCCGGTCGTTACTGATAATGTTTGGCTGTAATTTTAACAGGTCGTGTAATTTCTGAGCAAACTCATCTGTCATGTTGGTTGGTGTATCCCACCAGATTACAGCGACCTCTCCATAATTAGTTAACAACTCTTTTACCTGCGGAACAGCTACACGGTCAATATAATCGGCCATGGTAGCCGAGGTTTGTGCCGGGTCCCAATGGCCTGTATTTTCTTTAGTGTAAGCATCTATTTTGGCCGAGTCGGGATTTGGCCAGCCTTCGCTGCTTACTTTACGTGCCGCCGCACCGCCTGGATTATTCCAGTCTTGTGCCTGCGAATAATAAAATCCGAGTTTAATTCCATATTTTTTACATGCAGCAGCCAGCGGTTTTAAAACATCTTTGCCGTAAGGTGTAGCGTCGGCGATGTTCCACTTGCTGGCATTTGATTTAAACATGGCAAAGCCATCATGATGTTTGGCTGTTATCACGATGTATTTCATGCCCGCTTCTTTAGCCAGTTTCACCCAGGCATCAGGGTCATACTTTACCGGGTTAAACTTTTTGGCAAACTGTTGGTATTCAGCTACCGGGATCTTTCCCCTGTTCATAATCCACTCGCCGCCGTGCCCTATCTCATAACCTTTGTACATACCGGCCAGCCCGGCATAATCCCCCCAATGAATAAACATACCAAAACGGGCTTCGCGCCACCATTTCATACGCTCATCGCGGGACAGCTCTTTTTGAGCAAAAACATTATGCGCAACAAAAACAAATAGCCAACAAGCTATAAAAAGTTTTTTCATAAGGATGTGTTTTTAGCAGAAACATATCTGCTATGGTTTATAATAATGTTTGTTAGCAAGCTAATTGGTCATGTACAACGCGGTATTGCCGCTTTTGTATTGTTATACAAGTACCTTTGAGTTTGGTACCATGACACTATGGTAAGAATTTACGACAACGTTATAGTAGCTATTATATCTTACTACCTGAGCCGTCCTTTGCGAGATAGAGCCCCAAATTGCCTATTGCCACATTTGTTTTGGCTTTAAGTACCGTTAGTTTCACTTTCCAGGCTATAGTTTCCGGAAATTTCAATATCAGGTTTTTCCCTATGGTGGTTCCGTGAGCTAATAGCTTCCAGTTACTATCCAATTGCGCCTCAACTTTATACTCTTCAACATGCCCGCCAATGGCTTCGTTAAGCTGCAGGGTATTCATATTTACCGGGCCTTCCATATCAATTTCGAGGGTTGCGTTTGTAACACCGTCAGCAGTACACCAATAAGTATCAGCGTTACTGTCTACAGCTTTCTCGCCGCCAAATTCGCGGGTACTGCCTTTTACGTTACTGGTATTTGTCGGCCGGCCAAAGGCAAGGTTTATACCCAGTATTTTATCACGGTCTGTTTTTACAGGCAACGCTTTTACCAGTTTGTTGGGGAACATTTTTTTATTATTGGCGGCATATCCTATATTTTTAATCCCCTGTATGCCCAGTCGCTCTGTCAATTGGGCCAGGTAAAGGCTTTGGATCTCCACGGGGAAACCATGCGAATCAAAATTTCCGTCCGGCAAAACAGGCTGGCTGTCAAACAGGCGCGCGGTTTGTTCACGCTTGCCTATACAGCCAATGGCCCAGTTTACCGCTCCGGGTGGATTTTGAATTACATATGTTTTGGCTATGCAATTCCAGGCTACTGCCCATCCCATTGTCCAGCCGTGGCCCGAGCCGGCAATACCGCGGTTCATGAAATCAATACCGCCATCCGGTACTGTACAGTTATCAACCAACAACCCGGTAGCCCAGCGCTTGTGCGGCTGAATACGGCTGCCGAGGCCTTTAAAAGTACAGTTGAGCAAAACATTAGGACCCGGAATTAATGATGAAGTCCATACGAAATACATATTGCCCCCGGTAATTTCACACCTGTCAATAAGGTTTTGACTGCCTTCCAGGCTAAAATCTGTTGGTTTGGATGCACCAAGATTAGCATAAGTATGCTTCACTATAACTTTTTCCATTGTGATCCTGTTGCCGGCAAGTACGGTGGTATTCATCGTTTCCTCACAATACACATCTTTAAGCCAGCAATCATCGCCGCCAACGCGTACACCTGCGTAGGGCGCATGCCCGTAGTCAATTTCAAGCGGAGGACATTGGATATGGATGTTTTCTACACCAACCTGCATAACGCGTGAAGCAGGTATAACTTTGGCAACTACTGTGCCCGGCGGATTTAAAAATTTAGCATCATATGAATCGGCGAGCGGAAGATCCACCGTAAGTTTATTACCCTCAATTACTGTGATCTTTCTTTTGGTTATTCCATGAGCCCCCGCTCTAATCCAGGTTTGCTTTTTCCCATCACGATACATATTATCCATCCCCATAAAATGAACCCAGGCTTCAGTTACAGGCCTGCTGATATTAATAACGTCACCTACCGCAAACCCGGATGCATCTGCCACGGTAAAAGATTTGCTGCCTGATGGCACATAGGTATCGGTTATTAATGTGCTGGTAGTATTCACCGTACTGCTATCTGCTTTTTCGGTCCGGCCCAATGCAACTTTGGTATTGCCCCGGCCAATTACCACAGCCGTGTGCGGATCGCCAACCATTTTAATGGTAGTACCTCCTGCCCCGCTGCCATTGCCGCGCAATACGACGCCGCTTTCCGACAGAATAAGAGGACCGGCACAGGTGAATGTACCTGACGCCAATTCAACTGCTCCCCTGAAACCGTTTTTCATCGGCATTGCGGCCACCTCATCAATGGCGTTTTGAATGATCTTTGTATCATCATTTGTGCCTGAAGGCTTTACGAGGCGCTTAACGGGCACAACAGGTAACGCTATACCGCCCCCCATATACCCGGCATATGAAAAATCCATGATTTTATCGCCCGCTGGTGTGGTTTTATAAACCAGCTTGCCATCACTACCGCGGTATACCCACTCACTTTTCCCTTTTTGTGCAGATGCTATGCCCGCTGCCAGCAAGCTTAACAAAAGTGCTGTAATTTTTTTCATGTTTTATTTAGTATTACAACCAACATCGGCAGGGTTAAGTACATGTGCCTGAACAAACGCGTTAGACAGTTCATCAGCACCAATATCAAGCGGTAAAGTACGGGGCTGGCCATCCATATCAAACTTAATACCGGGATATGAACCAATAGCATGATTTACAGCAGGACTGCCCGCCTCAAGGTGATAAACATCCGCTGATGTTTTAGCCAGTTTAGGATCGATATTTGTATAGCTGCCGGCCGGCATATCGCCGGCGTCCTTCACATTAAACAAGATATTGCCCGCCCACTGCGGATCAGGATATGGGCCTGCAATGGTGGCAGCAGGCCCACCACCCTGGATGATGTTATTGGCCACCGTAATTGAAGTGGCGCCCATACCGTTTTTTCGGGCAGTTTGTATAATGTTTTCTTTGTTATTAACCAGTGTATTAAAGGCAATCAGCACGCGGTCGGGCCGGTCATGCGAAGTTAACTGGGCCCCGTCGGCTACCTCTCCGTCGCCATTACCTATTACGACGGCAGAGCTGCAGTTTTCAAAATAGTTGCTGTAGATCAGGTGATCATCGCCAAAAATCCTTAAGCCAGGCGTATTGAAGAAATAATTGCCATAAACCAGGCTTTTATTACCATGGCGCAGGGTGAACTGCGCAGGGCAGTTACGAATGGTATTGTACCGGAGCGTTACTGCCGAGGCTTTGACCGAGATCAGTTCGTTTTCGCCTTCGCATTTTTCAAATAAATTATACTCAACAATGCTGTTGCTTGATGATAAGCTAAACCCGCTTAAACCAAACTGCAGCGTCTCGGCACCATTTTTACCGCCCTGGCTTGCCTGGCTATTGAAATAATTGTGGTGGATATGCAACCTTTCGGCAATTTGCTTATCCTGACCACGAACAGCGATAAACCTGCCCATCGCATTCTTATTCTGAAAGGTGTTGTGATCAATTTCCTGATCACTGCCGGCGATGGTCAAATCCTCCCCATCACCAGGAGTTTCAAAAATATTTTGCGTGAAGCGGCAAAAGCTGGTACCTGTACCTGTTTTGGCTCTTGATGCAGCATGCGTAAATTTAAATCCCCGGATAGTGATATAGGCCGCCGGGCTTATTAAACTAAAACCTCCTTTACCGGTAATTTCTGCTGCTCCCGGATGTTGGGCAGCTATAATAATATTTTTACCCTGCAGGCCTTTTTCATTAACAATAATATCCTCAGTGGTTGGATATACCCCATCGGCCAGTAAAATAACATCGCCCGGTTTTGCTTGCGTAATAGCCTTTTGCAGGTCGGCAATGGATGAAACAGTAACTGTGCCTGCCAAAAGGGTTTTTGAAGATAATAGCAGTAAGGTAACAAGTACTACAGCCAATCCTGTAATTCCTGCTTTTATATAGCTTTGAAGATGTTTCTTATACATTATTACAATTTTTTATGATGATTAAGGAATGCTATACCACTAACATCGCTCTATTTTCCAGCGGTTTAATAATATAGAAAAGCCAATTAATACACTCAATTGGCTCTATCATTATTGTTACAAATCGTTATGATAACCAGGAGATATTATTCCCGCAACCTCACCGCCTGTGCAGATGCACCGGAGGCTAAAACCAATGCTTTATCAGCCTTTGAAATATCCCCGCCCTCTATTTTAATATTAGCACATGCTTTGCCTTCGGCTTGCAGCAAATTTGTTACAGGTGTCAATACACGCAGGGCGCTTACCAAAACATCCCGCGTGTTGATGAAACGTAATAATGATTCAGCACCTTTTTGTCCCTGGGCACTTAGGCCATTCACCGCTGCATCTTCTACATTATCCAGGATAAGGGCAGGGCGCAGATCCGGGCTTTCCATGGTAAACCTGACGTTATGAAGCGATAGGCCGCGCACATTCCGGGCATACATACCATAAGCCGGAGGGATACCAATCTGATAATATTCGCCCGCCACTTTAGGAACATCCCTTACTGCGGCCTGTTCTTCGGTACCCCCGCCCGGAAAAGTGACATGCACATTGTTAAAAGAAATATTCTTTAAAAAAACATCGTCCATAGCATTCAGGGTGATGCATGAAAATATTTCGCCGGGATTGTACCTGCTGGCAAATTCCGCATCACGAAGCGGGACCGGTTTTACCACGGTAGCCTGGATATTACTGAAAGAAATATTACGTATAATTCCGGGGGTATCAACTGTTCTATTAACTGAAGATTTCTCAGTCCCCAGGCCTATAGAGATGGGGCCGGTAACTTCCTTCATCACCAGGTTTGAAAACGAGATATTTTCGAACCGGGATCCGGGGGAGCAGCGCATTTTTATAGGGCAGCCATAGGTTTCATAAATGAGACAATTTGAAACGGTAATATTTTCGGCCTCGCCACCTCCGAAACGGAACACCGACCATCGTGTGCTGAAGGAGCAATCAGAAACTGTTACGAATTTACAGCTGCCAAATAATGCGCAGGCATCATCCTGGCATTGTACATCACAGTTGGTTACATGTACATAGGTACTCCCAATAAAATGAAAGCCGTCGTTATTATGAATCACTTTGCCACGGATAAACAATCCTTCCATTTTTACATAAGAGCAAAGACAAACCCGCACCGAGTGATAAGCACTGTTGATGAGCGAGATATTACGGACCGTAAGGTTTTTACATTGGTAAAAAAGTAAATGATATGGCCTGTGATTACCCGTAATACCTGCCGGCGGCAACACCCCTTTAGTATCGCTGCGAAATTGCGCGCCCTGCCCATCGATAGTGCCATTACCTTCAATGGTAATATTATCGGCATTTACTGCAAACAGTAATCCTACATTTCCATCGTTCATTGTCCATCCAATGTCAAGGGGAATGACATCGCTGGCATGGTATTGTTTTCCGTCGGTAGTCCCCAGTAATTTTCCTTGTGCGGCTATGTGCAGAGTAACGTTGCTTTTTAACTCAACCGTTCCAATGACAAATACCCCTGCAGGCACCAATACAGTGCCGCCCTGCTCTTTATTACAGGTATCAATCGCCGCTTGTACAGCAGCGGTATCCAATGACTTGCCATCTCCTTTTGCACCAAAATCACGGATATTATAAATACGGGCACCAGTGTCGTTGCCGGTTGCTTTTATCTGGGTGGGGTGTTCAAAGCCCAGGGTGTTTGACGTAACTGCCATTAATCCTGTACCCAAAGAAACCTTCCCCATTGCACCCAGCCAGTTGCGGCGCGATATTGCTTTATTGTCTTGATCTTTCATCAGTAATTTAATTTTGGTGTGTTTATATAGAAGCTAAAAGCTGAATGCACAAAGCTTAAAGCCAACAACTTGATTGTAAAACAATTAGCTGCTTTACGTAAAAACAATTGATGGATCCATCCTCAATTAACACCGGCAGCGAAATCACGACCGGCGCTAATTGAGATCAGTATTATTTGGTTTGATAGTAAAGCACCCTGTCAATTACCTGTATGGCTCCGTTTAATGCCAGAATATTGCTGGTACGTACACTTACATAACCTACGGAATTTGAGAAATCATTTAGCCTCATGGTAAAGTTCTGATCGTCATTAACCCGCAGCGTCATTAGTGAATTGGGGTTTAAGGGATCATAGTTTACCGGCTGCAGCGTGGTAGCCACAACGTTACTGGGCGTTAAATTATTAAACGAATACGCTCCCTGTACAATTAAATACAGCAGGTAGTTTTTAACCTGCTCTTTAGGATAATCGCTCCATTTTGTGGCGGGCTTGCCATTCACCAGGTATTTGCCCCAGTAACAATCTGCAGTGATGGTAGGTACTTTATTTACTACCGTTGTTCTGTAAACGGCATCATTATGCAGTAATATAAACGTGCAATCGGTTTTTATATACAAATTGGTATCAATGCCCGAATATTCAATGGCCTGGCGCATCAGCTTAAAAACAGTATCCTTCCCGGCAAAATTATAGCTGCGGTCTTTAATAAACTGCCAGGTTGTTTTATTAATATGCGGATCAAGCACATAAGGATGATATTCAGCATTTTCCTGCATCTTTAACCCGGCAAGGTTGCAACCTGCCATGCTTATTAAAAGGCCTGTCAGGGCAAACCACAAACCTGCTTGTTTCATCTTTTTCATTATGATATAATTTAATTAATAAGGTGGATTTTGAGTTAGCTTGGTATTGGCATTTAATACATCCTGATCAATAGGCCAGAATATTTTCCGGGGATCGCCAAAGCCGGTAGCAGGGAAACCTTTGTTAACCTGCCTGATCTTGATTATCGGGTCCATAATGCTGATGATGATATTATTTCTTTGCAAATCGAACCATCGTTTAGCTTCGCAGAATAGCTCGAGTTGCCTTTCGCGTAATATGCCGTTAGCATTAACCGGTGTGCCGTAAAGCATTGCATCGGCATTGGCAAAATCACTTGCCTGGTAGGCGGGTAAACCTGCCCGGGTATGTACCATGTTTAAATAAACCAGTGCGTTAGCCAAATCTCCCGTCCTGTTTAAAGCCTCGGCCCTTAACAGATAAATATCTGCAAGGCGGTACAATGGGAAAAGTAGGTTGGCCTGAGGCGAGTTGGGATAGATCTGGTTGCCGTTCTTATCTAAGTTAACTGCATAGTATTTCCATATTTTATCGTGGTTATTCACTTTAAAATCAACACTTAATGCGCCCCTGATATCTGTTGTGGTTGTGGTAAAATATGTCCATAATGCAGGATCAACAGAAAAGTCGCTGTTGGTATCGCCAGCACCAATTTCCTGCGAAGTTTTATTACCTCCATCAACGGTAAAATCCCAGTTTAAGCTCCAGATACACTCTTTGGTATTTGTTGGCGCTATAAAATTATTTTTCCAGTTGGCAGTGCTTTCCAGGCTGTAACGGTTTAATTTGAACAGGTTATCGCACCATAGCAAAGCATTGCTATAATCATGGTTATACATGTAAACATCCATCAACATGGCGGCTATGCCTCCCGAGTTTAGATTCCATACTACAGATGCAGTATGGTCTGACAGGTCATAAGCCTTTAGCAGATCGGGCAGAATAACGTTTTTTACAATATCGGCGGCTGGTGTTGCCGCTTTGTATGGATCGGTACTCAGGTCTTCATAAGGCTCTGTCCACACGGGTACATTTCCCCAAAGCCTTATCAGCCAGAAATAGCAATAAGCCCTTATCCCAAGGGCCTGCGCCTGCAGGTCCTTTGATAAAACAGGGTCAATACCATCAATGGTGGGGATATATTTAATAGCAAAATTTGCGCGGCTGATGGTTGCATATATCAGCGTCCAGTCGGCACCATTGGTGGTTGGCGTTAAAACATTTAATGCAAGCGGCAAACCGTCATTATAGGTAGGATGATAACTTAAGTTATCGCTACGCCCATCGCCCCAATAAATATACTGGCTGCTAAACATATCCTGAATACCATCATATATGCCGGCAATACCAGCCTTGGCGTCGTCAGACGTTTTCCAGAATTTGCTGGCTGCCAGCTGGCTTTGTGGTGGCTGATCCAGCAGTTTTTTACAACTGAGCAGCGAAACGGAGAACATTAAAAAAGTAATGATTATTTTTTTCATGATCAGATTCATTAGAAATTAACATTTAGTCCAAAACCAACTTCGCGCCTGCGCGGATAACGGCCATTATCATTACCCGGTGTTAAGGCCGAGCTTGATGAAAACTCAGGGTCGTACCAGGTGTAATTAGTCCAGGTAAGCAGGTTTGCGCCATATACATATGCCCCTATATTTTTCATCTTAATGCGCGAGGCTATATTTGCGGGCAGGTTATAAGTGAATTTGGCATAGCTGAGCCGGATGAACGAAGTATTTTCAAGAAAACGGCTTTGAGTTCCCGGGAAATTGGCGACCGAATTTTTCCGGCCCATGTAAGGTATATTGGTGACATCTCCCTGCTTTTTCCATGAATTATAGGTGGTATTATTATCGGCAACTATGCCTGATGTAGCCAGGTTATTAAGCGTTTGCCTCGGACTGTCATAAGCCTCGCCGCCCCAGATGGTATTAAATGTGAACGACAAGCTGAACTGTTTATAACTAAGGGTATTGATAATGGCGCCGTAAAATGATGGTTGCGCATTGCCCAGTATCTGCCGGTCGTTGGCATCTATTACACTGTCTTTCTTAACGTTATCAAATATCATATCGCCGCCAAGCAGCAATGCCCCGCCGGCATACATGTGATGCACGGTACCGGTGTATGTTTGCCCGTTCAGGGTGTAGCTTGCAGCCGTTTTACCATCCGCAGAAACCCCTACCGGCGTTAACCTGTTCCAGTTGCCGTCGTAGGCATTTGATGCATCATACTGATAAACGCCCAGCCCTTTGTATCCATAGAAATCGCCGATCTTGCCCCCTTCCTGAACCAGGTAAGTAGCACCGCCTGATGTAGCCAGGAACGGCTGATGATTATAAAGGCTCTTGATTTTGTTACGCTCAACAGATAAGCTGGCATTAATATTCCAGTTAAAGTTTTTACTGGTTACCGGTGTGGCATTTACAGAAAGTTCAACACCATTGTTGGTAACGTCGCCCACGTTCACGTACACATTGGTAAAGCCGGTTTCAACCGGGATATTACGCTGATACAGCAGGTTCTTTGTTGTTTTTTGATAGTAGTCTGCAGTTACATTTAAGCGTCCCCTAAAAAATTGCAGATCCATACCAATGTTTTTCTGGATATTGCTTTCCCATTTTAATTGTGTGTTTCCGAACTGATCGCTTAAAACCACACCGTTAATTGCGTTATAAAAAGAAGTACCAAAAGTATAAATGAGCAGGTTTGAGTTGGCCGGGACCCGGTCATTACCAACCTGCCCGTAACTTACCCTCAATTTAGCATCAGCCAGAAACTTTTTAGACCAGGCCATAAATGGTTCATCCGAGAATCGCCAGGCGCCGGATGCACCATAGAAATCACCATACTGGTTTGAACTGCCAAATTTCGACGATCCATCCTTGCGGTAAACCAGGCTCAGGATATAGCGGCTTTTGTAGCTGTAACCCGCGCGGGCGTAAAGTGATTCGCGACTGGTAGAGCCCGCATTAGTGCCCGTATTGGTCAAATCAATAGTACCTGCAACATTTGATGTATAGATGCTTTCATTGGCATAGTTTGTTCCGGCTATTTTAAAGCTGTTATTCTGTGTTTTTTCGGCACTCACCCCAATCAAACCCGTTATGGAATGATTACCCAGGTTTTTGCTATAATTTAAAAATCCCTGGTAAGCCCAGTTGGTATTAACTGCAAAGCTTTCTTTACCTGAGTTAACTGTAGGGCTGGCGCTGCTTAACAACTTTGGATCAAAAAATACGTTGTGCGGTGTTGATAATCCAAAATCAAAGTTATTGGTTAAACGGAGGTCTTTGCTGATGGTATAATCAATCTGGTTAAACAAATCGCCGGTATAGGTATTGGTTACGTTAACCTCGAGCAAGGCAACCGATAACTGGTTACGGCGCCCGCTGATGTAGCCGGTTAAAGTACCATCGGGGTAGTATAACGCTAAATTTGAGGGCCGTTGAAAGGCCTGGTTAATGGTATTACCTTCATTAATGTTATTGTTAGTATTATAACCGAAAGAAAGGCGGTTACTGTATTTAAACCTCGGGGATACCTGGTAATCGAGATTGAAACGGGCTTGCAGTGTTTTTGAATAACTATTAACTATCAGGCCCTGATCATTGATATACCTGAGGCTTGAATAGTAAGTCATGTTTTTTTCGCCGCCGCTAACGCCAAAATCAAGAATATCTTTTTTTGCCAACTGGGTAATTACATCCTGATTGTCATTATCAGAATTAAAAACCACATTCAGCGAGTCGTTGGTGGTGGTTGGCTTATCCGGACTGTTACCATTATATAAATTCCGTTCTACACGCAGGTCTTTTGAATTTGGTTGTTCCAGCTTATGGGCCATTACGCCAAAAATGCGGGCGTACTGGGCATTAATAAGTGGTTTGCCCGCCTGGCCCCGCTTGGTAGTAATTAATATAACACCATTGGCTGCCTGCGAGCCATAGATAGCCGCCGAAGCAGCATCCTTCAACACTTCAATTGATTGAATATCATTAGGGTTAACATTATCGGCAGTTGGGCTTAAAATTCCGTCAATTACAAACAACGGCGCATTGCCTGCTGTTGAAAATGTAGAACCGCCACGGATCTGGATGGAGCCGGAGGCACCAGGCTCGCCCGAATCATTTACTACCAACACGCCCGATGCCTGCGATTGCAGAGCATCGACCAGGTTAATGGGATGGCGCTCTTCTATCTGTTTGGCCGAAACAGTTGCTATAGCCCCTGTAAGGTCACGCTTGGCTACCGACTGGCCATAACCGGTTACGATAACCTCGTTCAGATCTGTTGCCGATTCTTTAAGCGTTACGTTGATGTTTTTGCGGTCGCCAACTGTAATTTCGGTTGAAACATACCCTACAAATGTGAATACCAGGACTGCGTTATTGTCGGGCACATTGATCGAAAACTTTCCGTTGTTATCTGTCAGTACGCCCAGATTAGTGCCTTTAATTTTTACACTTACTCCGGGTAAAGGTCCTTTATTATCTACCACCAGGCCGGTAACAGGTATAGTATTTATAGCGTCATTATAAACAGAACGGTAAGTATTTGTTTTTTCAATTTCTGTAAGCGTATTTTTCACAGACACATTACGAAGGTTGATGCTGATCCTGTTTTGATCATGGCCTTTTGAAAAAACCTGAAAGGAAGATATAAGTATCAGGATCAGGGTACACTTTGCCGTAAGAAATATTTTCAAATAGCTTCGCAACCGCATATTGCTTATGCGGCAAGCACTTTTTTTCATAATTTAGTATTTAGGTTACTGTAATTATTGGTTTAAGAAAGACTCGTAAATTAGTTACCAATTATTGCGGGGAATGCGCCAACATTCTCCGCTTTTAGGCTTAATGCAGGTTTATTTGTCAAGTTTTATCATACGCATATTTTCAGGTTAAACATTTGGGTTAATAAGTAATTGAAGTATTGATCGGTTGCCAATAACTTCGGTTATTTTCATAAAAGGACAGGCCAGTTTTAACAGCTGTTCGTAATACACAAAACAGATTTTTTGAAAAGGTGCCGGAGCGCCGTGATGCGCTACTTTTAATAGCAATTTTTTAACAGCAATATCTAACATAAGCAGCAGGGTTATTTGATAAGCGCATTTACAACGGAGAAATGCCTGTAATTGGTAGCGCTAAATTTAGGAGGGAAAAACAGGGCAGTAGTAAACAATATTGACCATTTACTAATCTCAGTTTACAATTGTGTATATTATCTATACTATTAAGCAATATGACCAGCGTGGCAGAAGAATTCCCGTGCTGATTTCGAATAACGGATACTGCAACCTGCTTGCGGGTTTAATAGTTAAACATAGCAGTGCTTTTAGGGGTTACCTTTCCAATCCGCTTATCTTTTTGTGAAACAAGTTCGCAGAGCTGAATAGCAGCTTTTTCAAAATCATCATGATTATTGCTGAGCAGCAGCCAGGCTGTATCAAAGCCCTCGTCTAATACAAAGTCAGTGATCTCGGGTAACTCGGCTTTCAGGCTTTCATGATGCTCCCGTTGGGTAGAGATCCAGATGCCGTTATGCTGCGGATTCTTACCCACCTTTCGGAAGATCAATACTATCTTCCGGTCAAAATAAATATAGAACATACCTACAGCCGGCTTCACCATGATACCGGCGGGCAGGTAATCCAGCAGAAAATCAAAAGGCATCGGTTTTTTCATGCTTGCTTAAAGAGAATGCAATATAGCTCACCCGCATGAAAAATAAATGGGGTTCATTTAGTTCGAAAAAAGTTTGCCCAGGTTGAAGCGTTGTCGTAATACACCCCCAAAATGTCACTAATCCCCCCTGATCTCCGGACAAAAACCGTTTAACTTTGAATGAGTTAGATATCATCAGCGCTGGCTTTCATGGAGATTAACGGTAAAGCGTTAGCCAATGATGTAATCAGTCAAAACATTTACATACTTACGATCTTTAACTAAATATTAACACCAAATCATTTACCTATGTTACCCATCAAACCACATATCTGGTTCGGCCAGGACAAAGCCAAAGACGCTGCCGAATTTTATACCACCTTACTGCCCGATTCGGCTTTAAGCTATGTTAATCATTTCTCTGTGTCTGATCATGAATGCGAAGTGGTTGAATTTACGCTGGCAGGCCAGCCCTTCTTCGGTATCAGCGGTGTGCCCGGACCAAGCATCAGCCCTTCCATTTCCTTTATGATCAATTTTGATCCCTCCCGCGACCCGGACGCCGCCAAACACATTGACGAAGTATGGAACAAGCTATCAGAAAACGGCCAGGTAATGATGCCGCTTGACCGCTATCCTTTCAGCGAACGTTACGGCTGGATAGGCGATAAATATGGCGTTTCGTGGCAACTGATACTTACCAACCCTGCCGGTGAAGAAAGGCCTGTGATTGTTCCGTCATTGATGTATACAGGACCGGTAGCCGGTAAAGCCGATGACGCTATTAACTTTTACTGCTCGGTATTTAAAGACAGTAAACGCGGTACAACAGCCCCGCGCCCGGAAGATATGGGCCCGGACAAAGCCGGCACACTGATGTTCGCCGATTTTTATATCGACCAGACCTGGATAGCCGCCATGGACAGCGCACATCCCCACGGCTTTGGCTTTAACGAGGCCGTGTCATTATTAATTCCATGCGAAACGCAGGAAGAGATCGATTACTACTGGTCGGCACTTTCTGCTGATGGCGAACCCGGACAATGCGGCTGGCTGAAAGACAAATACGGTGTATCCTGGCAGGTTGCATCAACGGTTATGCTTAATGCTCTGAAAAACGGCAGCCCTGAACAAATTGCACGTATTACGCAAACTTTTATGACAATGAAAAAAGTTGATGTGGCAGCTTTGCAACAGGCATATGCTCCAAACCAATAATTAAATTACTACCCTGAAGGTCAGGTTAACCCTGGCCTTCATCGGTTTATGTGATTTAGCTATCCGATGTTCCCAATGCTCCTGCAAACCTCCTTTCATTAGCAGGAAGGAGCCGTGCTCCAGCTTTACGGAATAGTGCTCCTTATGATCGGCTTTATTCCGGATATCAAAGCAGCGCACCTGCCCGAAACTGACCGAGGCAATAACGGGATTTTTGCCCAATACACTCTCCCGGTCGCTGTGCCAGGCCACAGAATTATTACCATCCCGGTAATAATTCAGCAAAACGCTATTGAACCTGATCCCGGCAGCAGCTTCTACTTTTTGTTTCAGCATTAACAATTCCGGCGTCCAGGGATTTGGATTGGAGATTTTACCGGATACAGAATAATCTGTACCTACATCGCCATGCCAGGCGGTAAGCCTGGGCGTAAGGTATTCCTTGTCCCACATTTTTTGTGTAGTCTGCTTCCAGGGTGATTCAGTTATGAACTTTTGAAGCAGGTAGTCGCCGGTGTTCTGATCAATAAAATTAGCGTGGTATTCCAACAGTTCTTTTGGTAATCCCCTGCTCTGCCCCGCCTCTGCAAAAAAACTTAATTGTTCCATGGTTATCTTTAATTGCTTTTTACAACCTTTCTACATAGTTGATAATAAAATCTGCCAACTGCTCCTGTTCGGCTACAGATAGCAGATTACCATCATAAATCCAGAAACCCTGACCGTCAAACAAAATGCAGCCCAGATCATCAGGCTTTTCTTCAAAAGCTGTATACAACCTGTAACATTGAACTGCTTTTTTATACAGCAGATCGGGCACCACCCGTATAACCTCATCGGGACCATTCCTGCGTTTTACAAAGGCCTTAGCCTCCCTGGTCAGATAGCTGTGCGTATTCATTTTAAACGATATAAACTTTATTCAAAGGTATAAAAATACTAATATTTTTAGTATTCAAATTGTAACAAAATGTTAAATCATAAAAATTGTTGTAACTATATCAGCGAAAACGCTGTCTCATAGTTATGAGACGACTGCAACTATTCTTCACCTTGTTCACATTGATTTTATTCAAATTCGCCCACGCACAAACCACAGGCGGCAGCATTTCGGGGACTGTATCTGATGAAGCTAAAAAACCACTCGACGGTGCAACCCTGGTTTTACTTGCAGCAAAAGATTCTACGGTGATTAGTACCAGCCTCGCTAAAGCGGATGGCAGTTTCTCATTTCAAAACTTAAAAAACAATACTTATATCATTAAGGCCACTTACATGGGTTATAAAAGCTACGTGAGCGGCCCGATGGCAGTTGGCCAAAAACCGGTTAGTTTGCCGGCAATTATGCTGTCGCCAAGCGGGAAAACCTTGAATGAGGTATCCGTAACTGCCAAAAAATCTTATGTACAGCAAAAGATCGACCGCACCGTTGTTAACGTTGGGGCGCTGATATCCAACACCGGCGCCAACGCTTTGGAAGTGTTGTCAAAAACACCCGGCGTGCAGATAGATGCCGACGGTAACATTACCTTTAAAGGAAAAAGCGGGGTACTGGTGATGATTGATGATAAACCCACCTATCTTTCGGCAGCAAACCTGGCTACTTACCTTCGCTCTCTGCCATCTTCTTCTTTAGATCAGATAGAACTGATGGATAACCCACCGGCAAAGTATGATGCTGCCGGGAATGCAGGAGTGATCAATATCAAAACAAAGAAAAATACCAACAGGGGATTTAACGCCGTAACATCCGTGAATTTAGCCCAGGGCTTTTACGTCCGGTCTGATGCAAGCATCAACTTTAACTACAGGATAGATAAGGTCAATTTCTTTGCTAACGTAGCCTACAATAAGCAGAAAACATTCAGGAGACTTGAAATAGACCGCAATTATTTCGATGAAAACGGCAATCAAACATCCTCACTGCAGGATATTTCCTATTTCAGGCCCTCAAGCAATAATACCAATATCAAAGCTGGGTTAGATTATTTTATATCTCCCAAAACAACCTGGGGCGTAGTATTTACCGGTACTATCTCGCGCGATCATGACAGCAGCCCGGTTTACAGCTTACTATATGGCAAAACCGGCGAATTGGACTCTACCATCAACACCCTCAACACTTCCAAAAATAAGTTTGACAGCAAAGGGATCAACGTAAACTATACCCACAAGTTTGACAGCGCTGGCAGGGCACTCACATTTGACCTGGATTATATTCGCGATATATCGGGCAGTAACCAGTTTTTTATCAACAATACTTTTTTGCCCGATGGCACTTTAACAAACTCGCAAACAATTAAAGATGATCTGCCCGCTACTATTAATATCTATTCGGCAAAGATTGATTATACACATCCGCTCAGGGGTAAAGCCAAACTGGAGGCTGGCGTAAAAAGCAGTTATGTAAATACCGATAATGCCGCTAATTATTTTAATGTTATTGATGATATAAGTACTATTGATTACAACAACACCAACCGCTTTTTATATAAGGAGAATATCAATGCCGCTTATCTGAACTTCAATAAAACATTTGGCCGATTCTCATTACAAACAGGATTGCGTTTGGAAAACACAAACGGCGACGGGCATCAGCTGGGTAATGCGCAAAAGGCGGATTCATCATTTGTTAAGCATTACACCAACATTTTCCCAACCGCCTATTTTTCCTACAACCTTGATACAGCAGGCCATAACGTACTGGTTGCTTCATATGGTCGCAGAATTGGCAGGCCGAGTTATGGAAGCTTAAATCCATTTACCTTTTTCGTAGATAAGTTTACCTACTTTTCGGGCAACCCCTTCCTGAAACCACAGTTTACCGACGATTATAAACTGGCTTATAGCTTCAAGAGCCTGTTTACAGTAGCAGTTGCCTATAATCGTACAACTGATGTTCAAAATGAAACCATCCATAAAGTTGATAATACATTTATCAGTACCACGGGCAATATCGGGCAGCAAAAAACATTGGATTTCTCCATCAGCAGTAACCTACAACCTGCCAAGTGGTGGTCTGTTAATTTATATGCCGAGGTTTACAATAATACTTACCAGGGAGTATTTTACTCCGGCTATCTCAACGAGTCCAAAACTACCTTTAGCGCCAATGGTAATAATCAATTCACCTTATCCAAAACCTGGAGTGCCGAGATAAGTGGTTTCTATAACACAAGCGGTACTTACGGGCAGTTTGTTTCTATTCCTACCGGAATGCTCAACGCGGCTATTCAGAAAAAAATATTGAACAACAAGGGAACAATCAAGTTCAATATGCGTGATATCTTTAAATCATTTAGCCCAAGCGGCACCATTACCAATATCGTTGGCGCAACCGCAACTTACCATAACTTTGTGGATACCCAAGTGGCAACCCTTACGTTTACCTATAGCTTCGGCAAATCAACCAATGTACCGGCCAAACGTAATACAGGAGGGGCTGAAAGCGAACAAGGCAGGGCACATTAGGAAATCATTTCGTCATTAAGTTCATGCTGTCATTTCGGGATCACGAATGTCTGGTTTATGTTGAGTTTAGCCCGGTTCATGCAAATGGCACTATTTAAAAGCTGTTTGAGCCCGTAGTTTTACTAAAAATTAAAACCAAAGGCTATGAAAACCAACAAAAACAAACTGGCTACTGCTATCATTATTGCTGCCCTTGCAGCTTTTATGCTTCCTGCATCTGTTATGGCTCAGCAAACTGTAAACGGTCGCACAGAACTACAGCGCCATGACCTCAGTACCCCGGGCCGCGAAATGGTACAGATTCGTGTAGATATTGAAAGAGGACAATCATATCCGCAGCACAAGCACCCCGGCGAAGAAATTATTTATGTGCTTGAAGGTGTGTTAGAATACCAGGTAGAGGGCAAACAACCGGTAACACTCAAAGCCGGCGATGTTTTATTTATTCCTTACGGAACTGTACACGCCGTAAAAAATGTGGGCACTACCAAAGCAAGTGAACTTGCTACTTATATTGTTGAAAAAGATAAACCGCTTGTTACATTAATCAAGTGAAATTTGATCAGGAATTGTAAAAATTGTCTTGTCCTGAAATGAGTTTAACGTCCCATCAGGGTCCTATGCGAGTTTAAGTTAACCCACACAAAATTCACCAACCTGCAATTTCAACACGAGGCACCTACGGAGCCAAAAAATGTATTCTTTTAGCACTATAAACACGTGGCCCCGATGGGGCCGGTAATATTTATAACATAATGAATATAACTGACGTGCCAGGCGGCCTCAGAGAGGCCACGTGTTTATAGACAAAATTTAAAGAGATATTGGACTCCAGCGGAGTCTCGTAATCGTAAACTTGCTTTCCAACCATTGCTTAGCGCGTATTTAGATTTTGTGGGTAAACTTAAATCAGCGAGAGACTTTGAGGATACGCGAATCAATACTTCCAAAAATATTCCCGCACAGCATTACAAGTTTGCTTTAAACCGATAAGATCCGGATACTAAACGATAAACAGCTTTGTTTCCTTCAAACCTGATAAAGCTGACGCCTTTTACACCAGCCACAGGTTTGCCGCCCTCCGTTACCTGTTTAGCGTTGGTTGTGGGCAAAAACAGGGTAGCGGTTGTATTTGCCGGAACAGTAGCATTGTAGGTTAACCTTTTTCCGCTTACCGACCAACCACTGTTTATACGGCCATATGGCGAATCATATGATCCTTTGGCCCAGGTCATCTTACCTGTCGGATCTGGCTCTGGCTGCAAAATAAATTTCTTAAACCCGGGTTCATCGCGCTGGATCCCGATAGAATAAGCAATCAGCCACTGGCCTATAGCACCAAATGAATAATGGTTAAATGAGTTCATGCTGTTATTTCCACCAAATCCATTCTCTACAGTATAGCCGTTCAACCTTTCCCAGATAGTTGTTGCACCCTGATCAATTGCATATAACCATGAAGGGTAATGTTCATTCTGTAGTAGTTTATAAGCCACGTCTGAATACCCGTAATCTGAAAGCGCTTTACTGATACCGCCGGTACCTACAAAACCGGTCATAAGCGAATAAGCCGGACGGACAATGCCCTGGTCATCTTTATTTTCACGTTCAACAGCAGCTTGCAGGTTTTTGGCCATATAACTGACGTTTTCGTCACTGAATACACCCAGTGCCAGACCTGTTGCATAGGCAGTTTGCGTATCCGAAACCTTAAACTCTTTCTTGCCCGGTTCGCCAAACATTCCGCCTCCAATGAGGCCAACCGCCTTTTTACCGGCGTTAACAAATGTTTTATTGAAGAAAGCTTTTCGCTCTTCATATTTTTTCCTGAATTTTTCGGCGTCATCTTTTTTGCCTAAAACGCCGGCAACCTTTGCCATGATGCCCAAATCATAAACATGATAGGCCGTAACCGGGAAAGCAGTACCCAGCTGCATATACTGGGGGCCAAGCCAATCGCCAAGCACCCCATCCTTGCTAAAACCTGTTTCGGGGTCGATGGTTGAGTCCACGTAGTCCATATACTTGCTCATGGCATCATAATGTTCAGCAAGCAGGGCTACATCATTATATTGCAGATAAGATTCCCAGGCTACGGTAATCCCGGCACTCCCCCAAATCACACCGCCAAAGCCACCGCCAACAGGTGCAATGTCGGTAAACCTGCCCTGCTCGGTTTGCAGGTTGCGCATGGCCAGCATATGCCTTCGCAAAAACTGATCTGCATTAGATACATAAGTGGCAGTGCGCGAAAATATACTGATATCGCCCGACCAGCCCATCCGCTCATTCCTTTGAGGGCAATCTGTTGGTATGGTCAAAAAGTTATCGATGTTTGACCATGTTAGGTTCGACCATAGTTTGTTCACCTTCGGGTTAGAAGTTGCATAATCGGCCGTAAGTTTCTTTACCGAGCTGATTGCCAAGCCCTGCACATCATCAAGAGGCAGCGGGCTATCGATACCGGTAATTTCTATATACTGATAACCATGCGATGTAAAATGCGGCTGGATTACCTGGTCGCCGTCCTTCATAATATAAATATCCTGGCTCAGGGCCGCACGGTAATTTTCGGTCATGATCATACCTACATTTTTACCGGATTCCTTCAGGTTAGGGTAAAGGATCTCGGCATAACGCAGGGTTAGTTTTTTTCCGGCGATGCCATTTTTAATGCTGATCTTAGGCACACCTACAAAGTTTTGCCCCATGTCATATACATAAACACCTTTCCTAACTTCCTTTACACCTTTTGCAGTCAGCGTTTTATAAATTCCTGCCGAGGTTCCAATCTGCCCGATCATCGAAATATGATCAAAATCAAGCGGGATCTTTTTTCCGAAGTAGTCAACGTCATCACCCGTATATGTTGTTCCTTTTAATGATACTTCCTGCGCTTTTTGCCAGTTGTGATCATCATAGGCTACTGTATTCCAGCCTTTAACTGCGGCTTCACGCGTGGCATCATCAACCTCGCCCATATCCAGGCTACTATAAACAATAGGGCCATGATTAAAATATTTCCAGCTTTTATCATTGGTTTTGATCACCTCCTCCGAACCATCGGTATAAGTGATTACCAGTTTGGCGAGTAAAGCTTGCCTGTCGCCAAAATGGTTCCAGACATTGCCATAACTCAGCAAACCACTCCACCAGCCTTCACCAAGCATAGCGCCGATGGCATTTTTCCCCTTACTAACCATACCGGTTACATCGTAAGTTTGGTAAAGGTGGGTTTTGTTGTATTGGGTAAGGCCCGGGTTATAATAATCGTTACCAACCCGTTTGCCGTTAAGATAGATTTCATAAATCCCCCTTGCAGTTACGTAAAGCCTGGCTTGCGAAATACTTTTATCGGCATTAAACACCGAGCGCAGCATGGGCATAGCGTTATGGCTGGGATCGGCAAGGATAAATGCCCCGGCACTCCCGCCGCTCACTTCATATTTTCCATCTTTTATAGCCAATCCTGATGATGGAGTGGCAATGGCTTCTTTAAAAATTCCGCTGTAGTTATTTTCATCAGGTTTTTCGCTAAATAAAGTACTCCGCGGCGACCTTACGTTGGAAACCGTAAGATCAGAGAATTCAGCTTTCTGGTTCTGATCTGCCGAAAAGCCTATTTCACCTAACATTCCATAAGATACAACATCTCCTCCCGGGCCAAGCGGGTTAAGCGTTATTACCGCTCCGCGGTTTGCCGGTACCGGGCGGGCTACCGCTGTCCCATTTTTTTCATCGGCTAAAAATGTTTTATCATCATCAACGGTAAACCTAAGCGTACCAAACTCGTTATGGATGAGGATAGTATGCGGTTTATTTTTGTTACCGTTACCAATCAGGTCGGCTTTTACCGGGAAGCTTTTAAATACTTTACCCAATGTATCTTTTTCCGAATACCCGGCCCTGTATACATTGATCCGTGCATTACCTCCCTGCTCTAAACCTGAAATATCCAGCTCAACCTTAAAGTACGACTGGTTCTTTTTATTGGCAAGCTGGAAAACGTTCCGGTTGCTATCCATCAAACGAGGATCATTTGCGGCGAAAACAATACTTGCCTTTGAACTACCGGGAGCAATTGCTACTTTATATTTTAGGTCATACAGCGGCAAATAATGGGCATACAGCACCAGGTCGTTATCCCCTCCCCCAATCCACTGCGCACCATCCCAGGCCGACATGCCGGTATTCATCAACCCTGTTTCAAACCATGAACCTGCGGATGAAACACCTCCCGTCTGATCCCATACATTTACCGTCCAGTTATAGCGGGTTGCTGATTTAAGCGATGAACCTGCATAAACCACAGCCACGGCAGCTCCGCTTTTTATTTTATTGCTGTTCCATACTATTTTTCCCTGCGGATCTTTTACAGTGATCTGATAAGCAACCTGCGTATATCCTCTTACACCTTCGGGCGTGAGCATCTGCCAGCTAAACCGCGGCAGTTTAACATCAATACCGATAGGATGATCTGTATATTCCACCTGCAGGTTAACTATCCGGGGGGCCTTTACAGCGCCGTAAAGGTTAATTTGTATGAATGAAAATAGCAGTAATAAAATCAGAACAGCCGGTTTGGCTATCGGGGCGCGATTTTTTGTCATAATTGGGTTTACAGTAAAAATAATTGGATAAAGCAATATGCGTATTAAATAGCGCATAACTGTCCTGTACCTACCCCATTGATATATCAGTATCAATTATTTTCAAAAATGCCCCAAAAACATTTAATATGGATCAGAAAGTACCGTTTGAGTGGTTTGCGAAACTTAATGACCGCGTAGATAACATCGCTTATAATCAAAACTCATTTTAATTTCAGGGCGGGCTTAGTTATCAATTTTGATGATCCCGGATATTTTATGGCTCGACTCCGATACTAAAATTCACTCTTGTATCGGAGTCAAAGCATTACCCATTTTCAATATGAATTGATATAGCCTGCTATCGCCTAACCGCCCAGGCCAAACCATCAGCCCCGCGTATCTCAATATGCCCGGTCACTTCCAATTTGTTGAGATCGATCACCGCCACATAATTATCGCCGGTACAGCCAATGAATGCACGGGATCCGTCATCATCAACCAGGATACCAGCCGCGCCGTGGCCGGTATTTATACGTTTCAACTCCTGGTGTGATACCGCATCGAAAATAAACAGGTCGCCAGTGCGGAGGCTGGTAACCAATACGCGCTTACCATCCGGTGTAAATTGAAGCCTGTTGGCACCCACAACCTTCGCATCAATTGTAGTAGTTACCTTTTTGGCGGCGATATCGATGATTGAAATATTGCCGTCCTCTGCACCTGCAGTCCATAGTTCACGACCATCAGGCGAAACATCAAAACCCTCGGAGCCTTTGGCTACCGGGATAACTGTCTGTATCCAGTCATGACGTGCCGGAGGTGCAAATCCGGGCGGAGGTGCTGTGCCCGCAGGAGGAGCCCCTCCGCCCGGAGGCCCCATCGGCTTCATAAGGCTATCTTCCAAAATACTTACAGTTGCCGACGAAACGTTTGTGGTGTAAACCTTTTTCCCGTCATTGGTTACATAAATCATATGCGTTCTGTTCTGGCCCGTTCCCATGGCCCAGTCAAATTTACCGGTAGCAGGGTCGTAACGGCCAACCGCTTTAGCCCCCTCGGCCGAGAACCAAACTTTTCCTCCCGCAAATGTTAGCCCGTGCGGCCCCATCAATGGTTTAGTATCAACAGCAGGCAGCGCTTTTTGCGCCACAAGATCAACTACGCTCAACTCATGCAAGCTTCCGCCGCCGTAAATAGAAACATAAGCGGTTTTTCCATCGGCGGAGGCAATAACCTCATGAGGATCGGAACCTACCGGAGCAATCGCGATAACCTTCAGCGTAACCGGGTCAATGATCGCCAGGGTATGATCACTTTTTGAAAGTGCAAGCAACGACCGCTTAGGCGTAGCCTGTGCCTGGCATTGGGTCGCGGTAAAAACTATCGGTATCCATAAGAAACTTACAGCAAGCAATTTAAACGAGCTCAATTTTATAGCTTTTAAAGTTTGGCGGTGCGCGATTTTCTTCATAGGATTAGCAGATTGGAGAAACAGGTTAATATTGGTTTCGGTCATAAGAAATGATTTTCCCTATAAACAAATATACTGAACTACCTGATTTTTAGAGGATGAATCGACCAGGGCCAGGAGATAACCGACAATAAGCTATTCCTGATAGACAAGCCCCCGTAAAACTAAAATCTCCCAAATTGCTTATCCGCAACTGGCTTCATACCTTTATATCAGCAACCTCAATATTTAACGCATGAATCAGCCATCCATCGCCGGCATTGCACCATTCTTCATCGTTCGCGACGTTACAGTAGCGCTTGCCTTTTATAGCGAAAAACTTGGTTTTGAAGCAGTTTTTAAAGAGCCCGCCGATGATCCTTTTTTCGCCATTGTACAGCGCGATGGGGCGATGATTTTCCTCAAAGCTGTAAACGCAGATCCCCATCCCAACCGTAAACGCGCCGCGGATGCCCGTTGGGATGCTTATGTCAGTGTTCCTAACCCGGATATACTGGCCGCCGAATTTGAATCGCGGGGTGCTACTTTCACTATCCCGCTACAAGATACCCACGATGGTTTACGTGGATTTGAACTGGAAGATACTGACGGATATATTTTATTCTTTGGCCGACCGCGTTAGTGCAGCCGCTAACCGGAACACTTTTTGCCGGGATAAAGTATGGATCAAAATTATTTACTGAACTCCATTGACGGGGTCGACGTAATCTTAATCCCTGGTTCAGGGAGTTACGTCTGCGTTTTCGAACCGGAAACACAAACAAATCCAGGCTCTCCACAACCCTTACGGGCCACTATACTGGATAAAGAAATGGCTTTTCAGCCAACAGACGGCGATAACATTTCAGAAGAAGAGCTACTGAAGGTTATTCGCTGGTATAGTTACCGCAAAACGTTCTCGTGAAGATCATACCTCAAAACATCACATTTATACCTGCTAACGGGTTAATAGGCGTACATAAACTTTCCCGAACCGGGGAAGAATTCACCCTAACCAAGACACTCTCCTATCACGCCTTCTTCACCGATCTTATTGTATCCACTTTGTTACATATCGGTCAACATTAAAAAATGGTCTTTAAAACAAAAAACATCGACCTTTAAAACAAAACCGTTGTAGATAACTGCCTATACTTTTGTTTCATTAAAACATAAAAAAATGGAACAAATAAAAGATAATTATAACGGTGCACTGCAAAAGCCGCTGGGATCTGGATTTACAGCCCTATCCACTACTACCGATGTTATAAAGGACATTAACCTTACCGGCAAAACAGCCATAGTAACAGGCGGCTATGCAGGTATTGGCCTGGAAACCGTAAAAACGCTGATATTGGCTGGGGCAAAAGTTATTGTACCGGCACGTGATATTAACAAAGCAGCCACGAATCTTACAGGCGTACCCAACGTGATGATTAAAGCGATGGACCTGATGGATCCCGCTTCTATCGACACCTTTGCGGTCGACTTTCTCAAAACTGCCGAACCGTTGCATATCCTCATCAATAATGCGGGCATTATGTGGGTGCCCCTTCAGCGCGACGTAAGAGGCCACGAATCCCAACTGGCAACTAATCACCTGGGGCATTTTCAACTTACTGCACTCCTTTGGCCTGCTCTAAAAAAAGCCTATGGCGCAAGGGTAATTAACGTATCTTCATACGGCCACTAGATCGCACCTTTTAATTTTGATGATCCAAATTTTCTTCACCGCCATTATGAAACGCTGTCGGCCTATGGCCAATCTAAAACAGCCAACAATCTTTTTACGGTAGAACTTGACCATCGCGGTAAAGATTTCGGTGTTCGCTCCTACTCCTTGCATCCCGGTTCTGTAAATGGTACTGATCTTGGCAGGGCCGCCTCGGTAGAGTTGTTTCAGCAAATGGGCATGTTTGATGCCGATGGCAATATCTTTCCGGAAGTGGCAGCCAGACTTAAAACCGTAGAGCAGGGTGCAGCAACTTCGGCCTGGTGTGCCACCAGTCCGCAGCTTGATCATATCGGAGGTGTTTATTGCGAAAACGCAGATGTGGCTGATTTAGATTTTGGAGACATTGAACATAAATATGATGATCCGCTAACTCTGCGTGGTGTAAAACCATATGCTGTTGACGAGGGAAACGCAAAAAAACTATGGGCACTAAGCGAAGAAATGACGGGCGTAAAATTTGCAGCAAACTAAGATCCGTTGTAGCTTTATTGTTAACTGGCAGCATTTGATGAACCATGGAATTTAAAACGCACTATTTAAGCCCGGATATTAAACTATCGCACTTTGAAGATAAGCCATTCCGTACCGAAGTACTTTTTGAACACCATATGCTGATCTGGTTTATTTCGGGCGAAACAAAAATAGTGCAGGCCGATTCGATACATATTTTTGGTGCAGGAGATATTTTCCTGATCCCCCGAAATCAATTAACCACGGTTATTAATTATCCGAAAGACGGTTTGCCACATAAAACCGTGGCTATGCACCTTACCATGCCTATGTTAAAGGAGTTTTATGCTAAAAATCCCCCTAAAGCACGTCTGCAGCATTCGCCCGGGATTCGAAACTTCGGTAAGCACCCGTTGTTGGAAAGCTGCCTGGCATCATTAATTCCTTATTTTGATCTGAAGGATGGATTGCCTGAAAATCTCGCATCATTAAAAATTGAAGAGGCAATCAATATTCTGAGAATAATTGACAGCGATATAGATGGTATACTGGCCAATTTCCAGGAACCGGGTAAAATTGATCTGACTAATTTTATGGAGCGGAATTTCATGTTCAATATGCCCATGGAAAAGTTTGGCTACTTAACGGGGCGTAGCCTAACCACTTTTAAAAGGGATTTTAAGAAAAGCTTTGACACTACTCCGCAAAAATGGTTAACTCAAAAACGACTGGAACTTGCGCATTATCGCATCAGGGAGCAAAACAGGAAACCTTCGGATGTATATGCGGAGGTTGGCTTTGAAAACCTATCCCATTTCACTTATGCTTTTAAAAAGCATTTCAGTTATTCGCCAACGGGCATATAACAAAAAAGCCTTTCTCTTTTCGGAGAAAGGCTTTTGAGCGAAAGACGAGATTCGAACTCGCGACCCCGACCTTGGCAAGGTCGTGCTCTACCAACTGAGCTACTTTCGCGTTGGTGGCCGCAAAGATATAAATCATGTATATGCGTGCAAAATATTTTTTCAAGTTTTTGCACATTAAAATTAACATGCTTTTAATCAAATATTTACATGGACTAAAATTCAACATTTGATCAAACATTTTTGATTTTGATAAAAAAGTGCATTCAAAAAAGCTAAAAAAGAAAGAAAGCGCTTCCTATTTAACACTGTTGATAACCCAAATCCCCACTCTCATACCTAATCATTAAATTTGAAAATGTTTCCTGATCCGGAAAACAATAATAAAATAGCAAGCGTATGGTGTTGGAGCCTTTTCATGAACTGGTACTTAAATTTATTGAAAATACTAACCGGCCAATATTTTTAACCGGCAAGGCGGGCACCGGTAAAACCACTTTCCTGCGCTGGATCAGGGCAAACGTTACCAAAAACCTGGCTGTTGTAGCCCCTACCGCCGTAGCAGCTATCAACGCCGGCGGCGTAACTATCCATTCTTTTTTCCAGGTACCTTTCGGGCCGCAGGTGCCCGTAACTGATCATAACAGTCACAACACGCTGCTAAGACAGGTTAGCCTCGAAAAATCAAACATATTAAAGTGCCTCGACCTGCTCATTATTGATGAGATCAGTATGGTGCGGGCCGATACACTTGATTATATTGATACCGTATTACGGCAGGTTAAAGGATCGGCACGGCCTTTTGGCGGTGTACAATTATTGATGATCGGCGATTTGTTTCAGCTCCCCCCGGTTTATGAAAAGGACTGGCCCGTGCTCAGAAATTTTTACAAGGGGCCTTATTTTTTTGATAGCCTTGCATTTCAAAAATTTCCGGTATTAACTTTTGAGCTCACCCAGGTTTATCGCCAGAAAGACCCCGCTTTTGTAGAGATACTCAATAGTATCAGGAATGGGTATGCCAACGGCGAAATGCTCGACAAACTTAATGCCCATTATAACCCTAACTTAAATGCCAACTGGCTTAAGGATTACGTAACCCTATCTACCCATAACCAACTCGTTAATGAAATTAA
Source organism: Mucilaginibacter sp. A5337 (assembly GCF_059690695.1). Classification (NCBI taxonomy): domain Bacteria; kingdom Pseudomonadati; phylum Bacteroidota; class Sphingobacteriia; order Sphingobacteriales; family Sphingobacteriaceae; genus Mucilaginibacter; species Mucilaginibacter sp. A5337. Next base: position 727,145 of record NZ_JCAWEC010000003.1, on the reverse strand, counting down.
CCAGCAGCGATTGACTGAGCTTGATGGCGAAGCGCAAACTTTTAAAGCAACGGTTACGGGTGATTTCCCGAAAGAGGCATATCCCGCCGAAGAAGAGTTAGTATTAAAAGTTGGTGCACAGGTAATGTTTATCAAAAATGACAGCTCGGGCAAAAAACAATATTATAATGGCCGTACAGGGCGCGTAGTTGCTATGGGGCCGGGCAATATCCGCTTGAGTTTTCTTGACGACGGATCGGAGTTTGAGGTGATCCCCGAAAGCTGGCAAAACGTAAAATATGCCCTGGCCGAAGATGAGCAAAAGGTAAACGAACAAAACAACGGATCGTTCAGCCAGTATCCGCTGCGACTGGCCTGGGCCATTACCATACACAAAAGCCAGGGGCTTACATTTGAAAAAGCGGTTATTGACGTCGATGCAGCCTTTGCTTTCGGACAGGCTTATGTGGCTTTAAGCCGTTGCCGCTCACTTGAGGGCATGATCCTGAAATCGCCTGTACGCCCCGAAAATATCCGTACCGATCCGGAGATCATCAGCTTTATGCAAAATGCGGCTATCTCCACGCCTGATGAAAATCTGCTGGAGAGCACCATCCGGCAAATAGCACTGGAAGAGATGAAGGATATCTTTGATTTTTCGATGCTTACAGGTGCATGGAAACAACTTAAAACCATCATGCTGAGCGGGGCGATTAAAAATAGCCCATTATCCGAAAACATCAACAAAACCGATCACAGCTGGGAAACTGAAATTAAAACTATCGGCGACCGTTTTATCCGAAAGGAACTGGGCGCTTTACCTGATGATCAGCTTATCTGGAACAATGCGCCTTTTATAGGCAGGCTAAAAAATGCCGCCAACTATTTTCTGCCTAAATTAAATGCTTTTTCAGAAGCTATTAACAGTTTTTATACTGCTATAAACAACACCAACCCTCCTGCCGAATTTTACGATAGCCTAAACCACTTATTGGTTAACCTGAAAGCAAAAACGGCAGCCTTTATACGGCTGCCTATTGCCACATCAGGCAGAGATGTTTTATCGTCGGTACAGGAGGCCGGGATAAGTTACAAACCGGTATATAAAAACTGGAACCCTAAAGCATTACCAAAAGAAAAGGAAATTGTTAACCCCGAACTTTACAAGCAATTACTCAACTGGCGTAAAGCAACCAGCCTCGAACGTAAAATCCCCGAACATACGCTGGTGTCTGAAAATATGCTTCGGGACATTACTTCGAAACTGCCACGGTCATTAAACCAGCTTTCGCAGTTAAAAAGTTTTGGCGATGCCAAAGCAACCGATCTGGGTGAACCTATTTTAAAAATGATCAGGAGTTATTTAGGTGAAAACGACTTGTTTTCCTAAACACAATATCTAAAACCTCGGAATTTCCGGACCGTTGTAGGGGTTTTCAAGTGCGTGTTTGATCCTCATTAACTGGTATTGGTGACGCCAGTTATCAGGATAGTTTTTCATGTTTTTCAATAATTGCTTAACAAAATCGGCAACATGGAGCTGAGTTGTAGCGCGGTCTAACCTTAATTCCTGGGGTAACGTAACATTACTAAAGTATTCACTCAATTCTTCGTAGCTCATGACGCAAAAGTAAAAAAAGCCCGGCATTTTCATACCAGGCATTCGAGCTTAAATAAAAAGCTGAAAGCAGAATGCATAAAGCTTAAAGCTAACCGCTCAATTGTTTTAATTCCGTTAATACCTCCCGGCTGTTTAAAACACGTAAAATAAACTGGCCTGAACGTTATTATTTTTAAAATCGTTGTTGATGTTGGAGATATTAAAGTCGCCAACTTTTGAGAGGCCGTAAATATATCTTACACCAATACCAAGCCCCAGTTTTGACTGGTATCCGATACCTCCGGCTGCCGCCAGATCCAGTTTCTTGGCAAAATCCCCGGCACTTAATCCCGAAACATCTTCTTTGGCTTTCATACCTACCTGCGGACCTGCCTCAATATAAAGCCCTGAGTTAGCACGGTATTTCAACAAAAATGGAACTGAGATATAGGAAAGTTTAAGGTTTTGATCGCCAAGTGAGCCGCCCTTAATTTTTGTACCCTGTGATGAGAATAAAAACTCCTCCTGTACTAAGAAATTATCGGTGAATTTAAACGCAACAGTAGCACCTGCATGAAAGCCTACCAACGGATCAGTAGGAAAACTGGCATTGGTAAAGTTGCTATAATTGGCGCCTGCTTTAAGCCCAAACTCGAGGCGTGAGAGGATGCCCTGACTGAAACCTTTAGTTGATACCAGGATTAAACAAGTAAAGATGATGAGTAGCTTTTTCATAAATTTTAATTTCAATATTTGAGATAATTGTTGCGGCCCGAAAGCGCATTTGTTTTATTTAGCGCAAAGGTGGGCCTATGAAGCGGCCCGGGAAAGGAAAAGGTAATCGAAGCGGGCAAACTGGCGCCGGAAGCGGAAAAAATCGGCAGATCTGTTACGGCGGCAACACGATAAAGTAAGGCATTGCATTGCGCCTATCAATAAACACAACTAAACCGACTAACACTAATTAAAAATCAATCAATTAGCTTTTAGCTTTATGCATTTTGCGTTCGGCTTTCATTTATCAGGCTTTTGCCAGCCAGGCAAGAAATTGGGAAGCCTTGCCTTTGCTTACCACAATCCTTTCGCTGAATGTAATGTTGAGGTTGAGAGACAGTTTGCGGGAAAAAAAACTGGAAACATCAATAATAGCTTTCCTGCTAATTAAAAACTGACGGTTAGCCCTGAAAAAGTAGCTTCCACATGTTTTTTCCAGTTCATCTAAATTTTTGTTAGGATAAAAGACCTTACCTGAAAAGGTTAATAAATGCGAAACTTCGTTTGAAAGGTGGATCAATGCGATATCATCTAATTTTATAGGAATGATCTTATCCTGGTGATAAACTAATACCGAAGAAGGCTTGGTGGTTTCCTTTTTGGTCAGCAGTTCCATAAGCACTTCATACTGCGGTGGCTGAGGTGTTTGAAATACTTTTTTCAGCTGCCCGTAACGTTCCAGCGCCTGCTGAAGCGTTTGCGTTGTAAACGGTTTTAAGATATAATCTATTCCGTTTGCCTTAAATGCATCCAACGCATATTCATCGTATGCTGTACAAAAAATCACAGGAACATCAATAGGTATTGCAGCAAATATCTCGAAACTCAACCCGTCTCCCAGTTGAATATCACTGAATATCAGATCCACCCCGTTACCTCCCGCAAAATAAGAAACGGCTTCTTTTACAGAATGAAGCTGTACTACAGTTACCGGTTCACTGATCAGTTGTGTTATACTCAGTTCCAGGTCATCGGCTACTACAGGCTCATCCTCTATGATCGCTATATTCATCATTTAACAATTTGATACTTACGGAAAATGTGTCTTTACTTTCACTGATTATAACTTCATCGCCCGATAACAGGTTGTACCGTTCGGCAAGGTTTGCAAGCCCATGGTGAGTTGAAGTTACGTTAAGATTTTTCTTCTTAAGCGTATTGGATACAATTATCCTCTCTTCCGAACAAAAAATGTTTACAACAAGCGGCGACTGTTGGGTTAGCTCATTATGCTTGATCGCGTTTTCCAGAAGGGGCTGTAATGAAAAGGATGGCAGGTAATGATCATTCAATAGATTGAGCGGTAAGTCAATATTACAATTTAATGCCGAACCAAACCTGATTTTTTGCATTTCGAGGTAATCAAGCAACAAGGCCAGCTCATCTGCAAGGCTCGAGGTCTTTGCAGCATGATTATAAACAGAAGCCCTGAGAAAGTTAGCCAGGTGAACAATATAATTATCCCCGGCACCTGGATCTTTCCGGTAAAGTGCCTTGAGTGTGTTAAGCGCGTTAAACAGGAAGTGAGGATGAATTTGTTGTTTTAAAAGCAGGTTTGTAGCTTCGGCATGAGCGGCTTTGATCTGGGAAAGTTCAAGATCTGCATGAGACTTATCAGCCTGTAGAATCACAAAGTCCTGAAGCAGGATAATAACGGTATTAACAAGGATGCTGGAAATAAAGAATATCACCAGAAAAACCGGGAAAGGGTATAACCGACCTTTATGTTCAAAATAATCAAACGCAGGTGCCAGCATCAGGTATATAGTGGCGCTTGCTGCATAGGTAAAAAAATAACGGTAGCGTTTAAATGCTTTCCCCTTGAAGCTATAGCTACGTGCCAACAAAATCAGGATCCTGACATTTACAAAAGCTACTGAGCCTATTCCCAGCGCAGTCATACCCATATAAAACACCTTATATATAGGAGTCTCGTCCAGCAAAAAAATAAAATACAGCGATATGATCGCGGTAAAAGTAAATACAAGCAGCCAGTTAAGCCGAATAAGGCTTTTAATTGGTAATGGAGACGGCATATTACTCAAAGATAACTAATAGGCAACAAGCACTGTATCAATTTGCCACCGAAGCGGGCAAAAAGGAACCTCAAGAGACTTTTAAACGGTTTAATGGAATTGTTTTGTTACAAACGCACTCAAATGCAAAAGGCTTCATATTATCCTCATTTATGATGCGTATCTTTGTTTAACATTATTTAACTATCATTCGCTTGGAGTTTCGGGTTTGCTTTCTTTTATTTATAAGCGTAATGCTGGCATTGTTATCCCCAACTAAAATCCGCAGAATATTATTTATCTGCCTGTTTATCTTTATTTTACCTTCGGCCCTATCGGCTCAAAATCTTTTTTTACAAAAGGTAGAGATGTGTAATATCACCAATTATTGCATGGACTGCGGTGATGTTAAGGCCAGCTGCGACCAGCTTGCCATCGATTTTGTATCTGCACGGATCAATAACCGCTACCTTTTAAAAGATGCCACCGGCTCAATAACGTTCCAGGTTTTGGTTGATGAACGTGGTTTTAGTTGCGTGCTCAGCCATAACGATGCTACCAAAAGCGCCCTCACCAATGAGTTGATCACCTATCTTAATGGCTGTATCTGGAAACCGGCTATACTAAATGGCAAACCGGTAGCCACTTCAGTAAACGTTATTTTCCGTTTTATAAGCGGAGGTGTTTATGGCCAGGTTCAAAGAATGGACCTTGCCGAGATGAAACCGCCGGGCGATCCGATAATTTATAATAAGATTGTAACTTACTCCAATCCGTCGTTAAAAAACTACGATTTTACAACCTGGACAAAATACAACTCGCCTTTGGTTGATAACATCAGCAAATCAGCTGCAATGGATCAATCAGACCTTTTATGGTATGCTACCGAAAAGGGCATGACCCGCTTTGAAGGAACAACGTTTATACCGGTTAATGAATACAACTCGCCATTTCCGTCAGATGCCAACATCAAAGAGGTAACGATCGACAGGGATAACAACAAATGGGTTTATTACGATAATAAAATATTCATGTATGGCAGTGGCGGCTGGCAGCTGTTCGACTTTAAACAGTTTTTGGCAGGCGGCGTTAACCAGGTACTGAACAGTCGTAACGGTGAGTTATTATTTACTACACAAAACGGTTTGGTTGTAAAAAGGAAAGACAAAGTAGTTGTAATCAACAAAAAATCGATGCCCGAAATGCCATCAAGCAATGTGCTTTTTGCCTATGTAGATAGTCAGAAACGACTTTGGATAGGTACCTCAAAAGGCACTATCATGATTGACAAAAGCGTTATTACCTCATTTAACAGTCTCAATAATACCCCGCTAAAAAATGCAACCATTTCGGGCGCGGTAGAAGATGAAAAAGGAAATGTTTACTTCTCGCTGGTTGATTGCGAAAAGCAAGCCGGCGAAAGCGATAGTGATAAAGAAGGCATAGCGGTATTAAAGTTTAACGGCAATTGGCTTCACTATAACGATAAAAACTCGGGCATGCCTGCCAACCATGTTAATACGATGTTATACGACAAGTTTGAGCATGTTTTATGGCTGGGCACAGATGAATCGGGCATTGCCAGGTTTGACCTGAATAATGGCTGGGAAAACTACCACAACAACAACTCGCCGCTGCCTGGCTTTACCATTTACCAGATAGTACAGGATTCAAAAGGTGTTATTTACGCCACTACTGCCAATGGCTTGTTAAGGATCAGGAAAAAGGCGGGGGCGTAGGGTTATATTAACTGCCTATCCCCTTCTCCTCATTTGCCACACCTATTTTTTGTTTCTTGATAATTTTTTATCATTGATAACCCAAATCATTATTGTCTGCTAAAACTACTTTTATCTACAGGCTAAAAAACAACGCCCCGGATCTCATCCCGGGGCGTTTCATAGTATAGTGATATACTAATCAACTAAATCTCAATTTATCATTGAGAACCGGTTGGCTGTTTTTTCGGAGATTTTAGTTCACTCTTCTGAAATCAATATTGGTGATCTTGACCCCGGTTGTGCCCAGCGTTGAACCTCCCGAACGGATCAACACATAAGCAGTACCACTTGTAGGGAATGATACTACATTACCGCTACCCGCACATGATATTGATGATAATAAGCCGTTGAAAGGTGATTTACCGCAACCATTCCAGGTATTAAGCGCTATGCGGGTACCACCATCAGCATAATCACTTGCTTCAGAAGGTACCGCCTGGCCAACATAAACCTCAAACCAGCAATCGGTAGCACCTGAACCGGCTACTGTCATATCGATTTTATATTTTTTGTTCGCCCTTACTTCCACAGGTTGAACAATACCCTGCTGCCCCCAGTTACCACCGGTTGCCAGCACGCTACCATCAGTATTTACCTTAAAGGTTACACCATCACCACGGTGATAAATTTGCCATTTGGTATTATCTATCAAATTGGTTTTAGGCGTAATAGCGTCAATAAGGTCTGCTGCACTGAAGTAAATGATAGCCTTGTTCATATCGGTATTTACTTCCTGTTTTGACGAATTTGCAATTTTAACACCGAGGGCAACGACTTTGCCATCATATTTGTTAAGGCTGGCAATTTTTATTTTAGGTGTGATGCTGCCTTTCATGATGTTATTATTAAACGCTACTGTATCCTTAGCGTCCAACGTATAATCGGCCGGATCAAGTACTACGGTATTGGCCGGCAATGTACCGGCAGTAATTAAACCGGCAATAGCGCTGTTATCGGCACTTACATCAACGGTTAACGTTTCAAAATTTGATTCGCCACCACGATATACCGGGATAGAAAAATTCACCGTACTTTTTGCGCTGTCAACCTTAAGCGAACTTCCGGCCATTACATCAACCAGGCCATTTGGCTTTTCAGAATCGGGCAGGTAAACTTTCACATCAGGGTTTGACTTCACCCCATTAAGGTGCTCCTGTTTGCAACCTGCAACTCCCAGCAACAGGCATGCTACCGAAAGCTTTACTAATGATGCATTAATTTTCATGAAAATATTTTTTACATTATTAATTTAAATCATTTAACAGCCCATCACCCCGCTTTGAGGGTGATGGAAAGCTTGTATTTACCAGCCCGGATTTTGTGTCCAGCCTGTTTTTGAAATTTCGGACTGAGGGATAGGGTACCATTCCATTTTAGTGGTAAACACCCTGTCTTCCAGTTTTTTTACAGTATAAACACCGGCAGATGTAATATCAATACGGTTTATAGGCTTACTAAAGTAGCTTACACCTTTTTTCCACCTGCGTACATCCCACAGGCGGTTGTTTTCAAAACTAAGCTCAACATTACGCTCATGTTCAATAGCCTGCTGGTTTAACTGCGCTGCTGTAAGTGCCGGCATTTGAACACGTTGTCTTACTTTGTTAATCGCCTGCAGAGCTGTCATACCATAGCCCTGCGGATCAGCATCTGGCCCGTAAGCATTGAACATCGCTTCGGCATAGCTTAGCAAAATATCGGCATACCTGAAATATACCCACGCATGATTGGTAGTTGTGTTGTTGATCAGGTCAACAGACTGATTAATCCACTTTGACAGATAGTATCCTGTTTTAGTAGCATTTTGCTTAGGCAAACCACTGTTACCACCAAAATAAGTCTGGATAGTAGTTGATTTGAACGATGCTCCATTGTATACTACAGTTGCTGCAAAGCGCGGATCGCGGTTAGTATATGGAGCAGCGGCATGGGCCGGGTTATTCCAATCAAACGGAACCGATCCTGTGATTGTACTTCCCGATTTAATAAGTACCTCATAATCACTAACCAGGTTTTCGGCCGGCGTTACGCTGTTACCGTTACTATTTTGAAATACAATAGGGTAATTATTGTATTCGATAGCATTCGCTGCACCGTAGCGACGATAAAAAATCACCTCGCCCGATGTAGTGTTATTTGCGCCAAACAAATTTGAATAATTGGCATCAAGTGAATAACTGCCCAAAGCGATAACATCATGCGCAGCAGCGGCAGCCTGTGCCCAGGTTGTACTTGAGCCATTTGCGGTAAACAGCGGGCTTGCACCGTAAAGCAATGCTTTTGCTTTTAACGCTTTGATAGCGCCGTTAGTAACCCGGCCGGCATCATACCACGAATACGGCGAAAGGTTAGCCGGAATAATAGCAGCAGCCTTATCACATAATGAAGCAATGTATTTGATACATTCATCAACCGAGTTACGCTGTACGTTTTTCCATGAGTTGGGATCATTATAATCAAGCGGCTGCTCAAAAATAGGCACACCACCATAACGCTTTACCAACTCAAAATAAAAGTAAGCTTTTAAAAACAGCGCCTCGCCTTCCATAAACTTAACGTTATTGCGGGCGTTGTAATAAGTAGTTGAATCGGTTGATGTGATTTTATCTTTAATGTAATTGATATCAACCGTACCCTTGTTTTTCAGATAGAGGTTTGCCTGACGGATACCATCGAAGTTAGCAGCCCAAACATTGTCGGGGTTAGTATATTGGTTCCATGTACCGTAGTTAAAAAGCTGTGCCCGTTCAACCGAGTTGGTAGCTTCCGCTTCATCAGTAGCTGTTTCCAGATCAAGATTGGCGAAACCATCGGGCAGGTAGCTGTAGGTATTCCACATCTGCTGCTGTACATAGGTATAATTTGAGTATAGCTTATCGGTGGTAATATCGGCCTTAATGGTCTGTACTTCCAGGTAGTCATGTTTACATGATGAGTAAAGCAGCGTACCCAGCGCCAGCATTGTTATTATATATCGATTTCTTTTCATTTCCTTGTAATCAAATAATTAATACTACAATTTCACTTTCATGCCAAATGTTACTGCTTTTACTAAAGGATACCCCATTGAAAGGCGCTCGGCTTCAAGATCCTGTATCTTATCCCATGTAAACAGGTTGGTACCATTCACAAAAACCCTTACCGCATCAAGCTTTCTTAAAAACCCACGCCGAGGCAGAGTATATCCCAGTTCAACACTGCGTAGTTTCAGGAAATTGCCATTACGCATCCAGAAATCAGATTGCTGATCATTGTTAGGATTTGCAAGCGTTGATAAACGCGGCGAAGTAGCAGTAGCGGCATTTTGAGGCGTCCAGCTATTTGCCGAAAACTCAGAGATGTTATTATTGAATACAAATGGGTGTGTATAGGTATAAGCATCATCAAGCAAGCTAACAGTGCGGTGCAGTACACCCTGCAGGTAAGCATCAAAATCAAAACCTGCATATTTAAAACCAAGATTAAAGCCTAAAGTGATCTCAGGCAGTTTCGCATAGTTCATCGGCACTTTGTCATAGTCGTTGATGATACCGTTGCCATCCTGATCTTTGAATTTCAAATCGCCTGGTTTAACATTGGTATATGACGACGCTACTATCCCTGGTTTAAGGTTTCCGCTGGCATCAAAATCCGATTGCTGGTAAAAGCCTGTATATACCAGGCCTTTCATCTGGCCGATAGGATAACCCTGGGTATACAGGTAGTTAAATGGCTGAGGGTTTTCTGAGCGCTTAACTATTTTGTTACGGGCGTAAGCAACTGAGCCACCTACATAATATTTGAATTTATTATCGTTTTGCTCATACTTTAATGATGCTTCCAACCCTTTGTTATGTACCTCGCCGGTATTGGCATATTGCAGGTTAAAGCCTGTATAATCAGGCACTCCTGATGATGGGATTTCGAGGATGCCAGTACGTTTTTCGGTAAATACATCTAACGTACCCGAAAGGTTTTTCCACAAGGTGAAGTCTAACCCAATGTTAAGGGTTGTTTTTTTCTCCCAGGCAAAATCAAGGTTAGCAAAAGGGCCTTCAGTTAGGCCACCATGCGCAGTATTGCCTGTACCTGTGATCCAACCTGGCGCACCAACTGCAAACTGCTGGTACAAAAAGCGATAAGCTTCATTGATGTTACCAACAGTACCGTATGACGCACGAACCTTCAGGAAGTTAATGGTTGAATTATCCTTCAGGAAATCTTCCTTTGAAGCTATCCAGCCCAAACCTACGGCCGGGAACCAACCATAACGATGACCGGGGCCAAAATCGGCAGATCCGCTGTATGAGCCAGAAAGGTCAACGATGTACTTTTTATCATAATCATAAGTTACATTGCCGGCAATGCCCTGCGTACGTACCTGGTAAACTATACCATCATGCGTATAACCCTGCCTGCGTGCCTGGATCATACCTGTAAAGGTTGATTTGCCAAAAGTACGGTCGTAATCAAAACCCATCCTTACTGTGGTACGGTTCCAGTGTGCACCGCCACCATCGCTGCTCGACTGGCTGATGGGCGTTACCGGGGTTGAACCATAAATGGCCTTGCCCTGCGCGTCCTGACCGGTAATTTCGTAAGAGTTTACCGAGAATTGTTTCTGGTAGATCCCCACATACTGGTTGGCAAAGGATACTTCGCCTTTAAGGTCGAGACCTTTGGTCAGCTTATCCAGCTTTTGCACAAAGCTGAAATTGGTTTGCAGGTTACGGGTATGCGACTGGTAAACACCATTTTGCTGTAAAAGCTGAATGGGGTTAAATTTATATACCGAGCTGTTGCCCCAGGTACCATTAGGGTTTTTAACCGGAAAAGCAGCAGCCGGGATAGCCATAATGTTGTTGAACACCTGGGCAGCCGTGAAGCCTGAAGGCGTGTTCCTATCTTCGGTAATACCACTGATATTGGCTGTTACCACCAGGTTTTTATCGAGTTGCAACTCGATATTTGCCCTGAGATTTAACTTGGTGTATTTGGCATTGGTACCAAAGTCCTTGTCAATGACATCGGCGTTTTTGTACAAGCCTTCAAAGTTGGTGTAGTTCATCAGCACGAAGAATTTGGCCGTGTTATTACCGCCACGGAAACCGAAGTTGTAATCCTGGATAGCCGAAGTTTTCTTCAGCAACTCATCGTACCAGTTCACATTTGGGTGAAAAGGATCATTGGCTGCTTTATACAGCTCAGGATTTGCATATTTAATTGGCAAACCGTCGTTAGTTAGTGCATTGTTATAGTTTGTGGTATAACCATAAGCGTCCATCACCTTAGGCAAGTCGATAGGGCTTAGTATACCATACTTACCATTTACAAATACCTGCGTTTTATTCAGCACAGCACCTTTTTTAGTGCGGATACTTAACACGCCCGAGCCGCCTTCCAATCCGTAAACTGTCAGTGCAGCCGCATCTTTCAATAAGGTAACCGATTCAATTTCATAAGCCGAAAGGCCGCTAATAGCGCCCATATCAACCTGGAAACCATCGAGGTAAATCAATACCTGGTTACCCTGAAGGTTCCAGCTGCTTACACCTCTCATGTAAAAGGTAGGGTTATCATAACCGGGCTCGCCTGATCCGGTAACCACCGTTAAACCGGGGATACGGCCCTGCAGCGTATTAAGCAGGTTGCCCGAGGTCATACGGGTCAGGTCTTCGCCCGAGAGGGTAAAAACTGCGCCGGTGTTGCGCCATGATTTATCTATCCTTAAGCCCCCGTCGACAAAGTCTTTATAAGAGCTTGCTTTTTTTATGGTATCGGCTGGTGCCGTACCTGCGGTTTGGGCGTTTGCCGCCGAAAAACTGCAGAACGCAAGCATCCAGGCCAAAAAGTTTTTATAATCTTTTTTCATTGTTCTTCACTAATTGTTAATGTGTAAAAGCCTATTACCAACCTGGATTTTGTCCGTCCCAGCTACTATTGCCTAAATACCTTAAACTGATTTCGGTACTTGGAAATGGCACATAGTAATACCTGGCGGGGAACACCCTTGTAACAAATGGAACAGTTGTCCATGTGCGTTTTAATTGTCCGCCAACGTTCCTGGCAGTTGTCTGGATACCGTGTAACACCGTATTCAAAACAGTTTTGGCTTTTAACCAGCGGTTCAGGTCGTTATAGCGATGTCCTTCGTAAGCAAACTCAATGGTTTCCTCATTCTGAACCGCGTCCCTGAACGCATCAATAGTGGCCGGATTTTTATCAGGCATCCCGGCACGTTGCCTGATCTTGTTCAGATAAGTTGCAGCTTCTGCGCTTGGGCCCTGGTATTCGTTAAGCGCTTCAGCATAACCAAGGTAAAACTCGGCAAGGCGAAACACCGGCCATGCAAAATGGTTATCGGTCATGTTATCAACCCTTGCAACAAATTTGTAGGTTTCGGTAGCATAACCATCAACACCGGCATCGCTGCTGGCCAGGTTACCATCGGTACTGTAGTCGCCTTTTTTGTAATAGGCAAGAATGCCGCGCTGGCTACTATAGTATTTACCATCATAAGCAATAGTTTGGTAAAAACGTGGGTCGAGGTTCCAGGCTGCAACATCAACCGGTAAATCTGAACCGCTTGCAGGCATTGTCCATTTGGTACCATCAATTTTTTCATATTGCTGAATGAACTCAATAGGAACGTTGTTTTTAACGCCCCACTGCGCCAAACGTAGCTTTGATGAAAGGTACTGGCCCCAGGCCGAACCATCGCCCCAGCCACCTCCGGCACCCGGAACCTGGTTTGAGGTATTAACTAAAATCAGTTCCTGGTTGGCGAACACATTCCATACCGATTCATAATCGCCTAAGGTGGCATAAGTTTCGCCGGTTGTGAGCGGATGACCGGTATTAAATAATGAAACACCGCCTGCTGCTGCGTTGTCTATTACATCCTTAGCAGCTTTGGCAGCTTTATTCCATCGTTCTTTATCATAGCTGGCATAAGCCAATACCGTATCGCGGCTGTCATTAAACCTTGCACCTGATACCTCCCCTTTCATACTGGCAGGTGTGTTGTAAAGCGGGCTTGCAGCATAAAGCAATATCCTTGCTTTTAAAGCCATGGCAGCCAATTTGGTAACGCGGCCAAAATCAGCAGTCGGGCGGGTAGCCGGCAACATAGCAACAGCCTGATCACACCATTTAACTACGCTATCAACAACCGATTGTACCGAACTGCGTGGGATAGCTATTTTTACAGTACCGTCAAGGGCTTTGTTCACGATAGGCACACCGCCATAATACCTGAATAACTCATAGTGTTGCATAGCACGGCAAAACAAAGCCTGGCCTTTAACGTCGGTTTTCCATGCGTTATCAGCATCGGCTACCTTATCAATATTTTTCAATACCAGGTTAGCTTGCCTGATGCCCTTATAGTGCCAGTAAAAACCGGCGCCGTTATCCTGGCCAAAGCCGTAATCGCAATTATTATCGGCACTCATGTTACCGGTAATATATGAGCCGGTGTTAATGGTATTTGAAGCCCAGTCATAAGCCGGATGGATGATATAAAGTTGATCGGTAAGCGCTTCGGGACGGCAACCATCATACGTTTCTGGAAAATACCCTCTAACGCATAACATATACATTTGCGCCACCGCATATTGTGCCTGGTTGCGGGTATCAAAAATGGTATCAACTGTTACCGCACCACCTTTAGGCTTTTCAAGAAAAGTTTTTTTACAGCTTGTTGAAAGCATACCGCCTATGAAACAAGCCACAAGCAGTAAAATAATATTTGTTCTTTTCATCATTGCTATATCTTATGATTAAAAATTAACATTAACGCCTACGTTATAGGTACGGGTAAGCGGATAACCGATGTAACCCAGGTTTTCAGGATCGCCCCAGATCTTGTTTGGCGACCATGTGTACAGGTTATATCCGTTGATATAAAAACGAGCCGAACGGACACCTATCTTTTTCAAAAGCTCGGGCTTAAGCGTATAGCCTATCTCGGCGTTTTTAAGCCTTACAAAAGCTGTACTTTTCAAAAAGAACGTATTGTAGGCTGCATCCTGGTTATAAGCAGCAATAGGGAAATCAATCCGATCGCCATGATCATAACGGTCCTGGGTGTACCTGTTCAAATCCACATCAAACAGTGATTGTTGTTTGTTGAAGTGAAGTTCCTGCATAGCATATTTAGCCACACCTGATTGCCCCTGAAACAAGGCTGAAAAATCAAAGCCATGAAAGCTAAAGCCAAATGATACACCGTAGCTTAAGGTAGGCAGGTCGGTTTTGCCAGAGCGTACATAATCCTTTTCGTTAATAACACCATCACCGTTAACGTCTTTTAACCTAACCTCCCCCGGTTGTAAAGGAGCGCCGGCGTAACCCAAATCTTTTTGATAAACCGGGTTACCTGCGGCGTTGTTATATGGTTTACCATCGGCACCAACTGCCAGCACAGGCTGCGAAAGTATTGGGTTACCGTTACCATCAATGTTGTATAACTGCGACCATGAGGTGTAAAGTCCATCTGCCTGTAAGTAAGAGCCCTGATTAATAGGTCTGCCGGTAGCTGCCTGGTACTCTAAACCCGGCGCAATGGCTTCATCTTTAAAGAGGATTTTATTATGGTTGGTTGAGGCGTTACCTTTTACCCACCAGGTAAATTTACCCGGAGCACTGGTGTAACTCAATTCAATTTCGTCGCCCCAGTTTTTTACTTCGCCCAGGTTATACGGAGGCAGGGTTGCCTGCACTATGCCCGGTACGCTTCCTTTATATGAAAGGATGTTTTTACGATGCTCGTTGTAGTGATCATAAATAAGCGAAAGGCGATCATTAAACAGGTGGGTTTCTAAACCTATGTTTGATTTTGTTGCTGTTTCCCATGTTACATCAGGGTTACCCAATACGTTTTCCCGTGCGCCCTGGATCCTGTTACGATCATTAAGGGTACCAAATGTATAACCGCCGCCTGCATTGTAGCCGTTAACATACTGCCATGTATCAGGCAAATACAGGTAACGGGCTGATGTTGAGGTACCTGGAATATTGATACCGTCATTACCTACTTTACCTAATGACCCGCGGATTTTTAAATAAGTAACATAATCCTGCTTAGGGAAGAAAGATTCATTACTGGCGAGCCACCCTAATGAATAAGCCGGCAAGAAACCGAACCTTTTACCTTCAGGAAAGTTTTCCGAACCGTTATAACCCATGTTATATTCGGCCAAATAACGATCTGCATAATTATAAGTCACCCTGCCCGATACGCCTTCATAAGCGTGCGGAAGATCGTATAACAAATTCGGATCATATTTTTTCTCGGCGTTGGCCAAAATCAAAGCGGTAACGGTGTGCTTTTTAGCAAATACACGGTTATAATTGATCGAAAACTCGCCGTATACTTTACGCCATTTATCGGTGTAAAAATCTGTCCAGCGTGCAGGTGCAACGTCATTTGTTAACTGCACCAGGATAGGATCGAGTTTGTTACCGTTAGGATTTGGACGCAGACCGTATAACAGCGGAGTGTACTTACCGCCGGTGCGGCTTTGGAAATAGCTATCGTAAGCACCGCGTGCGTTTACCGATAAACCGGGCGTAATGTCGTCCAGTTTATAGCTTAACTTGATAGCCGAGTTTAAAGTACTGTTGGTTGTAATATTATAGTTGTTGCTGTTAGCGATAGCATACAGGGGGTTAAGCTGATCGTTTTGATTAGAGAAAGGCACCACAAACTTACCGTTGATAATACCAGGAGAGCCAAGCGGCGATGACCACAAGATCCTTTTTTCCCAGGTGTAACCATCATTGTCCATACCGGTAATGGTTACGTATTGGGTAGATACATCCACCGATACCCTGAAATCGGAGTTCACATCAAAATCGAGGTTGGAGCGCAGGTTATAACGTTTCTTCTTAAACTGCATCTCATCCGAAAAAGGCATGTAATCGGTATTGAATAAACCGCCCTGTGCCAAATAACCTAATGAAACAAAGTATTTGGTTGCCTTGGTACCACCTGTAATGTTGGCGTTTACCTGTGTTTGTGGCGCAAACTTATTAAAGATCTGTTTTTTCCAGTCCTGATCAGGGTGGCCATACGGATCATAATAAGGGTTTGCCTGCCCGTTAATAGTTGGCGTATGCGCGTTTTGATAATACTTCAAATCTTCGGGCGAGTAATATATAGTAGCATCCTTGATCCAGTTTGCATCACGTTTGGTCACAAAATCGTTCCAGGTTTTCACGTCGGCATCTCTTGAATGCTGGATCCAGTAGTTTTCATAGCTCTGCTCGTTTAACAAAGTAGCATACTGGTATGAGTTAACAAAATTTGGCATGCTCGAAAACTGTGACAATGCCGTTTGGAAAGTAGCACTAACTTTAGGAGCTCCTTCTTTACCACGCTTTGTAGTGATCAGGATAACACCATTTGCACCACGTACACCGTATACCGCTGTGGCCGAAGCATCTTTCAGGATACTGATGGATTCAACCTCATTAGGGTCGATATCATTATAGCTGTCGCGGGCGATACCGTCAACCATAATCAGCGGAGCGGTTTGACCGGTATAAGTACCCACACCACGCACATAAAGCGTAGCGCCGTCATCACCCGGCTTACCGCTGGTTTGCGTTACCGTTAAGCCCGATAAGCGACCGGCCAGCGCATTACTCAGGTTCGCAACCGGCGACTGCACCAGGTCTTTGGTGCCAATTGATGTAATAGCGCCGGTTACGGTTTCTTTTCTTTGTACGCCGTAGGCAACAACAACAACCTCGGTAAGGTCTTGCGGGGCGTCTTCAAGTGTAATACTTACTTCCGAACGGCCATTAAGGGCAATTTCTTTAGTTCTGAAACCTACAAATGAAAATACAAGAGTAGCGTTAGCATCTGTAACGTTAATAGCATAATTACCATTTAAATCGGTTATGGCTGCGGCGGCAGAACCTTTTTGTTTAACAGTTACACCAGGTAAGGGTAACCCCTTACTGTCAACAACCTTGCCGCTGATCTTTTTAGGGGCATTGCTCTCTGCCGCTGTTTTTTTACGGATAAGAATTGTTTTGTTGTCGATGGTATAAGTTAACGACTGATTGCTTAAACAAAGGTCCATGACCTGGTTTATAGTAGCGTTGGTCAAATCAACAGTTACCGGTTTAGCCAACTTAATATCTTCAGAATTGTACAGAAAATCATAATTGGTTTGATTTCTGATCTCTTCAAAGACTTCTTTTAAAGTTGTTTGTTTAACCTTTAAAGTAACCTTCTGTGCATAAGTTGCGGCAGACACCTGTAAGAAGGTAACTGTTAGCAAAATAAGTGTCAGTTTCATAATAAGCACAGGTTTATATAGGCGCCCACGATGTTTGCCGCAAGTAAATGCAGTAAAATTTTTATACATTTGAATGTCAGTTTATTAATAAGTGGTTGTAATCGCTGCAATTAGTTTTACTATCTGGCATTGCCATAACACGGCTTAGGTCAGGGGCGGTCCGAAACGCTCCTGGCTTTATTTTTTATGCTGATAGATAATTGGTTGGGATAGTTGAGAACGTAGATTTATTGCATAACGGTGATCCTCCTTCCTGTAATTTTAAAATGCACGTTACTTATTTGTTCGAGGTTTTTAAGCAGATCTGTTATACTTTTTGAGCGGGTAAACGTACCGCCGAAACGCTGGTTAATAAAGTTACCCTGGTACTCAATATCTACATCGTACCAGCGGGATACCTTCTTCATGATATTTACGATATTATCATCATCAAACATGAAATAGCCGTTTTTCCAGGCCATTGCCTCGTTGATGTTTGCTTTTGAAACTGTAATGGCGTTAGCATTGCTTCCTACCACCGCCTGCTGGCCCGGTTTCAGCATAGCCAGGCTACCGTTTTTACTGATCTGTACCGAACCTTCAAGCAGTGTGGTAGTCAAATCATTATCGTCGGTATAGGCCGAGATATTGAAATGCGTTCCCAACACTTTTACCTGTACGCTGTTCATCTCTACATAAAAAGGCTTGTCTTTATTTTTAGCCACTTCAAAGTAGGCTTCACCGGTGAGTTTTACAGTACGGCTATTACCTGTAAATTCGGTAGGGTAACTTAATGATGATGATGAGTTTAGCCATACTTGTGTACCATCGGGCAGCACCACCTGGTACTGCCCCCCCGGCGGGATGGTGAGTGTATTGTATAAAACAGTGTTAACCCCCGCGTGGGTGGCATTTGGCAGCACGTCATAAACCAGTTTGCCATTGGCAACTTTATTTACCTGGCTTTTCCCGAGATTGGCAACGGCACCGTTAGCCACACTATCCAGTACGATACTTTTACCGCTTGCCAATGTAAGTATGGCTTTATTGCTGCCCGGTACAATTTTGGCATTGGTATTGGCTGCTATGTTATTTTTAACAGCGCCCGTTTTTTGCCGTTGTACAAAGTAAACCCCAACGGTTCCAAAAATTAAAACTGCAGCTGCAATTTTCAGCCAACCACTGTATAATTTAAAAATATTGTTTTTAGGGATAACAGGTACAACCGGTGTAACAGTATCCCTGAATCTTGAATCAGCTTTAATATCAGCCAATACTTTTTGTGCGCGGTCATTATCAAATTCAGGGGCACCATCAAGGTTCAGGATATCTTCATCAACAGTGCTCAATATCTCGCCGGGATTGTTGTTCAAATAGTTGAGCAACTCCTCGCGGTCGGTAT
The DNA here is from genome assembly GCF_059690695.1 of Mucilaginibacter sp. A5337. Taxonomy (NCBI): domain Bacteria; kingdom Pseudomonadati; phylum Bacteroidota; class Sphingobacteriia; order Sphingobacteriales; family Sphingobacteriaceae; genus Mucilaginibacter; species Mucilaginibacter sp. A5337. The sequence goes on along the minus strand of NZ_JCAWEC010000003.1, from coordinate 708,324 downwards.
CGTTTATAGCATTGTTAAAATACTGTTCAAGTAAACTCCTGAGCCTTTCGTTATTCATGTTTTTGGTTTATATACAAATTCCCCGGAGAAGGGCATTTGTGTATAGAACACACAACTCAAAGCATAGGACTACCTGTAATTGAAATATTTTTAAAAAATGTATAAATTCTCTCTTTTCGAGGAATCACATCAGGCTTCCGGAATATCTTATGTTTAAACATAAAGGGATATCCAATTAATTCATATATTTGAATAATCATTGATAAGTCAAGTATATGTCAACAATAAATCAACCTTTAAAACTGCTCATGAACCTTGCTAAAATACAGGCAGTGATCTCCCGAAAATTTGATGGCCTGACTGTACATGGGATAGGTTTTAACGATTTTCTGATCCTTCATCTTTTGCAGCAAGCGCCCGGCGGCCAATTACGCCGTACAGAACTGGCCGAGAAAATAGGCCTTACCGCATCAGGTATCACACGCCTGTTATTACCAATGGAAAAAACAGGATTGGTGACACGGGGCGCCAACGAGCGGGATGCAAGGGTAAGTTATGCCAAACTAACGCATGCAGGCAAAACAATTTATGAGGAAGCTTTGCCATCGGCCAGCGCAATTTCCGAAGATATTATTCCTGACGAATACCTGAAAAAATCTCCTCCTGTCGCCGATTTATTGTTAATGCTTGGCGGAAATATAAGATGATATAAACATTATGAAATTTTCTACTTTGTTCCCACCGCACAGGAAAGACGCGGTTGAAGCAGCCTTACTTGCCGCTTTTGGTACTACTGTTATTGATAATGTGACAACACTTGCCGGCGGTCTTTCTTCGGCGCATACCTATCAGTTAACAGTGGATGGCCAAATGTATGTTTTAAAGCTGTCGCCCCCCAATTTAAGCGCTACTAACTTATTGCTTGCCGCTAATGCCAATATTGCCCCAGCATTGCATTATCAGGATACCCTAACCGGAATTACCATCAGCGATTACATAGAAAGCCAGCCCGTGCGCGCTGTTTTTACGCCGGATAAGCTGATCTCTGAGATTGCGGCTATAGTCAAAGCTATTCATTTGATACCATCGGGCGTAGATGGGGCACCGCTGTTTGAAACAGTTGATTCACTGATCAGCCAGTTTAAACAAAAAAAAATATTGTCAGGACCAGTATTCGATGAATGTTTTGTCAATTACGCTATACTTAAAAGTCGTATCGTACTAACCGATTCGGATAGGGTGTTCAGTCATAATGACCTCAATCCTAATAATATTTTATGTGATGGTAAACGGATGTGGATCATTGATTGGGATGCAGCCCATTTAAACGACCGCTATATCGACCTCGCAAATCTGGCCAATTTTTTTGTCCACACAGACGAACAGGAACAAATGTTTTTATCGGCCTATTTTGATGGCGATGTAAACGAATACAAAAAAGCACGATTTTTTACCATGCGGCAGGTTTGCCGGATTGTTTACTCGATGCTGATGTTTCAATTGGCAGCACAGCATAAACCAACAAACTATGAACATGATCAAAAAATGGAAGGAATTGATTTGCAACTATTTTTTGGACTAATGGGCAAAGGAGAAATATCCCTGGCTAATTATGATGGCCAATTAATGTATGGAAAAGCATTGCTGAATACTGCGGTTAATCAAATGCGTTCGGTACGTTGGGCTACTTCACTGGCCCAATTCGCGCAACAACCAGTAACCGATAAATAAATTGGCCTTTTAAACAAAGCGCATTCGACCTTTTAAACAAACCTGCCTGTAGCTATTTGAGGCAACTTTGCACTATAAATTTTAATGCAATGACAACAACAAATTCAAACAGCAATACACAGGTACTGGTAACCGGCGGCTCGGGCTTTATAGCAGTGCACTGTATCCTGCAACTTATTGAAGCAGGTTATAAGGTAAAAACAACCGTACGTTCACTAAACCGCGAAACTGAAGTACGAGATATGCTCAAAACAGGCGGCGTTGAAGCGGGCGACCGCCTATCATTCATAGCCGCCAATCTGGCTGCGGATGCAAACTGGGCGGAAGCTGTAAAAGACTGTACCTATGTTTTGCATGTAGCATCCCCTACCCCGCTAAAGGGTTATAAACATGAAGATGAAATGATTATACCTGCCCGAGAGGGTGTATTACGGGTGCTGACAGCAGCCAGAGATGCAGGTGTTAAACGGGTTGTATTTACCTCGGCATTTGGCGCGGTTGGCTTTGGACACAAAGGACGTACTACCCCATTTAATGAAACCGACTGGACACCAATAAACGATAGCATACCGGCCTATCAAAAATCAAAAACACTATCAGAACAGGCTGCATGGAAGTTCATTGAAACTGAAGGCCAGGGCCTGGAAATGGTTACGGTAAACCCCGTTGCAGTTGCAGGCCCGGTTTTAGGTCCCGATTATTCGCATTCTATTCAGTTGGTGCAAAACATGTTGTTTGGCAAACTAAAAGGCACTCCGCGTATCAATACCGGCCTGGTTGATGTACGTGACGTGGCCGACCTGCATTTACGCGCCATGACCAACCCGGCTGCGAAAGGTCAGCGTTTTTTGGCTATTTCGGGTGAAAGCTTATGGATGATTGACATAGCCAAAATTCTGAAGCGCCGCATGGGTAATTATGCAGAAAAAGTTAAAGCTCAAAATGTGCCTAACTGGTTAGTACGTTTAACTGCGCTTTGGAACCCAACCGCAAAAGCTATTATCCCGATGCTCGACCAAAACATGAACGCTACCAGCGAGAAAGCCCAACGCATGCTCGGCTGGTCGCCACGATCTGCAGAAGAAGCGATTGTTGCAACTGCCGAAAGCCTGATACAATTGGGAATAATTAAATAATTATTTTTACACAAATGGAACAACCGGGAGCAGCCAGCAGGTCAATGGTATTCGTATCCTGTAAGCGGGAAAAGCATTACAGTCGCGAAGTGATCCTTCCGTGGCATGCATTAGTATGTGTAATATCGGGCGAAATGAGGATTGCTTCGGCCGACCGGCAATTTATTTTCCATGCCGGGGATATTGTTCTGCTGCCTCGCAACCAGTTGGGCAGGATGAGCAAGGTGCCTTTAAACGGAGAGCTTTTTAAATCGATATCCATTTGTTTTCCGCAGGAGACACTACAGCGGTATTACGCAACACTTCCGCAGGTTCATGTTACCCCGGTTCCACCGGATGTTAAATACTTCAATCAGCATCCGTTACTTGAGAGCCTGTTTGGATCTTTAATGCCCTATTTTGAAGTGGCTGATGATCTGCCTGAAGAAATAGCGAACATCAAAATAACTGAAGCCATTGCTGTATTACGATCTATTGATAAATCGGTTGATAATTTGCTGGGACATTTTGAAGGCCCCGGTAAAATTGACCTGTTGGATTTTATGGAGAAGAATTATATGTTTAATCTCACCGCTGCGCGGTTCGGCTATCTAACGGGCAGGAGTTTAACTACCTTTAAACGTGATTTTAAAAAAGTATTTGGTAACACACCCGAAAAGTGGCTCACTCAAAAGCGTCTCCAAACCGCCCACTATCAAATAGTTGAACAAAACCGCAAACCATCCGAAGTTTACTTTGAATTAGGCTTTGAGAACCTATCGCATTTTTCATACGCTTTTAAAAAGCAGTTTGGGTATAATCCAACGCTTTCAAAAAGTAAACGTGAGATAAGTGAAACGCAAAATTGATGTATACAATTTGCTCTGGCTCGCATTGTCATAAACTAACCCTTCATTTGTCACCTTTAGCCCTCTTTTAAAACAACATTTACAATTATGTTTGTTATGTAATCTGGCATTTTCAAATGCTATATTTAAACAAACTAACCATATGATACTCCAAAACAAAAATGCCGTTGTATATGGCGCAGGCGGTTCGTTGGGCGGCGCAGTGGCAAAAGCATTAGCAGCCGCCGGTGCAAAAGTGTTTTTAACCGGCCCCGACCAGGAATCTATCCAAAAGGTAGCAGACGAAATTATTGCTTTGGGTGGCTTAGCCGAAACAGCTATAGTAGATGCATTTGACGAGGCGGCAATCAATCAGCATTTGCAGCAAATGATAAACAGCGTCGGAGCAGTTGATATTTCCTTTAACGCTGTCGGGGTTGATGTGGTGCAAAACGTTCCGCTTACCGAAATATCAGCCGAAGATTTTGTGAAACCTATTACCCTCACCATGCAAACCCGCTTCATGACGGCAATAGCAGCCGCCAGGGTGATGATGAAGCAAAAATCGGGAGTAATTTTATCACTTACGGCTACTCCTGCGGGTATAGGTTATCCGCTTACAGGAGGCTTTGGGCCGGCTTGCAGTGGAGTTGAAAGTTTTTCGCGTACGCTGGCCTCCGAGCTCGGGGTTTATGGTATCCGTGTAGTTAACATCCGCTCAGGCGGTTCACCTGATTCGCGGGTGTTTAAAAGTGCTATTGATGCCATGCCCGATGTTATGGACCCTATCATCAAAAAAATGGAGGCCGATACCATGCTTAAGAAGCTTCCTCTGATGGCTGATATTGCCAATACAGCCGTTTTCCTGGCATCAAACCTGGCTGGCCAAATTACAGGCGTAACCATCGATGTAACCGGAGGCACAACGGCAGCGTTAAATTACAGGGTAAACAGACTTGATTGAAAAAAGGTTAGGTGGGGTTTGCCTTTAGTTGATCCAGAAGAACAAGGCAAGCATAAAAATAAGATCGGAGTATTGCAGTTGCGATTTGAGGGTTTTCAAGGCCTCAACCATATGATTTTTTACCGTATTTGGCGAGATCTGTAACTGATCGGCAATTTCTTTATGAGTAAGGTGCTCTACCCTGCTCAGCCTGAAAATCAATTGCTGCTGCCGCGGAAGCTTGTTAATAATCCGTTCGGTAAATTGCTCCAGATCGCTTACCAGTAAATCTTCTTCGGTATCGTTATGAACGGTAGCTATATGGTTAACCAGCTTATCAGAAAACTCGCGCGACTGGCATATCTGCCTTAATGAGTTTAGTGACAAACGTTTTGCGATAACATAAAGGTATAGCCAGATATCGCCCAGGGCATTCAGTTTTTCGCGGCTGGTCCAAAGGTTTATAAAACACTCCTGCACAATTTCCTCGCTCTGTTGCGCATCCTTCAAAAACCGAAATGCCAGCCGGTAAACTTTGCTGCTATACGCTTCATAAATCAAATCGAAAGCGGCCTCATCACCCGCTATCAATTGTTGGATATGATTGCTGTTAATACTCTTACCCACTGTAGTTTAATTATAATTGGTGAGATAAAAGTAAAAAGTAAATTTTAATTTAACACAGCAAAAACATGATAATAAATTGAAGTAGTGCTGTTGTAGTGGTACTTTTTTAACAAAGCCAGATGCTTTTATAACTGACAATCAATGCTTAAGGTGTAAAAACTACACCATATAGTATGTGATCTTTTTTGCCCGAAAACAGCAATTTGTGGAAAACTTATAACGAAGCCAAATTAATTTTATTGCATCAAACCTGAAATAACGCCAGCTTTCAGGTAACATACAGATTTGTAGCCACGTTCGCCATGTCCTGTTTTTCAATCATATTATTAATCGCCCTCATTTGTTTATGTTTACAAATATTTACCAACTGTTAAACAACATGGAATTTTTATCACTTGAGCCTTTCGTTCCCTCCGGCAGCGACTTTGAAAGCTCTAAACAACTTTTCCAGGAGCTGGGATTTAAAATCAATTGGGATTCGGGCGATTATATAGGATTTCAAAAAGATAGTTGCCGCTTTATCCTGCAACGTTACGATCAACCGGGGTTTGCACAGAACTTTATGTTGAGCGTAAAAGTGAGCGATGTGGCAGCTTTCAGACAAATGGTTATAGATAAGCAATTACCTCAACGCCTTAAGATACGGATAAGCGAAATCACACAAGAATCCTACGGTAAAGAGTTTAATATTATAGATATTGCTGGCGTTTGCTGGCACTTTGTAGAACAATAGTTCCATCTGCATATAATTTCATCTTCACAATAACTTCTCTCTGTTCAATTATTGTATACGGGCTGTGCTATTAATCAAAAACAAAATTGTACAATAATGTGAAAACGATTGAAAAACACAATACAAGCAACTAACAAACAAATAATTAACCAACATCACATATTTCTCACTTTCTCCTGATTAGCTATCGGCACCGGCCATTATCCCTTACCAATATAGCTTTTAGCTATATATTAGTAGTGATCTAAATCTAACCTAAATGGCCAAAACGCTTTTATATATTGATGACAATCAGATAGATATTGCCATTATTAAAGGAATGCAGGACAAATACCCTGCATTTGATTCTGTTACATACAGCACTGATGCGGAATATTCTATCCGCTACATCAGGGAACATTTACAAAATGAGGATGAGCTTCCTGATGTTATCTTTCTTGATATTTATATGAACCCCTTCAGCGGATGGGAATTCCTGGATGAATTTACCAAAATCCATCACCTGATCAGGAAAACTATTGACATTTATATCGTTACCTTCTCGATACTTCCCAAAGATCTGATGCGTTCAAGGCAGTACCAACACGTAAAATCATATTACACTAAACCCGTTACCCGAGAAACTTTTACCAGTTTCAGGGCGATTAATTGACGGCTGAAATTGACAACCTACTTTCCGCTCATAAAACCTATCGACTTTGCCTCAGCTTGTTTGGTAACTACACCTTCAATATAAAGCTGGCCGTCTTTAATTTTATAGTCGAGGGTACGGTCATCAACTTTGTACTCATCGTCTTTAAAAAGCTCTTTTAGTTTGTTTAGTAATTCCTTACGATCAAATACCGGGCTGAGGCTTAACAGATCATCAACAGGAGTAAGCACAATGCCATCCACTTTGTACGAAAATATTTTAGATTCCATTGGATAAAGATAGGCCATTAGGCCGAGCATCGGCAAAATAACATCTTATACTTTCCTTTTATATACTTTGGCAAACCCATTGCCGCTTTTGTAAATTCCGTTCACCGGGTATACCTGCTTTGGTTTGTTAGCAGATGTATCATTAACGCCTTTATCTATCGCACCATAAGCGGCCGGAATCCATTCCAGCTTTAGTTTACCTGAGTTATTCATAGCGCTGTCCAAATAAACATAAATTTACAAAACCCAGGCCATTAATATCCTATACAAACTAAATACACAGTTTTATGCCAATGCATCGGCAGCAAAATGGCGGCAAACTTTCACTTCCTTCACAGCGTCTGATCCTTCAGGAATCTTATACTCCAATTCAATAGTGGCCGGAAATTTATAATGGTTGTTTTTAAGCAGTTGCAACACTTCCTTTATCGGGGTATCACCTTGCCCCCATGGTTGGTTGGGGCCATCATGAAACTTGCGGTCTTTGATATGCATGCTGGTTATGCGGTCGTGATATTTTTCAATAAATGGCACCGGGCTGCTGCTGGTACCTGCAACGTAGTGGCCAATATCAAGATTGATACCGTTATATTTTGACTGGCTTAAGGCGGTATCCCAAAGCGTTGGGGTGGCCTGTGTGTGGGCATGGTAGCCTACCATCATTTTGTGTTTAGCAGCAATATCACCGAGACGTTTGGTTTGCGCCTCATCGGACAGTTCAACCGTTACATGATTTACGCCAAGAGCTTTCCCTGCATTAAAAGCATAATCTATTTCGGCATCAGTGTTTTTAGGGCCAAGGGCATTGGGCTTCCAGGCATAAATGTTTACCCCAGCATCATGGTACATTTTCCTGATCTCCTTAAACTTATCCATCGAAGCAGAGGCACGCCATTCGGCCATTTTTTTACCAAATGCAGCCCAATCTTCATTAGCCTCACGTTTGGGGGCACCCGCATAAACTTCGGCGGCATCACCCATGAGTTCAATGGCGTTGATATTACAGTCGATACAATACTTCAGCAAATCATCAATAGCACCGGGCATACTCCTGAACGAGTAAGTGATCACCCCTATTTGTACACCGTTAATAAGCGAGCTGGGTTTGTCGGAACCACTTGCTATCACACCTGCAAATGACGATTTTGAAAACGCCAAAAATCCGGCTGCTGCAAGCGTTGCGCTACCGATAAACCTGCGCCTTGATAAGTTATACTGTTTCATGATGGTATAGGAAATACATTGGTTTATACCAAAGTTATCAATTAATTGATGCCAGCAAATTGTGTATTAAAACTGTTACTAACCAAAGTTAATTTGTATCATTTTACATTGCGATACCGTAATATAAAGTAAACCTTATGGTATGAAAAAGCTGTTTTTATTTGGCGTACTCGCCGTTTTGCTAAGCTGTAAAAAAGATAAAACCCCTAATAATGATCAGTTAATTGGCAGGTGGGAATATCGCGGCACCGATTGTTATTGTGAACCGCCCAAAGATCTGTCTGCCGTACAAGCCGGTAATGGCAATATTATTGTTTTTACAGCCGATACCTACAAACGGATGCACAAGGATACCCTGATAAAAAGCGGTAACTACCGTACCCGCAGATATGATAATGCGCATGAACAGATCATGTTCGACAATGATACCTCAGCCAATAGTATTACTTTTTTTAAGATAGAAGGCAAAATACTCACCTTTTATGGCACAGTCCCTCTCGCAGCCGATGGGCCCGAAGACCACTACGAGCGGTTATAACATTATGCTACCGGCCAGTGAAAACATAACAGGTACCCATCAGGATCAAGCAAATAGATGGCCTTCCAGCCGTAACCGGTAATTTGAGGCTCTTTAAGGTGCATGCCTCTGCTTAATAAATAGCCATATAGCTCATCAATATCGGGATAGCCGAAATAAAGAGAGGTGTCGGCATGAGCGGCTATCCGTTGTTCATTGGGTTCCGGAGGCCTGTTTTCCTTTTCGTACGCGGTATTGAGCATTAGTTCTATACTGTTTAGCTTCAATAAAACCCAATCCATGTCGTCTCCATTGCCCGAGGCTTGTATAACCTCAAAGCCCAGCACATTACGGTAAAATTTTAAAGCAGCAGGCATATCAAAAACCTGGAGCAGAGGGGCCATTCCCTGCATTTGTTTTGCGAGGATATTCATCTATCTATGAAGCTTATGTTTCATATAAAGGTATACATTCTACCTGCACGAAAACGAACGATCCATGTGTCAAAATGATGCAAATGCGAAAGGCAGTATTAAATTAAAATATTGACAATCAATAATATAAATACATGGCACTTAATTTGAGTTCTTATAAAAGATTATTATATATATTATGAAACACGGCAAGCATTTGGAAAGGCGAACTTTCAACCAGGACCGTTTTGAAATACTTATTAAGCGGCAAAAAAATGGTATCGCCACCTTTAACGAACTCACCGAACTGGATGAGATTGTAAACCGTGACCCCGAGATCCGTGAAATTGTTTTGGAGGAAATGCAGGATGCAGATAACCCGAAGCCTCCGGATGATGATCAAATTCAAATTATTCAAAAAACTGTCAGAAAAAGCTTTTTTGAAAAAATAAAGGCATTCATCAACCGGCTGTTTATTAACCAGGGGCCCCAACTAAATCCTGCTGTTATTGCATAAAACTTTACAAAACCGGTAAAATTATAAGTGGTACAAAAATAAAACCGGAACAATCTTTATAGATATGTTTGCAACGTCGCTATAAAGCAAACTATTTATGAAAATATTTCAGCAAATGCTTCAGCTCAGGGAACGCAAAAGAGGTTTCCATCTCATTACGTCCGAAGTTGTTAATGCCCTGCCTCAAATCCATGAGCTAAAAACCGGAATTTGCCAGGTATTTATCCAGCATACATCGGCATCACTAACCATTAATGAAAATGCCGATCCAACCGTAAGGCAGGATTTTGAAATGTATTTCAATAAAACCGTCCCCGAAAATGATCCCGACTATTTACACGATGACGAAGGCCCTGATGATATGCCTGCCCACCTCAAAGCTGCGATGCTTGGCAGTTCGGTAACCATTCCCATCCGTAACGGCAGGCTGGCTTTGGGCACGTGGCAGGGAATTTATTTGTGTGAACACCGCAACTATGGTGGCAACCGCATGCTGGTAATATCGGCCTGGGGCGAATAAATAAAGAATAAATGTTAATAATTATTGTAAAAAGCACAATTAATTTACACATTTGACTAACTATTGTAAATTAATACTTTTTTAACCGGTATAACACAGCAAATTTGCCATCTTATATCGAATGTTATTCTATATTTGTTTTTACCATAAAATTATTACTGATTATAAATGCTCAAGTATTCCAAGCAAACAAGGTTATTATTGGCTGTTGATTGTATCATTTTTGGCTTTGATGGCGAAGTTTTAAAAATTTTACTCATAAAGAGAGGCTTTCAGCCCGAAAAGGGAAACTGGAGCCTGATGGGCGGCTTTGTTCAGCCCGATGAAAGCCTTGACCAAAGCGCCAACAGAATTTTAAAGCAATTAACCGGTTTGGAGGGTGTGTACCTTGAACAGTTATATACATTTGGGCAGCCTCAGCGCGATCCAATTGAGCGAACCGTATCTGTGGCATACTTTGCGCTGGTTGATATCCATAAATATGAGGCCCAGATAAGTGACGATTATCAGGCCGAATGGTTTCAGCTTAAACGTGCCCCTAAATTGATATTTGACCAGCAGGAAATGGTTGAGCAGGCCCGCAAACGCATCCGTTACAAGGCTGCAATGCACCCTATCCTGTTTGAGCTTTTGCCCACCAAGTTTACCATACCGCAATTGCAAACCCTTTATGAGTGTGTGTTTAATACTACTATTGATAAACGCAATTTCAGTAAAAGAGTACTGGCTACCGGCTTGCTTATTAAACTGGCCGATAAAGATAAAGCAGGTTCAAAACGCGGTGCCTATTATTACCAGCTAAATATGCAAAACTACTATGCCAAGTTCCAGGCGTTTATGAATTTCATTCCTAATCCCGATTCCTTATAGATTTTCCAGGTAAAACGTTCAACTTAATCATATATAGATATTACCTGCAAAGTTTAATATGCCGGGGATATCATGGAACAACAGTTAAAACCAACTGTAGGCTAACCTATTTATTTAACATTCTCCAACAATACTACTTTTTTATCCGTATAATAGCTTTAGGCTATAATATGAACCGTTAGCCCGTTTTCAAATATTAGTTAATGAAAAAAAAAGTAAGCTTTTTAGTATTACTGTCGCTTGCTGTATCTGTATGTTTTGGCCAATTCAGGGAAGTTAATAAACTTAAAAAAGACCTTCCTTTAATTCATGACAGCCTACAGTATGTAAACACACTTAACAGGCTGGGCATGCTTATGTATGAGCAAAATATCGACAGCGCTTTTAGTTATGCTAAAAAGGCGAGAACTATAGCCGAACGGCTTGGCTATAAAGCAGGTAAAGCCGATGCCCTGAATGTTATAGGTATTGTTTATGATCTTAAAGGCAATCTGCAGCTTTCACTCCGTTATTATAATGAGGCTTATAACCTGTACAAAGAATTAAAAGACACCTCAAACGTTGTACAGGGTTTAATGAACATTGGTCTGGTATTTAATGAAACCCACGAAAATAAAAAAGCCATAGATTTTTTTAAACGCGCTATAAACACAGGTAAAACCCTGCAACGTGATTCTATTATGTCGCTGCTGTTATGTAACTATCTGCTCCTGTACCCTGAGCAGATACCAAAAGATTCGGTTGAAATTTACCTGGATAAGGCGCGGCAAATAGGGATCAAATTTAAAGATAACCGGATGCTGGTTGAAGCAGATCAGATCCAGGGTTTACTGTACCTGCAAAACAATGAGCGTGAAAGGGGCATAGCGTTATTGCAGCAAGCCGTTAACAATGGTTTAGCTATGGAGCTTTCTTATTTAAGCCTTGATATAGTTATTAATCTTGGCGATTTATATATGAGTAACGATACAGCAAAAGCTGTTAAATATTATAAGCAAGGGCTTTCCATTGCCGAAAAAAGTGGTTATCATTATTATGAAAAATTTTTCGGAAAAAAATTATATGATATTTATATAGCTCGAAACAACCTGGATGAAGTACAGCGTTACAGCGAAAAATTACTAAAGCTTTATGAAGATGAGGAAAAATTCGCCAACACATCGGGTGTCGATTACATTGACTATGCACTTAAAGATCAGGAGCTTGAAGCTATCACCATCCGAAGTCAAAACAGGCAGATCCTGGCTATTGTGCTGGGCATCTTATTTGTAATTACTGCTATCACCGTAATATTCACTTACCGGCTATACAACCTCAAAAAAAAGCACGGCCTTACACTTGAAGAACTTAACCGAACGGTACAACTAAGAAATGATAAACTGGAAGTGGATCATGAATTTAACAACCGGCTGGTATCCATTCTTGCACACGATTTCAGGCAGCCCATAGGTGCACTTAAAACACTGGCGACCGTACTTAAAGATGCCGATTCCTTTACACGGGAAGAATTGATGGAACTGGTAGATACCATGGAGCATTCTTCAAACATCTCGTTAGAAATTTTTGAAAACATATTGCAATGGATCAAACAACAGCTATCTGGCTTTGATTATAAAGCCGTGCCGCTACCGTTAAAAGAACTTATTGATGAGGCTATTCAACCCTTTAGCTTACTGGGCAAAGATCGCGGGCTTAAGTTTGTAAACACGGTTGATCCGGCTATTATCATTTACGCCGATAAAGAACTGGTACAATTCATCCATCGCAATTTTATACATAATGCCATCAAGTTTTCGCCCGATAACTCAACCATTACCGTTAGCGCATCGACAGGTAACGATGTAACCGTTTGCGTACAGGATGAAGGCAAAGGCATTTCGCCCGATAAGCTTCAATTGCTCTTTAATTTTAAGGCCAATATGCAGTACAGCAATGAAAAAGAAAAAGGTGCCGGCGTAGCACTCATGATCTGCAAGGATTTTACCGAAAAGATGAATGGACGCATCTGGGTTGAAAACAACCAGGTAAAGGGGGCGATTTTCTGTTACTCGCTGCCCAACATCCGTTGATATGTTATTGTAATTTTTAAATTACGAGTTGAAAAGCAATAGTTTAAGTTTGTAAATTTCAGGATCAAATACAGTTTCCCATAACCTGTTCTTAAACCTATAATTTATGAAAACTTACCTGTTACTGTTTGCAGCGCTGCTGCTTTCTGCTTATTCCTATGCCCAGCAGATACCCGCCCGTTGGGACGAGTTGGTCTCTTCTGATTTCCCTGCCGCACTCGAAAAATCGTCAAAAACCTGTATCCTGCCTATCGGGATCCTGGAAAAGCACGGCCCTCATTCTCCACTTGGTACGGACCTGATCCATGTGCGTGAGTGGGCCGCACATGCTGTTAAATCAGAATATGCTGTTGTATTCCCTGATTATTTTTACGGGCAAATTAACGAAGCACGCCACCAACCCGGAACATTCGCACTGCCAAGCAAAGTGATCTGGGATTTACTGGAAGCCACCTGCGATGAAATAGCCCGTAACGGCTTTGATAAAATAGTGATCCTGAACGGCCACGGTGGTAACCCGGAGTTTATTCAGTTCTTTATGCAATCGCTGCTTAACAAGCGCCATAACTATGCGGTATATTTTTATAACCCACATGGCGCTGATAAAGAATACACAGATCAATACCGCAAAATGCATAAATCGGCTATTGAGGGTGATCAGCATGCCGGGGAAAGTGAAACTGCATCAATGCTTTACTATCGCCCAGACCTGATGAAGATGGACAGGGCAGCATCACAATCGGGCGAGAACCAGCACCGCTTAAATTTAACCAATGTTTATACCCCTATATGGTGGTATGCCGCCTACCCTAATCACTACGCGGGCGAAGGCGCAAAGGCCACACCCGAATTTGGCAAATTCATAGCCGAACACGAAATAGCCAGCTTTATACAGGCACTAAAGGCTATCAAGGCCGATACGAGTACCATTAAACTCCAAAATGAGTTTTTTGATAAGGTGGATGCGTTGAACAAGTAAGTGTTAAAAAAATGTCATTGCGAGCGATAGCGTGGCAATCGCACAGAAGCATATCCGACCTGTATAGCATGCGATTGCTTCGTCGTTCCTCCTCAGCAATGACATATTTTTTTCAATCCTCGCTACCCCCCAAAACCTCATCAATCATCCCAAACGCTTTTGCTTCTTTAGCTATCATCCAATAATCGCGGTCGGATACTTCATGGATCCGTTCGTAACTCTGGCCGCTGTGTTTGGCTGCTATTTCATAAAGTTCCCTTTTCATTTTGGCTATCTGTATAGCAGCAATTTCAATGTCCGACTCCTGCCCCTGCGCACCACCTGATGGCTGGTGCAGCATTACCCTTGAATGCGGCAATGCAGCACGTTTGCCATGAGCACCCGCGCATAATAACGTAGATGCCATGGAAGCGGCCATACCTGTACAAATAGTAGCCACATCCGGCGATATGAATTGCATGGTATCATAGATCCCCAATCCGGCGTATACCGAGCCTCCCGGCGAATTGATATAGATCTGGATATCCTTTTTTGCATCTGCCGACTGCAGGAAAAGCAGTTGCGCCTGGATGATGTTAGCTACCTGCTCATCTATCGCAGTACCCAAAAAAATGATCCTATCCATCATCAGCCTCGAAAAAACATCCATTTGCGATATATTGAGCTGGCGCTCCTCCATAATATAGGGTGTCATACCCATGTTTATTTTGCTGTTGTTTACCTGTGCGATAAACCTGTCGACATGTAAACTTTGGACACGGCGGTGCCCCACCGCATATTTGCGGAACTCATTTTGATTGATATTCATAAAATTTAGCTTTTAGCGTTTGTGAAATAAACGCATGATCTTTTGCCTGAAACCTTCGTGTTCAGGCTGGTTGAACAGTTTTTGATGTACGGCTTCAATCTCGGCCCTGAAGTTATTGCGGCCGTATTGATGCACCAGGCTAAGGGTTTGCTTATGCCAGGCCATCTGCTGTTTAAGTTCTGGATTGATGATCAGTTTAGCTTGAAACAGCAACGCCTCATCGGGTTCGGCCAGTCCAAGCACATGATCGTCTATCTCTTTGATTTCATTCAATGAAGTCCGCATAGGTTAATGATTGTTCTTTAACTGTTTCCCTTACTTTTTCAATGCACTTGTACTTCTGTACCGTCGCTGAGCGCTCGCTTGTGTAACCAAATAAACCAGCAAGCTCTTTCATGGATAGTTTGTGGTAATAAAAAGCACTCAAAAGTTCCATGCATTTTTTGCCGGCAGTTTCCAGGTAATGCATAAGCTTATTTGTAGATAGCTGTTCATTGGCCTCATCAGCGAGATCAAAGTCACAACTATCAAGCGACAAATTGTTACTACCATCCCTAAACTTTTTAAACCACAGATGTTTGGCTATACCCAGCAGGTAGGCTTTTTCGCCTGCATGCAGGGGCAGGTCACCGTTAACAGTTTTCTCGTAATAAATAACAAGGGCATCCTGAAAAACGTCCTTTGCATCATCAAAAGAGCCGCCCATTTTACTTACATATTTCGCCACCGTTGGAAAAGCGCTTTTGTAAAGCCCCGTAATGAGTTCTTCTCTTTGGGCTGCCGGTTTATCAAAAACTATCTCATGTGCCATGATCATTGTGTTTAATAGTAAGTGCGTAAAACGGATATTATATCACCTTAAATTTAGAAAAAAATTAACAGAGCCGCCGGCAAACAACGAAGGATTGACAATATTATATCATTGTAAATTTAGAAAAAAATTAACTAACCCTTAAGGTGTTTAGAAGTGAAATCATAGCTAACTTGCTCATAAACAAATTGTTTGTGCTATTTTTTTTAAAAATATTATTTAAATAAAAATTAAATAGTATACCTTTATACAAAACCTATTATTATGAAAATTGTTATACCTACAACACTGCTTGCATTAGGTGTACTTACACTTTTTTCATGCAAAAAAGATCACAAATCCCCGACGCAAACAGACGACAAGCTTTACACGCTGAATTTCAGCACGAAGCCAAAGTTAACTACAATGCAGTCGAAGTTAGCGGTGAATTCCACGGATACCGCATTGACTAAAAACGTTAAGTATTTAACCTATTTGCTTTACGATAGCCAGGGGAATTTAAAAAAACAGGTAAACCAGGATTCTGCTTCTGCAAATTTTGGCACCTTTACCACCCAGGTACCAAACGGTACTTATTATGCTTATTTTCTGGGCAACAGCGTTGTAAACGGCGCGTCAGTTCGTTTAAGTGCTAACATTAATTTCAGAGATTCTCGCCTGGATATGTTTTATAAGGCCGATACGGTGATAGTGAATGGCAGTAATGTTAATGGTAGTGTGGCAATGAACCGCATAAGTTCCTTACTGGAGTTAAACATAGAGGATGCCATACCCAATGTTATAGCAAATATCCGTATCGTCGACTCTATACCTACAGGGGGAATTTTAATAAAGGACACTACATACGCAATTAATAGCTCTTATCCTAAATATGGAATTCTTCATGGTCATGCTTTCACCTACGCAGAAAAAGGCACTCACAACGTAAAGATACGGATGGCGGTATTCGTTCCCCAGGTTTTGCATACGATTAGATTAGATATTGGCGCAGTTGGTATCCCGGGATTCATCGGCAATCCTATCATCATAAAGAATGTCAGGTTTATGGCTAACGCTAAAACGGTATTATCCGGCACGGTATTCGACAAAGCGATCAATAACCAGGGTAATTTTCATATTAGCATAGAACCAGGCTGGGATACCATTAATGTAAACCTTTAACCTATTTTGAAATGAAAAAGTATTATTTTATCATAGAACTTCTGGTTGCCTGCAGCATATTTGTCTGGTCTTGCAAAAAGGATCATAAACAACTACAACCGGTTGAAACATCAAATAAAAAAACCTACAATGTAACTATAGGTGTAAGTGGTGGCGGCTTTACGCAACAAATAACTAATGCAACCAGCAATAAAATGCGTTCATTAGCCACAGCCGTCTCCGATTCTGCATCGTTGGCTGGCATTATTGATAAATTATATATCTACATCACTGATAATCAGCGGCATATTTTACATAAATTTATACAAAGCAAAAGTGATATTGGCTTTGGTACAGTAAAAACAACATTGCCTCCGGATTATTACATACTGGATATATTCGGTTGTAAGGATGGTGTTACTGTGACTTCCTCTGACGGAACTCTGTATTCAGGCGGTTATGTACAGGTAGATGCGGGAGGGAGTTCTGTTGGAGGAATTTATTATTCAAATTCATGGCCTGATAGTTTTAGTTACAATGGAGGATTGGATGTTCAATCATTTGATATCAACAAAACAGTTACTTTAAACCGCGTAATTTGCCAGGTAAAGGTTATAATTAAGGATGCTATACCGGCTTCCGTCAAAAGCATAAGGCTTAGTAGCCGTCCCTCCCTTCCCTCATATAATTTATTCGGAGATTTTTTCTCGGGCTTTGTTACCGGTGACGGTGGAGCTTCTGTTTTAGTTGCAATTCCAGATTCTTTGATTGGGAAAAAGGATTTCTCCCTATTTGTAAATACAGGCAGCGACACATCCAGTATTAATCACGGAAATTACTTTGCTCCGGAAATCAACTGTTATGGTACTAATAATAGCGTTATAACTGCCCGCACATTAGGTCAGATATTTTTGAATAGAAATCAACAGGTAGTTTATACAATTAACAATTTGTTTGGAGGTTCCGGCGCATCTTCAAACTCTTCATTCCAAGTGAGTGTAAATACCGGCTGGAAACCAACAGTTATAACTCAACCATTTTAAATATTGCCGGGCAATTAAGGGTTGCTGTAATTTGTAAAAAGGAGGATGTCTTAAACGATGAAGATATCCTCTTTTTTGTTTATTAGGGTAAGCGTAGCAAAAAGTTTTCTGCCAATAATTTTAGTGCCTTCTTTTTACTTATGAAACTATTTGGGCAAGCCTCTTCAAATTAAATTACCGATAAGCGTTTTTAAATACTATTTTTAGCGCCTCAAATATTGGTGCTTGAATATCAGCAAAATGATAGCTCAAACATCAATTCATATACGGTTAACAGCAACATAAAAATGAAAGTTTTAAAATTTGGTGGGACATCAGTAGGTAGCCCCGCCCGGATGAAAGCGCTGCTTGATATCATTAACCCGGCCGAGCGCCAGGTGGTGGTGCTATCGGCAGTATCAGGCACAACAAACAGCCTTGTAGAAATTGGACAAGCATACCTCGCCGGCGATAAGAAGAAGGCGGTGCAGCTGATTACTATCCTGAAGGATAAGTACGAAATTTTTATTAAGGAATTGTTTGCGAAGCCTGAGTTTTTAGCCCAGGGGAAAGAGGTTATCGACTACCATTTTTCATTACTGAGTAACCTTGCTAATGACCTGTTCACTCATATTGAAGATAAGATCATTGTAGCACAGGGCGAGTTGCTTTCAACTACCCTTTATCATGTTTATTTGAAGGAGATAGGCGTACCATCGGTACTGCTGCCTGCTTTGGACTTTATGAAGACAGATGAGGACAACGAACCTATTGTTGACCACATTACCGAAAACCTGTTTCCGTTGCTTGATAAACATCCTGAAGTGAACCTGTTTATTACCCAGGGCTATATTTGCCGCAATGCTTATGGCGAGATAGATAACCTGCGCCGTGGTGGCAGTGACTATACTGCATCATTAATTGGTGCCGGTATCCGCAGTGAAGAAGTACAGATCTGGACAGATATCGATGGCATGCACAATAACGATCCGCGGATCGTAAAAGGCACGCAGCCTATTGCCCAACTATCATTTGATGAGGCAGCCGAACTTGCCTATTTTGGTGCGAAGATCCTGCATCCGCAAAGTGTGTTCCCTGCTCAGAAATATAAGATCCCGGTTCGTTTGTTAAATACCATGGATCCTAAAGCGCAAGGCACCCTGATCACCAATACAAGCGAAAAGGATAAGATCAAATCTATCGCTGCTAAAGATGCCATTACGGCTATCAAAATCCAATCTAGCAGGATGCTTTTGGCACACGGTTTTTTACGTAAGGTGTTTGAAGTGTTTGAGCGCTATAAAACATCTATCGATATGATCACCACATCAGAAGTTGGTGTGTCTGTTACTATTGATGACACCACCTACCTGGGCGATATCACCAAAGAACTAAACGCTTACGGTTCGGTAGAAATTGATGTAAACCAAACTATTATTTGTGTAGTAGGTGATTTTGGAGCCGAAAAACACGGTTATGCCGCGCGCGTGCTGGAAGCTGTTAAACATATCCCTTTAAGGATGATCTCATACGGTGGCAGCGATCACAACCTGTCGTTACTGGTAAAAACCGAAGACAAGGTTGAAACTTTAAGGAGCTTACATAACAGGTTGTTTTAATTTCGGATCTGGGATTTTCGATTTCGGAATTAATTTATTTGAGATTTTAAATTTAAACGTCATTGCGGAGAACGAAGCAATTTGCAAGGCGCATAGTTCAGCATGATTTGATGATATACTACAATGTTTACAAGTAAAACTATAGATAAATTTAACGGTTTAGAAACTCCGTTTTATTACTACGATCTGGAGGTGCTTAAAAACACCCTGAGTGCCTGCCGAGATGCTTCTGCAAAGCATGGCTTCCATGTGCATTATGCCATGAAGGCCAATTTTAATCCAAAGGTTATCGATACCATTCAAACGTATGGCTTTGGCGCCGATTGCGTGAGCGGTGGCGAGGTAAAGGCGGCCATTGACCATGGCTTTGATAAAAGTAAAGTAGTATTTGCCGGCGTAGGCAAATCAGACAGGGAAATAAACCTGGCACTTGACGCCGATATCTTTTGCTTCAATGTAGAATCTATTCAGGAGCTTTTTATTATCGATGGCCTTGCCAAAGCGAAAAACAAAAAAGCAGGCGTGGCTATCCGCATCAATCCAAATGTTGATGCCCATACGCACCATTTTATCACCACCGGGCTTGATGAAAACAAGTTCGGGATCAATACATGGCAATTGCCTGATGTTGCTGCTGCACTGCGCAAATGTGATAACCTGCAGTTTTTAGGCATCCACTTCCACATTGGTTCGCAAATTACCGACCTTGAGGTTTATAAAAACCTTTGCACCCGCATCAATGAAATGCAAGACTGGTTTGAAGACCGCGGTTTCCCCATCAAAGTACTCAATACAGGCGGCGGTTTAGGTGTTGATTACTACAACCCCGATAATAACATTGCCGATTTTGAAGCTTACTTCCAGGTATTTAAAAACTTCCTGAATGTTAAGCCGGGGCAGGAAGTACATTTTGAGCTTGGCCGTGCACTGGTTGCGCAAAGCGCCTCATTGATATCACGCGTGTTGTATGTTAAAAACGGGCAGAAAAAGAATTTCCTGATCCTTGATGCCGGCATGACCGAACTGATACGCCCAATGCTTTACCAGGCTTATCACCAGATAGAAAACTTAAGCAGAAAAGACCATGGACCATGGACCATAGACCATGGTCTGAAATATGATGTAGTTGGCCCTATCTGTGAAAGCACAGATTGTTTCCAGAAGGATGTAACCCTGCCCGAATCATTCCGTGGTGATCTGATAGCAGTGCGTACAGCGGGTGCTTATGGCGAGGTAATGGCATCTGGCTATAACCTGCGCGACAGAGTTGGCAGCGTTTATTCTGAATAAGCTATTTAAACCTGTAGCCAAGTCTTAGCTGCACGTAGCTACCGGCTTCAACAATACCTATAAAATTTTTAATCTGCATAAAATAAGCAGCGGTTACAAAACCAGGATTATAAACCCTGTAGTCGTAATCGCTGTTTTTATTTCGGTACACATTATCGTTGCCGAATGTGCCGCCCCAGAAAAGCCGGAAACCAAACTGATTGGCAACTTTATTGGTATGAAATATAATTTCGGTTGTACCACCTAATGTAAACAGATCGGCGCGCGGATCAGTATAAAAGCCCGGCTTATTGGTAACGGCCTTCCTGAAATTAAGATAATCGCCAAACTCATGGCTGTAAGCTGCTTCAAAACCAATAAAACGAAAATCGATATGGCTACCGCTTACAAAAAAGTTGCCTGACAGCCTCCCTCCTGCCGCGCCGAAAAACTTATTTTTAAAATAGTTGGGGTCCTGTGGCTGCAGCTCGCTGTTATGATAGTTTCCTAACGTACCAAAAGCGCCGTAGGCAAGGTTAAAGTGGTCAAACACGTGCCCACGGCTTAAATTCAATTGCGCACTAACCAACTCGTCCGAGTAATTAGGGCTTTCATCAACCACCAATGCACCTGAAATGTAATTTGCCGATTTAACAACATCGGCAGATACCGGTTTTGGCAGATAAGCAATATCGCTATGGTGCATGGCCGGCGCATAAATATGATCACTGCACGAGCTGATGATCATACCGGCAACAAATAAAAGCAGGCTGAATTTAAGTTTCATCGTAAAAAGTCCGGATCAGGTTTATAAACAGGATTCTGAACAATAATACGTTAAAACAAGTGATAAAATAACAAACCCTACTGATCATTACACCAGGCCATTAATAAAATTATCGGTAAAGTCCTCAGCAAAATGAATCACATTCTGCAATGCTTCAAACTCTTCCAGTTGGTGGGTTGTAGTAAGTACTACCGCTTTCATACCTGCATTGGCAGCTGCTTCGGCACCTTTGGGTACATCTTCAAATACAATGCAGTCTGTGGGCAATGTACCCAGCAATTCCGCCGCTTTTAAAAAGGTTTCGGGATGAGGCTTACTTAACACCACATCATCGGCACTTACTATTGCTTTAAAATAATGCCTGATGTTAAGGTTATCCAGTACAAAATCAATATTAAAAGGAATTGCTGCCGAGCCAATAGCCATGGGGATACCAGCCTGATAAGCCTTCTCTAAAAACTCATATAAACCGGGTAAAAGTGCCAGGTGAGGTAAAAATTCGTCCTGGTAGCGCTGTTCCTTAAGGTACGAAAGTCTGTCCATTTCTTCTGTAGTAAAACGATCGGGGCCAAACATGCGCACTAATACTTCCTGATTTTTGCCGTACATCTGGGGTTTTACTTCGTCCCAGGTAAAATTACCGCCAAGATCAGTATTTAAGAGATATTGCCATGCTTTGGTATGATATGGCATATCATTGATCATGGTACCGTTAAGGTCAAATATAAAGGCCTTCATTTGCGTTGTTCTATTTTTAGGGAAATAAACCACAGTCGCGGTTATGCGGATGCAAACTTAACCTTTTAAAAACTAAACTCCGATGGCATCTTATATTCTTTAAACACATTGACGGATAATATTTGATACATGGGAGATGTTGGATGTGGCTGAATTATCGGACAAACTTTTTGAAGCTATTTTGTTGTGATATTCCTCCGGCGAAGTTCGCTGACTCAAAACTGAATGTTTTTGCATCTAAAACCATAGTTTTCAGCCATTAAACAAGCATTTACATGAGTTGAAATCTGATTTTAGATTCCTGATGTTTAATCATTTATTCGGCGGGCTGTCTCCCGGCCTATTTAGTTTACATCTAAATTAGGGTTATGGTATTGCTTTATTACGGTAAATTATCCATACCTTGGCCGCATTAATAAATAAAATAATGCAAAATCAAGGAACAGTAAAATTTTTCAACGAAACAAAAGGTTTCGGATTTATAGTGCCAAGCAATGGCGGTCCGGATATTTTTGTTCATTCAACAGGCCTTATTGACGAAGTTCGTGAAAACGACACCGTTGAATACGAAGTTGAAAACGGCCGTAAAGGTCTTAACGCGGTAAATGTAAAAGTTATATAATTATAATATAATCATTAAGCCTATCAGGCACTCAATTTTTTGAGTGCCTTTTTTATTGTTTTGCTTTTTGTTAATCTGCCAGGTATATAAACTTAATATTTAGGTATTATCTTCAAATAAAAACTGGCATTGTTGTTGTTTATCCTGTAATATCATAAATCGACTACACATAAAACAAACAAAGAACATGAAAGATCAAGCAAAAATTATAGCAGCACTATTGGTAGGTGCAGCAGCAGGTGCAGCTTTGGGTTTATTGTTAGCTCCCGAAAAAGGCACTGAATTAAGGGGCGATATTGCCGACTATATAAATGATTTGGTTGATACAGCCAAAACCAAAGCACAAACCACAGCCGGAGAGATTAAAGATTACAGCAATAATGTAATTGATAAAGCTAAAACCAAGTTTAGCGGCACTGTAAGCGATCTTTGGGATGCCAAAGATAAAGCTGTTGACGCAGCTAAATCAAAAGCCGATGAAATTGCAGGCAAAGCCGGCGATGCTGCCGAAAACGCAAAAGATAAAGTTAAAGCAACAGCTAATGACTGGAACAATTCTGTACAAAACGCATAATATTTAGTACTATCATAAAATAATAAAACCCGGCCAATATAGCCGGGTTTTATTATTTATAAACATTTTTATTATTTATTCCAGGTGTTGTTGCTTTCATCGGCGTCCATAAATATGCCGCCATTTAAGGTTACCGATTTAATGGTTTTAGTAGTTTTGATATCTACCGAAATTTGCTTTTGATTTTTTTCCCAAACTGCCGGTGTTTGATGAATGCTTTCAGTCGAACCATCTGCATAAGTAACCTTTACATCAAACGGAACTACAAAGCCGCCAACATTCTTAATAGCAGCAGTATAACCGCCTGCCGATTTGGTTACGCTTTTTAGCGATAAATCAATATAGTAATTGGTGAAAAACCAGTTGTTGAAAAACCAATCGAGGTTTTTACCGGTGATATCGCTCATCGAGTTAAAATAATCCCATGGTATCGGGTGCTTGCCATGCCAGCGGCCCATATAGCCGTGTAAGGCTTTTTTAAACAATACGTCGCCCAGCATATCTTTCAGTGCAAAATAACTTAACGACGGTTTGCCATACGAGTTATTACCGTATCCGCCCCTTAGCTCGCTTGATGGGGTGATAACCGGCAGGTCTTCGGCAGTTACGGCATCATGAATCCACCTGTCAACGCGAAAGGTTTTGTATAAAGTTTCGGCTTTTTCTTTGCCCACTTCTGATGTGCCTATCAGCAATTCAAAAGTGGTTGCCCAGCCCTCGTCCATAAAGGCATAACGGCTTTCGTTGATACCCATGTAAAAAGGGAAATAGGTATGCGCTATCTCATGATCTTGCACAAATTGCGAAAAACGAACATCATTAGTGTGGCTGTCGTTAACCATCATAGGGTACTCCATATCGGCAAAGCCCTGAAACGAAGTCATTTTAGGGAACGGATATGGTACACCCGGCCAGTTATGTGAAAGCCAGCCCAATGAGTTACGGCCTGCCTGTACAGCATGATGGAAATCTTCCGAGCTATCTAAAAAAGCAGCCTGCATGCTTGCGCGGCGATTTGTTGCATCATCAACCACAACGCTGGCGGCATCCCATACATAATGATCACTAATGCCTACAGCCATATCGCTGATGTCGTTGGCGGTCCATGTCCAGGTATTCATGTCTTTTTGAGCCGTTACCTTATGAGCGGCCATTTCAGCTGCAGACGCCACATGAATAGTTGAGTCGCTGGTAAATGAGGCCTGCAAACGTTTAGCATATTCAGGCTGTAATACCTCGTTAGGGTTTTGCAGTGTGCCTGTAGCCCAAACTACGTAGTTTTTGGGAGCAGTAACGTGCAGTGTATAGTCATTAAAATCGTTGTAAAACTCTTGTGCATCCAGGAAGGGAAGCCTATCCCAGCCGTTGTAATCGTCATATACCGATACCCGCGGATAAAAATAAGCCAGGTAACAGGTAGTAGAATCAATCATGCCTTCGCGGCCGCTTTCTTTGGAAATTTCAAAATGCCAGCCGATATCCAATTTAACAGAATCATGCGGTAAAAGCGGTTTGCTAAGGCTTACAAACTGATTTGTTGAGGCAGAAGGAACCTTCTTTGCGTCCCCATTAACCGAAAAATTATCAAACTGAATACCAGGCGTTAAATAATCGGCTGCAGCATCACCAAAACGGGCGGCACCCGGTTTGTGAACGTTCAGGATCAGCTTCATGTTAAGCCTTTTTAAGGTATCCGGGCTATTGTTAATATAGGTGATTTGCTCAGTGCCTTTTACGGTGCGGTTTTGAGGTATGGCCGTAATGCTGATGTTATAGCGGCCATAATTTTGCCAGTACTTTTTGCCGGGGCGGCCATCGGCCGAGCGGGTTTCGTTTTTAAATGCTTTTTGTATATCGCGGGGCATATACAGGCTTTGAGCCTTAACCTGTACAAAAGCAATACAGGATAAAGCAGATAAAATAATGGTTTTGGTCATACGTCTTAAATTTCAGTTGCCAAGTTAAATCAATTGGACTAAATAACGATATGCGGGAAGCATTAATCCTACAATTTAAAATAAAAAAGTGATTGATAAATCGTTACATCAGTCGCTTTTTGTAACAAAGCTGTCACAAAGAATATTTATGAATAAATATTTTGTGCTATCGGATATATTTTTTTTTACTTTGTTATCAGTTATTTTAATAGGGGTATTAAATAACTAACATTTAAGCCATCTGCGCTATGCGGATGGCTTTCTTTTTATATACGCTTAATTCGCAACTATATATTCTTTACTGATAAGTGTAAACAGTTCGTCGTTGTCAATTGATTCGTCTTTACATTCAGTAAGTAATTGTTGAGCTTCGGTATAATTAAGCTGTTTGGCCACCATTATTAGCATATGGCACGATGTTATATTAATATGCTCAAGTAGCTGCAGATACATCATAATATCCATATCCAGTAATACCGGTATAGTTTGCCCTTCATCCAGGCAAAACTCATCCTTAACAATGGACTTTATAGGGTTGCAATTCTTATCTGACGGGATTTCATTAATCAGGGTATACACCTTATTCATCCGTTGTATCTGCTTTTTGATATCGTCCCAAAACTCCTGTATCGCCTGCTGTAATGCTGTAAACGAAGCCAGGCCCTTCAAATGCTCAAGATGTTTATCAAGGTAACATTTACCAAAATAGATGCGGTTGAGGTTGTGGACAAATACCTGTTTTAACAAATCGTTATCCAATGTTTTAGGGGTATTGTTGCTCATGGTATGAAGTTCAAAGTATATAATTATGGTTGATACATTTCTTAAAAGCTATTAATCACACAATTGCTTATCAAACTTACCTTAAAATAAGTAAGTTTTATTATCAGACTGGATGTGCCCGGATAAATTAACTTTGTACAGTAATAACATAATATTATGAAATATAAATTAGGCGATTTTGTTCGGTTTGTTGATGAAAAAATGGAAGGTTTTGTAACCCGCATCATCGACGAGCAAATGATAGGCGTTACCGGCGATGATGACTTTGAGATTCCCGTACTGGCCAGTAAAGTAACTTATGTACATGGTTATCAGCCTGCAGGAACAACAAAAAACACAAATACTACTGATGAAAAACCAATAGCAACTGCTGAATTTGCGCAAAAAGGCGTTTACATTGGCGTAGTAACCGATGCCCGTGCAAACTCTGTAGTGCATTTTCATTTAATTAATGAAACATCATTTCAGCTATTAGCTACTTTAACAACTGATAAACAGCAGGTATTTAAAGGTGAATTTGCAGGTGTGATAGCACCAAAATCAACCGAAAACATCTACTCTGCGCAACTGGCCGATCTGCAGGTGTGGCCTAAATTTATTTTCAGTGTTTTATTCAGTACCAAACAAAATATTGAACCTCCTGCACCTTTAGCTATACATGAAAAATTTAAAGCCAAAGATTTCTCGACCACTAAGAAGAACATCCCCTTACTTAACCAGGCCGGCTGGCTGATCAGGCTTGATGAGCCCGAACTGGTTATTGATGCTCAAAAGCTAAAGGAAAGCTTTTTTGAAACTCCAATCGAAAAAATAGTTGTCGAGAAACCGGTTAGTGAGGTTGATCTGCATATAGAAAAACTGCGTGACGACTACCAATTTTTAAGCAGTTCTGAGATCATGGAAATTCAGTTGGCACATTTCCACAAAGCACTGGATGCAGCCATAGTGCATCAACTACCCGATATTACTTTTATACATGGCGCCGGCAATGGTACGCTACGCAATGAACTGCACAAACAGTTAGGCAGACATAAAAAAGTACAAACTTTTATGGATGCCCGTAAAGAGAAATTTGGTTACGGTGCTACCAAGGTATTGTTGAAATAACGGCTTCTTGCCTAAGACTTACGAAGTTTTGAGAACTTCGTAAGTCTGCTTTTTAGTTCCTTATTTTTTCGCAAACCAAATCTCAAGATTAGGCAGCTTTAAAGTTTGATGCGGCGACGCAGGATCATGCAGCTTTAAACTCACCGGGTAAAGCTTATTTGCCTCGAACATTACAGGGTCAAGATCTTTTATGTAGATGTTTTGCGGGATACTGTGGCTGATAGCAAAAGGAATATTCTTTTTAAAATTGTTGAACACTTTTATTAGTAACTGGTTATTGCCGGGCATTAAATCAAGGCCAATAATATGGTCTACAGATCCGGCCTTGTCCGGATTATTATTGATGATCATTTGTGTGCCATTGAACACAACAACAATACCGTCTCCGCTTGTGATTTTAACCTGCGCATAAATCAAACCTTTTTCCACCCTGATGTTTTGCAGAATATAATAGGCATTATCCATTCTGGCAGGCAACTCAATAAGCTGCCAGTTTTTGTAACTATCCATGCGCTGCCATGGTTTATCGGGGTCGTTAGTATATGGCTTGGCAACGTCAATTTTGTCGGCAATACCATTTAAGCCGCCCAAACCAGCTGAATACGGCCCGGTGATATATAGAGGCCCCCATTTAATTTTAGCGGTATCAACCTTGTACTTCATCAGCCTGTCGTTATCAAGCTTAATTGTTGTAGTAACATCGTTAACTGCAAGATCAATCACATTACCTTTCTCCTCGTCGGTATACTTGATTGAGGGACGATATTTTCCTGTTGCGGTAGGCTTAATTGTCCAGGCTTGCTTTACCGTGCTTTGATAGTTACTGTTATAATCAATACCCGATGAACTGTAATAATTATAAGCATTATGTTCATCCAGTTCCATATGCCCGTAGCTGCTCCTGATAATATGAACGGGTTGTACTTTATAACCTTCGGCAATATCAACTGTTATAGCTTTAATTTGCTTTTCATTATCAAAATTTGCCGGTAATGTGATCACAGCAGCATCGGCCATCTGTTTAAATTGAAGTGATTGTTGTTCACCTAAAACAGATACTCCCTTGATCTTACCTTCAAGGCCAGGTAAAGTAATAATACCATCAGCCGGTACCGAGGTAACAAAAAGGTAAAGTTTATCTGGCTTACTGGTGATATTACCCCAGTTAAATGCTGTAAAAAACGGATCGGCAGTGGTACCATAAACAGCTTCGGCATTTCTGTGAAGCCAGGCTCCTATTTTCAATAAAACATCTTTCTCAAAACCTACTACCGAACCATCACCTTTTGGGCCGATATTGAGCAGGTAATTCCCTCCCCTGCTAATCACACGGATAAGACTCTCCAGTTTTTCCTTATATTTTTCGTCCTCACTGCCGCGTTTCTGCCATGACCGGTAGCCCCATGTTTCGTCAAAAAATGAAGCCGGCGACTGCCATGGTACCCCAATGGAATAATCGGGATATTGATTATCGCCCATAACAGCAAAATCACCCTGATCATTACCCAAACGGCTGCTCACCATACAATCGGGCTGCAGGCGATGAACCAGTTGATAAAGTTCTTTACTTTGCTCAGGACTCTGTGATCCCATATCAAACCAAAGCTCGGATATGGTTCCATAGTTTGATAATAATTCGGTTACCTGTTTTTTGTTATACTCATGATGCTCGGGCGTTACATAATCTGAGTTATGGCTTGATATAGGCGATGCCTGCGGATAATGCCAGTCTATCAGCGAAAAGTATAAACCAAATCTCAAACCATGCCTTTTACAAGCTTCGGCCATTTCTTTTACCACATCACGCTTAAAAGGCGTAGCATCAACTACGTTAAAATCAGTAGTTGCTGTTTTAAACATGCAAAACCCATCATGATGTTTTGAAGTAAGCACAACAGAGCGCATACCTGCTGCCTTAGCCAGCAAGGCAATACTATCGGCATTCCAGTTTACCGGATTAAAGTTTTTAGCGAGGTTAGCGTATGTATCGCTGTAAATACCTGCATGAGCCTGAATTTGCTCACTTAAACCGCGGGTAACAGGTTTGCCATCCCAAACACCCCCCAAAACCGAATAAATACCCCCGAAATGGATAAACATAGAAAACTTTTGATCCTGCCATTGCTTTATTGAAGATGAGGGTGGCTGTGCAAATGCAAACTGAGTACAAATTAATAATAACAGAAAGCAAACATTTTTTTTCATGGCAAAAATTTCGGTAGTTCAAAGTGTAAAAAAGTTGTTAATAAACAAAACCCAAAGCCGCCAAGTGTAAACAAGATTACACACATCTTCACACAATTTCACTATTATTTTACACTTTTATCAATAAACACACAGTATAATTGTGAAGTACACCTCAAAAATTGCTGTTTTTTTAATAAAAATATTATTTGCATCTTTGTAACGACGCAGGCAAAACCCTAATTCATAATTAAAATCCTCTGGCCTTATGGCTGGAGTTTATTTAACCTTTAAAAAAAGTAATGGCAGAACCTATACAAATTCAACCAAACATCCATTGTGAGCCTTGCAAAGAATGCGGTGCACGTCCGGTAATTGCACAAAACCGTAAGGGTTTTATAGTTACGTGCCCTACAAGTAAAAAGCATTATGCAACTGCTCCCGGCCTGGTAAATATTGATGAATGGAATAGGTTTAACAAAAAGTCGCCGGTGCTTACGAGCAATCCATATAATAGCAAAGCCTCATAAAAACTATTCCGAAAAAAGAGTACGTTTTTTAAAGTTTTGGGTATTAATCAATAAAAGCCTGCTATGAGGATACAATGGGTTTAATTGTATTCAAGTTATGCATATTGTAGATACTGAAAATGAACTTTCAAGAAAGAGGCATAGCCGCACATTTTGCCCAACATGCCAAACCAACACTGGTCAAAGGATCCGCAGGCCACGCATTTTAAAAATATTGACATTTTGGTTGCCGGTTAAAAGATATTTTTGTTATAGCTGCAACAAAAAGTACCTTGTAATTGAAAGATAAAGACAGCATTTAAACCGTACGTTGGGTTAATTACGGGTAAAACACAGATAAGTAAACAAAAGTGCCGTTATTTTATCTTCTAAATAACGGCACCATTTGTTTACTCCCTGATTTGAGGTAGTCGCTATAACTTTTTTTGATGTAGCTAATCATATCGTAATCGCTCATCTTCTTCACTTTATTTATATCGGGGTGATACTGGTTTATAAAATTCTGCAGCGAATCGCCTTTAAGATTAGTTAAGGAACTCACTTTTTCGGGCGAGAAAAACCTGTCGACATACTCATCTTCTTCATCCTTCAGCAAAATCTTTTGCAGCTTTGATTGCGGGGCCTTGTTTTTACCCAGCATGTCAATCACCGAAAGCAGGTTAATACTTAAAATAGTTGCAGTACTTTTATCTGCGTTGATGTGATTGCTGGGTTTACCAAAATCAAGATCAGCCGGACGTGTTATAAACGCATCCTTTATAGTTGAACCGCGATACGCGAATGCAGAGGCAAACTCCCTCCTGTTCCTCAATGAATCGGCTTTGGCATTACGTTTCGCCCTGATTTTCACCTCGCTTAAAACGGTTGCATCAGGCGTAATGTAACACCTTAAAGTATCGAATTTTAAAAAACTGATAACGAGCCTAAATGGTTTGTAACCTATACTATTGATCCCCAAAGTATCGCCGGGCTTTACATTGGCCAGTACAAACTTTCCTTCGGCGTTACTTATATTTTTTGATGCAGGTGTGCTGATAAAAGCATTTGCTACGGGCAGGTAGGTAGTTTTGTCAATCACAATTCCCTTAACACGCTGAGCAAACAGGTTTATTGACAGGAGCGTCAATATCACTGTAAAGGTAAGTTTCAATGTTTTCATGACGGGTTCAGTTAACAGGTAAAGTAGGTTAACTAAATATACGTATAAATTATCAACCCGCATGCTTTTAACAAACATTAACACTTGCAGCATCACCGGCTTCATTTTTCCGCAAAAACCAACTACCTATTTCATCATAGCCTCAAAAATCTCATCAAAACCTTTGTTCTTAAATTTTTGAAAGGTGCCGTCAAACTTTTCACTAACCGGATTAAGCAGTTGAAAGCAGAGTTGCTTATCATCTTCACTCAATGCGCTGGCCATCATTCGCGCTACTTCAAGTACACGTACTTTGGCTTTCCCCAGAGTATCTTCTCCAAGAGCTGTTAACTTTAAACGCTTAATACGTTTATCATCAATATCGTCATATTCGGTTATCAGTTCGCGTTTTTTTAGCCTGTTAAGCATATTAGTACCGCTTGATAGCTCGATTATATTATTGTAAATAGCCTCAGATTTTATTGGATTAACCTGGTTAAAAATAGTAACCAATATACCAAACTCCTCTATCTGGTCGAGCCCCGTACCCTCAAGCGCTTTGTTTGAATAAACCATATGATATTTAGCTATTCGCCTTATCAAAATCATGAGCCTTCCATTTATCCCGGGCCTTAGCTGCCAATCGGGCACAGCCCTTTTTTCATCTATTGCCATTACAGTTACCTGATGCCGAAAAAAATCATCCAAACTACAATCTGGATTTCGCATCTCATAATCGCCCCAAAGCTTAACCAATTCAACTGTTTTATTCACGCGTTACTTCCTTTTGGTATCAAATTTAAAAAACTCACTACAAATATTTGCTATTTACTACCTTTTGGTATATTATTGTATTAATTTAGTACCATATGGTATAACAAGCAATAAAATTTAATTATCAATAAAATGAATGCATCAACTTTTTTACCGGCTTTAGTAGTACTACACCTAACAGGACTAACCATTATGGCGGGCACTACCATAATTGACTTTACTATTTTTAAAATTTTTTGGAAGTATTTCGATGAAGACTTAGCAAAATCAAAAGGCGTACTTGCCGGCACATCCGGATCATCAAGGTTGATTGGGATAGGTGCTGCCTTACTGGTTACAACAGGCATTGGTATGATGGCTCTAACCCATGGCGTATTTGGTGAACAATTATGGTTTAGAATAAAAATAGGGATTGTTTTAATACTGATGCTGAACGGAATTCTTTTTGGCAGAAGACAGGGCGAAAAGCTACGAACCATCGTCAACAAAAACGGAGCTTACCTGACAGAACAGATAAACCAAATTAAGACAAACCTCAATATCTTTTTTGCAATACAGCTGGCGCTGTTTTTCAGTATAGTTTTTTTAAGCGTTTTTAAATTTAATTAATTGCAAAAAAATGAAAAACCAGCAAAATTTCCCTGTTTATAAATTAGTGATTATCGGTGCAAACGGCGGTATTGGCCTACAATGCGTTGAACAAGCATTGCAGGCAGGCCATCTGGTTACGGCAATATTGCGTAACCCGACAAAACTGACAATCGAACACCCAAACCTTAAAAAAGTAAGCGGAGACGTTATGCGCCCCGGCACTTTTGAAGATCATTTTGAAAATCAGGATGCTATAATTTCGGCAATAGGTGTAGCCGGTGGCTTCGGCGCCGATAAACCAACAACTTTGTATTCGGAAGGCAATGCAAATGTTTTAAAAGTGATGGACCAAAAAGGTATAAAACGGCTGTTCCTTATATCGGCAAGCGCTATTGAGATAAGTCCTGTGCTACCATTTTATGTCAGGCTAATTGAAAAATATGTTGTTCAAAAACTACTAAAGTACATGTATGCCGATTTGCGTAAAATGGAGATATTGGTAAAACAAAGCAATAATATCGACTGGACTATCGTCCGCCCTCCGCAACTTACAAACCAAACCGTTAGCGGTAAATACCGGATAGCCATCGACACGTTTCTTAAAAATTGCCTGAAAATATCGAGAGCCGATGTTGCGCACTTTATCATTAATAACATTAGCAATCAGGCAACCTATAACACCATTGTTGAAATAGGCTATTAAACCATGATATCTTGAAGAAGATATTATGTAATACAAACAAAAGAAACACTTATTAAATCATTCCAAATCATTTATGGGGAATTTTGTAAAAAAACGGATTTGTTATAAGTGTACTACAATGACGGAATAAAAACAAAATCAGCCAATTATAAATTATTATAAGATGGATGTTTTGGTTAAAATATTTGGCGAAGGCAAAGATCTGAATGCCTTCCAGATGAGCAGCCGGGGTGCAGCGGTGTTCCTGATAGCATTATTGCTGATCCGCATTTCGGGACGCCGGAGTTTTGGCGTACGTGGCCCGTTAGATAATATCATCACAATAACATTAGGAGCTGTATTAAGCCGTGCCATTGTTGGGGCTTCGCCATTTATACCAGTCATCATCACATGTTTTGTAATTGTGGCTCTTCATCGCGGGGTTGCCTGGCTTATTACAAGCCATAACATATTTGCCAAACTGATACAGGGCGAAAAAATCCTGCTGTATGAAAAGGGGCGGTTCATAGAGCAAAATATGAAGCGTGCTCAGCTAAATCATGAAGATTTGATGCAGGGTGTCCGCAAATCGGCACTTACCGAGGATTTGAGCACGATTTTAAAAGTATATATTGAACGTAACGGAGAAATAACGACGGTTAAAAAAGAAGAATAAGGCGATTAGCAAAGCAGCTTATATCTGAATAAACCGGCAGGCTTGCAAGGCAAGACACTGCGGGTTGGCAACCGCTACGTTACAGCTCTTTATCCTCTATCATTTTTGCATCGCGGGTGTTTTTTTGTACGGCTATAGCCGAAAACATGCTTAAGCAGAACGCCATGGCGTAAAAACCTTTCTCGCTTCGGGCCAGGTCTGCATTCCACAAGCCAATCGTCAATAATATCATTGCTGCGATAGTGGCAAACCAACTCAGACCGTAGTAAAGGTCTGTTACGGCAAGTCCTTCAACTCTGTCCCTGACGCTTTTTTGAACAGATATTACTGCGAATAAGCCAAATAATAAAATGGTGAAATAATAGCCTTTTTCATTTAATGCCATGCTCGCGTTCCATAAGCCGATGCAATATCCCACCATCCCTGTTAATAAGGCAAACCAGGATGCCCCTATAAATGCGGCAGTCGGTTTAAACGGGTTTCTAACCTTGTCTCCATGTTTTAGCAGGGATGAATTTTCTTCTGTTCTGTTTTGTAGCGGTTCCATATTCGTTTTGTTTTATTGATTAATATGAAAGCAAATGTCGGCCGGAAAGCGGGCTTATAAAAACCAGATTATGAAAATTACTGACGATATAATTTTTTAATATCATATCTTTATATTCGTCAACACAACTATATGGACTCACTTTCGGAGTTGATCAACCTACTCGATAGTACAGACAAAAAGCTTTTCAGGCAATTTTTACAGCAAAAAAACAAAAGGCTGGATGTTAAAAACCTGCAATTACTTGAATTAATAGAAACTGACGATATAGATGGCATAAATAAGCTCTACAAACCGGAGAAAAACAAAGATGCTTACCATGCTCTGCGTAAAAGGCTACAGGATAATTTGCTGCTATTCCTATCGCAGAAAACCTTCGAAAGCAATCACTCCGACACTTACGACGCGCTGCGCCTGGTTGTAGTGGGACGCTTTTTGTTAGAAAATGATGTGCCTAAGATAGCGTTCAAATGTTTGGATAAGGCTGAGCGACTGGCCGAACATTTGGAACAGTTTAATTTATTAAATGAGTTATTGTTGTTGAAGCTGCAGTATTCCCATTTGCCGGAAGCTGAAGATTTCGAAGCCTTGACCTCACGCTTCTTATATAACCAGTCGCAAATGCAACGAGAGGCAAAGCTTAACATGGCGTACGCCTTTTTAAGACTGGAACTACAGGAGATACACCTGAAAGGAAAGGTGGTTAATTTGACGTCTCTGATGATAACAACTATCCGGAAATACAAAATTTCTGTACAGGACATCATGACCTATAAGTCCATTTACCAAATTCTTTTCATAGCGAACGAATATGCGGCGATACAGCAAAATTACGAATTGATAGAGCGCTATGTTAACCGAACAAATCAATTTATAGAAAACCAGACGCATAAAACACAATCTTATCTTTTTTACCATATCTCTATCTTGTATTTTTTGGCCAACTTTCATCTGCGGCGAAAGAGCTTTGCAAAAAGTACATCCTATCTCCACGAAATGATGGATTTAATGAAAACAGATGGTCGTTATTACTCGTTGTTTTATCTACGCCATCAATTACTCTCTGCGCTCAACTTGTTTTTTACAGGCTTTGCTGCCGATGCGATCCTACTGTTGCAAAATTCGCTCTCCAATACAAAGTATACATCTAAAACCGAAGATATCGAGGATTTACGAATATGCCTAACCATGTTTTTAGCCTTGTGCGATAACCGGGAAAGTTTAAAACAGTTGGCATTACTGACGCGTACCGATGCCTGGTACGAGAAAAAAATGGGCATGTTATGGACTATTCGAAAGAATTTAATGGAAATTTTGGTCCAGGCACAGTTTTCCAACATCGAGCTTGCCATGTCCCGGCTAAACAGCTTCAGACGGCGATATAAAAAGTATTTGTTGAAAACTTCGGAAGAGCGCGTGTTATTATTTTTGAGACTGGTTGAAAAATATCTGCTAAAACCAGATGTGGCTTTTGAAACAAACTACAGAAAGGCAGTTTCAACGTTGCTAAACCAGGCGGAAAATAACGATATCTTCACGTTGAGCTTTATTGCCTGGTTAATAGCGCGCTGGGAGAAAAAAACAGCTTATAAAGTAGTTTTAACGCTTTTATAAGATAACTACTATCAAATAATATACACTATAATTGAATGGCGGTAAGCTAATCTCTCGGAATACCGCCGGTTACTGGTATCTATTTATAAAATTTCCGGGGTATAAAAGAAGCACGCTTTGTGACGTGCTTCTTTTTAAGCGATCATAGTTGAATTCAGTTCGAAAAACCATGTTATTGTTCTATTAAGAAAACAGCACCCTGTCTTTTATTTTCTGTGGATCAGAAAAATCTTCATCAAACCAGGCAGCTCCGCCGGCAGCTGGTGGCGTTTTGAGATAAAGTTTTCCGCCCGGTACTTTAGCATAAGCATCACGCCACTCGTAATGATCAAACATGGCGATCGCCTGGATCATATAGGCTACAGCAATACGGCGGTCATCGAAACACCAGAGGTTTTCACCATTGTCTTCATCTGCAGCGACTGAAAAGTTATAAGAACCAGTGTACACGCGTGCCGTAGGCAGGTCAAAATCAATCACAACGAACTTATGGTGCATATGAATACCCGAGCCGCCTGCTGATTCACTTTTAAAAGGCTCGGGTACATCAGACAGTAAAGCAGCGGGATAAGCCACCGGTTCATTGCCACCGGGTACTTTAAGATCGAGCCCGCCAACTTTTTTGTCAGATATTCCATAAACAAACCGGCCGGGTGTATCGGTAATCGCCTTTACTGCATTTTTAATCAAGCCCTTTGTTTGATATAAGAAAGCCAGTGAAAAAAGCAGGCTGGATTGTGTTGCACTGATATTATTAGCTATCTCAGCAAGACATTTATTGCTAACTTTTTGTTTGTTTTCTCCATGCGGCGAAAAGGTAAGTTTAGCATTTACCCCATTTAAGTTGAGTTCTGCCCATTCGGCAGAAGCAGTAGCTGCAAAACCACTTTTATCGTTTTTGTTATTCCATAAATTATCAAAGGCATCAAAAAACAATTGCACCTGCTCTGCACCATGTACCGCTACTGCATTATTATTCTGAACGAAAAAGCCACGCCAGGAAAAATTAGTAGAGCCCCCGATAGCGGTATTCACCTGTGCGCCGCGAACTGCTATAGTTTTGTTATGCTGTAAATTACCAACCTTCTGACGTTGTACTTTAGCTCCGGCATCGCTTAAGATTTTGGCTGCCTGTGTTTCGGAGGAATCGTCATCCCCATGATCTTTGGAGTCATCAATTATAATTTGCAGTTTATCGTTTATTTTTTTTGCCAGTTTAACCAGGGCATCTACCAGATCGGGCAGGTTTAAATCATAAGCGGTTACTCTAACTTCAGCCTGCGGGTCATTGAAAGCATCTTCCAACAAAGTCATGATAATTTCGCGGGCTTCAAACCCCATCCAGGCAAGCGCCACTTGTTGCTGCGGATTTTTCGATTTAAAATCAAGCCCATTTGCGCCGGTTGCCGGTAACAAAGGTTGTGCCTCATCGCCTTTCTGAAAACGGTCAACGAAAGCCTGGGACGAGATAAAGCCGCGAGTGAACGCGATATTCAAAACCCCGGGATAAGTTTCGCCACTTAACTCTATAGCAGCTTCCTGGAACTCGCCGTAACTCATGTGCCCTGTTGCGTCCATAAATACCGGTGTCACACGATAGGTGTATGGCCCTTTTAAATCCGGATGATAGGGAAAATGAACCCAGCGGAATTTCTGAATAGGCGACAAACGGCTCGAAAGCGTATTTGGATTGACATTCCCATCATTTTGCAGAAAACTCAACCGGTTGTTGACCGGATAGAATTTATTGCCGCCGGGCTCCTTGTATTCAATAGCAAACCCAACAAAGTCAGGATCCGGTTTGTCTTTTTTCCAGTTCATGCCAAGTAGGGCCATTCTTTCGCCGCGGAATAACTTAAGTGTAAAGAGTGCGGTAGTGCTGTTGCCGCAAACCTCAAAATCAGGTAAAGTTGACATATGATTAAAGTTTAAGTGGTTTTATTATTGCTTCCAGCATAGTGTTGGGCTTGCCACCGATTCAGTATGCCCACCGGGGTAATACCAAAGTGAGTTACGCTTGACGCGGATATCATTAACACCTTGTCCGAACAGAGGCCGCCGGGGTTGGAAACAGGTATTCCGCAATAAGTACACCTATCACTACTAATCGTCAAAAATCTAATAATCAGAAAACTAATAACTTTCAAATTAAAATACACCCGTTGTTGGGTACTGCTTAGCCTGTCCTTTTTCAACTGCTCTTTCGCTAACAAATAAGCTCTACTTTCATAAAAAGCAAGGCGCTCCGGACGATCTGTTCTTAGCATAGCGAGATAAGATTAAGTATTGAAAGTTAAAAAGAATACTATTGATATTCAATAGCATATATTTTTTTTCAATAATAAATTTCGTGCTTCGCCTGTTTTTCTTGCAGAGGAGAAAACCTGACCAAATAGCCCCCCCGGCTGTGGTAAGCAACTTCTTCAGATCTTCGGGTATGCAGGTAAATACTTTATTTGCTTTTCAATTTAATTGGTTCAAAGGCTCCGAATTTAAATACAATGCCATTATTTCATCTTTTTTCAATATCCGGCCGAATACTTTTATATTGGTTAAAAACGCTGAAGCTGAAAGATGGACGTTGCTGCTTCCTATTGTCTTTAGCGGGCAAATGAATTGCTTTTCGACTGACTCTGTTTCTTTGCCATTGATATATAAGGTACAGGTGTTATGCCCACCAGTCAACGTTATCTGCGTCCATTTATTTACAGGGACAATGCTATTAAATATCTGACGATAAAAATCTTCACCCTCACCTGCGTACTCTTTATAGCCAACAGTCCGGGCAATACCTAAACCGGTCTTACCTGATTTTTTATCCTTAAGGTTCAGAAAAACTGTTCCATACGGCGATTCGAACAGCACCGTAGCTGTTGTATCGCGGGTATCTGTTTTTTTAACCCAGAAGCTCAGTGTCCAGGGTTGTTCTAACTCGTCGGCTTGTAGGTTTAGCCGAACAAAATCATGTTGATCAAGCGCTAATACAGATTTTGATTCATAACCGTTTAAAGGTTTTATTAACTGTTTATTAATAGCATCGGGTAAACTATGTTCTTTAAAGTCAACATTAATGATTGGATCACTGTTTTTAGGAGCTTCCAGTAGCCTTGTATCATTTACTTGTGGTACGTTTTTCAAGCTATCAACTCTCTTTATAAATTCATCAAAAGTAGGTGACATTTTATTACCCCATAGTTTTTCGGCCATTACGGGCAAAGCAACCGCAACCTCTTCTGCCGTTTCATGGTAGGTAAAACCCATCGGCCCAAGGTCATTCCATACATGCAGCTTCGCCCCTAACAAATCAGGCTCGCCCGGGCTTAGCTGCTGGTTTGGCCCGAAATCATTAGGTGCCCATTTTTCATATAAAAACTTGTTATCTACGCCATAGTAATTTGTCCCCGGAACAATATACAGCCATCCGTCAGTTGATTGTACCACCTGGTGCCCGGCTTTAATCTCCTCTTTCGCATTATTGCCCAACCACATATCAATCACTATATTGCTATCAATAGGAGTAAATCCCGGCATTTCGTTGTATCCGGACCATATCATCACTTTTTTCCCTTTAGCACCTATGTATCTGTTGAAATGATTGATATAGTTGCAAAAACCTGCCGCAAAAGCCTTACGGTCTTCCGTTGTAGTGGCCTTTTTAAATCTGTATTCGTCAGTTCCGATATGGAAATAGGGCGATGGAAATAGCGGCACAAATTCATCGTAGATCTTTTCCATCATGGCGGTGGTTTTGGGATTTAATACATCCAATTGCCCATCCTGCAACTTCTCATTTTTTAGCTCGGGGGCAATATCCAAAATACTCATGGCGTGGGCGGGCGCATCAATTTCCGGGATAATATTTATACCACGGTCTGCTGCGTATTGAATCAAATCTTTGATTTCCTGTTGTGTGTAAAATCCATCTGTTGCTGTTAGCTGAGGATATGTTTTACTTTGGACCCTGAAAGCCGCATAATGCTGGCCGTGAAAAGCCTGATCGTTTAAATGCAGTTGCAATTGATTCATTTTATACCAACTCATGCGGCATATGTAATCTTTCAGCTGCGATATCGGGAAAAATTTGCGCCCAACATCCAGCATAAATCCCCTAAAAGGATAAGCAGGGGTATCTGAAATTGTATAACAAGGGATACTTTGCTTATCGGCACTCTGTTCAATTAACTGCAGCAAGGTCCTGGTAGCATAAAAAACACCAACCTCGTCCATTGCCTTTATAGTAACCTTGTCCGGTTTTATTTCCAGGTGATAAGATTCCCTTTGGAGTTGAGTTAAGTGACGCTTTGGTTTGATTTTTATAATGATATCATTCTTCGATCTTTCTGCCCGTAACCCGGATTGTTGCTCCTTATCTTGCAACGCAGCCAGGTCTTTAAGGAATATTGCAACGGTTTTTTGTGTTGATAAAGATGGCTTAAATTTAAACACCGTGGCAGCATTGATAATAAAACTACCGTTACCTGCCTGCCATTGATGAACCGCCGGTATAATATTCGGCGCAATGTTATTCACCTGGGCGTGCAGGCCCGATTGTATTAAAACAAAAAAGGCGATATATGTGATTAATTTTTTTGCTGAGGTCATTCAAATAAATTTTGATATGGCTTTAAATAACAATTAAGATAGCTGAAGGGTTATTAGTTCATTTTGCTATAACGCTTACAGCTGCCCCCTCTAATCCGTCGCTACCGGCCTTCACCGTGAATTTCCCTTTCATTCTTTTTTTTGCGCGGACAATAACCAGCGCTAATCCATTGAATGCCGGGCGCTCATGGCTTTTAAAAGATACAAAGCTGGTGGCATCGCCGTTATCTGTAGCAACAATTTCGCCCGGCCCTTCTACTTTGAATTTCACTAAAGGATGTGCCCCCGGTACGGTTAGCCCTTCTTTATCCTCTACCCTAACCGTAAAATAAGCAAGATCATTATCCAGCCCAATAACAGTTCTGTCGGCAGATAGGGATAATTTTGCCGCTTCGCCGGTGGTTTTAACCATATCCGTAGCCCATTGATTACCGTTTTTGTAGGCAATCACCTTAACAGTTCCGGGCTCATATTTTATGCTATCCCAAACCAAACGATAATCCAGCCCGGGCCTCTTTTTTTTGCGCCCCATGCTTTTGCCATTAACGAACAATTCGGCCTCATCACCAGATGTATAAACATGCACCGTAATATGCCCGCCAATCTTTTCCGGCCAGTTCCAATGTGGCAGAATGTGCGCCATAGGAAGTTCCGGTCTCCAGTGCGATTGGTAAAGATAAAATCTGTCTTTAGGAAAGCCCGCCAGGTCAACAATGCCGAAATAACTGCTGCGCGAAGGCGGATTATGCAGTCGCATTTCTTCCAGCTTTTTCTCCAGTTCGGCCTTTTTTGAAGGATCGTTCCTGAAGTTTAACAGGTTTGTTTCATCAGAACCATACGGTGTTGGTTCGCCGAGGTAATCAAAACCTGTCCATACAAACTCGCCCAAAAGGTTAGGAAATTTAGCATTTGTTCTAAATTGCTCATCCGGGCTGCAACCCCATCCTGGTTTAGCTATATCATATGAGGAAACCTGCCAGTCCTGATATTCCTTCTCCCCAAAATACTCCCCTCTTGAAGACACGCAGGAGGATGTTTCACTCCCAATAGTAGGCTTGTCTTTATAACGTGGATCTGCATCCCATTTAGCTTGCTGACTAAAAAAGTAATTGACTCCCATAACGTCTAACGCAACAACAGCCCCGGATTCCCGGCCACCGTCGGGATCGTTATAGCCATTAGAAATCGGACGCGTTGGATCTTCCGCACGTACCACACCCGCAAGATGCTTCGTCATATCCACATCCCGCTGATCCATTACCTCATTACCAATAGACCAAATAAATACCGAAGGATGGTTGCGATCACGATGGACCATCGCTTTCAGGTCTTTTTCGTTCCACTCGTCATAAAGTTTATTATAATCCAGCTTCTTTTTTCCATGCTTCCAGCAATCGAAGGCCTCATCCCAAACCAGGAAACCCATTTGATCTGCTAACTCGAGCAATTCGGGAGCGGGTGGATTATGGGAGGTGCGCAAGGCATTGCATCCCATCTCTTTAAGTATTTTAAACTGCCGCTTTAACGCGCTGAGATTAAAAGCAGCTCCAAGCGCGCCGAGGTCGTGATGATTGCACGTGCCTTGTATAGCTACTCTTTTGCCATTAAGCAGAAACCCTTTATCTGCAGTAAACTGTAGCGTGCGAATACCGAAAGGGGTGTTATAACAATCCACCACTTTACCATTTACAATAACCGATGTTTGTGCGATATACCGGTTTGGTGAAGCTATATCCCATAGCTTAGGATGGGATACAAGCGCCTGCAAATTGGCAGTAACGCTTACTGCGGCTTCTATTTTTATTGCCGATCTGCTTGCGGAAACTACTTTTGCGCCACGCCTATTGGCGGAATCAAGTTCGTAAACATTGGTACTTATAACCGCATTCACCGGCGTTACCCCCTGGTTATCTACAGAAATAGCCATTTTTACCGTGGCTGCATCTTTACTAACTTCGGGCGTGGTAATATAGGTTCCCCAATGCGCAACGTGTACCGGATTTGTTTTCACCAACCATACGTGCCT
The DNA here is from genome assembly GCF_059690695.1 of Mucilaginibacter sp. A5337. Lineage (NCBI taxonomy): Bacteria > Pseudomonadati > Bacteroidota > Sphingobacteriia > Sphingobacteriales > Sphingobacteriaceae > Mucilaginibacter > Mucilaginibacter sp. A5337. Next base: position 665,716 of record NZ_JCAWEC010000003.1, on the reverse strand, counting down.
GTAAATACCAGCACCGAGATACCATCGGGAATCCCATTTTTCAGTATTCAGGTTAACCGCCAAAACATTTTCCCCGCCAAATTTCAAATAGGGTGTTAAATCCATGCGGAATGAATTGTAGCCATAAGGCCATGTACCAAGATAGTGACCGTTAAGCCAGACTCTGGCGTAAGCCATTGCACCATCAAAATCTACAAATACCCTTTTTCCACGATCAGCCTCCGGAATACTGAAATGCTTGCGGTACCAACCAATGCCTTTCCAGGGTAATTTGCCCGTTTCTCCGGCAAGTTCCATACGAAACGGCCCCTGGATTGCCCAATCATGAGGCAGATCAAGTTTTTGCCAGGATGCATCGTTTACAGTCACCTGTTCCAATCCGGGAGGTTCCGGTATTGTTGTCCCTTCCGGCTGTAAGCCAAATCTTGAAAAAAGCCAGTTACTATCGAAAGAGCGGGTATCTGACGATCCCATAGTTACTATAGTATTGGTATTAATGCCCGACGAGTGTTTTGCTGCTTTGATTTGTCCAAAGCCGGCTTCCGGCCGATTAATGCTGGCCAACAACCCTAATATCCCAATTAAGAAAAAAAATTTCATTTTAAAATCAAAGTATGATATTGTCCGGCCCATTTTACTCAATAGTAAACCATGTATAACTTTCGGGTGCAATATTGAAGGTTAGCTCTATCTCATATTTCCTGTCAACAGCATACTTTTTGGCCGCCCCTCCTTTCTCCCTGAGTAGTGCTGAGCTTGTTAAACCGGTGTAATACAAGGGTACCTTGATGGTTCTTGTGATGCCAACTTTAAGTGGATTGTAAAGCATGAGCATTCCTTTTGTACCCAGTTTCGGATTCACATGCAGCAAACCATCCCAATCCCTGCCATCGGCCCGGCGAAGATGGATAATCTCGGAGTTAAGGATACTGCGATACTTTTTATACCAATCAATGACGCTTACCACCATCTTCCGGGTAGTTTCGGCATCGTACAATCTTGGTCCGCGGTAACAGGCCTGAACTCCCGCCCCGTAGTATTGCATCATCAATTGTTCATAATCTTTCAAATGATCAGCAAGCGGTTCCAGCACGGCTTCGGGGCCACCACCCTGATACCGGGTAAGCGGTACAAATCCCCAGCCCATGGCGGGGGTCTTTTCCCAGGTACCGTCAAAAATATTCTGACGGTTCAGGATCATTTGTTGATCGCGCGGCAAAGAAAAATTAACTTCCCTGTAGCCTAAGGCAATTTTATTGGTGCCATCCAGAAAATACCAGTCGGGAGCGTTTACATAAACACCATGCTCATTGCACCAATGGTATAAACCTTTTTGCAACTCCATTTGCTGCCATTGGCTATCATCCAGGTTTTTATGGCCAGGATGCGTAGTCGAAGCACAAACATCGCCGGGATAAGGGCCGTCATTTTCAAAAATGTCGAACCCGGTTTTACTAATAAAGTATTTTAATTTATCCAGATAGGCCAGTCCCCATTTACTGCCCAGACAGGGGGCATGACCAAAGAAAGCCGCCGCATTCGGCTTTTTTGTTACCGGATCAATCACATCATCTTCATCACTGATCCGCCTTGAACTAAATAAAGAATACCCCCCAATCAGGATATGTTTGCTGTGCGCGTAATCAGATAGTACTTTCCAGCGTTGTATATTGGTGGCCGAACTATCCTCCATATTGCAATGGCTTCCAAAGCTGAGGATCAGGGCTTCATATCCTGTCGCCGCACATTGATCTATAGCCTTTTTTACATCTTCATCATTGCGGCTTACCAGGTGCATGAAGATGGGATTTTCGGTTGTCCATGGAGCTATAGTACTGTACATTTTCCTGATAGCCAATCCCCGTCTTTCGCGGTCATAACTATCCATTAGTAATTCATAAGTGCGAACGGAGTTAAAGACCTGCCCCTTTCCCAATTCTATACCAGTAGCTTTTTCCGGGTATACCTCTAATAAACAAGGGGTTTGATAATCATAATTTACCTGTGATGTATAATTACTATCAGCTTTCCAATGGGTAGTTTGGTCACTGATGTCATATCGCATAGAATTATTAAAGGCATAATTAGTCTCCAAATAAAGGCCGTGCTGTTTTTCCATTTGCGCCGGAGAACCAACTACGGCACTTTCTTCCTCTACCGTTGCAAGTACTTCATTTACTACCCTGTTTAACTTTATAGTTTTATTTCCTTTGTTTTGAACCGAAAGCCATTTCACAATAAGAGGAATGTTATTATACAGTTCATAATGTACAGTAACAAGCAGATCTTTTAAATCGTCAACATTCGATTTATAGGTAAATGACAGCATTTTACCAGAGCCGGGAACAGTATTCAGCGCCCATCCTCGCGGTTTCCAACGGATGTAAGGAGGAATATCTGTTACCGAAAAGGATTGAAACTGAAAATCATTTTCATTGCCTTTGAATCCGCTAACCCATTCGGGCAGCAGATAGGCATTTTCCTTTTGTCCGTAAAGGCCTCCGATATTATATTCCCTGCCATCAACAGTTAACTTCGCTTCGGGCTTTACAGCCCTTAGCAATTGCTGGCCGTTACTCATATTGCTATAATCAATACAAGCCACATTTTGCTGAATGCGGAAGGTCCTTTTTACCAAACCATTACTCAGAATAATGTTTTTGCCATCAGCATAAACATCAGCTTTTTGCTGAACAGGGTTTATCAGCCAGTCCTGAGAAAGGGACGGCCTGCCATTTTCCTTCCAGGCGGGTAATTTACTATTCGTTTCCTGTGAGCTTGCGATGTTGATGATGCCCCAAAAAGCAATCGTCGAAAAAAACAGCTTTCTTTTCATTTATTTCTTTTCAATTTGTTCAATTTTTTTAAAGTCATAATATCCGGATAGCATGCCTAATCAGAATGAATGCGGATAATAGTGATTAGTTATACTTCCATCCTCAAACAAATCCAATATGGCATAGCCAGGCGGGGTTTCACGGTAGTAATATTTACCAGCCGAATTATTATCGCCGTCTTCCCACCAAAATCCACTTAGTGCGCCGTTACAATAGTACCGAACACCATCATACTCAGCCTCATCACGTAAATGTATATGGCCACTTATGCAAGTGACAGGTTTGTCGCGGTGTTTATTAAATAAGTCGGTGATATACCTCGCGTCGGTGTGGTTACCGCCTTCCATTATGGTGCTTACGCCCAAAATCGGGTAATGGCTCATACACAAAACGGGCGTACCGCGCCGTAGTGATGCCAGATCGTTCTCCAGCCATTTCCGCTGTTCGGCATCTAATGAACCTGCATTGTCATTATTGCTGTCGAGAATGATAAAATGCCATCCATGTTTTTCAAAACTGTAAAAGCGGCCTGGCATTTCAAGCTGAGCTATTACAAACGGTTTGCCATACATTCTGTCGGATTTGTCCGGGCATGCCCACCACATATCATGATTGCCCAAACAACTCCATACCTCATACTCCTTAAATCTTTCACGAACGTTTTTCCATATCGCCCACTGTTCGTTTACCCGCTCACGGGTAATATTATTGTAGTCGGCGGCGAATATGGAATCACCTCCGTTTAGAAAAAAATCGACTTTATGTTTCTTTATTTCTTCAATGCAACGCCCGAAACGCGCCGGGGCATCGTGTTCGGGGCGGATATGTACATCGGTTATATGCGCTACGCGTAGTACCCGCTTTTTTCCGTGCGGCACGGCCAAAGCGTTCGATTCGCGTTTTACTCCTAATGGCAATGATATTGCAAGCAGCCCTATCCCCTTTACCAGGTCCCGTCTCTTTTTTGAGTCGACAGTGTTTGTCATATTTTTAGTTAAGTGTTTTAACAGCCAAAATTTTGTTACCGGCTGTGATTTGTAACTGTAATTTTTGTCCTGCCTTTACCATCACCTTAGGCCAGTTTAAAAAGGCGGTATACGGCAGCGGCTTCTGAGCCTGGGTACTGCTTTCTGCAAAAATGGCTACGTTGGCATCATACCTGGTAGTGTTACTAACCAGCAGTGTGGTCGATTTCTTATCTTTCTTCAAAATTGATGCGTCCACGTGATCAAAAACCAGGAGTTTCCCTTTATCTGTCTGCAGATAAATTCCGGGCAGTTCAATGGCCATCAACATACCATTTGTTTCCGTCCACGAGTTCCGGGTGTTTATGAAATTGCCTACGCTGCCTTTACCCTCGGCGTCGCTGGGTTGAATTCGTTCCATGCTCGATCCGATGAGATTGTTTGTAGTATAATGGCCGGGCATATTTACCGCTTCGGCGTGCGCGTGTTGAATATCCCTTATTAAATCTGCATATAATTTGTTACCCGTCGCACGGTATAATTTGAACAGGTAATCACCCGAGGCTTCACAAATACCCGGAGCCGAATGTTTATTTTGAATGCTGGCCCAAACTGCCCCTGCCATATGGCTGTTCAACTTTGCAATCTGACTGCCCGGGGGAAAAACAGGATCATAGGATAATACCCAGGTTGAACAAAGCGCCGCTTCTACCTCAGCCTTCTTTAGCCAACTTTTATCGCCGGTAGCGTTGTATAAGGCCATCAGTGATTCTAAAAAACCAAATGCCGATTCTGAATTAGCATCCATACTAATATCACCACAGTCGCCACCGGTGAGGCCCTGGTTTACCACATCCCGTTGGTAATAATAATTTGCAGCTTCCCTAGCAATTTTAAGCCACTCCGGATGGTTAAAGTAATTTGCAGCGATAGCCAATCCCGCGGGTGCAATTGCTCCTGCCGTAGAATTGAACACCGCTATCCGGCCTGTTTCCGGTACGATGTACTGCCCAAATTCGCCGTATTTTTTCCAGGTATTAGTAAAAGCTTCGGCCAGTTTTTTCGCTGCCGATTCCCATTCAGGCTTAATTACATTTCCAAAACCCTGCGCTTTGAGCAACAACAAATGCTTCATCAGCCACAGTAAAGCATCGCTGTTTTTGCGTACCATAGCCTGGCCCTCCGGAAAATCAGGATGCATTTTTTCAAAAAGGATGCGGCCATTTGCTTCTATTCCGCCGTAAAAAAAACCGCTTTTCCCCTGAAGTTTATTCACTACGAAATCGATCTCCTCTGCCACACGCTCACGTTCTTTTGGATTATTAAGCGCCAGCATAGGATAGGTATTCATCATGCCGCTTACCCAACCCAACTGAAAATCGTCATTATTTTCAGGCTTATAATAACTGCCGGCAGGAACATGTATAAAATTGCCGCTGCATATTGCCGAACCTACAGCGAGTAATTCACTCATAGGCAATACATTCCGCGGATGATTTGGCCCGGTTATATCCTTACGTACCTGCATGAATTTCTTGAATAAGTCGGAGATACTGCCGGCATCAAATACATATACCCTCATCGTTATTTTTACATGGTCGCCGGGTTTCCAGTCGCGTGCTTTATCACCACTTTCATGAAAATCCCCAAACCCGGGCGCTAATCTGCGCACTGCAGGCGCAGAAATACGGAAGCTGCAACTATCTTGTTTTGCATTTTCTGCAATGGTAAGACCGCTATTGCCCAACCTGGTCTGCTGGGTAGTCAACAGGATAAAGCCCTTCTTCAGTGAGGGTGAAAAAAAGCACATTGCCGGAGTTGCAGCATTGCCGGTTTGTAACTGCACCAGTGATGCTTTATTGGGTTCTGCCGATAACCTGGGATTGTTTGAAATTGTTAACGGTACTTTGGGGTTATAGTACATATCCCTGGTATAGGGTGGATTGTACCCGTTGCCAATAGCAGGATACCTGTTCCCATTATACATACTTGCAGGCACCATAACATAATTTTTCCTGCTCCAGCTATTGAAGTCAAAAGACACCTCTAACGCAGTGGCAGCGGCATGTCCTTCTTTTAGTGTAATATCTGCGGTGATATCAAGCACCCCGGGGTTTGCCTGTTTTGCGGTTAAGTTAAGTAACCATTGTGCACTGTCAGTTGTGAGGCTGTTGTTCCCGAACTCAAATTTATTCAATGCTTTGGTACCCTCGTATTGGATGGCGCTTACACGCATATTTCCTTGCACCGCTTTTAAAAAATCCGGAATTATAGGCTTTTTATCTCCCTGCGCATGGGCAATGCCCAATAAACATGTACAAATTACGAATGCAGAAAGACAGCTTTTTTTGTTAAAGTTCATGTTCAATGATCAAAGTGCGATACCCGGTCCTACAGATGAAACAAGGAGTTCCATATTTACTTTTTGATTGCTATTATGCAGGGCGCTAACCTGGATTGATGATGGCCCGTGCGAAAGTGTAAAATTGCCCTGAGTGGGAATTTCGGCGATCTTCTTTCTGTTCTTATCTGCTACATAGCAAGTATTATCCTTCAGGATAATAAATTCACCATTGGTAATTTTTTTGTCGATCGAAAGTTCTGCACTATCCTGAAAAGTGATCCTGATGCCATCAGCATACCCGTCTTTTTCGGTAGATGATACCCGTATTGCACAATCCAGCGGTTGCGCATCAAATTCATTATTTACCCGGCAGGTATTTTTTTCGACAGTATATTGCTGATCAGGAAAACGGATTTCACGTACAGGGTATAAAACGAAAGACTTTTCGCCGTTTTGCACCAGGTGAAATTTATAGTTTAAATCTTTCAACTGCTCCTTCACTGCTTTTGTGAAAATATTCAATGCCCTCGCATTTTCCCAGGCGCGGTATGCCTTGAAAATATTATTCTTTTCCGGGCAATTTTCAACAGTATGCTGGCTCAAACCAAGCATATAGGTCGCATTCCATCCAATTGATTTGGCTTCCAGGTTCTCTGCATCGTATAAACTCCAATCGCTATGCAAATCAACTATTCCGAATGTTGCGGGTAAGTAACTGCTCTCAAAAACATATCGCATATCTTTACCCTCTATCCCCCACTGGTTCAATACCGGGTTAAACATATTGTTGCCGCCGCCAACATTACAAACACTCATATAATGCCAGTTCCCTTCACATACAGCGCTCCCCATCACGCGCAGGTATTTACCTCCATTTTTCGAGTAGGTATCAAATAAATTCCTGAAAAACTGCTTAAAGGAGTATTGTCCCTGTCCCTGGTATATACAACTCTCAAGGCCATCAAAATCAATATAATCCATGCCGCCTTCTGTGAGCCATTTGCCGTAATAAGCCGCATATACTTTTTGCAAATTCATATCAGGAACAAAACCACGATAGCAATTAGGCTGTAGCTTTACTATTGTGGCACCTTTTTTATAAGCTCCTCTTTTCGTTCCGTAAAGCCCTCTTTTTAAATGTAAAAAGGTGTAAGGTTTACTTTGTGTAATGCCATTATATTCTATCAGTTCCTTCCCTATTTTCAGCACATTGGTATGGTTGCCTTCCCATCCGCCGTACTCGTTGAAATAGGCCCTGTCGGCCACAGTTATAATGCTATCTTGATCGGTAAGATCTTTAGTTATAGAAGTACGCTGCATAATAGCCAGACTATCACTCGGTACCGGGGCTACATCACTGTTATTGTCCGGCTGCAAAAACTCGCACAGCGTATGCAGTCCATACCTGATCCCATTTTTTTTCATCAATGCGCCATACTCCGGAATGCCCATGGGAGCTGCGTTATTGAAACTTATTTTTCTGTTAGTCCAGCGATTTTGTGGGTTGGGATAATATTCGCCCCATCCTTCATCCTGTACGCCTTTGATGGCTAATTGATGTGCATAGGTGATCAGGCTGTCATGAGCGCCGTACCACGCAATATCGGGGCGGTATGCTTTAGGGTCTTTGATCCATTGACCATCAATTTCCGGATGCGGCAGACCTTCCTTTAAAACTATTTGCTCGATAGTGCGGAGCCCGATAGAGTCGGGGCATGCAAGCAAAGCAACTGACGATCCGATGAAATCAGCATCAACCGGCGGCACCAGCTGGTACCTGGCCGAATTAGCCTTTCCATCCAGATTATCGGGTAACACCGGAAAACGTATCATTTGTTCTTTTCTCCGGTCTCTCGAGTGCATACAAACAGTAGAACCAAAAGCGGGCTCAAGCTTTGCCCCGTTTCCGTAATTCATCCGATAATACTCTTCCGGATGTGAATAAAAAGCTACATCATTTACTCCATCTCCGCCAATTGTAAAAGTTTGGCCTTCCTTAAGATTCGGCGGCAAAGGATATTTTACGGGATCTGGCGAATGTATAAAATAGTGCATAAAAGACATGTCGCCCCCTGTTGGCGGGCCGCTGGTGGTATTGTCATTTAAACCAAGAATACCGAATGCAAAATCATCATCTCTTACTACGCCCAGAATATCGCCTATTGTTTTAGAGATGGTTAATTTATAAGGGCCCCAAACAATATTGTCAACCCCATTTCGAGGCTTAAGCGACAACAGTTTCAATCGTACATATTCGCCTTTTTCATCAGTTTGTACCGTTGCTACTGAGCCATTAGGATAGCGTAGTGTAATCCGCTTATTGAGGGTATTAAATGCAGCAGATACCGGCAGGATATAGTTTTCGCCTTTGTACAAACTAAGTAATGCAGAAACTTTACCGGCAGGGCAATATTCTTTATGGGATGATTTATCTTTAATACTGGAAATGAACCCGCGTTTGTTTATACTAAGCGTAACAAACTTTGTATTTAAAGTTATGGTTTGCGCGTTCGATTGCCGGTGAATTATCAGCAGCATACCGAACACCAAAAGAAATAAAAAACGTGTGTTCAACTTATTTATCATATTATAAAAGCTCATATATAATCAACTAAAAAGCATTTCCAATTTCTAAGCACCGCTTTCTGATCAATGATTAAAAGAGGGCGCCCTGTACCACCATACAGGGACGCCCCTTCAACTAAACCTCAGGTAGTCTCATTACCAGAAGTACACTTAAAAAATAAAACACATTCGGCACCTATTGTATCACCGGATTAAAGGTTCCGCCATCCCAGCCTGTATTTTGCTGCAGATTTTTGTTTTGTAAAATATATTGCGGATCAATAGGGCCGAAATAATAGGCATCAGGTATATTGATTTGACTGGTGGCACTTGGATCTATCGGCTCATATTTGTAATTGGTAATAGCCTTAAGAAAAGCATTACGATCAAACGAAGCAGGTGAATTTACGATCAGGTTAGAAAGCTGTGAAGCTATCCCGCTGTTGCTTTGTGTAATATCAATACCATATTGAGAGGATGCGGCCGCGCTGTTAAAGTACGGCCCGTAGGCGTGCAGCGTACCCATGTTATTCAGCACACTAAACATCCGCCTGCGCCTTAAATCCCAGAACCGTTTTCCTTCAAAAGCAAACTCTATCGCCCGTTCGGTCATAACAGCATTCAGCGTCGCCTGATAATCGGAGCCAACCGAGGCGGCCAATCCATAATTTCCGGCTCCTGCCGCTATATGAGCCCTTTGGCGGATCTGAATAATATAGGTTCTCGCTTCAGCCGGATGCTGTACTTCATTAGCAGCCTCGGCAAGGTTAAGTAAAACCTCGGCATATCTGATGATAGGCCAATCAAAAGCCTGGCGGTTCCACACGCTTGAACCCAACGTAGTGTCTATCCCTTTACGACAATAAAAGCCGGTAAGATTATAAGTTTTATATCCGTCATCACCACCAATCGCATTGAATATCCATTGAACGCGGGGCGTTATATCCGCAAAATCATATCTTGCCCCATTATAGACAATAGCCTGATAAAAACGCGGATCCCTGTCTTTCCAAAACTCTGTAGGATCATACCCTGAAGCCGGGTCTGTGATTGGGAGGCCATTTTTCATAGGATAAGCCTGAACCATTTCCCAGGTTGGGTCGCAAACGCCCGCTAACCCCGAGGTTTCAGTTAATGGCCTCTGGCCTTGCTGAAAGCCATTTGTTTTTTCGGGATAATGGTAGCGTACACTCAAAATCATTTCTTTTGCAGCCCCGGCCTTATCATACCACATATTTTCATTTGGTTTTGTACTATTATCGGTATATAAGCCATAGCCATCAGCATCTAACTCGGTTTTAGCAGCCAGCAAGGCATTATAGGCATCACTCCAATAAGTGGCATTAGGTGTTTTGCAAAACAAGGGGCTTGCTTTTAACAACAGGGCTTCGCCTTTTACTGCCATAGCCGCACCTTTGGTAACCCGGCCAATATCATTGGAGCCCCAGGTAGCCGGCAATAAATTAACGGCACTATCTAACTGTTTGCCAATGAAGTCAAAACACTCAAGTGATGAATTTCTTTTTACCAGCAAAGTATTGATATCGGCTGTCGGATCCTGAACCGTGGTAATAATAGGCACTCCGCCTAATACTTTTACCATCCTGTAGTATAAATAGGCGCGGAAGAAATATGCCTGGCCTTTCAGGCTTTTATAATCAGCGTCAGATAAAACAGATTTACTTTTGTCAATATTGGCAAAAAAGTTATTAATTGACCTTACCCTTCCCCAATCCCAAACCCTGTCAGGATAACCGCTTTGGCTTGTATAGGTTCCTTTAAGAAAAGAATTAAGGCTATTTGAGCCACTGCCACTGGAAAAAGCCTCGCCGGCCAGTTCTTCATTCCTGTTCCAGGAAGGCAAAATATTATAGAAATTGGTTACATACCCTTTTACAAAATCAGGACTGCCCCATTCCTGCTCCGGCGTAATAGGGCCTCCCGGATGATCAACATCAAATACTTTTTTGCAGGATATTGTTAAAGCAATCATCCCCAATAAAACGAATAGTATATTGAATTTAAGTTTCATGATCTGATAGTTTAATGTTTTAAAGTGTTACGTTCAGTCCGCAAGTAAACCCTCTTAATACCGGGTACATTCTGAAATCGCCGCCCAGTTCAGGATCCCAGTCGGTTACATGGTTCCATTGATACAGGTTTTCGCCGCTGAAATAGATTTTCACAGCTTTAACTTTTATTTTTGCCAGCAAGCTTGCCGGTAAACTGTAATCAACAATTAAGGACTTTAACCGCAGGAAAGCGCCGTTCTTTAACCAGAATGTAGATGACACCTCGCTATTGCTTGTGCCTTGCCAATCAGTCATAATAGGGCTTGGCATAGTGGCAGTAGATGCTGTTTGCGGAGTCCATGCATTTTTCCAGATGGTTAAATTATCATTGCCAGGCAAAGGCCGTCTGTAGTACACATCGGTAGGCATAATATCATAGCGTCCGAGGCCTGCAAATACTGTGGTGAGGTTAAGCCCTTTCCAGCCAAACGTGAAGTTGAAGCCATAATTAACACGCGGTATCCCGTTTTTTGAAATGATTTGCTGGTCATTCCCATCAATTTTTCCATCGGGCGAATCGGTACCCAGCGGCCCCCTGATGTCCTTGTACATCAACATTCCGGGCTGTGGCTTGCTGCCAAATATGGTAAAATTAGGGCCGTTTGCCTTTAAAATATTATCTACGTCCTGCTGTGTTCTGATAATTCCTTCGGATACATATCCCCATATAACACCGTTAATGGGTTGGCCTATCAAATTCTGATAACCACGTACTGATGCAGCCTGGTCAACCTTCAGATATTTGTTGGCAGAATATGACCAGTTGCCAGACACACGATAGAAAAAATCATTGATGTGCCGTTCGTGGCTAAGGGACAATTCAATACCTCGTGCCGATGCTATTCCATAATTAACTGCCGGTAAGCTGGCTCCAACCGTGCTGGGAACTGATGCCACACGTGCACCAAGGATATCAGTGGTTTTTTTGTACCATACATCTACAGTTCCGGTAAGAATTCTTTTGGGCATGCCAAAATCTAAACCCAAATTGTAGTTATGATTTTTCTCCCATGTAATATTGGGGTTGATAGTTGAACCCAGCGTTGTTGAAGGCGGAAGTCCTGACCCTATATATATACCTGAGTTTGCGTTAAAGTTGTAGGTTTGTTGCTATTGCCATGGAGCGGTATTATCTGTACCGGTTATACCGTAAGAGAAACGCAGCTTCAAGACATCAAGGACTTTAGTATAATTGGCAAAGAAATTTTCATTGGCGATATTCCAGCCTGCTGAAACAGCCGGGAAATATCCCCAGCGTTTATTTGACGGGAAAATATAAGAACCATCGGCCCTCATGGTAAAGCCAAGCAAATATTTTGAGGCATAATTGTAGTCGACCCTGCCGAAATAAGAGGCAAAGCCGGTAGGCTGGTTCTGATCGCCCCTGATGTACCAGTCGGTGCTATTGGTTGATCCACCGTTAATTTGCTGATAGTTAGGGTTATTATAATTATCGTCCCAAATGTTTGAATAATGGCCACGATATGCCGATTGTTCATACCCGACAAATGCGCTGATATTATGAAGGCCAAAAGAGCGTTCATAATTCAACATCAAATCCAGCTGGTAATTAGATGACTGCGAATACGATTCTTCCAATTCGGTAGGTGCACCTATTCCCGAAATCTGGGCCTGATCTAATATCTGGTACCCTCCAGATCGTGTTAAATCCAATTTATCGGTAACGATGTGGTTATGGTCGCCACCGGTTTGGAAGTAATAGATATAAGGGGCATTGCGCCATGCTTTGGTGTAATTATTAGTGGTATTGTAAGCGAAAGTACCCTTTGCCGACAATCCGGTTATGCCGGGGATATCATATTTCAGTTGAAAAACCGGGGTAATATTGTTACCAGAGGGTTTGGTGTAGCCACCATTTCCATTTGCCAGGTTAGCGGTATTTGTATTGTCGAAATTACCAACAGGAAGGCCATTAATAAAAGACGGCCGACCAGGATTTACCATTAACAACCTGTTGTACATGTTTGAAAGATTGAAATCCCCATAATCATAGGCCCAAAACGGACGGCTTCCGTTATTCCATTCACTTTGGATATTTAAATTATAGCTCCATCGTTCGGAAATTTGCCCATCTACTTTTGCTGTTAGATTATATTTGCGGAAGGAATTTGAAGTTGCTCCTTCCTGCTGGAAATACCCTGCCGAGATGTAGTACCTGGCTGCTTGCGAACCACCACTTACCGCTAAGTTATGCGAAGTATTCCATGGATTACGCCAGGTATCTTTTAACCAATCGTACGAATGGGTTTTGAAGTAATCTAATTCATCGGGCGTGTAGTAGCTTGGATCTGTTGCCGGCAAACCTTTTTGGGCAAATGCCTCATTGGCAAAAGTATAAGCATCAAAAGCATTCATTCTCCGTGGCGTAATTTCACGGTTATTCATCGTATATGATGCATTGTAGGATATAAATGTCTTATTGGCTACGCCATGTTTGGTTGTAACCAAAACAACACCGTTACCACCTCTGATACCATAAATAGCGGTTGACGCCGCATCTTTCAGGATACTGATATTATCGATATCAGCCGGATTAATGGTGGAAAATGTTGTTGCATCCCTTACAAAACCATCTATCACGTATAGCGGATCTGTTCCGCCCTGCCAGGTGGAAGATTCCCTGATTTTAATATTAGCGCTTGCACCGGGATAGCTGCCTTGTGTAGTAACGGTAACACCCGGAGATAAGCCTTGCAACAAATTGGCTGGAGAAGATGTAGGGCGGTTTTCAAGTGCAGATGATTTAATTACACCTATTGCACCTGTCAGGTTTTCCTTTTTCTGCGTACCATAGGCAACCACAACTATTTCGCTAAGCCCACTTACGTCGGCTTCCATCTTTACCTGCATAGGCGTACCGGGAGTAACCTGCAATTCTTTTTTCACATAGCCAACAAATGAAAAAACAAGTGTTGCGTTTCCATCCGGAACCTCAATGTTGAATTTACCATTAGCGTCAGATATAGCGATGACTTGACTTCCCTTTACTGCAATGGTAACACCGGCCAGGGGCATATTTTTGGTATCAAATACCTGCCCGCTTATCTTAACCGGACTTACATTTAAGCTGGTAACCACATTATCAACAGCCTTTTCAATTTGCTGAAGAACAATGTTGTTATTAACCTTTTTATAAGTTAATGGCTGATTTTTAAGACACTCCTTTAAAGCCTCGTCAATTGAGGCATCTTTCAGATGAATGGTTACACTTTTATTCTGTACATCTTTTGAATCATAAAAAAACACGTATCCTGTTTGTTTATTTATCTGATTAAGTACTTTTTTTAGTGAGGAATTTGTTTCATCCAGGTTAATTTTTTGACTATACACTTTTGCGCTACATTCAAGAAGGGCAACTAACATGATCAAGGTAGTCAATTTCATAACTAATAACATTTTGCGCGGCCACGGACAATGCATGGCCATTAAAAAAGCATTTAATTTCATACTTTTGTTGAGTTGGGTTAACAGATAGTTAGAGACACTAAACATATTCCCGTTTTGCGGGGAGGGTTAACTCAATATTTATCCGCATTCCGATTGCCCTCGGGATGCGTTTTTTTTAGTTAACCTTATTGGGAATGGGCCTAAATTTTGAAGGCCGGGTGTGTATTTATCTTTCCATATGGTTCTCGTATTTTTAGGTTAATAATTGGTTAATTACAGGTGTTAATTCATTACAATAATTGTTTTCCCATCTATTTTGTAATGTATTTGCTTAAAGCTCAGAATATCCAGTATCTGCGATAGATTGACGTTCCTGGAAATTTCGCCCGAAAACCTCCGTGAGGGTAATTGTCCTTCATATTTTATTTCAACACCGTACCAACGCGAAAGCTGCCGCATTACTTCCTGAATATTATTGTCTTCAAAAAAGAAAAAGCCATTTTTCCAGGCCACCACCTCGTCCGGATCTACATTCATAACATCGATCAAGCCATGATCAAACCTTGCCTGTTGACCTGGTTTTATAATATTACTCACTTTCCCGGCTGATACTTTTACGCTGCCTTGGAGCAGGGTAGTTTTAACAGCCTGCTCATCATTGTAAGCATTGATGTTGAAATGGGTTCCTAATACCTCCACTGTTTGCCCGTTTGAAATAACTTTGAACGGCTTTTTGGCATTGTGTGCAACTTCAAAATAAGCCTCGCCGGTAAGTTCTACCCTGCGCTCATTACCATTAAAAACTACCGGGTATTTGATTGATGACGATGCGTTTAACCACACTTTAGTACCATCGGCCAAAATAAATTGGTACTGCCCCCCTTGTGGAGTAGCGGCCGTATTGTATACTTCATTTTTTGAAGTGTGGCTGCTACTTACATCATTGTAACTAATTTGTCCATCGGCAGCTTTCTTTATAATGATATTTCCCTGGCGGGCAAGCTTTCCAATCTTTGCGCTATTCAGCACAATAGTACTCCCGTCTCCTAAAGTTAATATGGCTTTGTTTCCACCCGGGGCCACATCCTGTTTCTGAGGCTTAGCTACTGCTATTTGCCGGTGGTAATTATTGTTAATGCTGAAAAAATATCCTCCCACAGCTATAAAAAAAAGTATCGAAGCTGCTATTGCCCAACGCGATAATTGTATCCTTTTTGCCCCTCCCTGTATCTCATTCAACAATTTATCAAGGCTCTCCTTCTGATCTTCTTCCAGTTGCTCCTGCGACAAATAAGGATCGCTATGCTTATATTTCAAATACCAGCTTTCAACCAAAGCATTCTCTGCCGGAGTAGTCATGCCGCTGTTATACCGTTCTATTAAATCTTCTATGTCTTGTGGTTGCATAATTGTTAAAGGATATATCATCCTTATTACCCCATATACAACTACTACCGGGGGGAGGGAGTAGATGAAAAATAAAAAAAGTAAAAATAATTTACCAGATGATAGAGCGAGGAAAGATATCACCTGATATTACAATAAGAAAGCTCATTGAAAACTGATCTTACATTCAGCTATTCCAAGTCGGCGGATTGAGATCGTCAATGCATTTAGGCATAAGAATTTATCACAAGTAAGTTCAACGCAAACGTTTGTTTATCACAGCAAGGCTCATAAATATGTTTTTTGAGTTTTATAACAGCGAAGTGTTGTTATTGAAAGCCCGTATTAATTACCCCGACAGTAAAATCTTTGCCAATCAGTTAAAAATAGCGTTCTTAATCAGTGGATTAAGGCGATATGGGGCTTGCATTGAGGGCAGGCGCCTCTTTGTTAAAGCTTATTTCCCTGAATTAACGCAAACGATTGCGTAGAGCTTTAACATTTAAAATCACTCCAGTCCTATTAATTTGTAACAACAATTATACGATAGCATAGATGAACGAACGCCCAGTTTCAGGCGATCCGTTTGTCCCGGGCCTCACCTGTTGAGATACCAATAAATATCACTCATAAATTAAGAATCAATAAAACCTTAATGGCTTTGTACGGTAAACATAGTGACGACGATTTGATAACGCTGTTAAGACAAGATGACATCTCGGCGTTTACGGCAATCCACTCCCGTTATTACGGATTGTTATATCAACATGCCTATAAAAGATTACCGGACAGGGATACCGCTAAAGATATCTTACAGGAACTTTTTATCCATTTATGGAACCAAAGGAGATCAATTGAGATTAAAGGCAACTTAGAGGCTTATTTATGCACCGCTGTCCGAAACAAGGTTTTGAATGTTTTTAAGCACGAGAAGGTTAAATCTAATTACATCGCCTCATTAATTAGTTTTGAAGAAACCTGCAAATCTACCACAGACGAAAATTTAAGAAATAAAGAACTTATTGCCCTGGTTAAGGCAGAGGTAAGCTCTTTACCTCCAAAAATGAAACAGGTATTTGAATTAAGCAGGGATTCTAACCTGTCTCATAACGAAATTGCCGAAATATTGGAGATAAGCCCATTAACCGTTAGAAAGCAGGTAAATAACTCCTTAAAAATATTGAGGGCAAAACTAGCGTCACATTTGCTAACGCTACTGTAAATTGTCTGCAAAATTGAAGGGTTGCCTCTTTCCTAGTAATGACCCGGGCGAAGATCACTTCATGACTATAAGTTACGCTAAACCCACGGCAGATAGCGGGGAATCAGCGAAATCAACATAATCAAAAAATCAGCGGTCTACCACCTTGCGCGCCTTGTTGCCCGCATAAGCTGGCGGTGACGTTTGGCATCATAATAATCGCTGGTTACCAGTATGGCATGTATTACACCCGGAATCCAGAAAAACAGGGTTAAAAATATATTCAGTATAAATGCACCTATCCTGCCGGTGGTTAGGATGGCAACAGGTGGCAGTAAAAAGCACAAAAAGTATCGCATGGCTGTAGTTTTAATGTTTAACTACCGTTTAGACCATACGCCATTAAATTTGTTACTGCTTTATTTCTTCGCCCAGATTGGGTGGCAGCTGATCGCCAAAAAACAGGGCTTTGAGTTCGGTAGCATCATTAGGGTTCATTTTGCCACCCAATATCAGCCTCAACTGGCGGCGACGAAGCGCCCCTTCAAACAGGGCTCGCTCCTTATCCGTTTCGGGGATCAGCTCGGGCACTGCAGTTTTTTGCCCGTCTTTATCTAAAGCCACAAAAGTGTAGTATGCCTCATTGCTTTTTACTTTGGTGCCCGATGGGATGTTTTGTGCCCACACGTCCATCCTTACCTCAACAGAGGTTGTAAACGCCCGGGTAACCTTGGCTTCAATACTGATCACATCGCCAAGCTTTATCGGCGACTGGAACGATACATTATCTACCGATGCCGTAACCACTATCCTGTTGCAATGTTTCTGCGCCGAAATTGCGGCAGCAATATCCATCCAATGCAGCAGTCTGCCGCCCATCAGGTTGTTTAAGGTATTGGTATCATTGGGTAATACCAGTTCGTTCATGATGGTGTATGATTCCTGCGGCGATTTTCCGGTCATATAGATAGTGTTTTGAGGCAAAGATAAGCACCCCCTCTAAATCTCCCCCAAGGGGGGAGACTTTTATTTGCAAAGTTTTTAAAGTCCTCTCCCTTGGAGAGGATTTAGGAGAGGTCTACCTTTTCGTCACCAACTCCCTGAAACCTACCAGCTCATCCCATCTGGCTGCAGGCGGGCGGTAGTAGGTTAGCATCTGGTATTCGTTTTCGGTTTCAAAGTGGCTTCCCTCAAATGGGATGTCGTCGGCCTGCCCTGTTTTGGCATCTACCCAAACATATTCATAATCGTACACACCTTGCTTTAGCAGCATATTTACGGTGTACCTGCCGTTATCAAGCGGGTGAAGCTTATTGCTATCATCAAGCCGGTAATTATTAAACTGGCCTACCACATACGGCGCTCCGTCGTTAGGGCTTTTACTGGTTGACAGGGTGAAATACACGTGCGCGTAATCGGCATCTGTAGCCGGCGTGGTGCCGTCGTTATTCAGAATATAAAACTTGCCGTCGTTATCGTATTGAAAAATGTAGTTAGGCTGGTCGCGCACCGGATCGCCAAGCAGCACTACCACGTTGGTTGAATCTTTATAAATTTTGGCTACCCTTTGCGAGTTGAGCTTGAGTGTACGCATATCAAACAACCTGAACTCGTTACGACCAGGAAAATCATTAATGCTTACGTCATTATAAATCAACTGTGTACCGCGAATATAGGTTGGCTGCCCGTTAAGCACCGCCGTTTCGGTACGGGCATTTTGCATAATAAAGGTACGTAAGGCATAGGCAGGGTCCTGCACAACAAGGCCCGAATAATCAACCGTAAAATTGATTTTCTGATTGGTTTGTCGTGTAGCATTATTAGCCGAAGGTACCAGGTCGGCAGCTATCGATACGCGTTTGCCCAGCACATATAACCTGCGGGTAAGCACCATTTTGTTTTGATCGCCATCTTCATAAACCTTCAGCACATAGTTACCCGATATTTTGGGGGCGATGTTATTGTTGGGCAATGAGATTTCGTAGTGGGTATATTTTTGCATGGTGCCGGTTGAATAGCTGTAGTTGTACAGCCTGTCGTCGGTAAAGCTTTGCAGGTACTCGGCAGATGAAAGGTTTGATGAATTCCAGTTAGCATCGCAATGCTCAATGGTATAATAATAATTACGGCTGCCCCCGCGCAGGTCATCAAAAGTTAGCAGCACCTTTTCATCCGATCCTAAATTGATCACCGGAAATGAACCCTGTTTGGCGGTATTATAAAACTCCACGCTTTTTATAGCCGGCGAATAAACGTTGTTGTTATAGGGTGATTGAGCGAAGGTTGTTTGAATAAACATAGTAAAGATTACCATGCTTAAAAATATCCTCATTAATTTCATTCCTGTTCAATATCTGTTTTATTCTGCAGCCAATACTGCCTAACGTCAAAACTAAACAATGCAACTGACAAAAATAAAAAAGGAGAACCTGTTGCAAAAGTGAACGCTGAACCGCCATTAGTGAATATGTTATGTACCAGGTAAAAGAAGCCTATCCACATCATAACAAGCGCAACCAGCCGCATTGTCAATTTCAATTTGTGCGTACTTATAAACAGCAGTAATTGGCCAATTAAAAGAAACAAAGCCCCCGCTGCAATTGAGTTTTCATCATTATTAGTTAATATTAATGAAAACTTAAGCGTTTTTGCTACCGGAAGCACAACCTCCGCAAATATTACCGGCACTGCTCCATGCCCCATACCTACAATAATAATACAACTGGTTATTAATATGGCAATAGCAAGCCCACGATATTGGTTGATCATTTATAATTTAGGTTTGTATCAACTTTGATAAACGAATATAAAAAAGCCGCCATCATAATGCAATAGCGGCTTTCTTGTTCATCAGGGCCCTCTGCAAGCGGACCCTGGTGGGAGGTTAAAGTACTATAAAACAAACGTCATTGCGAGGAACGAAGCAATCGCCAACTATGCAGAGCGCACCTGTATAGCTTATACATCAGGGTCCTCTCCGAGAGACCCTGATGGGACGTTATGTAAAAAAGCCGCTATTGCAATGCAATAACGGCCTTAGTGCTATAATCCTTTTAAGCCCTCTCCCTTCAGGGGAGGGTTGGGAGGGGTATTACGATTCCAGCTCCAATATCTGCTCTGCCAATGCTTCCCATTTTTCCTGCATTTGTTTCAGCTCGGTTTGTTTGGCGCTGTAAGCAGCATTGGTTTGCTTCAGTTTGGCGTTATCACTGTATATCTTATCGTCGGCCAGTTGGGTTTCAAACTGCTTTACCTCTTTTTCAAGGTCGGCAATCTGTTGCTCCATTTTAGCCAGGTCCTGGTTCAGTTTCTTTAATTGCTGATGCTTGTTTTCGCCTTGTGGTTGTTTAACCGGCTCATGCTTTTTCTCTTCCTTTTTGGGCTGAGGTGCAGGTGCAGCAGCTTTAGGTTCCAGTTTACGTTTGGCGTACCATTCATCAAACTCGGCATAGGTACCCGGATAAATTTTGATCTTTTGATCTTCAATAAACCAGATTTTGTTGGCTACATTATCAAGGAAATACCTGTCGTGCGATACCACAATGAAAGTACCTTCGTACTGGTCAAGCGCCTGGATCAGGATATTTACCGACTGCATATCCAGGTGGTTGGTAGGCTCATCCAGTACCAGGAAGTTGGCATCGGCAGTAAGCGCTTTGGCAAGGGCTACGCGCGATTTTTCACCACCCGATAGTACCTTGATCTTTTTGAACACATCATCGCCGGTAAACAAAAACGAACCTAAAATGGTACGCAGCTCGGTATCAGTATGTTTTGGGGCGAATGCCTGCAACTCCTGCAATATCTGGTTTTCGAGGTGCAACGACTCCAACTGGTGCTGGGCAAAAAACGTAGTAGTTACGTTATGACCTGTAGTTACCTTACCTGTATAATCTTTATCAGCCGAAGCAATGATACGTAACAGCGTTGATTTACCTTTACCGTTGGCACCGATGAGGGCAATTTTATCACCTTTTTCTATTACCGCCTCACCCCCATTTAAAATATCGATAGCAGGATATTTCTTAACAATATCCTCCAACGTGATCACGTGCCTGCCCGATTGCTTACTGAAACGGAAAGCGAAGTTAACTGATGGATTATCGTCATCCACGTCATCAATACGCTCCATTTTATCCAGCATTTTGATGCGGGATTGCGCCATTTTTGCCTTAGAAGCTTTGGCACGGAAACGCTCGATCAAACGCTCTTCCTGTTTAATTTTTGATTGCTGATTTTTAAACTCACCACGTTGAATTTCTTCACGCAGGGCTTTCTCTTCGAGATAGAAAGAGTAGTTGCCGGCGTAAACAGTCAGTTTACCCTTACGGGATTCAACGGTACGGTTAATCACCTTATCCAGGAACCACCTATCGTGCGATACGATAATGATAGCGCCGGTAAAAGCCTTCAGGTAGTCTTCCAGCCATTGGATAGATGGTAAATCCAAGTGGTTGGTAGGCTCATCCAGCAGCAGGATATCAGGTGCCTGCAGCAGGATCTTGGCAAGCATAACACGCATCCGCCAACCACCCGAAAAGGTGCTTAATTTACGCTTGCAATCGTCATCACTGAAACCTAAACCCGCCAAAATTTCGTGGGCTTTATATTCGATATTATAACCGTCAAGCAGTTCAAACTCGTGCTGCTTATCGCTTAGTTTATTTAGTAGTTCTTCACTATAATCCGTTTCCAGTTTTTTAAGCAGGTTCTCGATCTCATCATGCAGTTGGTTCTGGCGCTCAAAGGCTTCCATGGCCACATGTACAATGTTTTTATCAGATGAGTATGAAAGCAGATCCTGGTTAAGGTAACCCATGGTAAGGTCCTTAGCCATTGAAACAGTCCCGGAGGTAGGTTTATAGTCGCCTACAATAATTTTTAAAAGGGTGGTTTTACCAGTACCGTTGGCACCAATTAAACCAATTTTTTCACCGGGTTTAATATGCCAGTTGGCTTCATCATATAAGGCCCGCGCACCAATCTCGAACGTAAGGTTATTTATAGCAATCATTTACGCGCAAAGATACAGTTTTTGAGGCGAAAGGTTAAAGGCGAAAGGTTAAAGGTTTTTCAGGGCGAGGTGAAAGCAGAAAGATAAAAGGTCTTTTGGGGAAGGTGAAAGGAGAAAGGTAAAAAAATGCAGGCTAGCCACTTGCAAAGCTGTAGCTACCTTTTGCCTTTCACCTTTATCCTTTTACCTTAAAACTACGCTCCCACAGCTTTCAACCATGTTTGGGCCATGAGGGCTTCGCCGGCTACACTGGGGTGTACGCCATCAAGGTTCCAATAGGTGGCAGGTGCTGTTTGTTCGGCTTTGTCAAATGCCGATTGATAAGGCACAAATACCGCGTCGAACTCGGCAGCGATATCTTTAGCTGCTTTACCAAATGAATCAAATGTTGGATACCATTTGTCATCAACTGCTTTTACATTCTTTTCAGCAAAGGGTTCGCAGATCACCAGTTTAATATCGGGCAGGGCCTGTTTGGTGCGGGTTAGCAGTGCCCTGTAATCGGCAATATAAGTTTCTATCGTGCCTTTATAACCACCCGTAAGGGTATGCCAAAAGTCATTTACCCCTATATGGATGCTCAGTATGTTTGGTTTAAGGGCAAGGCAATCAGTATCCCAGCGCTCGGCAAGCTGGTATACTTTGTTACCGCTAATACCTTTATTGTAGATTTTCAAACCCTTATCAGCATGTTTAAGCAGCAATTGCGAAGCTGTAAGCAGCGCATAACCAGAGCCTAAAGCACTGGTAGTATTTGGTTCTATTTTGCTATGGTCGCGCCCCCAGTCGGTAATGGAATCGCCCTGAAAAAGTACTACATCGCCCTGGTTAAAAGTTAATTTCTTTGCCGGTTTTTCGGCAGCCAACGCCGATGAAACGATAGATGGGATCGCCATTGAGGCAATAGTACCTACCGCAGCGGTCTTCAAAAAATGGCGGCGATAGTTTTGTTCGGTATCTTTCATTTGTGGATTATAAAGGTATTTGCCGAAAATACTGATTTACTGTAACTATTAAAATTTTGTTGGCTTTTGTATCAGCATTTGTAAAAGGAATATTACGTGCATCCACAATTGCCGCGGCAATTCTTATTGATCTGCCACAAAATTTATCGGCTTTGCCGAATCAAAGGTAACATAAACCCGTTTCCAGGGCTCGTTATCAATCAGGCGCCATTTGTGGGCTGTACCGGTTGTATCCTGGGCTATCAGGATCTCGCCGGGGTGTAATATAAATTTTTCGCCGGGATAGGTTTCAAATTCAAGGGTACCGGTAAGGGTTATTACATACTGATTAGTTGGGGCATTATGATAATCATAAAATGCATGCGGTTCCGATTCCTGAAACCTGATGGTCAACGCTTCATTAAGCGGACCTAATTCAACCATTCCTTTTTCTATATGCGAGTGACCGTCATCGCCGGTATACAACCTGTAGGCTTTTATCATATAGGCTAAACTAACATTTAACTGTTAATACCACCTAAGCGTTGTGTATTTATTGCAAAACGGTTGCTTTAACTAATAGTAATGTTCATTTTATTTAGTTTTAATGATTATTCGTTCGCAATAAAACTTATGCTTCTTTTAAAGGTTCAAATAACATTATGTCCATAGCCGCATCTACCAAACGTTTTCAATTTTTGCCCTACCTCGTCAGCCTGCTCATTGTATTATTTATTGGCTTTGTTGCCTCACTGGTAACCCGGCCCGAAATTGCCGGCTGGTACAGCACACTTAAAAAGCCGTCATTTAATCCACCACCCTGGTTATTTGCGCCGGTATGGACCGTAATTTATATCATGATAGCAACCGCCGCTTATCTTGTATGGAAACACCGCAGCCGTAAGCCCGTTTATATCATTGCGCGTTCGGTATATTTCATTCAGCTTATTTTAAATTTTTCGTGGTCGATAGTTTTCTTCGGCATGCATCAGGTAGCCGGAGCCATGATTGTGATCATTTTACTGTGGTTCAGCATTGTAGTAAACATTAACTGGTTTAGTAAATTTAACCGTACTGCTGCATGGTTGCTTGTACCCTATTTATTATGGGTAAGCTTTGCCGGTGTACTTAATGCTAGTATTTATTTCCTTAACCGATAGCCCATAAAAAACACTATTTTTATTGCAGATAATTACAGCATCGATAATGAAGCTTTGTATCAAACCATGAAAAAACTTTTACTTATTTTTTGCCTTATTGCAGCGGCACACAGCTTTGCATTTGCCGATAAAACTGCTATAAACCATTTTGTAATTAAAGAAAACCCCTTTGCAGTTGATGAAGTTGCCGTAGTTGCAACCGATACCGCAGGTGTAATACAGGAAAACGTAAACGGTGTTTTCACCTTTGTAATGAACGGCTTTACCGAAGAACTTAAGTTTGATAAAGGTACAGCCTTTTATCGCCACAAACTCGATCGCTCGAGCTTCCTGTATGCTAAACACATGAATGATAGCGGCACACATGCCATACTATACTATATATACAAGCATGACAGTAAATTAAGCCCTTTCCATATCAGCTGGGTGCTGTTGATAGCTATACCACTGTTGCTGGTATTGCTGGCTTACATGTTTAAGCGGTTCATTATTATTGCCGTAGTTATCTTTTGTATCTTCCTGTATTTCAACTACCATAACGGCTTAAGCATCCCAACCTTTTTTGAAAGCATTATTGACGGCTTGAAGAATATGTTTTAGAAAGAAGGTGAAAGCTAAAAGGCGAAAGGTTAAAGGTTTTTCTAACGTTAAAACTAAAAGGCCTGTAAAATGAAATAAAGGCGAAAAAACGAAAATTACATCTAAGCATATATGTATGACGCAAAAGTTTCAGCTACCTTTCGCCTTTAACCTCTAAAATCTTAAAAAGGTAACCCAATACCAAAGTTCAGCTGCATAAAATTGTAACCTTCGCCATTGGCTGCTTCATATGCTTTTTTAAACGAGCCTTTATTGAACAGTTCGCCGGCATGGTTAATCAACACCCACTGGTCAGATCCGCTGAATTGCGGGTCTTTAAATTTAAAGGCAGCATCAAGCCTGAACACGAAGAAACTTAAATCAAACCTCAACCCGGTACCAATGCCTACCGCCGTTGAACTTAAAAAGTTGTTCAGTTTAAACTGCCCGTTGGGATTATCGGGCTCGTCATGCAAACGCCATACGTTGCCGGCATCAACAAAAAGTGCACCTTTTAGCTTTGCGCCAAAAAAGTTATTTGCCAACAGGTACCGGTATTCGGCGTTGGTTATAAACTTGATCTCACCAAACTGATCAAGGTATTTCAGACGCGCGCGGGTATTAACATCAGTACCATAATAGGTACCCCGGTTAAATTGCCCCGGACCTAATGTGCGCGGCAGCCAGGCCCTGATATCATTAGCACCACCCGCATAAAAGTTCTTTTCAAAAATAAGTTGGTTACTGTTACCGTACGGAATACCTATACCAGGATTAATTCGGAAAACAAATTGTTTTTCGCCACCAAAGTTCCGGTAAATGCGGGTATCAAGTTCAACTTTGGTATACTGTGCAAAAGTATATCCGAAAAGCTTATGCTGCCCGAGCGTATCTTTAGGTGCGTTTGTGAGATTGCTCACCAGGTTAAGGAAATTCCCCCCAATATCTAAACTGCCGCGGAAATAGGTAAAGTTTTCATAACCGTTAAGCTTTATAGCGTTAACCTGGTAGGTGTATTGGCTGCCTGATGTAAAAACGGTACGCCCGATAAGGTAAACATAGGAGTACCTATTTTGGGCAAGCAGCGCAGCCTTAGCAGCCGGATCAATTACACCTCTCGAAAACTCAATGTTGATAGGCGTAATGGTATGTGATTTATAGGGTGTATCAAAAAAATCGTAGGTGAGGGAGTTGATAAGGCTTTCACGTTTAACCAGGTCCTTTTGAAAAAACAAAGAGTAATTTGACGAAAACGTGGTATGCGGAACTGCGAATTTACCAAGGAAAGGAAATTTAAATGGTAGCAAAAGACGCGGATACGTAAGCTGTGCACCTACCCTGAATTCCTGGTTTTGAATACTGCTATGATCATTACCAACGCTGTTACCATTATCAAAAAGGATGCTCCAGTTAACCTTTAACTGTAATATGGCGGCCTGTTTAAACAAATTCCTGTCGGTAAAAGTATTGCCCACGTTATAGCCAAAGCGCCCCCCACTAAAAAGCACCTCGCCCTCAACACGGTCGCTCATGCGTTTCAGGGGCACAATATCTATCCTTGTGTTGAGCCTGTTGGAGCTATCCTTCAATTTTTCGTAAACAGGGTTAGGTACGTTCCTGAATACATTTAGCTCAGATAAGCGTGTTGTAGTTCGTGTTTGCTTATCAATATCATAAATTTCGCCCTTCTTCTGAAAAACATAATCGGTTACAACTCTGGGCTTAAACCTTTTTGAGTAATCAACAAACCTGAATTGCGAGTCAACCTGTATAGTGTCGGCCTTACCGTTAGTACGTCCCTGACTGTTAGATATCGTAATTAATGTATTGTTGATGGTATAAACCGGATGCTGTGTTTTACCAGCCGGGTTATCGATAATCATTTTCACATCAACCACACTGCTGTTAAAGGTGGAGTCGTAGGTAAAATTGATGTACTGCCTGTAGAAATCGTAATAGCCATTATGCTTCATCAGCAAGTAAAGCTGATCCCGATCGTAAGCCAAACTATCGGTATCAAACCTGCCTCCCGGTTGTATGTGTGAGATCCTGTTGCGGTTACCATTATACAACCCCTTAACGTTATTGTCGGCAATGCTATCGGTAAACTTGCGAATGCGGAACATGGGGCCTTCATTGGCTGTAAAAACCAACTCGGCTTTTTGCTTTTTTATGATCACGCTATCAGCAACTTTCGCTTTAAGATAACCACGGCTACGAATATATTTTTCCATTTGTACCCGGGAGTACTCAATCAGGTTGCTATCTACAACAACAGGCGCTTCGCCAATATTTTTTTTCCCTTTGTTACTAAAGGTGTAATATAACTGCAAGTTGAGCCAGTTATTAGGCTGCTGTTCTTTATCTACATAATTCACAGCAGTTTCGGCAAATTCTTCGTCAATACCTTTTATAGTAATTTTACGCACGAGCGCCTGGTCTTTACGGATACCGCGGGTAATGCTACAGCCAGAACCGATAATAATCAGCAAAATACTTAATATTGTAAGGCGGTAAACAGCAGGTTTAGTATATGCTTTCAAAATCACAGATCAGTTTATTAAAGTCCTTACAACAAAAAAAATTCCGTAAAGAGCACGGATTGTTCCTGGTTGAGGGTTACAAATCGGTTATTGAATTTGTAAATACTGCATACCAGGTTGATACTATATACCATACCGCCGAAATTGCTCCAAAAATGCTGAATTTATCCCGAAAAATAAATTTTCAGGAAATTTCATCATCCGATCTTGAAAAGATCAGCAGTTTGAAAACCCCGCAGGAGGTAATTGGTTTGGTTAAAATACCAAAATGGCCCGCATTAAATTACAACTCGTTAAAAAACAAATTTTCGCTGGTGCTTGATGGCGTGCAGGATCCCGGTAACATGGGCACTATTATCCGCACGGCAGACTGGTTTGGCATCACCGATATTATTTGCTCAGATGATACCGTTGATGTTTACAATCCCAAGGTTGTGCAGGCCACTATGGGCTCATTAGCGAGGGTAAACGTGCATTACAGTGACTTATTGATCACTCTCCCACAAATAAAGCTCCCTTTATTTGGTGCAATGCTTGATGGCGAAAATATATACGACACTAATTTCGGTAATGAGGGGCTACTAGCTATGGGTAATGAGGGTAATGGCTTGCGCCCTGAAATACAGGCATTAATAAATAAAAAAGTAACTATCCCGCGAATAGGCTACGCCGAATCATTAAACGTGGCCATAGCCACAGCCATATTATGTTCAGAAATTAAAAGAAATTCGTTCAAATAAATTTGCTCGCTGAAAATATTTACTATCTTTGCAGTCCTTAAAAAAGGGTCGGATGGCCGAGTGGCTAGGCAGAGGTCTGCAAAACCTTTTACAGCGGTTCGAATCCGCTTCCGACCTCAGGGTTAAAAAATATTTAAAATACAAGACAATGGGCGTTACTCGTTTAAAAAGAAAAGACAGGAGAAATAAAACTTTTTCACGCTTGGAAGTTCAGTTCCTTAAACTGGCTACTAACCTGGAATACGGAAGCCGTTCTGCTGAGTCAAAACACAGCCAGATAGCTAAAAACAATGCAGCTTTAGATATCGCATTAGGCAAATAATTCTCTCCTTCTTCGGAAGAAAAAACTTAAAGTCCTGCCGGCACCGGCGGGACTTTTTTTTGAACCATGATTTTTAGGATTTGAGGATTAGCTTGATATTTTTACCGATTTGTATTCGAGGTTTGTGAATATACATTGAGGGCAATATTCCATATATTCGATAATGAAAAAATGGAAAGCAAGATATAAAGCATTATTCGCCATTGGATTGTATTTAGTAGGCGCAGTTATTGCCGGTTTGGCTTATACCGAACCTATCTTTGGTCCGGGCCTTGGATCGTTTATGTTTTGTTTAGGCGGCGTGATGAGCGTGGCGGGCTTATTTTGCCTTATCAAGATATTTACAAATAAAATATTTCGCAGAGCTTGATCATTTTCTATACCTAAGCCCATAACCCACATACAAATTGACAGACATTAAAAAAAATCTATCAGACCTTTAAAAACCCCATAATCAGAGAATTCTTTTGATTTTGATTTAGAAAAAAAATCCTCCTCCCGGCGACCGTGTCCTCACGGTTGCACGCATGCAGGGATGGGATATACTTTATAGGCACGGACAAACACTGGTGTTTCCGTGAGGACACGGAAACGGGGGAAGGTAACGTTAAAATGTTTATTTCAGGGCAATCCTTAAATCCTAAAAATCATGGTTCAAAACATTGGCGTTTCCGTGAGGACACGGAAACGGGGAGCGAAAAGAAAAATCCTGACAATCTTTAAATCCTAAAAATCATGGTTCAGAAGTTTCTTATTGATCCTGCCAATCAATCCCGGCCCTTCATAAATAAAACCAGTATAAAGCTGTACCAATGATGCACCTGCATTCAGCTTTTCAATGGCATCTTCGGCAGAATGAATGCCCCCTACCCCAATAATTGGGAATGAACCGTTTGATTTTTTGTGCAGATAAGCTATTACTTCGGTTGAACGTTTAGTAAGTGGTTTGCCGCTCAGTCCGCCGGTTTCCTCTTTTAATGGCGATGATAAATTTTCCCTGCTGATAGTGGTATTGGTGGCAATTACCCCGGCTATACCTGTTTGCTGTACAATATCTACAATATCATCCAGCTGCGAATCGGTCAAATCAGGTGCTATTTTTAAGAGAATGGGTCTGCTGATACCATTTTTATTATTGCGTTGCTGTAGGGTGTTCAGGATTTCCATTAAAGGCCCCTTTTCCTGCAGCGCGCGCAGACCAGGCGTATTGGGCGAGCTTACGTTCACCACAAAATAATCAACTACATCAAACAGGCGGTCAAAACATTTGATATAATCACTTACGGCATCCTCATTAGGGGTAACCTTATTTTTACCGATGTTACCACCGATAATCAAACCTCTATTGGCGTTTTTAGGATCCCGTCTGAAGGCGGCAATTCGCTCGGCAGCGATATCCACACCAAAATTGTTAAAGCCCATACGGTTAATAAGGGCACCATCTGCCGGCAGACGAAACATACGCGGCTTATCATTACCGGGCTGCGGCAGTGGTGTAACTGTACCAATTTCAACAAAACCAAAACCAAGGTTGGCCATTTCGCCCATCATCTCGGCGTTTTTATCAAAACCCGCAGCAAGGCCAACCGGGTTCCTGAATTTAAGCCCGAATACTTCGCGCTCAAGTTTTGAGCCTTCTACGTTCCACAGGGCTTTACTTAATGACGCTCCGCCCGGAAAACGGTTAAAACGTTTCAGATTGCGGGTAACAAAATAATGCACATTTTCGGGATCGAACTTAAACAGGATGGGTTTTACGAGCTGATACATGCCGCGAAGTTAGTACATTTTTGTAATGGTCGACAACATACAGGTGCTATCAGCCTAATGTATATCGCTTTGATCCCGTGATATGTGAAGCAACTCTATACCAATCTTCAAACAATCCATTAACAACCCGGTTAATTCCCTAAATTCACCTCAAAAATTACCCTATGAAATTGTTTAACCGCGCTTTTATATTATTTTTAGTGTGTTTGTTACGGTACAGCTCAGCTAACGCGCAATCCACACCTATGAACCAAACTCCTGCCAGCGACCCAACACTGCAAATCAACCGGATCAAAATTGATTCTATCGATAAAAAGCTTATAGCCTTACTTGGCGAACGCGAACGGGTGGTAAAAGAGATAGGTATCTATAAAGCAAAAAACAATATCCCCGCCCTCCAGGCCGATCGCTTTAAACAGGTTTTAGAAAAAACAATCGAAGCCGGAAAACAGGAAGGCCTATCAGCAACATTCATTACCGAACTCATGAATGCCATACATAAAGAAAGCCTGCGTATTGAAGAAGAAATCAAGGCGCAAAAGCAATAGCCGGTGTAAAAAATACACTATAATTTTCAATGCATTTTAGCGCATCAAATTCACTTGCAGCTTTAGAATAAAAACAATTACAACTAATTAATAATCAATAAATTAAAAACAAAAAATCATTGGTATTAATGCGTATCATTTTGCTTTACAACAGTAAAAATGACGATAATTTATGTTAGGCTTTTTGCTTTTTTTTAATTAAGTTTAATAAATTTGGAAACTCCGGTTAGCCACAGTCCAGGCTCGTAACCAAACCGGTAAGCCTATTTAATTAAACTCATGCAAAAAAAGTATTTAATTGCCTGTTTCATAGCAGGCGGATTATTAAAGGCTGGCTTTGTCAGCGCCCAGGGTAAAGCACCATATTCGGCGGCAGGTAAATCCGTAAAAGTGATTGTATCTGAGCAAAACGCCGGTTATAAGTTCAAAGAAACCGAAACGCTGAAATTTGCCGACAAACCACAACCTGCCGAAACAGAGGTAGCAGTATTTATTGATCCGGCAAAAACGTTCCAAACCATGATTGGAATTGGCGGAGCGCTTACAGATGCATCAGCCGAAACCTTTGCCAAACTACCTAAGGATAAACAAAAGGAATTTTTAACCGCCTACTACGATAAAGCCAGAGGTATTGGTTACTCTTTTGGCCGTACTAATATTCAAAGCTGCGATTTCTCAAGCGATAGTTATAGCTACATAAAAAATGGAGATAAGGAACTAAAAACCTTCGACATCAGCCATGATAAAACTTACCGCATCCCTTTTATCAAAGCGGCTACTGCAGCAGCCGGTGGTAAATTAACGCTGTTTGCATCGCCATGGAGCCCGCCCGCTTTCATGAAAGATAATAATGACGTATTGCACGGTGGTAAGCTTAAAAAAGAGTTCGATCAAAGCTGGGCCAACTTCTACGTAAAATTTGTTCGCGCGTATGAAAAAGAGGGCATCCCTATTTGGGGCCTTTCGGTACAAAACGAACCGATGGCCAAACAAACATGGGAATCATGTATGTATACAGCCGAAGAAGAGCGTGATTTTGTAAAGAACTTTTTAGGCCCAACTTTACAAAAACAAGGCCTGGCAAGTAAAAAACTGATAGTTTGGGACCACAACCGCGATTTGCTTTACCAACGCGCCAGCACTATTTTGGAAGACCCTGCTGCTGCTAAATACATTTGGGGCATTGGTTTCCACTGGTATGAAACATGGACAGGTGCTGGTCAAAATTTTGAAGCTACCCGCAAAACACATGAATCATTCCCCGACAAAAACTTGGTATTTACAGAAGGTTGTATCGAAAAATTTGATTTCAACAAGATCAATGACTGGTCGCTTGGCGAACGTTACGGTTTATCTATGATCAACGACTTTAACGCAGGTACCGTAGCCTGGACCGACTGGAACGTATTACTTGACGAAAAAGGCGGACCAAATCACGTTGGTAATTTCTGCTTTGCACCTGTACATGCCGATTTGCGTAACGGAAGCCTCATCTACACCAGCTCATATTATTACATCGGTCATTTCTCAAAATATATCCACCCGGATGCTAAACGTATCAGTGCCGTGGCCAGCAGGGACAAGCTCTTAACAACCGCTTACCAAAATACTGATGGCTCACTGGCCATAGTGGTGATGAACAAAACCGACGAAAAAATAGATTACAGCCTTTGGATAAAAGGAAAAGCAGCAAACACTACTGCCCTGCCGCATTCAATTGCTACACTTATTGTGAAGTAATTTTTATAAAAATCTTTAGTTAATCAATCAACTAAATCTCTGGTATGGTGGGTCATTTATGATCCACCATTATCATTACCGGGAAATGGTCGCTTGGCTCCTTAGCCTCGTATTTGTCCGAACCCTTAACCTTAGCCCTGTAGGTGTCTGTCAATATTCCGTACCGCTTCACTGTAAAATCCCCGGTTACAAAAATATGGTCGATACGGCCTGTGGTTTTATCGTTAGCGTCAAAATCATTAAAAGTACCATTGGTAGCATATTTTATGGGCGATAACTCGTAGCTGTCTTTTAAAACTCCCGAATTGTTAATTACGGCATAGCTATCCGATGTTTGATCAACATTAAAATCGCCTGATAATATAGTTGGCGAACTACCACCGAATTCTTTCACCTTTTTCAGTACCAGCTTAGCACTTTCGCGGCGGGCAACAACGCCTATATGATCCATATGGAGGTTAAAGTAATAAAACTTATAGCCTGTTTTTATCTCCTGGAAATATCCCCATGAGCAGATTCTTGGCAGTGCTGCATCCCAGCCTTTGTTGGGCTTATCAGTAACCGGGGCCATCCAGAAATCGCCATGTTTCAGCAGTTTAAATTTATCCTTTTTATAAAAGATAGCTGAAAACTCACCAGCCGTTTTACCGTCATCACGACCAATACCGGTGTAGGCATACTGGGGCATAGCCTGCTTTAAGCCATTGAGCTGGTGTACCAATCCTTCCTGTGTGCCAAAGATATCCCAGTCATGAAACCTGATAAGTTGTGTTATAACCGGCAGGCGCTGTTTCCAGCCATTGCCGCGTACCGAATCATCGTTGGTACTGTTGTCGTTACGTAAATTATAGGTTGCAATAATAAGCTGATGCTGTGCATAGCTTGCCGATACAGATAGCATAACTAACAGCAAAAAAGAAAATAGTTTTTTCATAAATAGAAATTTAGGTAAAGTTGACTAAGGCAAATAAACAAAAGTAAAGGCAAATGTTAAATAATATAAGAAGCCTCGCCTCAGCCACTGAACTTCTACCCAAACACTACTGTCTTGTTCTTATACACAAACACCCTATCTTCAAATACCAGCTTCAGGGCTTTGGCCAATACGGCGGTTTCAACTTCCTGGCCGGCCTTTACCATATCTGTCCAGCTATAAGAGTGGTTTACCGGCACTATCTGCTGGGCTATGATCGGGCCTTCATCCAATTCATTTGATACATAGTGTGCCGTTGCCCCTATCAATTTCACGCCCCGCTCAAAAGCCTGTTTATAGGGGTTGGCGCCTATAAATGCCGGCAAAAATGAATGATGGATATTAATGATCTTCATTGGAAATTCAGCAACAAACCGGGGCGAGAGGATTCGCATAAATTTAGCCAGTACCACGTAATCGGGCGCATACTGTTTAATGGCAGCAATTATCTGTTCCTCAAATTGCGCTTTATCTACCTGCTCATGGCTGATATGATAAAAAGGAATATCAAAGCGTTCGCAAATATTCTGGAGTTTAGCATGATTGGCTATAACACATTGTACACTTGCCCCCAGGGTATTAAAATGATTGCGGATCAGGATATCACTCAGGCAATGATACTCTTTAGTAGCCAATACAACAACTTTCTTTACCGGCTCCGGATTTACAGCGATGTAGGCCCCTTCGGGCAATATTTTTCGTAATGAATCTTCAAGACCGGTATCGTCTCCATCTTCAATTTCCAGACGCGTAAAAAACACATTTTCGTTATGATCAACATGCTCACGCATGGAAACTATATTAAGCAGATGTTTGGCTAATGTTGCAGATATAGCTGCCACAAGGCCCACCTTGTCTTTACACTGTATTACAATAATCATGCTTTAATGATACAAAGAATTTTGTTGAATATGCAACACGTATTCCTCTAAATTATTTTACAATCTATTGTAGCAAAGCTAAGTGGTGTATCGTAACGTATCCTATAAACCCACAATTATGAAAAATTTCCTGTTAGTAGCTTCAGCAATTTTATTATGTAGTATCACCGCCTGCAATAAAGGCAACCTGCCTGGCCCGGGCAGCAGCAGTATAGTTGGCAAATGGCGCTGGGTAAAATCAGTTGGTGGCATTGGCGGCTTTACCATTACACCGCAAAGCAGTGGCTATTCTATTCGTAACGAATTTCATGCAGACAGCAGTTTCAAAAGGTTCAAAAATGATTCATTGCAGATCAGCGGCAATTTCCGTACTATCAAGGATTATAAATACAGTCCTACCCAAACAGTGGATATATTATCGATATCAGGCCCCGCGCTTGATACACGCCCGGTTTCCTACCTTATCAGGAACGATAGCCTTTACCTGTACGATATCTATATAGCAGATGGATATAATGATGTGTACGTGCGGACGAAATAAATAGCGGTCATTCACGGCTTCGTTTGTAAAGAACCCAGACTTACGAAGTTTTAAAAACTTCGTAAGTCTCAGCCTGCTATGCTGTTCACCCGCATAATCCAATAAATTATTGAATACATTATTTATTATTATGCCCTACCCTCATCATATCCCGTACGGCCTTTGCTAATGAAACCTTCTCATCACTATTTAATTCCTTTTTCTTTTCGCCGTCATTAAACCGGTAAGTAATGTGACCATTATAATCGCTCTCGGCAGTTATTTCAAAGTCGTCGTTTTTATATTTCACCTCACCATTTGGTGAGATGCGGCTGATGCCAGAACTATCCGCCGTAAAAAATACATGCCCACGGTATTCAATCCGCCTTTCTTTGCCATTAGCATTTTCAACAATAACGGTATGTCTTCCACCTATATGGCAGGCATCTAACAGTGCTATCACACCTATGACAACCAATACGTAACCTAATTTTTTCATGTTGTTATTTTTAATGATGATTATTTAATTGATGTTGTTCTTTGTTTTAAGAAGTTTTATCAAACAACTACCCAATGACACAAACCAAACCGACCAGCCCAGGTGGGCAAACCTTTGAATAAGCCCGGTATAATTGTTTTGAATAGTAGCCGACGGAATAAAGCGGATGAAGATGAGCAGCATAATACACAGGCTCAATAGTGATAGTTTTCTGATTTGCCTGAACTCTTCTCCCCTCCATAAAATAACAGCCAGCAAAGCCCCCACATACAGCAACAAAAACACCGGCCCTGAAGCCGAATGCAGCGGATTGCCCGAATGAAAGATAGCTGCCCAGCCAAACATGATCGGGAAACCTATCACCCCAAAAACCGGCAAAATGTTAAGCTGCAACTGGTTGCATGCTATGAACAAGCCTGCCATAAAAAATACACTGAGCACCGTGGTAAGCATAGTGAAAGTTTCCATCAGCGTTTCTGATTTGGTACCGATAGCGCCCAGTTCGCTGATCGTATTGCTGATATGATTGTAATTACCGTGCACAAAACCACAAATAATGGTTGAAAACCAAAATACAATGGGAATAATAATACCTGTGTATAACAGCGGCTTCGTATCCATTTTTAATAATGCTTTAATTGTTTTTCCCTTCGATTAAAACAAAGTTAATATTAAACATGGTACTATACAATACATAGTACTATATTTTTTATAATTATTTTTTGGAGAAATTAGATCGACCAGATTATGGGAGTAATATTTTTCAAAAAACAGCATGTACCTACATACATACAAATAAAAAATACCTAAATTTGAATAAAACCTTTTACCGGTTAACTTATTTCAATATGGATTTTTTAAAAGCGATTTACGACCACATTACAGGATTTTTCGGCCTTGGCGGGTTATATGATATCATTAAGTCGGGGGATTATGGCAAGCTGCTCACTTATGATGGTATTACGGCCCTATTAGGTCCTATGCTGCCTGTATTGCTGGTATTTGAGATCATCAGGGGTGCTTTTTATAAAAAATTTAAGGTGATCCATTATAAGATCTCCTTTTGGACATACGTGTTAAATGCTTTTATAGGCAGTGTGCTCTCTATTGCTATGGTGGGATTTTGCATCGGCTTCTTTTCGAAGTTTGCCATTTTTAAAACCACGTTTACCTGGTACTGGTTTATTTACGGTTATATTGTATGGGAGTTTGCCCATTTCTGGTATCACTATCTCGCGCATAAAGTCAGGATCTTGTGGTGCCTGCACTCAACCCATCATGCGCCCGAAAGCATGAACCTCTCGGTTACTTTCGCCCATTTTTTTCTCGAAGCTCCTTATGCCGATCTGATTCGTACCAGTATTTGCATCCTGTTGGGTGTAAACCCGCCAATGCTGTTCGTAATCATGTTTATAGATGGTTTCTGGGGATCAATGATTCACATTGGTGAAAACCTTGTTGAAGATGGACGCCTTGGCTTCCTGAACAAAATAGTGCTCACACCATCGCATCACAGGGTGCACCATGCCCGTAATCCATTATATATGGATACCAATTTTTGTAACCTACTGCCTATATGGGACAAGGTTTTCGGCACCTTCCAAAATGAAGACCGAAAGATCCCAATTGAATACGGCATCAGTCGCCCGATGATTAAAAACAGCTTTTTGGATGCTTATTTTGGCGAGATCATAGCATTGGCTAAAGATGTAAGCAAAGCACCGGGTATAAAAAACAAATTCCTGTACATTATAATGCCTCCCGGATGGAGCCATACCGGCGATCATAAAATGACAACAGTGGTAAAAAAGGCTTATTTTGAGTCGCTTGGGGAGGATAAAGACGAGCAGGAGAAGAAGGCCATTAAGCAAGAAAAAAAGGAAGAAGTGGTCTAACTAATTAAATCATGTCATTCGAGTAACCATCAGGGAAATCCTGAAAAAAATCGTAATGACGTGCAAGATGTTTTTTAGAGATGGTGCGCTGGGCTGCGTTAGGGATGGGAGCGGGTACCGGCCTGTGGCTAATGCCTGTGCAGTATGAGCGTACAGCCCGGGCCGCAGGCAACGCCCATATTATAAAACTCACTCAAAAAAACACACCTAATAATCAACAACTTACAATCGCGTCATTATAAGCAATAGCGTGGCAACCGCACGGAAGCATATCCGTCCTGCATAGCATGCGATTGCTTCGTTCCTCAATGACATATAGTTATTCCCGCATCAATTCTCCAGCACCGCCCTTCGGCAGTACTTACTCCGGTAATCCTGCGGGGTTAATCCTGTTATCCGTTTAAAGATCTTTCTGAATGTTTTTAAATCGTTATACCCAACTTTATACATCAGCTCACTGATATTGAAATTAGTTTTCTCCAACCCTTTCTTTACCGATTCGATCTTTACTTTTTGCAGGTATTCCATCGGCGTATTTTGCGTAGCGCTTTTAAACCGCCGAATGAAATTACGCTTACTCATATTGGTTTGCCCCGCAATCTCCTCTACCGAAATAGGCAGATGATAATTATTTTCGATAAACAATTGTGAACGCATAATTTCCTGGTCTTCATGCTGGTGCTGCCCTTCAAATACCTTAAAATGCGCCTGACTGGTACGGTCAATATCCAGCGAAAACATTTTACTGGCCCAAATGCCGGTATCCCTGCCACAATACTTTTCAATGAGGTATAGTACCAGGTTCATACTTGAAAAAGCTCCGCCACTGGTATATGTACCGTCTTTATCGGTTGTCACCATATCTGGTAAAATTTCCACTTTGGGGTAACGCCGTTTCATATCATCAACAGCAACCCAATGGGTGGTACAGGGTTTACCGTTAAGCACGCCAGCTTCGGCCAAAAAGTAGCTGCCAAAGCAAAGGCTCGCTACTTCGGCGCCTTTATCGTACATATTTCTTATAAAATCTATCAGGTTTTTGTTTTTACGCATCACCAAATCGGGCGGACCATAAAATGCAGGAGCTATTACCAGGTCGATATTATTGATCTCATCAATGGTTTTAAAACCGGTAAACTGTGCAGGAAAATAAAGCAGGTTATTGTTTATTTTTTCGCCTACAAGCATTACGCTAAAAGCTTCGGCTTTGCCGCTTTCTACTAAAAAACGGTTAGTATGCCTCACCATATCCAACACGCCCGATATGGTTGAAAGATTGATGTCTTCGTGAATAAGCAGCGCTATTTCTTTCATTTGTTATAATTCAGGTTATTACAAATATATAAAAGCACCAGGCACAAAAACATGCAATAAGCCTCAAAAAACGTTAATCGGCGTTAAAAAGCTATCACTTAACCAGTTTAAAATTAAGCGTTTAAACATCAACTCAAGATCTCGGCTATTTCTTCAAAGCCTTTTTCGCGGGCCAGATCGGCAGGGAGTTTGCCGCCTTCCATTCGGGTAAAAACTTCAGCACCGCTTTCCAACAGTAAAATGATCAGCTCCAGGTTGCCGTTTTGCGCGGCCGAATGCAGTGGCGTGGCACCGGCTTGCTGCACCACATTCACTTTGGCACCGTTTTCAATCAGCATCCGGGCTATATCGGTATAATTTCCCGCCGCCGCCGAATGAATGGGAAACACGTTAAAACCATTATTTGATTGCAAATTAACACTTGCGCCTTTCAACACCAGGTAACGTGCTACATCAAACTGCCCGAAATAGCATGCAAGCCCAAGCGCTGTAAAGCCATCATCAGCATAATCATCAAGCGAGTTAGGGTTGATACCAACCAGGTGTGCAACAGCATCAAATTTACCGGCAGCAGCAGCTTCAAATAAGCTGATATCGCTCACATAATTTAACAATAAGTTAGTAACCTCAGGCTTTTTATAATAGCACGAAAGCATAAGCGGCGATACCTTAAGGCTTGTTTTTTGGGTAGCCAGGGCGGGATCACGGCCAAGCAGGGTATTAATGCTATCTAAATCGGCCGATGCAATGTATTCTTCCAGTCTTTCTATGCTCATTACTTAATTAAGTAAAGCGTTTACTTACGCGGGCGTTATATTTACTTTGTTAAATGTACGTTTTATACTGCGGGTAAATGTTGTTTTTCAATTATACTAAAAAATTAAAAATGTTACCAATAAGTTATATAATCTGTTAACTTTATATTCATTCGGCCTGTAATTTTTGGCGGGCTAATGAATCTTATATAAAATATTTACCGGTGATAACTGCAAAGTTTACATAGGTGAAATTTTACGTAAGTTTGCACATAAACGTTTGTTACATCAGGATGCCGGCAAAAGGAAATCAGTTTAGATCAAATAATTTCAAGGGAGAAAATCAGCCACGCCAAACCGGCAGGGCCGAACAGGAACGGGCGAAAGGCAGGAAATTACCTAAACTGCCCAGTTTTGACTTTGACTATGAAAACAGCAAGGCCGTAAAAATAGCAGGTTTGTTTTCGCTGTTATTATCTATTTTTTTCCTTATCGCTTTTACATCATACCTGTTTACATGGCAGGAAGATCAAAGCTATATTTCCAAAACAAACGGAGGCTGGCACAACCTGTCTACAGGCACCACAGTTCATGAAATTGCCGACCTGAGCGATCCAACCATCAGGGCGCAAAACTGGCTGGGCAAGTTTGGCGCATTATTATCAAACCAGTTTATTTACGAGTGGTTTGGCATTGCCTCATTCATATTTGTTTTTGTGTTTTTTGTTGTAGGATACCGCCTGCTTTTTAAAGCGAGATTATTTTCTATCCGTAAAACCCTGGCTTATTCCTTATTTAGCATTGTTTTTATTTCTGTAGCAATAGCTTATTTTCACTCATTTATAATTGATTATCCGCACTATTTTGAAGGTGGTTTTGGTTTTTGGACCAACCGTTTACTCGCTGCACAAATAGGCGAAGCCGGTACCGGCGGCCTGCTGGTGTTTTTAGCACTTACCGTTTTGGTAATAGCTTACAATATCGACTTTAAAATCCCCCAGCGTAAAAAACGTACAGTTGCGGCTATGGAAGTTGCTGAGATAGCACCTGAACCGGTTGACCTGATAGACGAAGAGCCATCTACTCCTCTTGAATGGCCGCGGGGCAATAACAAGATCCGCGAGACCCATGTAAGCAGTATCATGCCCGAGCCAATGGTTCAGGAGCCTTTTAGACCGGATCCTTTACGGCAACCGCCTATGGAGCAAATGCCCGAATATCATGAACCGGTGGTTTTACGCCCTGAAAATACAATTAAACACGAACCGGAAGAGGAAGAAGAAATTCCACTTACCATTGATACCAACAGGCCCCTGCCCGAACTAAGCGTTGAGCAGGCTGATGAAGCAAAACAGGATGACCTGTTAAGCAAATTTGGCGTTTATGACCATAAACTTGATCTGGCCTCGTACAAATTACCACATATAGAGTTACTGGAAAACCATGGTTCAAACAAGATCTCTGTTAATGCCGAAGAGCTGGAAGCCAATAAAAACAAAATTGTTGAAACGCTGAACCACTATAATATCGAGATCGATAAGATTAAGGCCACCATCGGCCCGACAGTTACCCTGTATGAGATCATTCCTGCTCCCGGTGTGAGGATCAGCAAGATCAAAAACCTGGAGGATGATATCGCACTAAGCTTAGCAGCCTTGGGAATCCGTATCATTGCGCCTATGCCGGGCAAGGGTACCATCGGTATTGAAGTGCCTAACCAGAACCCTGAAATGGTTTCGATGCGCTCTATCCTATCGACAGAAAAATACCAGAATACTACCATGGACCTGCCTATCGCTTTAGGCAAAACCATATCAAACGAGGTATTTATTGCCGATTTGGCCAAGATGCCGCACTTACTCGTTGCCGGTGCTACCGGCCAGGGTAAATCGGTTGGTATTAATGCCATATTGGTATCCCTGTTATACAAAAAACACCCTGCCGAGCTTAAGTTTGTATTGGTCGATCCTAAAAAGGTGGAACTTACACTCTTCCGTAAGATAGAAAGGCACTTTTTGGCTAAACTGCCTGATGACGGCGATGCCATTATCACCGATACTAAGAAGGTAGTAAACACCCTCAATTCGCTTTGTATTGAGATGGACCAGCGTTATGACCTGCTTAAAGATGCACAGGTACGTAACCTGAAAGAGTATAACGCCAAATTTGTTAACCGCAAAATCAGCGATCCGGAAAAACACCGCTACCTCCCGTTTATAGTTTTGGTGATTGACGAGTTTGCCGATTTGATGATGACCGCCGGTAAAGAGGTAGAAATGCCTATTGCCCGTATCGCGCAGCTGGCCCGTGCGGTGGGAATCCACCTGGTTATTGCCACACAACGTCCTTCGGTGAATATTATTACCGGTACTATTAAAGCCAACTTCCCGTCGAGACTGGCATTCAGGGTGCTCTCCAAAATCGACTCACGTACTATCCTTGATGCCGGTGGGGCCGATCAGCTGATCGGTCGCGGGGACATGTTATTCTCGACCGGCAGCGATTTGATCCGTTTGCAGTGCGCCTTTGTGGATACTCCTGAGGTTGAAGCTATATCTGATTTTATCGGCAACCAAAAAGGTTATCCATCGGCCATGTACCTGCCCGAATATGTGGGTGAAGGTGAAGCCAGCAGCGGAGCCAAAGAATACGATCCTGATGATCGTGACCCGATGTTTGAGGAAGCTGCCCGTTTAATTGTACTGCATCAGCAGGGTTCAACATCGCTTATTCAGCGCAAAATGAAACTGGGTTATAACCGCGCCGGTCGGATTATTGACCAGTTGGAAGCAGCCGGAATTGTAGGCCCGTTTGAAGGCAGCAAAGCCCGCGATGTACTTTATCCCGACGAATACAGCCTTGAACGCTACCTCGAAACACTGCAAAAACCGATTAAAGATTAAACCAAGCAAAATTTAATTACTCTAATCCAATAACTATTAATAATAATAGTTGTTGTTGAATAAAACTGAATGAAAAAGATCATAGCATATACCATTTTAGCAATAAGTACATACAGCACGGCTTTTGCACAGAAAGACAGCCAGGCAAAAGCCATTTTAAACCAGGTAAGCCAAAAATACCGTTCATATGATGTTATTAAAACCGATTTTACTTTTAGCCTGAATAATCAACAGGCTGGTATCAAGGAAACACAAACCGGCACCCTGATATCAAAAGCAAAAACCGGCAAATATCGGGTTACACTCTATAATTCGGCTGCAAAACCCGAGGTTGACAAAGAGATCATGAGCGATGGCAAAAGCCAGTGGACCTATCTTAAAAAAGACAAAGAGGTACAGGTAAGCGACGCAGATAAAGGCGGCGACGGACTAAGCAATCCGGCCCAGATCTTTACCATGTATGAAAAAGGTTTTAAGTACCTGTATACCGGCGAGCAAAAGATAGCCGGCAAAGCATATCAAACTATCGAACTTACTCCGGAGGATGATAAAAAAGCCATTTTTAAAGTAAAGCTGACTATCGATAAAGTAAAAAAACAGATCTATAGCGCTTTACTGTTTGATAAAAACGGCAACAGATACACTTATACTGTGCGTACCTTTACTCCTAACGTACCCGCTCCTGATGCTACTTTTGCCTGGGATACCAAAGGTCACCCCGGTGTTGAATTGGTGGACTTAAGGTAATCTCTTTTAGATATGAGATTTGAGACGTGAGATTTGAGATATTTTAAAGCGGGAGGTTTTACCTTCCGCTTTTTTTATTGTAATTCGCCGCCGCTCGCCGCCTGCCACAGGTGTTGGGAAGATGAAAGGTTCGTAGAAAAACAAAAAAAGCCATGTCATTGCGAGCGCAGCGTGGCAATCTCGTAGCCAATGCCTGTCCGATCTGCATAGCTACGAGATTGCTTCGTCGTTCC
Organism: Mucilaginibacter sp. A5337; assembly: GCF_059690695.1. Taxonomy (NCBI): domain Bacteria; kingdom Pseudomonadati; phylum Bacteroidota; class Sphingobacteriia; order Sphingobacteriales; family Sphingobacteriaceae; genus Mucilaginibacter; species Mucilaginibacter sp. A5337. Next base: position 622,858 of record NZ_JCAWEC010000003.1, on the reverse strand, counting down.
TCCTCGCAATGACATGGTCTTTTAAACAATATTCCCAGCGATCTTTCATCTTCCCAACAGCTATGGCCTCCTGGCGGGCAGCGGCAGTTTATCTTGGTAAATTTAGCTCCTTAATCTTCTCTAAGACAACCTCCACCCTTTCCTCAACAGCAGTATCCCCTTCAATAATCAGCAAAGGCGTTTTAAGATTATTCATCCAGTTTTTGTGCGAATGCAGGCTGCGGCTATTGGTAATAAGCTCATCATAACCGCGCGCCCAATCAATAAACTCATTATAAAGCCGGTTTCGCTCTTTATCTGTATAGATAATATCGCCGTAGCGTTCATGTTCCCTTTCCTCCAAACGCCGAATCCTTATAGCCGGTGGAATATATAAAAATACCGACAGGTCAAATTGCCAGTTATTATTCCAATTGATAACCGAGCCGCCAAGGATCCAATTTTCGTTACCTGCTATTTCATTGTTGATCATAGTATTTCTCTCTTCGGGCGGTCGCCGGTTAATAAAGGGAGGCTTGGAAGGGAACCAAAAATAATGATCGCTGTCGAAATAGGGATAGCCGAGCTTCCCGCTCAAAGCTTTGCCCAGCGTAGTTACACCCGAGCCTGAGGCGCCAAAGATGTTGATGTGCACGAGTTGTTATATTTAGCCCCAAACTTACTCATTTCCCGCTTTAACCCGCCGCTCCATTACCTCTTTCCAGGTGGTTAAAACGAAGCCTTTTTGTTTAAGATAAGCTTTCAGCCGCGGATCGGTCATGGCCAGCAGGTCGCCTTTTCGTTTCTGGCCTTCATTACAGATATTTTTAAACTGTGGCGATGGTTGAGTACAGTGCATCAGCACCATCGTTAATCCCGGCGAAAAACGGTCGAAGTTTTCGATATAGTGATCGGTGTACCATTTTTGCAGTTCCGTATCGGTAGCCTTGTCAATATCGGGCATTACCCAATCATAGCTTGAGTTATCAAGGTCATCTAATACGGGCAGGCCGCCTTTCCACACCAGTTCGCCAAGTTCCCTCACTTTGTTCAGTTCTGCCGGTTCGGGGATGGCCATGCCGTCGGTGTATTTACCGTCTTTTTTAAGCTGGGCTATTGTAGCATTTTTTGCTTCGGCCCGATAAAACAGGTCTTCGCCACCGGGCAACATTACGGGGATCTTCTTTTCAATCCCCAGGTTAATATATTTTTCAAGAAAAGCAGGCTTGGCAAACAGCGTTCCCATATGCGAGTCGAGGTGTGTTGGCGTAATGCCTATGGTTAAGGCGCGGTCAAGCTGGGCACGGATCTCCTTATCAATCTCATCGGCAGTAGCATGAAAATAAACAGCGACCACCCCCGGCCAGAACGCGCCCTCTTTATCCACCAGCCCCGGAACCGTAGCTTTGCCGGCCAGCGGCCCCCAGCGGTAATTTTGCCACTCGGAAGTGAGGGTTAAGTGCAAGCCTGCGTCAAGGCCCGGATGCTGATCCATATAGTGTTTAAAATCGGGCACCCATGGGCAGGGCATCATTATACTGGTTGAGGTAGCAACACCTTCGCCAATAGCCTTTTCAACCCCTTCGTTTGATTCATGCGACATACCCGCATCATCAACATGCAGGATAATTACACGCGAACCTTTAGGCCAGCCAAGCTTTTCGGCATAGGTTTTTGTTTGCTGGGCAAAAACAGAAATGCTAAAAACAATGCATATTGCAGTAAGCAGTAAGTTCTTCATCCGGATAGTTTTAGGATATAAAAGGTTAATAAAAATAGAAATTAAATTAGCAAATGTGACATGCAAATGCCAATTTAAGTCCGGTAAATACACCCATTTTTACTACTTTTGAAATTAATGCTGCCCGCAACTAATCATACGCTCGAGAAACTGGAAATGCTGTTGAAAACAGCAGGCTACAAAGTGCGTTATGAAAAGGGCAACTTTAAAACCGGTGCATGTTTACTGCTTAGCAGTAAAATGATTGTAGTAAACCGTTTCTCCAACCTGGAAAGCAAGATCCTTGCCTTGACAGAATTATTACGCGAGCTTGAGGTGGATTACAAATTGCTTGACGATAAACAGATTGCATTTTTGCAGGATATTAAACAAACAAAACTGCAACTGTGACCATAACATTTTTAGGAACCGGAACATCGCAGGGCGTACCTGTTATTGCCTGTAATTGCGAGGTGTGCCTTTCAACAGACAAACATGATAAGCGCCTGCGCAGCTCTGTTTTAATTGAAGCCGAAGATAAAGTTATTTCAATTGATTCGGGCCCTGATTTCAGGTACCAGATGCTGCGGGCTAATGTACAACACCTCGACGCTATAGTTTTTACGCATGAGCATAAAGATCACATTGCCGGTATGGATGATATCCGTGCGTTTAACTACAAACAAAATGTACCAATGGACATTTATGCAGACGAGCGGGTACAGAAAGCTCTGGCACGTGAATTTCCTTATATTTTTGATGGCACCGGATATCCGGGTATTCCGCAGGTAAACATGCATACTATTGCGCTTGAGCCATTCAAAATTGGCAATATTGAGCTCATCCCTATCGAGGTATTTCATTACAGGTTGCCAATTAAAGGTTTCAGGGTTAAAGATTTCACGTACCTTACCGATGCCAAAACCATCCCGGATACCGAAAAGAAAAAAATAAAAGGCACTAAAATTTTAGTGATAAACGCCCTGCAAAAGGAAACTCATATCTCCCATTTCACGCTTGAAGAAGCCATCGCTTTTGCCAATGATATTGGGGCAGAAACCACTTACTTTACACACATAAGCCACAGGCTCGGTAAACATGCAGATGTATCTAAAGAGTTGCCTGCCGGTATAGAACTGGCTTATGACGGCCTGAAATTGACTATTTAACGTCTCTATAAATTCGCGGCACCTTTTCTTCGCAGTTACGCAAATAAAACAGCCCCTAATTTTAATTAATTATTTAAGCGGCGAGCGATTTTAGTACATGAACTCATCTGTTTTTGTTTATAAATCTTTGTATATCAACCTGGCAATTGACCCTAATTTCATGGAATATCTTGTTTATGTAAGCACAGCTAAAAAGTTAATGAGTGATGATGAATTACTGGACCTGCTACAAACAGCGCGAATAAAAAACGCAAAGTATAATGTTACAGGCATGCTCCTTTACAGTGAAGGCACTTTTATACAAGCACTTGAGGGCGAAAAAGAAGACCTTTACACCATCTACAAAGCTATTGAGCTCGATTTTCGCCATCGTAATATTATCCTGATGATAACCGGAAGTGTTGAAGAAAGGATCTTCCCTAAATGGTCTATGGCTTTTGCATCGGTAAATGCAGATGAACTGGAATTAATAGAAGGCTATTTAAGCCCTTCGGCTAAAAACTTCATAGGCAACAATAACCACGCTACTGTTGTTATGCTCAAAACTTTTGCCGAAACCAACAGATTATCTATTTCATTTTAAAAGCCTTAATTATTTAATCCGTGGCCGGTTTTATGTTGAAGTTCATCTATCCGTTTGGATGCTTCGGCCTTGGTCAATGATCCGTCAAACTCTTCACCGGCTTCGTCCGATAATGTTTTAAGATAAGAATGTTGTGCCCCGGTCATAGGTTCATCGCCTGTTGTCCATTCATCAGGGTCTTTTACCTTGTTTGAGCCTTTTATATGATTTTGGTTAATGATCTCTTCATCGTCCGACTCATCAAAAAAGCCGTTATCGGTTACATCATTGGGGTTGATAGCCATAACTACTGTTTTATAGCAACAACCGCCCGGATATCACATTGTTTTAGAATGAGCAACATTGCGGTCACAACTCAATAAAGCTTACCCTGTCAATAGCACCCTTGTATTGTTTTAAATGGCCTTTATCGCTCGCATCAACCACACCGCGAATGGTTACTTTACGTTTATTCATTTGAGTAAACTGACCATCATTATAAGTAAACAACCCGATATGTGTCCCCGGTAAATAAAGCGGACAATCCTGGCTAAAATCAACCCATATAGCATTATGCAGATCGTGATTTGAAAAAAGGCTATCGTTAAAAAGCGCCGATTGCTCATTCCCCTCCTTGTATTTGCCGCTCACCTCCACATATTGCTTATCGTATTTTTCGATATTATTGATAAGCTCGGTAAAAGAAACCTTTTTATAGTCTTTGGAAATATTGCAATCGCTTTGAAAAATCTTTTTTTGTTTGGCACATGCCCCAAGCAAAACTAACAACGGTAAAATCCGGAGCAGATTTTTGATATGGGAAAACGCAACAGTCATATAAATCAGGAATGTTTAAGATACCGAAAATATCTGTCATTAAATCTTATAACAGATATTTTACGGGGAGGTTACAGATACTCTGATTAAATTGAGGTTCATTTCTGCTAAAACGTTTAGGCAACTTGCGGTTTAGCTTTATGCTATTATTTTTGTACATCAACATTTAACCTGAATTAATCTCCCATGAAATTAAAACTGATAGGCACTTTACTCCTATTGTCAGCATTTGGCGCACGGGCCCAGCAAAAAGTTATTCCACTTTATCCCGACGCTGCTCCCGGCTCCGAAAACTGGAGCTGGAATGAGGATGAAAGCGATAATAATGCTTTTAACACCAAAGTAGTTTACAACGTTACCCGCCCCTCATTGAGCGTTTTTCTGCCCGATTCGGCAATTAACACCGGCACTGCGGTAGTCATTTGCCCAGGAGGCGGTTTTCATACACTTTCTATTAACAGCGAAGGTTACGATGTAGCTAAATGGCTCAACAAACAGGGTGCTGCCTGTTTTGTATTGAAATATCGCCTGGCACATAGTTTAACTAATGATCCGGTAAAGGAACTGATAACCAAAATGAGCCAGAAAGACTTCCCCAAACAGGTAGCGCCTATCATTCCGCTGGCAGTTGCTGACGCACGCTCGGCACTTGCTTATGTACGCGACCATGCCGCCGAATATCATGTTTCGCCGCAACGCATCGGGATCATGGGGTTTTCGGCAGGCGGCACGCTGGCCGGCGCAGTTGCATTTAACTATACAGCCGCTAATAAACCTGATTTTGACGCACCTATTTATGGCTATATACCGCCCGAGCTGCTTTCAAAAATCCCCGACGATGCACCGCCAATGTTCATTGCAGCTGCCACTGATGATCAGCTTGGCCTGGCGCCGCATAGTGTGGAGCTCTACAATAAGTGGCTGGCATCAAATCACAGCGCCGAACTGCACATGTACGCAAAGGGTGGCCATGGTTTTGGCATGCGTAAACAAAACCTGCCTACGGATAACTGGATTGAGCGTTTTAACGACTGGCTGGAGCTTAAAGGCTTTCTTAAACCAGTAGATCCTAAAATAAAAACGGTTAAAGAAAGGAACGAGCAATGGGAGGCCTACCATAAGCAATGGGAAGATTCGTTTCATAAAGACTGGGCAAATATGGGCCGCTACAAAGCCGATAACGAAAAGGTAAAAGCATCGGCCCCCAACCCTAAAAGCGTAGTTTACATGGGCGATTCCATTACCGACTTCTGGCTCAACAGGGATTCAACCTTTTGGAGCGGTAAGCCATATTATAACCGTGGCATCAGCGGGCAAACCACCACCCAGATGCTGGTACGCTTCCGCGAGGACGTGATCAACCTGAAACCCGGCGCAGTCGTGATCCTTGCCGGCATCAATGATATTGCTCAAAATAATGGACCGATAGCTATTGAAGACATCTTTGGCAATATCCAATCCATGGCCTTATTGGCTAAAGCGGCCAATATTAAAGTGGTTTTATGCTCGGTGCTGCCCGCCTATGCCTTCCCGTGGCGCCCCGGCATGGAACCGGCTCAAAAAGTTATCCAGCTTAATGCTATGATCAAGGCTTTTGCCGATGCCAACAAAATGGTGTATGTGGATTATCATAGTGCCATGGCCGACGGGCGCAAAGGCCTGCCCAAAAACCTTGCCGCCGATGGCGTACACCCTACTGTTGAAGGATACCGGATAATGGGGCCATTAGTAGAAAAGGGGATTGCAGAGGCTTTGAAGAAGAAGTAAAATGAAAAATATGTCATTGCGAGGAGGAACGCCGAAGCAATCGCACGGAGGCATGGCCACTCTGTATAGCATGCGATTGCCACGTCGCGCCCAGGCTCATGCCCATTTTCGCTCCTCGCAATGACATATTTTATAAGGTACTCAATCCCTCCCCATAAATATTCAAACTGGCCGTTGTTGGTGTTGTCACCAACAACTCTACACCATCCAACTGGTGCCCTATCTGGTGGTTGTTGGTGACAAGACCAACAAGGGCATAGGCTTATCTGCTTTAACGACGCATAAACCCCTCCCTGCCACTACACAAATCTGCCGCCCCCCTCCCCAAGGAGGGAATTAAAAAATCTTCCGAACACCTATGGTGACAACAACGGCATAAAAAATTCAAACTTATACCCTCTACTTGTTCACCTCCCTCAATACATTCCTGATAAAGATCCCTGCGGGGGTTAGGTTAGCTTCTGTCCAGCCGCCATAAACCGGGGCATTGTGTTGCAGCAGGGCGGTGGTTTCGTGTTTATCGGTTACGTTCCAGTTAGTCCAGCTTAGCTTATTGTCTTCCATCCATTTGAGCCAGGTTTGGCTCTTCTGAAGGTTAAACTCACCATCGCCATTGGCTTCCCCTACTCCCCACTCTGTAATGATCAATGGTAGCTTTAATGCTATGGCTTTATCAGCTTTTGCACGTAGTGCTTCCTGGTGATATGGGTCGCTGGCATAAAAATGGAAAGAATAGGCTATGTTGTTGTAGTCCTTTATCGGATCGGCAGCGGCAATGTCTACATCCTGGTCCCAGTGCGGGCTGCCAACTACTATGATGTTATCCTTATCATATTTCCGAATTTCGGGGATGATCTGCAGCGCATAATCTTTAACCGTTTTCCAGTCAGTTTTTTCGGGTTCATTCCAGACCTCGTAGATCACATTAGGCACGCCGGCATACTTTTTAGCCATCTGCCGAAAAAAATCTCTCGACTGGCTAACATGCTGGTTTGAATGATGATCGTGCCAGTCTATCAATACATAAATCCCGCTCCTTATAGCCTGATCAACCACATTAACAATGAGTTCTTTTTGCTGTTCGGGCTGTTGCAGGTAACCGCTATCGGGCTGCACGCCCATTGATGCACGAATAATCAAGGCTTTAAAATCGTCGGCAAGCCAACTTACCACTCCGGGATTATAATACTTATGCCCCTGCCAAAGCGACCACGAGAGGCTAATCCCCCGCAACCGGGGAGCGGAACCGTGTTCGTTCACGAGTACACCGTTTTCAATCTTCAATTTACCGTTTTGAATTACAGGCGTTTGGGCTGATACAGAATAACTAAATGCAACCAATAATAAAAGCGCTATAAAGACCTTCATCTGTTATCAAATTTAAAGGCAAGTAATTTATAGCTACGTTATTGGTTTTAAAGCAACATGTAAAAATTTGATTAGATAATGGTAAAAACAGCCAAAGTTTATCAACCGTTATTATTCAGGGAATGCTTTTTATCTACATTCGCGCATTATTGTTTCAGCATGAAAAAGTAAAACCAATACCTTCTTTTAAAAATGTTGATGTTTTTAATTTAGTAAATCGGATATTGGGACTTAAATACAATGGCAAAGTTGATGGCACCAATCAGCTCGCCGATGAAATCATCAAAAAAATAAAAACATCCTATGAAAAACGTATTCAGGCTCCTGATCATCATATTATCACCACTGGCTTTACATGCCCAAAACCCTGCCGTTGTAAAACAGCAGGCAACCCTAATGGCGCAAAGCATGACTAAAGGCGATTATAAAAGCATAGTTAATTATACCTATCCCAAAGCTGTACAAATGGCCGGTGGCAAAGAAAAAATGACAGCCATGATAAGCGCTGCCATGCAGCAAATGAAAACTGCAGGTATCAGTTTTGAAAGTATTACGGTAGGTACCCCGGGTAAATTTTATAAAGCAGGAAAAGAAACCCACTGCCTGCTGCCCGAAACTATTATTATGACCAGTACTAAAGGGCGCATGGCCATGCACAGTAACCTGCTGGCGGTTAGCGGAGATGGCGGCAAAAACTGGTCGTTCCTGGATATGAATAATTCAACTGCCGATAAGGTGCAGCAGCTGATCCCAAACTTTAATCCAGCCTTAAAAATTCCACCAGCTACTACCGAGCCATTACAATAACAGCGAGGTTTGGGCTGTTGGCTTATTATCGTCTCTCTGGATAAATTGAGGGCGCATTAACTGCGTGCCCAATGCCTTGTTTAATTCCTCAACTACATAATCGGCCAGTTCGGGCGAGTAGCGCTCATCGTGCTGGTGCATAAAAAACCATACCGATTTAAGGCCCTGCTCCTTCCAGTTTTTGATCCGCTTTACCCATTCATCAACACGGGCATAATCTGTAGGGTGCAGACTATTGCCTACAAAGCGAATGAAAGCATGAGGTGTTGGTAAAGCCATGTGCACCACATCCCGGCGGCCGCTGGCATCGGTTATGATAGAGCCAATATTGAGATCCCGGAAAAGGTTAAATACCCTGTCGCGGTTATCGGCAACGGCAAACCAATCTTTATGGCGCAGTTCAACAAATACCGGGATATCTTTAGGCAATTGTTCAAGATAGGCCTTCAGCTCCGGGAAACTTTTTGGTGTATAATTATCGCTTAGCTGCAAAAACAGGGGGCCAAGCTTGTCGCCAAAAGCCAGGACACCTTCATAATAGGTAGTAGTAATATCCTCCGCATTTTTTAACCGGCGAATATGGCTGATACTTTGCGAAAACTTAGGACAAAATTTAAAACCGGGATTACTATCGGCCTTAGCCTTCCATTTAGCAACGGTATCAGGACTGTAAACGTTATAAAAAGTAGCGTTAAGCTCAATACAATCAAAGTGCTTAACGTATTCATCTAAAAAATTAGCGTCTTTGGTTTTTAGGGGATAGATCTTACCAATCCATTCCTTGCGTCCCCACTTAGCGCAGCCAACATGCACCTGCAGGGGCATATCACTTTTTGCGGCGGCAAGGGCATCAACAGTTATCTGCGGATCGGCCGGCAAGGTAAAATCAACCCTTGCTAATTCTTCGTCCGTTACTCTACCAAATTCCATATTGCTTTTTTGCGGGAAAGATACGGTTTTGATTAATTAGGTGAGTAGTTGATGAATTGATTAAGTGAGTGGTTATTTGATCAACATTAAACCTAATCAACCACTCTCCCAATCAACTACTCACTAAACTACAAGAACATCCCACCTGAAGCTTCAATACGCTGAGCATTGATCCAGCGGGCATCCTCCGTGCATAAAAATGCGACCACACCGCCTATATCATCGGGTTGTCCCACCCTACCTAAAGCGGTAAATTGCGCCATCCTTTCTTCCAAACCCGGATGCGAGTCGAACGCTGCCTTGGTAAAGTCGGTTTGAATAATACCGGGAGCCACAACGTTTGCGGCTATACCGCGACTACCCAATTCTTTTGCAAGATACTTGGTGAATACTTCAATAGCTCCTTTCATTGAGGCATAAGCGGCATATCCCGGAGTTGAAAAACGGGCCAAACCGGTCGAAAAATTAATGATCCGGCCACCATCAGCAATTACGGTTAAACTCTTCTGCGTTAAAAAGTAAACGCCTTTAAAATGCACGTTAAACAGGTTATCAAAATCCTCTTCAGTAGTTTGTGCAAATGGCGAGGCAGCATCAATACCCGCATTATTGACCAGGAAATCAAAGGTATCCCGGCTCCATTTTTCGTTGAGGGTTGCTTTTAGTGTTGCAATAAAAGCATCGAAGGTGGATACAATACCTGTATCCAGTTGCAAAGCAGCAGCTTTTTGGCCCATCGATTCTATTTCGGCAACAACGGCTTCAGCTTCTTCTTTTTTACTGCGATAAGTTACTATAACATCGATCCCTTTTTGGGCGATGTGCTTAGCAGCGTTTTTGCCTAAGCCACGGCTGCCACCGGTTATCAATGCAATTTTATTTGTTCCCATTGTTGATGTTTTTTAATGTTTTAACAATACAAAGATGCGATGGTTGGTGAATAAAATTATGGTGACTACTTCAGATTAAATGGTGACCATTTCAGTTTTTTTATTCAGATTGACTACTAAAAAGTAAAAGCGAAGGGACTGACAATTCCTTCTCCATGGGAGCTACTGTGTATAAATATCTTGATGATTTTATTATTAATTGAAAAACGATGTCATTTCGAACGAACCACGGGGAGGATTTGTGCATCAGCGGGTGAGGAGAAATCTTATACGCCCTGCTTTTAATCGCGTAACTATGCATATCGTAAAAGATTTCTCACCCTTCCCCCGCTATTTCCCACCCTTCAAGGGCTCGAAATGACATTTTTTAGCTGAACAGATGTGTACACAAAGTAGCCCCCATGGAGAGGGAATCGCACAGCCCGAACTCTTAAAACCGTCTGACTGTCTTTTCAGCAGACATCATAACCAACTAATCATAAATTTATCTCCCTCAAAATCAACACCGAACAAATAAAAATTAAATTAAACTACTTAAACCATAGGAATTATATAATTTATTTTTACATTTGCACTGTCAACAACGACAAAGCGTTCTTTTTATAACTTATCAAGAAAGACTGAGGGAAAGGCCCAAAGACGTCTTAGCAACCTGTACATCCGCATAATGTAAAAGGTGCTAATTCCTGCTCCTGTGCAAAACGGGAGAGAGATAATTATATCTACACCCCACAACCGATCTGATTAAGTGATTTTTTTCTATAATTTTCAAGTCGCGTGACCGAGAGGATAGGTGGGGGTCCGCAATACCCTAAACGGCAGTTCGAATCTGCCCGCGACATCAAATTTTCCAAATAGTTCTTCATCTCATATTTCCTGAATCTGCTTTTGCTGAAATCAAGCCGCACAAAAACTATTTTTCGCCCTTTAAAAAGTGCAAACTAAATTCATATATTTAGCATTGCTTAACCTGCATTTAAGCAAGATAAACCAGCGTAAATTATTGCAATTGCTTTTTACTTATGAAAATCTTCAACATTGTATGGGTTGTACTTTTTATCATTTTTGCGGGTTTACAATATAACGATCCCGACCCATACCTTTGGATGCCCATTTACCTGTATTGCGCCTGGTTTTGCTATCTGGCTGCTAAAAAGGAATATTACCCTATTGGTTACGCAGCAGGCATTGCCATTTTTACAGGTTACGCCATTTACAAAATATTTGACAATAATGGCCTTATTGATTGGTTTGAATATCACCACGCCGAAAGCCTTGTGCAAACCATGAAAGCCGAAAAGCCATGGGTTGAAGAAGTACGCGAATTTTTTGGTTTACTAATTTGCGTGGCTGTGCTTGCAGCTAATTGGGTTTATGGTATAAAGCAAAATAAAAAAGTACCGGTTAAAAAGGGGAAGCGGTAAAGCTATATAAGGGTTTATTACAAAATAACATCAAATAAAAAAATCGTCATTGCGAGTGACCACCAGGGAATCCCCGGAAAAAATCGTAATGACGTGCAAAATACGTTTTAGAGATGGCGCGCTGGGCCGCGTTAGGGATTGCAGTGAAAAGCCCGGAGCGTGTGCGGGTTTGTGTGTGGGCAAAGCGAGGACTTGTAACGGAAAGCCCGGGCCGCAGGCAACGCCCATGTTATAAAATCCGCCAAAAAAACACCTAATAATCAACAACTTACAGACAAGTCATTATAAACAACGAATTGTAGATACTATTTTCTTTAAGTTCAAGCCCAATTTTTGTTGCCAACATACAGACTTCCTTTTTAATACTTCCTTTACAAATACGACAATCCTCTAAATTCTCCATCACCATAATAAAACGGCTCAAAGCTATCTTCGGCAAGCTCGCAGCTTACCTGCATAGTGGTAAATGTAACATCACCAAAAATATTGGCTATGGCCGAGTCGGCAGCATCATGGCCTGTAGCTATTTTAATGAGGCCATTTAAAGGCACTAACCGCGTTGCATCAAAAAGGATCCATTTGCCACCCAGATATGCCTCAAAGCAGGCATGAAAATCGGCAGGTTTAAGATGATAAGCATAGCCCGTAAAATAGCGGGCCGGTATAGTTAAGGCCCTGCAAAGGGCTATGCCCAGGTGCGCAAAATCACGGCAAACGCCGGCTTGTTCAGTCACCGTATCAAAAGCCGATGTTTGTGAATTGGTTGAACCGCTTAAGTATTGTACGTTTTTATGAATCCAGTTGGTTAATTCAACCACCTGCTCAAAGGGGTTAGTAATATGCCCGAACATATTGTGTGCGAGGCGGTATAACTTATCCGACTGGCAATAGCGGCTCGGGTTAAGATAAGGCAGCACCGGCGAAGGCAATTCAGAAACGTGGGTTTCCTGCAAATGACCAAAATCTGCTACCTCATAGCAATTATCGATGGTAGCCTTATAGGTGACTTTAATGTTGGGGATATCAGCGCTTACATCAAAACGCACTAATCGGTTTTCGCCCTGCAGGGTTTGCAATTCCTCAAACCTTATATAGGGTTCTAATTCAAACTCTTCACTTATTACCGTTTGATTTGTGCTCCTTAAAGCATGTATATTTAAAATCAATGTGCCCGGCGACCGTACTATATATTCCATTTGGGAAAACACATCGAATTTCATACTATCAGCCTTCTGTTTTTATTTCTTCTAATTTATTAAATGTGGCATCCATCCAGTCTTCCGAAATATGGTCGAGCGCCAGTTTAAGCTCCTCGGCCCATTGGGTTGAGATATGCTCCAGATCTTGTTTGTTATAACGTTGCTCAACAATATTGAAGCTATCCCTTTTATAAACAGCAACATCTATCGGAAAATCGACATTATTTGAACTTACCCTTGTTGAATCGAACGAAAGGAAACCCGTTTTCAATGCTAATCTCAAGCTCGAATCCTCATCAAGGATCCGGTTCAGGATAGCCTTACCGTGGCCCGAGTTACCGATAACTACATAGGGTGCTCCCTGCCCTAACTCAACCCAGTTTCCTTCGGGATAAAGCAAAAAAAGTTTATGCTCATCATCATCACGCAATTGCCCGCCTATAATGGTGTTCAGGTCGAACCTTAAGCCCGAAGCATCAAGAGATTCCTTATCTTCCTGGGCAGCGCGCTTTACCTGCTCACCAAATGCATTCACAGCTTTGTACATTTTATTGAACTCGGCTGTTTCCAGTAATTCGTTAAAATATATTACCGCCTTATCACGTACCGACCGTAAACCACTGGTCATGATAAACAACGAAAAATGATCCTTTTGCTCAATCGTGATCTTCTTTTTTACAGTGGTATCCGTTCCCGAAGTTATGCGGGTATCGGCTATAGCCAATAAACCCTCCTTAACTTTAATTCCGAGGCAATAAGTCATTTGATTAGCGTAGTTCGTTATAAATTAATACTTGCCAAAGTAATTAAATAATGCGAGATTTATTACCATAACCACTTATTTACCGATACATCTTTTAAGACCTAATCATTTTTATTTTACTGCTTCAAATGAGTTTCAGATCAGCGCTTCCCATCCTGTTGTTGTTTTTAACCATAAACTTTGCAAAAGCGCAAAAACACAGCCCTATCCCCGTTATTTTTGATACAGATATTGCCGGCGACTATGACGATGTTGGTGCTATGGCCTTATTGCATGCCTTTGCTGATAAAGGCGAAGCCAAAATACTGGCTACCATATCATGTAACGCGTTTGAAACCACGGCCCCAACTATCAGCGTGATCAATACTTATTTTGGCAGACCTGAGATCCCGATAGGTATTGTAAAAAAAGACAAACCTAATAAGGACTGCGCACAGCGATGGGCCCAGGCTATTGTTGCCCGATATCCGCACAACATTAAATCAAACAGCCAGGCAATTGAGGCGGTGCCCCTTTACCGTAAAATTCTGGCAAGCCAGGCCGATGGCAGTGTAACCATTATTTCGGTTGGATTTTTTACTAACCTGGCCGATCTGCTTAGGTCCGGCCCCGACAAATACAGCAAATTAACCGGAGAACAACTGGTGAAACAAAAGGTAAAAAATCTGGTATCTATGGCTACCGGAATAGGTACTGATGGCAAAAGTTTTAGCGAATACAATGTAAATGTGGATGCAGCTTCGGCACGGGAGGTATTTAAAAACTGGCCTGCTCCCATAACCCTTAGCGGCTTTGAAATAGGCGAAAAGATATTGACAGGGATTCGCCTCATTAACAATAAATCGATACAAAACAGCCCGGTAAAAGATGCTTTTAGGATTGCACTCACTAAAGATAAAAATACTGTTGGGCGCAACAGTTGGGACGAAACTGCTGTATTAACAGCCATCAGAGGCCCCAAACCTTATTTTACCTATCGTAAACTTAATATGGAAATAAAGGATGATGGCACTGACGTAGTAATACCAGGCGAAAAATTTTCATACCTTCAATTAGCTATACAACCTGATGCTATTGCAAAAGATATTGAACAACTGATGATGCACCAACCGTTAAAAAAATGAAAAAGTAGGCGCCACTAAAATACCAACTACTTGGTATTGAATTTTCAGCCAATTGGTGCCACCTTAGTTTCACCATGAATAAACCAATTAAAATACAGGTGGCTATCTTTTGTGAGCCTTGCATTATCTGCGGTAGCCGGCCCGTCATAGCACAGGCCAAAGGCAAATTTATTGTAAGATGCGGCGCTAACGCCGATCACTATCAAACCCCGCCGGGACTGGTTGACATAGCCAACTGGAATAAGCACAACCATCGCGAAGCAGATAGCAGCCCTGCTACGAGGCACCTTAAACATGGCTGATCATTTGAAGTATCGGGTTACCACATAACCGATTGCTTCCTTAATATATGTGCCCCAACCTGCCAGGGCACCAGCATTGGGAAGAAAATCATCAAAAGAAACGGCAAACCTCCGGCTGGTAAAATTACAGGGATACGCAACTACGTCGATCCCCTGCTTTTTAAATATCATCATAGAACGGCGCATATGGAAGGCAGAAGTAACCAACAGATAAGGCCCTTTAAGCTTATGTTGCTGCAGCACTTCTTTTGAAAACATAGCGTTTTCAATGGTGTTACGTGATTTGGATTCGCTCAACACACAACTATCCGGTACCTGCATCTCTTTAAGTTGTTCTTTTACCCAATCTCCTTCTCTAAAACCCGACGGCATTAAAAGTCCATTCCCGCCTGATACAAGCAAATGGCTAACTTGTCCCGTTTTCTGCAACCGAACTCCCTGGATAAACCTGTCGGCAGCGGAATTAAAAAAGCCGCCGCCATTGCCGTCGTCCGAGCTGAAACCGCCCAGTACTATAGCACAGGTATACTTTTTGCCAACAGGCATAGCAGTTTCCCTGATATCCCAGCACCAGCTAACCAGGTTAATTAACAGCGAATTAGAGAAGATATAAAGTACAATAATACTCGTAAGCAAAAATTTTCGTTTACGTTTTACGTTCTTGGAAAAAAGGGCTATCAGTAAAAATGCAAATACCCATAAAAGCAGGCTCATTAAAAATGAAAGCACTTTTGAAAATATAAAAAACATATTGTAGCTATAATGTTTAAGTGCTTCAAATATAGAAGCTTTTAATAAACCGGGTAACAAACTGGCATTATCATTGTCATATATAACATAAAAAATTAAGATGGGCTTTATCAAAACTCTTGCTATAGGTGCTGCAGTTGCTTACGGAATAAATTACGTAACCAAAAAAGGACCCGACGGTAAATCGATTATCGATAACCTTGTTGACAATGCCCCTGAATGGGCAGATCGCGCAAAAAAATACGGCGAACTTACTTTAGAGCAGATTGCCGTACGTACTCAAAATTTCAGGGATAACAGCAGGCGGTAATACAACTTGCTTTGTACGTAATAAGTATATTTTTGGCATGTTTCACCTCCTGCCTGAGAAAGGTATTCTACAATAAAAATATATCATTGCGAGTAACCACCGGGAAAGTCCTAAAAAAATGAGATGACGTGTAAGCTGTGTTTTAGGGGTATTGTGCGGGGGCTGCGTTAGGGATAGAAGCGTAAAGCCCACAGCGCGGGTTAGGTTTGCGGGTAGGAAAGGCGAGGACTTGTAGCGGATAGCCCGGGCCGCAGGCAACGCCCATATAATAAAACAGATCGAAAAAAAATACTTAATAATCAATAACTTACTATCACATCATTATAAGCGAAAGCGTGGCAATCGTATACTATACAAAACGGCCATGCTTATGTGCGATTGCCACGTCGCGCCGCCCGAAACCCAACGCTGGCTCCTCGCAATGACATAAAGTAAAACTAACCCCAACAATTAACAATTAAGCTGCCTCATCAGCCATTGCTCACGATACTGCTTTGGCGTTACGCCTTCAAAACGCTTAAAAAACTTGGTAAAATTTGACGGATCGAAAGTAAGCCGGCTAGCTATTTCAGCTATGCTTACGATATTTTCCTGAAGCATGGCTTTGGCAATTTCCATGATCTTCTCTTCGAAAAAGAAACAGGGGTGCTTCCCGGTGGTGAGTTTGATGGTATTGCTTAGGTGTGTGGGATGGATATGCATTTCATTGGCAAAGTCGCGGATCTCATACATATCCAAAACGCGGTTGTTCAGCACATCGTCAAGATGCTTGTCAATGGCCTTCAGATAGTCGGCGGTAATTTCATGCTGACGGGCCAGTATTTTCTTAGGAACAGTGAGCGTTGCGTCCATAACACAAAACTAAGCAAACAGATCGGGCTTAAACAGCGGTGCTACGCGCTTTTTAGATGCCTGCTCATAGGCATATCCCAATTTTATGATGTCACCCTCTTTGTAGGCCGTGCTAAAAAACGATAACCCAACCGGCAAGCCATGTGCCAGGCCCATAGGTACTGTAATATGCGGATACCCTGCCATAGCCGCTGGCCCCGAAAAACTGAAACCATTATCATAATCGCCATTTACCAGGTCGATACATACTGCGGGGCCATTAGTGATGCCTATAATGGCGTCAAGTTTATATTTGGCAAGCATCTCATCAATAACTTTACGGGTACCAGCATTGGTTTGTTTAACCGCGTCAAGATACTCTTTACTGTTCAGATCGCCTTTGGCCTGTGCTAACTCCAGGGTTTCCTGTTTAAAGAAAGGCATTGCTTTAGCTTCATTCTGTTTGTTGAAAGCAATAACGTCGGCCAATGTTTTTATTTTGCTGTTGGCATTGCCGAAGTATTGGTTAAGGCCATCTTTAAATTCATAAAGCAGCACGGTAAATTCATTGTTGTTAATGGTCTTTAGCTCTTTGTTAAGTTCAATCTCCACCACTTCGGCACCTTTGCTTTTCAGCGTTTTAATAGCGTCCTGCAATAGTGCAACCACGGCAGGGCTATCATTAAGTGCCGATTTTTCAATGCCCAAACGTTTACCCTGTAAGCCATTCGCATCTAAAAATTTAGTATAATCGGCCTCCACCTTACCTTTGCTGCCAAGTGTTGCCAAATCAAGCGTATCAATACCGGTAAGAGCACCGAGCAATATTGCGGCATCCTTAACCGTACGCGTCATAGGTCCGGCAGTATCCTGTGTTTTGGAAATTGGGATAATGCCCGACCGGCTCCATAAGCCCACTGTTGGCTTAATGCCCACCAAACCATTAACTGACGCCGGTGAAACTATAGAGCCATTAGTTTCAGTGCCGATACCTATAACACAAAGATTGGCCGCAACGGCCGTTCCCGTGCCTGCACTTGAACCGCTGGGGTTCCTGTCTAAAATATAGGGATTTTTAGTTTGCCCTCCCCTGCTGCTCCATGCGCTGGTTGAATGTGTGGAGCGAAAGTTTGCCCACTCGCTTAAATTAGTCTTACCCAATATTACTGCACCCGCCTCACGAAGCTTATGCACTATAAAAGCGTCCTGTTTTGCAAAATTATCGGCCAAAGCCAACGATCCTGCAGTGGTATGCATGTTATCACCTGTGTTGATATTATCCTTGATCAGCACAGGTATGCCATGCAGCGGACCGCGCACTTTGCCCTTTTCACGTTCACGGTCCATCACATCGGCCATGTTCAGGGCATCTTTATTAAGCTCGATCACAGCGTTGAGCATAATGCCTTTTTTATCTATCTGGTCAATACGCTTAAGGTACAGTTCGGTAATCAGCCTTGAAGTAAACTGCTTGCCCTGCATTTTTTGCTGCAGATCAGTAATGGTTATTTCACTCAGTTCAAATATGTCGTCCTTGCTGTTTTCGGAAGCAACGGTATCATCTGCTTTATTTTCGGCCGATGGCTGGTTGCAGGAAGCCGCAACTAAAGTAGAGATGGTTAAACTCGCCAGCGAACCTGTTTTGAGGAAATTTCTTCTATGCATAACTGTTTAAATAAAAGGCATTACAAGTAACAAAATATTTAACTACTTTGAAAATTACAGAGGCGTAGGTAGTTAAATGTTACAAAGCATGTACAAAATCACACAAAGGCGCTAAGTCACAAAACTATTACAGCTTGCCCCCCTTTGCGTCTTAGCGCCTTTGCGTGAAACTATTCTTCTTGATATCTTATTTCGATATCATCCCCGATATCACATTAATACTCAACGCCACAATAGCGGTATTAAAAGCAAAAGAAATTAACCCGTGCAGCCATGCCAGGCGGCGGATAGAACGGGCCGAGATCTCCACATCCGATACCTGGAAGGTCATGCCTACAACAAAAGAAAAGTATACAAAATCGAGATAGTCGGGCTCTTTTTCCTCGCCCGGAAATTCGAGCCCACCGAGGTGTTTGAGTTTTTTATCATCATCGGGGGCTGTAGTATAATACATATGGGCATAACGCAACGTAAATATGGTATGCACCAGCCACCAGGACACAATTACCGAAGCCATCGCCAATAAAACCCGCGCCGTCACAACTGCATCCGATTGGTTTTTTGTGGACAATAACAGGAATACTATCGCCAGTAAGCTCATCAGCGATGACACGATTACAAACAAAAATATCAACGTACGACTTGAGTCTTCAATACTGGCTATTCTCCGGATCTCAGCAGGATTAGCCGTAAGGATAATAATCCAATCCATAATAATGATGCATAAACCGAATGCTATCCAGGTTACCAAAGCAACTGTTGGCGCCGAAAAATTCGACCACGAGAAAAATAGTGTTATTGCTGCGGCTCCTAACGAAATCAGGAGGCGATGATGGGCATCAAGACTAAAAAAGACTTTTGTTTTTGTTTTGGCTTTTTGAGGCATACAATTTAAGCTACACCATAAATATGATAATGTTTGATGTAGAATAAATGAAGATACTAAAAATCGTCTTCGTCAACAATCCAGGCCACACGGCCAACCTGCCCGTCATCCAGCTGCACCTTTATTCCGCGCGAATGGTAAGCCGCGCTCGTGAGCAACCGTTTTACAAAGCCGCGGGTCAGCGTACCGGTACGCTGATCTTTTTTTAGGATGGTGTCAACCTCAAGGCCTGGGTATATATCGCTTCTGTTTTGTCCGTTCATGACCGTTGATTTTTTTGATTACGTTGATTGCGCTGATTTTACCTTTTTGATTCGTTTGATTTCACCGATGCGCCTACCATAAATGGGGTGTCATGCTGAGGAACGAAGCATCTTCTTCGCTTTGTATAGCAGCTCAGCCTATCTAAGAAGATCCTTCGCTATCGCTCAGGATGGCAAATTATAGCTTTTCTATTCAACCAATCCTTTTATTGCCTGCTCTACCTTTCCGAAATCAAAATTATTGACCAATTTATCAAACGATGCAGAAATATGTTCGTTACCCAAATTACCGATGCTGCCCTCATGGGTATGGTTCACCGTTTTATCGGGGTTAAAATCACCTGCTTCAATAGCTAAACCAACCTGCTTGTAAGCATCGCGGAATGGTGTGCCGCTTAACGTTAAACGGTTCACTTCCTCCACACTAAACAGGTATGCGTATTTAGCGTCGTCCAGGATATCTGTTTTTATCGTGATATTTTGCAGCATGAAGGTTGCCATTTGCAGGCAGTGTTTCAAATCGGCAAAAGCAGGGAACAACAATTCTTTCAATAACTGCAGCTCGCGGTGATAGCCTGATGGCAGGTTAGTGGTCATCATGGCTACATCGGTAGGCAGTGCTTGCAGGCGGTTACATTTGCCACGCATAATTTCCCAAACATCGGGGTTCTTTTTATGCGGCATGATGCTGCTGCCGGTAGTCAGGGCGTCAGGGTAACTCACAAACGAGAAATTCTGGCTCAGGTACAGGGTTTGATCCATGGCCATTTTAGCCAGTGTTGCAGCTATAGTTGATATAGCTTGTGCAATGATCCGCTCGGTTTTACCACGGCCCATTTGCGCGTAAACAACATTATAATTCAGGTTGTCAAAACCTAAAAGCTGTGTAGTTAAGGTACGGTTAAGCGGAAACGACGATCCATAACCGGCAGCCGACCCCAGCGGATTTTTGTTAGTGATACGATAAGCAGCCAAAACCAGTTCAAGATCGTCAACCAGGCTTTCGGCATAAGCGCCAAACCACAGGCCGAATGATGATGGCATGGCCACCTGAAGGTGGGTATAACCCGGCAATAAAACATCTTTGTGTTTATCACTTAATTCGATAAGCAGGCGAAACAGGGTTTCGGTACTTTCAACAACTTCCTGTAACTGACTGCGGAAAAATAATTTCAGATCAACCAAAACCTGATCGTTACGGGAGCGGCCACTGTGGATCTTTTTGCCGGCATCACCTATGCGTTGGGTTAATAATAACTCAACCTGCGAGTGCACATCTTCAACATGCTCGTCAATTTTAAAACCGCCTTTAGCGATATCGGCATAAATATTTTTCAACTCACGCTGAACAAGCTCCAGATCGGCGCTGTCCATCAGCCCTACGCTTTGCAACATGCGGGTGTGGGCCAACGATCCTAAAACATCAAACGCCGCCATTTGCTCATCAAATTCGCGGTCGCGACCAACAGTAAAGTTTTCAACCAGTTCGTTAACGTTGGTAGTTTTTTGCCATAGCTTGCTCATGGTGCAAATGTATAAATTATCTGAACCATGATTTATGGGATTTAAGGATTAACAGGATTTTTTGTCTGAACCGAGATTTGGGGGGATTTATCGGATGGACAGGAGTTTGTCTGAACCGGAATTTTTGGAATTAATGAATTATCAGAAAATGAAAAATTCGATAAATTCCCAAAATTCGTTTAATTCGAGTTCAGACAGAAATAAGACAGTACAGGATGGCAATCTCAATCCATCCAATTAACATTGTTGATTGTGACAACATATTACAGCCTTTGGCCAATATTGTATAAACCGCTATCTTAACCACATGAAACACCCTTTATGTAAGCCATTGCTTAGCATTGCCTTATTATGCTGCTCTTTTTCTATATCACAAGCTCAAACGCCCGGGGCTGCAGGTCTTAAATCGGAATATCTTGTAAACCCGATAGGTATCGACAATGCGCATCCCCGTTTAACCTGGCTCATGAATGATAAAGCTCAGGGTGCAGCCCAGAGTGCCTATCAGCTTTACGTAGGTACCGATTCGGCTGCCATTTCAGCAGGCAAAAGCAACGCATGGGCTACATCCAAAATTGCTTCATCAAACAATCTTGTTATTTATAGCGGCCAGCAACTAAAACCTTTTACTAAATATTACTGGAAGGTTCAGCTTTGGGATCAGGCAGGTAAAAAGCTTGCCCCGTCAGCTATAAACAGCTTCGAAACCGGCATGATGGGGATGCAAAACTGGGAAGGCTCATGGATCAGCGATAATAAAGGAATAGCAGTAAACCCAGCGCCCTATTTCCGCAATACATTTAAGGTAGCTAAGCCTATCCGCTCGGCAAGGGCTTATATCGCGGTTGCGGGTTTGTATGAGCTCTACCTTAACGGTAAAAAGATCGGTAATCATCGGCTTGATCCAATGTATACCCGGTTCGACAGGCGTACGCTTTATGTTTCATATGATGTTACGGCTCAATTACAAAACGGCAAAAACGCTGTTGGAGTATTGTTAGGCAACGGCTGGTATAATCATCAGAGTACGGCTGTATGGTTCTTCCACCAGGCACCATGGCGCGGTCGCCCCGCATTTTGTATGGATTTGCGGATCACTTATACCGATGGTACGGTTGAATCTGTAAAGTCGGGTACAGATTGGAAAACCTCACTTAGCCCCATCATTTTCAACAGTATTTATACTGCCGAGCATTACGATGGCAGGCTGGAACAACCGGGTTGGAATACCGCCAATTTTGACGACAGCAAATGGAAACCGGTCATTAACCGCTCGGCCCCATCCATGAATATCGTATCACAGGCCATGCAGCCTATCCGCGCGGTTGATACCATCAGCACCAAAAGTGTTACCAAACTTGATAGCGATGTTTGGGTATTTGATATGGGCCGAAATATTTCGGGCGTAAGCCAAATTACGGTTAAAGGTGATTCAGGTACGGTGATCCGCCTGAAACATGCAGAAAGATTAAATAAGAATGGCCACGTCGATCAGTCAAACATCGATCTGCATTACCGTCCAACAGACGATAAAGACCCTTTTCAGACCGATATTTTCATTTTGGGAGGTAAAGGCCAGGAAACTTTCTCTCCTCGTTTTAACTACAAAGGGTTTCAATATATAGAGGTAAGCAGCAGCAAACCAATTCAGATTGGCAAAGAAAACATCAAGGCATTTTTTATGCACAGCGATGTGGAGCCTATTGGTACGGTTAAAGCTTCAAACCCAACTATTAATCAAATCTGGACCGCCACCAACAACAGCTACCTGAGCAACCTTTTCGGCTACCCTACCGACTGCCCGCAACGCGAAAAGAACGGCTGGACAGGGGACGCCCATATTGCCAGCGAAACAGGCTTATATAACTTCGATGGCATCACCGTATACGAAAAATGGCTGGCCGACCATCGTGATGAGCAGCAGCCTAATGGCGTACTGCCGTCTATTATCCCAACTGGTGGCTGGGGCTATGAATGGGGCAATGGGCCCGACTGGACAAGTACCATCGCCATTATTCCGTATAACATTTATTTGTTTTATGGCGATAGCAAACTACTGGCCGACAGTTATAATGCGATTGAAAAATATGTAAACCATATTGATGAGCTTTACCCAACCGGCCTTACCACCTGGGGCTTGGGCGATTGGGTACCTGTAAAATCAGTTTCGCCGGTTGAACTTACCTCATCTGTTTATTATTATACCGATGCCAGCATCCTGGCCACAGCGGCTAAAATATTAGGTAAACAGGCCGATTATATAAAATACTCGGCATTGGCCAACAAAATCAAAAATGCCATTAATGCTAAATATTTAGATACTACTACCGGCATCTACGGCAAAGGCCTGCAAACAGAGTTAAGCGTACCGCTTTACTGGGGTGTTGTGCCCGAAAACATGAAAAATAAAGTTGCGGCCAATTTGGCCAAACGTGTTGAAGCCGATAATTTCCATTTGGATGTAGGTATATTGGGCGCCAAGGCCATCTTAAGCGCCCTAAGTGATAACGGGTACCCGGATGTAGCTTACAAAATAGCCTCGCAGGAAACCTTCCCGTCATGGGGCTGGTGGATGGTGAACGGGGCTACCACCCTTTATGAAAATTGGCAGATAGATGCAAAATCTGATATTTCCCTTAATCATATCATGTTTGGGGAAATTGGTGCCTGGCTGTACAAAGGCATTGCAGGTATCCATCCCGATCCTGAACATCCTGGCTTTAAAAACGTACTGCTGCAACCACATTTTGTACCGGGTTTAAATGCATTTAGCGCTACTCACAAAGGGCCTTCCGGTAACATTGTTTCATCATGGCAGCGTATCAATGGTGCAGTAACTTATAAAGTAACCGTACCTGCAAACTCAAGCGCAACAATCACCTTCCCGGCAGGTAAAGTTTACCTTGCTGGCAAGGCAATCGGCAACCCTGCATTGTACAAAATAAATGCGGGCAGTTATGTGTTCGAGGTAAAATAATATCGCCGCAAATGCCATAGTATTTTCATATTTTAATATCTGCGCATATCAAATGACCATTTACTGACAGGCCGGGGCAACCCCGGCCTGTTTTTGTATATAAATTTGTCACACCTTATTTACAGTCACTGATACCATGCGCAGGATATTATCTATCGTATTTTTATTATTTGTTGCAAAATTTGCCGTAGCGGGACCTGAAGAGCCATGGTCATTAAGTACCGACAAGGAAGGCATCAGGGTTTATACCCGCCATATTCCCGATTCAAAGATCAAAGCCATTAAAGTAGAATGCACTTTTAACGCTACAGCTGCACAGTTAGTAGCCGTTTTGATGGATATTAAAACCTGCGCCGAATGGGTTTATCATACCAAATCGGCAACTGTCATTAAAGAAGTTTCTCCTTCAGATATATATTATTATTCGGAAGTAAACATACCCTGGCCGGTACATAACCGCGATTTTGTAGCACATTTAAAAGTTACGCAAGATCCCAAAACCAAAGTGGTTACCATCGACGCTCCGGTTATATCAAACATGGTACCTTTAAAGGATGGTATTGTAAGGGTCGAAAATTCGACTGGCCGCTGGGTGATTACGCCTGTTGACAGCAGCCACGTAAGCATTGTTTACACCCTGCACCTTGATCCCGGAGGCTCGGTACCTGCCTGGTTGATCAACATGTTTGCAGCACAAGGCCCTACCGAAAGTTTTAAAGGTTTGAAAAAGCAACTTCAGAAACCTGCTTATAAGGATGTGAAGTTGGCTTATGTGCAGTAAGTTCCTCTGCTCCCTAATTCAGTTTGCAGTCTTTTGTCTGAACTCGAATTAAGCGAATTAAAGAATTTATTGAATTTGCATGTTAGTTCGGTGCGAAGAAGATTCTGCCAATTCCTTAATTCCATAAAATTCGAGTTCAGACAAAAATCCTGTATTCCGAAAAATCCCCCCAAATCCTGGTTCAGATAATCTGCAAATAAACGTCAACATTTTGCAAATAAAATTGAAAACTCGTATCACACTTAGCTGTACTTTCGATGTTGGTATATAAGCGTTTAATTTGCCGGCAGGATACCAAAGGATAGTTGTGCAAATTATAAACGCTAATATTGCTTTAACCAATTTAAAGTAAACGTGTAAACGATGAGAGTTGCTTTGTTTGTTCCTTGCTATGTTGACCAGTTTTACCCCAAAGCGGCTATTGCCACACTGGAGTTACTGGAGAAACTTGGCTGTGAGGTCCACTACCCTAAAAATCAAACCTGTTGCGGACAACCGATGGCCAATTCGGGCTATGAGCATTTAACCGGCGGTTGCAATAATTTATTTGTCGATAATTTTTCGGGATACGATTATATCGTTTGTCCTTCGGGAAGCTGTACGCTGCACATCAAAGAGCATTTACATGCCGATGGAAAAGAGGAAAAGGCAACCGAGATCCGCAAAAAAGTTTATGAGCTTACCGAGTTTTTGGTTGATGTATTGCGGGTTAAACAACTTTCGGCCAGTTTCCCTTACCGGGTTGGGTTACACCAGAGCTGCCATGGGTTACGCGGATTACGCATAGCCCAGATGAGCGAGCTGGTTGCCGAGCCCTTCAGCAAACCGGCTCAACTACTTGATATGGTAAACGGGCTTGAACTGGTACCACTAAGCCGTCAGGACGATTGCTGCGGTTTCGGCGGTACGTTTTGCGTGGTTGAAGAAGCTGTATCGGCAAAAATGGGAAAAGACCGTGTGGCAGATCACGTATCGCATGGCGCACAATATATCACTTCGGCCGATCTTTCTTGCCTTATGCACCTCGAAGGCATTTTACGCCGTCAAAACAGCGATGTTAAAGTAATTCACGTAGCCGAAATTTTAAACCACAGCATGCAATGAGTACCGCTACTACCAAAGATCACCCGCATTTAGCTGCCGATTTTAACCGCGATGAACCCCGTGTAAACTGGCACGATGAAACCCTATGGTGGGTGCGCGCCAAGCGGGATATTGCAGCCCACAAACTCCCCGAATGGGAATTGCTGCGCGAAACGGCATCGCAAATAAAATTTAACGTACTCTCCAACCTGAGCAGCTACCTTGAGCAGTTTGAGGCTAACGCTATCAAAAATGGCATCATAGTGCACTGGGCGGCAGACGCTACTGAACACAACCAGATTGTACACAGCCTGCTTGAGCAAAAGGGCATTACCAAAATGGTAAAAAGCAAATCAATGCTTACCGAGGAATGCCATTTGAACGAATATCTGAAAGAACAAGGCATTGATGTAATTGACTCTGACCTTGGCGAACGCATTGTACAGTTGGCCAATGAGCCGCCAAGCCATATCGTACTGCCTTGTATCCACAAAAAAAAGGAAGAAATAGGCGATATTTTCCACGAGCATTTAGGCTCAGCCAAAGGCGAATCGGACCCTAAAATATTGACCGAAACTGCCCGTCAGCATTTACGCGAGGTGTTTTTAACCCGTCGCGCGGCGCTTACCGGCGTTAACTTCGCAGTTGCCGAAACGGGTGAGTTTGTAATTTGCACTAATGAGGGCAATGCAGACATGGGCGCACATCTGGCCGAGATCCATATTGCCTCGATGGGTATTGAAAAGCTAATTCCCGAAAGGAAACATCTTGGGGTGTTTTTACGCCTGCTTACCCGCAGTGCTACAGGGCAGCCAATTACTACTTACTCAAGCCACTTCAGCAAACCGCAGGATGGCACGGAAATTCATATTGTTATTGTTGACAACGGTCGCAGCATTCAGTTGGGACGTGAGGAGTTCCGCAACTCATTAAAATGTATCCGATGCGGTGCTTGTATGAATACCTGTCCGGTTTATCGTAAAAGTGGTGGCCACAGCTATCATACTGCTGTCGCCGGGCCAATTGGCTCTATCCTGGCACCCAATCTCGATATGAAAAAATATGCCGATCTGCCATTTGCCTCTACCCTATGCGGTTCGTGCAGTAATGTGTGCCCGGTTAAAATAGATATTCATGACCAGCTATATAAATGGCGGCAGGTAATTGTTAAAGAAGGCTATTCGCCCAAAGCAAAAACCATGGCTATGAAGGCTATGGCCTTAACACTGGCATCGCCTACTTTGTACCGTATGGGCGGCAAAACCGGGCGGCTGGTATTTAAATATGCCCCGTTTGCAGTAAATAACAAATTAAACCCATGGTATAATCAAAGGGAAATGCCAAAGGCGCCCGATGAATCATTTGGTGAATGGTATGCCAAAAGGAAAGGAGCAAAAAACTCATGAGCCGCGAAAAAATATTAGCCGCTGTAAAATTCAATCAGCCGCCGGCTTTGCCATTGCCTGATATGAAGGTGCTGAATACGCTAACCGATATCAGAACTGAATTGGTGTCGAAATATAAAACCATCGCTACAGCAGGCGGCAGCTTTGTTTACGAGGTAAGTGGTTTTGATGAGATCAAAGCCATCATCAATAATGAATTTAAAGCCGGCGTAAAAATCATATCGGCCCTTGATGAGCTAAGCGATTATATTTATGCTGAAACCGTAAAGCACGAAGACGGCCACAACTTTGCCGATGTGGAGCTAACCGTACTCCGCACCAACCTTGGCGTTGCCGAAAACGGCGCACTTTGGCTTACTGAGAAGGATATGGGCAGCCGGGTACTGCCTTTTATTGCCCAGCATTTGGCAGTAGTAATTAGTAAAGACGATTTTGTGCCAACCATGGCCCAGGCCTACCAGGTTATTGGCGATGCTGAGTACGGCTATGGCGCGTTTATATCCGGTCCTTCAAAAACCGCTGATATTGAACAATCCTTAGTGATTGGCGCCCATGGGCCGAGGAGTTTATCGGTTTTTATACTGTCGTAAACAACTATTCAAAACTCATGTCATTGCGAGCGTAGCGTGGCAACCGCACGAAAGCAGAGCCGCCCTGTATAGCATGCGATTGCTTCGTCGTTCCTTCTCGCAATGACATATTTTTCATTACTGGCGCTCGTTTGCAACGAGTGCGTAACGTGGGTTTGCGTTTATAACGCGACCGGCGGTACAATCGCTAAACCATATTAAGCGCTCGTTACAAACGAACGCAAGACTGCCACCCACCATCTTCACCCTAAAAATCAACAATTTACAACGATGACAAATGGATGATACAAAAATATACCGATTGGTATATTTTTGTACTGTCAAAACTAATGACACTCAAAAACATGAAAAACTCACAAAATACAGTACTTATCACTGGCGGTAGTGCCGGTATAGGTTTTGAAATTGCAAAACAACTATCAGCTAAAAATAACCATGTAATTATTATCGGTCGCAACCAGGAACGCCTGGATAAAGCAGGCGCTCAATTACAAAATGTAACCGCTATTAAAGCAGATATCTCAAATGCAGATGACGTAGAAGCATTAACCGCAAAAGTGAAGAAAGATTTCCCTCAGCTAAATGTAGTGATCAACAACGCCGGTGCAGCGTCAATCAATGACTTGCTTACTACACCTAACGTTTTTGAAAATGCACAAACAGAAATGTTTACCAACTACATTTCAGTAATCCGCCTTAATGAAAAATTGTTGCCTGTTTTGCAACGGCAAAGCGAAGCAGCTATCGTAAACGTATCATCAATAGTTGCGTTTTTACCGGGCAAACAAACTGCTACCTACTCTGCAACTAAAGCCGCGCTGCACTCATACACCATATCATTACGTGCCGCTTTAGAAGATACTAACATCAAAGTATTTGAACTAATGCCTCCACTGGTTGATACCGAATTTTCGGCAGAGATTGGCGGTCATAACGGTATCCCCGCCTCACAAGTTGCTGATGAATTTGTAGCAGGCTTTGAAACCGATAATTACGAGATCCGCGTTGGTGGTACAGAGCCATTCTATCGCCTGTTCCTGTCAAACCCAGCCGAAGCTTTGAAAGCCCTTCACCAGAGATAATTTTCTGGATTAATTTTTTCGCCCTAAAAAATACCGATTGGTATTTTTTAGGGCGATTATTAGTTTCTAATTCATATTCCAATGAAAAAAAGCATCCTCATCATTACCGTTATAGCCGCCGCTATTATGGAATTGATAGATACCTCCATCGTAAACGTTGCCCTCTCGCATATGAGCGGTAACCTTGGCGCCACGCTTGAAGATACTTCCTGGGTTATTACGGCCTATGCTATAGCCAATATTATTGTAATACCCATGACCAGCTTTTTAACCGCAAAGCTTGGCCGCCGCAATTATTACATTGGCTCTATCATTGCGTTTACCTTCTTTTCGGCCATGTGTGGACTGGCCTCAAACATCTGGACACTGGTCGCTTTCCGCTTTTTGCAGGGTATTGGCGGCGGAGCTTTATTATCAGTATCGCAGGCGATTGTGTTCGAGGTTTACGGCAAAGAACGAGTGAGTATAGCCAGTGCGCTGTTTGGCGTGGGGGTGTTTTTAGGCCCAACAATTGGCCCTACACTTGGTGGTTTCATTACCGAAAATTATACCTGGCCCTGGATCTTTTACATCAACATTCCTATCGGTATTGCTGTCACCGTATCAAGTTTATTACTGGTTACCGAGCCCGAAATAAAGGCTAAAGTAAAGAGTGTGGACTGGTGGGGCATTCTCCTGCTCATTATAGGTATAGGCTCCCTCCAAACCGTATTGGAACGTGGTGAAACTGACGATTGGTTTTCGGCAGGGTATATTATTGTGCTTACTATAGTTGCCGTCATTAGCCTTAGTACATTCATTTGGTGGGAGCTTACAACCCAAAACCCGGTTATTGATTTGAGGGTACTAAGAAGCAAATCGCTCGCGGTAGCTGCTATACTGACTTTTGTAACCGGGTTCGGATTGTTTACATCCGTATTCCTTACGCCAGTGCTGGCGCAAAGGGTATTACTATTTCCACCTACCATCACCGGGCTTATTCTGTTACCGGGTGCAGTGCTGGCCATTGTGGGCTTGTTATTTTCGGCCACATTGTTAAAAAGAGGCGTATCTCCTTTGATCATCATCACCGCGGGGTTCGTTATCTTCATCAGCTTTACCTGGCAAATGTCGCACATGAACCTGGAGGCAGCACCCGGTGATTTGGTTGGCCCACTAATTTACAGGGCCATGGGCATTGCCTTACTAACCGTTCCGCTTACAGCCCTGGCAGTATCAGGGCTCGAACCTAAAGATATACCACAGGGAACTGCACTAAATAACATGATGCGACAATTAGGGGGCTCGTTTGGTATTGCGGTTATCAACACCTATGTGGCGCAACGTTTCGGATTGCACCGCAATGACCTGTTATCAAATATCAATATCTTCAATGATCAAACTACGGCGCGGATAGCTAAGCTCAGCAATTATTTCAGCAGCCGGGGTTTTTCATCATTTGACGCACATAACAAAGCCATTGCAGTTATTGATAGCACTATCAACAGGCAATCATCATTGCTGAGCTACCTGGATGCTTACCTGTTTTCGGGATTGATATTTTTACTGGCTATGCCGCTGCTGTTCCTGGTTATCAACCGCAAAAAACAAACCCGGCCGGTTGTTATTGTAAGCGATCACTAAAAACTAAATACCAGTTGGTATATTTGTATTATGGAAAACGAATTGTCAAAAGCCGAACGTACACGTCAATTCATTATTGAGCGTACCTCTCCTGTATTTAATAAAAAGGGGTATGCCGGTACATCCCTTTCCGATCTTACCGAAGCTACCGGATTAACCAAGGGTAGTATTTACGGTAACTTTAAAAATAAGGAAGAAGTAGCTGCCGAAGTATTTGAGTATAACTCGGGCAAGGTGCGTAAACAGATCCAGGAGCGGATTCAGCGGGCTACCAGCTATCATGATAAATTATTGGTTTATGCCCAGGTGTATCACAGTTTTACCCGGGGGGATTTTATCCCCGGCGGCTGCCCTATCCTGAATACGGCTGTTGATGCCGACGATACCAATCCATTATTGAAAGATAGAGCTGCCAGGGCTGTTATCCGTTGGAAAAATGGTATCGAAAACCTTATTAAATCAGGTATTGAAGCGGGAGAATTAAAGCCCGAAATCAATATTACAGAAACGGCTTTAAGTATGATAGCAATGATTGAAGGCGGCATTATGATCTCTAAAGTAACTGATTCGCCTGCCAATCTTGATATAGTTTTGGCATCTGTTCATAACCTGGTAGATAACCTGAAGCTGTAAATAATAACAATATTTATAGCTTCAGGTTGTGACTTGATTGTTACAATAATTGGTTATAACTTTGAAAACAAAAGAAACGCTCCCCGCGTTATCTGCTTTACCAATTATTAATTATGTCAAAAAAAATATTGATCCTTGATGATAGCGAGGATATTTTGGAAGTGATGAAAGATGCTCTTGAAATGGAGCACTATGAAGTTGAGGTACTGAACTATACTGATGACATATGCAAGGCGGCCCTATCAGCTAATGCCGACCTTGTAATTTTGGATTACATTTTGTTCGGTATAAACGGTGGCGAACTTTGCCACATGCTAAAAACCACCCCGGCGACGGCGCACATCCCGGTGGTAATGGTATCGGCCTACCCGCGTGTGCTTGAATCATTAGGTAACTATGGCTCCGATGCTTTTATTGCCAAGCCTTTTAACCTAAGCGATGTTATTGACACGGTTAACCATTGCTTTTGGGCAGCGGGTGATGATGTAGCACATATGGCGTAAAGATTCCTTACGTCCTAAACTTACGAAGTTTTAAAAACTTCGTAAGTTTTTCGCCCGTATTCGTTCATTGAATTTTATTCGATCTACCTGAACAAATCAAAACTATACTGCGCCGTACTCCAAAACTCATCGAGCGCAATAATTCGCGGTTTAAAGAAAGAGATCAATGACGGCCAGTCCTGCTGATTAAACACGCTTACGCCGGGCAGGGTTTTAACAATGCGGCTCACCGTTTTACCATATTCATCGGTAGTATGCAACTGCCAATCCCATTCTTCATCAAGCTGACCGTTGAGGACATTTTTTAATTCAATAAACTGATCAAACATCAATTGCTGAATGTCTGCATCAGGGTGGCTCATTTCAATAGCTATAAAAGCCGACTTTTTATCGGCCTCCATTTTAAAATACAGGTGTTTGATACCTGTTTTATAATTAACCCAGTTGGTACGCAAGCCATCGGCAGAAAGCTGGGGTTTGAGGTATTGTCCAAACGCCGTCCAGAAAGCCTGTTTTAATTGAGTTGCCTGTTCTTTAGAATACAAATTTGTGAAAATTAATAAAGGGGTAAAAGTAAGGGTTTTAAAATTAAACGATGTAAAGCTTTATACTGTGCGATGCCGAAGAATCTTCGGCTATCAACGAAGTCGCAATGTAGGGACGAAGGATCCTTCATTTCTACCCACAACATAATAAAAATGGATGTCATGGGTAGCCTGTCGAAGCATGGCGGGCAAGGCCTCTGCGCCCGCCCCTTCGACAAGCTCAGGGTGACAAGCCCTTTTTGTATAGATGTCATTTCACTTTAAAATTTCAACGGATTTAATTACTCGTTATACCGATATTTTATAGTTTCAATAATCTTATCTAATAAACCATATCTTTACCCATATACATATATTTTATGGCAAGCTATCAGGTAAACTGTATTGATAAACCCAAAGCATCAAGCACTCTCGAGCAAATAACCCACATCGGTTATTACGAATCGTTAGACAGGCCAAGGGTGGTGATCTCCGTTGCCGAAGCCGTAGCCCGTATTGAAGCCAACAGCCAGGCTTTTTATGTAAGTACCGAAAGGGGCAAAACCTACCTTACCGTAGTAAAACCCGAAAACGGCGGCAAAAAACATCTCCGATCCCTAACCGACAGGGCCGGTATCGATAACTTGCTGACATTGGAAGAAGTTTAACAACCCAGCCCAGCAACCTTTCGCCTTTAACCTTTTACCTTTCGCCTCCAAAATCTATTCCTTTTTATCAACTATGTACGAAGTAACTTTTTTCACTTTATCATTTTCAAGCTCATAAATATCGGCATAATACATAGCCATGTCTTTGCCATTTTTATCTCTGCACTGAACAAGGCCGTCAACAGCAATGGTGTTACCCTCCACAATAATATGCCCCTTGGTTGATGAAATCATTTTTACATCTTCCATCCCGCCTAAAAATTGTGCCACTTCGTTCTTCCCGTTCATAATAGTTATGGACGAGCCTTTCATAGTCCATATTACGTCCTCGGCAAAAAGGTTTAGGATCTTTTCAACATCATTATTATCAAAAGCGTCGATAACCTGTTGTACAATTTCTTTAGTTGTCATGATAGATTGATTTTGTTTAGCATAAAGTTAGACCTTATATCACGAGAATAAAGGGGGGCAAAAATGACATTATCAGGGTGCTTTATGACTGATAGCGGGTGATATTCATATCCGGCAAACAACAATAAAATCACGTTTCAGATTTTGCGTTTATTATTTAACTTGGTACAACAAAATACCAGCCATATCACATGATCAGTAAACAACCACAAAATCAAACCCCGGCGGCTATCGTAAAAACACTTAATATTATACATATGGCCCTCGCAGCAGGCCAGATTTTATTTGCAGCGGTTACATTTATAATTCCTAAAAGCCAGGAAAAAGGTGGAGCCAATGATATGCTAATCTATATTGCACCCGTTTTAGCCATTACTTGTTTTATTGCCGGACATATCCTTTTTCTAAAACTTTTAAGCAACATCAGAAGAGAAACCCCACTGAAAGCAAAACTCATTGCTTATCAATCGGCTACTATTATCAGGCTCGCGTTACTTCAAGGCCCTTCATTGTTTAGTATTATAGGCTTTTTATTAACCGGTAAGCTTATTTTCCTGGCCATAGCAGGAGCCCTTGTTGCCTATTTCATTTACGTGCGCCCCGGCAGGCAAAAAATTGAAGATGACCTGAATTTAGATTATGAAGAGAAGGCAGAACTTGAGGGAACTGATAAAGTTTATTGAATTATCTTTCTTAAACACATGAAATCTAAATTCAATTTTTGGCCAAAGTTTCTTCTGCTGACGTGCCTGTTTTTGAGTATTGTGATGGTTGCATATGTTTTCGTTTATTTTGACCGCTTTTTTGCCCATGATAAACCCTTTCATTTCCTAACATTCCCTTATATTATTTTTAATGTCACTATCTGTAGTTTGATAGGGCATCAATTAAATTATAAAACGCATAAAATTATAATTAATGAAAATACCATAATAAGGGTCCGCAGATTTGGCTTTGGTTTGAAGAAAGTTTATAAATTCAATGAAATTGCAGGATTTTCAACCTATTCTATATCTGACAAGAAAAATGCAAACGAATACTTATACCTGATTGCAGGCGATGAAAAGGTAGCGAAACTATCAACCTATTATCACCAAAACTACCATGAATTAAAATCGTTAATGATTCAGCATCAAATTCAAAACTTAGGAAATGAACGATGGGCGATTTGGAAACACCTCTCGGAGCGAACTATTTGAGTTTTGATATAACGCTTATTTTGACCAGGATACTTATAAATACCGATTAGCTTAAATCAATCTAATTTAAGAAATTTGTGCCGATCAATCCCTGCCTGATATATGTATCCCGAACTCATCAACCACATTAAACGCTATATTCAACTATCTGCGACTGATGAGGAAAACATATGCCAACATTTTGAATTAAAGAAATTTAGAAAGAAGGAGTTCATTTTGGAACCGGGCAAACTTTGTGCAGGTAACTACTTTGTAACCAAAGGCCTGGTTAGGCAGTACTTTGTCAACAATAAACTTAACGAGCAAATCATTCAATTCGGCCTGGAGACCTGGTGGATAGCCGATCAGGACAGCCTACTCAACCATCAGCCGGCAACTACTTACATCCAAACCATTGAGGCTTCAGAGCTGCTGTTGCTCACCGAAAAAAACCGTATAGCATTATTTGACGCCGTACCGCAGATGGAAAGTTATTTCCGGATAATGATGCAAAAAGCCTTTATAGCATCGCAACGCCGCATAGGTTATATTTTCAATCAAAACGATGAGGAGCGCTACCGGCATTTCACAGGCTTGTTTCCAGGTTTTGTTCAGCGGGTGCCTCAATATATGCTCGCCTCTTATTTAGGCTTCACCCCACAGTTTTTAAGTCGGCTCAGGGCTAAGAAAATCTGATTTTCTTAAACTCAGTCCATTTTTTGAGGGCATGTTTATCACCAACTTTGTGTTAACAAAAAAGAAAAAAACATGAACCGTTTAAAAATCAACACCGCCGAACCTGCTGCATACAGGGCTATGATTGCCCTTGAAAAATACATTGAAAGCACTGAGTTAACCACTCGTCATAAAGACCTGATCAAAATCCGCGCTTCACAAATCAATGGTTGCGCCTTCTGTGTGGATATGCACACCACCGATGCCCGCAAAGCCGGCGAAACCGAACGCCGCATCTATAACATCAGCGTTTGGCACGAAGCGCCTTTTTTTGATGAGCAGGAACGTGCTATCCTGGCCCTTACCGAAGAGGTAACCCTGATTACCGGCCGCGTATCCGACGAAACTTATAAAAAAGCCGCAGAATTATTTGACGAAAAATATTTAGCACAAGTGATTATGGCAATCATCACCATTAATGCCTGGAACCGCATTGGCGTAACTACCCAGCTTCAGCCACCGCTTAATTAATCCTTTTATTTCTGTTGTTTTGATCTTAAGCCGCCTGGTTATACCGGGCGGCTTTGTTGTTTAACTTAAACTAATCTGCCTCCCAGGCCATCATCAACGCCACTTCATAAGTCCCTAAAACATTGGCCGGATCATTGGCTATAATTTCGCGCGCCTGAGCTTCGCCATCAACTGTCGGTATGCTAAGGCTATAAACACCTTGCGGATCGAAAGCCGGGCCAAAGATGAGCACAACCTCTTCGTTCATTTTAACTTCAGATATGCTGAATGTGCTTTCATGATCATACGGCCATATTGTTAAGAAACGTCGGGCGGTTATAGTCTGTTTTATTATTAAATATTTTTTTATCCTGATAATTTTAGAATTATTTTTAATATTATAATACAATTATGCCCATACCAATTATTGCTTTACACAACCATAAAGCTTCACACAATGATCAAACCTTTATCACTTGGATTAATTGTATCCATGCTGCTTATTAGCTCATGTACAAACGCCCAGCACGCGATGGTGCATAAATTTGCAATTACCGAAATAAGCTATGGGATCTATACTTCAAAAATAGTAGCCAAAGAACCTATAGCCGGTTCGCCGACAGGTAACCATAACGTAACCCGCAATTCAATACTGATAAAACAGACACAAAGGGTCCCGGCCAAATTAGGCATTCAATTTGGGGCCGAATATAAAGTTGCTGCCGATGGAAACGATACTGTTCGCGTTGAAGTTGAATGGGTGTTTCCGGAAACGCATGATCCTGCCGGGAGAATCACAAATACAAGCCTAAAGTATCCCCTGGCTATACCTGCAAACATGGTTAATAACAGCAATTATACGCTCGAAAAAAAACAAGAGGTTTTAAAAGGGAGCTGGGTATTAAATATTTATCATGACGGCAAAATAGTTTACAGTAAAAAATTTGATCTGTATTAAAACTTCTGCGCAAAGCACTGCTTAGGAATAATTATTGATAGTTATATCAAATCATTTGTAACCTTAAATAATTATTCCTATGACAACAGAAGCAGGTGAACCCGTTGGCAGCGCCAATGATGTAGTGCTTTCCTTTGTAAAAGCATTAAACGATGAAGATTTTGCAGCGGCACGCAATTGCGTTGCCGATGATATGAAATTTATAGGCGTACTTGGCCAACGCGACGGCGCTGATGCTTATTTTGCCGATATGCAGCATATGAAGTTGAAATACGATATTAAACGCGTGTTTAGTGATGGCGACGACGTATGTATCTTTTATGATACCAATATGGGCCGTGCCACCATATTCAGCTGCGGTTGGTACCACGTAGTTGACGGTAAGGTGAATTCCATCAGGGTAATATTTGATCCGAGGCCTTTGCTGTAAGCCGCAAAAATAATATTGTCATTACTCAATTCGTGATAGCTTATATGTGATATGGCAGAGCGATTGAAGACTTACGAAGTTTTAAAAACTTCGTAAGTCTGTATTCTCCTATAGAGATCGCCGTAAAGCTACAAAGCAATGACGTTTTTTAAAACACTATCCTTTTTTACTTCCCTACCCAATTATCGGTACGGAAAGGTGAAGCCGGCAAACCAACGCCATTGTACAAAGTACTTACCGGGTTATTAGCCCAGGCGTACCTTGCTGCAACCGGGTTTGTAACATCCGGACTGCTCACGATAACCTTATCGCCTTTTATAACTGCGGTAGCCCAATGAAACTTCATATCCTCACCTGCAATGGCAAAGCCTTGCATATTTTCGCCGCCCTGCGCTTTTAAACCGCCATCGGTATAATTAAAGCTTAGCTCAATTTTATCACCGTCAATTTTTTGCGACTTATACATGGGCCCCGAATAGGGTTGTTTTTTATGGTAGGTTTTATCAAGGGCAACCAATGCAAGCCTGCGGCCAACTTCCTGTTTATTTTTGGGGTGGATATTGTCGGCCTCGCCAAGGTCAACAGCCACAGCCATGCCGGTGTTAGGCAATTCAAGTGTTTGTGTTTGCGCTTCTCTTAATTCGGCCCAACCAGAGGGGGCAGGATCAGCTTCACGTTTTTGCCAATTGGCTAATTGCACAAAGTAAAACGGGAAACTGCCCTGGTTCCAGGTGCTACGCCAGCCGTTTATCATGCCCTCAAACAGGTCCTTGTACTGCCCTGGCCTCCCTGTATTGGCTTCGCCCTGGTACCAGATAGCGCCACGGATTGCCATTGGTGTAAGCGGATTGATCATGGCATTGTACAATACGGCCAGCCTGTTCGGATTATCGGCAACAGGCATAGGTGGCAGGCTTTTTATGTTAAAACCTATCTTATAATCCCATGAACCGGCTAAAGACAGCTTTTCGCCCGATGCTGAAGTGAGCTGCATTTCGTCTACACCATACAAGCCGCCACCGCCGCCGCTGTCAAATACACGCACGGTAATAACAGCCTCTCCTGCTTGTACTTTCGCCGCTGGAATAGTATAATTTCTCGATTGTAAAAATCCATCGGTAGCGCCAATTTTTTCTCCGTTAAACCAGGTGATCTCGTTATCATCAATTTTCCCTAAACTGATCTTAACGTCCTGCCCAACCCAAGCTGCAGGAATACTGATCTTTTTGCGGAACCATACAACGCCATCAAAATCTCCTAAAGCACTTTTTTCAAAAAACTGGGGAAGCTGCATAGTTCTCCAGCCGGTAGTATCAGCATTAAATGCATTATTGTTATTGTACCCCCAATCGGCAGCAATAGCCTGTTTGTTCCAGGCATCCAATCTTTGCGCAAAAGTTGTTGCAGTTTCTGTTTTAGCAGTTTCCTGCTGTTGTTTAATCTGCTGACTGAAAACAGGATTATTGGTTAAAGCATTTTCATCGCTCCAGGCCTCAATCATGGTACCGCCCCAGTTTGTACTGATCAACCCGATTGGAATTTTTGCCTGCTTGTTAATTTCCCTGGCAAAAAAGTAAGCCACCGACGAAAATTCGCCGATAGTTTGAGGCGAGCATACCCGCCAGCCATCATTAGCCACTTTTAAACTGGTTTGCGGAGCAAGATTTGTTGCCTGAGATACCTGTAATAAACGGATCTCAGGGTAATTGGCATTAGCTATCTCCTCTTTATAATTATTAACCTGTCCCCAGCCCGCTACCGGCATTTCCATATTCGACTGGCCGGAGCAAACCCAAACCTCTCCTATCAACACATTATTTAATACCACCGGGTCGCTACCGTCGGTTATAGTAACCTGGTACGGCCCTCCGTACGATGGCGTTTTGATCTTTATTTTCCAATTACCATCAGCATCAGTAAGGGTTGTATAGGTTTTATTATTCCATGACGAAGTAATGGTTACGGTTTTACCGGCATCTGCCCTGCCCCAAACCCGGGCCATGGTTTTTTGCTGTAAAACCATGTTATCGCTAAAAACACCCGGCATGATCACTTTGGCGAATGCACCGGCATTAAGCAATACACTTCCGATTAGTATGGGTAAACACTTTTTCAGGTTCATTAAATTTTGTTTTAAGACTATAGGTTATTGATAAATTGACCGGCCCTAATTTAAGTGCTGTAACTGACAAATTAATAAACGTAACAGTAACATTTAACAAA
Source organism: Mucilaginibacter sp. A5337 (assembly GCF_059690695.1). NCBI lineage: Bacteria > Pseudomonadati > Bacteroidota > Sphingobacteriia > Sphingobacteriales > Sphingobacteriaceae > Mucilaginibacter > Mucilaginibacter sp. A5337. The sequence continues at coordinate 583,533 of NZ_JCAWEC010000003.1, read as the reverse complement.
CAATTACTCATGCAAGACGAATCCAAGCCACATATAATATATCTGAAAGTATTTACGCTTATAAGTTTCAAAGAATAATTGAAAGAAGTCGCCCGATAAACAGGCTGCGTACGGAGGGATAATAAACAATGTGCTATCCCTGGTTAACACATTGTTTTTTTAACTAAAACTGTATTTTACAATGAAAATACCCATTAAAGAACTATCGGGAATATCGTTACAGACAGCGCCAACGCTGCCTGGTATGTTTTAAATTATACCTTAAATCTTTCAGCAAAATACCGCTAAACCAATCAGCCGGACACAGCCGTTAACATCTTCATATTTTCAATAAGACGATTTTGATCGGGTTATCGTTGCAGGATGGGATATATTTTTTCACCATTGATAAGATTAAGGTTATTACAAAACTAAACAATTCGTTAACAAAAAGATTAAAAATTGATTAGAAAAGTGTTTTTTACCTATTAACTAAGGTAAAATTAAAGTTACTTGCCGGTTTTTGTCTCCATAAATGGCATTTCTCCTTCCATTTTAACGATTCAGTGTCATTTAATCCTGTTATAGTTTTTAGCTATCAGCTTATAGAATTAATTGATTGTGATTGTTGAAGTTAACATCATAATTTTATAAAACTTAATACCCAACCAGGGGATTAAGCAGCCTATTCAATATATAAATATAATTATGGAAAACGGATCAAATGACATCAGTAAATGCCCGTTTCACAACGGCACAATGAAGCACAATGTTGGCGGCGGCGGTACACGTAACCACAATTGGTGGCCTAACCAGTTAAAGCTAAACATCCTGCGTCAGCACTCTTCATTATCAAACCCCATGGATGAAAGCTTTAATTACGCCGAAGCCTTTAAAAGCCTCGACCTTGAAGCTGTAAAAAAAGACCTTCATGCGCTCATGACCGACTCGCAGGATTGGTGGCCGGCTGATTTCGGCCACTATGGCGGTTTGTTTATCCGCATGGCCTGGCACAGCGCAGGTACCTATCGTGTAGGTGATGGCCGCGGCGGTGCCGGAGCGGGCTTACAACGTTTTGCGCCGCTCAACAGCTGGCCCGATAACGTGAGCCTTGATAAAGCCCGCAGGCTGCTTTGGCCCATTAAACAAAAGTATGGCCGCAAAATATCATGGGCCGATCTGATGATCCTTGCCGGAAACATCGCTCTTGAGTCAATGGGTTTTAAGACTTTCGGTTTTGCCGGTGGACGTGAAGATGCCTGGGAAGCAGACGAATCCGTATACTGGGGCTCAGAAACTACCTGGCTTGGCGGTGACGTGCGTTATGCACATGGTTCGCCGGGCGTACAGGAAGGCCATGGTGTATTGGTATCAGACGATGATGCCGATGGCGATATTCATACACGCAACCTCGAAAAACCGCTTGCTGCCGTTCAAATGGGCCTGATTTACGTAAATCCTGAAGGACCGGACGGCAACCCCGACCCGGTTATGGCTGCTAAAGATATCCGTGATACATTTGGCCGCATGGCCATGAATGATGAGGAAACTGTTGCGTTAATTGCAGGCGGCCATACATTTGGCAAAACCCATGGTGCCGCATCTGCTGATAATGTAGGTAAAGAGCCCGAAGCATCTGACATTGGAGCACAGGGCTTTGGCTGGCATAATGCTTATGGCTCGGGTAAAGGCGCCGATACCATAACCAGCGGCCTTGAAGTAACCTGGACCACAACGCCAACCAAATGGAGCAATAACTTTTTCGAAAACCTGTTTGGCTTTGAGTGGGAATTAACCAAAAGCCCTGCGGGCGCTCATCAATGGGTAGCTAAAAATGCAGAGCCCATTATCCCCGATGCTTACGATGCTTCAAAAAAGCATTTACCAACCATGCTCACTACCGACCTTGCATTAAGGTTTGACCCTGCCTATGAAAAAGTATCAAGACGCTTCCTGGAAAACCCGGATCAGTTTGCTGATGCTTTTGCGCGCGCATGGTTTAAATTAACACACCGCGATATGGGGCCAAGGGTGCGTTATCTTGGCGCCGACGTACCTGAAGAAGTACTGCTTTGGCAAGACCCTATTCCTGCTGCCGATTATGCCCCAATAGTTGAAAGCGACATTACTGCTTTAAAAGGAAAGATTTTATCATCTGGCTTAAGCATATCCGAGTTGGTTTCAACAACATGGGCTTCTGCCTCTACTTTCCGTGGTACCGATAAACGCGGTGGCATAAACGGTGGCCGCATTCGCCTGGCCCCGCAAAGATACTGGCAGGCAAATAATCCTACACAGCTACAAAAGGTATTGAACGTGCTTGAAGGCATTCAAAAAGATTTCAACGGAGCTCAAAAGGATGGTAAAAAAGTTTCACTGGCCGATTTGATCGCACTGGCGGGAACTGCGGCTGTTGAAAAAGCCGCTAAGGATGGCGGACACGATGTCACCGTTCCGTTCGCTCCTGGCCGTACTGATGCTTCACAGGAGGAAACCGATGTAGAATCATTTGGATATCTGGAACCGGCGGCAGACGGTTTCCGCAATTACCGTAAAACAAAACATCCGGTTTCTACAGAAGAATTGCTGATTGATAAAGCACATTTACTTAGCCTGACAGCACCTGAATTAACAGTGTTATTGGGAGGCTTGCGCGTTTTGAACATTAATTTTGACGGCTCGAAGCATGGCGTATTTACCTCACGTGAAGGTGTGCTTAGCAACGATTTCTTTGTAAACCTGCTTGATATGGGCACTGCATGGAAAGCAATATCTGCCGACAGGGAACTTTACGAAGGCAGCGACCGCGCTACCGGCGCAGTAAAATGGACAGCAACCCGCGCCGATCTTGTATTTGGCTCTAATGCTGAATTAAGAGCTATTGCCGAAGTTTACGGAAGCACCGACGGACAAGACAAATTTGTTAAAGACTTTGTAGCCGCCTGGACCAAAGTAATCAACCTCGACAGGTTTGATCTGGTTTAAGCATTACACACAAGCATAACGTTAGTTTATAAACACCACTAAGGCTGTATCATAATCTTGATACAGCCTTTTTTTGATTTATTCGGATACTTAAGCGATATATAATTTGAGGTTAACTCTACTGACAAAAAGGGGGTTAACAGGGTTAACAGAATTTAGCGTTAATATTTACATATATAACTTATAATCAATTGAATGTTGTTTATGCGAAAAATGTGTTAACCCCCTTTTTGTATAAATATTATCGGCCAAATTTCAATTCACAGGCGAAACAACACCAAGGGCAGTAAATTTGATTTACGACACAGCCTCTTTTTTATGCATGTTCGAGTTATATCAGTTCCATATAACTATAATCAACATTGGTTGTAATTGGCGAAAAGCGCCTCATCATCTCTTCGGCCTTGTTTACCATATTTTTTGAGCCGATAAAAATCCCTGTACGCTGATGAAGTTCGGTAACCTCCAGGTCCAAAATACGTTCGTATCCGTTGCTGGCTTTGCCTCCGGCCTGTTCAATGATAAACGCCATGGGGTTACACTCATAAATTAAACGCAGTTTCCCTTTCGGATCGCTTGCGTTGGCCGGGTAAATAAAGATCCCACCTTTTATCATATTCCGGTGTAAATCGGCCACCATCGACCCGATGTATCTTGCTTTAAATGGCCTGTTTGTTGTTACATCCTCCACCTGGCAGTATTTAATATATTTCTTTACACCATCAGGAAAATGAGAGTAATAACCTTCGTTTATAGAATAGATAATCCCATCATCAGGGATCCGCATTTTGGGGTGCGAGAGGCAAAACTCACCCAGCGAAGGATCTAACGTAAAACCGTTTACCCCTTTGCCGGTAGTGTAAACCAGCATGGTTGATGAACCATAAATTACGTACCCTGCTGCCACCTGCTCCGAGCCCCTTTGCAAAACATCTTTAATTGACGCCCTTCCATCTGTTGTTTTTCTGCGATAGATGGAGAAAATGGAGCCTACGCTGACATTTACATCGATGTTAGAGGAGCCATCCAAAGGGTCTATCGCTACAATGTATTTGGCATTTTTCGAGATCTCACTGTCGATGTCAATATATTCGTCACTTTCTTCAGATACCACCACACAACATTCGCCGCCCTGCTGCAAAGCCAGGATAAATTGCTCGTTAGCATAAACATCCAGTTTTTTCTGGTTTTCGCCCTGTATATTTATGGACCCGTTATCGAGGGTAAGGTCAGCCAGTCCTGCCCGGTTAACTTCCCTGTTAACAACCTTTGCCGCAATGCCTATATCTCTCAGCAGCCTGGATAGCTCACCTTTGGCGTATGGAAATTCTGCTTGTTTTTCAATGATAAATTGGCCTAAAGTTTTTACCGCTTTCATATAAATAAAGTTTTAATATTAGTACCGCTACTCGGATTGAGTAGCGGCAGTTAGCATTAGTTAATAGATTTCTCGTTTGTCAGGCAGATAGGCACAGCCGTTTCGCCTCTTCAATTTCATTCTCTATCTTTTTGATAGCCATTACTGTTTTGAAAAAAGAATCGGGCGTAACGGAGATACTATCGATCCCCTCTTCTACCAGGAATTGGGCAAAATCAGGATAATCAGATGGCCCCTGCCCGCAAATGCCCACTTTTATACCTTTTTTCTTTGCAGTTTTTATCAGCGATGAGATCATAAACTTTACGGCGTCATTACGCTCGTTATACAAACCGGCCACTAAGGACGAATCACGATCAAGCCCCAATACAAGTTGGGTAAGGTCATTGGAGCCAATTGAAAAGCCATCAACATAATCGGCAAACTGTTCGGCCAAAATCACATTGGATGGTACCTCAGCCATCAGGTATACTTCAAGCCCGTTTTCGCCGCGTTTCAGGCCGTATTCGTTCATAGTTTCGTATACCAATAAAAGTTCGTTAACTGTGCGGCAAAACGGGATCATTACCACCACATTATCAAGGCCCATCGTTTCACGCACCTTTAAAATGGCTTTACATTCCATCCCAAAAGCTTCCTTATATACCTTTGAATAATACCTGGATGCCCCTCTCCAGCCAATCATCGGATTTTCTTCGTTCGGCTCAAAATATTTGCCACCGGGCATATTGTAATATTCATTGGTTTTAAAATCCGAGAAGCGTACAATTACCTTATTGGGATAAAATGCGGCAGCTATCTTTGCTATCCCATAGGATAACTTTTCGATAAAAAAGGCCTCTTCACTGTCATAACCGAGCATAGCTTCCTCAATATGAGCCGTTAATGAAGCATCGTTCAGGTTCTTGTGCTCAAGCAGAGCCAGCGGGTGAATTTTTATATAGTTGTTAATGATAAACTCCTCCCTGGCAAGGCCCACGCCCTTTCCGGGATAATGAGCATAATTAAATGCTATTTCGGGCGATCCAATGTTCATCATCAATGGGGTCTCAATTTCAGGTAGGTCATTCAAATCATGTTCCCGCTTGGTAAATGCCACTATGCCGCTGTATATAATTCCGGCATCCCCCTCAGCGCATGAAGCGGTTATTTCATCGCCCGTTTTCAGGATTGTGGTGGCACATTCGCAGCCAACTATAGCCGGAACGCCTAACTCGCGGGCAACAATGGCGGCATGGCAGGTCCGGCCACCTTTATTAGTAATGATAGCCGATGCTTTTTTCATTACCGGTTCCCAATCAGGATCGGTCATGTCGGTAACCATGATATCGCCTGGCACAAAGTTTATTTCGTGGATATTTTGTTTTCCGATACCGGAGAGGTTATGCACTTTGCCGGTCGCTATTTTATCGCCAACGGCAATGCCTTTCAGCAAGACCCTGTCTGCTCTGTCCGGATCATTAATGCGAAATTCGGTAAGCAGGTTTACTTGTTTGCGTGAATGGATAGTTTCGGGCCTTGCCTGTACTATAAACAACCGGCCGCTGATACCATCTACCGCCCATTCAATATCCATGGGGCACCATTTGCCTTTCAATTTGGTATAATATTCTTCGATGATAATTACCCAGTTACTGAGTTGAATGACCTGATCATCCGACAAGCAAAACCTTGAACTATCCTCAACCAGGGTATCAATGATTTTTACGGCCGCCTCCCCCGGGGTTCCGTAAATCATTTTTTTGTGCTTTTTGCCCAGCTTTTTTTCGAGGATGGGCCTGAAACCGCTTTTAAGCAAAGGCTTGTAAACAATAAATTCATCGGGATTAACCGATCCCTGCACTATCATTTCACCTAAGCCGTATGATCCGTTAATGATTACAGCATCTTTAAAACCGCTTTCTGTATCTAACGAAAACGCAACCCCGGAAACACCTTTGTCTGAGCGCACCATTTTTTGAACACAAACAGAAAGCCCGACATTAAAATGATCATAGTTAAATGATTGCCGGTAGCTGATTGCCCTATCGGTAAATAGTGAAGCGAAGCAATTTTTTATGGCTGTTAATACGTTTTCTTCTCCTCTTATATTTAGATAGGTGTCCTGCTGGCCCGCAAATGAGGCATCAGGCAGGTCTTCTGCAGTGGCCGATGACCGAACCGCAACATCGGCAGAATGATCATTATATTGAATTGATAGCTCTTTATAAGCTTCAACAATCTCATTTTCCATGGCAGCGGAAAACCGGCCATTTTGGATAAGCGTTCTTATTTTACTGCCACAGGATAAAAGAACCTGCAAATCGGTAACATCTTTATCTTCAATAATATCCCTGATTTGCTTATCAAGCTGATTGTCTGCGATAAACTGGTAGTAGGCCTTACTTGTAATGACAAACCCGTCAGGAATATCAATTCCAAATTGAGAGATGTTCTGCATCATTTCTCCAAGTGACGCATTCTTGCCTCCTACTAACTCAATGTCACTTATTGAAGCGTCAATAAGTTTCATAGTAAATTTCTTTTCCTTCATGGCTAATATTTTATAAAAACGAAGTTAGCCGCTTAACAAACCGGTCAATGCTTAAATATTCACAACAAGTAATACTATATTCATAACATATTATCTATTTTTACTTTTTTATATAACTATAGTATAAAAATGAAAGATTTCTTCGAGCAGGTCCTAAAAGTCGACAATTCAGCTTTTACAATAGCCGAAGCAAAAACTTACCATGCCATTAATAATTTCCACAATCATCCAGAGCTGGAACTTATTTATATTATAAGTGGTGAAGGAACTTTTTCGATAGGAAATACCTCAAAAAGGGTTTCAGGGGATACCATGATCATCATAGGCTGTAACGTACCTCATATGTTCAAGTTTGAAACCAATCGCTATTATGATTACTCCATGAAGAGCGGTAAAATACCCAAACCGCTGCAGCTGCTTACACTTCATTTTGATCCTAATAAATTGGGAAGCACTTTCATGACACTGCCGGAAAACAGCCTGTTAAACAATCTTTTAAATAGCGCCAAAAACGGATTACTGATCAACGAAAATTCTAAAGCTATTGCGGTTGACTTTATCCGCCAGATAGAAAACTCAACCAGGTATGAGCAGCTGCCGCTATTGCTACAGTTGTTAAATAAAATTGCCGAGGGTGAACAGATCTCAAACCTGATCGACCAAACTGAAAAAAAGATCTTCAACAGAATAGATGAGGTAAGGTTAACAAAGATTTATCTGTATACGATGGACAATTTTTATAAGGACATTAAGCTTAAAGACATAGCGAACATTATACACATGGTACCAAAAGCATTTTGCCATTATTTTAAATTGCGTACCGGCCAAACCTATTTTGATTTTTTGTTGACGGTAAGAATAGAAAACTCGTGTAAACTGATCAGGGAAACCAACGAAAATATAAATTCAATTAGCCGTGATTCGGGGTTTAACAACCTTTCAAACTTTAACAGATATTTTAAGTTAGCTACCGGCAACACCCCAATGGAATACCGGCGGAAATTCAGGGAGTTTTAAGATCAAAAAAACCTTAAAAAACAAATGCAGGCTTTTTAGGGCCTGCATTTGTTAAATAAATAATAGTAATTAAATTAATAACCCGGATTTTGTACCAGTTTCGGGTTCAACTGCATTTCCGGTCTTGGGATCGGGAAAATTCGTTTATTAGGATTAGCATCTGTTTTTATGCCCCATGGTTTTTCAAACTGACCAAAACGGATCAGGTCATTACGGCGCCATGTTTCCATAGAGAACTCGCGACCACGCTCATCCAATATATCAGATAGTGTTACAGCAGTTAAAGGCGAAGCTTTTGCACGTGCCCGTACCTGGTTCACCAATGATAAAGGTGAATCGCCATTGGTTGCCGATGCACCGCGTAAAATAGCTTCGGCTTTTTCCAGCAAAATATCGGCATACCTGAACATAGGCACATCGTTGCCCTGGTTACGGTCATTACTTAAGCTGTCCGGATAAAATTTATTGTTCCTGTAACCTTCTTCGTTGGCAAGCTCATCATTACCGATGTCAAAAGTAGCAGGGTTTTTCCATACGATATCTGGTGTAAACTCTAACTGGTGTACAACAGTAGCATTTGGGTTAGGGCCTGAGTAGCTTGCATCCAGCCCGATATTAGTTGTTGTGATTAATATTGGAGAACCATCATTGTTGTACTGCTTGCCAACCAAAAATTGCTTTTTACGGATATCATTTGCATCGTTAAACAAAGCATAATAGTCTTTGTAAGTATACACAGGCCCATCTGGCGTGTACGGCATTTTATATTTATTTTTCAGGTTAGGGTTTAGCGTCCAGCGGGCATAGTACTGTCCCTGCGCCAAAATACCGTCATAAGGTATGGCAAAAATAAAGTCTTTAACACCCGGGCCGTTATTAGGTTTAAACATGCCTAAATAATCTGCATCTAAACCATACTGGCCGCTTTTTATCACGTTATCGCACATGGTAACAGCGTCCTGGTACCTTTGTGTGCCGATGTAATACTGCGCGTTCAAATACATTTTTGCAAGTATGGCATAAGCTAAACCTTTGGTTGGCCTGCCGTAGGTAGCTACCCCTGCTGTACCGCTCAGATCAGGAATCTGCGCAAGCAATTCACTTTCAATAAATGCAAATACTGCAGCCCTTGGCTGGGTACCTAAATTGGTAGTATCGCCGAAAGTTTTGCTGATTGGCACATTACCAAACAGGTCCATCAGGTAAAAGTATGACAGGGCGCGCATGGTTTTAATTTCGGCAATGGTTTGTTTCTTTGAATCGCTTTCGGGCGTGGGTGCTAATAGCGACAGCACCTGGTTACATAAACTTATAGTACTGTACCCGCCCGACCAGCAGGTCTCGATCATGCCATTGTCGGGCGTAACGGTATGCAGGTTTACGGTTGAATAGGTACCGCCGTCGAGCCAGTTACCACCGCGTGCAACCAAAACGCATTCGTCGGTACTTAAGTTTTGTAACAGCCAGTACTGCCTGCCGGGCGCACCGCGGAACGCGGTATAAATAGGCCCTGTGGCAGCCACGTACTGCGCAGGTGTAGTAGGGAAATTAGACGGTGTAAGTGCCGACTTAGGCGTAATATCCAGTTTTGTACAACCCGAAAGGTAAATTGCTCCTATAAACATGGCAATGAGGCCAGGTTTTATATATCTTTTTAAATTATTCATGTCTGTTAGGTTAAAAATCTATTATAAATCAACTTGTACACCGGCAAGGAAGCTCCTTGTTTTTGGATAGAAATTATTGCTGTCTACCCCGATAAACTGGCCGCTCGACTGGTTATTAATATTCAGGTTCAACTCAGGATCCACGCCTTTGTATTTGGTGATGATAAATAAATTGGTACCGGTAACATATAACCTGATGCCATGTACATAATTGCCCGGAACATTTATTTTGTATGACAGCGTAGCGTTGCTTAACCTGATAAAGGCACCGCTTTCGAGATAACGTGTTGAATATAAATTGGCGTTAACATCGTTACCAGGCTCACTTAGTGTTAAAGTGGGCACACCATGTGCCGAGGCCTGGGTAGGCTGATTAAAGCTGGCCAATGACGCGTTCATGATTTTGTTACCACCCTGTCCCCTGAAAAAGAAATTAAGGCTGAAGTTTTTATAAGTAAGATCATTACCAAAACCAAAAGTATAGGTTGGCTGCGCGTTACCTGCATAAGTTTGATCGGTACTTTGGGGGGTTGTTGTTGGCTGACCATTAGCACCCATGAAGGTAGATACGCCATTGGTACGGCCAAGATATTTCAAGGTATAAAATTCGCCGAGCGGATAACCGGCCTCGATAATAGATACCTGTATACCGCTTTGTCCCGGGCCTTCAGGATCACCTGCATAGATTTTTGAAAGATTTGGTGCCAGCGCGGTGATCTTATTCTTATTAAATGAAATATTTCCGTAGCTACTCCAGGTAAAATCTTTTGTTTTTACCGGCGTTCCGTTAAGTGCAATTTCCACACCTTTATTGGTCATACTGCCTACGTTTTCAACTTTTGTATTAACAAAGTTGTTAATAAGCGACACCGGTACCGAGGTGATCATATCGGTTGTTTTTTTATTATAGATATCAACCGAGCCGCCCAAACGCCCCTTAAATAAGGAGAAATCAACACCGCCGTTCAGCGTAGCTGTACTCTCCCATTTTAAATCTGGATTTGGATTTTGTATTACACCAATGGCGCCAATATAAGCGTTATTGTAATAGAAGCTGCCGGTTGTGCCATAAAGCGTAAGAGGCGTATAAGGAGAAAAACCTAATGAATTACCTGTTTTACCATAACCAACCCGCAATTTTAAATCGTCAAACAGGGTTTGAGATTTCATAAAGCCTTCGTCAATGATTCGCCACGCGGCCGAAGCAGCAGGGAAATAGCCCCAACGCTTATTGGTACCAAAGGCGTTTGAACCGTCACGGCGTAAAGATGCCTGCAAAAGATATTTACCCGCATAGCTATAATTAAGACGAGAGTAAAAAGATATTAAACGTAAAGTTTCTACGTTAACGTTACCATAATCAACGCGGTAGTTCCCGGTAGGTGTACCTAAACTGAGATTATCTGAACCTGTAGCATCCGAAATAAAACCCTGATTGGTTGACTGAAAACCATTACCGGTTGTGGTTTGATCTATCGAATAACCAAATAAAGCTTTGAAATCGTGTTTATCGTTCCATTTATGAGTGTAGCTCAAATAGTTTTCAAACAGCTTTTTGTTATCCTCATAAGTTGAACGGATAGCTTTACCATTAAGGCCCGGCGCAAGTTCTGATGCCGAGTTGTAATAGGTATTATTATCGGTATTTGTTTCCTGGTAAGCTAAGTTAAAATTGTAAAGCAGGCCTGCAGGCAATATCAACTCACCGCGTACATTACCCAGTAATAAGTTAACCTTTTGTTTGTAGCTATCGTTAGTGATAAGCCCTACCGGGTTATAACCCAGTTTTAAAGTAGGGTCATTATAAAAAGTACCATCAGGGTTATAAATGGTGCGTGTTGGCAAATACTGAACTATCGACTTAAACAGGCCCGGGCTTTGTCCGTTTGCCGATGACAGCGGAATATCGTTAACTAACAAATTGGCATTGGTTACCGAATTGCTTAATGAAAAGTCCAGTTTCAGTTTATCATTCAGTGCTTTTTGAGTGATGTTAAGCCTGCCTATAACACGCTTCATATCACTGCTTTTAACAATACCCTGATTTTGCAGGTAGTTGATACTTCCGTTATAGGTAGTCTTGTCGGTACCGCCGCCGAAAGAGAGGTTATGGTTTTGAGAGAATCCGGTGCTGCGTTCAACGGCTTTTTGCCAGTCGGTATTTCCGCCATTATCATTTGCCGGCGTAAAGCTTTGTCCGTTAGCTTTTACATAAGCCCTTAACTGGTCGGCACTGGCTACCTTAAACTGGTTAGATATTTTCTCGAATGATCCATATCCGTTATAGGTTAATCTTAACTGCCCGGCTTTAGCTTTTTTAGTAGTAACGATGATTACACCGTTAGTAGCCCTGCTACCGTAAATTGCTGCTGCCGAAGCATCTTTCAACACATCTATCGAAGCAATATCAGATGGTGCCAGCAAATTAAAATCGGCACCCGGTACACCATCAATTACATAAAAAGGTACAGATGCTGCCCCCGCTCTTAATGACGACGGGCCACGCAATGTTACAGAAGCCTTACCGTTAGGGTTGCCGTCGTTGGTGATGTTTAAGCCTGCTACCTTACCTTCCAATAAGTCGGCAGGGGTTGCTACTACACCGGCGTTAAACTGTTCGGCCTTTACCGTTGCGATAGCGCTGGTTAGTTCCTTTTTACTGGTAGTACCATAGCCAACTACTACAACAGTAGATAATGAATTAGCCGATGGCAGCAATGTAACTTTTAAAGATGTTTGTTTACCTACGGCTATTTTTTGGGTTTCAAAGCCTATGTAAGAAAATACCAGCACAGCTTTTTCATTAGCAACCTGCACCCTGAATTTACCATCTATATCGGTTACCGCACCTGTCGAAAGGCCTTCTATTTTAACAGAAACACCTATTAAAGGCTGTCCTTTATCATCTACAACAGATCCAGTAACAATAACAGGCGGAGGAAGCTCAATCTTTTTTTCTACCGGAGGTTTTGGTGCGGGCTTAACCAATAAACTTCCCTCAACTTCCGTATAGGTAAATTGGTTATCTAATAAAACTTTTTTCAAAACAGCCTGCAGCTTTTCGTTACGGGCTGTGAGGGTAACTTTCACATCGCTTTCAATGTTATTCCCTGTATACATGATCCGTACGCCGGTATTTGCCGAAATCCGTTCCAATGCGTCAGAAAGCGGAGTGTTTTTTAATTTAAGGGTGACTGGCTTTTCCAGTACACTTTGTCCGTATGAATTATCAGCCATGGCAATGGTTGACAGGGAACAGACTACTAATAAAATGATGGCATTAATTTTCATAACAAATGTTATGGCTCGAAAGACTCTTTCGGGTATGTTTATTTTCATATTTTTGCTATATTAAAGTGTTATAGGTCAAGCTGGAACGTGCTGCGGTTGTGAGAGGCCCTGTGCATGATCCATTAAAAAATCTTTACATTTTATTCCTCCAAAACTGGCCCGGCCATTTTGGAGGATCATTTCTCTTTTTCCTGGGTTCAACTCATAGCAATTTCATTTTTAGGTTGTCAAACAATTTATTTGCAGTTATATAATTGGTATATCAGGCACATTAATTACAGCCTTTGCCTTTTAAAGTATAAGCATTGCCATCTTTTTTAAAATGGGCATTAATAAGGGCTTCAGTCAGCTTTAATACTTTTTCTAATGGCATATTATTAAAGTCGGCGTATAATGTGCAGTTCAGTAAATTTTTATCGGCCCTGATCTCTACGTTATATTTTCGCTGAACATCAGCCAAAACATCAAACAGCGGTGTGTTATGGTATTGCAGCTTGCCCTGCTGCCAGCTAATCACTGACGAAGCATCATCAATTTTTTCGGTAAGCAGTGTCTGGCTGGTTTTGTTATACACCATTTGCATATTTGATGTAAGCAATACAGCCTGATGTTTTGAGGCTATTGGTATAACCCCTACTTTTCCGCTTACCACTGTTATCTTAACCGATTTATCTTCCGTATAAGCTTTAACATTAAAGCTGGTACCTAAAACGGTAGTTTTAATTTTACCCGAATGGATGATAAACGGCTTGCTGCTATCGTGGGCTACTTTAAAAAAAGCCTCACCTGTAAGTGTAACCTCCCTCGTTTTCTCTTTAAACTTATCCGGGTACTTTAAACGACTGCCGGCGTTAAGGCAAATAGTTGTACCATCGGGCAAAGTGATCAGTTTGATTTCGCCATTCAGTGCTACCGTTTCCTGGTAGTGAACCGGATTCAGCCAGTTGTCCAACTGCTTTCTGAATATATAACCTGCACAAAAAAAGGCTGTTACAGATGCAGCTACTGCAACTTTTAACAGCAACCTCCCAAGGGGGAATATTTTGCGTGGAGGAGGCTTTATTATACGCTGATGGATATTGTTAAGTATTTGGTCAGATGCCTCATTACTCAGGGCTATCTTTTTTTCTAAAGCATCTTTACTGAAACCTTCAAGCGCCACAAGGTATAATTCTGAAACATCTCCCTGCAGGTATTCGGCAAGCCAGCGCCTGTCTTCAGGAGTTAAACTCTCGGTATTATAAAGCCTTTCTAAGCGTTTGACTATAGTTTCCACAAGCTGTTTTTATATAAATACGCCGGGAGCTTTAAAACGGGGGGATGGGTTTATGCTTTTTTTTAAAAAAATAAAATTTTGTTTTGGGTTGGTGTTTTTGCTTGTGGTCGGTATTATAACCATAGCACTTTGCTTAAGGAAAAAGCGCTGGATTGTGCGATTCCCCTCCTGAGGGCGGAGGGGGTGTGTTTCTGCGCGGATAATCTTATAGCAGACACACACCTGCTACCACTTGTTCCTCCGCGCCCCCTTTCAAGAGCAGGGCTGTTGCATTCTAATTCAATATGCTTTAAAAATCGCACGGTCGAGCGTCCACGCTCGAGTGTTGGCTTTTTTTGAGCGTCCACGCTCACGTAACAATATCAGAAAAGTAAGCGTGGACGCTTACTTGAGCAATAATTCAAGCGAAAGACGCTTGAACTTGCAGCTATATATTAGAATGCAACAGCCCTACTCCCGAGAGGGGAATTTCTAAAACACACCAACCAAAAACAATGCATGGACTACATAAAACAACAAAAGCGATAAATGTGCATTTATCGCTTAAAAAGTATCTGAAAGTAAATAGTCTGTTATTGATTCATCCCTATCCAGTAACAAACCAGCGTAACCCCTGCAGTTTTCCACTCGGCCTGATGCTCCTTTATATGATTTTTAACAGCCACAACTGCATGGCCAAGGTACTCTTTAACGGTATGCTTAGATAAGTTTAATTTTTCGGCGGCCTCTTCGTAGGTTTTTCCTTCCAACTTGCACAAAGTAAATACCTTTTTTCGCTGTGGCGAGAGTTGATTGATAGCCTGTTGTAATAAATAATATTGCTCATCTACTAACTGTACATCGCCGCTCCCGGCCTCCATCTCAGAAAAAGGCATGGTATTAACAACAGCGGTTTCGCGTACTTTTTTGCGGAGATAGGAGATGGATTTGTTAAAGCTTAACACAAACAGCCAACCGCTTACAGACTGATCCGGGTTAATATCTGCGCGTTTTTCCCATAAGGCAACAAATACATCCTGCAAAATATCCCGGGCTGTATCATCATCTTTGGTGAGTTTAAACACGTTACGATAAATGGCCTGATGATATTCATGATAAAGCATATCAAATGCACCGATGTCATCATCGTGTAAGCGAAACACTAAATCTTTATCTCCATTTGAGTTCATAAAAGCCTGGTAATTATTTATTCATGGATCAATATACAGGAATTATTGTTAAAAACACAACTATTTTTATACCAACAGAAACAACCATGGCTGCACCATTGATAATTTTATTTCAGTAATTGGTTAAGGAGGCTTATGCCTTTTTTAAAGTTCGACCCGGGCTATATTTTTTTACAGCCCGGGCTAAACAGGTAATTGGGATGACCAATATATACGGGCTAAATTATCGCCTTTTAAATTACAATTTAACTGTTGCGGGCAGGTATTTGGCAATCAAATCCTCATAATAAGGCTTTAATTCGGATACTACCGGCGGTTTCGGGCTTTTGGAGTACAAATCGTACGGATTAAATTTATCAACCCATTTAAACATCTCCTGATCGTGGGCGTTGAGCAAATGATCGTACGCCTTTTCGCGGTGCTGCGAATAAAAAGAGTGATAACGGATCATATACAGCGCTTCTTCAGGCAGGTAATCTTTGGTAATGTGGTACAGGTACTCATCATGCCCCCATGACATATGCACATTTTCGAGCCCGCATTGGTGGGTATAAACACCATACTTGGTATTGTAGCGCTCATCGTAGCTATCAGGATTTGCGGCAAAAAATTCCGGGTAAACTATCTTATCCGAAAACTTGCAACCTACCGGGAACGTGTCGCCCACTACATTCCATTGCGGTTCGCCAAAAAGGCAAAGCACTTTACCTAAATCATGTATAAAACCGGTTAATACAAACCAGTCCGGATGGCCGTCAGCGCGGATAGCCTCAGATGTTTGCAGTAAATGCTGCAGCTGATCAAGCGAGATATCAGGGTCCGATTCATCAACCAGTGTATTCAGGTATTCCATTGCCGACCACCATGGCATTTCTTTTTTATCAAACCGCAAAAAGTTTGCCTTTTTGGCCAATACATTGCCATAGGTTTGATAAGTATGGTTAAGCCTGTAAAACTCCCGCACCGGGTTATTTTCATCGTCGTTATAAACCCTAAACTCCTCTTTGGCCTTCTCGGTTCCCGGCTCGGGGTACCTGCTCAATACATCATCTTCCCATACATCAAGACTCGGCAATGGTGATATCTCTTTTTCAGTTAACTTTTCCATATCGTAAACCTTTATTAAATAATAAGCACTTTATATTGAAACCCAATACCAGGAAATAACAGTTAAGTATTGAGCTTATATTTAAAATTGGAACTGCACTTAAACGTACCGTCTTAGTTTTATAATGATTAAATTTTGATAAAAAAAACGGAGCTTTTGTATTAAATGCGATATTTATTTACGTAAACGATTAAGTTATTTTAAAGCTAAAAGCCTAATATACAAGACTGAAGCTCATTAAATTGTTTTAGCAGGATTGATTCTTTATGTGAAAGAAAACTACCTCTTAAGGATCTTATTTTTACTTGTTCCGGGAATGAGAATGCCCTTAACAGAAGATTTAGTTACCCCATCAAACACAAGCACCGGCAGCGATTTAACCTGCGGTATTTTAAGGCCATTAATGGTTAACCCATCAACATCATGAAACACACCAGCCGCTCTGAAATCCTTCCCCGGGCAGTTAAGGGTTACATTTTTAAACGTTACACCTTCGGCGTGGCGTGTATAAAAGCCCCAGGCCGGCAATTCGCCAAACATCGAAAACTCGGGATAATCATGTGGGTTTTCGGGGATCTTTGTTAACGAATCAAGGCTGACATTGGCTACAGCTTTACTTGCATCGCCATGATATACTATCTTAATGTTTTCGAGCACCACATTTTTAACAGGATGCCCCGGCAAACCGGTAATTGACGAAGGAAATATATTATGGTTCCCTTTAACTAGAGGCCCTTCCATCGGGTAGCCTTTATCGGGTTTGCCTTTAGGTACATCTACCGTTACATTGCTGATATGGATGCCGTTAATGCTGCTCACTACAGCATCTTTATTACGGTGACCGAGGCGAATAAAAATGGCATTGCCCGTATTTACTGCGTTAATGTTGCTGATATCAATATCTTCCATCACCCCGCCATCAACACACTCCAGCGCAATGGCCGACCGGTAGGTATCGTAAATTTTCACGTCCTTTATGGTGATCTTTTTAAAACCGCCCCTTGAGGCCGTTCCAAATTTGATGCCGCTTGCGCTTGACCTGGTGGTACAGTTTGCCACATAAATATTTTCGCAGCTGCTGTTCCTGTCGCTTGATTTTAAGCAGATGCCATCATCATCGGCGTTAAAAAAACTGTTGGTAAGCTTTACGTTTTGGCAATCAACCAAATCAATACCATCGTTATTCCAATACGTATTGCTTTCTACTTTAATACTGTCAATTACCAGGTCGCGGCATTTGGTATAATCCTGTACCCACACCAGGCCATTTTTCATGGTTACACCTTTTATCAGCACATCTGTACAATTTGAAAAATGGATCAATTTGGGCCGGTTGGGTTCCTCGGGCTGAGTTTGCCCCCAGGGGTTTTGCTTTTGCCATAACGAATCCCTTAATTTACCCGCTTTCAGCATAGCAAAAACGTCTTTCAGCAACTCTTCGCCGTTTCCGTCAATTGTTCCTTTGCCTGTTATGGCAATATGCTGCAAATTATTGGCGGCTATTAATGGAGCTGCATGACCCTCGCCGTAATCAATTCTTTTTGCGCTACCCAGCAATACAGCGTTTTCGGCAAGGTTCAGGGTAACATTTGATTTTAGGCTGATACAAGCCGTCAAAAATTTACCGGCAGGCACGTATACTGTACCGCCCCCCTGTGCGCTTGCATTATCAATAGCCTTTTGAATACTGATTGTGTTATTGGTAACACCATCGGCTTTGGCGCCATAATCGGTAATGTTAAATACTTTTTGCTGAGCATAACCGGCAAACGGCGTTATAAGCAACGTTAAAAAATGAAGGATTTTCATTATTAGTTATTATTAAAAGAAAAATTCAAGCAGGTTTATCGCTTATTGAAGCTTACGAACAATAAAGCGTTTAATTGTACATTAAACACCTAAACTATTAAACTTTCAACTTAATTGGCGGCGGCGGTAAACTTTTATTTACGTAAACGTTTACATAGGGCCAATAACAATGATAATAACCGTTATTGAAATTGAGGTTATTGCAACACGTTAATTTCTAATCTAAAATTATACTCACCTCCAATTTATAGCTAAATGATTTCCTGTTAAACTTAATGAGACTAAAATAAAATCTTATGAAGGAGCATTGAACAGAGAGTTGTTAGACAGGCAAGTGCTGCCGTTAAACACCCGTTTTTCAAAAAGCATCTGGCTTATACCAATACAGGCAAAAGGTTTTCTTGCTTATACGGTGCTTAAAAACAACAAATGGAAGATAAATCATACTAAATAAGCCATAAGCACTACACAACTGTTTTTTTGTCTGATGTTTCTTTTATTTCATCGCCTGTTTTTCCCTGTCTGTCGCTTTTGCTAAATGTAATTGAAGTATTTCCTTATTTCGGGTAGGCTAAATACCGAGATAAGATTTATTTAAATATGAAATATAGACTTAACCTCCAGGGTGGTTTTACGTAACCTTTTATGAATAATATTAATAGGAATACATTTCTCAGAGCTGTAGATCAGGTTATTACTCCTGTTATCATAGATGATGAAAGGGTGGATATCAGCAGACTTTATTTTAACAGCGCTTTTTATAACGAGGTTGGGTATAATATAGATGACATCCCCAATCGTGCAATATGGTGGCGAACAGTATATCCTGACCCGGCTTACCGGGAGGAAATACAGGCGGCCTGGAACAGCAAAAAAACAACAGCAAAAGCAAACGGCGATCAGCACTTTAGCTTAGCTGCAAGGATATATTGTGCTGATAATTCATATAAATGGTATGAGTTTCATAGCGTTGCTGTAGGGGCAATAAAAATGATCACGTTGCTTAATATCAGCCGAATAAAAGAGAAAAACGATAAACTGGTTAATGCAATACAGCAAAAAACGCTGTTACTTTCTGTACTTACGCATGAAATTCAATCGCCATTGGGTAACATTAAAGCAATTCTGGATAGTTATCAAATGGATTATCTCAACAAAAACAGGATCTGCGAAATTGCTTCGGCATTAACTGATCAGTTGAGTCATCTGTTAAACATAGTAGCTCCCGCCCGGTTACGTATGGAAAGCCAAAGAGAAGTATTCACATTTAAACCTGAAGAAATTAAACTGAAGGATTTTTTAAACAATTGCAGGCACATATTTAACAGGATATTAAACGACCTGCAAATCAATCTGGTTTTTGAAATTCCGGAGCCCGGCATCATCTGTTACGACCAGTTTGCCCTTGACATAATTTTTAGAAATGTAATTGATCATGCTATAATACACACACCTAAAAACGGTGTAATTAAGATTTCATTAAGATATTATGAAAAGCATTCCAGTTTGATCATAGCGAATCCAGTAAACAGAATGACCGCAGAACCAATGGATGCCATGGAGTACCAAAATCATCATCAAAGTGCAGGCCAGGACATTACATACGGTTTCGGCCTTGGACTTATTAGCGCAAAAGAAATTTTAGAACAATATAGAGGTAAACTGACTGTATCAAACTCACCGGTAACAGGCGCCTCTTGCGAGATAATGATATACAATTAGTTGAACTGTTTGGCAATTGAACAGAATGACATTAAGCAAAAAGGAAAACCAGGACTAAAATTCACAGGATAACTAAAAGCGTCAATGATAAAATAGTCGATGACCCGCTGTGGGGCATTCCCCCCCAAAAAAAAATTTACAATTAATCTTTTTGCATTTGATACACAGCCTGAAAAGGCATTATTTGAATTTATGAGTTACAATGATAAGCCCTTTATGCACTGCAGAAGGTGTTCACAACCCTTCCATTATAAAATGCCACGAAATTGGTTTGGGCGCAATCTATTATTTTTCCTTCCGATTAAAAGATATTTCTGCGCCAAATGCCTCAAATCCCGTTACCGTATTTTAACGTCGGCACAAGAGCGAAATTTCAGAGTATAACTTTATTACTGTTTGCTTTTGCAACAATAAAACATTTACTTAAACCTTCTATCCTTGGAAAAGATCACTACTGCAAACAGTTTCTTTAAAATTGCGAATATTATGATTACGCCCGTTATAATCATTAATAATTCGGCACCGGAGAATCAAAATTTATACTGCAACGGTGCGTTTGTTGCCGGGATAGGTTATACAAACGATGAACTTCACGATCTGCAGGATTGGTTTCAGAAAGCATACCCAGATCCCGACTATCAAAATGAGATCATGAACTGCCGCGATAAAAGACGGAATATTGCAGCAAAGTATGGCCGATCATTCTTTCATCTGGAAACTAAAGTTTGTTGCGCAGATGGATCCTATTATTGGTACGATATCTATGAAACTCAAATAGATCATTTAACTGTATTCACTTTTTTAAATATAGACGAACTGGAACGACAAAATAATAAGCTGGGCAAAACTGTTCAGCAAAAAAATCTACTGCTTTCAATGGTAAAACATGATGTGCGGGACCCGCTATCTCACATAAAAATGTTGCTGGATAGCCTATCCAATCAACACACCGATATAGAAAGAGAACAATTTGAAAGAATAATTTATGACCTGGGCCGGCATGTTGACTATGCCACGCACCTGCTTAATACAGTACTGCATCGCACTGAAATTGAAAGGGGCACGTTTACCTTTCAACCGGTTTTGATTGATCTGAAACCCTTTTTAATAACGTATTACCAAAATTTAAAACCTCGCCTTGCTCAAAAAAATATCCGGTTGTATTTTAAACCGGATTTTCCTAAACTTATATTTTATGATCGTTTTATATTAGAGACAGCGTTTGTAAACATTATAAACTATATTATCGGGGCAGGAAAGCATGACGGAGACATTGTTATTTCGGGCGTTGAAGGAAATTATTTTTCAAGTTTGATCATCACCGACGAACGATTACCGACCCTTGGAAACAGGAAACTGCAAACTTATAGTAACACAAACCCATTCCCCGCCGGGTATGACGGCTTAATCAATGCCGAAAAAATGCTCGCAGAACATAGCGGCAAATTATTAACTCACAAGAAACGCTACGGCGCCATCGCCTGGGAAATTAGAATAAATAAATACAATGTTTTATAAAACTGAATTGAGTTCCGGTAATATTAAAAGCATTTCGCGGAAAATATTGCTTGCGTTTATAACACTGATTATAGCCCTTGCCGTTGTTGCCCTGTTTGTAAATGGTTCTGTTTCCAATCGGTTAAACGAATTATCCAGGCTAACCCTGAACCTTGAATATGATCAGGCTAAATCGCAAAGAGCATTACTGTTGCTTCACGAAGCCGAAGATGATTTTCAGGCTTCGCTTTTAACATCCGATGGTTTAAAAAACGATGCGTACAAGGCCAAGCTTGCACAATCGTTCACCCTTATTGATAGCCTGCTTAAAGACAATATAGATACAGCAAAACTAACAGAGCAGCAACGGGCAAAAGTTAAAAACTTATATGTAAGGAAATTAAAGCTTTCGGCTAATTTGTATGTATTGAAGCATAGTTTTGATTCTCTTTTAACAGCCTCATCTGGCGTAAATCCGGTTAACGACGATAATGTGTACATCACTACATCCAGAAAAAAAGGCAAGAAACTTAAAACCAGTGATACAATAAAAACTGACGGACAGGTAAATAAAAAGGGCTTTTTTGGAAGGATAAAGGATGCTATAGCCAATAAAAATTCCAACGCCGGAGTCGCTAATGTAACGGTCATAAACTCCAACAGAACCAACAAAATAATAGACTCGGTAAACAGGCGGATATCCAGTCGTGAAAAGGATATCTACAGTAAAAAGCTACAGCAATTACAGCAACGTAATTCTAAGTTATTTACCACCCAAAAGCAAATGATCGTGCTTAACATGCACATTAATAGCGAGCTGGAAAGAATTGTCACCGAAATAAATAACATTAACACAAGCCTGGTTAACGAACTTAAAGAAAACGCGCTTAAGAGTTATCGCGAAACCACTTCACTATTTAACAAGTTTTATCTCGCATCACTCTTCTTTGTATTGGTATTTGCCACGCTGCTTATTATGTTTATTATTAACCTCAACCGGGCAGAAACTTATTTGCTTCATGAGAATGAACGGTCTGTTGGTATGGCTCAACAAAAGATGAACCTTTTATTGCATATGAGCCATGAGGTGCGTAATCCGCTTACTGCCATCAATGGTTTTTTATATATTTTCAGCCGCTCAAATCTCTCAGCAAAGCAAATAGAGATGCTTAATTCCATCAGGCTTTCATCTGATATGTTGCTGCACACCCTAAATGATACGCTTGATGCCGCTAAAATGGAAACAAGCGAATTTAAGATCATTTCTGAACCCTTTAATCCTGATCTTGTGTTGAATGAATTAGTTGAAAACATGGAGTTTAGCGCCACCAAAAAGAACTTGACTTTAAATTACAGTTTTGAAGGTGATAAGGCAGCTATGATACTCGGCGACAGCTTCAGGCTTAAACAGATCATGATCAATTTACTAAGTAATGCTATAAAATACACCCAGGTTGGGAGCGTCAGCATCAATGCAAATCTCACGGAGGTAAACAACACCGTCAGGCTGCAGGTAAGTATTAAAGATTCGGGCCCGGGTATTAGTATAGAGCAGCAAGGGCGGCTTTTTTCAAAATATTACCAAACAAACGCTGCAAAAGGACAAACCGGTACCGGCCTGGGCCTTTATATCTGCAAACAACTTGTAGAATTGCAGGAAGGAGAGATAAACGTAGAAAGTAAGGAAAATACCGGAAGTACTTTCAGCTTCTTTATACCTTACAAAAAGATTGCGGCCGAACCGACAGAAAACGCCGGTGATAATTTAACATCGAAATTAAATGGCTTGAATATATTAGCCGTTGATCAAAATGAACTTAGCTTAACATTTCTTAAAATGCTCACAAGCAAATGGAATATTAATTTCTATCAGGCGTTAGATGTGAAAGCCGCTTTAAAAGTACTGGATGAACAAACAATAAATATAGTATTGGTTGATTTGGCCTCATCCGAAACAGAAGCAGTGAAACTTGCGGTTAGTTTAAAGGAATCAAAATCGTTGTTAAATAAACCACCTGTTATTGCCATCTGCTCGGATGAGTTAACCACTGCGTATGAACAAAAGTTGAAACAAAATTTTACAAGTGCTATTGAGAAACCTTTTACAGAGGCTGAACTCCTCAAAAAAGTTGTCTCGGCAATTGAAATAAATGGATAGGATTTCTGATAGCAGAAATTAATATGGGCGTAGTATAAAACGCGTATTTTTGATTTCTTTTCAATATATAGTTATATTTGACATCGCCAACACCATCGCAAATTAACAGGATTTTTTGCCGTTTAATTGCCTGATAGTGCCTTTCGTCAGAAACATGTTTATCTGTTCCCGACAGAAGATTGGCGTTTATTTTGCCGCCCCATTATTGTTTAAAAGTTTACCGATGTCAATAAATTGTATCATTGTAGACGACGACGAATTTGCAATTACTCACCTGAGAGTATTGATAAGCCAGATTCCATTTTTAAATTTAATTACCTACTACCAGTCAGCAGCCCAGGCGCTTTCAGCAATGGAAACGCAGGATATCCAGCTTATATTTATGGATATCGACATGCCCGAAATGAGCGGGATGGAGTTTGCAAGGATGCTGCAGGCTACCCATGGCGCCAATGCGCCACGTATAATTTTTATTAGCGGTTATGAAAGGTTCGCATTAGAAGGGTATAAAGTAAATGCACTTGACTACCTGCTTAAACCGGTTGTATATGAAGAGTTTCTAAAATCGGCCTATAAAGCAAAAACATATTTTACAGAAAAAGAGAAACCTGCCGCCCATGCAGAAAATTACCTGCCAAATGAGTTTATATTCCTAAAAGTGGAGTACGAAATGGTGCGGATTTATTTGAAAGACATATTGTATGTAGAAGGCTTTAAAGATTACGTAAAAGTTTATTTAACCGGCGATTTAGGGTACGTAAAAGCACTTGCTACCATGAAGGCTGTAGAGGAAAAGCTACCTGCCAATGGTTTTATAAGGGTGCACCGTTCGTTTATCATTTCTATTGATAAGATAGATTCGCTTACCAAAAACACCATTAAAATACGCAAAATCACTATTCCAATAACAGAACAGTTTAAGGAAGAGTTTAGGAAATTTGCACATCAATGGTTATAAACATTCCCATCGTTATATAGTCCTGATTGTACCTTACTATTGGTCTGATGTAATAACTATTCCGTCTGCCGTAATAACCAGTCTGTCGAAACTTTTTTTTTGCTGTTTTAACATATTTTTCTTTGCTGACGGATTGATCTTATTAATAGATCAGCTATGTTACTATCAGCGTAAATATGAGGACTAAGGAACCAGAATTAAAGGATAATTTCAATAAAACAATGATCGCCATTTTGGCTCATGATCTCCGGCAGCCCTTTGCCACGCTTGTTATGACGGCAGATATGATAAAGCACACCAATAAAGCGTTATCGGAGGGCGAAATTCACTTATTGTTTGAAGATCTCCGCAACACTGCTTCCAAAAGTATGGACCTGCTCAATGGCTTACTTTATTGGGCAAAATCAGCCAGCAAGGATTTTGTAATTAAAACAGAACCATTATTACTTCATGACCTTATTCATGAAGCCAACGCCTTATATCTATACGATCAGCTTAATAAGCATATTATATTGTACAATATAGTTCCGGAGCGCCAGTTGATCTGTGCGCATAAAGAAATGATCCAGTTCATCAACAGGAATATATTGAGCAATGCAACCAAATACTCTCCCGAAGGAGGTATAATTGGGGTAACATGCAGCGAAGATGAGAATTGGGTCACAGTAGCTTTTACCGATCAGGGTAACGGCATGTCTGCCTCCCAAATCCTGGAATTATTTCATTTAAACGATACCGATCCTGCCGCAAGCGGGCTTTTAAAAGGGGCGGGAATGGCAATGAACATTTGCCATGACATGATAACGCAAATGAATGGAAGGATATGGGCCGAATCGACAATTGGTGAGGGAACTACTTTTTACTATGCATTGCCTAAAACATCAGCTATGGCCATTGCTGTTGCCTGAAATAATTAAAGTCATCTCCTGTTATTAGCTTTCTGTCGGTCGAAATCGGCCTTCTATCGAACCGATTAACCGGGCATCTGCAATTTAATTTTATTTGTACCTATAATCCCTGAAGTACTATCACGATCATAAACTGTTACAAATGAAACCAAATTTACAATCAAAGTTTTTTGCCGAATTTCTGGGTACAATGGTACTTGTATTAATGGGTTGTGGCAGCGCGGTTATTGCGGGGGCCAACGGCACAACCGGGGTTGGTTTATTGGGAATAGCATTTGCCTTTGGCCTGTCGGTTGTGGCCATGGCTTATGCTATTGGCCATATATCGGGTTGCCATATTAACCCGGCAATTACCATAGGTATGGTTGTAGCCGGCCGAATGACAGGTAAGGAGGCAGTTTCATATATTATAGCCCAGGTTCTAGGCGCGATTGCCGGGGCAGCCGTTTTGTTGCTCATCGCGTCCGGTAAGCAAGATTACAACGTTATAACTAACGGACTGGGGCAAAATGGCTATGGTGAAGCATCGCCTGCTCATTACAGTTTAATGGCAGGCTTTGTAGCCGAAACTATATTTACTTTTATATTTCTGCTGGTGATATTTGGTGCTACTTCTACCAAAAACATACATGGAGGATTTGCAGGCTTATCAATAGGTTTAAGTCTGGTTCTTATTCATATTGTAGGCATACCGGTAACTGGTGTATCTGTAAACCCAGCCAGGAGTATTGGACCAGCCCTGTTTACCGGCGGGCCGGCAATATCTCAGCTTTGGTTGTTTATCTTGGCTCCTGTTTTAGGCAGTATTTTGAGCGCGGTAACCTGGCGTTACATTCTTGAAAAAGAATAGCCATTTATACTTCAGTATCAACTATTTAACTATACTTCATACTTCAATGGTGAGATAAAATATAGTTAAACAGTTAAGAGTTCAAACAAAAACGCAATAATATATTAATTATCAACACATCCCCATTTAAGAATTAGTCAGGTAGCCCGGTCTGGGCGCAACCTGGCGGCTGGCTACTATTTCCCAATAGTTAGTGATGATTTGCGCCAGTATAGTCAATAAGCCGTTGTTTAAATATTTATGCTATTTCCGGTATTTAGATATTTGTTAGGAACCGGCTCAAGAAAAGAAAAGTAGAAGTTTTAAACTTTCCAAAATAGTCTATATTTGCCAAACAATCTGCTTCCGTAGTTCAATGGATAGAATTATGGTTTCCGGTACCATCGATATGAGTTCGAATCTCGTCGGGAGCACAAAAAGCCTTTGAAAGAAGGCTTTTTTTATTTAAAACCATATTTGAAGTTCCCTGAAACCGAAATGGCAACGATGCCCGAAGGTTGAAATTTTGATTTCATACCTCAGCTGACAGAGCGTAATACTTTTAATGTTGAGACCATGAGTTCGAATCCCGGCGGAACTCCTTAAATAAAAAGGCTAACACACATCGCATTAGCCTTTTTATTTAAACAACCATGAAGCTCAATTCGTGATGTTAATTTGGTATTTATCTTTTTACGTTGATCGGTGTACCATCCTTTAGTTCATCAGTAGCATTGGTAACCAGTATATCATTTGTTTGCAGCTTACCATAAACCTCAAGGCTGTCGGCAGTTTCTCTTCCTTTCTGCACGTCAACCCACTGTGCTTTGTTGTTAATAACCTTTATTACAAATATGCGCTGTGAGTTTTGTGTCACCGCACTTTGGGGTACGATAAAGGTTTTTTGTGCATTGCTAAGTTCAAGGCTTACCTGGGCAAACATGCCGGGCAACAACTGCCTGTCATTGTTAACAATATCCATCTGCATCTGCTCTGTTCTGAGCGTTTGATCCATACTGCCGGATTTCCGGTTCACTACGGCTGCAAATTGCTTGCCTGGTAATGTCTTTACCGAAAAATGAACAGTATCCTTATCGGAGAAGTAAGCTGTTGCCGCCTCCGGTACATCTACAACCAGGCGTAATTTGGTTTGTTGCTGAAGGGTGAGCATCGGTTTATTGGAACTCTTGTCCGATGGGGTAACGTAAGCTCCCGCATACACATTACGTGAGCTGATCACGCCATCAAACGGGGCCCTAACTTCAAGGTAGTCCTTTAAATCGCCAGCCAGTTGGTAGGCCGATCTGGCCGCAAGCAGTGAAGCGCTGTCGGCGCTCATTTTGGCATGCGCCAGTTCCAGGTCGTTGGGCGATATGGTTCCCGGGGTCCGGCTCGTTCTGTAAAGCCGGTCATAGGTTGCTTTACTGCCACGATAAATTGCTTCTTTGGTATGAAGATCTTCTTGCGATTGCTTAAGCGCGGCAATCATTTCAGGTGCTTCAAGTGTAATAAGCAACTGGCCTTTATGCACCTGGCTACCGATATCTACGGTCATCGTTTTAATGAAGCCGTTTACTTTGGCGTAAAGGTCAACAGCCTGATAAGGCTGAAGCACGCCGGGAATGCTCATGCTTGTATGCAGATCGCCTTCCCGCAGCCTGATAACCGGTGTTGTTTGTATGGATTGAACGGGTTGCTTATTTTGATTACTTCCACATGAGGCAAACAGGCTACCTGCCAGGATGCACAGGATATATTGATATGATTTCATGATTTCTTTGTTTTATGAATTTTTAGGATCGAAGTATATACTTAGCTGATCGTCAGGATCGAGCGAAACACTATTGGTGGTGGACCTTCGCTGCACCAGGTAAAAGATTACCGGCAAAATGAAGAGGGAAACAAATGTTGACGCAATTAAACCGCCTATAACAGCCCTGCCTAAAGGAGCTGTCTGTCCACCGGCTTCACCCAGCCCGGTTGCCATTGGGATCATCCCCGCAATCATGGCTATGGTAGTCATGAGGATTGGCCTGAGCCTTAATTCCATCGCCTCAATAGCTGATTCCATGGCGTCTTTACCGCTTTTCCTGATTTCTTCCGCATTAGAAATTAACAGGATGGCATTGGAAACCGAAACACCGACAGACATGATAATACCCATATACGATTGAAGGTTAAGACTTGACCCAGTCGCCAGCAAGATGAGCAGGGAGCCTACCAATACGCCCGGTATCGCTGTAATTACAGTAAAACCTAAACGGAACGACTGGTAATTTGCAGACAGCATCAGCAGTAAAACGATAATAGTAATTAACAGGCCAGATTGCAGACTGGCGAGCGTTTGATCAAGCAGGATAGTTAATCCCCTTACCTCTACCGAAATTCCGCGCGGCGGGGTGTTGCTGTTTTTCAGGATCTTATTTACAGCTGCCGAGGCGGAGCCGAGGTCTTTATTATAAATATTAGCTATAATTGATAAGTAGCGTGTAGCCCCTTTACGATCGTATTCGCCCACTATTGGCTGCATGTTAAAGGTGCAAACATCGCCAAGTACAGGTCTTGCGCTATTTTTGAATATCGGAACTTCGGCAAGATCATCAAGGCTGCCCATATCGGGTTGCGGTATTTCAACCTGCACATTATAGGAATTGGCATTGGTTTGATCAAGCCATAAAATCTTATCAGTAAAGCGGCTGGACGATGTGGCCTGGGTAATACAATTACTAACCTGTGTCATGGTAAGGCCCATCTGCATTACTTTGTCGCGGTCAATATTGATATGGATTGCGGGGCTTTTCAGCTGTTCTTTCAGTTGAACATCCCGTAAAAAAGGAACCTGTTTCAACTGCGCTATCAGGGTATCTGCATACTGCTGCCCCTGGGCTATATTTTTGCCAATTACAGCTATCTCGACAGGGGTTGATGAACCCTGGCTCATGATCTTGCTGGTTAAATCAATCGGCTCGAATGATAGTGTAACATCCGGCATGGCTTTATGAAGTGCCTTCCTCAGGTTTTCCTTAACATCCTGGATGTTTGCCTTGTAATTGTCGCTCAGGTTAACCTGCATGACAATCTCATTGGAAGAGCTCATAAACAAAATGACCGGCAGAGTTGGAAACGAAGAAGGGTGCTGCCCTGCAAAAGCAGATATGATATCAACATTGTTTTTGCCCACAGTTTGATATAATACCTGCTGGGCCTCAAGCATAGTTTTTTCGGTTTGTTCAAGTCTGGTTCCCTGTGGCGCCCTGATGCGCACCTGGAATTGCCCGCTGTTTAGTTTAGGCAGGATATCCTTGCCTATTATGGATACGCTGAAACCAACTATGACGAAAGAAATGGCCACATAAAGCGCGACACTTGCTCGGCTACGGTTCATCATCCATTTTACCATTTGCACACAAGCTGCCTTAAACCGGTCAAACCGGTTTGGTTTATCCGCCGCTTTGGGCTTTTCTTCATGATGTTCCGGAACTTTAAGCACCCAGTTAGCCAACACCGGCACAAGGGTTTGCGATAAAAGAAATGCCGCTATCATGGAAAATCCTACAGCTAACGAGAGTGGCAGGAACATACCCTGCGGTACGCCGGTCATGAAAAAGGCAGGCACAAAAACTGCCAGGATACTGAGCAGGATCAGGAGCTTTGGCAGTGCTATCTCTTCGCAGGCGTCAGCTACCGCGCGGGCCTTTTTCTTGCCCATTTCCATATGCCTGTGAATATTTTCAATCGTTACGGTCGACTCATCTACCAGGATACCGATAGCAAGCGCAAGGCCACTCAGGGTCATGATGTTCAGCGTTTGCCCAAACAACTTCAATACCAGTGTGCCTATAATTACAGAAAGCGGGATATTCACCACTACAATAAAAGCGCTTCTCTTATCGCGCAAAAACAGCAATACCATTAATCCTGCCAGGATGGCCCCTGTAACACCTTCACTGATAAGACTTTTTACCGCGTTGATCACATAAACGGACTCATCAAACTCAAACTTTAACGAAACATCCGGCGGCAAAAGGCTTTGCATGTTTGGAATTGCCTTTTTCAGATCCTGAACTACCGACCAGGTGGAGGCGCTGGAAGCTTTGATTACTGGGATGTAAATTGCCCTTTTACCATTAATATAAGCAAAGCCGGTAGTAATATCAGCTCCATCTACTACCCTTGCCACATCTTTGAGATAGATGGTTGCTCCATTCTGATAAAGCAGCGGGATTTTTTCAAAGTCTTTAACCTTGTTCAATACGGTATTGGAAGGTGTTAGGTAAGATGTATGCCCGATGCTGACGGTTCCTGCCGGCGAGATATGGTTGTTATCCTTTATCGCCGCGGTGATCTGGTCGGCAGTTACGCCATGGCTCCGCATCAGGTCTGGATCAACATTAATAACAACAGTTCTGGCATTACCGCCAATAGGTGGCGGCGAGGTTAAACCGGCTATTTTAGAAAAATTGGGCCTGACATATAAACTGGCCAAATCCTGCAGTTCGTTATTACTGCGTTTCGAGCTGCTGATAGTCAACTGCCCCACAGGTAACGTAGAGGCATCAAAGCGAATAATGATTGGCGGTGGTGTGCCCGGTGGCATTTCGGCGAAAGCCCTGTTGGTAAGCGAGGTAACTTCTGCCGCTGCCTGCGCCATATTTGTACCATCATAAAAACTCAGCTTGAGCAGGCTTAAGCCTTCTATGTTATTGGTTTCTATTGATTTGATACCGCTTACATATAAGTATAAGTTTTGATAATTGGTGGAAACAAAGCCCTCCATTTGCTGAGGCGACATACCACCGTAAGGTTGCGAAACGTATATGGTAGGCAGGTTAATGTTCGGAAAAATATCAATATTGATTTTTGTGGCGGCAATAATCCCCGCCAGTACTCCGCCAATCACAACGACAATCACCGTTATTGGCTTCCTTAATGAAGATTGAATGAGATTCATGATCGTTGTGTTTAATATTGGTTTGTGAACAGGTCTAAATTCCCCGATGATCCGGCCATGTAAAGCAATGCCTGCCATACCGCGTTACCGGCGATATCTTTATTTGTCTCTGCCCGGTTCAAATCATACAGCGTTTGTGTTACATCAACTATAGTGGCAAGGCCATTGCTATATAAGGTCTTTTTTTGTTCATAAGCGTCACTGGCCGCTTTTAGTAAAATGGGGGCTTCCCGGTATTTTTGCAGGGCGTTGGCCAATTGCTTATTGCCTTCTTCCAGCTGATTGGTGAGGTTGGTTTCCTGGTAGTGATATTCGTTGGTCAGTCCATCGGCATAATAGCGCTGGCTCTTGAGCCTGGAGCTAACCCTGCCTATATTTGACAGGTTCCAGGAAACGCCTACTCCAATGAGATAATTTCCGCGTAAGGGCGCAATACCATTAAAGTAACCTTGATTATAACTGCCGGGATCAGCTGGATTATAACCGGTTCCGAAGCCGGAGCCCCTATCTTGCAACGTACCAAAAAATGAAACCTTAGGCAGGCTGGTTTTGGAAAGATAACTGGCATCAAGCTCGCTGCTTTTTACCCGCTCTGCCAGGAACCTCAATTGGGGGTGATTAGAGATATCATAAACGGGGCGTTGCGGTAAGCGTGCGGGCAGCTGATTGATATATAGGCTATCTAACAGAAAATCCTGTTTGGTTATGCCTAATTGTATGGCCAGGTTGGCAGCCTGTTTCTGTTCAAAAGCAATCGCGTCTGTTAAGGCATTCTTAGCCTGCGATAGTTGCGCATTGGCTATTGAACTATCTACCCCTGCGTTTAAACCGTTAACTGTACGTGTGAGGATCACATCCCTCAGCGCAGAAACCCTGGAGAGGTTTATCTCTTCAGAATAATGGAGACGTTGTGCATCAAGTAAATTCAGATAAGCTGATGCTGCTCTTACTTGTTGCTGAAACTTTTCCTGTTCAAGGTCGGCTTCATCGCGGTCATAAATTCCTTTAGCATCAGCTACGTGTGCTTTTTGCAGGCCAAATGAAAAAATATTCCAGCTAATTTCTGATGAATAGAGCGCGGCAAAAGCGGCGTTCCAGTTTTGAGAAGCGGAAACCGGACCTGATGTAGTGGAGATCAATCCGTTAATACCCGAAGGAAGCCCATTGAGGCCATTAATTGTGCCGTAGCCCTGTTGCGCGGAAAGAATGAAATCCGGTGATCCATCGCGCCTGGCCGCGGTGATATTTTCTTTGGAAGCATTGGCGTAATTAGCCTTTGCTTTTAATAATTCCTGCCTTGTGAGTGTAAGTTGCAGGGCCTCTTTCATACTCAGCACATGACCATTGTTTTCCTGGGCAATGGCAGGCAGCGTTCTCAAGCCCACGTATAAGGTTAACGTGAGACTGAAAACCCAAAACTTTATGTTCGTTTTCATGTGAAAAAATTAAAATATGCGTGTTACAGGCCCGAAAAGGCCCATTAATAGCTGTTAGATAGCACGGCAAAACCGGCCCTATCAATGACAATCAGCATGAAGCTAACTGCTCGGATATTTTAATTGAAAGATGGAGGCCCTCTGAGGTATAAAAGAGGAATGGGATCAACAGGAAGAAAAACTTCCCGGAAAGGGGGAAGCGCTATGAAGATTATTATAACAAGAATACCAAAGGTGACAAGGCTTATTTCGGCAGGAAGTGCGGAATGCCTGAATTGTTGGGTATACGACTGTAGCTTACAATGAATAATGCCGGCCCGGACATGGATATCTTTTGAATGACTGGCTTCGGTTGAGACATTCTTGTTAAAAAAAACGGCATAACGCACAAGCACCCTCCCCTGCAACCCTATGAAGATTAGGGTAATGAGCAATAGTTTCAATATGTTATGCAGTAGCTTTTTCATTGCAGGTTGTAAAGCTTAATTATGAACGGGTTATTTAACTATTTCCTTTCCTGGTCGATACCGGGGCATTTTCTTATCCCGCATACTTTTTAATCTCGTTGCGAAAACTGATAAGCCCATGATCGTATTTTTATTGATATAAAGATAGAATGCCCGTTAAGAGGTTTCAGTTGGTATTCGTTAAACGGGCAAAAACAGTCGTTGAAAGTGGTTTGAGAACTAATGGGAGCAGCAGTTCATCCGAAAAAGCTCGTAATGCTGATTCATCAATTGACGATTTGCCCTGTTAACTTGTCACGGGAATATCTGGAATACAAAATCTGTGTTCAAATAGCAATAAAGACGCTTTTTTAACATCGTTCAAATAAAAACAAACAAGGGGTAATCCATGGTTTCCGGTACCATCGATATGAGTTCGAATCTCGTCGGGAGCACAAAAGGGATTTACAAATTGTAAGTCCCTTTTTGTTTAATTATTCGACTGAATATAACCCCATCAGGGTTATCGTAGTTTTATCTCTGCCATTCGGCTAAATAATTTCTTATCTGATTCTTGTTTTTGAGATCAACGATGTCATCGCTATTCCAATCTACTAATATCAAATCATTTTCTTCCCCCAAATTATAAAGTGAAGATATTATGATATCGACGTCATTTCTTGAGGTTATCTGAGCAAATTTCACCCAGATATTTTTCACAAATTCGCCTTCAGTATCAAAAAACAACGTAAAACATGGAAAACCAAATGCATTTGTATTTGATCCATTAAAGGATTTTACACTTCCGCCTTGATAACGCATTTTAGTTAATTCCGGCAACCTAAATGAAATCATCGCTTTTTTTAAATAATCCGCCCGAATTTCCTCCAAGATTGTCTTCATTGGATTGTCTTTACGCATAACCACAGCAGTATATCCCAACCCTGTTCTATGTTCTTCCGCAAATAGATTTGCCTCCTTAATTTGCCGAAGCACGAACGACAGATTTGCCTCGGGTATCAATTCTACCTGGCAATAGTCATCTTCCCAAATAATAGGTATATATTCGGCCTTATCAGCCTTGTGAGATTTAAAATAGCTTAAGAATTGTCTAAGGCTCATCGTATGTTATAAATTTAATTATTCACTTCCGCATACCTCTTCCTAAACGCCGTCGGGTTTTCCCCTTTATACTTTTTAAAAATGCGGTTCAGGTGACTTTCATCGGTAAAACCAAACTCATAGGCTATTTCGCTCATGCGTTTATCAGTGTATTGCAGGCGGGTTTCTATCAGCTTGAGTTTATAGCTGGTAATATATTGCTGTAAGCTTTCACCCGTGGTTTTCTTAAAGTATTCGCTGATATAGTTGGGCGAAAAGTTAAATGATGAGGCCATACACTCGGCCTTCAGGCGTTCTGGCTGATAAATATATTCGTGGATGTAATTAAGCAGCGGCAGCGTGGTGGTTGATGGCTGTTTAATAATATTGGCGTGCTGCTGCAGCGTGATATTACGGGCAGCAATAGTGATAATGGTATTCATTAATTGTTCCACCACCTCGTTGTGCTGAGGAAACTCATTTGATGTTTCGCGCTGCAAAGCCTCTATCATAGCCCTTACCAATGGCTTATCGGTAACTGTTTTAAGGATACAACCCGGCAAATGGTTATGGTTATGAAAAATGTATTCCATTTTTTTAACCCACTTTTCGCTTTGTGTTTTCAGATAGCTATCAGTAAAGCGGATAAAGTAAAACCGTGTAAGTTCATGTACTTCAAACCCATGCTGATCTTCAGGAAAAATCAGAAAGAACTTATCCGAAGCATAGGGCAGTTCATGCCCGTTAATGATCTGGATCCCCTTACCTTCCAGCGTAAAAACCATTTCAAAAAAGGTATTGCGGTGCGGCTTGGCTGTGTACTGGCTTGTTTCAAGCAGTTCCAGCTCGTACGGGCGGTAAAGGTTTTTGATCTCCATACCTGTAAAGTTACATATGATACCCTGAAATGTACAACGCCAGGGCATTGATAATGCGGAACTTTGACATATCAAAACAAAACGAAAATGAACACTACATCTTTTTTACTTTTAAGGCTCGCCATCGGAGCCAGCATGTTTGGTCACGGATTAGTTCGCTTACCTAAACTTAGTGGTTTCAGCAACTGGATGGTTGGCACCTTCGAAAAATCAATGCTGCCTAAGGCAATGGTAACTCCTTTCAGTTACCTGCTGCCCATTGCCGAATTCACTATAGGCTTATTGCTTTTATCAGGACTGTTTACCAAACCAGCCTTAATTGGTGGCGGCCTGGTAATGATCATATTAATATTGGGCAGCTGTTTGATCGAAAACTGGGAAATCCTTCCTTCACAGCTGATCCATGCCGCTTTCTTCGCTATACTGCTTCAGTTTGCAGCAAATAATACTTATTCATTAGATAACCTTTTCTTCAATAAATAATATCATGAGCTCAAGAAGAGAATTTGTAAAACAAGGCGGGCTTTTAGGTTTGGCAGGCCTTGTGGGCAGCAATATAGCATCAGCAAAAGAAAATACAATTGCCAATAACGTTAACACCTCAAAATGGGCCGATGGCTCAAGACTGGTAGTTTCCGTATCCATGCAGTTTGAAGCCGGAGGTCAGCCGGATAATGCAGAGAGCCCATTCCCACAAAACATGCAAAAAGGCTATATCGATTTGCCCGGCGCAACCTGGTTTCAATATGGTTATAAAGAAGGGATCCCCCGTATGCTGGATAACTGGGATAAACTGGGCATTAAAGTAACATCGCATATGGTTGGTTCGGCAGTACTTAAAAACCCAGCGCTGGCAAAAGAAATTGTCGACCGTGGTCATGAGGCAGCAGCCCATGGCATGAACTGGGCAACGCAATACACCATGCCCTATGATCAGGAAAAGCAATTTATAAAAGACGGTGCCGATGCCATTAAAAAAGTAACCGGCATTACTCCGATAGGTTACAATGCAAACTGGCTGCGCCGCGGCGAAAACACACTAAAGATTTTGCAGGAGCTTGGTTTCGTTTATCATATTGATGATTTGAGCCGCGACGAGCCTTTCATCATCCCGGTAAATCAAAAAGATTTTGTAATAGTGCCTTACACCATACGCAACAATGATATTGTACTGATTGAAGGCAAAAATTTCTCTGTCGATCAATTTCTTAGCCAGGTTAAATTTGAGTTCGATCAACTGTATGCCGAAGCCGAATTTAAACGCCGCCAGATGTCAATCAGTTTTCACGACAGGATTGGCGGCACCCCGCAAATGGTTAAGGCCACAAATGAACTAATTAAATACATACAGCAGCACAAAGACGTAAGCTTTAAACGGAAGGATGAAATTGCTAAGATGGCTTTGGAGGATAAAACTACGGCAAGAGAGAGTTGATAAAGAAACAAAAATGTCATTGCGAACGCAGCGCGGCAATCGCACGGAAGCACAGCCGCTCTGTATACCATGCGATTGCTTCGTCGTTCCTCCTCGCAATGACATAATTTTATTTGCTTTTATTTTTTCCTAATTTTCCTTCATACCTGGATATTGATCAAAAAGAGCTTTTAGCTTCTGGGCCATCTCCGGGTATTCTTTTATTACGTTAGTGCGCTCGCTGGGGTCATAAGCCAGGTTAAACAGTTCGGTTTTTGCAGGCAGCGGTAAACCTGCCACGCCGCCCACATTGTTATTAGCTTTTACTTCGCGATATTTCCAATCACCCAGGCGTACAGCTTCACAAACACTGTTATTATAATAGTAAATAGGTCTATGCTCAGGGTGTTTAGGCGCTTTGACTGTTAATACATCAGCTATCGACTGCCCATCCAGCGTGCGGCCTTTCGGTAGCGGGGCTCCTGTCCAGTTGGCAAGTGTAGGAAGCACATCCAGATTACTCATCATGCTGGTAATGCTTGCGCCAACCGGGGTATGGTTTTTCCAGTAAACGATGAACGGTTCACGTACTCCGCCTTCATACGATTGCCCCTTGCTTCCCCGGAAAACTCCTGCTGTTCCGGTATCCCAGTGTTTAGTAGCACTATCGCCCAGCATCCGGTCTGGAAACTCTATCCACGGACCGTTATCGCTCGAAAACATAAATATCGTATTATCAGCCAGTCCCTGTTTTTCCAGTTCGCTCCAAACCTGGCCAAGGCTTTCATCCAACTGCTCTACCACATCCCCCAAATGCCCGCCATCACTGCGGTTTTTATTTTTTGCAGATGATGCAAACGCTACCGGTAAATGCGGCATGTTGTGGGCAAGATATAAGAAAAACGGCTTATCACCCTTTTTCTGCCCCTTGATAAAGCGGATGGCTTCGCGCTGGTACAGCTCAATCAGTGATGAGTCGGCGGGTTTCAATATCTCCGGCTTATGGTTTCGGAATACTTTAATAGTAGTATCTGTTTTCACATAAGGTGAACGGTAATCATGACTGTATAACAAGCCATAGTATGAGTCAAAACCTTGTGCCATCGGGTGATTATACGGCGCATGGTCACCAAGGTGCCATTTGCCTATCATAGCGGTTTTGTATCCAATTTGCTTTAGCATTTCGGCAATGGTAACTTCCTGATCGGGGATCCCCAATAATGAGCCGGGACCGATAGGCGCAGGCAAATTCATCCTTGAAGCATAACGCCCTGTTAGTAATGAGGCCCTTGACGGGGTACACGTAGGGCTGCTTACTACATAATTGGTTGCCCTTACGCCTTTTTGCGCCATTTTATCTAAAAATGGTGTACGGATTACCGGGTTGCCGTAGCAACTTAAATCGGAGTACCCCATATCATCGGCCAATACAAAAATGATATTGGGCAATTGTTTTTTTTGTGCCGAAGCAGGTACAATCAAAAATAAGAAAGCCAAAAGGAAAAGGCCTTTACAGGTTAAATTGGTTAGATGTTTCATTGCCCGGTGAAAATAGTTTTTTATAACTGATGACCATTAAAGATAACTTAACTTTTACAATAGGGCCTAATCAACAACTATTGCTTATCAGCGTTGCGCAACATCTCCCGGTGCTCCTTTCCCCATTTTATCATTTCCAAAATGATGCCGCCAAAACTCCGGCAATACTCCGTCGATTCATACTCGATCAAAACCGGCGAAGTTGGCGTTACCGTTCGTTTAACAAGCTTATTCATTTCCATTGTTTTTAGCTCACGCGATAACATGCGCGTAGTAATGCCGGGGATACTCCGTTCAATTTCGCGGAAACGTTTGTTTCCATTACAAATAGAATTGATGATTGGCAGCGTCCATTTACCGCCGATAACATACATGGTGTCCTGTAAAGCCTGCCGCTCATCGGCATGATTACGCTGGTGTGACGTTATTCCTGCTTCCATACTGGTATACTCCGTGTAACTGGTTACAAAATTATACCATTTCCATTATACTTTTGCATAAAAAAAGTAAAATACCATGTC
This sequence comes from Mucilaginibacter sp. A5337, assembly GCF_059690695.1. NCBI lineage: Bacteria > Pseudomonadati > Bacteroidota > Sphingobacteriia > Sphingobacteriales > Sphingobacteriaceae > Mucilaginibacter > Mucilaginibacter sp. A5337. The sequence continues at coordinate 544,963 of NZ_JCAWEC010000003.1, read as the reverse complement.
AAAAACAGTTTTTATAACCGGAACCAGCAGCGGACTGGGCAAATTAACCGCTAAACATTTTGCACAGCAAGGCTGGAATGTAGCTGCCACCATGCGTACGCCCGAAAAGGAAACCGAACTAACGCAATATCCTAATATTAAAATATTTAAGCTGGATGTAACCAATCTTGAGCAGGTAAAAACTGCAACCGAACAGGCTATAGCAGCTTTCGGCAAAATTGATGTTGTGGTAAATAATGCGGGTATGGGTACGTACGGCGCATTGGAGCTTGCCAAAGAAGAGGATATCGACTGGCAGTTTGCGGTAAATGCCCGCGGTCCTATTAATATCATTCGTGCGTTCCTGCCACATTTCAGGCAAAACAACGGGGGAATGTTCATCAACGTCAGCTCGTTTATGGGCATTACCACTGCTGTACCGCTTGGCTCGTTGTACAACATGTCGAAATTTGCACTTGAAGGCCTTACCGAAGGACTTTATTACGAGTTAGAGCCGCTTAACATCCACTTAAGGTTGATAGAGCAAGGCGGTTCAAAAGGCAATAATTTTGTTGAAAGTGTGGTTTGGAACCAAAATCCAGATATAACCGCATATGATGAACTTACCAGCAAACTACAAAACCTGATGGGCTCCCGCGATGAATCACAACTGGATGATCCAATGGAGATTGTCAATGCCATAGATGATCTTGCCACCGGCAAAAGCAACAAGTTCCGCACGGTATTAGGCAATATGGGCAACATGTTGATGAACATGCGCAACACCATGCCTATTGAGGAATATATGGAAAAAATGGCAGCATTTTTTTAAGGAACCTTGATTTTTAGGATTAGGGAATTTCCATGAAAGATAATCTATCTCCCGCTATCAGGAAATCCTCTAATCAAGAAAATCATGGTTCTGTTCATTGAGCTTTTCAACAAAGCAACTTGAGCTTTCTAACAAAACGCAGCGCCGGATATCAACCTAACTTTGTGTTATCAAAAAGAAAATAAAGACTATGAAAAAAGTTTGGTTTATAACAGGCAGCGCCCGTGGATTAGGTCGCAGCCTTACAGAAGCAGTTTTAGCAGCCGGCGATAATGTTGCCGCAACAGCACGTAACCCCGAACAATTAAAAGAGCTGGCAGATAAATATCCTAGCCAGATTTATCCTATAAAATTAGATGTTACCGATTACCCAGCCGTTTATAAAGCCGTTGCCGATACGGTAGCCCATTTTGGTAAAATTGATGTATTGGTGAACAACGCCGGTTTCGGTATCATTGGCGCAGCCGAAGCGTTTACCGACAATCAGGTACGCAGTCAGTTGGAAACCAATTTATATGCACCTATCGAAATAACCCGCGCAGTGTTGCCATATATGCGCAAGCAACGTTCAGGCCGCATCCTGCAGATTAGCTCGGTTGGTGGCCGTATAGGTAATGCCGGTTTAAGTATGTACCAGGCAGCTAAATTTGGCTTGAGCGGCTTTACCGAAGCGTTGTCAAAGGAAGTAAAACCACTTGGTATATTGGTTACCAGTGTTGAACCGGGAGGCTTCCGTACTGATTGGGCCGGCGATTCCATGAGCTATGCACCAAAAGTTGAAGGTTATGAGCAAACTGTTGATGCACGCGCAGATTTTATGTCGAGCGGTAAGTTTGTTCCGGTTGGTGATCCTGAAAAGGCAGCTAAAGTAATGATCGACCTGGTTGAACAGCCAGAGCCACCCATGCACCTCGTATTGGGCAGTGAAGCAGCCGCTTTACTAACCCTTGCCGATGAAGCACGTAAAGCTGAGTTTGAAAAATGGTTGCCGGTTACTAAATCAACAGATCATGACGAAGCAGGTGATTTTATGAATACCGCTTATGGCAAGGCAATAGCAGCTCAAAAAGCGTAATATATTACCCGATAGTTGTGTCCCCATGACTATTGCCAAAACGGGCGTGAGGACACGCCCATCGGTTGATATCAGACTTACGAAGTTGTAAAAACTTCGTAAGTCTTCGTTTATTATTAAATTTGAGCAACATGCCTGTGTCAAATCCAAAAACATCGCCACGCATACTTTACTCCTGCTACTCGCACGTAAGCAGGGCTGGCGAACAATTTATAGCCGACCATATATTCGGCTATATCCTCTCCGGCGATTCGGAGCTTTACGTTAACGGTAAAAACTACTATTTTAAACAGGGCGATTACCGTTTTCTGAAACGGAACGAGCTGGCCAAATTTGTAAAACATCCTCCAGCGGGCGGCGAGTTTAAAACCATAACCATTGGCATGGATCAGGCCACCCTGCAAAGTATGAGCGCCGAATTTGATTTACATGCAGATACTCCGTATACAGGCGAAAGCGCATTGTTTTTGAAACCTAATGAGCTTTTTAGCAACTACATCAAATCGCTAAACCCTTACATGGATAAAAGTAGCGACGAAATTAGTCCCGCACTTACCCTGCATAAGGTTAAGGAAGCAGTAATGATATTACTTGAAACCAATCCCGAGCTAAAAAATATCTTGTTTGATTTTAGCGAACCAGGCAAAATTGACCTTCAGGCTTTCATGAACCAAAACTATCGTTTCAATGTTGATTTAAACCGCTTTGCGTATTTAACCGGTCGCAGCCTGGCAACATTTAAGCGCGATTTTGAACGGATCTTTATATATCACCCAACCGGTGGATCCAGCAGCAACGATTAAAGGATGCCTATTTCCTCATCAAGGAAAAAAAACACAAGGTATCAGATGTTTATATGGACGTAGGTTTTAAAGACCTCTCCCATTTTTCATTCGCCTTTAAAAAAGCTTATGGGGTAGCGCCATCGGCAGTGTAGGCGCCGAGAAGCAAGAAATCAAGAGTCAGGAACAAGAGGAGAAAGATGAGTCAGGAAATCAAAATTCAAGAGACAAGAAAAGAACCAGTAAGTCAAGACATAAAAGAGCCAGGAAAAAGATAAAAAAATTCCAATCTTGTTTCCTGGCTCTTGAGTTTTGTTGCCTTGAATCTCTATTCTTGTCTCTTGAATTTTGACTTCCTGATTCTTTCCTTAAACGTTAAACCTGAAGTGCATAATGTCGCCATCCTGCACAATGTAGGTTTTACCTTCAACGCCAAGTTTACCGTTTTCCTTTATCACGGCTTCAGAGCCATTGAACTTCACAAAATCTTCGTATTTAATTACCTCGGCACGGATAAAGCCTTTTTCAAAATCTGTGTGGATCACACCTGCAGCCTGCGGCGCGGTGAAACCCTGAGTAATAGTCCATGCACGTACTTCCTGTACACCTGCGGTAAAGTAAGTAGCCAGGTTCAATAACCTGTAGGCCGCTTTGATCAGTTTGTTAACACCTGACTCTGTAAGACCAAGATCATCCAAAAACATCTGGCGCTCTTCGTAAGTTTCCAGTTGTGAAATTTCTGATTCTATCTGAGCTGAGATAATAAGCACTTCGGCGTTTTCATCTTTAACAGCAGCTTTTACCTTTTCAACATAAGCATTACCGGTACTTACCGAACCTTCGTCAACATTACAAACATATAACACCGGTTTAGCGGTAAGCAGCCACAAATCGGCTACGTATTCTTTATCTTCTTCTTCAACAGCTGCGGTACGGGCCGATTTACCTTCGAGCAGGTGATTTTTATAAACTGTTAAAACATCAAAGGTTTTTTTGGCTTCTTTATCACCACCGGTTTTGGCCATCTTTTCAACCTTCTGGATCTTTTTCTCGATAGATTCAAGATCTTTCAGCTGTAATTCGGTATCAATAATTTCTTTATCGCGAATAGGATCAACCGAACCATCAACGTGGATCACGTTATCATTATCAAAGCAACGTAACACATGGATGATAGCGTTGGTAGCACGGATGTTAGCTAAAAACTGGTTACCCAAACCCTCACCTTTGCTGGCACCTTTAACCAAACCGGCAATATCAACTATCTCGATAGTGTTTGGTACTATACTTTTAGGGTTAACTATTTCGGTAAGCTTGGTTAAGCGCTCATCCGGCACTGTAATTACACCCACGTTTGGCTCAATGGTACAAAACGGAAAGTTAGCCGCCTGTGCCTTAGCGTTTGATAAGCAATTAAAAAGTGTTGATTTACCCACATTCGGCAAACCTACTATACCACATTGTAAACCCATTTTTGTTTATTTAGTTGATTAAGTTGATTAGGTTGATAAGTTTGAAGGACGAAAAAGCAGGCATAAAACCAACTTAATCAACCACTCTCTCAGTCAACCACTCACCTCAAAATTCGGCTGCAAAGATAACAGAAAATTTTGCCTTATAATTTGAAAAAATAAACGACTTTTGCGCTCGGAAAAAAGAAGCTAAAATATTAAAACACCGATGTAAAAAAGGAGGGCCTATATATGGAAGAAATGGTTGAGCAAGTAGAATTGTTACTGGAAAAACAAGACGACACCCAATTACAGGAATATTTGAACAACCTCAACATATCGGATGTTGAAGAACTGATTGGCGAACTTCCTGAACACGGCCCTAAATTCATCGAAATCCTTTCGCTTAACCGGGCGATCAATGTATTCCGCATCCTCGAGTTCCCTGTGCAGGAACGTATCATCAAAAAACTTTCGGGCCAAAAGGTCGAAGATCTGATTAACGAGCTTCCACCAGATGACCGTACCGCACTTTTCAGCGAGCTGCATGGCGATGCTGTTCAAAAACTCATCCAGAAACTTTCGCCCGAAAACCGGAAAGAAGCCCTGGTTTTGTTAGGCTACGAAGAAGAAAGCGTTGGCCGCCTGATGACGCCCGATTACATTGCAGTAAAACGCACCTGGGATGTAAGCCGCGTGCTTTCGCATATTCGCCGTTATGGTAAAAACTCCGAAACCATTGATGTTATTTACGTGATAGATGAGCATGGCGTTTTACTTGACGATATCCGGATCCGTGAAATACTGTTGGTAAAGCCCGAAACCAAGGTGAGTGAATTAATGGATGGCCGACTGATTTCTCTTAGCGCCAGCGATCCGCAGGAAGAAGCCATCAATGTTTTCAGGATGAATAACCGGACTGCCCTACCGGTTGTTGACAATAACGATGTACTGCTTGGCATCGTAACAGTTGATGATATCCTTTGGATAGCTAACGAAGAATATACGGAAGATATTCAGAAAATAGGTGGTACCGAAGCATTGGATGAACCCTATCTGGATATCAACCTTTTTAAACTGGTAAAAAAACGTGTAGGCTGGCTTATCATTTTATTTTTGGGAGAGATGCTTACCGCTACTGCCATGGGCTATTTTGGAGATGAAATATCCAAAGTAGTAGTGCTGGCGTATTTTATTCCGCTAATTATTTCGAGCGGGGGCAACAGCGGTTCGCAGGCCTCAACCCTCATTATCCAGGCGATGGCCCTTGGCGAAGTAACCGTTGCCGATTGGTGGCGTGTTATGCGCCGGGAAATCCTGTCCGGGCTGATGCTTGGTATTTGCCTGGGTTTAATTGGCTTTTTACGCATAGCAGCATGGAGCATGTTCAGCAATATTTACGGCCCGCACTGGATGCTGGTAGGCTTAACGGTAGGTGCATCCCTTATTGGTATTGTGTTATGGGGATCATTATCGGGTTCGATGCTACCGCTCCTATTGAAAAAACTTGGCGCCGACCCTGCTACTTCATCAGCTCCATTTGTGGCTACGCTTGTGGATGTAACCGGCCTGATCATTTATTTTACCATAGCAGTAATATTTATGCGGGGAATATTATTATAACCTGCTTTCAATACAACACACACGCAAAAAGCCCTGCCTCTTAATAAGATGCAGGGCTTAATTATTTAGTTTAGTGTTGTTCTGTTGTTAGATTTCAAACGAGAAATCCTCATCGGCAGATGCCCTGGCAATTTCAGGGTTCTCGCTGTACTCGTAGCGTTTTTCAACTACTTCCTGGTTTGATTTGATGTAGTCGATGGTATCTTTCAAACCTTCGGCAAACTTTTCGAAGTCTTCTTTATATAAAAAGATCTTGTGTTTCACAAACACCCCATCTTCCAAACGCTTTTTGCTTTCAGTAATAGTAACATAATAATCGTTTGAACGGGTTGCTTTTACATCAAAAAAATAGGTCCGCTTCCCGGCTCTCACCTTCTTTGAATAAACCTCTTCACGCTCTCTATTGTCAAAATCTCCCATATATATTTACCTGTAATTAGTTTTGGTTGGCATAAATATAAATAAATTTTCAAAGTGCAACTATTTTATTCGCTATTATTGATTTTTTTGAAACAAAAGTGTCATTTTTTTGTGTGCATGATCATTTTAAGGACTGGCCTACAGAAAAGACGAAGGTTTTCGAGATCCTTTGGAGGTTCCTTCTACTGTCGGGAACTTTCACTGGCGCAAGTTTTGCGGGTTCTGGTTGTGCGGAGGTTAACTTGTGCTACCTGTTACACGGCCGGGTAAAAATTATTCTATAAACTGTAAGCCTTTTTGGAGCGAGGCATGAAAGCACAAGTCCTCTACCCGCAATTCAGCCGCACAAGACTTGCGCCAGAACCACAGCCCCATGCTGTTCGTCGAAATGACATCGCGTTTTATTTAATCTGATTCCTATAAGCCATCATGCATCCTGCTCTTCTTCCAGCAGTTGTTTTTCGTAAAGCTCAAAGTAGGTACCTTTAAGCTGCATCAGGTATTCGTGGTTACCCTGCTCAACTATTTCGCCGTTGTCCATTACCAGTATCTTATCGGCATTTTTTATGGTAGAAATGCGGTGGGCTATGATGATACTGGTTTTATCCTGCATTACCCGGCCAAGGTTATTCAGGATCTCTTCCTCAGTACGGGTATCAACCGCCGAAAGACAATCATCAAAGATCAATACCTGCGGATGCTTAAATATGGCACGCGCAATAGATACACGCTGCTTTTGACCACCCGATAAGGTAACACCACGTTCGCCGATAAGCGTAGAAAAACCATCTTCCAGCTCAATAATATTGCTATATACTGCAGCATCTTTAGCTGCCTGTTCAACAACAGGCAAATCCAGCACATCGGCACTAAAAGCAATGTTATTGGCAATGGTATCCGAAAACAGGAAAACCTCCTGAGGTACAAAACCTATTTGCGAACGATAGTTTTCAAGGCCAAGCAATTTTATCGATTTATTATCAATTGTAATTTCTCCGCCTGTAGTATCGTACATGCGCATCACCAGGTTGGCAATGGTTGATTTACCCGAACCAGTACGACCAATGATAGCCAGCATCTGCCCCGGTTCAACCGTAAACGAAACATTCTTTAAAGCCTGGATGCCGGTATCTGGATAAATAAATGATACATCATCAAACTTAATTAAGCCTTCAACATGGTGTTTATCCGCAACCGGCGAAATGATCTCCGGTTTTTCGTGTAAAAACTCATTGATACGTTTTTGCGAAGCTGCGGCACGCTGCACCAGCGAGGTTACCCAACCCAACGAAATAACCGGGAACGAAAGCATATTGAGGTACACAATAAACTCAGCAATATTGCCGGGAGTGATATTGCCTTTTATTACTTCTACCCCACCAACGTACATGGTTATCACATTGGCCAAGCCAACAAGCAATAACATGATCGGAAAAAACAGGGCCTGCACCTTAGCCAGCTCCATGGAATGAACTTTATAGTCCTCGCTCTCCTTGGCAAAGTTTTCGCGCACAAAGCTTTCACGCACGTATGATTTGATCACCCTAATGCCCGAAAAATTTTCCTGTACAAAGCTGGATAAACCCGAAAGCCGCTCCTGGATCATTTCACTGCGGTGATTGATCACATTGTTAACATAGTAAATAACACCCGCTAAAATTGGCAGCGGCAATACCGAAAAGATGGCTAACTGTACATTAACCGTAAGCATGGCGTATATCACCATAACAAACAGTACCACGGTATTAATAGAGTACATGATACCAGGCCCAAGGTACATACGCACGCGACTTACATCCTCGGTTACGCGGTTCATGAGGTCGCCGGTATTGTGGCGGCGGTAAAAGGCAAGTGACAGTTCCTGGTAATGATTGTAGATCTCATTCTTTAGGTCGTACTCGATATGGCGCGACATCAGGATGATGGTTTGCCTCATAAAAAACAGGAACAAGCCCCGCAGCAACGCCAGCACCAATACCAGTGTACCAAACAGGAACAAACTGGTACCGAAAATGTCATAAATAAAGCTTTGCCTATCGAAACCAGAAAAAAGCTGGTAGGCACCTATATTTTCGGTAACCAGATCAAAAGCTACACGGATAACCTGTGCGGGCAGCACACCAAAAACATTGGATATGATTACAAACAGCACACCCGGAATAAGTCGCCAGCGGTATTTGTAAAAAAATTTATTAAGGTATGCGAGGTCTTTCATTTACTATAGTCCGGAAGTCGGGAATGTCCGAAAGTCGGAAAGACCTGACATAATGATCAAAAGTATTAAAATTTGGGGAGAGTGTTTGAATGGAAAAGTCGGGAGGATGTAAGATTGTTACGTTGGATACATCTGTCACAATCTTATTAGTGTTCAATTTTAAAAGTATGAACACTTGCAATTTTTTCCAAAATAAACATTATTGATAATCAATACATTACAAATAACCCAAAGTGAGTTAAAACCCAACATGAACGCATAATCATTAATAATCAATTAGTTATGAAATCACAAAATAAAAAGCTGAACGCCCGTTTTTTAAAAACTGAACACTGACAGGATCATGTCAGGATTGTCACCCTTTTAGATAGTATTTGAGGATAGTATCCGTAAATTAGGCAGACTAAATCTGTTTAACCATGGTTAAAAGTTTAAAAGCATCAGGACTAATACTTATTACAATATGCTTGTTAAATCTCCATCTAAGTTGTAAAAATAAAAATAGACCAAAGATTAAAATAGATGGGTTTGTACCTGACGAAGAAACAGCTATTAAAATAGCAGAAGCAATTTGGTTGCCGATCTACGGAAAAAAAATTTACGACGAAGAACCATTCAACGCAAGTTTGACCAATGATGGAAACTGGATAATTTTAGGTTCTTTAGGTTATGGCAGGCATGGCGGAGGCGAACTAATGGCCGTTTTACAACCCAAAGATGGTAAAATCATTTTTGCGGGACGAGACCCCGGAAAATAAACTGTTGAGCATGGCTTAGACCTTGCGTGAGAGCCACAAGGCGCAGCCTTGCGGCAGCGCGGGCCATTCTTGTTAACTTGTTCATTATGCCGAAATAAAACATTAAATATTACTTAAGCTATCGGAAATATATTTGACCGATAACTGCCCATACTTATTTAATAGTAATTTCATACTTGTTAGCGGCTTAATATCTTTGCCAGTATTAAAAAAAACCTCTACTTTTGTGCGCTTAAAGACATTTACTTGCAGTACTAATGCCTGAACAACATCCACCGGAATCTATATTTAGCCAGCTTGATGCTTTCGGGCATAAAAAAGTTGTTTTTTGTACCGACCCAGATACCAATCTCAAAGCTATTATTGCTATCCACAATACAACGCTTGGCCCTGCATTTGGCGGCGTGCGTATGTGGGCATACAAAACCGAGGGCGATGCACTTAACGATGTATTGCGTTTAGCCAAAAGCATGACCTACAAGGCTGCAATTGCAGGCCTTAACCTTGGCGGCGGCTATTCGGTGATCATAGGCGATTCGCGCCAGGACAAAAACGAAGCTTTACTGCGTAAATTTGGCCGGTTCATCAAAAACCTTAACGGCGAATTTATTGCCGCCGAAGATGTGGGTACCAATCCGCGCGATATGGAGTACATTAAAATGGAAACCAACCATGTTACAGGTGCCCCTGAAAACATCGGCGGCAGCGGCGATCCATCGCCGATAACTGCGCTGGGAGTTTTAATGGGTATTAAGGCTTGTGTAAGGGAAATGTACGGCAGCGATAGCTTAACAGGTAAATCGGTTATTGTACAGGGCATTGGCCATGTAGGCGAAAACCTGGTGCGCCTGCTTAGGGACGAAAACGTAAAAGTTTACGCCAGCGATATTAACGAGGAGCGTGTAAGTCAGATCTCTAAAAAATATGGTGCGCAGCCGGTATCAAACAATAATATTTTTGATATTGATGCCGATATTTATGCCCCCTGTGCTATGGGTGGTACTGTGAATACACAAACCATTGCTAAATTAAAATGCGGCATTATAGCAGGTTCGGCCAATAACCAACTGCTTGATGAAAATGTGCACGGTAAAATGCTGCTTGATAAAGGTGTGCTTTTTGCTCCCGATTATGTGATCAATGCGGGAGGTATCATTACCGGTTATTCGGAGTTGATGAATTTTAATAAAAAGCGTACCTTACAGCTAACCGAAAACATTTACGATGCTACGCGTAATGTGTTAAAGCTTTCAAAGGCCGAAAACATTCCAACTATTAACGCGGCCAATAAAATTGCCGAAAAACGCATTGAAGACATCAGAAAAGTAAAATCATCCTACTAACACAATTAATTTTTATATAAACCGTTTGCATAGGCAAACCAAATCGTTCTTACAAAATGTTAAACAGAAGGCACCTCCGGGTAAAGGTATTACAGGCACTGTATGCGTATCATCAATCAGATACGAAAGACGTTAAGCTATTTGAAAAAAATATGCTGAGCAGCATAGACCAGGTTTACGAAATGTACATCTGGATGCTATCGCTAATTAATGAAGTAGTAAGTTTTGCTGCTAATGACGCACAGGAACGCGCCAACAAACACCTCCCCACCGCCGAAGACTTAAATGCAAACCTTAAGATCCTCACCAACAGGTTTATCCTGAGCCTGAATGATAATAAGGAATACATTACAGCCTGGAAAAAGTACAAAGTTGACTGGACCTTTGAGCCCGAACTTGCAAAATCACTTTTCATTATCCTTAAAAACTCGCCCGAGTACGCCGAGTATCTTGCCAAAACAGGCGATACCCTGCAAACAGACAAGGATATTATCAAATTCATTTTCAAAAAGGTTATCCTTAAATCATCATTAGCCGAGCAGGTTTTTGAAGACCGATTTATTTTTTGGCCTGTTGATAAAGATGTGCTGCAGGCGCTTATTGCAAAAACGTTCAAAAACTTTTCGCACGATGATTACAAACTTAACCAGCTTGCCGAAATTACCGGTAACTGGGTTGAAGACCGTGAGTTTGTAGTAAACCTGTTTCAGCAAAGCATCAGGTACGATGGTGCCTATCATGAACTTATTGCTGCCAAAACCCAAAACTGGGAGCCGGAGCGTATTGCCATGATGGATACCCTGCTAATGAAAATGGCTATAACCGAGTTTATTAACTTTAATTCTATCCCGGTTAAGGTTACTATAAACGAGTATCTTGAAATATCAAAAGAGTTTAGTACGCCTAAGAGTAATTCATTTATAAACGGTATCTTGGACAAGATTTTAATAGAGCTTAAGGCTGAAAACAAGATCAAAAAGATAGGCCGCGGCTTAATAGAATAATACTTATTTAAAAATGAAAAAACTATTTTTAAGCTTAGTAGCAGCGGGCATGTTATTATCGGCCTGCAACAGCAGTACAGCCGGTAATTCATCAACAACTACCGCCGATAGCGCTGCAAGTGCAGCCAATGCACCGGTAGCCAAATTTGAAAAGGAAAGCCACGATTTCGGCAAGATCAAAGAAGGTGATAAGGTATCATATGATTTTAAGTTTACCAACACCGGTAAATCGCCATTGATTATTACCAATGCCCGTGCTACCTGCGGTTGCACAACCCCTACCTGGCCAAAATCACCCGTTAAACCGGGCGAAAGCGGTGTAATCAGCGTTACCTTTAACAGTGCCGGCAAAAGCGGTTTACAGGATAAACAAATAACCGTTACAGCAAACACTCAGCCTGCCGAAACTATGGTGCATTTAATTGGCGAGGTTTTAAAAAAATAACAATTAATTTAAACAAATGATAGCTACTATTTTATTACAGGCTTCAAGCGGCGGCTTAGGCAACTACGGTTCATTGGTACCAATGGTACTGATTATCGTGGTATTTTATTTCTTTATGATCCGCCCGCAGGTTAAAAAGCAAAAAGATCAAAAAAAATACGTTGAAGAGTTGAAAAAAGGTGACAGGGTTATAACCACTGCCGGTATCCACGGCCGTATCGTTGATTTAAACGATACCACCTTTTTGGTTGAAGTTGAGAACGGCAAGATCCGTTTTGACAAATCGGCCATATCGCTTGACGCTTCAAAAGCGTTGAACACACCGGTTGTTGAGAAGAAAGCTTAATTCTTTTAAGGCGAAAGGTTAAAGGTAAAAGGCGAAAGGTAGAAGCCCATTGCTCTAATACCAAAAAACTTTTACTCAGATAAAATAAACAAGAACGAAAGGTTAAAGGAAAAAGGAATACACGAAAGTGCTTGACCTTTAACCTTTAACCTTTCGCCTTTAACCTAAAAACAAATATGGCAATAGTAAAATTATCGGCAACAGAACGCAGGCGGCTCTCGGTATTTTTTACCTGTTTGTCGCTGGCTATTATTGCCTGGATTTTTACTACCCTGTCCGATCCGCTTCCTTACAAGGTAAAAAAGGTTTTAACCTTTAAAAATGCACCGCAGAGGCGGGCTTTCCATTCACTTCAGCCCGATACTGTTGATGCTACCATACTGGGCAACGGATGGCAGATGCTGTTCTCCCGGTTTAACAGCGATAATAAACCCTTGGTTGTCGACCTCCGTTCGCTCGAAACCCGTAACTATGTGGTTATCGACAGCACGCAGCTTAAGCTGATGAATATGGGAAAAGATCCGGCCAACCGCGTTTCGTCCATTGATCCGGATACGCTTTATTTTGATTTCAGTAACCGGCTTATCAAAAAGGTTCCGGTTCAGCTTACGATGGGCGTTAGTTATCAGAAACAGTTTGCTGTATCTGGTAACATTATAGTGCGCCCCGCTTATGTAACTGTGAGCGGCCCCATTGAGCGCCTGAAAGGAATCACCTCATGGAAAACAGATTCGCTTAAATTCAGCAACGTTAACGAAACCATCAATACACGGGTTAATTTGAAGCCCAGTAATGAAGGTAACCTGAATGTTTATCCCCGATCAGTGCAAGCCATTATCCCAGTTGATGAATTTACCGAAAAAACGCTGGAGATACCTGTGAAGCTGATCAATAACAACAACTTCTACAACGTAAAGGTATTTCCGCAAAAAATAAAGGTAACCTTTACTACATCACTAAGCCGGTACGCCGATATTGACGAAGACCTGTTTGAGGCCGTTGCAGATCTTAACCTATGGCGCGACAAAGATTATACGGCACTACCCGTAAAGCTTATTCACATGCCGCCCTTTTGTAAAGTGGTAAGGATTGCCCCTGCCAATATTGATTTCTACATAAAAAAATAATGCTTAAAATAGGTTTAACCGGTAATATAGGCAGCGGCAAAACAACTGTAGCCCAGGTATTTGAATTGCTTGGCATCCCTGTTTTTTATGCCGATGACGAGGCTAAAAAAGTTATGGTTACCGACCAGATGCTCATAGAAGGTATTAAACAAACTTTTGGCACGCAAGCTTATTTTAATGACGGCAGCCTTAACCGCAAATACATATCAGGGATAGTTTTTAACAATAAAGCTGAGCTTGAAAAGCTTAATGCGCTGGTGCACCCTGCGGTGTTCAGGGCTTTTGACAGCTTTGACCAACTGCATAAGGACGCACCTTACGTGATCCGCGAGGCAGCTATTTTATTTGAAAGCGGTTCGTACAAAATGTGCGACAGGGCAATTATGATCACTGCACCGCTCGAAACCCGCATTGCCCGCGTTATGGAACGCGACGGCATCAGTCGTGCAGATGTTGAAAGCCGGGAAGCCCGCCAGCTATCACAGGATGAAAAGCTGAAGCTGGCTAATGATGTAATTATTAACGATGGTAAACAGCTGGTTATACCCCAGGTATTGGCCCTGCACGAACTATACTTATCGCTTTCACGCAATTAATGATACTTGAAGATTTTGTTTCTTTTGACGAAAAAGGGCTGTACTGCAAATACGGCGACTTTTATATCGACCCTCAATTGCCGGTAAAAACGGCGGTAATATCTCATGCCCACGCCGACCATGCCATAAGCGGTAACAACAATGTTTATTGTACACGAGCCACTGCAAGCATCATGCAGCTGAGGTATGACCGCACAGCCGCCAAAGTTTTTAATATCGCGGCTTTTAACCAACCTTTTGAAGTTGGCAGGGTTAAGGTAACACTGATCCCGGCAGGGCACATGCTTGGCTCGGCCCAGATACTGATGGAGTACGATGGCGCGAGGTATTTATACACCGGCGACTACAAACTGCAACCCGATGCCACATGCGAGCCTATTGAGTGGGTTACTACCGATGTGCTGATCACCGAAAGCACCTTCGCCAACCCCGACATTATCCATCCTGATCCCGTTGGCGAAATCCGCAAGATCAATGATATTAAAAGCAATATTTTGCTTGGTGCTTATGCCCTTGGCAAAAGTCAGCGGTTGATTAACCTCATCACTGAACATGCGCCTCAAAAAAAGATCCTTGTGCATCACAAAATAATGCCCATCAACGCCATTTATGAAAAGATGGGCTTCCCTCCCGGCAAGTATCAGATTTATGGCCGCAAGCTGATGAAGGTGCAGGATGAATTTGTGTACATAGTGCCGCCGTTTACTTTCGATAGTTATATCCGTGCCACGGGCGTTAAACGCCTTTTTGCCTCGGGATGGAAAAATTTGCAGGTAAACAACCAGGATACCCTCTTTATCTCCGACCATGTGGACTGGAACGATATCCTGCAAACCATAGCCAATACCCAACCTAAACAGGTGTGGACACTTCACGGTAAGGGCGATCATCTGAAAGCTTACTTTAAAGATGATATATTTGTAAAAATTCTCAACTAATGTTGCAGGAAGGTGTTGATTATTACATTAATGACGATGGTAATTTTGTTTTTACCGAAGCCTATCATTTAAAGCGGGGCTATTGCTGTAAAAACAAATGTCTGCACTGTCCCTGGGGTTATGGTAAGCCTAAATTGGCTGGAAATGACTCTGCTACGACGGAGAGCGATAAATAAATCAATGTTAAATTAAAAATAATTAAACATATTTGTATCCCATTCATTACTACTATTATGCGGATAGAAGACGAAATACAAAGTACCAATTTTGAAGACAACTACCACAAAGTGGCCATTAACGTGGCCTACACGCAAGGTTGGCTGGCTAACTATTTTCGTTGTCATTTTGAAAAACATAATATCACCCAGCAGCAGTTCAATATACTGCGGATCCTGCGCGGGCAATACCCCAAACCGGCTACAATAAATTTGCTGAAGGAACGGATGATCGACAAGATGTCTGACGCTTCGCGCATTGTTGACCGCCTGGTTCAAAAAGGACTGGTATCACGTTGCACCAACAATAAAGACAGGCGTGCTGTAGATATCCGCATCAGCGATGAAGGACTCGCAACTCTTTCAAAAATGGATGCCGAATTTAAAACCAAAGAAATACTGAGTAACAACCTCACTGAAGACGAAGCCGCGACGCTAAGCGATTTATTGGACAAAATGCGGGGATAGGTCGGGAAGGCGAAAGGGAAAAGGTTAAAGGCGAAAGGCTTATTGCCAAGTATATTAATCAAAAACATGTCATTGCGAGCGTAGCGTGGCAATCGCACGTAAGCGGATGCGCTCTGTATAGTATTCGATTGCCGCGCTACGCTCGCAATGACATGCGGTATATTATGAAGCCTTAAAAGCCGCTACCTCATCCTTCAATATCGCCAAAACCTCCGGCCTTACGTTACCGAAGAAGGACACGCCCATTGCACCGTTTTTAAGTGCCACCTGGATGCCGGTGCGAATTTCATCGTCACTCTTAAAATCGGACAAATACAGGCCCGCATAAAGCGGGAACCTTCCGGCCAGGAAATGAACACCTTCGGCTACTGCGTTGCCTATCCAGCTCACACCTTCTTTGTAAAAGCCATGGTATATCATGGGGCAGATGCCATCCATGTTCCAGTTTGTCCAGTCTTGCCTTACATTACGTCGGGCTACTTCTGGTGTTGGGAACACGGCTGCTGTTATTTGCTTTTTATGCTGATGGGCTACAGTAGAAATACCGTTGACTACGCGGGTAATATTGTTATACCTAAACAATCGCCATGAAAGGCTTGCTTCCGGGTATTGGATCTGATCAAGGTCCTGGTTATATTCTTCCTTAAATTTGGCTTTGCAAACATCGCAGTAGCAAAAATCATATTCGGGCAGCTCTTTGGTTTGATCGATCTTGTAATGATCCCAAAGGTTTACTGGGAGGATCACATCGCAATAACGCACATAATCCAGGTGGATGCCATCGATATAATCCTTGGCTAAAATATCATCAACAGTTTTGGTTAAATACTCCTGCACTTCTGGGCGCGATGGGCACAACCAGCGATAATACTGCACATAAGGCGGATGATCGGCACATGATTCGCCTTTGCGGTTTTTGCTGTACCATTCGGGTTTTTCATTTACCAGTTCGGCACGGTTAAAGGTCCATATCCAGCGGTGCGCTTCCAATCCTTTAGCCTTCGCAGCGCGAAAATGGCGTTCGCTGTCATTCTCGAAAAATATACCTGTTATGCCCGATGCCTTGTAAGATGCGTAGCGGGTGGCCAGCTCTTCATCAGTATCTTTCTGGTTGGGGTTGATCCATACCCAGTTTTTCATGGTCTTTTTCTTGCTGCTTTTAGCAGCTCGGGCAGCGGCATTGCTTACTAAGGGCAACTGGGCGGCCACACCGGCCAGCAAACCGGCCTTCAAAAATTCGCGCTTATTCATGGAGTTTAGGGATTATCTGTTGCTGCACCAGGCCATCCTGGTTAATTGTATAGGTTACTTTGGTTTTACTATCGGTAATGTATGCCATAAACTGGTGAGTGGTAGCTTCCTGCTTCAACTCATTATCATTACCGCTTATAGTAACTTTATTTTCAATCCCTAAGTCTTTTAAGGATGTCAGGTACTCATGATGATCTTTAAACCACTGCTTTTGCTTGTAATAAATCAGCCAAAGGTATTTCTTTTGCTCTTCGGCATAAGGCATTTCAAACTTTAGATCATTAGCCTCATTATTGCTAAAAAGCAGGTATCCCCAGCGCTCGGGATAATGCATATTAATAAGCCCCTGATTACTCCACACCCAATTATGTTCGGGCAAATCGCGACCATTATTGTCTTTCAACTTCACATACTTGTCGTTTTGCACTTTAGTATCATACTCTACACGCGAAAAATTAATGCGCCAAACCGTACCATCCTTTATCACAGCCCGGTTAAAACCACCGGCTATGGCTTTGAAGGGGATAGCCATTTCAACCGTCCAGCCTTTATCGGTATCTGAAGGATTATTCAGCGTACCCTGAACTTTTACTGCCGAACGTAATCCATGAGCATCCCACCCTGTTACCGCAGTACCGTTGTTGCGGTAAGGTTTGGTTAAAAACAGATCGAAAATGGTATTAAGGGCGTTTACCTCAATTTCAAAATAATTATGCGTGCTGTTATTGGGGTCGATAAACAGTTCAAAATCATTATCGCGGTAAACAACATCATCATGATGTTTAAGCATAGCCCAAACATGCGGGTCTTTAATCCTGGCTGCCACATACAGGCAACTGTCATCCCAAAGCATTTTAACATTGGTTTGCAGCGGCGGCTGTGGTTTAAGACGGCCTTCAATATCCTGAAAATCCTGGGTCCACTTTACCTGCTGCCATACAGCATCTTCCACATTGCCATCAATTACGGGCGCTTGTTTTACATGTTTTGCCACATAGCTATAAGGCGTAGTAAACAGATCAGGAAATTCTTTAAAGGCATCCTGGGCTTTTACAAATCCAGGCAGTATAAATAAAGTGGCTGTAAGGCCCGGCTTAACAAAACAACTGTCGAAGACGTTTTTCAATCTCATTTACTGCCCAGCGCTAAGATGTAATCAAACTCCTCGCGCTTTACCCCCATTACCGATAAACGTCCCTGCCTTACCAGGCCAATATCCTGTAATTTAGGGTCGGCTTTAATTTGCTCAAGCGTCACCGGTGTTTTCAGGGCTTCAACCGGGGCCAGGTCAACCACTACCCAATTGGTATCATCGGTTGTAGGGTCCTGGTAAGCTTCTTTTACAACTTTGGCTACGCCTACTATCTCTTTGCCCTCGTTGCTGTGGTAAAATAAAACCAGGTCGCCCTCTTTCATTTCCCTGAGGTTGTTACGTGCCTGGTAATTACGCACGCCATCCCAAAAGGTGCGGCCATCCTTATTAAATTTTTCCCAGCTATATTTAAAGGGCTCACTTTTTACTAACCAATGTTGCATCTGTACAGTATAAATTTTTTGTAGCGTAAAAATGTAAAAAAGGCGGGAGAAACTGAAATGAACCGTGGGGTATACAGGGTATTGTTACACGGAGATTACGGGTTGGAGTGGTAATGTAGAGGTGAATAATAAAGCCCCATCAATCATTACTGGTTAACAACTGTGTCAACCTTTTAGCATTTTGCTCATTTATAGCGTTTGTTAAGGCCACAGAGGTATACACAGCTATCCCCTGTTCATCGTCGGGATGAAAGCTGAGCATTAGTTTTACCGTGCGCGATTCCCACAGATAAACGTCCTGGTAATCATTGGGTTTTGCGGTGAACGTACCATACCAGTGCAAAAACTTGCTGAGCATTTTATACCCCTGGTCGCGGTTAAAGAAAACATAGATGTTCACTATTTTATTTTGCCAGGTACGAATGCAGATATGGCTTGCTGTTAACCCTCCTTCCAGCTCGGGCAGCTTCTCTGGGCGGTATTCATAAGTAATGCAACTATCGGCATCGGGCTTGCTGCCCTCGCCATCGAGGTAAGTTAAAGCTTGTTCCTGTTCGCCTGTTAAGAACCCGCCCAGATTAAACCCGCCAATGCCATTGCGGGCTTTTAAATAAGCCAGTGACCCCGGTTTCCCGACTTGCGAAAAACCCGGCGAATGCAAACACATGATAATCAAAAGCCCTGTAACTACTCTGTAGGGCAAGTAGTAAAAAAGCCTGGCTTTCATATCCTCCTCCTTCGTTTTGCAATATTTAAAGCCGTATTATAACTGGCATTTAAAATATTTCGTAAAACGAATTTGGATAAATAATTAGCTGATTATCAAACAACAATAACGATTGTATAACAAATTGAACTGCTTTTACACTTTATTACACAAATATCTGTTTACTTTTTTCGCAGGAATGTATAACAAAATGCAAAAAGTTTTTGCCGCTAATCAGTCGTCATATACGCCTTAAGTTTTTCTTGTAATATTACAGCCTGGGTAATGAGCGATTTATCCTCTACATATTGCTCAAAAGCAACATCGGGGCCTATAAGGTTTTCTTTAAAAATATCCTTAAATCTTGAATACTTTAAAGCCAGGTTCCACTTGTTTTTCATGTATTCAAAAACCTGTTCATCCTCATTCTTCAGCATCGAATAGTTTACCACCACAAAAGCGTCGCGGGGTAGTGTTTCAATACATTTCAGGATATCCTGGTTGTAAGCGATCCAAACTTTCAAATATTCGGTAGCATGGTCATTATAGAATTTCATCATCCGGCGCCCCCTCCTGAATGCCTTCCATATCAGTCTTGAAAAATATTTACGGGTCAGGTATTTTTTTTCCAGCCACTTAAACTCGCGCCGCAAAAGTGAGCTCACTACCGACTGATAATCGCGCAGGATAACAAGGTAGCAGGCGTCGGGCAGCAGTTCTTTATAAACATCCAGAAACAGGCAGGTACGCGGATCTTTCCAGCCCCATTGATCATATAACTGTTGTTTTACCTTGATAACACTTTTTAGCTTTTCCTTTTCGTAAATGGTAAACTGAGATACATGATCAACCGTAAGCCCGGTTTTGGGCAGGTTATGATCGGCCAGGATCTCTTCGTGCATTTTTAAAAATTCGATATCTTCAAAATGCCCCTCAATATTGCCGTGCCCGCCGGGCACCAATTTTTCGCCGGTTTGCAGGCCGCATTTGCTTAACCATTGGGTAATAAGTGAGGTTCCGGAACGGTGCATTCCGGTAATGATCAGTACTCTTTTTTGCATAAATCTGTTATGAGCGTCCTTTTTGTTTTAGGAATAGCTTGGTATCTTATTAGTCTGCTTAACAGGATGCAGATTATTTATAATATAATAGAGCAGTGATGAGGTACTTTGTTGTATGGTATAGTTACAGGTGTCAATGTAAAGGTCGGGCTTAACAGGAACATCAAACCTGTCATTGATACCTGTAAGATTCGTTAGCTTATCAGGATGCCCGTCGGGCAGTAATGCTTTTTTATACAGACCTTTGGTATCACGACTTATCAGCTTGTTCACCGGGCAATCCACGTGAACAATGCTTACATGATCATATTTTTCGGCAAGTTCCTGCCTGATATCGTCGTATGGATTTATAGCGCTAACAATGGTAACTATGCCCTGTGCACTGAAGCGACTGGCTACAAAGCCCAGTCGGCGGATGTTTTCGTTCCGGTCTTCTTTGCTAAAACCCAGATCCCGGCAAAGTGCTGCTCGGTATTCGTCGCCATCAATAATTTCAATTTTAATCCCCAGGCTTGTTAATTCGGCGGCTACACTTTTTGCCAAAGTAGTTTTTCCCGCACCTGATAATCCGCAAAATAAAAGTATCATGCCTTAATTTTTTTAAGTTAGTATGCCTTATTGATCAGCTTAACATAGTGCTTAGGATAAGTGAACTTAGGAAATTAATTGGCTGATGAATTTTGTTACATTGTAAATAATCAATTACACACCACCCGGAACGGCAGAAAGTCAGGAGAAAAAGCAGCCAATACCGGCCAAAAATGAAGTTTTAATGAATAAATGCATGTATACGGCCAAACACTAACCAACGCTACACTTAACAAAAATGTTACATTATTTAATTAATTAGAAATGATTTTGGAGACTATTTGAGTGTCCAATTTTGTGATATCTTTACTGTCGGGCCAAAAACCTGTCACAACCATATGAACGAATTTTCTCTTAACGGAGGTGCCTACGTTGGCAATACCAATGCGTCTAAACCTTTTGCAACTTTGAAAGCTGATGCTTCCGTACTTAAGATAAATGTTGGCTTGTTAGGGCAACTATTTTTTAATGCCGATAATATCGTTCAAATCGAATATACATCCTCAATTAACGGCAGTGGTATCAGGATAATACATAACGTATCATCATACCCCAAAAAAGTTATATTCACGGCCAACATGCCTTATAATGACATCATTGAAAACATAAAAGCAACCGGGTTCTTTAATAAAACTGTCAATGATCCGGTACAATATTACCAGGTTAAAAAAATGCAGGAACAGGGCAGATTGCCATTTAAAACAGCGGCAATAATTGCGTTTATAGCAGGCTGGAATATCCCATTTCTTGTGGGTTTTGCGTTGCAAGATGTTAGCCGGATCTTTAACTATTCGCGCCTGTCAATCTTGTTTCTTTTCCTGATGGCCGCACTAACACTCTTTTCTGCCCCTTTCCAAACATTGGTACTTAAAGAGGACAGACAAATAAATGACATGAAAAGATCATTATATCTTATACTGCTTTTAACCTTAATAAGCGGCATTATAGTTACCGCCATAAGCCGTGCAGCTCCTGTTAAATAATCATTAATTATTCAACATCTTCAGCAACCGGCTCTTCTTTATCAGGCGTAAAGAGTAAAACAAGCGCACTTATTTGTAACAGATCAATGATTACGGCTATGCAGCCCGCATAAACATTTGCCTTAAAAGTTGACTGGAGGTTTACAACATCAGGCGTTATCGTTAAGATTAGCAAAAGCAGCAACACCCATTTGGCCCACTTATAGCCCTTACGTACAAACAAGGCCAGCATCATCAAAATGCTTAAGGCTATGCACATAACAATAGCGGCATAATAAGTGGTAGCACCTCCGCCAACCAAATAGTAATCAACCAGGTATAACACCGCCGAAGCACGGATAAAATTGGACGCCAGATTGGCTTTTGATTGTACTGATAGGCTCATAACAGTAGATTAAGAAACTGGTATATTAATGCAATATCTTAAACATCAGCTCCTTCATCAACTCGCCATGCGGCGCGTTTGATTCAACGCCTTTGCTTTTCAAATCATACTCGCGCAGATAGCTGATCACCTGGAAAATTTTACCAAGCGGATAGTTACGTGCAGCCTGCTCATAATCTTTAATAAAGTATGGATTAACGCCCATCTCTTTAGCCAGGTTTTGCGGGGTTTTGTCTTTCACGTAATGATACACCAGCACTTTGCTGAAAAAGTTGTTCAGGTTCCCCAGCACCAAAACAATAGGATTTGACTTAGGGTTGGCCTCAAAGTAATTGATGATCTGGTTTACCTTGTAAGCATCTTTTTTGGTGAGCGCGGTTTGCAGCTCAAATACATTATATTCCTTGCTGATACCAATGTTATCCTGAATATGCTTTAGGGTGATCTCCTGACCGGCGCTAACGTTCAGCATCAATTTTTCAAGCTCGTTGGCAATTTTGGCAAGGTCATTCCCAAGGTATTCGGCAATCATGGCCGATCCCTGCTGGTTCATTTTATAACCTTTATCGCTTACATAGCCTTCCACCCAGGCCGGCACTTTATTATCATACAAAGTAGCCGATTCAAAAATAAGCCCGTTCTTTTCAATGGCTTTGTATGTTTTCTTGCGTTTGTCAAACTTGCCGTATTTATAACAAAAAACAAGAATGGTACTTGGCAGCGGGTTTTCAAGATAGCTCAATACCGGGTCGATGCTTTTTTTATTGTCATCGTCCTTGCCCCATTTCATGTCCTGTGCCTCCTTTACCAGTACCACCTGGTAATCAGCCATCATGGGGTAGCGTTTGGCAGCATTGAGCACAGTCATGATGTCAGTATCCTTGCCGTAAACTACGGTCTGGTTAAAGCCGCGTTCATACTCGGGCAGCACGTGATGCTCAACGTAGTTACTTACCAGGTCGATAAAATAAGGCTCCTCACCATGCAGCAGGTACAGCGGTTTAAACTTACGGTTCTTAAGGTCCTTTAATATCTCGGCAGCAGTCATATTTCGATGTCAAAAGTACTAAGTGGAAAATCAAAAGTGGAATGTATTTTTATTTAGGGCGATAGGATGTCGATACATCTTAAATTTTCGTCAGCAGAAAAGTTTCGGGCGAAAACAGGGAGAACAATGATGGCCATGTGTGAAGGAAAGGGCATTAGCGAATTTTGCTGCAAAGGATTGTGCGGGCGGGCAAAATTCAGCAGCCGTGGTTATACCTGTTTTGCAGCACGGGCATTGTGCGGCAAAGAAACCTATCTGCTGACTTGATTTTTTGGTTACTTTTGTATCAAGACAAAAGTAACAGCCCTCCCGCGGCAATTGAGCGGGCCAATGTTCTTTGTTTACAACATCAGCTTATTGTTTTCTACTAAATAAAAAATGCTCCAACCGCTTAATCTGCCACCCTACCCTTTCAAAATAAGCGATGATAACGGCACCCTGACCCTTTTTGACGAGATCCGTAAGAAAACCATCATCATTACGCCCGAAGAGTGGGTACGCCAGCATTTTGTGCAATACCTTATCAAACAAAAAAATTATCCCCGTTCATTGATTAAACTGGAAGGCGGCCTTAAACTTAATACCCTGCAAAAACGCACCGACATTGTTGTGTTTAATCCTGATGGGCAACGCATTTTAATGGTAGAATGTAAAGCTCCTTCAGTAACTATCGATCAAAAAACATTTGATCAGATAGCCAGGTATAATATGGTTCATAAAGTATCCCTGCTGGCGGTAAGCAACGGGCTACAGCATTATTACTGTGCTATTGACCACGAAAAATGTACTTACCAGTTTATTGAAGAGTTGCCTGCGTACGTTAAGGATGTCTGAATCAGAATTTACAGAATTTTAGGATTAGCAGAATAATTATCTGAACAGGAATTTGGGGAGGTTCTTAGGATCTGGTTGTTAGTCGATAGACGACTGGCACGAATTCCCCTTTTTGCCAGATACAAAGTTTCTGAGGCGACCACATATGCCCGGCATTCTGTTAATTCTTAAATTCTGTAAATTCTGATTCAGATTATAAAATGTTATGATAACAGTTATCAATTCCCTATTTTGGGCACTCGTAACCTCATCAATTATAACATTACCTTATGAATGCCTATCTCAAATCAAAAGCGCTGCTTTTGGCCGCAGTATTATACACCTGCACCGCCTTTGCCCAGGAAGCCAAACTCTCTACTCAATGGACAAATACCGCCATGCAGGCCGAAATACCGCTATCTGAATACCCCCGTCCTCAACTGCAACGTAATGACTGGCTGTGCTTAAACGGTAAATGGGATTACCAGGGCGGCAAAAATGCGCCCAACGCGCTAAACCCCGAAGCGCCTGCATCATTTGAGGGCAAGGCAGATAAGATCCTGGTACCTTATTGTCCCGAATCGGTACTTTCGGGCGTACAGCGCAAACAGGAGATCAATATGTGGTACCGCCGCAGTTTTGAAATTCCGGCAAAGTGGCAAAACAAACAGGTTATTGTTCACTTTGGTGCGGTTGATCATGATGCCACCGTTTTTGTTAACGGGAAGAAAGCCGGTTCGCATTCGGGTGGCTACGATTCTTTCAGCTTTAATATTACCTCCTATCTCACAGCGGGCAGCAACACCATTGTTGTTGCCGCTCATGACCCCAATGATGGTAAAACTCCATCGGGTAAAAACGGTCCCCGTGGCGACTATACCTTTTCGTCGGGCATATGGCAAACAGTTTGGCTGGAACCGGTCAACAAATCCTATATCAAAAATATCCGGTTATTGCCAGATGTGGAAGGTAAACGTTTAAAAGTATTAGTTAATACTGAAAGCGCTGGCAAGGTTAAGGCTGTTGCATTGAACAATGGCAAAGTGATTTCGCAGGTTGACGCAACCGGAGGATCATATTTTTATCTGCCAATGGATAACCCGGTTTTATGGACACCGAATTTTCCGTTTCTGTATGATCTCAAACTTACCTTATACAATGCTGATGGCACGGAGGCCGACGAGGTTAAAAGCTATTTCGGCATGCGTGATATTAAGCTGGGGAAAATTAACGGCGTAATCCGTCCGCTTATAAACGGCAAATTCATCATGCAGCTGGGCCTGCTTGACCAGGGTTACTGGCCCGACGGTGTTTTAACGGCCCCTACCGAAGAAGCACTTAAATTTGATATAGAATACACCAAAAAAGCGGGTTATAATCTGATCCGCAAACACATGAAAACCGAGCCCCAACGTTTTTATTACTGGGCCGATAAAATGGGCTTACTGGTTTGGCAGGATATGCCCGCCATATGGTATCCAAACGAAGACACTACCAAAAACCGAAAAGTTTACCGCCAGGAGTTAAAAGCCATCATTGACGATCATTATAACTCGCCATCCATCATTACCTGGGTGCCTTTTAATGAAAACTGGGGTGCCTTTGATGTAAAAAACATCACCAACTGGGTTAAACAATATGACCCGTCGCGATTGGTTAATGGTAATTCGGGCTTTAACAATAACCCCAGCTACCAAAAACCTTATGGCGACCCTGGCAATGGCGATTATGTGGATACGCACATTTATGTTGGTCCATATGGTGCCTCTGTTCCGGATGGCCGCCGGGCCGCCTCCCTGGGCGAGTTTGGCGGCGTAGGCCTGTTTGTACGCGGCCATATGTGGCCGGTACACAATAATGCTTATGATTACGAACCAACCAAAGCCAGGCTTACCGACCGTTATATCTTTTTGCTCGACGAGGTAGAGCAACTGATGAAATATAAAGGCTTGAGCGTTGCCATATACACCCAAACCACCGACGTTGAACACGAAGTAAACGGCGTTTTAACCTACGATAGGGCCGTTGAAAAAATGGAGATTGAAAGAGTTAGGGAAGTAAACCAGGCGGTGATTAAAGAGGGGGATAAGTTGAATAAATAGAAAACATTCTAAACTCCCGGAGATTTTATAATTCCCTCCCTTGGGAGGGGTGCGGCGGGATGCGTATTGGCAGGGAGGGGTTTATGCGTCGTTAAAGCAGATAAGCCTGCCGTTGAAACCCCTCCCTACACCCTCCCAAGTGAGGGAATCGCACAATCCCACGCTTTTTTTTATCTTCCGAACACCTATGGTGACAACACCAACAATAGCGTAGTTTTTAAAGCCCTCCCTTCCGGGGAGGGTTTGGGTGAGGCTCACATCACCTTTTTCAAAGCATAATTATTTAGCTTTTCCAACAAGTCATCAGGTTTAAATGGCTTGGATACGTAATCATTCATACCGGCCTCATAAACCTGCTCTTTGATATCAAAAAGAGCGGAAGCAGTAAGTGCGATAATAGGCACACCAGATTTTTTAGGATCGGCCATTTTACGGATCTCTTTAGATGCATCAAAGCCGTTCATAACCGGCATCTGGAGGTCCATTAATATAATATCAAAATTGCCGTATTGCATAAACTCAACTACCCGCTCACCGTTTTCGGCAATGGTTGGGTTTATACTCCACTTGCTCAGCAGTTTCTTCATCAGCATTACGTTCACCATGTTATCTTCAGCAATAAGTACCCGTAAGCAGGAAAGTGGATTTACTTCGGATTGCTTTGCTTCAGGGGTAACGGCTGCTTCGGGCAATACCTCTGTCGATACCGGGAATTCCATATGAAATGAAAATTCAGATCCGTGCCCCATGGTACTGTTAACGGTTATCTGCAAATCCTGCAGCTCAAGTAAACGCTTAACTATAGCCAGGCCGAGCCCTGTGCCACCGTACTCGCGGGTAGTAGCTAATGACTCCTGCGTAAATGGCTCAAATATATCTTCGAGGTTTTCTTTTTCGATACCGATACCGGTATCCCTTACCGAGAAATTTACAGTGACGGTATTATGCCTGTCTTCCACGCAAGTAACCCTCACCCATATGTTTCCCTGCGGAGTAAACTTTATGGCATTACTAATTAGGTTAAAAATGATTTGGGTTATGCGGGTGGGATCGCCAAAAAGTACTTTATTTTTCAATGAGCTATCAACGTCGAGCTTAAACAACAAGCCTTTTTCTTCGGCTTTCAGTATTTGGCCACCGCAAATATTATTCATCAGTTCAACAAGGTTAAAGCGGATGTTTTCAAATACCACCTTTCCCGATTCGATTTTACTGAAATCAAGCACATCATTAACAATGGCCAGCAGGTTGTTTGCCGAGAATTTAAGCACTTCGAGGTTCTCCCGCTGATCGGGCCGCGGACTGCTCATCATCAGCAAATTACTCATCCCTATAACTGCATTTAACGGCGTACGGATCTCATGCGACATGGTTGACAAAAACTCCGATTTAATCTGGGCCGACTTTTCTGCCTTTTCAATAGCCGTTTCCATCTGATTGTAAAGCCGGGCCTGCTCCTTGCTGCTATCCTTAAGATGTTTGATGTTTTTTAAGAAAGCAGTATAAAAATGGCTATGAATAAAAATGAGCAATATAAAATTGGCAAACACGCTAATGATAATAGTAGACTGGTCAATTTTATTAGGTTTGATACCGATAACGTACCCGCTGTTATATTCAATAATCATAAATACCAACACCGGTATGGTGTTTAACAGCGAATACATAAGCCCCCATCGCTGACCAAGCATATAATAGCTAAATGCAATAACAATAATAATTACCTGCACGGTAATGATGTTTACTGTTTGCATAGAGGCATAAACCAGGCTTAAGTTAACAAGGGTACCCACAATGAGCAAGGCATGCGCTGTGCCGCGCCAGTCTGGCCGCCAGGTTAAATATTTAAACAATACCACTACCGACCCCATCAAAAACAGGGTGGTATAAGCAAGCATCTTTTGGTTTTGGAAATAAACGCTCAGGTAAAGCGCACCGAGGGCCACAAAAATAAGGAAGAACCCATAATACAATAAACGAATCCGGGCCTGGTCAAGGAACGATTGCTCCTTCGACAAAATCTTATAGATCGATAAGTTAAAAAAACTTACTTTTTTACTCATATTCAGAACTTAACATTGGCCCTGCAATTTGACAAGCTACCTTACAGCAATCAAAATACTGTAGGGTAGCTTGTTACGCAAAGCCGGTAAGTTCTGCAATTAGCAAGCCAAAGCCGCCAGGTTTTCGTCAATGATGGCTAACTTGGCTTCGGCATCGGCCTTTTTCTTTTGTTCAACCTCAATAATTTCGGGTTTTGCATTGGCCATAAACCTTTCGTTACCCAACTTTGCATTAACCGATTTCAGGAAACCTAACAGATATTCCTGTTCTTTTTTCAATCGGGCGCACTCGGCAACCGGGTCAATTTCTTCGCTGAAAGGAATATAAAATTCATCAGTTGAAGCTAAGAAATTAATAGCTCCTTCAACTTTATCGGCTACGGTTTCAAACTTACTGATGTTGGCAAGCCTCGCAATAATGGCCTCGTATTGGCCGTAATTAATGCCCGAATTTGATTTGGCAAATAATTCAAGCGGCTCCTTGTCCGAAATTTGTTTTGTTTTGCGGGTATTCCTGATAGAAGTAACAACATCTTTTACTATCTCAACCTCAACCAGTAAGCGTGAATTTATTTCCCCAATAGCGGGTAATTGCGCTACAATACAGCAGTCTGATTCAGTACGTTCGCCAAACAGCTCATCATGCCATAATTCTTCTGTAAGGAAAGGCATAAAAGGGTGCAATACCTTTAAAATATTTTCAAAAAATTGAATAGTAGCCGTATAAGTAGCCTTATCAACAGGGTGCTGATAAGCCGGCTTGATCATTTCAAGATACCATGCGCAAAAATCGTCCCATACCAGCTTATAAGTGTCCATTAAAGCCTCTGATAAGCGGTATTGGGCAAAGTTGGCTTCAATTTCGGTCAAAGCCTGGTTAAACCTGCTGCCAAACCATTCAATGGCTACGACATTAGGATTAGCAAGGCTTTCATCAACCTCCCAACCTTTTACCAGCTTAAAGGCATTCCAGATCTTATTGGCAAAGCCGCTACCCTGTTTGCAATAGCTTTCATCAAACATTAAGTCGTTACCGGCAGGCGAGCATAGCAGCATACCCACACGTACGCCGTCGGCACCGTAAGTCTCGATCAGATCTAACGGATCGGGCGAATTGCCCAATGATTTCGACATCTTACGACCTTGCTTATCCCTCACAATACCGGTAAGGTATACGTTCCGGAACGGCACTTCGCCCCTAAACTCATGCCCGGCCATAATCATCCTCGCCACCCAGAAAAATAAAATTTCAGGCGCCGTAACCAGGTCATTGGTTGGGTAGTAATAATTGATATCGGCATTGTTAGGGTCTTTAAAACCATCAAATACCGAAATTGGCCACAGCCAGGACGAAAACCAGGTATCAACAACGTCTTCGTCCTGGGTAAGATCTTCAGATTTGAGATCTGAGATTTGAGATTTGAGATTTTTCGCTTCTTCAAAAGCCTCTTCCCTGTTCTTTGCAATCACAAATTCGCCGTTTGGCAGGTACCATGCCGGAATCTGCTGTCCCCACCATAGCTGGCGGCTGATGTTCCAGTCCCTTACATTCTCCATCCAGTGGCGGTAAGTGTTCACAAACTTTTCGGGTATCAGTTTGATCTCGCCATTCAGTACATAATCCAAAGCAGGTTTGGCCATTTCGCCCATCTTGCAAAACCATTGCATAGATAGTTTTGGCTCAATAACCGCATTGGTACGTTCACTGAAACCAACCTGCGATTTATATTCTTCAACTTTTTCCAGTACGCCGGCTTCTTCCAACAGCACTGCTATCTTTTTACGGGCAGCAAAACGGTCTTCGCCAACCAATATCTGCGCTTTTTCGTTCAGCGTGCCGTCGTCATTCAGGATATCAATAACCGGCAGGTTATGACGCTGGCCCAGTTCGTAGTCATTCAAATCGTGCGCAGGGGTA
Source organism: Mucilaginibacter sp. A5337 (assembly GCF_059690695.1). Classification (NCBI taxonomy): domain Bacteria; kingdom Pseudomonadati; phylum Bacteroidota; class Sphingobacteriia; order Sphingobacteriales; family Sphingobacteriaceae; genus Mucilaginibacter; species Mucilaginibacter sp. A5337. Next base: position 514,892 of record NZ_JCAWEC010000003.1, on the reverse strand, counting down.
ACCTTCAAACAGCCGGTACCAAAATCCATGGTTACGTAGTTATCCAGTATCACCGGGATCTCGCGATCAATAAGCGGGATGTAAACCTTTTTACCATGCAGGTGCAGGTAACGCTCATCATTAGGGTTGATACAGATAGCTGCATCGGCCATAATGGTTTCCGGTCGGGTAGTGGCGATGGTTAAGAAGTCCGAAAGTCCGGAAGTCCGTGAGTCCGAAAGTAAAGAGCCAGCATCGGAGAAATCTTTCTGACTTTCCGACTTCCCGACTTCCGGACTTTCGGACTTAACAGCATAACGGATATAATAAAGCTTCTGATTAACTTCCTTACGGATAACTTCTTCGTCGCTTACTGCAGTTTTACCCTGCGGGTCCCAGTTGATCATACGGATGCCGCGGTAGATCAATCCTTTTTTATACAGGTGGATAAAGGTATCAATAACCGCTTCTGACAGGTTCTCGTCCATAGTAAATTTGGTACGGTCCCAATCGCATGAAGCGCCAAGTTTTTTAAGCTGTTCCAGGATAATGCCGCCGTATTTTTCCTTCCACTCCCAGGCGTAAGTTAAAAACTCTTCGCGGGTAAGGTCTTTTTTGCTGATGCCGCGCTCTTTAAGCATGGCAACAACTTTGGCTTCAGTGGCAATACTGGCGTGGTCGGTACCGGGAACCCAGCAGGCATTTTTGCCTTTCATACGGGCGCGGCGGATCAGCACGTCCTGAATAGTATTGTTAAGCATGTGGCCCATGTGCAAAACCCCGGTAACGTTTGGTGGCGGAATGACTATTGTATAAGGCTCGCGCTCATCAGGCACCGACTTAAAAAAGCCGTGCTGTAACCAGTAACTGTACCATTTTTCTTCGGTTTCCTTGGGGATATATGTTTTAGCAATACTCATAACGCGCAAAAATACGATACTTAGCGGTTCATAGCCAAAGGTTGAGGGATTTTTTTGTGCTTAGTTCATGGTTGATAGTTCATAGATCATGGTTCATAGCTGCGGACAAGAGCGCGGGCCGCATTAGGGATGGTAGCGGATACCGGCCTGTGGCTAATGCCTTGTGCAGTATGAGCGTACAGCCCGGGCCGCAGGCAATGCCCATATTCTGAACCGGGATTTGGGTGGATTTTTCGGGTAGGAAGGATTTTTCTTTTTGTCCGAACCTGAATTTGTTGAATTAAAGAATTAACAGAATGCTAAGTAAATTCGAAAAATTCCTTAATTCGTTTAATTCGAGTTCAGATAATGGCGTTGCCTGCGGCCCGGGCTGTACGTTGCAAGTCCTCGCCTTTCCTGCCCGCAATCCCTCCACGCGCTGTGGGCTTTCTACTACCATCCCTAACGCAAATTGTACTTTTGTAAAATCATTATCTCCACAACTGTAATCTATAATCTACACACCAATCAACTATAACCTATGTGATCCATGAACTATGATCTATCAACTATGAACACTCCCCAGTACCCCACCAACCAAACCTACTCCCACAATATTTTTACAATTAACCAGTTATTATATATGTAACATTCAAATTGTCATGAAAACAATACCCTTGCATCGTTTCTGGCTTGATATTTTGAAAAAAACAAAACTCGACGCCATTATCAACTGGTTCAATCACTAACGGCCTGCCCCCGGCCTTTTTTGCTTAATACCCGTTATTTATTAACTTTAATTTTTAAGTATTGACATGAAATTAAAGTTTAACTATTTATTGCTGGCTGCAGGTCTTGGTATGTCGGTAAATGTTTTCGCTGCAGAAGGCCCCAAACCACTGAAACCAAAGCATAAAACTGCTGTTCCACCTAAAAAGTTTATTGATCCCGCCAACATGGACCTGAGCGTAAAGCCTGGCGACAATTTTTTTGAATATGCTAATGGCGGCTGGTTAAAACAAAACGGTGTCCCTGCCAAAGAAACCCGCTGGGGCAGCTTTAATATCCTCCGCCAGGAAAACACAAACAAACTCATCGGTTTGCTGAACGAAGTAAGCCAGACATCAGCTTCACAACCTAAAGGCAGCCTGAAACAACGCGTGGGCGATCTGTATGCCAGCGGTATGGATAGCCTGACCATCGAAAAACGTGGTTACGATCCCCTCAAAGCCGATCTGCAGCGTATTGGCCGGTTAAAAACCCTTGATGATTTTATTAACGAACTGGTTTACGAACGTGTTAATGGACTAAACTCCCCTATTTTCAGGTTTGGAGTTGATCAGGACGAAAAGAATGTAAACAAATACATCGTAAGCCTTGGCCAGGGTGGTATTAGCCTGCCCGACAGGGATTATTACCTCAAAAATGATCCGCGTTCAAAAAAGGCCCAGGAGGCTTTGAAAAAGTTCGCTATAACCTTGTTCACCCTTACCGGAAGCAGCCCCGATGAGGCAGCCAAAAACGCCGCGATAGTTTACGACCTGGAATATACATGGGCCAAAGCACAGCTTAGCCGTGTAGCCATGCGCGATCCGCATGTTACCTATAACAAGTTCCTGGTGGGCGATTTTGAAAAGCAGACCCCTCACTTAAAGTGGTCAAAAATATTACCAGCCCTTAATGCCGGCGGACAGGACAGCATCCTGGTTGGTCAGCCATCATTTTTCAGGGCTACCGACTCATTGTTCTCAAATACTCCGGTTGCTAAATTGCGGGTATACCTGCAGTGGAGTATGTTAAAAGGAGGAGCTCCTGGATTAAGTTCTGACTTTGTTAACGCAAACTTTGCCTACAGCAGTGTGCTGAGCGGTCAAAAAGTACAGACACCGCGCACTGAGCGCATGAGTGCCCTTGTTGACGGCAACATCGGCGAATTACTGGGCCAGCTTTTTGTTGAAAAATACTTTACACCTGCCGCTAAACAATACATGGTTGATTTGGTAAATAACCTTAAAGAAACCCTCGGCGACAGGATTAAACGCCTTGACTGGATGAGCCCGGCAACCAAAGAACGCGCGCTTAAAAAGCTTAATGCCTTTACGGTAAAGATTGGCTATCCCGACCATTGGGAAAAATACGATGGCCTGGTGATTGACCGCGACGATTACTTTGGCAACCTGCGTGCGCTAAATAAGTGGCGGTACAATTTTAATGTAACACGTTTAGGCAAACCGGTTGATAAAACCCGCTGGGGAATGACGCCGCCTACCGTTAACGCATATTACAACCCAACCAATAATGAGATTGTGTTCCCGGCCGGCATCCTGCAATTCCCGTTCTTTGATTTCAATGCCGATGATGCGGTTAATTACGGTGGCATTGGCGCCGTAATTGGTCATGAAATGACCCACGGTTTTGACGACTCAGGCCGCCAGTACGATGCCGACGGCACCCTGCGCGACTGGTGGACAAAAGAAGATGCCGATAAATTCAAGTCACGTGCCGACCAGGTGGTTAAACAATATGATGCTTTTACTGTTCTTGATTCCCTGCATGTAAACGGCAAACTTACCCTTGGCGAAAACCTGGCCGACCTTGGCGGTTTGAACATCGCTTATGAAGCTTTCAGCAAAACCAAACAGGGCCAGTCGGCCAATACTACGGATGGCTTTACGCCCGATCAGCGTTTCTTTTTATCATGGGCGCAGATATGGCGTGCTTCGCAAACTCCCGAGTCGGCGGCGCAAAGGATCCTGACAGATCCGCACTCGCCCGAGCAGTTCCGCACCAATGCGCCGATAACCAATATCAATGCCTGGTACAAAGCGTTTGACGTAAAACCCGGCGACAAAATGTATAAAAAACCGGAAGACCGGACTAAGATCTGGTAAATCAGATTTTGTTTTTAGAGAAAATGAGGCTGTATAATAAATCAGCCTCATTTTTATTTTTAAATACTTAAGCGATATATAGTTTCCATTTAATTAACTTTATTAACAAAATGGGGGTTAACAGGGTTAACACAATTTAGTGCTAATTTTTACTTAAACTATTAGCAATAAGACAGTTAAGTGTTTTTTAGGCCAAAAAAGTGTTAACCCCCTTTTTGTATAATATTATCGGCTAAATTTCAATTCATAGATAGCACAACACCATGAATGGTTAATTTGATTTATGATACGACCTCGTTTTGTTTTATAAAATATTGGCATAAATCCTCCCCGTTTATGGCTCAAAAACGCCCGTATTGCTTTGCAATTTCGTAGTAGCTTTATCATATCAACCTTTAAAACAAATGAAAACAATATTTGATAAAGAAACCCGCGATAGCCTTATAACCCGAATCAATTCAATTACCGAAAACAGCCAGCCGCAATGGGGTAAAATGAACGTTTATCAAATGCTGAAACATTGTACGCTTTCCGAAGAAATGTATTTAGGCATAATAGTCTATAAACGCTCGTTCATCGGCCGCCTGTTTGGTAAGGTGGCCTTGAAAGGAATGCTGAAGGATGATAGCCCCGTAGCAAAAAATAGCCCTACTGTTCCGCAATGTAAAGTAACTGAAGCAGGAGGCGATGTAGAAGCTCAGAAAAAACGATGGATTGAACTGGTTGAGGAATATGGCAAGACTTCAAAAACCGACTTTGAGCATACTTTTTTCGGAAAAATGACCAGGGAGCAGATGGGCCAATTAGCCTATAAGCATGTTGACCATCATTTGAGGCAGTTTAGTAATTAAGCGTGGAGAGATACTATAATAAACTTCACACATTTACACAAAAAGGATCAATATTTACACCACTCAAACATTGCACAAATAAAACATATTGCCTAAGCATTATCTTTGCAGGCAAAATATGATCATTCAGCAATTTTACGATAAAGGCCTGGCACATGGTTCATATGCCGTGATCCGCACAGGCAAAATGATAGTTATTGACCCGGCCCGTAACCCGCAGCCTTATTATGATTTTGCGGCCCAACATGATGCCGATATTGTGGGCGTTATTGAAACCCACCCGCATGCCGATTTCGTGAGCTCGCATCTTGAAATTCATGAAACAACCGGTGCTGTTATTTACTGTAGTAAACTTACCGGTGCAGCATACCCACACGAAACCTTTGACGACGGCGACGTCATCGAACTTAACGATATCAAACTAAAGGCTATCAACACTCCCGGCCACTCGCCTGATTCTATCTGTATTTTGCTGGTAGATGAAGAAGGCCGCGAAACAGCCATCTTTACCGGCGATACCCTATTTGTTGGCGATGTAGGCAGACCGGATTTACGTGAAAACGTGGGCAACATTACTGCAAAAAAAGAAGAGCTTGCCCGCCAGATGTACCAAAGCACCCGGCAAAAAATCATGACACTGCCTAAAAACGTGGTGGTTTACCCCGCGCACGGTCCCGGCTCGTTATGCGGTAAAAGCATGAGCCCCGACCTGGAAAGCACCATTGGCCGCGAACTGCGCGAAAACTACGCCCTGCAACTGATGGATGAACTGGAGTTTGTTAAAACGCTCACCACCGATCAGCCTTTCATGCCCAAATACTTTGGCCGCGATGTGGAGCTGAATAAAAACGGCGTTTCGGGTTTTGAGGATAGCATTGCCACCGTACCGCACATTGATGCAGCCAGCACATTGGAAAAAGGTATTTTAATTGTCGACAGTCGTCCCAAAGCACAATTCAGAAGCGGCCACCTGCATGGTGCCATTAACCTGCAGGATGGTGAAAAATTTGAAACCTGGCTTGGTTCCATTATCGGTCCCGATGAGCCGTTTTACCTGTTTGCCGAAAATGATGAAAAGCTTGATATCCTAATAAAAAAAGCAGCAAAAATTGGCTACGAGCAAAATATTAAAGCTGCGTTGTTAGCTCCTGTAAACGCCGGTGAAGTATCTCCGGATCTTGATTTGGATGCGTTCAAAGCAAATGAAGGCGATTACACTATAGTTGATGTACGTAACCACGGCGAAGTTGCCGCAGGTAAGGTATTCAAAAATGCCATCAGCATTCCACTGCCTGAACTACGTGAACGTGTTGGCGAGATCCCTTCGGATAAACCAATCGTGGTACATTGCGCGGCAGGTTACCGCTCAGCAGCCGGCGTGAGCATCGTTTCATCTGCTATTACAACCGTACCTGTTTACGATCTGGGCGAAGTTGTAACGGAGATGATGAAGGAAGTGCATGGTTAATAGTTCATAGATGATAGTTAATGGCCGATAAGGCCGTGGAAACTTCCATCCATCAACCATGAACTAAAAGTATACCAGTCAAAACCATGAACTATCATCCATGAACCATGAACTAACCATAGTTACCACTGCCGACGGCTCAAACACCATTTACAATGCCGAAGTGGGCGAACATTACCACTCCCGCCATGGGGCGCTACAGGAAAGCCTGCACGTATTTGTTAAATCGGGCCTGCAATATTTCCTGGAACGGAATGAAACTAAGGAGGTAAGTATTCTTGAAGTGGGTTTCGGCACCGGGCTTAATTTTTTGTTAACTGCCGATGCCTGCAACCATAAGCAAGTAAAACTTAATTATGCCGGTATTGAGGCCTACCCGATAAATGCCGAAATGATGTTGCAAACGGGTTATCAGCAATATATTCCGGAGTTATTATGGCAGCAATTCAATGGCAATTATGCAATTGCCCTAACCGGCAAAGTTGAGATCAACCCAATTACCAAACTACATATTGCCCACCGCAAGCTTTTAGATTTTAAAACAGACGAACAGTTTGACATCATCTATTTTGATGCCTTTGCCGCCATTCATCAACCCGAAATGTGGAACGAGGATGCCGTTGGCCATACCGTTAGCTTTTTAAAACCGGGCGGTGTATTTGTTACCTATGCCATTACCGGCAACCTGAAACGCATGTTAAAAAGCATGGGCTTTAAAGTTGAAAAAGCACCCGGAGCACCAGGCAAGCGCGAAATGCTCAGGGCGGTAAAGCTTTAGTCTTTTCTTTTTATAAGAACCGGAAGCCTACATTAAACTTCAGTGTAAAACCATTGGTGGTAGGCAATTCGCGGTAAGCAAACTGGCCTTGTGTTGCCGCGCTGCGGGTAGCATAAATGATAGGGCCGCCGCAAAGCGAAAATGCCAGGCGCGAGTTAACCGGAGCGTAATTTAATGACGGGCCAATCAACAAGCGGGCGCCACCTTCAGCTTCGTCGGTTTCCCAAAAGCCTTCCAGGTCCTGCCCTACTGCCTCAAAGCCGCCAAATAACTGCCCCGAAATATGACGGTGCACACCAACGCTGGTGATCAGATCCAAACCATCGCGGTTAGTAGCAAATGCTTTTTCAAATCTAACGTTGGCACCAAGTTTCCAATTTGTTACTTCGTACGCGGCAGTTATACGGCTAAATGCTACACCATCGCTATTAAACTCCCGCCTGAAACCAAGGCTTGCTCCTGCCCTAAAGCCCATAGGCTGGTTTCCGCCGATAAAATCACGCAATACTTCGGCCTGTTGCAACGTGCGCACACCGCCATTGCTGCTAAAACCTGTGCCCAGTATGGCCATCAGCGTAAACTTATTGCCCAGGTACCCTTTGGCCGAAAAATTTTGGTCAACGCCGTCAAATCCAAGTGGTGTAACTGTACGTTCACCGTACCCGCCCGAGTAATTTAAACTCCAGTTACGCCCTTGCGGGTTAAGCGTGCTTACAGTAAACAGGAATGGCTGAGGCTGACTAAAGGTGCTGTTGGCCATATCGCCGGCAGGCTGCTGCTGCGCGTAGCTTGTTTTAATTATCGAAACGAAAAGGAGGATAAACAGGTAAATTTTTTTCATGGTAAAATGTGCTTATAGATAGCATTAACAATTGGCTAATAAAATTAATTAATGTTAGTTTAAAATTAATGATACAGTAAGTTTTCATTAAAGATGTTATCATACCTTTGCAGCATAAGTATTCATTATAAATAATTTATGCCTTTAAAAGCCCCTGAAACCGCCCCTACCGCCTCAATAGCGTTCGATAGATTACTCATCATTATGGATGACCTGCGGGCCAATTGCCCATGGGATAAAAAACAAACGCTTGAAAGTCTGCGCCACCTTACCATTGAAGAAACCTATGAGCTAAGCGACGCCATTTTAGGTGGTGATATGCCCGAAATTAAAAAGGAGATCGGCGATATCATGCTGCACCTGGTTTTCTACGCCAAAATAGCTTCCGAAACCAACGACTTTACAATTACCGATGTTTTGAACGGTGTTTGCGATAAACTGATCAACCGCCATCCGCATATTTATGGCGACATAGAGGTGCAAAACGAAGAAGACGTAAAGCGTAATTGGGAGCAGATCAAACTTAAAGAAGGCAATAAATCTGTTTTAGGCGGCGTACCCGCTTCATTACCGGCGCTGGTAAAAGCATCGCGCATACAGGAAAAGGCGCGCGGCGTTGGGTTCGACTGGGAAGAGAAAAGTCAGGTTTGGGCCAAGGTTGAAGAAGAGATGCAGGAGTTTAAAAATGAATTTAATGCCGAAGATGAAAGCACCATCGACCACGAAAAAGCCGAAGCCGAATTTGGCGACCTGTTGTTTTCGCTGATCAACTATGCCCGATTTATCAACATCAACCCGGAAAACGCACTCGAGAAAACCAATAAAAAATTTATCAAACGCTTTCAGTACCTTGAACTTAAGGCCCAGGAAAATGGTAAACAGCTGCATGATATGAGCCTTGCCGAGATGGATATTTTTTGGGATGAAGCAAAAAAACTATAAAATGTTGTTGCCTGGTGTATCGTTTTATTAAAAAGATGCGTAATGGTTAAAAATTGATAACGAGATAAGATTATATGAAACGTAATTTATTTTACCTGCTGCCATTATTGTTAACATTAGGTGTAGCCTGTTCACCTAAAAACGAGGTTGTTCCTGTTGCCCAACCGCAAGGCAATTTCACCGGAACATTCGGTGCTCTTGTTAAAAAAGCCAGCGGTTCCGGTTATGATACTGTTCGCGATACAATAGCTTTAAAACTTACCGCTGCATCATTATTTAAAGTAGCCGCCGATACCAGGAAACACGTGGCAAGCTACGGCGGATTTGTGTACAACGGATATTATATCCAATTTAATGACTCATCTGCGGTAGTACCGGGGGTAAATAAATTTCACCTGAAAGGTGTTTACCAGTACTATTATGACGGTAATGTATTTCAATTGCAGCGTAACAGCAACGGCGATACATTGACGGTTCAATACAACTTAAAAAAAGCTAATTAACTAAAAGTCCAATTGTTTTAATTACGTGCCGGTGCCTGTATTTATGGGTACCGGCTTTTTTGATTACAGCGGGCAAACAATAGCCGTAGATTTTTTTTATTATTTTGTATCGTTTAAATCTTTTACTGCGTAAGGGCTTTTAAAACAACATTTAGCGGAACTACACATTTAATGCATCCACCCCCTCGCATTACCGAAGAAGAGATCATAAGGCAATGCAAACAAGGCAGCTTAAAACATCAGGAACTGCTGTATAAACAGTTCTATGGCTATGCTATGGGTATAAGTTTGCGTTACAGTTTAAACCGCGACGATGCCCTTGAAGCTATAAATGACGCTTTTATAAAAGTGTTTAACGCTATTGGCGGCTACAATATCGATAAGCCATTCAAAGCCTGGCTCCGCACCATTTTGGTTAACACAGCCATCGACCGACGGCGTAAAGACCTTAAATTCCAGCTTAATGTTGAATTGGATAATGCCGCCCCCATCAGGAGTAATATGGGGCCGGTTGATAATTTAAATGCACAGGATATTTTAAAGCTGATGGTTGAGCTCCCAACCATACAACGAACCATTTTTAACATGTATGAGATAGACGGCTATGATCATGACGAAATAGCCACAACGCTCGGCATCCCGGTAAGCTCATCACGTGTTTACCTGAGCAGGGCAAAAGAAAGATTAAGGACTATATTAAGAAAAGAAGCACAAAACCATGGATGATCAGTTGGATAACGACTTAAGAGACCGCATCAGGGAAGTGTTTGATAATTACGAGGACACTACTGCTGATGAAGGCTGGCTGCTGCTCAGGGAGAAATTCCCTGTGGAGGAAAAACAGCGCCGCCCGGTTTATCTATGGTGGGCAAGCGCCGCTGCTGTGCTGTTGCTGTTTTTAAGTATAGGTTTGTGGATAGCATCGAACAAAAACAATGTAAATAATAACGGCCAAACATTTTCGGCCAAACCGGTAAAACCTGCGTTGCCTAAAACCAGCACAGCATTGGATAGTGCAACTCAAAATGTTGCACCTGTACAACAACCTGCCACAACTAAACAATCACCTGCGGCAAACGCAACTAACCTTGCAAACAATAATAGTACACAATCTTCGGCTACAAAACCTGTTGCTCCCGGTATTGCACCAACAGGCAAACCAAATACTTTTGCAAACAATACATCTTTAAACAAACCGGTAGCTAATGCTGTTGCAAATCAACCGGTAACAGCTGCCCCTGTATTTACACATATTCCGGTACCTGCAGTAAATACTAACCCGGTTAATGGCATCGCAAAAGCCCCTGCTCCGGTTGCTCAACCGGCAAATAATAATGTTACAACTGCAGTACCTGGTAAAAAAGCCGATAGCGTTAAATCCGTGCTGCCGCAAGATAATACGCAACAGTACGCTAATAATCCTGCTGTACAGCCTCCGGTTAATGCCAATCCGGCTAAAACTGCTCCGGCCAATACTACGCCGTCGGTAGTGAAAGTTAAACCGAAAGCCAACTCCATGGAAGCGCTGCTGGCCAGTGATCATGATCAGCCTAAAAAACCTGATATGGAAACAGACGACCGCAGGGTAAAGTTCAGCGTTTATGCGGCAACATTCTTCAACTATGCCAAAGGCAGCCAAAACCAGGTAAATGCTGGTGCCGGCTTCACCACTGATATTAAACTGAGCAAAAACCTTAAACTTTCAACAGGTTTAGCTTTAGCCCAAAACACACTTAATTATAATAAAAACCAGCCCTCAAATGGAGCTGCAGCAGTGTCCTTTTCACCATCGTTAAGCACCACTTACAGTGTGGCGGCTGATTTTAATAAAGTATCATCGAGCCCTTCATTCAAAAACTACAATGCTAACCTGATAGGTCTTGATATCCCGGTTAACCTTAAATATGAATTTAACCCGCAAAAAAATGACACTTATATTTCTGCAGGTTTAAGTTCGGGCACATTTATTAATGAGGCCTACACAGCAAGTTACAGCTACCCGGGACTGGCACAGGCTGCCGGTGTACAGGCACAAACATCCGACGAAACAACGCACAAAAGCTTCAACAGCTTTTATTTTGCCAAAACGTTGAACGTGGCATTTGGTGTTGGCTATCCACTGGGTAAAAGCAACAGGATAATTATCGAACCATTTTTGAAATACCCGCTCGACGGCCTTGGCTCACAGCAGATAAAATTTGGAGCAGGCGGCTTAAACCTGAAACTAAACTTTACAACACATAAAAAATGAAAAAGTACCTCCTTATCCTTGCCCCGTTAATGCTTAGCGGGTTGCAGCTCTGCGCCCAAAAATTAGAAGTATCTGTACAGGGCAATACCGGTTTGTTTCATTTTGCGGGCAAATCAACATCGGCTACTACGCAAGTATTACAGGGATCCATCACCGGCGATCCGATGAACCGAGCCAATAATCCATACGGAAATAAAAATGGGTTCAGTTACGGCGGAAGCGTACAGATTCAAACGATATCAAAAGGCGGGTTTATTGTTGGCTTGCAGGGAGCTTATGAATTACTACGAAGTAAAGTTAATGTAGATAAATATACACCGATTACAACTGTCTTGTACGGTGACTACTTACCTATAACTGCAAATGATCCCAGTTTTGCAGTAACCGGTCATGTTGCTTTCCAAAACCAGAGTATCAACCTTAACCCGTATATAGGCTATCGCTTTCAACTTAATAAAGTTAAGCTTGATATTTTGCCGGGGATGGACCTCGGTCTGATACTGGATAGCCGTGATAAAGGCGAAGTGAAAGATAAAGACGGCAAAATTTATAAAGTTGATTATAAAAGAAGCAAAGCCCCAACTGATGTTCGGTTACGCCTCGGTACCGTAGCCAGTTATGGCCGTTATGGCTTAAACGCCAGCTTTGCCCACGGATTGACCAATTACATGAAAGATATGGTAGGTGACGCATCATTTAATGCGCATAGCGAGTATTTCAGGCTGGGGTTGAGCTACCGGTTGCTTTAATAGCTTCTCGGTGTACTCATCATCGCAAATTAATATCAATAAAACCGAATGTCATTTCGACGAACCGGTTTGGGAATGTGCGGGCGCGGTGAGGAGAAATCTTATACGTCCTGCTCTAAACCTTGCAAACGGCTCTGCATGACGTATAAGATTTCTCTTTCGCCCGACCTCCCAGCCCCAACCTGCTCAATCGAAATGACATTTTCTTTTGCTTAAAAGATGTGTACACCCAGCTACTTAAAACAGGACCCACCCGCAACTATTTGATTATAAGTTAATTAATAACAACTGCTTTACTTAAATTGAATAGCCTTCACCGGCGAGATCCTGCTTACCAATGTTGATGGAATTATAAGTACCAACAGGCAAATGATCAGTGTGCCAATATTCAGGACAACAATATCAAAGAGACTAAACTCAACAGGTACAAAGGTCATATAATACGATGCCTGGTCGAGTTTAAAGAAATGGGTATACATTTGAAAATACCCGAGGCCTATCCCAAGCAAATTACCCAGCAAAAGTCCTAAACCTATCAGGTAAGTAGCGTTGATCAGGAAAACTTTGCGGATGGCCCAATTAGATGCGCCCATGGCTTTGAACATACCAATCATGGCGGTACGCTCAAGGATCATGATCAGCAGTGCCGATATCATATTAATAACAGCAACAGCTACCATCAATACCAGCATCACTACCGAATTTACATCCAAGAGGTTAAGCCATTCAAATATAGTAGGGTAATCTTCTTCAATAGTGTATTCTTTCAGCTTTACCGGTAAAACATCATCAAGCGCATTGGCAGCTTCATTGATATGCTCAAAGTCAGAAACGCGGAGTTCATATTGGCCTATCTCGTTTGGCTTCCAGTCATTAAGGCGGTTAATGAGTGATAACGCTCCAATAACAAAGGTTTTATCAACTTCTTCAACGCCGATGTTGAAAATCCCTTTAATTTTAAACTGACGTTTACGAAGCGGCTCCTGTACAAAATACATCAGCAGCTTATCCCCTACCTTAAGCTTAAGCCTGTCGGCCGTTGTTTGCGAGATCATGATCTCCTTTTGTGCCTCAACAGAATCGGCAAAGCTGATCACATCGCCGGCAACCATCATTTTTTTAAAGTAGCCCCAGTCGTAGCTTTTGTCAACGCCTTTAAGTACCACACCTTCAATTTCATTATTAGCCTTAACAATACCCGGCTTGGTAGCTACCGGCATCACATGAGTAATAAAAGGGCTTTTAAGCGCCCGCTTAACAAAATCACTGTCGGCAGCAAAGGAAGAGCTTTGGTAAGAGTTATTGAGATCAAACTTAACCACGCGAATATCGCCGGCAAAGCCGCGAACTTTGTTGCGGATTTCGTGTTTAAATCCTTTAACAATAGCAAGGGACAGTATCATTACACCCAGGCCAAGCATAATGCCTATAATTGCAATACGCACTATCAGCTTTGAAAAGGTGCGTTTTGATTTAAATGTTATGCGGGCTGATATAAAGGAGGCGAAACTCAATGGCAAACTGATTTTTTGTACCTTCGCAAATATGCGGTTTTGCTGTTAAACCTGCTACTTTTAAAATTGTTTCAACTCAATATTTTATGAATAAGATTTGTGCTTTTTTACGATTTGCCCTCATAACAGTTTTACTTGCAAACACCGCATGCAGCCAGGCAAGCAATTGCAAAAGCTGCAAAACAGCATCCGCATCTAAAAACATAAAAAATGGCCCTATTATTCCCGGAGCCGATCAAATTCCGCTTTATATTAATTATCTTAAGGGAAAAAATATAGGGATGGTGATTAATCAAACTTCTGTTATTGGTAAAAATTTAACTGCCAGTGTAGATAGTTTGGTGCATTCGGGAGTGAATGTAAAAAAGATCTTTGGCCCCGAGCATGGCTTTAGGGGTAATGCCAGTAATGGCGCAACTGTTGGTGATGCAAAAGATCCCAAAACCGGCCTGCCCGTAATATCGCTGTACGGCAACAAACACTACAAACCAACACCTGCCGATTTGAAAGGCATCGACCTGATGATATTTGATATCCAGGATGTTGGGGTGCGCTTTTACACCTACATATCAACCCTGCATTACGTAATGGAAGCCTGTGCCGAAAATAATGTAGAGCTCATGATATTTGACCGCCCTAATCCTAATGGCTACTTAATTGACGGGCCAATTCTGGATACCGTTAACCGTTCGTTTGTGGGCATGCACCCCATCCCCATTGCCCACGGCATGACCATTGCCGAATATGCTCAGATGATAAACGGCGAAGGCTGGTTAAAAAACGGGGTTAAGTGCAAACTAAAGATCATTAAAGTGGCTAATTACAAACATGATTTGCCTTATACCCTGCCGGTAAACCCGTCGCCAAACTTAAATACCCCCATATCAATTTTATTATACCCAAGTACCTGTCTGTTTGAGGGTACTACTTTTAGTTTGGGCAGGGGCACACTTGTTCCCTTTGCGGTTTTGGGGCATCCCGCACTAAAAGGAAAGTATAGTTTTTCGTTCACGCCTAAAAGCATCCCCGGTATGAGCGAAAACCCGCCGCAGAAAGACCAGGAATGTTTTGGTATCGATCTGCAAAATATTTCGCCAAATGATATCACCGGCATGGGCTCCATTAACCTGAAATGGCTCTTAGAGTTATATAATGCTTTCCCCGATAAGGATCATTTCTTTAATGCTTATTTCATAAAGCTGGCCGGCACAGCCGAGTTAAGGAAACAAATTGAAACGGGCAAAACTGAAGAAGAGATCCGCGCCAGCTGGCAGCCGGGCCTCACCGCATTTAAAGCCACACGCAAAAAATATTTACTATACGAATAACCAAATAAAGCACATCTAATACCTAAACATACTATGAGAATTATATTTATGGGTACCCCCCAGTTTGCCGTTACCTCGTTAGATGCTTTAATTAAAGCAGGAAGTGACATTGTTGCTGTTATTACAGCACCTGATAAACCGGCCGGGCGGGGACAAAAAGTCAGCGAATCGGCCGTTAAGCAGTACGCTGTAGCTAACGGATTAAAAGTGCTTCAACCCGAAAAATTGAAGAACGAAGATTTTATTGCCGAATTGAAAGCACTTAAGGCCGATTTGCAGGTGGTAGTAGCCTTCAGGATGCTGCCCGAAGCTGTTTGGAACATGCCGTCTAAAGGCACCATAAATTTACACGCATCGCTGTTACCGCAATACCGCGGGGCGGCTCCCATCAACTGGGCGCTTATCAATGGCGAAAAAGAAAGCGGCGTGACTACTTTCTTTTTAAAGCATGACATTGACACCGGTAACATCCTGTTTACCGAAAAAATAACACTTACCGGCCATGAAGATGCCGGTGAACTGCACGATCGCCTGATGAATAAAGGTGCCGGCTTATTGGTAAAAACAGTAAAAGCTGTTGAAAGCGGCCGTTACAACGAGCATCCACAATCACAACTTGTCGAAGGGACAGAGCTGAGGCGCGCACCAAAGATTTTTAAGGATGATTGCAAGATAGACTGGACACAACCTGCCTTGTCAATTTATAACAAAATTCGAGGTTTGAGCCCGGTGCCAACTGCGTATACCGAGCTTAATGGCAAAAATTTGAAAATTTATGCTTCTGAATATCAGCTATCGGAACCGGCTATACAACCAGGCGGCTTTTTAACTGACAATAAAACCTATTTGAAATTTGCCGCTAAAGATGGTTTTGTATTATTAAAAGATATTCAGTTAGAAGGTAAGAAACGTATGGGTATTGAAGACTTTTTGAGGGGTGTGAAGTTGTAAGAACATTCTCGCAGAACATCAGGGTCTCTGCGCGAGACCCTGATGGGACAAAAAGTTGTAGTCGATAGCCTCATGAGACCCTCTGTCATTTCGACGAGGAACGAGGAGAAATCTTGTACGCGCCGCAATAACGTTATGCAGGGCGTATAAGATTTCTCTTTCGCCCCAACGCATATTTCCCCGCACGCTCTATCGAAATGACATTTTATGGTACTAAATAGTCTATTTCTTCACCTCGTAACCATTATTGCTCCTATCCACATCCGGATAGATCTTGTCCGGATCGATAATAACTTTAGCGACAGCCGCTTTTTTATCACCGGTAAAAGTATAGACATTGCTATACTCCCAAATCTCTACCGGAAATTCGCGATGCTCCTTTGAGCCGTCGGTATAGGTTATCTCAACGATCAAAGGCATAGCTGCTTTTTCCATGTTTTCAATCGTGATAGCAGGTTGAGTAATTGTCGAGCTTTCTACTTTGGTTATCTTTTGATCGAGGCGATAATTTTCGAGAAACATAGATTTCCAGAACCAGGTTAAATCCTCCCCTGCCGAACTATCTATGCTTCTGAAAAAGTCCCAGGGTGTTGGGTGTTTATATGCCCAGTCACGGATGTACTTTCTGAAAGCGCGGTCAAAACGCTCCGGGCCTAAAATCTGATTACGTAAAAGGGCAAGGGAATAAGCCACTTTTTGATACTGCAGCGGATATACCTGGTTGCCCGGCAAAGCGTCGGGGCGGGTAACAATAGGCAGCAGCTTTTCCGAAAACAAGGAATCGAGCGGGCTATCGATCTCAACATAGCCTATAAACTCGCTTTTGTTAAAAGCTTTGACAGCTATTTTATCAATAAACATATTGAAGCCCTCATCCATCCAGGCGTACTTACGTTCATTGCTACCTACTACCATCGGGAACCAGGTATGCCCCAACTCATGGTTTACCACAGCAAAATACATATTGCCGGTATCTTTCGCCGAGCAAAAAACCATACCGGGGTACTCCATTCCATCTAAATTTGAGGCTACGTTAACCGCTTTATTGTAAGGATAAGGAAACCACTTTTCTGAAAAGTGCTGCAAGGTAAATTTGATATATTCAGATGAACGTTTCCAACTGTTTTGCTTCTCTGATTCTATAGGGTACAACGAACTGCCTGTAACCCTTTTACCATTAAAAAGGTTAAAGCTTTCCATTTCCCAAACAAACGACCGTGAGGCAGTCCAGGCAAAATCCCTTGAATTATCCAGTTTAAATTTCCAGGTGCAGGTAGTCTTTGCAGGTCGTGACGATGGATCGGTTACTTCTTTTGCCGATCTAATCTGCACCGGCACATCACTTTGTTTAGCGGCCTGCCAACGCTTCAGCGCGGTTGGTGTTAGTACCTCCTCAGGATTAAGTAAGTCGCCTGAACTTTCAACAATAAGTCCCGATGGTACCGTAATGTTTATCCTGAAATTGCCATACTCCAGGTAAAACTCGCCATTGCCCAAATATGGCAGCGTGTTCCATCCTTCTATATCATCCAATACACACATCCTCGGGTACCATTGCGCAACTGCATAAATATTGCCATTTTTTGTAGGTAGGATATCGGTACGGTTAACCAAGAAGTCGGCATTTTTATAATTTACCGGGAAGTTGTACCGGTAACGGATACTGAAACTGATGGCCTGTCCGCTTAAAAGTGGCTGCACCAGCTCAAGCTGCATCCGGGTATCGTAAATATGATATTTAATATTTCCTCCTTTGTTGCCTGCAAGCTGCACGCCTTCTATCTGGTACCCGCCGTCGGGAGTATTTTTTTCAGGATCCTGGTAAAGGAATAATTTGGATTGGATGCCCCGCGAATCTTTTTTAAACACATTTTGCTCCAACTGCAGCCACAACGCTGAAAGGGCTTTGGGGCTATTATTGGTATAAGTAATGGTTGCAGTAGCGGTAATTACATTGGTTTTATCATCAAGCGCTACGTCAATTGCATAATCGGCCTTGTTTTGCCAGTAAGCAGGGCCTGGTTCGCCGATGGCTGCACGGTATGAATTGCCCGGAGGTAATAACGGTTGCGCGGGGAACAGATCAGAAGGGCGGTATTTTGTTTGGGCAAGGGTTAGGCCGCTAATAAATAACAACAGGGTAACGAGGATCAGTTTTATGTTTTGTAGGGGTTTTGACATAATGACAATTAAAAGAGCAAGTGTTTAAAAATTCCACTGCTCAATATAATGAAAATTGATGATCTGTAAAGTGTCTTTTGTAGAGGCGCATCACATGCGTCTCCCATAGGACAAGCATTATTAGGCAATTAATCTATTCGTAGTCTGCATGCGAAAGACGCATGTGATGCGTCTCTACAGAGAAAACTGCTATCCTCCCAAAACCTGCATCACCGCAGCAGCTTTCAACAAACATTCTTCATACTCATTTTCGGCAATTGCGTGGTAAGTAATGGCTCCTCCGGCATGGAACGAAAGGTAATTGTTAGCAGAATTATAAAGTAATGAGCGAATAACTACGTTAAAATCAAAATCATCATCCGAACTAAAATAGCCTATAGCACCGGAATATACACCACGCTTGCTACGCTCATATTGCTCCATCAGCTGCATGCAACTTACTTTAGGGGCACCGGTCATGCTGCCCATCGGGAAGGTATTTTTGATAGCCTGCACATTTGAAAGGCCTTCCTGTATTTCGCAAACTACGGTAGAGATCATTTGATGTACCTGCTTAAAACTGTAAATGCCAAACAGTTCTTCGGTTTTTACCGTACCGGGTTTAGCCGATCGGGTAAGATCGTTGCGCACGAGGTCGACCACCATTACATTCTCCTGTAACTCCTTAGGATGGTTGCGCAGGGTTTGTTTAGCTTGCTCATCGGCATTAATATCGTCAAGTCTTTTGGCAGTTCCTTTTATGGGTTGCGATATAAGCTTACTTCCCCTCTTTGCCAAAAAGCGTTCGGGCGACGCGCCAAGAATATAATTACCGTTCCATTTGAAAAACGTAGAGAATGGATTAGGCGAAACTTCGTTCAGCTTTGTGAAAATCTCCAGCGGCTCAAGGGCTACATCCTCTGCAAAAAACTCCTGGCAAAAGTTGGTTACATAAATATCGCCACGGGTGATGTGCTCTTTTATCCTGTTTACCGTATCAATGTATTCCTGTCTGCTAAAGCGTGGTTTTAGATTGATAACAGATGGCTGGGCAGACCTGACTAAACTCCTCTCATTTATTGCTTTTATAAGCAGTTCGGGGTTATCTGAGATGATCTCTACCTTATCTTCTTTTATCAAAATAAGATGTTCGGGAACAAAGAAATGCAGATCAGGGAATTTTAAACCATCGTGATTAGCAGATGTAAGCGCTTCTATTTCATTTTTAAGATCATAACCCAGGAAACCCACCATCCAGCCAGGGTTGTTTTTCCTAAACTCATCAAGGCTATCAAAAGCGTTACCTGCATTTGCAGTAAGTTCGGCATGGGAACCGGTCGCTATCAATGTATCAAACCTGGAATAGGGATCATTAAATCCATTCGAATCAAGGTAACACAGTGTTTCAAAAGTTGCAGCCCATTGCAACGCTTTTTCCCTGAATCCCGGCAGATCATTAACCTGTATTATCACCCTGCAAAAATAACCAAGTAAATGAAATTAGATTGGTTTAATGTTAATCGATTTGTATTGGCGGTTTCGTTTCGTGGAGACACGAAACGGTGAGGTTGAGGTAAATGAAAGAGGCCGGTATTACCCGGCCTCTTATTATCATCCAGTTTTCCGTGTCTCCACGGAGAACATTATTAATGTAATGTTAAAGTCTGTTTCCTGTCCGGCCCTACTGATAAATATTTCACCGGTACACCAAGTTCAGCTTCAAGGTAATCAATGTATGATTGCAATTTTGCCGGGATCTCAGATAATTCAGTAATACCTGTCAGGTCTTCGTTCCAGCCCTCAATTTCCTTATATACCGGCTCAGGTTTTACCGAGCAAATATCGTAAGGCATGTAATCAATCTGCTCTCCTAAATAGTTATAGTGAGTAGCAGCATAGATCTTTTCAAAACCGCTCAAAACATCAGCCTTGGTCATTACCAGTTGGGTAACGCCGTTAAGCATGATAGCATATTTTAAAGCGGGAAGATCGATCCATCCGGTACGGCGCGGCCTGCCTGTGGTTGCGCCAAATTCATGACCTACTTTACGTAATTCTTCACCGGTTTCGTTTTCCAGTTCGGTTGGGAACGGACCACCGCCTACACGGGTACAGTAAGCTTTAAAAATACCGATCACTTCACCAATTTGCTGGGGGGCAATACCTAAACCGGTACAAGCACCTGCAGCGGTAGTATTTGATGAAGTTACAAACGGATATGAACCAAAGTCGATATCAAGCATAGCGCCCTGAGCACCTTCGGCTAATATCTTTTTGCCATCTTTAATATAGCTGTTAACCAAATGTTCAGAATCAACCAGCGGGAACTGACGCAACACGTCAAGCGCTTCAAAAAATAATGTTTCACGCTCTGAAAAATCAGCTACTTCGCCGTAAAGCTGTTGCAGCATAGATACGTGTTTATCAACCAGTTTCTGGTAACGCTCTTTAAAATCGGGCAGGGTGATATCACCAATACGTAAACCGTTACGACCGGTTTTATCCATATACGTTGGACCGATACCTTTTAAGGTTGAACCAATTTTGCCTTCGCCCATCTTTTTTTCGTTGGCTGCATCAAGCAATTGGTGTGTTGGTAATATCAGGTGTGCTTTTTTAGCAATTAAAAGGTTCTTTTTTGCCAGCAGGTCATGCCCGGCGTCTTTTAATTTATCCAGTTCTTTTTTCAGGGTGATAGGATCAATCACCACACCGTTACCGATAAGGTTGATGGTGTTTTCAAAAAATATACCTGAAGGAATGGTGTTTAAAACAAACTTTTTACCGTCGAACTCCAAAGTGTGACCAGCATTTGGCCCGCCCTGGAAACGTGCTATCAGGTCATAACCTGCACTAAGCACATCAACAATTTTTCCTTTTCCTTCATCGCCCCACTGGAGGCCTAATAATACGTCAACAGCCATTAATTTATCGTAAGTTCAAGAATATGTGTTATGAAAGGGGGCAAAGTTAAATTTTTCTGTCACAAAAACCCTCTCTTAATTTGGTACAATTACCATAAAGATTTAAAGAGTGGTGTTTGATGTCAAATTTCAATATATCGCCCATCATACTCTGGATCTGCTGAATGCGGGGATCGCAAAACTCAACCACTTTTCCACAGTCAATGCAGATGATGTGGTCATGCTGTTTGTAGCCGTATGATTTTTCGAACTGGGCCATGTTTTTGCCAAACTGGTGTTTAGTAACCAGATCGCACGAAACCAATAGCTCAAGCGTGTTGTAAACCGTTGCACGGCTAACACGGTATTTTTTATTTTTCATGTGGATATACAACGACTCCACATCAAAGTGATCTGTACGGGAATATATCTCTTCGAGTATAGCAAAACGTTCAGGGGTTTTCCTGAGATTCTTATTTTCGAGGTAAGCCTCAAAAATTTTTTTAACCATTGGTATGGTATCCTGCTGTGACATAATGATGTATTAACGGGGCAAAGTTATTAATAATTTGTTAAGTGGTGAGTGGTTGATTATGTGAATGGTTGATTATGTTGACTTTCATTGCATAAAGCAACTACTCACCTAATCAACTCAATCAACTACTCACTTCACGACGCTTTTTCGATAGCCGAATCAAAACGGTTAACTGCTGTAACGCCTTTTACTTGTTTTAGGTTTTTAATCAGGGTGTCCAAATGACTGGTGTCGTTAACATATAACATCAGCGACCCTTCAAATATACCATTATCGCTGTCAACTGTTATAGATCTGATGTTTATTTTAAAATCATTTGATATTACGGTGGTAAGCTTGTTGATTAATCCAACCTCATCAATACCGGTAATACGCAGGCCTGTAAGGAAAGCAAGCTCCTGCTGGTTTGTCCAGCGGGCCTTTACTATCCTGTATCCGTAGTTGGCCATTAATTTGGCGGCATTAGGGCAATTGGTACGGTGAATTTTTATACCATCGCTCACGGTAACAAAGCCAAATACGTCATCACCGGGGATAGGATTGCAGCAATTGGCCAGCTTGTAATCAATCTTCTGCATATCCTCGCCAATGAGCAGTATATCACTGTCTTTAGCCTTGATATTTTTGATGAGATTTTGAACCTGTTCCTGGTCAATTTTATCCTGCGGCTTGTTATCAATTACTTTTTCGGATGCCTGGTACTCTTTCAGGTCCTTCATATCAATAATGCCTTTGGCAACATTGTAAAAAAGATCCTGGGTGGCCTGTAGCTTAAAGAAGTAGCTGATCTTTTGCAGGTTTTCGGAATTGTAAGTGATCTTGAGCGATTTCATTTTACGCTCCAGGATCTCCTTACCATCTTCAGCAATTTTGCGCTTCTCCTCTTTTAAAGCTGATTTGATCTTGGCTTTAGCTTTAGCAGTAACCACAAAATTAAGCCAGTCTTCCTTAGGCGTTTGCTTGCTTGAGGTTATGATCTCCACCTGGTCACCGTTTTGCAGCTTATAACTTAGCGGCACCAGTTTGTGGTTCACTTTAGCGCCGATACAACTTGCACCTACATCGGTATGGATCTCGAAGGCAAAATCGAGCGCTGTGGCATTTAACGGCAACTGGATCAGGGCGCCTTTAGGGGTAAAGATGAAAATCTCATCGCTGAAGAGGTTCATCTTAAAGTCGTCGATAAAGTCGAGCGCGTTGGTATCCGGGTTTTTGAGCATCTCGCGCACCTTGTGTACCCATTGGTCAAGACCACTGTCTGTACTGGCCTCTTTGTATTTCCAGTGTGCGGCAAAACCTTTCTCGGCAATCTCATTCATACGCTTGGTGCGGATCTGCACTTCAACCCATTGTCCGCGCGGACCCATCACCGTGGTATGCAATGACTCATAACCATTGGCTTTAGGCGATGAGATCCAGTCGCGCAGCCTGTCGGGATTTGGGCGGTACTGGTCGGTTACTATCGAGTAGGCTTTCCAGCAGTCGGCCTTTTCATGTTCGGGGGCACTATCCAATATGATCCGGATAGCAAAAAGATCGTACACCTCTTCAAAAGGTATCGATTTCTTTTTCATCTTATTCCAGATGGAATGGATGGATTTAGGCCTGCCAAATGTATCGGCCTCAAGCCCCTGGCTTTGTAATGATTTATTGATAGGCTCGATAAAATCACGGATAAAGCGCTCGCGTTCGGCCTTTTTTTCGTTCAGTTTATTTTTGATGAACTGGTAGGTTTCACGTTCCATGTATTTCATGGAAAGATCCTCCAGTTCAGATTTTATAGCGTACAAACCCAAACGATGGGCAAGCGGCGCATACAGGTAAACCGTTTCTGACGATAATTTCAACTGCTTGTCCCTGGGCATAAATTCCATGGTACGCATATTATGCAGCCTGTCGGCAAGCTTGATCAATATCACCCTTACATCATCGGCAAGGGTAAGCAGCATTTTGCGGAAATTTTCGGCCTGTAATGAGCTGTTGGTATCAAATACACCAGATATTTTGGTAAGGCCATCAATAATTTTGGCAACCTTTTTACCAAACTCCATCTCAATTTCATCAAGCGTCATGTTGGTATCTTCAACCACATCATGCAGCAGGGCACACACTATTGAGGTGGTGCCCAGGCCAATTTCTTCGGCGGCTATCTGGGCAACAGCAATAGGATGGTATATATAGGGTTCACCGCTTTTACGGCGCATATCCTTATGGCTTTCAAGGGCCATATCAAATGCCTTGCGTATCATGCGTTTATCGCCCTTTTGCAGGGTTGATTTACAGGCACGCAATAAAGCACGGTATCTTTTTAGTATCTCGTTCTTCTCGGCTTCCAGGTCTATCACTAAGTCTTTCATGTACGGGGTATTAGCGGTATTCAATCATAAACATGCAGCAAATAAATATTATTGCAGGTATTAGTAAAATACCAAAAAAAATTACATTATTTTTGTATTAAGTAAAAATATGAAATTTATTGGTTTTACGCTGCTGTTATGTTGCTTAATGGGTGCTGCAAAGGCCCAAACAGCTACGCCTGCACCTGTAACCCTTGGTAAAAATGATACCATCAGAACAGCCATGACCAACCTTGACGGTGAGCTTGTACCATGGATAGTTGAGCCGGAGGTTAGAATTGTAGATACCCGTATTTTTGCAAGCGAAGCCGACAGGCTAAATTACCGTCGTTTGCGCTACAATGTAATGAAAGTACTGCCATATGCACGTTTTGCAGGGCAAAGATACCGCCAGTTACAGCGAGACCTTGCCGTTACTGCCGACAGAAAAAAACAAAAGGAATTAGTAAGCACCTGTGAGGGTGAAATAAAAAACCTGTTTAATAAGGAAATCAAGAACCTGACAATTAGTCAGGGAGAGGTTTTAATTAAGCTTATCGACCGCGAAACCGGGCAAACCAGCTTTGCTATGGTTAAAGAATTAAAGGGCGGTTTTAAAGCTTTCATGTTCCAGTCGGTAGCGAGCATATTTGGTCATAACCTCAAAGAAACTTACGACCCGGAAGAACAGAAGGATATCGAGGCCATATTAAACCAGGCCGGGTATAATTCATACAGCAATTAGTTTAATGGATAATAAAAGTATTTACCAGTTTAACGTTAAAATGTTAAACGGTGAAGAGATCAGTCTTTCTGAATATAAAAACAAAGTTCTTTTAATTGTAAATACAGCATCGCAATGCGGCTTTACACCCCAGTTAAAAGAACTGGCAGCCTTAAAAGCCGGGCTTGCCGGCAAGGATTTTGAAATCCTCGCATTCCCCTCAAATGATTTTGGAGGCCAGGAACCTTTGGATGGCGAAGCTATTGCTGTTTTTTGCGAAAACTTTGGCGCTAATTATCCCATATTTGAAAAGATACGGGTACGTGGCCCTTACGCTGATCCCTTGTATCAATTTTTTGCCGATAAAAAAGAGAACGGAAATGTGCGCTCGGTTCCGCGCTGGAACTTCCACAAGTTTTTGATAGATAAGGAGGGGCATGTGGTTGATTTTTACTATCCTTTTACTAAGCCCAACTCATCAAAAATCAGGCGAAAGATTGACCGCCTGCTGACAGCGGCGTCTGACCAATGAATTACTTTTGCGCATGCTTAAATTAGATATATTAGTTTTATCTGTACACCCCGATGATGCTGAATTAGGTTGTGCCGGTACAATTTTAAAACATATTGCCCTTGGCTATAAGGTTGGTATTGTTGACCTTACCCGTGGTGAGCTGGGCACCCGTGGCTCTGCCGAAATCCGTAAACAGGAAGCCGCTGCTGCTGCCGAAATATTGGGCTTAGCCGTACGTGAAAACCTTGGTCTGCCCGATGCTTTTTTTGAAAACACCCGCGAGCACCAGGTAAAAGTTATTGAAGCAATCCGGAAATTTCGCCCGTCTATTGTGATAACCAACGCATACCATGACCGCCACCCCGACCATGGCCGCGCCAATGAGCTTGTAGAAGCTGCAGCATTTTTAGCAGGTTTGCGCAAAATAGAAACATTTGATGCTGATGGCCTGCCACAAGAAGCATGGCGGCCGGATATGGTATTGCATTTTATACAGGATAATTATATAACCCCTGATATATTAATTGACGTAACAGAGCACTGGGATAAAAAAATAGAAAGTATCTATGCTTACGGATCACAGTTTTATAACCCAAGCTGGGAAGGCGAACCGCAAACCTATATTTCAACGCCCGATTTTATTGAAATAGTTACCGGCCGTGCACGCGAGTTTGGCAAAAGTATCCAGGCAAAATATGCCGAAGGTTTTACCAGCAGAAAGATTTTAGGGGTAGATAATTTATTTAATCTTAAATAATATTATATTAACTATAAATTACATATACATAAAATCAATTAAATAGAAAAGGAGCCTGGTTTTCAGGCTCCTTTTCTATTTAAGCAAGTATAATGATACTTATGCCCTAATATATTCAAAGCGGTTATTTTCATTACTTCTCTCTCTCCTTAGCTTATTTTCATTGGCTAATTTGAGGAGGATGCCCGACAACTCAGATGTTTTAAAATCAGAGTCGTATTGTTCTTTACAATAGTTGGCAATTGATGAAATAGAACGCTGGCTATCAAAAAAATCGGTATTTAACAATTGATTAAGTATTTTAGTAGCACCGGGTTTCTTACGTCCCGAAATAACTCCGCCTTCATCTTCAATACGTAATTTCCTTGTTTTTTTACCAAACATTTCAACACCTTCGGCATCTACTTTCTCCGATTCGATCATAACTTCCAGTAAACGGTCGATGATCCGGACCTGCACAGCCTCCGATTTGAATGAGTTTACAACCTCGGCTACTTCAACCAGTTGTTTCTTTAATTTCTCTATGTGTTTGCTCATGGTGTTTGAAATAGAACTACGTCACTTTAATAGGGTTGCAACAAATCTAACTGGAATAATAACAAAAAATATAGCGTATTTTGGAAAAAAAGTAGCGTATTTTAATATCTTTTGTTTTTTACAAATAATAGATGCAGTTTTTGCCTTATTAAATATTAGTTAATTCTATCCGCTCCATGACCGGATTTAGCTATAGCCGGGATTGACTTTCTTTACTTTTTTGTTAAAAAGTGGTTGAGATCTGCTCAAGCATCTCTAAACCAATATCAATATGGCTTTTTTCAATGATCAGCGCAGGGCGGAAACGCACGCTCCTTTCGCCGCAGCCAAGGTACATAATATTATTATCAAAACCTTTTTTAATAAAACTATCTCTTGTTGTTTTATCCGGAAAATCAAAAGCTGTGAGCAGTCCCTTTCCTCGTACATTACTTACAACCGGATGGCGTTCAGCAATTTCACCTAAGCCATTTTGCAGGTATTCTCCCATCACCGCGGCGTTATCACAAAGGTTATCCTCTTCAATAATTTCCATTATTTTAGACGAGCGCACCATATCAACCAGGCTGCCGCCCCAGGTTGAATTTATGCGCGATGATACTTTAAACACATTATCTTCAACCTCGTCAATGCGCCGGCCGGCTAATATGCCGCAAACCTGCATCTTTTTGCCAAAGGCAATAATATCGGGGCGGGCCTTTTCACCAAAATGTTCGTGGCACCAGAATTTGCCGGTTAAACCAACGCCCGTTTGCACCTCATCATATACCAGCAATGCTTCATACTCATCGGCAAGCTCGCGCAGTTTTTCTAAAAACTCTTTACGTACGTGATTATCACCTCCTTCTGATTGTACAGGTTCAATTATTATGGCGCATATATCATCCTTATTATCTTCAAATGCCTTCCTGATCTGTGCTACCGATAATTGTTCCCTTCTTAACAAATCTTCGTGGTTAGCATCACTGTATGGGAAGTTCATATAAGGTACCGATACCCGCGGCCAGTCAAACTTGGCAAACCACTTGGTTTTATTGGGTAATGTATTGGTAAGGCTCAGGGTATAACCCGAGCGGCCATGAAAAGCGTGCTCAAAATGCAATACTTTAAAACCTTTTTCTTTGGTATATCCCCTGGCAAAGTTCTTCTGCACTTTCCAATCCATCGCTACTTTAAGCGCATTTTCAATAGCCAGTGCACCACCTGCTATAAAAAAAGCGTGCGGCAGATATTCCGGGATGCCTATTCTGTCAAACGTTTCAACAAACTGGGCGTATTGCGTTGTGTAGATATCTGAATTTGACGGATTGGTTAAAGCCGCAAGCATGAGGTTTTTCTTAAACTCTTCATCATTCAGCATTTTGGGATGATTGTAGCCCAAAGGCACGGAAGCAAAACAGGTAAAAAAGTCAAGCAGCGTGCGGTTATATTTTGCGTCATAAATATAAACACCCTTACTTTTTTCCATATCAAAAGTGAGGTCGAAGCCATCGGCCAGTACATGCTTTTGAAGCGAAGCCTGGACATCCTGCGGAGAAACAAGTAGGTTGTACATATCAATTGGGTTTATTACAAATTTAACAAAAACCGCTTAAAATCAAAATTTAAGCGGTTTTTAAACCGATTGACCAAAAAGTAACTTTAAACAATTTAAAGTTACTTTTTGTACCAAACTTAAAACCGGTACACTTGTTTTAATCATAACATTCTTAAAAAACAATATGTGAAAATTGCTTTTTCTGCCGGTCATAATTAAAATCATTTGATGCATAAGCTTTACTCATGCTGTTATACCTTAATAAATTTTTCTTTTTAATTAATTTGACACCGGTTGAATATTTTAATACTAAATTCGTAGCGGATACAACCAAAGGGTGTATTAATAATTATGGGAGAGAAACCATTATCTGCCAATAAGCCAATGTCCGCCCCATCACCAAACTCCGGTGAGCTTACAAGCTGGGATTTGCTTGAGGACCTGCCTGTTGCTGTTTATACCTGTAATAAGGAAGGTTATATAACCTCCTATAATAAGGCGGCGGTAAAACTTTGGGGTAAAACACCCGAACCGCAAATAGATAAATGGTATGTAAACTGGGAGATATTTAATCCAGACGGTACCCCATTATTACCAGACGAGACACCGGCCGGGAGAGTGCTAAAATACGGAAAGCCTATAAAGCAGCAGGAAATACTTATAAAACGCCCCGATGGAAGTATAAGCAATATATTATCCAATCCTAAGCCCCGCTTTAATGAAAAAGGCGAACTAACGGGCGCCGCTAATACACTGATAGATATTACCGAACAAAAAAATGCCGAAGCAAAACAAGGCATGCTGGCATCTATCATTGAATCATCTGAAGATGCCATTGTAAGCAAAGACCTCAATGGCATTATTACCAGTTGGAACCATGCAGCACAACGTTTATTTGGTTATACCGAAGATGAAATTATAGGCAAACATATCACCATTTTGATCCCTGAAGACCGCTATGATGAAGAAGAAGTAATCATTAGTAAAATACGGGCCAACGAACGTATAGAACATTTTGAAACCATACGTAAAACAAAAAGCGGCGAGGAAATACAAATCTCGCTCACCATATCCCCAATAAGGAACAGGGCTAACAAGGTAATTGGAGCATCAAAAATAATACGTGATATAGGCAGGCAAAAAAAATCGGAAGAAAGACTGCAGCAATATGCCGAACGATTGGAGATTTTAAATTCAATAGGCCAGGTTATTTCGGCCGAACTGGATATTCAAAGCATCCTGCAAAAAGTTACTGATGCCACTACGCAGTTGTGCGGAGCGCAGTTTGGCGCTTTTTTTCATAACCTGGTTAATGAGCAGGGCGAATCATATACGTTGTTCACACTTTCGGGCGCACCACGTGAGGCATTTGAAAAATTTGGAATGCCGCGCAACACTGCAGTTTTTCACCCCACTTTTAGCGGAGAGGGAACGGTGAGGGTTGATGATATTACCAAAGATCCGCGTTACGGCAAGAATGCACCACATTTCGGCAAGCCCAAGGGGCACCTGCCCGTGATAAGTTACCTGGCTGTGCCAGTAAGAGGTAAATCGGGCGAGGTAATTGGTGGTTTATTTTTTGGACATGAACAACCAGCCAGGTTTACCAAAGAACACGAACATCTTGTTTTAGCTGTTGCAGCCCAGGCAGCGGTAGCCCTTGACAATGCCAAGCTTTACGAAAACATTAAAGAGCTTAATGAAAAAAAAGACGAATTTATAGGCCTTGCAAGCCATGAATTAAAAACCCCGGTTACCAGCCTCAAAGGATACCTGCAGATCATAGCACGCAATTTATCTCCCGATGATAAAAACAAGGTGCTTGCTAACCGGGCGCTGGAACAGGTGGGTAAACTAACCACCCTGATATCGGATTTGCTTGATGTTACTAAAATTCAAACCGGTAAGCTTCCTTTTACCTATGCTAATTTTGATGTGATAAAGCTGATTAACGATTTGAAGGAGATCTTACAGCAAACCGGCCCATCTCATCAACTTATTTTAAATTTACCTGCCCGGGAATTAATTATTCACGCCGATAGCCAGCGTATTGAGCAGGTGATCATCAATCTGGTAACAAACGCTATTAAGTACTCGCCTAAGGCGGATAAAGTGATCATCGAAGCTGTTGTAACCGACAATAAACTCAGGGTATCGGTACAGGATTTTGGTATCGGAATTCAGCCGGATCAACTGGAACGTATTTTTTCGCGCTTTTACCGGGTTGAAAATTTAGCTTCCCATATGTCGGGATTAGGGATAGGCTTATACATATCACAGGAAATAATTAACCGTCACCAGGGCAGGCTTTGGGTTGAAAGTATCTACGGTGCAGGATCAACCTTTTACTTTGAAATCCCAATAAACACGAATGATCGGCATGATGCCTAACAATTAAAACGAATTACGCGAATTATTCTGATTTGTATAAATTCGAACCCATTGGCGTAATTAATACTATCTAATTCCAATTCGAGAAAATTCGAACCCATTCGCGTAATTAGTGCTAATTAAACTTTTCTTTCATCCCCAGTAAACACGAATGATTTGCATGACACCTAACAATTAGAACGAATTACACGAATTAACCACGTTCGCGAAAATTCGAACCCATTCGAGTAATTAGTGTTATTTAAATTTTTCTTTCATCCCCAATAATCCCCAGATACCCCCGCTGTGAATTGCCAGGATCTTACTGCCGGGTTCAAAGCGCCCTTTGGCGATCAGGTCATACAAGGCATACATCATTTTGCCGGTATAAACAGGCTCTATCAATATGCCTGTTTCGGGTACAAATTGTTTAATATAACTGATAAGCGCATCATTTGCCTTACCATATCCGCCAAAGTGATAATCGGTGTGGATATCATAATTTGCCGGGGCGGTTAAAAAACGGTCTATTTCTTCCCTAATAAAACCACCGTTTTTAAATACCGGTACCGCGTTAAATTTTGTTTTAAACTGATGGTTGTTTAATCCGTTAATGATACCAGCCGCAGTTGTACCTGTACCGCAGGCGCAAAAAATATGGTCGTAGGTTTCGGTGAGTTCATTAACCAGTTCACTGCAGCCTTTGGCCCCTTCGGCAGATGCCCCGCCTTCGTCAATAAAAAATGCCTGCTCATCATTGCAGAAATATTGATTGAACAGGGCTGGTTTATCACGATAGCTGTCACGATCAGTAAACTGCAATTTCATACCATGCAGACGGCATAAAAATAGGGTATCATTATCAACTTCCTCACCACGAACAATCCCTGTTGATTTAAAACCAAACTTTGCCGCCGCGGCGGCGGTAGCCATCAGGTGGTTGGAGTAGGCTCCGCCAAAAGTTACAAGATGTGTTTTCCCTTCGGTTTGAGCTTTTTTAAGTACATATTTGAGTTTACGCCATTTATTGCCCGATATCATAGGGTGGATAAGATCATCGCGCTTGATAAAAACTTTTACGCCGCAGCTATCAAACAAAGGGTTATTGATTTGCTGTACCGGGCTAAAAATTTCAAGATCAATGTTCATAAAATAATACGGCGTTAATGCTATTGCAATATTACGTTTAACCTACCACAAAAAACGATTACTTTTGCGCCTCAAATGGCACACGAACCCGAACTTATAGAGCAGGAAGAACAGGACTTGTACGAGCACTTACGCGTAGTGGTTGACAAGGGCCAGTCGCTTTTGCGGATTGACAAATTTTTGATGCACCGCGTAGAGAATGCCTCACGCAACCGCATTCAAAATGCTATTGAACTGGGTAATGTACTGGTGAACGATAAAACCATCAAAGCAAGCTATAAAGTAAAGCCGCTTGATGTGATTTCGGTAGTATTACCGCACCCGCCCCGCGATACAGAAGTTTACCCCGAAAACATCCCCATCAATATCATTTATGAAGATGATGATGTGCTGGTTGTTGATAAAGAAGCGGGCATGGTGGTACACCCCGGCTATAACAATTACACAGGCACACTGGTTAACGCGCTTGTTTATCATTTTCAGCAATTGCCAACCCTGCCGGGTAATGATGGCCGCCCGGGCCTTGTGCACCGTATTGACAAGGATACCTCAGGCTTGCTGCTCATCAGCAAAAATGAGCGCGCCATGAACTGGCTGGCTAAGCAATTTTTTGATCATACCATCACCCGTAAATACATTGCCTTAGTTTGGGGCGACCTGCCTGAGGATGGCACCGTAACGGGCTATATTGGCCGTAGTGTGGCCGACAGAAGGGTAATGTCGATATACGATGACCCCGAAAAAGGCAAATGGTCGGTAACACATTATAAAGTATTGGAGCGAATGGGCTATGTTACGTTGATAGAATGCCAGCTGGAAACCGGTCGTACCCACCAGATCAGGGCACATATGAGGCATATCGGTCACCCATTATTCAGTGATGCTACATACGGTGGTGATAAAATTTTAAAAGGAACCATGTTCAGCAAGTACAAGCAGTTTGTTGAAAACTGTTTTGAGCTGATGCCAAGGCAGGCCCTGCATGCACAAACACTGGGCTTTTTACACCCCACATTAAAAAAACAGGTGCATTTTGAATCGCCTCTGCCTGCTGATTTTGAAGCAGTACTTACAAAATGGCGAAAATACAGTGATACCGATACGAAGTAACAGACGTTAGATAACAAAGAATAATACCGATAACCAGTTTAAGCACAATCAAATTATAATATCTACCTGTCCATGATGCCCGTATTCATCAATTTTAACGGCGAATATCTCCCTCAAAACACACCATTGCTTTCCATTGGCAACAGGGGCTTCAAATATGGCGACGGCCTATTTGAAAGCATGCGGTTAATGAAGGGGAAACTGAAATTTGCCGAACTGCATGCCGACAGGCTTCAACGCGGTATGAAGGCCCTTAAAATTGATGGTTATTCGCAAATGGATACCTGGTTTTTAAACGATATTGTTAATGAGCTTGCCCGCAGGAATAAAGTAAAGCACGGCAGGCTGCGCTTAACTGTTTACCGTGACGCAGAGGGCCTGTATACCCCCACCCAAAACAAAATGGGTTATTGCCTGGAGTTAACCCCATCAGAAGAGCCCCGGTATTTTTTGAATGAGAAAGGCCTGATCATGGATGTGTTTACTGAACTACCCAAGCCTTCCAATTACCTGTCGAACATTAAAACCTGCAACTCGCTTATTTACGTAATGGCGAGCCTGTATAAAACCCAGAATAAACTGGATGATGTTTTTTTGCTGAACCAAAACGGCAACCTCTGCGAGGCCAGCAGCTCCAACATTTTCATTAACTACCAAAACCATTTATATACCCCGGCACTAAGCGAAGGCTGCGTTGAAGGCGTTATGCGCCATGTGGTGATTAAACTGGCAAAAGAAAATAATATTGAGATAACAGAAGCCCAGATCAATCCCGACATCTTATACGAAGCCGATGAAGTGTTTTTAACCAATGCCACCCGCGGCATACAAACCGTTATGGGCTTTGGGGTAAGGCGTTATTTTAATCAGTATAGTAAGGTGCTGATGGATGAGTTGAATAAATTGTAGGGTATTTAGTTTTTTTACCGATTGTCATTTCGACGAACCTGTTGGGGAATGAGCGTTAGTGTGAGGAGAAATCTTGTACGCCATGTACAATTGCTTTGCAGGGCGCGTAAGATTTCTCTTTCGCCCCGGCGCTCTGTTTCTCCGCAGTTCTATCGAATTGACAATTTTTACAGAATATATGTTTAAAGTGAACTTACTTCCTGTACCTTAATCGCCTCCGAAATCCCGTCCCAAAGTGCAATACGTGCCAGCAAAGCTTCTTTAACAGCTACGGTAGCTTCAGCCCATTTGCTGTCATCCTCCCCACAAAGTTCAGCGGTCATTTGATAAGCCAGTTGCGAATGGTGATCGCCATCTACTTCAATATGGCGCTCGAGGTAATATAGCAGGATATCAACCTTACCAGGCAATTGCCGGCTTAGCTCTTTAACGATGCTTACAAACATATCCGGGATCAGATCTTCACGACCAAAGGTGAATACCGCTGCCTGCAGGTAATCTTTGTTGGTATCTATTACATCAAAAGTATGCTGCACAAAGTTGCGTGCAGCAACCGGAATGTTGGCTATGATCAGCGCCTCATCGATATGTTTACCGAAATTCAATTCGTTAAACAGGTTATTGATACCTTCGGCTGTACTACCGGCTTGCTGCATAGCGCGCAGATAAAGCTCAAAATGGCTTGCGCGATTACCTTGCTCGTCGATATCACTTTCCTCGCCGGCAACAATTTCATTGATCAGGTAACGGGTATTGGCATTGCCTGTAGGCATCCATGGCGTAACGGTGCAGGTAAGCTTTTGCTGCAAAGCTTTCAGCAACGACATAAAATCCCAAACAGCAAACACATGATGCTCCATAAAAACGGTAAGCTCATCAAGCGAAGTGATATTTTTATAAAGCTCATGACTGATAAGCTGATCGCGTAAAGGCTGGATCTCGTTTTTTAACTGTGCAATGCGGTTACTGTAATTTGCCATGTATCAATAAAATTATATGGGCAGCAAAAATAGTAAACAGGGTGATTATTAATGAAGTGATTATTTTTTTTGACGGGATGGTGATAGGACAGGATAGTTTTATCAAAGGCGTAGCATTTTGTAGTAAGAGAACAGTATATTTAATTATGAAAACCGTTACCCTATCGCTTATTGCGATGCTCTTGATATTAGCATCATGTAATCACATTTCTTCCCAAAAAGCAGATCAGCAAACAGGAGTTCCGAAGCCTCTACAGGATAATATCGATGACTACAGCATAAAAAAATCGAGAGGAGATAATCTATTACAAGACATTTATGTCGATCAGGTAGAAAAGCAACCAGAACTGCAAAATCTGGAAAACTTAATGAAGCATTTTTACGATGGATTGCCTGATAGCGTGAAGAGTTTTCAAATTTATGACAATAAATCCACCGCCTACTACAGATCAGCTAACGACGCATTAAATAATATGCAGGACACCGTTTTAAGGGATCGTTTACGTGCGTTAATTAATGAGAGTAAGCATAAATATCTTGATACCATCAAAAGGTTTTCAACTTTAATGGCACATATCGACAGTAATAAAATAAAGATCGAGGATTATCATACTGTTTTAAAAATCGTTACCACACTTCCTGTTATCGAAAACTATCAATATAAAAATCTGCCAGATATTAAAAGCGTGGCAAATCTGGCCAATGAAGCCCAACGGTTAAAAGCCAAAACAATTCAATTGGCAAATAAACATTAGGATCACAGGTATTAATTGAGATGTGCTTGAAGACAGTTAATTTAGATGTGACTCAGGACAAGCTGCCCCAGAGGGGCAGCTAGGCTTAGTTACTGGTTAACCGATTTGTAAAATCTAAATTACTAAAACACTGAAAGCCTGATCTTAATAACCTCATCACCTGCCCACCACTATCTTCTCTCCTATCCGCACTGTAATATCCGACCCAAGTGCATAAAAAGCAGAGACAGGCTCTTTTTCAAGATATGGTTTAAAAGCTTCTCCATACAGCGCCATAACATCAGCATCAAAAACATAATCACGCACCAGGCCTGTTTGCCATGAAATATGCTCAACCTGGTATTCCATAGTTTGGGTGGCGCTTAAACCGTTGTATCCCCAGTAGTGTTCTAAAATAAACTCCTCCGGGCTTCCGGATTTAATATCAACTAACTCATTACTTGCAGTAGCGCCAAGCCTGTTCCACCGGCCGTTTAATTTCCACTCATATAAAAATTGGGTATGGTTATCTGCAGACGCGGTAATAGAACTACGCATGGGCAGTGCACGGTAATGTTCTTTATAAAGATTGTTGGCAATAAGCGCGATCATCGTTTTAGGTACTATTTCGCTTATAAAAACAGCTCCCCGCTTCCATTCTTTACCGTTGAAATATCTAACATAAAACCGAAGGTTCACCTCTTCAAAGTTCACATGCCATGGCCATTTGAGGCCCATAACCTGCGTATCCAGAAACATGAAGCCAACCATACTCACCAGGGCTTTTCCTTCCCATAAATCAAGTACTGTACCTGCCGGGATGTACGGTTTTAATATTGCAGCATCAACCTCGTAATTGAGCATAACGAGGTTTTTCCACTGCGCTTTTAAAAATTCGCTTTTAGCCATAAAAAGAAAAATCCCGCCTTGTTTACCGGCGGGATTCATTTAACAATGATTATTTTTTATAATATTTCATAGCCTCGGGTATGAGGTTCTGGATATCGGCAATGCGGGTAGCATCAGCAGGGTGAGTGCTCAAAAACTCAGGGGGTGCTCCGCCTTTGTTTTGGGCTGCCATGCGTTGCCAAAAAGCAATTGCATTATGCGGATCATAACCGGCCATAGCCATAAAGGTTAAACCCAAACGGTCTGCCTCCGACTCCTGTTTACGGGAATAGGCCAACAATTTCAACTGGCTTCCAACACCATATAAAGTACTTATAGCAGTTTGTGTAGCCTGCGACTGCTGGCTTGTAGCGACACCTACCAGCTGTCCGCCTCCTTGTAGCAGCATTTCCTGCGAAATCCTTTCGGCCGAGTGACGGGCAATGGCATGACCAATTTCGTGGCCCATAACTACGGCAAGGTAAGCATCGGTATTAGCTACGGGTAATAAACCGCTGTAAACAGCCACTTTGCCGCCGGGCATACACCAGGCGTTAACCTCGCTGCTCTGGATCAGGTTAAACTCCCAATTAAAGCTATACTGATCGCCATAACCGTTGTCTTTAAGGTATTTTTCAATAGCTGTAGCCAACCTGTTACCAATAACTTTAACGCGTTGAGCATCGGAGCCGGTGGTTACCACCTTAGTTTTGGGATCGGTAAGCAGTTGTTTGTAGCTTGCTGCGGCCGATTGGTTTACTTCGGCATCGCCAACAAGGCTTAATTGTTTACGGCCGGTTAGCGGCACAGTTGAACACGAAAAGATAGCGATGACAGCTATCAGGACTAATACAGGTTTAAACTTTTTCATGGTGATCAGGCAGTTGTTGTTTTCTTTTTAAAAAAATTAACTTTCGATTCTTTGCCCCTTATTAAGCGCTCTATATTTTTTTGGTGGGTTACCAGCACAAGCACGCAAATGCACATGCCATAAATTACTATCGACCGGATAGGTGTCGGAAAAACAAATGTAACGCCTATAGGATAAGTAAAGGCAGCTGCAATTGAACTCAGCGACACATATTTTGAAATCAATAATACCGTTATAAATACAATTACACACAGTAAGGCGGCATGAAAATGTATAGCCAAAATCATTCCAAACAAGGTTGCAACACCCTTGCCCCCTCTAAAACCCGCAAAAATCGGGAACAGGTGGCCCATAACCGCTGCTATGCCTAAAGCAAGCTCATAATTGGTATATGCGGTTGAATTGATGGCACCAGTGGCAGATGCACCAATAAAATAAGCAAAGTTGGTAGCTGCCCAGCCTTTAAATATATCAAGCATCATCACCGGGATGCCTGCTTTTTTACCAAGCACACGAAAAGTATTTGTAGCACCTGCGTTACCGCTTCCGTACTCGCGTACATCCACATTGTAAAAAGCCATACCTATCCAAACAGCCGTAGGTATTGAGCCGCACAGATAAGCCATTATAAGCGCTGTAACAGAGTAAACGGTTATCATTCTCCTGCAATATTACAAAATTGAAGCGGTAAAAGCGTTTTAATCTCAGCGCTTTTACCACTAAACTTTGTTTAACAATATGTTACTTGATGTTTAATTACCCTATTTTACGGCTTTAAGACTCAGGTCGAGACTTTTAACTGAGTGTGTTAGCGCCCCTACCGAAATGTAATCAACCCCGCAATCGGCATAGTCACGAATGTTATCGATGGTGATCCCACCCGAAGCTTCAGTAATGAACCGTCCTTTGTTCAAGGCCACAGCCTGACGCAGGTTGTCGAAATCAAAATTATCTATCAATATACGGTTTACGTTTCCGGTTTGTAAAACCTGCTCCAGTTCATCAAGGTTACGCACCTCTATTTCAATGGCCAGTTTTTTTCCGTTATCAGCAAGGTATTGGTTGGCGCTTTCAATGGCCTGCCTTATTCCACCGGCATAATCCACATGGTTATCCTTAATCAGGATCATATCGTACAAACCAAACCTGTGGTTTACACCGCCGCCTATACGCACTGCCCATTTTTCGAGGTAACGCAAACCCGGAGTAGTTTTGCGGGTATCTAAAACTTTAGTGTTAGTCCCTTTCAGCAGGTCAACAATGTGCCGGGTTTTTGTAGCAATTCCTGACATGCGCTGCATACAATTCAGTACCAGGCGCTCGGCGGTTAAAATACTGCGCGAACTGCCTTCAACCTCAAAAGCTACATCGCCATATTTAACAGGGGTACCATCTTGTAAAAACACGTTAAGCTTAAGGTTTGGATCAACTACATGAAATATTTCGGCAGCCAGCTCAACACCGGCCAGTATTCCTTCATCCTTAACTAAAAGTTTTGCTTTGCCGGCAGCATCGGCAGGGATAGTTGCAAGCGAAGTATGATCGCCATCGCCAACATCCTCACTTAAAGCATTATTTATAAACTGATGTATTAGTTCCTTATCCAATTGTGTATTTTTTGAGTGTCAAAAGTAACAACAATTTTCAAATGCAGGGGTTTGATGGCGATGTATGATAAAATGAATTTGAAAATGTGCTGATTTGAAAATTTGATAATGCGAAAGCATATTCATTTTCAAATTAACCAATCTTCAAATTTTCAAATTAAATTATTTCACCTTCTCATCCTCAATCTTCAACTCAACAACATTAGTACCTTTACCTGCGTCTTTAAGGGTGATGGCAACCCTAAATTCGCCTTTATCGGTATTTAAAATATAAACACCAAAATGGTAATTGCCTCCCGAGTTTACTTTATGGAGGAGTTTGATACCCTGAGGTTTGTTTTTGGCGAAAAACTTATCTAAAATAACTGCAGCCTGGGTTTGGGAGTAAACATTTTCATCTTCCATAATGGTTATCTCCACATTATTGGCAAACAGCTTTGAAAGCTCTTTAGTATTACCTGCTTTTAAAAGATTAGCCACGTTATCTATCGCATCGGCTGGAGAAGCATGCGGAAGCAACAGCAAAAAAATAAACGATGACAGGTATATTAATTTCATAATATAATAACGTACTAATAGGTGTTAAAGTTACAAATAGCTCCTAATTATTTAGTTGATTTGATGAAATATAAATGGCACTTAAATATATTGTATATTATATACTAACACCGAAGTTGCACTTTTATTTCGGGTTGCTAACCTAAATTAAAAAATTATAGTTAAAGTACCCCATTGCCTTTATATTTGCAATGTGGAAAACAAAAAGAAACTCGCATTAATAATACTTGATGGCTGGGGTTACGGCCGCAATGATCAATCAAACGCCATACTTGCTGCCAATACGCCTTTTGTTGACGGCCTGCTTAAGCAATATCCTAATTCAAAACTTGAAGCATCAGGAACGGCGGTGGGCTTACCTGCCGGGCAAATGGGCAACTCAGAAGTGGGGCACATGAACCTTGGCGCCGGCCGGGTGGTTTACCAGGAACTTGGCCGCATCCATAAAGCGGTTGATGACCATGAACTGCCAACTATCCCTGTTTTGAAAAATGCCTTTGAATACGCCAAACAAAACAATAAAGATGTACACTTCATAGGTTTAGTATCTGATGGAGGTGTGCACTCGCATATCAGGCACGTAAAAGGCCTTTGCGATGCTGCTAAACAACTGGACGTTAATAACGTATATATCCATGCTTTTTTAGACGGACGCGATACCGATCCTAAATCGGGTCTGGGTTTTGTTACCGAATTAGAAGAGCATATTGCCGGTACCGGTACTAAAATAGCTTCAGCAATAGGCAGGTATTATGCTATGGACCGCGATAACCGCTGGGAACGCGTTAAACTGGCTTATGACCTGTTGGTTAATGGCCTTGGCACACCAACACAAAATGTTACCGACCTCATCAAACACTCATACCTTGAGGATGTTACCGATGAGTTTGTAAAACCAATAGTTGCAGTTGATGGCGAAGGAAAACCGCTGGCGGTTATTAAAGACGGCGATGTGGTGATCTGCTTTAACTTCCGTACCGATAGGGGCCGCGAGATTAGTATCGCATTAACCCAAAAATCGTTCCCTGAGTACAACATGCATCCGCTGGATATCCGTTACATTACCATGACCCCATATGATGAAACGTTTAAGAATGTACAGGTTGTTTTCAACAAGGAAGATCTGACCAAAACCCTGGGTGAGATCCTGCAAAATGCCGGAAAATCACAGATCAGGATTGCCGAAACTGAGAAATACCCTCACGTAACCTTCTTCTTTTCGGGCGGCAGGGAAAAAGAGTTTGCTAACGAAAAAAGGTTATTAGTACCGTCCCCAAAGGTTGCTACTTACGATTTACAACCTGAGATGAGCGCTGCCGGCATCCGTGATGCGATTATTCCCGAGCTGGAAACCGGCTGGCCTGATTTTGTTTGCCTTAACTTTGCCAATACCGATATGGTTGGCCATACCGGTGTTTTCAGCGCCGTAGTAA
Source organism: Mucilaginibacter sp. A5337 (assembly GCF_059690695.1). Taxonomy (NCBI): domain Bacteria; kingdom Pseudomonadati; phylum Bacteroidota; class Sphingobacteriia; order Sphingobacteriales; family Sphingobacteriaceae; genus Mucilaginibacter; species Mucilaginibacter sp. A5337. Next base: position 474,335 of record NZ_JCAWEC010000003.1, on the reverse strand, counting down.
AAGCAGCCGAGACTGCCGACAGCTGTACCAAAGCTGTTGTTGAAGCAGGTTTAGCCAATGGTTATTCATTCATCATCCTGGCCGACCACGGTAATGCTGACTATATGATCAACGAAGACGGATCGCCAAACACCGCACACACCACCAACCTGGTACCATGTATTGTGATTGACAAAGATGTTAAAGAAGTAAAGGACGGAAAACTGGGCGACGTGGCGCCAACCATATTAAGCATATTAGGTGTTGCCATCCCTCCCGAAATGACTGGAAATGTATTGGTGTAATCCAAAAAGCATAAGTAAAGCCGCCCTGATGGGCGGCTTTTTATTGTTAATAGCAAATTTGTTTTCGTGCCGGCCCGATAACAGGCAAAGCGGCGCAAAACTGGTTTACTTTGATTTGAAAGCTTTTTTCAGAACAGATTCGGCACGGCTTGCAAAACTAAACCCCGCTGTAACCAAAACGGTTACCCACAACGGCGTTACCGAAACCAAAACTGTGCATATAGGCAACTGGAGCCAGGAACTTAATTTGTTTATTCAATCGGACATTAACCGACCGGCCTGGAAAAACAGCTATACGGTAAGTACCAGCGATAGCGCCATTATTTACAAAGCGCGCACACCTGAGCTTAAAACCCGCCGCATCATCATCAAAAAAGCCGGTGATAAAGTTGAGTGGATCCTGATCTATAACCACACTAAAAACCTGCTGTACGAAACCAATGAGAAGCTCAGTTATTTTCCCGATTCGCTTTACCTCATCCAGAAAACACAGCATGTGAAACTGATGGGCAGGAACGATTATAAAGTACAGGGAACTTTGCCGAAGAGGTAAAAGATATTGTTTTTTCAGGTTAGAAAAAAAGCAACCGCCAGCTTCTCCAAATTATATAGCTGCGCCGTATACCTACATTTTTTTAGCCCCATAGCGTAAATAAAAACGATGTCATTTCGACAAACAAGCGCAGGTAATTGCGCGTCGGGGTGAGGAGAAATCTTATACGTCAGTCATGAATAGTTTGCTTTGCGTCACGTATAAGATTTCTCTTTCGTGCCGCCCAAAGGCCATCTCATGTTCTATCGAAATGACAAAAACAGATATTTAAAAAACTTTAGTGCTGCTTAACCAGCGTATTACTACCCGTAGTGGCCTGGATCAATTTTTCTTTCGACTGATCGATCAGCGCAGAAATATCCATACGGCTTGGGTTATCGGCAAGTACTTTTTCCAAATCGGCAATTGATGCTTTCAATGAATTGATACCCCTGGCTTTATCGTAAAAATGAGAAGTGTTTTGCAGCTTAAACATACCGTAATCGCGGTAAGCTATCCCCCTGTTTTGGTAGTATTTATTATCTCTCATATCGCTGTTGATAGAGATGGCCTTTGTAAGATCAACAATAGCACCCAGCAGGTATAACTCCTTATCTGCAGCCGAAGCCTGGTTATCCCTGCCAAGATAGCTTTTTGCCCTCGCCCTGTAATAATAAGCGGTAGCATCGGCCGGCTTTACAGCAATTACCTTGGTATATGCCAGTATTGATTTTTTGTAGTTATCGCTATGATAATAAGAATAGCCCAACATCCACATGGCATTGGCATTAGTTGAATCGGTTATGCACGCCTTTTCCAGGTGCGACACCGCCGAACGGAAATCGCCATCCATGAGTGCCTGCTGACCAAGCCGCACATACGCATTTTGCGCTATTGCCGACTCAAGCGAAGACATGATCAGAAGGGGCAGGATAACTGATAACTTCATTAAACGGATTACTGGTAAAACAAAAATGGTATTATATTAACTATCAATGCATCAAATTATTATGCCATATAACAGTTTTGTGAAAAAATATTTCACATGTGCATAAAATTGTGAACAGCGATACTATGACTTTTTTTCATCTTTACCAATAAAATCTTAATTATTTACAATACTTGCCATAAATTTGTAACAAACATATAACCAACACGTTAAATCAACGTATTATTTATTACCGGTTATTGGCACAACTTGGCACAGCTCTTGAACCATAGTAAGGTGCGATTTATAATCGCAATTTAACCTGTAATTGACGTAGATACTATTTTGCAGGCTGACAACATGGCGTTTTATTCTATAAAATATAATTAATGAACTTCGATCCGTTTGATTTTAAAAGTGCTTTACCGGTTATAAATGAGGATTCAGAATTTTTCCCGTTAATGTCATCGGAAGATGAGGAGGAGATGAATAATGAGGAGCTTCCCGATGTAATGCCTATTTTACCCTTACGCAATACAGTACTTTTTCCTGGTGTTGTGATCCCAATTACAGTTGGAAGGGACAAATCAATAAAACTAATTCGCGATGCCAATAAAGGCAGCCGCATGATTGGGGTAGTTTCGCAACAGGATGTGGGTATTGAAGACCCTACCTTTGATCAGCTTAATAAAGTTGGCACCATAGCACTCATTGTAAAAATGCTGCAAATGCCCGATGGTAATACAACCGTTATTATACAAGGCAAAAAACGTTTTTATTTAAAAGAAGAAGTACAAAGCGAGCCTTATATAAAAGCTACAGTTGAGCCTTTCCATGAAATAAAAGCTAAGGAAGACAAGGAGTTTAAAGCCATGGTATCGTCCATTAAGGATATGGCCATGAGTATTATCCAACTTTCGCCAAATATCCCGAGCGAAGCAGGCATAGCTATCCGCAATATCGAGAGCACTTCGTTCCTGATCAACTTCATATCATCAAACATGAATGCTGATATGACAGCCAAACAACATTTGCTCGAAATTGCCAATCTGCGCGAACGGGCCAACCTGGTGCTGGAGCACTTAACGCTCGACCTGCAAATGCTGGAACTGAAAAATCAAATCCAGACCAAAGTACGTGTCGATTTGGATAAGCAGCAAAGGGATTATTTCCTTAATCAGCAGCTTAAAACCATACAGGAAGAGCTTGGCGGTAACACACCTGATCTGGAAATTGAGAGCCTGCGCCAGCGCGCCGTTAAAAAGAAATGGGCTAAAGAAGTTAAAGACCATTTCACCAAAGAGCTTGAAAAGCTCGCCCGTACCAATCCTGCAGCCGCCGATTATTCTGTACAGATCAACTACCTTGAATTGCTGCTTGATTTGCCATGGAACGAATTCACAAAAGATAACTTCGACCTTAAGCGTGCACAAAGGATCCTTGATAAAGATCACTTTGGTTTGGATAAGGTAAAACAACGTATTATCGAATATCTGGCCGTGCTTAAATTGAAGCATGACATGAAAGCGCCTATTCTTTGTTTGGTAGGCCCCCCGGGAGTTGGTAAAACATCGTTGGGTAAATCAATAGCCAAAGCTTTGGGCCGTAAATATGTGCGCATGGCGTTGGGCGGTATTCGCGACGAGGCCGAGATCCGCGGTCACCGTAAAACATATATTGGTGCTATGCCGGGCCGCATTATCCAATCCATAAAAAAAGCAGGCGCTTCAAACCCGGTATTTATTTTAGATGAGATAGATAAAGTAGGCAACGATTTCAGGGGCGATCCATCATCTGCCCTGCTTGAGGTGCTCGATCCTGAACAAAACGGCACTTTTTCTGATCATTATGTGGAGATGGATTACGACCTGTCGAACGTAATGTTTATAGCTACCGCCAACTCTTTAAGCACCATTCAGCCGGCCCTGTTAGACAGGATGGAGATCATTGAGGTGAATGGTTACACCATTGAAGAAAAAATTGAGATAGCCAAACAACACCTTGTACCAAAACAGCGTGAGGCCCATGGCTTAAAAATAAAAGACGTAAGCCTTAAAGCCGATGTGCTTGAAAAGGTAATTGTGGATTATACCCGCGAATCGGGCGTGCGTTCACTGGAAAAAAAGATAGGTTCGGTTGTACGCGGCGTAGCTAAAAACATAGCTATGGAAGAGCCATACAACAGTGCTGTAAGCAAAAAAGATATTGAGAAAATATTAGGGGCACCTATTTTTGATAAAGACCTTTATGAAGGCAATGACGTAGCCGGCGTTGTAACAGGCCTGGCCTGGACTTCTGTTGGAGGCGACATCCTGTTCATTGAAGCGAGTTTAAGTCCCGGAAAAGGACGTTTAACGCTAACAGGTAGTCTTGGTGATGTGATGAAGGAATCAGTAACCATTGCCCTCGCCTATTTGCGTGCACATGCTGCTGATTTTGATATCAACCCCAAACTGTTTGATCAGTGGGATGTACACGTACACGTACCGGCCGGCGCTACCCCAAAAGACGGACCATCGGCAGGAGTCACCATGCTTACTGCATTGGTATCAGCATTTACACAGCGTAAAGTAAAACCTAATCTGGCTATGACAGGTGAGATCACACTCCGCGGCCGTGTATTACCTGTAGGCGGTATCAAAGAAAAGATCCTGGCAGCCAAACGTGCTAATATCAAAGAAATTATCCTGTGCAAATCAAACCAAAAGGATATCCTGGAAATCAAAGAAGATTATATAAAGGACCTTAATTTCCATTACGTTACCGATATGAGAGATGTAATAACGCTTGCTTTGCTTAACGAAAAGGTTAAAAAGCCCATTGACCTTACTGTTAAAGAAGACGATAAAGCGGCCGTTAATTAAGCGGCCTGCTTAACCAAACAAAAAAGGATTCATAGTACGCGTTGAATCCTTTTTTGTTTTAAAGGCTGTGCTTCTGATAGCCCACGATGTGAATACTTTCTTCTATAAAAAAATTGTCATTTCGATTGAGCAAGGGCGGGGCAGTGTGCCGGGGCGAAAGAGAAATCTTATACACCCCGTTTGGCGGTCATAAACGGCGTATAAGATTTCTCCTCACCCCCCACGCATTTCTCAATTGGTTCGTCGAAATGACAATTCTTTTTTAAAACGCTCCGTTTCAAAAAGTGTATCCATCTCCTCTCTCAAAATGGATTTAAGAAAACTTGATCCCGGTTATACAATTTCAAGCACGTAATTTATAACTACTTTATTTGCATTGTCTTTTTTATATATTAGCACGCATATACTATACTAAACCCCAATGCCTAATAAACTATTTTTAACACTGGTATGCCTGCTAAGCGCTACCTGTTTATTTGCACAAACCCGCGGTCACGAATTTGGTATCCAGTCTGATAATGATTCATTCCTTGGTCAGGGATCTGACAGGTATTACACCAATGGTATTTTCTTTTATTACCGAAAAGCTTTAACAGTAAAACCAACCGAAAACGATCTTCAAAACAAAGTTTTAGGATTTGAATTGGGGCAAAAAATGTTTAACCCGCAATCGGGCTATGTTCGCGGCCCTTTTGATATCGACAGGCCATTTGCCGCATATACTTATTTGGGTTCTACACTTAACTTTCTTTATAAAAACGAAAGCAACCTCAAGCTTGGTGCCCAATTGGGTGTAGTAGGCCCTGCCGCAGGTGGCGAACCCGTTCAAAAGCTTATCCACAACACATTTGGTTTTTACCAGCTTAACGGCTGGCAATACCAGATCAAAAACGACGTAGAGCTAAACCTATCGGCCGAATATAATAAATTACTGGCCCGCGCTTCCTGGATCGACCTTAGTTTTAGTTCATACGCCAACCTGGGTAACGGCTTTACCGGCGCAGGTGCAGGTGGTTTTGTACGCATAGGCAACTTCAACCAGCTATTTAATTCTATCAGTACCCAAAGTACAGTATCAACCGGAGGCGAAGAAAAGTTATTGCATAAGCATGAGATCTTTTTCTATTACAAACCTTTAGCCAATTTGGTTGGCTATGATGCCACCATACAAGGTAGCCTGTTCCGCAAACATGACGATCCTAATAGCCTGGAGGTTGTGTCGGAGAAGAAACCATTTATATTTAGCCAGCAGGTGGGCGTAGCTTTTACCACCAGTCGTTTTGCATTTGATATAGCTGCGATATTCCATACCAAAGATGCCAAGGAGATGATCCGCTCGCACCAATGGGGATCAATTACCGGGTTTTACAGGTTTAAGTAATGTTGTAATTTGAAAATGTGTTGATTTGAAAATTTGAAGATGGGCCTGCCATTTTTCACAGAATCGGTGGCTCAATTAAGCTTACATAGGTACTTTTCATTTTCAAATTTTCAAATTAGCGCATTTTCAAATTAACTACTCCCTAAACCCAACTTTCCTGTTCTCTTTCTTCGCCGATTGCATTTTCTTATTATCCAGCCTTGATGCTTTGGCGGCTTTGCTTACTTTGGTTGGCTTACGCATTTTGGGCTTTTGAAGGGCCTTTGTTAACAGTGATATTAGCCTTTCAATCGCTTTCTCCTTATTGAGATACTGGCTGCGCTCTTCATCGCATATTACCTGTACATAGCCATCTTTATTAAGCCTGTTTTGCAGTTTTTCAGTTAGCAGTTGTTTTTCCTCATCGGTAAACAATGCAGATGAAGCTATTGAAAATAACAGTTCAACCTTGCTCGAAACCTTGTTAACGTTTTGGCCGCCCTTTCCGCCGCTTCTTGATGCTTTATAGGTAGTTTCCTTTTGGAGATCGGCTTTTGTAAAATTCATCCTCAAAAATAAGCCTAATTGAGTTAGCTCTGTCGGGGCATTTACTAATAATTTGCTATTTTAGCAGTTCTATGAACAACAACATCGTAGTAGCCATTGATGGTTATTCTTCGTGCGGAAAAAGCACCCTGGCAAAAGCCTTAGCAAAAGAGCTTCATTTTATTTATGTAGATAGCGGCGCTATGTACCGCGCCGTAACCTTATATTTTTTAAGGCATAACATTGATCTTGAAAACCATGCCCAGATAGCCGAGGCCTTGCATAATATCCATCTTAACTTCCATACGCAAAACCATAAAACCTTTATCACTTTAAATGAAGAGGATGTGTCTGATGAGATCCGCCAAATGCATGTGGCCGAAAAAGTTAGTTCGGTAGCTGCCATTAAAGAAGTGCGTGTGGCAATGGTAAGACAGCAACAGCGATTAGGCCGTTCAAAAAACATCATTATGGATGGCAGGGATATCGGTACAGTGGTGTTCCCGGACGCACAGGTAAAGCTGTTTATGACTGCCGATCCGAAGATTCGCGCCGAACGCCGCTATAAGGAGTTGTTGCCAACTAACCCTAACATTACATTAGAAGAAGTTTTTGATAACCTGGCCCACCGCGATTACCAGGATACCACCCGCGAAGAAAGCCCGCTTACCCGTGCCGAAGATGCCATTATATTAGATAACACCGACCTGAGCCAGGACGAACAACTCATGTTTGCCATAAGCCATATCGAACCGTTTATTGCGGAGTAGTGGGAACCATGATTTTCAGGATTAGAGGATTTCCTGATACTGCAAAAATGTATCAGGAGATCTTTTAATCAAGCAAATCAGGGTTTTAAAATATATCAGCGAAATCAACGCAATCAAAACCATCAACGGTCAAACTTCTCTGCCTTAACCCCAAACCGGTTCAAAAAATCCACCCCCTCATCACTTGCCAGGCCTTTATATTCTGCATACGATTTATCGTAGTAAACCTGGGTTATCCCTGCCGAATAAATGAGCCTTGCACAAGGTAAGCACGGTGATAGTGTAGTATACAACGTAGCCCCTTCAAGCCTTGCACCGTTTTTTACGGCGTATAGTATCGCGTTTTCTTCGGCATGTAGTGCCAATGAGCAACTCCCTTTCGAATCGCGTGCGCAACCTGTTTCAGGCCATTCTACATCACAATTGTGCGTACCTGCCGGCGGACCATTATAGCCAATAGAGATGATCCTGGTATCACGCGTTAAAACCGCTCCCACATGTGCCTTAACACAGTGCGACCGCTCGGCCAGATCTGTGGCCAGGTTCATAAAAATCTGATCGAAGCTGGGTTTCATAGTTTAATTCATTATGTCATTAAACGTCATTGGGTCATTACTTCATTTAAAATGACTTAATGACCCAATGATTAATGAGCGTTAAATATTAATGTCCGCCTTTAACTTCAACGTGGTCAAGGTCGATGCCCTGGCTGCGAAGTTCGCGGCTTACTTTCCATGCAAAATAAGCAAGGTATGCAAAGCCAATTACCGGCACAATGTACGAGAAGTGGATACCGCTCACGCCCGGGATAACGCCGGTTGCTCCATCGGCAATTTTACCTTGCAGCGGCGGAATGATTGAACCACCCAAAATCATCATGATCAGGAACGCCGAGCCCTGGCTGGTATATTTACCTAAACCCGTAATTGCCAATGAAAAGATAGATGGCCACATGATAGAGCAGCATAAACCACCACTAATGAAAGCGAAGGTTGCAACCTTACCTGTAGTAAATAAACCAGCAAGCATAAATGCTACACCCAATAAACCAAGTACCGATAAAGTACGGGTTGGTTTTTGCTGCCCGATAAAGAAAGCCACAACCAGGATAGCTACACAAACTGCATAAGCATACAGGTTACTTACATTAACGCCTGTGGCAGCATTCACCAGCAATACAATACCAAAAGCAAGGAAAGGGATCAATACATATAATATGTATTTAACTGATTTTGAAAGGTTGAATGCATCTATCGAACCGGCAAAACGGCCAATCATCAAACTACCCCAGTATAAGGAAATATAAGGTGCAATATCAGACTCGGCGAAAGAACCAAATTCAGGCGTTTTTAATAAAGCGCCCATATTACTTTGAATCGTTACCTCGGTGCCTACATAAGTAAATATGGCCAGCATACCTAATATCAACTGAGGGTACTGCATAGCTCCCCAGCCTTCTTTGTTCTTTTTGGCGGCGAAAATAGTACCTATCAGCGTAAAAATGATTATAGCCAATGAAGCATATACAAAATACTGACTTGGTATGCCGGTAGCCTTGCTGATAGGATCGGCAGCAAGAATTAAGCAAAACGCTACAAACATTACCAGTAACGGTGTATTTGCTTTTGAGCTTGATTCGATCTTTTCATCGCTGGTAACCTTTGGCAGGTTCGAGACCCAGAAGAATAAAGCGACAGCAATAAATAAGCCGGCCAACAAATAATACAGGTTATTAATTGATGATATTTTAACATCAGCAGCTGCTGTTTTAGCGGTTGCCGAACCAAATAATACTACGCCTACTACAACCGGGCCTAATAATGCCCCAATGTTATTGATACTGCCTGCAAAATTCAAACGGTTTGAACCTGTCTCTGGCGGGCCTAACGCAACAACAAATGGGTTTGCTGCTGTTTGTTGCAATGAAAATCCAACTGCTATAATAAAGAATACAGCCAGGATAAAACCAAACGCGCCGGAGGCTACAGCAGGGATCATCCCTAAAGCTCCAACGGCCGAAATAACAAGACCTAAAATAATACCGTTTTTATAACCTAACTTATTCATGATATCAACCTTGCTGGCTTGTGAAGCAAAGTAAAGTATCAGTGAACCAATGAAATATCCACCATAAAAGGTAAAGTCAATTAATTGGGATTCGAACTGGGTAAGGTGAAAGTGCTCTTTACAGAAAGGTATGAAAATACCGTTAGAGGCTGCTAAAAAGCCCCAAAAGAAAAACACGGTAATCAGCGTATACAGGGCTGTACCGTAGTTCTTAGCATTGTTTTGTTCCATTTTAAAGTAGGTTGTACTAATTTGATTTTTGAATCTCTAAACATAATTCAATTTTGGTAAAACTCTCGTCTCTTTTTTAAATAAATTAAATCACAATTTTAACTTTCGTTGTTTATGAGATAAAATTGCATATTCGCAATGTTCAAAAAAGAACAAAGCTTAACTTAATGATAAAAGCCATTGTTTCGGGTATCGGGTTTGGATTAGTACTTACGTTTATTACCGGCCCGGTTTTTTTTGCGCTCATTAAAACCAGTATCGAAAAAGGTTTTCATGCCGGTGTTTCGCTTGCCCTTGGCGTGGTTTGCAGCGACGTGGTTTTTGTAGGCGCAATCCTGTTCGGCTCGCAATATATCGATGTATCCGACCATACTAAAGTCATAGCCGGTGTTGTAGGCAGCGCCATATTATTTGCACTTGGCCTGTATTACATGTTCAAGAAAAGCGAGATCAATTACGAAAATAAAGTACCCTCAAGTGCCGACCGTTTTGGTTATGTGCTCAAAGGCTTCCTGATGTGCATTTTTAACCCTACCCTCCTCTTCCACTGGACAGTGGTAATCGGTGCAGCCAGTACAACATTCCTGGTAGGTACCCCCCACAGGTCCTTTCATATAGCCGTTATGTTTTTAACCATATTGATCATCCAGTTTGGTATGGATACCCTCAAAGCATTCTACGCCAATAAACTCAGGGCACGTATTTCGGTTAAATTTATTCATCGTTTAAATGAGGTTGCAGGGATTGCGCTTATTATCGCTTCATTAGTGTTGATTGATAAGCTGGTTACTCATTTTGTATTTGCGGCACCGGCAGGGTCGTAAGGGTTTTCTCTTATCTTATTTCCTATCTCACTGCCTCCGTTGTTGGTTTAAAAATCCATGTCATTGCGAGGAGGAACGACGAAGCAATCTCGTAGTTATACAGAGCGGATATGCATTGGCTACGAGATTGCCGCGCTGCGCTCGCAATGACATACGTTTTTTAACAGATAATTTCATTCTCCGAACAACTGTGGCGACAATACCAACATAGTTTTCGTACCTCGCAATGACGCTTTTATATTCATTAGAAAAATGGCTAATTTTTCAAAACAAAAAAGGCGATGAAAATTCATCGCCTCGTATATCATTCCCCCTTTAGGGGGTTAGGGGGCTTGGCTTTACATGTAAGCTCTTTGGTTTTTACCTTCCATCCAGTTGACAAAGGCGCGGTTAACAACCTTGTTACCACCCGGAGTTGGATAATCCCCACTAAAATACCAATCGCCCAAGTTATCAGGACAAGCAATGTGCAGGTTATCTAAAGTTTGATAAATTACCTGTACCTCGCAGTTAACATTTTTAGGGGTAATGATCTGAGCGATACGATCAGAGATCTGCTGATCGGTGAACATAGCATAAATCTCTTTAACATAGTTCACAACCTGCTCTTTCGGTAATTTCTGGCTGTCTTTACATTTTTGGTAAACATCCAGGATCACATCTTCCCTATCCATTTCTTTCAACAGGCTAATTGCTGCTTCAAAAGCAACAAACTCACCCATGCGCGACATATCGATACCGTAGCAGTCAGGATAACGGATCTGCGGAGCAGATGAAACTACAACAACCTTTTTAGGGCCAAGCCTGTCCAAAATTTTCAGGATACTTTGTTTCAATGTAGTACCACGAACAATTGAGTCATCCAATACCACTAAGGTATCAGTGCCTTTTTTGATCAACCCGTAAGTGGTATCATATACGTGAGCCACCATTTCGCTACGGTCGGCATCCTGCGTAATGAACGTGCGGAGCTTAACGTCTTTAATGGCGATCTTTTCAACACGCGGCGCAACCTGAAGTATTTCGGCAACCTTCTCTTCGGTAATATCTGCTCCAAGTTTCACTAATTCCTCGTGCTGATATTTCTTCACGTACTTATGCATACCTTCAACCATGCCGTAAAAAGCAACTTCGGCAGTGTTAGGAATGTACGAGAAAACAGTGTTTTTGATATCGTGATCAACAAAATCCAATATTTGCGGACAAAGCAGGCGACCTAATTGTTTACGCTCACGGTAAATGGCCGCATCGCTTCCGCGTGAAAAGTAAATCCGCTCGAACGAGCAAGCTTTTCTTTCCTGCGGCTCGCTAAACATATCTTCGGTTATCTTACCATTCTTTTTAACGATCAAAGCATGACCCGGGCGAATTTCCCTGATCTGTTCCATCGGTATGTTAAAGGCAGTTTGGATAGCAGGACGCTCAGAAGCAGCAACAACGATCTCGTCATTATAATAATAATAAGCCGGGCGAATGCCAGCAGGGTCGCGCATTACAAAAGCGTCACCATGACCAAGGATGCCGGCAATGGTATAGCCACCATCCCAGTTTTTGGCAGATTTACGCAGGATCTTGGCAACATCCATATCATTAGCTATAAGCTTACTGATTTCCCTGTTATCGTCCAATCCTTCGCGTTTGTACTGATCAAACAAACCCTGGTTTTCGGTATCAATAAAGTGTCCTATTTTTTCGAGCACGGTAACCGTATCGGCTTTTTCTTTCGGATGCTGGCCCAAAGCGTACAGTTGTTGCAGTAACTCATCAACATTGGTCATGTTAAAATTACCTGCAATAACCAGGTTACGGGTCATCCAGTTATTTTGCCTTAAAAAAGGGTGGCAGCTTTCAATGCTGTTTTTGCCATGGGTACCATAACGCAGGTGCCCTAACAAAACCTCGCCGGTAAAACTAACGTGTTCTTTAAGCCATTCGGCATCGGCCAGCTTTTCGGGAGTTTCTTTCTGAATTTCCGCAAATTTCTTTTGGATGTATTCAAAAATATCAGCAACAGCATTTGAAGCCATTGAGCGGTGACGGCTGATGTACCTTTTGCCCGGTTCGATATCCAGTTTAATGGTAGCAACACCTGCGCCATCCTGGCCGCGGTTGTGCTGTTTTTCCATTAAAAGGTAAAGTTTGTTCAGGCCGTACAGTGCAGTTCCGTACTTTTTCTGATAATAAGATAGTGGCTTTAGTAAGCGGATAAATGCCACACCGCATTCATGTTTAATCTGATCGCTCATGATTCGGAATGAGGCTGCAAAGGTATCATTTTTAAATTAACTATGCCTACATCCAATTGTCATTAATTAGTAGTTTGTTTTTTGTTCTGCCGATTGGGTAAATAGCCAATTAAATGCAAGGTAATTACACTGAAAACCAACTATTCAGCCAATCAATTCAACAACTAATAACTTAATTTTTAAACCCAACCATCCGGTGTAACTTAACCGGATCATAGATCCTGCCTTGTTTTATTACTACTGATACTTTCCTGATATTGCTGATATTCTTGAGTGGATCGCCATCGATAATCACAAGATCGGCTTGCTTGCCCACTTCAATTGAACCCGTTATTTTATCAAGGCTCATCACGGCAGCAGGTGTTATCGTTGCTGTTTTGATAGCCTGTGCAGGAGTGAGACCAGCTTCCACATAAAGCTCCAACTCCCTGTCAAGGCTATAACCGGGGAAACCCATATCTGTCCCCGCAACAATGGTAACTCCGGCATCATACAATACCTTAACCGTTTTCTTCATACTTTCATACAAGGGCTTAACCTTAGCCGCCTGTGCAGGTTCTTCGCCCATATTTTTAAACAAGGCCTGAAGCGGCAGTGGCAGGTTATAATAGTTAGGTTCAAGTTTGGTTATATCGTCCTTAACATTGCGCAGGGCCAGCTCAAAAACACCAACCGTAGGGTCAATAACCACGTTATGGTCTTTTATAAACTTAACGGCTGCTATACTTACAGAATCATCAAAAATAACAGACCTGTCCTTATCCCGTTTCATGATGGAATACACGTACTGTACATGGTTAACCATATTCATCCCCGAATCCACGCCCTGTTGCAGGCGCATCCCGTTGGGGATATGGCCTGTTACAGTTAAACCCAACCGGTGCGCCTCGTCACAAATAACTTTAACTATGGCGGGCTTTACCGAGCTGTAGATCTTGATTTGTTGAAAGCCGTTTTCTTTATAACGGTCAACCGCCTTAATTGCCTCTTCCTTTGTATCGGCCTGGATTATACCCAATGCATACGGCCCTTTGCCGTCAATGATACCGGCTTTAATAATATTAGGGCCAACGCCTTTACCTCCATCAATTGCCGCTTTTATAGCATTGATATAACCAAATTCATTGCCACAATCGCGCACAGTGGTTACCCCCGCTGCAAGATAGGCCGGTCCCCACTCGGCTTGTTCAAAGTGTGCGTGCATATCCCACAGGCCGGGTAAAATAGATTTTCCCTTAGCATCAATCATCTTAGCTCCCGCCGGTATTTTAACCTCGCCAACTTTGCCTGTTTGTTTGATAATGCCATTTTCTATCAACACAACAGCGTCTGGCGTACTCGTACCTGTATTTACATCAACCAGGTTCCCGCCGGTAACAGCTATTAGCTTATCAACTTTACCCGTTGGCGCAGTTGCTTTGGCAAACAGCTCCATACCATAAGTTGCGGCCTTGCTAATGAGTTGCGGCAATAACGCTTCATAAGGCACGCGCATCATTTCCAGTTTATCGCCTTCGGCATCATTTGTGATCAGGCAAATAAGCTTCCCTCCATTATCCGTCCAAACCAGCTCATTACCCCAAACCAGTCCGCTTATGGTAAGCCGGTTTAAAGTAAGCGGCTTGCCATTGAAAGTAAGCTGATCAGTGCCTGATCTTTTGATCTGTACAGCCCCAAACGGCAGGGTATGGATACTTTCGGGCTGTTTGTGCTTATTCCAGTATTGAATGAGCACCTGTTGCACAGTACCCGGAGAATAGCCAGCTACCGGAAAGCTGAGTGGCAGTACTTTTTGTGTATACGACGAATCATTAACCCTGATTGACGCTTCCCCTCCGCGAATGGTTATTTTATCGTCAATGGTCGAAAATCTTGAGGTATTGCCTTTTATGGTCAGTTCTAATGGCTCAACTGCGGGGTTTACTTTTAGTTCGGCAGTAAGGGGCACCGCCGAACCTCGATCAACAAATTTGAAATCAATGTTATAATGAACAGCATCTTTATACTTGTGCACATAGTACGTCTCCTTGCCGATATGCTGTTCAAATTTATGCAGGAAGAAAGTTCCGCTATCAACAGGTAAGTCGGTTTGAGCCCGGGCATTGGTTATCAAGGCCGAAACAGCGGCAAATAATAATAAATGTCTTTTCATAAGGTCAGTAATGTTAATGTAAGATAGCAGTTTGTTTGGGATGTTACAAAATCACCTATGAGATTTTGGCTAAAGCCCTACGTGGCCTGCCTTTGACCATCGGTTAAAACCGACGGCAATGAATCTTTACCGGTCGAAGTTTAGCGATAGCGTGACTTTTCGCCGTTGTTGGTATTCGGAAGATTTTTTAATTCCCTCCTTGGGGAGGGGTGAGGTGGGATGTGCATTGGCTGGGAGGGGTTATGCGTCATTAAAGCAGATAAGTCTGCTGGCGAAACCCCTCCCTACACTTTCCCAGGGAAGGGAATCGCACAATCCCCTGCTTTTTAAATCTCCCCAACACCTATGATGGCAACACCAACAACGTGAAGTTAAACTGAAAGATTAACTGATTTTGGATCGAAGTTACGCTCTCGTTAAACTTCGACCAGTGCACTACCGTAAATACAAAAAACCTTGTCCTATATACCTAAACGTAATATTAATCCTCGCCCCTTGTATCCTGCCTGTTTTGGGCACCTGGTGAAGCCAGTGATGTTGTGTTTCCCCCTGCATGATTAGCAGATCGCCATTATTGAGGTTGATAGAAACTTTGGCATTTTTTTGCTGCTTATGTTTAAACTGAAAAATTCGCGAAGCACCGAATGATACTGAGGCAATAACCGGATTGCCTCCAAGCTCGGTTTCATCATCGCTGTGCCAGCCCATGCTGTCGTTGCCATTGCGATAATAATTGATCAAAGCAGTATTGAACCGGTGCCCGCATTGCTGCTCTGCCGCCTGCTTAATGCCGCCAAGCAGCGGACTAAACTTAACCGGAACGTTCACTACTCCGGAGTACACGTACACTTCATCGCTTTCGCCATACCAGGCCGTAAGCCGGGGGAAATTTATTTCCTTACCATAGATCTTCATTTTATCCTGCTTCCATGGAACTTCATTCACCAATTGCTCAAATACATCTTGTTTAAAAAAGTGCGGGTATAATAACACCTCGCCATCAAAAGGCAACAAGTTTTTCGACCCGCCAAACAAGTTAAGTTGATCGTTATTGAATAGATCCATACCCAAATATCTGCAATATCACGATAAAAACACCACTCCCGGATTATTCTCAAAATGATAAAAGCTATCATTTTGATAGCTTTTACTCAAAATGAGAAAATCATTCTCATTTTGATAAGCAACTGTAAAACAAACATCTAAATAAAAATAAATTCCACTGGCACGCTTATTGGCCATGCGGGTTCATAGTACAAATACAATTTAAAATGACATTGTTTATCGCCGCAGCGGCAAAAGTTATAAAATGGACCATAAATTCCATTTCCGCAGCAGGTATCACTTCTTCTTTTTCCCCTAACAATTTATACAATTCATGAATTCGCACGTCAAGCAACTCACTTTTGCAGGTTTAATCGTTACCCTCGGCATTATTTTTGGCGATATCGGTACGTCTCCCCTTTACGTTTTTCAAACTTTACTGGTTGAAGGTGGTAAAGTAAACCCAGCGCTGGTATTAGGTTCCATTTCCTGTATCTTTTGGACATTAACCCTCCAAACCACTTTCAAATACATTGTTATTACACTGCAGGCCGATAACAAAGGCGAAGGCGGCATTTTTTCGCTCTACGCACTGGTTAGGCGCTATGGCAAATGGTTGGCCATTCCTGCAATTATAGGTGCAGGCACTCTATTGGCCGATGGTATCATTACGCCGCCCATTTCCGTAACCTCTGCCATTGAAGGCTTAAATTTGGTACCGGCATTTTCAACGGTGATAGTGCCCGGTAATAACCTCATCCTCATTATTGTAATTACCATTATTTTATTGCTGTTCTTTTTTCAGCAGTTTGGCACCAAGGTGGTTGGCTCGGCATTCGGACCGGTGATGTTGATGTGGTTTATCATGTTAGGCATATTGGGCACTATGCAGGTTGCACACTTTCCATCCATTTTTAAAGCCCTTAACCCATACTATGGAGCCCGCTTACTGATGGATCATCCTAAAGGTTTCTGGCTGCTGGGCGCGGTGTTTTTGTGTACAACAGGCGCCGAAGCTTTATACTCTGATTTGGGCCACTGCGGCAGGCGTAATATCCAGGTAAGCTGGATCTTTGTAAAAACAACCCTGATATTAAACTATCTCGGGCAGGGTGCATGGGTGCTGTCACAAGCGCCTGGCAAAGATTTTACCGGTGTTAACCCTTTCTTTGAAATTGTGCCCCATGCTTTCTTACTACCGGCAGTTGCATTGGCCACAATGGCTACCATTATTGCCAGCCAGGCATTGATCAGCGGTTCTTTTACGCTCATCAGCGAGGCGGTAAGCATGAACTTCTGGCCGCGGATTACCATTAAATATCCGTCAAACATTCGCGGACAAATCTATATCCCGAGCATTAACTGGATGCTATGCATTGGCTGTATCCTGGTGTCGTTGTATTTCCGTACCTCAAGCGCTATGACTGCTGCTTACGGCTTTAGTATTACTATTGCCATGCTCAGTACCACCATTTTAATGTATTACTTTATGCGTTATGTAAAGCATTGGCCGGTATGGCTGGTTACCATTATCCTATGCGTATTTGTAACTGTGGAGTTCTCCTTTTTTGTAGCTAACGCAGTTAAAATATTAAAACGTTTATTCTTTGTAGGATTTGAAGTTGGATTGATCTTTACCATGTACACCTGGTTTAAGGCACGTAAAATAAATAACCGTTTCCTTAATTTTACCGATATCAAAGAAAAGCTTCCGTTGCTGAATGCACTGAGTAACGATACAACAGTAAATAAATATGCAACCCATCTTATTTATTTAACCAAGGCCAATAACAGTAAACAAATAGAAGAGAAGATCATTTACTCTATCATGAGCCGCAGGCCAAAACGAGCCGACACTTATTGGTTTGTACATATTGAACGTACAGATGAGCCTTACACCATGGAATACAGTGTTGACCAGATTGAGCCGGGCAAAGTTATCCGCGTGGAGTTCCGTTTGGGCTTCAGGATCCAGCCGCGGGTAAACGTATTGTTCCGCAAAGTGGTTGAGGACATGGTTGAGCGTGGAGAGATTGATATCACCAGCAATTATCCATCATTAAAACAATATAAAATGGCTGCCGATTTCAGGTTTGTGATCATGGAAAAATTCCTGTCATACAATAACCTGTTCAGTGTATCCGAAGGTTTTATCCTGAACAGTTATTTTGCCATCAAAAAATTGGCCCAGTCTGAAGCTAAAGCTTTTGGCTTAGACACCAGCGAAACACGCGTTGAAAAGATCCCACTGGTAGTAAAGCCGGTTAATAACATCCATATCAAACGGGTGGACGACCCGGTAAACAATTTGGTTGCCGAATTTGCTGATTAAAGTAATCCACCCAACGTCGCTACGCGTGTTGCCCCTCTTTGCTTTGCAAAGAGGGGTTTATTTTTTTAATTTAACTTAAAACCATGTCGAGTAACCACCAGAAAGCCCCCTGGAAAAAATCGTAATGACGTGCAAAATATATTTTAGGGATATTGTGCGGAGGCCGCGTTGGGGATTGCAGTGTAAAGCCCACAGTGTGTGTAGGGAGTGAGGACAGGAAAGGCGAGGACTTGTAACGGAAAGCCAGGGCCGCAGGCAACGCCCATGTTATAAAATCGATTTTAAAAATATATTTAATAATAAACAACTTACAATCACGTCATTATAAGGTACAAGGCAATTGCACGGAGGCATAGCCGCTCTGTATAGTATGCGATTGCCACGCTGCGCTCGCAATGACATTTCTTTTATACCGCATCACTTTTTTTGGCGCAAGTCTTGAGTAGAGGCTTTTGCCGGGCTGACTTGTGACTCCGCAGCCCAAGTTATCCAACGCTTATTCCATCCCACAAAACTTGAGCTAAGACAATAAAGTATTTTGTTCTTAAAACAAAAAATCCGGCCTTTTGGGCCAGAAATTTCTTAGGTTAATTGATTGGTTTGAAAGTATTGTTATAGTTTTTCGCCGTGTTGGCTAAGGTCAAGGCCTTGCTCTTCTTCTTCGGCCGATACCCTTAATGGCGAGATCATGTCGGTGATCTTCAACAGCAGTAACGAACCGAAGAACGCGAATATAGATACGCAGATTAATGCCACCAATTGTACAATAAACAGGTGGGTTTCGCCGAAGAACAAACCGTTACCGGTTGTATTGTTAGCATTTACGTGCTGGCTGGCAAACACACCGGTTAAAAGCATCCCCACCATACCGCCAACGCCGTGGCAAGGGAACACATCCAGCGTATCATCAATTGAAGTGCGGGTACGCCATTCAACAACCAGGTTACTTACCACTGCCGATATGATACCAATAGCCAGCGAGTGCGGCACCGATACGAAGCCTGCAGCGGGCGTAATAGCCACCAAACCTACAACAGCACCGATACAGGTACCCATTGCAGATGGTTTACGGCCAAGCAGCATATCAAAAAAGATCCAGGTAACACCCGCAGCTGCAGAAGCTGTTGTACTGGTAGCCAAAGCAGTAACAGCCAAAGGATTAGCACCAAAAGCCGAGCCGGCATTGAAACCGAACCAGCCAAACCATAGCAAACCGGTACCTATCATCACATAAGTGATACGTGCAGGTGCATGGTTAGCCTCGTTACGACGTTTTAAATATAAGGCAGAAGCCAATGCAGCCCATCCGGCAGACATATGCACTACCGTACCACCGGCAAAATCAAGCACACCAAATTTGGCTAATATACCATCAGGATGCCAGGTGCAATGCGCCAGCGGTGAGAATATGAATATCGAGAACAGTACCAGGAATATGATATACGAGTTAAATCGGATCCGCTCGGCAAATGCACCGGTGATAAGTGCCGGGGTAATAATGGCAAACTTTAACTGGTACATAGCAAATAACAATAGCGGAATAGTTGGAGCAGCCTTCCAGGTTGCATTACCCAGCATGCCTTTCATCATAAAATAAGTTGACGGATTACCGATAAGCCCGTGGAAACTATCGCCAAAAGCTAAGCTGAAACCGAAAATACCCCACATTACCGTAATGATCACCATACAAACAATACTTTGCAGCATGGTTGAGATTACGTTCTTTTTGTTAACCATACCACCGTAAAAAAATGCAAGACCAGGGGTCATGATCAAAACCAGCGCCGTCGACATCAACATCCAGGCAATATCACCAGTATTAAAATTGGGATGACCGGAATCCTTAAAATCAACCGACGGAAAGATGAAAGTAAGGGAAAGTATAACTAAGATCAGGAAAAAAGGGAAATACCTCTTCATGTATGCAGAAAAAATATGTTTTAAATCGGCATGAAAGTTAGTGTTTTTTCTAAAAACAAAAGAAACTAATTCACTTTTGTTAAAAAAAACAGCAACTAAAGATATTTCAGGATAGAATTTGGGAAAATCCCTAATAAAACAAGCAGAAAACTAATAACAATAGCTAAAACAAGCAAATTATATGACCTTTCACTGGCAACTTCAGCATTTTCTGTTCTTTTCAGAAATAAATACAAAGGAATTTTAAGGTAATAAAATAACGATACAACAGTGGTTAAAGCGCCGGTTATCATCAAAGCCAGCAGCCAAATGCTGTGAGTTTGCTCATATGCGCTATAAACGGCCGAAAAGACAAACAATTTACCGGTAAAACCGGCGGTTACCGGAATCCCGGTAAGAGAAATGAGGATAATCACAAAACAAACCGAAGCCGCGGGGTATTTTAAACCCAAACCTTTATAGTTTTCTACATCTTCGGCATCAACCACGTTATTAAAGTACGATGCAAGTGCCAAAGCACCGATATTTGCCAAAGCATACACCGCAAGATAATAGGTAAGTGACGATAAACCCTGTACATTGAAGGTAACTACCGCCATTAAGGCAAAACCCGTATGGCCAATGCTTGAATAAGCCAGCATTCTTTTCACATTGCTTTGCAAAACAGCTGCAAAATTGCCGGCTATCATCGTAATAATACCGATGGCCGATAAAAC
Source organism: Mucilaginibacter sp. A5337 (assembly GCF_059690695.1). NCBI lineage: Bacteria > Pseudomonadati > Bacteroidota > Sphingobacteriia > Sphingobacteriales > Sphingobacteriaceae > Mucilaginibacter > Mucilaginibacter sp. A5337. Next base: position 453,519 of record NZ_JCAWEC010000003.1, on the reverse strand, counting down.
CATCCCAAAATCAACTCCCTTCCAGTCTACCGAAAAAAGGAACAGGGGCATTACATTTACTAATAATGCAAATGCAGCTATTTTAGGTACAGTTGAAAGGTATGCAGTAACGGGTGTGGGCGCGCCCTGGTAAACATCCGGCACCCAAAAATGCATAGGTATAAATGATAGCTTAAAGCCTATGCCTATCAGCACCAGCATTAAGGCAAAGGATACACTTACCGGGTTCACATTTGGCAGCTGTGCTACGATATTCAACAGATCGAGCGAGCCGCTAAAACCATACAGTAACGAAATACCATATAACATAACAGCCGACGATGCCGCGCCAAACAGTACGTACTTTAAACCGGCCTCGGTGCTTAAAGCAGTTTCTGAGCGATAAGCCACCATCAGGTATGATGCTACGGATACCATTTCGATGGCAAGGTAAACCGACAACAAATTAATAGCCATGGCCATTAAATGTAATCCTAAAACAGACGCAATAGATATAGTGTAGAGATCAGATACTCCCTTAGGGTGGGCTTTCAGCTTATCATCCCAGGTAAAATTCAACAACAGGACAAATGAGAGTATATCGATAATGATCTTAAAGAATACTGCCGAGCGCCTGAGCAGCAGCATACTACCGAAAATAACGTGGTCGCCATCAAGGATCAGGGCCACCTGCTGCAGATCTTTAAACAGAACAAGCAGCAAGCCGGTGCAGGCTATTATTTTACAAAGCTTTACAGATCTGCGCCCAAATATCAGGTCGGTTATCAGTACTACCAAAAACAGCGCGATTAAATAAATTTCGGGCATGAAATAGGGTATGCTGCCAAAAACATTGGTTAACTGAGCTGATATATGGGGGAGCAGATCGTGCATTTATATTTTATTGTACTATTACTGATTGACTTTTAGGGTATTTAACCTGGTATTTTAATTTCACCTTCTTTTCATCCAGCGAATTTAACATGAAATTCCATGAAACCTTGCCTGTTGTTGCATCAGGTTTTGCGCCTGACGTTTCCTGCGCCTCTACTTCGATGTCTTTATTTTGTGAAACCGGCACCTGGTCTTCAACCAATAAATTAACCGATTGGCTTTTCCTGTTTTTTACGTCGATAAGCCAGTTACGGGTTTCTTTTTGGTTTGAACCCGATGATTGACGCATAGCCAAACCTTTCTCCAGCGTACGGGTAACAACAATATTTTTATCTGTGCCTAACGATAGGTTCAGCGTATCGGTAGTAGCATCGGTATTAATAAGCGATTTGCCAATGTATGTACCTTCAAAAAACAGGTTAGCCTCGCCAGAGAGGAAACTATACTTATTCCAATTGGTAAGCTGGGCCGTAAGGAACACATCAGTACTCAGTTTAGGCGCTACATAATACTGGTAGGTAGCATCAATGTTATACTGGCTTATTTCAACCGCATACTGCTTGCCATCGCTTGGTACAGTATAAGGATTGGCGATATTAAACTCAATATTGGTTTGGTTCTCTTCTTTTTTTACTTCGATAGGAATTGTGTTAATCAAAGCTTTCGGCCTTATTGCAGAAACAGCTCCTGTACGCTCACTTCTGTATTCTGATGAAGAGCCATATCCAATCACAACAACTTCACTAAGCTGTCGTGAAGATGGGTTAAGCGCCACATTAATCAGCGGTGCGTTGGCCTGCCTTTCTAATGTTTCATATCCAATAAAACTATAGGTAAGCACCGCATTGGCGTTGGGTAACTGGATACTGTAGTTACCGCCGGCATCACTTACCGCTCCTATTGATGTTCCTTTTACGCGAATGGCAACACCCGGCAAGGCCTGGCCATCATCACTGCTTACTACTCTGCCCATCACTTTTGTTATAGAAGCAGCTGTACCTGAATAATACATGCCGAAGTTAAGATAGGCAGGTGTAAGCTCGGGCTTGGCACCATTTACTGTCGGGTTGCCTGTTGATAAGGTAAGCTTAGCGCTTTTCCAGTCCTCCCCTGTTTTTTGCGATACATTGGCTTTGTAAACAATAGTTATAGGGCTGTTTACATTTTTAGCACGAATGTCATATGTTGGAAACCAGCTTGCATTACGTACCAGATAGCTCAAGGTAAAATTTGCCTGCAATGCTGCTTTTGATGACACCGTTACCAAAACATTACTGGTTGTTTTAACACCAGCCCTGTTAATTTCGGCAATTTGCTTGTCATAACCTTGCAGTTCGTCGTTAAGCAGGTCAATTTGGTCATTAACCACCTGCTGGTTTTTTTTGATCTCGTTTAAACGGGCAGTCTGAAAATCGAGTGTCTGTTTCAGCTTAACCGGATCCAAAGCAACATTGGTACCGTTGCTTATTGGATTTTTTGCTAAGGTATTAGTTTCTTCCTGGTATATGGAGAGCATATTGTTTTGCAACGCAATCTTATTCCTTACCTGCTTTGCTTTTGCTTCTATCGTCTGTATATTTTTTTGCCTGATATCATTATCGGCAAAATCAAGCTCGTGGTTAACCGAAAGAATGGTAAAATCCCCGCCGGCATTTACCTGGATACTCTGTACATCAATGCCCGGCGACAGGTTTTCAAATATCAGCGTTGAAGTGCCGGGACTGATATTCACCAACGCGGTGCGGTTAACCTGTGCCCCGTTTAAAAACACAGTTACTTTTTGAACTTTTGAGGCTACTTTCTGACCTTCATCGGCCCTTGTTGCTGCAGCGATTAAAAATAATGCTGCGGCGATAGATAATTTTTTAAACATAATTTCTTCGGTTAAATACATACCATCTGTTATTTCGCTTAGGCCCGGATTGCCGGGGGCAGCGTAAATAAAAGATGCAGGGGCATGCACTTTTCCATAAATGAATTTATGTTGAAACACTATTTTTTTATTTAGCCTGTAAAAACTGTATCAATGCCAATACCGAATCATTGATTTTTCCAAACACCAATGATGGCATCAAACCTAAAGCAAGGGCTGCGAGGGCAAGCGGTATCAATGCAAGCTTTTCGCGGGTGCTTACATCGGTAAGCGCTATTTTCCAAACCTCGCCGCCTTTAAGTGATACTTTTCCGAAGAACATGCGCTGTAGCGTCCACAGGAAATAGGTGGCACCTAATAAGATCCCTACCGAACCGCAAACGGCCATCCAGTATGGCAGCAAGCCGTTAACCGTTGGCGATTTAAATGTACCGGCCAGTGTAAATGCTTCGGCCACAAATGCCGAAAAGCCCGGCAAGCCCAGGGACGCAAAAAAAGCCACCATCACAAAGGCCGTATATTGAGGCATCTGGGTACCTAATCCGCGGAAATGGTAGATATCCCTGTCGTGTACGCGGTTATAAACCACACCCACCAAAAAGAACAGCATTGATGATAAAAAGCCGTGGCTCACCATCTGCATGACCGCTCCGCTTACACCTTCGGCAGTTTGCGAAGCTATACCCAGCAACACAAAGCCCATGTGCGATACCGATGAATAAGCGATCATCCGTTTTAGATCGCGCTGGGCCAGTGCGTTGCATGCCCCGTATAATATCGATATAACACCAATCAAACCAAGCCAGAAAGCGCCGGACGAGGCAATCTCCGGAAAAATCCCGAGGCAGATCCGGATAATACCGTAGCCACCAATTTTAAGCAGCACACCTGCAAGTATGATAGATACCGGTGTAGGTGCTTCAACGTGTGCATCGGGTAGCCAGGTATGTAAAGGCACGACCGGCACTTTAATAGCGAATGCAATAAACAATACCACAAAGCCAACCGTACGTGCCGGCATCCCTAATATGGTTTGATGTGCCGCCACAGAAAATACCGAACCCGAAGTATAATTAGCCGGGTTCATCATCTGGATAATATTGAAAGTATGACTGCCGGTTGCAGGGTCGTTTACTGACAGGTATAAACCAACCATCACCAGTAACATAAATACCGAACCAAACAGTGTATACAGGAAAAACTTGATAGCTGCATACTCCCGGCGCACGCCACCCCACATCCCAATCAGGAAATAAAGCGGCAGTAACATCAGCTCATAAAACAGGTAAAACAAGAAGAAATCCAGCGCGCAAAATACGCCCATCACGGCCATATCCAACAGCAGGAATAACAGGAAAAAGCCCTTAAGATTACTCTTGATTTCCCAGGAGGCCAGCGTAGCTACCACCATTACCAGTGCCGACATTACCAGCAGTGTTACCGAAATGCCGTCTATCCCTACAAAATAATCTATCTGCAGCTTACCCATGCTGCCCAGGTTAAGACCTATCCACGGCAGTTTTTGTACAAATTGAAACTGCTCTTCATGATTGACCCCCGCCGAAGCCGTCCCTGTTTTGAAATTAAGATAAATATATATGCTGATTCCTAACTGCAAAAGTGTAGCCAGCAGCGTAATATACTTAAAACTACCCCGCTGCGATGATGGTAGCAGCACGATCACCAACGCAAACAGTACCGGTATAAATATAAGTAGGGTTAACAGGTTCATTAAATTCAGATCAGTATTTTTAAAATAAAGATTACCAACACAATGAGCAGCATACTATACAGGTAATACTGCACCTTTCCGTTTTGAAATTTACGTGCAAAATTGCCAATACTTTGTACCAATGCAGCCATCAAATGTAAAAATCCGTCGACAATGTGTTTATCGCTCCAGGCTGTTAAGCTTGCAACCATCCGGCTTGTACGTTCAATTAAGTGGATCAAACCATCTATCACGTTCCTGTCAAACCAAAAGCAGGTTTTACCCAAACCAAGTATAGGCTTTACAATCGCTTTTCTATATATCTTATCCAAATACCATTGGTTATAAGATAAGCGGTAAAAGAAGCCCGTTTGGAGGAATGAGAATGTATTTTGTTTTACGTAGATGGCATAGGCAGCGTACATCACAAATACGCTTAATATGTTCACCCCAATTGGGATAATGGTATGATAAATATTTTCGCGGGCCATGAACTCGGCAGGCTTCAAGCTCTCGAACAGCCATGCTTTTTCGTAAAAGAACGGATTAAGCGAAAATAACGGGAATAAGCTGCAAACCGCCAGTAATATCAACGGAACACGGTATTGCCATCCCCCATCGCTGATGTGAAGTTTGACATCAGGATTGCTCTTCAATAATCGAAACTCACCAAAAAATACTTTTACTATCAGCCTTGATACATAAAAAGCCGTAAGCCAGCTGGTAAATAACGCACATGCGGGAATCAGTTTAAGCCATGCGCTTCTGCCCTCGCTCCATTCAAAAGCCTGGATCAGGATCCCGTCTTTTGATAGATAGCCCGATGTAAGCGGAATGCCAATAAGCGCCAGCGACCCAACAACTGCGGCAATAAACGTTAGCGGCAGTTTTTTACGCAGGCCACCCATGTACTGGATATTTTGCGGATCGATGTCCAGGTCATTCTCCTCCTTTATATGCTGCATTTCATGGATCACTACACCGGCTACCAAAAACAGCAAACATTTAAAGAAAGCGTGCGTAGCCAAATGGAATAAAGACGAACCATAAGCTCCCACTCCCATAGCCAGGATCATGTACCCCAGTTGCGATATGGTTGAATAAGCCAGAACGCGTTTCAGATCGTTCTGCGTTAGCGCTATGGTAGCCGCCATAAACGCGGTAAAACAACCAATAACAGCCAAAACGGTCAACTCACTATCGGTAAACAGCGGGTAAACCCTGCCCAGTAAAAACACCCCGGCAGCCACCATTGTAGCAGCGTGAATCAATGCGGAGACCGAAGTAGGCCCTTCCATCGCATCCGGTAGCCAGGTATGTAATGGGAACTGTGCCGATTTAGCAGCCACAGCCATAAACACGCCAATACAGGCAACATACTGCCATACAGCCGGAATTTGGCCCGAAGCAGAGATCCACAACCCATCGTGAATAACCGATTTAAATACCAGGTTATCATTTATAAAAAGTGTGGCAATATCAAATGTATGGAACTTTGCAAATAGGATAATGATAGCACTTAGCAATCCTATATCACCAATGCGGTTCATGATAAAGGCTTTTTTATTGGCCTGTACGGCCTTATCCCGGGTGAACCAAAAACCGATAAGCAGGTATGATGAAAAACCTACCAGCTCCCACAAAGCATAGAACAACACCAGGCTATCTACCACAACCAATCCCAGCATGCTGAAACAAAAGAAGCTAAGGTAGGTAAAATAGCGACTGTACCTGTCGTCATGCTTCATATATGCCGTAGAATAGATATGCACCGGCAGGGCAATCAGCGATACCAGCAGCAACATCATTACCGAAAGGTTATTAAGCAAGATGCCCGCAAAAACTTTGGTAGTACCAATAGTAAACCACAAGGTTTGGACATGCTGAGGTTGCTGATCCCAAACTGCAGCAAACACCATAGCAGACGATACGCAACCCGCCAAAATAGCCAACGTTGAGATCCAACCTGCTGCTTTACTTTTTACCGGCAGGCAAAAGTTGATCAACGCGGCTAGCAGCGGCGAAGCAACAGCTAAAATAGCATAGCTGATGATGATATCGGTATATGGTAATGAGCTACTCAATTGGTTTTACTATCGATAATTACTGAAGATAAAATGCCGTCGAGTCCAGTGGTAAAGCTTAACTCTGAGTTGAGATATACGGCGTCATCTGAAAACATGTTATAAAGTTTTCCAGTGCGTTCAAAGGATGAAGACCTGTATGCCACCCCATTTATTACAAATGAAAGTTTATCATCATTGTAATGTTCTTTAAGATACTTTTTGTATTCATCTAACAACGCACTTAATCTTTGTTGATAAGCTTTAACAGCAAATTTCTTGGTAACAACTATGATGACTCCGTTTTTTGCCTGAGGACCATATTTTTTTATTCCAGCCCCTGGTTTCATCACGTTGACCTGTAAGATGCTTTTAGGGTCTATTGTACGAAAAGCAGCAGCTTTAATTTTCTTTTCATCCAAAATATAAAGCAGTTCGGCTTTATATTTTGTACCAGCTGTAGTAACTGAAGCAACCTCACCCATATTCGTGTAGGCGGATAATCTCCCAAGGGGCAGTAAAACAGATATAATGAGGAGAATCGTTTTCATATTCATTTCAAATTAATCCCTCAAATTTTTAATCTCATCCGGATCAATGGTTTTATACCGCCGGTAAACATTCAGGATAATAGCCAGTGCTACGGCCGTTGTGGCCGCCGCCAGCACAATGGCAAACAGGGCAAATACTTGCCCCCCGTTGTTTAACTTATCATATTTACCAAAAGCCACAAGATTTAAAATGGCAGCATTCAGCATTAATTCGATACCGATCAACACCTGGATAGAATTACGTTTAGAGACAATCATGTGCATACCGGTACAAAACAGCAATGCTCCTACCAGTAAAAAATCGGTTAGCGTGATCATGTCCTGCCCTCCTTCCGCGATAAATGCGCTGCACCCACCAAAGCCATCAGCAGTAAAACAGAAATAGCCTCGAAAGGCAGCAGGTAAGTGGTCATTAAATTAATGCCGATATTTTCGATGGTGGAGTTGGTAGGCGTTATTTCATTTTTTTGTGCGATAGCCTGCTTTACCCATGGCAGGTTATCGACATCAGCCTTAAGGATAATATTCACAATCACCGCTAAAAACAGTACAGCCAATACAACAGCCGGTACTTTAGCCATATTAATGAATTTCCCTTTCTGACGTTGAATTACATTCAAGGTTTCGCGGCCGGAAAGCATGAAAGCAAAAAGGATGAGCACCAGAATCCCGCCCACGTAAATCACCACCTGTGTTACCGCCACAAAATCGGCAAGAGCAATTACATATATGCCTGCTAATGCAAACAAAGTCACGAAAAATATAAAAATACTCCTGACCAGGTTTTTACTTAAAGCGGCATACAAAGCCGAAGCAATGGCAATAAAACTCATTACATAAAACAGCAAGCGGACTAAGGTCATGCCCCACCCTCCTTTTGTTTCATGGCGGCTAATTTGGCAGCCTGCTTTTCGGCCTGTTGCTTATCAAAAAGCGCACGCTTTTCGGCCGCATCTTCGGGCGTCATATCCGAAAACTGGTAAACCAGGTCGCTCAACTGAAAAACGGTTTTATCATACTGGTTGGTCATGGTGATGCATTCGGTTGGGCACACGATAGTGCACAGGCCGCAGTACATACACTTGGCCATATCAATATCAAACTTGGCAGCGTACAAGCGTTTGGTAGTACCGTCGGATGTTTGGCCGATAGCTTCCGTAGCCTTGATCGATTCAATATCGATGCAATTAACCGGGCAGACCTTAGCGCACAGATCACACACGATACAATCATCCATTTCCACATCCAACTGATAGCGGCCCACTTCAGGTACCGGCAACTGCTGTTTAGGATATTGGATGGTATTGGTACCATGCTCAAGTTGTTTAAAGTAATTTGTAGCACTTACAGGCGCAACCTCCCTTTTTGTGTTACCCACAAAAAGGTGGCGTATGGTAAGACTTAAACCTTTCCATGCAGTTGTAAACGCTTTTATTACTTTCTGAACCATGATTTTTAGGATTTTACGAGGCTCAGGATGTTTCCTTTGCTACCGCTAATTCCTGTTTTTTATTATTTAATTAATTACAAATCTCAATTTTTCTAAATCCGAAATCGAACATCCGACATCCGAAATTAAAAATCACATTAACCACAACCTCCACACACCAGATATCAACATGCAGGCAAAAGCCAGCGGGGTTAATACTTTCCAGCAAAGGTTCATCAGCTGGTCAACCCGTAAACGGGGCAATGTCCATCTGATCCACATTTGTACGGCTACCAGCGCCAGTGTTTTTAATACAACCCATAGTATTCCCCAGGCTACACCGGTTGTCCATGTTGCAAGTTTAAAACCTGCTATATTTGGCAATGGTGTATTCCAGGCGCCTAAAAATAATATTACCGCGATCATGGATACCAGAAACATCATCGAATACTCCGCCAAAAATACCAGTGCAAAGCGGATCCCTGTAAACTCGGTATGAAAGCCGGCTACCAGTTCGGATTCCGCTTCCGGGATATCAAAAGGCGCACGGTTACTTTCGGCCAGTGAAGCTATAAAATAGATCACGAATGCGATCAATAAATGTGGCGCACGGAATACATTCCAGCTAAATAATCCACCTATTTGAGATACATCCCAAAAGCCGGCAAATTTTATCTTTTCAGTCGCCAAAATGCCCTGTTGGGCAGAGATCACCTGCAAATCCAGTGTTTGGGCAATCATCACCACGGATATAATGGCGAACCCTGCAGGAATCTCATACGAAATAATTTGGGCTGCCGAGCGCATGGCGCCCAATATCGAATACTTATTATTTGATCCCCATCCTGCCATCAGGATCCCCAATGTCTCGATAGAGATAATAGCGAAAATATAGTAAAGACCAATATTTGTTTTTGAAGGGATAAGTCCCGGTGCCCAGGGCAATGCGGCAAAACCAAGATATACGGCTATGAATATTACCGCCGGGGCCAGCATAAACAACCATTTATCTGCTGCTGCGGGGATGATCAGCTCTTTCTGAAGCATCTTTAAAATATCGGCCAATGTTTGCAGCGTACCGTATTTACCGGTTTCTGTAGGGCCAAGCCTGTCCTGTATAAATGCTGATATTTTACGCTCGGCATATACACCGAATAAAGCGAAAAAGGCCGAAAAACTGAACAAGCCAATTGCCGCAATAAAATATGTAAAATAATAGTTCAACAGGAATATTTGCTTAAGGGTGCAAACTTACTAAATGTTGAGTTATTTAGAATGATTAAATTATATATTAAGTTGATAGGACTTATTGGGGATTGGTTGATTGTATAGGTGAGTGGTTGGTTAAATAAGATATCTGCCGCGGGTTTAGCGCAGCGTAACCCGTGGTTGGTCATGACTTAAGTTTTTAACTTAAGTCCCACCTGTGTTAGAGATTGAAAGACACAAGTCAACCTCCCTTTAGCCCAGCCCACAAGACTTGCGCCAGGAAAAGGAGGAACGAAGCAATCCCCAAATTACAGAGCGGCTATGCAAATTCACCCTGTACAGTTCGCGATTGCTTCGTTCCTTATACTGACATGATCGTTGTAAGTTATTGATTATTAGATATATTTTCAAAATCAATTTTATAACATGGGCGTTGCCTGCGGCCCGTGCTATACGCTCATACAGCACAGGCATTAGCCACAAGGCCGGTATCCGCTCCTATCACTAACGCGCCCCCCCGCACACCATCGCTAAAATATACGCTATACGTCATCACGTTTTTTTCAGGCCGCCTGATGGCTACTCGCAATGACGACTTGGAACTAACACTTCACCAAATCATTGGCTGATATGAATGTTGATTTTACCGGGGCCGAGAAAAACAAGGATGCATGATGATCAAAATCGGCAGTGTCATCGGTTGTGGTATAAAACTTATTTTCGCCGTTGCGGCTTATCTTTTGTTCAATTTCGGGGTGGCGGTTTAAATAATCAACCAGGCTTTTGGCTACGATATCGCCCTGCCCTACTACATTAATGCCTTCGGGCAAGTGTGCTTTTATTTTTTCCTGGATGATGGGATAATGCGTACAGGCTAACAATATGGTATCAATATTGGGCGACTGCGCCATGATCTGGTCAAGGTACAATTGTACAAAGAAATCAGCACCGGGCTTATCGTATTCGCCGTTTTCAATTAATGGGACCCAAAGCGGGCAGGCTTGCTGATATACTTTAATATCAGGGAAGAAATTATTGATCTCCAAAAGGTATGATCCCGATTGTACTGTTCCCTTTGTACCAAGCACTCCAATTTCTTTGGTCTTGGTATAATTGCCAATGATCTCAGCCGTTGGGCGAATTACACCTAATACCCTTTTGGTAGGATCAGCTATATTTTTAAGGTCCTGTTGCTGGATAGTGCGCAGGGCTTTGGCCGATGCCGTATTGCACGCCAGGATCACCAGCGGGCAACCCTGATCAAACATCCATTGCACGCACTCCCAGGTATACTGGTGTATGGTACTGAATGAGCGGTTGCCGTAAGGTGCACGGGCGTTATCGCCCATATAAATATAATCATAGTCGGGCAGTTGCTCAATGATAGAACGAAACACGGTTAGCCCGCCAAAGCCCGAATCAAAAATACCAATGGGTTGATTTGACATATACAAACATAAAAAAAGCGTCCCGTATATACGGAACGCCTTTATATAATTTACTTAAAGGTGATTTTATTTTAAACCTAATTTCAATTTTACAGCAGCCATCAAATCGTCGCCGGCAGGAGATACGATCATGCTAACCTGTGATGAATCCAGTACGTAAGCGTAGCCTTTTTCCTTAGCTACTGCCTGTACAGCAGCCGATACTTTATCAATAATTGGTTTGCCCAATTCTTGTTTTTTAGCATCAACCTGTTGCTGAGCGTTATTTTGATAATCGTTCATGCGTTTTTGGATATCCTGCAATTCAGAAGTTTTTGCCTGACGTACCGCATCTGTCATTGTAGATGCATTTTTATCCAAATCAGCACCTTTAGTTTGCAATTCATTGTTCATAGTAGTTAACTGATCAATGAAAGTTTTTTGATAGGCCTGTAATGTTGTTGAAACAGTTTTAGTTTCAGGCATCTGATCAATAACCTGGCTAAAATTAACATAACCTATTTTTGTTTGCGCTTTAGCGAAACTACCCACGAACAACATACCTGCTGCAACTAAGGCGACTTTAAATAGTTTTTTCATTTTGTTTTGTGTCCTGCGTTTAATAATGGATAATAATTATCTGTTTTGTTTGTGTAACGTGTATCGTCAAATTACTTTATGAACTCCTCCGGCAATAGTCCGCAATGAACAGGAACATCGGTGGCTATCTTTTTCCGGCTAAAATAACATTAGGTAATTTGCCTGGTAAACATAAAAAAAGCGTCCCGTTTTATCAGGGCGCTTTTTCTATGTTCTTTTTTATTCTTATTTCAAACCTAATTTCAATTTCACTGCAGCCATCAGGTCATCAGCATCTGGTGATACCAATAAGGTGATCTGTGATGAATCTAATACGTAAGCATAGCCTTTTTCTTTAGCCACAGCCTGTACAGCCTGGGTAGCTTTATCGATAAGTGGTTTACCTAATTCCTGCCTTTTAGCATCAACTTGTTGCTGGGCATTATTTTGGTAATCATTCATACGTTTTTGAATATCCTGCAATTCGCTTTCTTTAACGGCACGTACAGCATCAGTCATGGTTGCCCTTTTTGATTGGTAGTCCTGACCTTTGGTTTGATACTCATTGTTCATAGTGGTCAATTGATCAATGAATGTTTTTTGGTAAGCCTGGATAGACGCTGTCACAGTTTTGGTTTCGGGCATCAAATCAATCAGCTGATTGAAGTTAATGTGGCCGATTTTAGTCTGAGCATTTGCAAAGCTGCCCGCAAATAATAAACCTACTGCAACCAAGGCAACTTTAAATAGTTTTTTCATTTTCCTTTTTCTGTGTTTAAATAATAGTTCGATTTATTTTAATTCAAATTATTTAGCAAATACCCCGGGTTTTAGTCCTAACCTTGTTATTACATCCGCACTTTTGTCATATCGCGGACTGGCATATAACATGATTACCTCGCTGTTTTTATCAAAAATCATATCCAGGTTATCGCCCTCGGCTACTGCTTGTACAGCTTTAGACACCCTATCCTGAATTGGTTTAATCAGCGCTGTGCTTCTTTGCGAAAGCTCACCATCCGGACCAAACTTCTGGCGTTGAAAATCTTTCGCCGCCTTTTCTTTTTCTACAATTTCGGCCTCCCGGCGTTTTTTCATGTCAGGGGTCATCAACACCTGGTCGGCCTGATAGGCTTTGTACAGACGGTCAATTTCCTGAAAACGGCCATCAACCTCTTTTTGCCACTGATCAGATAACGCAGCCAGCTGCTTTTGCGATGAAGCGTACTCAGGCATGTGCTTTAATATATACTCCGAATCAACATAAGCAAAACGTTGTGCATAAGCACTTGCAAAAGCAGTTAACGTTAAAAAGGCTACTAAAATTATCTTCTTCATATATTCGGTACGCAAATTAATTAAATCCGCCGGATAAACTCTGAGAAATTGTAAAATGGAACTGACCTTTATTTGCATCCGGTTGTCCCGGTATTTTATCAAAGCCATAACCATAATCTAACCCAAGTAAGCCAAATATAGGTAAAAATATCCTTGCGCCCACACCCACCGAACGTCTTACGTTAAACGGATTGAACTGGCTAAACTGGTTCCATGCATTACCACCTTCAGCAAAAGCTAACAAGAAGATTGTTGCCGACTGACTTGCAATAATCGGGTGACGAAGCTCCAGTGTGTATTTATTGTAGATTGCACTACCGGTATTGGTGTTCTGGTTTTCGTTTGAACCTTCCGGTACAATTGAGAAGTTTTGATAACCACGTAAACCGATGATCTCACTACCCTGTAAAAACTGGTAGCTCTGCATACCATCACCACCCAATTTAAAACGTTCAAATGGTGATGGGCCCACTTCGTGGTTGTACTGACCAAGGAAACCAAACCTTACCTGCGACATCAATACAAATTTACCTACCAGTTTCGAGAACCATTGTGCATCATATTTAAATTTATAATACTCAACAAAATGGTAACGCTGCTCAGGAGTTGCAATTTTATAGTTGATGTCATTAAATAATGAGTAAGGCGGCGTAGCCTGGATAGTAAGCTTGATATTTGAACCCTGTGTTGGGAAAATAGGCGCATCTATCGAGTTACGGGTCAATTCCTGGGTTAACTTGATGTTATAAGAGGTACCATTGGTAAACAGGTAGCCCGTATAGTTATCAAGACTATAGTGGTCAAAGTTAAGCGAGTAGTTTAACTGGAAATAGTTATCAGGCCATTTTAAGCGTTTACCCAAAGTAACACCCACACCGTTAATACGCAGGTTGTTGTAGTAAGGGCTTGATTTTGGATAGTACTGACCGGTTGAACTTCCCTGTGTATAGGCTGATAACGCAAAGTAGATTGGCTTTTTACCACCTAACCATGGCTCAGAGAAAGTGAATGAGAAGTTTTGATAAGTACGACCGCTTGATTGCCCCCTTAAGCTCAGTTTCTGGCCATCGCCTTTTGGCAGCGGCTTGTAAGCTTTAAGGTGGAAGATATTACGGATAGAGAAGTTATTAAAGGTTAAGCCCAAGGTACCTACCAGCTGGCCACCACCAAAACCACCCGAAAGTTCGATCTGGTCTGAAGGTTTTTCAACTACGTTGTAAACCAAATCAACAGTACCATCCTGCGGATTGATGTTGGTTGGTTTAGGTTCGGTTTTTTGCTCATCAAAGTTACCTAACTGACCAATTTCACGCGCACTGCGGATCAGCAATTCTTTATTGAATTTTTGACCCGGTTTGGTCTGGATCTCACGCATTACCACTTTATCGTTGGTAACATCGTTACCTTTTAACATAACGCGGTTAATGGTGTACTGAGGGCCTTCATAAATCCTTACGTCAACATCTACAGTGTCATTATATACCCTTGTTTGTACCGGATCGGCATTGAAGGTTAAATAACCGTCATTAAGATATAAAGACGAAACGTCGTCATTGCCCGGAGTTGGACCGCTTAAACGCTTGTTCAGTTCGTCTTCGCTAAACACATCGCCTTTTTTAACGTGAAGGATCCTGTTTAACAGATCGCTTGTATACTTGGCATTACCCGAAAACTTAACATTACCAAAGTAATATTTAGGGCCTTCGTATACTTTAAGTTTTACGTTTACGGTTTCATCGTCATGCTTCCAAACAGAATCACTCAGAATTTCGGCATCACGGTAACCCCTGGCCTGCATTTTTTCAACCAGGTTTTGTTTATCCTCTTCGTATTTATCCTGCTTAAATTTCTTTGAACCAAACAGGTTATACCATTTACGTTTACGGGTTTTACTTAAAAATCCGCGCAGCGTACCTGTTTTAAATGCCTTGTTGCCTTCAAAAATAACATCGTTAATTTTAACCTTGGTCTTTTTATCAATAGCAACATCTAATATAACGCTGTTAACATCGCCCTGATCTTTACGCTGGGTAATGGTAACAGTGGTGTTTAAGAAACCTTTTTCGTTAAAATGCTTTTTAATGATAGCCGTAGTTGTGCTGATAAGGTTTTCGTTTACGATTTTACCCACACGGTCGTTCAGTTTCTTTTGAACATCTTCAATCTCACCTTTGCGGATGCCTGTTAAATGCATGCGTGATAAACGCGGGCGCTCCAACACAGCAATCTCCAGGTAAATAGTATCCATGTTAATTTTGGTGATGTTTAACTGAACATCATCAAATAAGCCTTGTTGATATAAGGTTTTAATTACCTCGGCATTACGCTCGCCCGGCAGGTTGATACGATCGCCTTTGGTTAATTTAGATAACTGGATAAGGATGTCTTTATCAAGATATTTTGCGCCACTAACAGAAATGCCACCTATAATATAATCTTTAGGATTAAGATAACTTAAACTATCAGCCGGTATCGATTTTGTAAGCGTAGGCCTCGGCCCATTGGATATCTGGGCGAAAGCCGTAGTAGCCAAAACCGAGAAAAGAATAGCAAAAAGAAATTTATACATTCGAATATTTTAGTGGGCTAAAAATAATTTATACAGTTGTTAAAATTTGTTAAAAGTAAAAATTTAGTTCACCTGCTCGCTTGTTAAGCCAAAACGGCGTTCACGTTTCTGGAAATCAATCACTGCTTCATACAGGTCTTCCTTCCTGAAATCGGGCCATAATTTGGCTGTAAAATACAACTCAGCGTAAGCAATTTGCCATAATAAATAATTACTTATACGGTATTCACCACTGGTTCGGATCAGCAGTTCGGGGTTTGGCATATCGCCGGTAAAAAGATTTTGCTCAAAAACCTCTTCATTAATATCATTTACATCCAATTCGCCGTTTTTTACTTTTATGGCGATATTTTTTGCAGCGCTCACAATTTCCCTGCGCGAACTATAGCTCAAAGCCAGCGTAAGCACCACCCCGGTATTACCAGCCGTTGTTCCGATAGCGTTGTTAAGTTCACGAAGACATTTTTCGGGAAGCATGTCCAGATCACCGATGGCATTTAGCTTGATGTTATTTTTCATAAAGCCCGGAACTTCTTTGTGAATGGTAGTTACCATCAGCTCCATGATAGCCATAACCTCCAGCTTGGGGCGGTTCCAGTTTTCGGACGAGAATGTATATAGGGTGATATATTTAATACCTAATTTATCGGCACCTTCAACAACGTCCCTAACAGATGTTACACCATTGTGATGGCCAAATATCCGTAATTTACCTTTGCCTTTTGCCCAACGCCCATTACCATCCATGATGATAGCCACGTGCTGCGGTAGTCTCGACAAATCAATCTGATCCAAATAATCCATATTACTACTTATCAAAAGCCACCCTGTACAAACACACTTGTGTAAAATTTTTCATCAATACTATGGTATGCTATATTCGGTTGTTAGACTAATCAATTATTAATTACCCGCATCTGCCATTTTCACCACGCAAATTGACGGATTTTTCAGGGTACAAAGGTAAAACTTACTTTGTATTTTTTTAGTATCCTGCACTAAAAGAAAATGTTATTGCGAATAATATATTAAAACTGCCTAAACAGCTATCAAAACCATGGTTTTTCATAATATTTAGTTTAAAATAAAAATCCGGCAGCCATTATCTGCCTGATAATGAAAACTGCCGGCCCTGAAAAACCGCCTATAAATTTGCTTACAATGGCGTTACATTTTTATATCCCTTTTTGATTAAGCGCATTAACATCCTCGGGCCTAATATCAACAATGGCATATTGCTGAATACCGGTAATGGCTAGCTCATCAAGCGTACTCACCAAATTGCTGTATTGTGATTTATCACTGGGCTTTACCAGTACGATCATGCTTTTGCCTGTTTTATCATGTACCTTTTTATTGGTTTCCATTATAGCCTTGCGGATACCATTGGCACTGAAGTCGGTAACAGAGGGCGCTATCATAGGTTTCTTTAACTCGCCCAGGAAATACATAGCTTTATTATCTTTTCCTAAAACAACAGTTAGTGTACGACTGGCCGGAACTGGCAGCCCAGTATCAACATTGGTTTTATCAGGCATGGTCAGATCCATCGCCTTGGGTTTAGCCAATGTGGTTGTCATAATAAAAAAGGTAATAAGCAGGAATGCCAGATCGACCATTGCAGTAAGATCAACGCGGGCATTTATTTTTTTACGTTTGTACTTTCCGCCACCATTTTGGGAAGATGAATTTAATTCGGCCATGACTTTAAAGATTTAAGGTTAATAATTAATTTCAATATTAAATTAGCAGAAACAATAAACAAACAGAATTAAATATTGAATTTGTAATTTATAACGAATTAAATATTGATATATTGTCTAAAAAGACGTAGTAATTCCGCGCACTTTTTTTCCAGTGCTTGTGGCAATCATTAATTAGAAGTAGCAGTTTGCCGTTACGAAAGTAAACGAGATGGTAAAATTGAGGAAGAAATAGGTGTCATGCGACTTAAAATCGCCTCGTTGTGAACCGGCAGTTCCGGTAAAAACACCTGTCTTTTCGCCAGACCGGTCAGAAAGTAAGGCAGAGATCTGGGACATTTTACTTTTATCGGGATATACACCGCTTACATCGTCAAGGTAATCTGTAAAAGTGTAGCGATAGCCCATATCAGCCATAACTGTAAACTTACCCGATAAATTATATTTAATACCTAAACCGTAAGGAATTACAA
Organism: Mucilaginibacter sp. A5337; assembly: GCF_059690695.1. Classification (NCBI taxonomy): domain Bacteria; kingdom Pseudomonadati; phylum Bacteroidota; class Sphingobacteriia; order Sphingobacteriales; family Sphingobacteriaceae; genus Mucilaginibacter; species Mucilaginibacter sp. A5337. The sequence goes on along the minus strand of NZ_JCAWEC010000003.1, from coordinate 435,721 downwards.
CCGTGTTATTCCCATACGGCTTAAGTTGCCCTTCAGTTCTCAGAGTCCTCAGGCTAACTTCATTTCCATGGAAATCCTGTGCCCGCGGCGCATAGGAAGAAATGCCAATACCTGTAAATATGTAAGGTGTATATTTATTCCGCCCGGCGTCGGGAATATAATTCATGAAATTAAACTCGCCGGTTAAACTTACCTCGCGTAACTGATCTTTAAAATTAAGGTTACGGTCGCGAAATTGCGGATATCCCGAACGGCTGTCATAAGCTGCGATATTACCAACCCCAACATTTAGCTTAGCCGAAAAATAACCGTCGAAATTTCTTTTGCCGAATATGCCTGCCGAAACACCACTTACTTTTACCGGGTTATTTGGATTTAGGTCGCCTATATAACCAGCACCTCCTATCGATCCGCCTATTTCCCAGGTTTGAGCCTGCAGCTGATAAGTTAAAAACAAGAATATCGTAAAAAGTAGATATTTAGGCATTAATCAAATTTAGTAATTACGGGCATCAAGGCCCCAAAGTAATTTATTTCTTAACGTAGTTAAATAACTTTCATTACTAAGGCGGATTAAATTTAATTGAAAATCGGCTTTTTGCACATGAAACTTAACTGTTTGATCTAAAACCTCTGTTCTCGAATCGCACGAGATGATATAATTAGCGCTGCGGCTTTCAACCTCAAAACAAAGTTTGCTAGTATCGGGGATCACTATAGGCCTCACATTAAGGTTATGGGGCGACACCGGCGTTACCACTATGCTATTTGATTGCGGAAAAATAATAGGGCCTCCGCAACTTAACGAATAAGCTGTTGAACCTGTAGAAGTTGAGATGATAATACCATCGCCCCAATATGAATTTAAAAACTCATCGTTTAAAAAAACATGGGTTATGATCATGGCTGCATCATCGCGCTTATGGATAGTTATATCATTAAGGGCGAAATTATTATTGCCAAAAACATTAGGGTTTGAGTCCACAGTAAGCAATTCGCGGCAATCGCAGGTAAACTGCCTGTTCACCACCGCGTGAATAGCTGCGGTAATATCACTTTTGTTAACACTGGCCAAAAAGCCCAGTCGGCCAAAGTTGATACCTATAACAGGGATGCCCGAATCGCGGATCACCGTAACCATATCAAGCAGGGTTCCGTCGCCGCCAAGCGTAATAAAAATATCAATAAAACCCTTTAAAGTTTCGGCCGGGCGCAATACCTTATATTGCACTGTTGTTAGCTTATCCTGTAAATATTCGTGGAGTTGCTGGTGTACATAAATATCAACACCATGCTGCGCAAGGCTATCAAAAACCTGTTGTATAAAAGGTAAAACAGATGGCTCATTAAATGGCCTGCCGTAAACTGCTATCTTCATTTTTTAAAAAGGCGAATATCGAACTTTGAAAGTACATTAATGCAGCACAGCATAAATAATTAATACCGGCATAAACTATATAACACAATTCGCTCCCGTTTTGTCCATTATACAATATACATCTCTATAATGATAAACCACGCACTATTGTTTGCCAATATTTCCCGGCAGGGCCTATTTAATTGCCTTAACAGATAAATAACTTCAAAGTAAAATAATTAAGTTTAACTATTTTGGCCTACCTTACATATATTAAACAACGGTTATTTTATTGATGGATCAAACTTTTACTCAAAAACTATCCAACATTCAGTTAATTGCCAACGAGCTGCCTTCTGCATTAATAATTCATGAGGTTGAAACGCTGCAGATAATATACATGAACAGTGTAGGCCTCAACATACTGGGCACCACACTTGATGAACTACAGGCCATGGGCCCGGAAACCTATCACGCAAAATATTTTAACAGCGAAGATAGCGATGAGTATGTGCCCAAAATTCTGCACCTTATAAAAAGCCGTACCCAGGACCAAGTATCCTACTTTCAGCAGGCGCGTTCTTCAAAGCATCTTGAGTGGCAGCTTTTTGTTAGTACAACTAAGGTTTTTGCCCGTAACGAAGCCGGTGATGCTACGCACATTTTAACTTTAGCCAGTATGCTTGACCCCGTTCATCATATCACCACTAAAGTTAACCGGCTTATGGACGATATTTCGTTCTTGCGGCAAAACAACCTGTTGTTTTTAACCCTTACCAGGCGCGAGAAAGAAGTGTTAAAATATATTGCGATGGGCATGAGCTCGGCCGAGATAGGTACTAAACTTTTCATCGCCCCGGCCACGGCTGAAACACATCGTAAAAACATTAAGAATAAACTACGGTTAAAAAACCATTACGATGCCGTTAGGTTTGCGCAAGCCTATAATTTGGTCTGAAGTTTTAAGTCGGAAGTCTTTAGTTCTGAGTCGGTAGTCGGTAGTTTAAATTGTGGAAAAGCGATAAATACCCGACTTAAGACTCATGACTCAAAACTTCGGGGTTAAGACTACAAATTAAGGTAATTCATGAGCGAATCATACCTGTCGCGGGCGGTATCATTTATATCGGTATGATTGAAGGTGGCTTTGATATCATATTCGTACCGGAGGAAACTGGCAGTTATAGCCGAAATATCCTGTTTGTTGATTTTAAGCGTAACCTCCATCCGGGTTGAATCCGGGAAAGATTGAACATAAGAACTCAGAATCTGTGCATTATCTGATTCTACTATCTGCGCCATATGTGCCAGCGAATTATTCTTATTGCTGATCTCCAGTACAATAATGCCTCCCGGTTGTGATACCGAAGTTATTTGGGCAAAATATTCTGTAATGGCGTTAATAGATATCAGCCCAAGATAATTTTTTTTAGCATCAAGCACCGGCACAACGGTGAGCTGCTGCTCATAAAACAAGCGGATCACATCATAAATATGCTGATCTTCCAGCACATATGGGTTAACTAATGAAAGTGCCAGCGCACCTATAGGCGTTTGATAATCACTTTCACCAATCAGGTCATCCTCAGCAAGCAGCCCTAAAAACTGCTCTTCGTTTACAATAGGCAAATGCCTGAGGCGAAACTCAACCATACGGTCAAGCACTTTCTGAATGGTATCAGAGGTGTGTACCGGTGGTATCGAATCAGCTATCAGGTCAAGTGCTATCATTTATGCATTTACTTTGGTCTCTAATTTAGTTAAAAACTGTTTAAGTAAAACATTAAATTCTTCAGGGTGCTCCATCATTGGTGCGTGGCCACATTTATCAATCCAGTGCAATTCAGAATCGGGAAGCAGCTCATGAAATTCCACAGCTACCTCGGGCGGCGTAATCTTATCGTTACGGCCCCAGATCAAAGATACCGGAATAGTGATCTTATGCAGATCTTTTTTCATATTGTGCCTGATGGCCGATTTTGCCATTGCCAGTAAACGGATAACCTTGTGCCTGTCATTAATGGTCTGGAAAACATCCTGCACCAGGTCATCGGTTGCTATAGCCGGATCATAAAAAGTGAACTGCACTTTTTCACGTACAAAATCTATGCTTTCCCTGCGTGGGAATGACCCACCAAATGCATTTTCATACAAGCCCGAACTGCCCGTTAAAACCAGCGCCTTTATATTTTCGGGATGTGTGGTTAAATATACCAATGCCACATGCCCGCCAAGCGAGTTACCCAGCAAAGTAATGTTACTTAGCTTCTTAAATTTTATAAACTTATGTACAAATTTCGACAAACTTTTTACCCCGGTACTGATCAGCGGCATGTCATAAACAGGCAGCATGGGGATAATAACCCTGTACTTTGATTTAAACTCATTAATAACACCATCCCAATTGCTCAACGCCCCCATTAAACCATGCAGCAGTAACAGCACCTCTCCTTCGCCCTCATCGATGTAACTAAAACCGTGTTCCTCTTTAAGCACGAACTCCATATAAAATATTAAAAATTAATTTGTCAAAATTAGCTTATACCGAAACCGCTTTCAGTATAAATTCCTGTTATTCCGCTGTAAAATTAGTTTATTACGAACGACATTTAGCAAGTATAGTAATTATTTATCAATGTAGTAATGTTAAGCTTTTATTAAATAGCTTAACATTAATTCAACATTACTGTTTAAAAAGCTCAGTGATAATTAAATGCCAAAAGCCTATCCCAACAGCTGTTTAACTACCTCTGATATTGTTTTACCATCGGCCTTGCCGGCAAGTTCTTTACTGGCCATCCCCATTACGCGGCCCATATCTTTTACCGATGTAGCACCTATCCTGCCAATGAGTTCTTCCAGGTAACCTTCAATTTCAAACTTGCTCATTTGCTGCGGAAGGTATTCTTCAATAACCAGCATTTCGCCTATTTCAATCTGGTAAAGATCCTCGCGGTTTTGTTCTTTATAAATATCAGCCGACTCCTTGCGCTGTTTTACCAGCTTTTGCAATACTTTGATCTCTGCATCTTCGGTCAATTCATCAGCCGCACCTTTTTCGGTTTTGGCCAACAGTAATGCCGATTTGATGGCACGCAATCCCTGTAAACGATCTGCCTGCTTGGCAAGCATGGCCAGTTTAATGTCCTGGTCTATTTGTGTAATTAATGACATATCCTTAATTAGTGTTTTAAATGTGCAAATTTCAGATGTGCAAATGTGCAGATTATTAAAGTCCGCATTTTCAAATCTTCAAATTGACAAGTTATCAAATTAAAATCTGTACATCTGAAATTTGCACATCTGCATATCTAAAAATTATCCCCTGAATATAGTTCCCGCATTTGCCTGTGCCGTTGGCATGATCAATATATCGTTGATATTAACATGCGCCGGGCGCGAAGCAATAAACCAAATGGTTTCGGCCACATCTTCGGCTGCTAATGGTTCAAAGCCTTCATACACCTTTTTGGCCCTTTCCTTGTCACCTTTAAAGCGCACTTCCGAAAACTCAGTTTCAACAGCACCAGGGTGTATGGCAGTCACTTTGATGCCATGAGGCAGCAGGTCAATTCTCATCCCTTTATTTAAAGCATCAACAGCGTGCTTGGTAGCGCAATATACGTTTCCGTTGGCATAAACTTCTTTACCCGCAATTGAACCTAAGTTTATAATATGGCCTTTGCCATTTTCAATCATCCAGTTTGATACAACGCGGCTTACATACAACAGGCCTTTAACATTAGTATCAATCATCGTTTCCCAGTCGTCGATATTGCCTTTTTGAATTGGATCAAGTCCCTGGCTTAAGCCCGCGTTGTTTACCAGCACTGTTACTTTTTTCCATTTGGCCGGCAACGCCTCAAGGTTACTGATGGTATCCTCCCGGTTACGAACATCAAATGATGAAATCGCGACCTCTACATTATATTTATCATTCAGGTGTTTGGCAAGTTTCTCAAGCCGCTCCAACCGCCGGCCGGTTAATACCAGGTCATATCCCTCACGGGCAAAAACGTGCGCACATGCCTCGCCGATGCCGGCGGTAGCTCCTGTAATTAAGGCTATTTTACTCATAGGTTTGATAACTATAAACAGCGAAATTATGTTTTTTAGTTTGAAATTTTGTCGATTGTGGGTAAGGATGTTTTTGAAGATGGGTTTTACTCACCCCGACATCGCTACGCTGATTGGGCGAGTCAATTATGCGCCATACAATAGCAATGTGGCTTTATCACCATTTGCGTTAAAAACGCAAACCCATTTTAAGCACTCATTATAAATGAGCGAAAGAAAGTAAAAAAACTTTGCGTCTTAGCGCCTTTGCGAGAAAACAATCAGCAACGAATAGTTAAGCCCCTACTCAAAAATCAAACTAAACATAATGGTATGCAATCCCAACCTGCTAAGCGCCGCCGAATAAGGATTATTTTCGCGCATCAGCACGTTACCTAATGAGTTGGAAATTTTGATCTCGGGCGAGAGCTTAAAGAACTCGAAATAGATATCACAGCCCACACCTGCCTCATACGAAGCAAAACCTCCTACGTTTTTCACCAGTTTTTCGGAAAGATCAAGATTAGCATCCGAGTTTTTTTTGGAGCCTATGGCCTGGGTATATTTCAAACCACCTACAACGTAAGCCCTGAAATCGCCCAGCCTGTCTGATTTTAATTTTAATTGCAGCGGAATGTCTACGGATGTGGTTTGTACCTTTTTGTCCACGTCTTCCGATGGATCAACATAAGAGTAATGCAGAGCCCTGTCGGCGAATATCAGCGATGGCGTGGTACGCACCTCCAAATGTTCAGTTATCCTGTAGCGGGTTAAAAAACCCACACCGAAACCCGATGTGCTTTTTGAACTGATGCTGTTAAGCGGACCTTTAACCTGCACACCATTCTCGTCCAAAAAGGGGTCACGGAAATTAGGTTGATTGATAATCTTAAAATCGGTGCTTACATAAGTAAAGCTAAAACCAAAACTCAGGTCCTGCTGATCGGCACCGCCACCCCATGCAGGCACGCGTTGAGCAAACAATAAATTGCTGCTAAAAATAAGTACAACTACAAGCAGGTAACGGTTTATAATCATTTAATACCGGTGTATATTGAACAGATACCAAACGTTAAAGGCCGGCATTTGGTATTTTTAAATCCCACTTTATCCATTAAAGCCACAAAAGTTTGCCCGTCGGGAAAAGCAGCAACCGACTCGGGCAAATAACTGTAAGCCCTCGCATCCTTGCTAAACAGCTTACCAATGCCCGGCGTAATATAGCTGAAATAAAAATTGTACAGCTGTTTTATCGGAAATGCTTTAGGCTTTGAAAACTCAAGCACCACCACTTTGCCACCCGGCTTAAGCACGCGGTTAATATCTGCAAGGCCTTTTTCCAGGTTTTCAAAGTTACGAACGCCGTAAGCAACCGTAACTGCATCAAACTCTGCCCCTTCAAAAGGCAGTTTCTCCGAGTCGCCCAGTTTTACGCCAAATTTATCGCCTAAACCACGCTTGGCTATTTTTTGCTCCGCGATATCAAGCATCCCTCTTGAAATATCAACACCGATAATTTTTTCAGGTTTCAGGATAGATAATGCTTCAAAGGCGAAATCGCCGGTACCGGTAGCAACGTCCAGGATCAGCTTTGGTTTGTCGTTCTTTAATTCGTTGATGGCTTTTTTACGCCAGATGATATCAATACCAAGCGACATGAAGTGGTTCAGGAAATCATATGTTTTTGAGATGTTATTGAACATATCTGCCACCTGCTCTTTTTTGGTAGCCTGCTCGTCATGGTACGGTGTTATGGTTTTGCTCATCGCGGGCAAAGATAGTGATTGTATATTTCAATGAGTTGTTGCACCGATATTAAGTTACCCTAATTATGTAAATGTTAAGTCAATTCACTATTTTTAAAAACCAATTACAGCCGGTACATCCCGGCAAATCACATTTAAAATTTGTTTCCTTATCCTTATGAAAGACGAACAAGAATCCTCGCGCCGTAGTTTCATTAAAAAACTAACCACAGCAACCGCGGCCGTAGCTGCCGGATCGGGCCTCCTGACCAACCAAAGCCAGGCCAAAACTTTTTCTATTCAGAAACGCCTCATCGGCAACAGTCCTAACGACCAGGTAAACATCGCCCTCATCGGTGCCGGTGGTATGGGCACCCAGGACACTATTACCGCCCTGCAGGTGCCTGGTGTAAAACTGGTAGCCGTTTGCGATTTGTACGATGGCCGACTGAAAGATGCCAAAACCCGCTGGGGGGCCGACATTTTTACTACCCGGGTTTACAAAGAGATCCTGAACCGTAAAGATGTTGATGCCGTGATCATTGCCACGCCTGATCACTGGCACCAGCAAATTTCTGTTGACGCCATGCACGCCGGTAAACACGTGTATTGCGAAAAACCAATGGTACACGCCATTACCGAGGGCCCCGCTGTGATTAAAGCTCAAAAGGAAACCGGGATGATTTTCCAGGTGGGCAGCCAGGGGGTATCATCATTAGGTAACGAAAAAGCACACGAACTGTTGAAAAGCGGAGCCATTGGGGAATTAAATTATGCCGAGGGTTTCTGGGCACGGCGGGCACCGCTCGAGGTTTGGCAATATCCTATTCCTGAAGATGCATCGCCACAAACTGTTGATTGGGAAACCTATATCAGCAACACTAAAAAACGTCCGTTTGATGAAAAGCGTTTTTTCCGCTGGAGAAACTATACAGATTATGGTACCGGCATGGCGGGCGACCTGTTTGTTCACTTGTTTTCAAGCCTGCATTTTATAACTGATTCCGTAGGGCCTAATAAAATTTACGCATCAGGCGGTTTACGCTTCTGGAACGACGGCCGCGAAGTACCCGATGTACTTTTAGGTACTTTTGATTATGGCAAAACACAGGCACATCCGGCCTTTAACCTTTCGTTACGTTGCAACTTTGTAGATGGCACCAGCGGTACTACCTATCTTAAACTGGTAGGCAGCGAAGGCTCGATGGATATAACCTGGGACAAGGTAACCTTAAAACGCAACAAGGTTTTAGCATCCGATGATCCGTTTTATTTGGATAAGCTTAAAAAAGCAGGAAGCGGCTACGCTGAACGTAAAAAAATGCTGCCTCCTGAAGAAATTGTTTACGATGCAGAGAAAGGATACCTCGGCGGCCCATATGACCACATGAACAATTTCTTTACAGCCATCCGTAGCAAAGGCAAGGTAACTGAGGATGCGATATTCGGCTATCGCGCGGCTGCGCCTGCCCTGCTATGTAATGACAGTTATTACAACAACAGCCCGATGTTCTGGGACCCTGAAAAAATGCAGCTTATTAAAAAATAACATAGCAAATACCTTATTATGAAACAACAATTTAAAAAACTTGGTTTGATACTGGCCGCAGCCGGTTTAGTTTGTGTGCAAACGTCGGGGATCCCGGTTCATCACCCTAAACCTGCTAAACAGGCTACCCCTGCAAAAGGTGGCTGGGTAAACCTTTTTGATGGCAAAACATTAAAAGGCTGGCATGGCTTCAACAAAAAAGGACCGGTAAAAAACTGGACAATTATTGATGGTTCGCTTGTTTGCCTCGGTGCAGCACAGGGTGACACCGGTGGTGACATTGTAACTGATAAAACCTATACCAATTTTGAGCTTTCCTGGGAGTGGAAGATAGATAAAGGCAGTAACAGTGGCGTGATGTACCATGTAGTTGAAGATCCCAAATACCACGCGAGCTATGAAACGGGGCCCGAATATCAGATCATTGACGACGCGGGTTGGCCCGATAAACTGGAGGATTGGCAAAAAACCGGTTGTGATTATGCTATGCACCTGCCAAACGCTTCAAAAAAAGTAGCTCCCGTTGGCACCTGGAACACCAGCAAAATCGTTTTCAATAACGGCCATGTTGAACATTGGCTCAACGGCAAAAAGATAATTGCTTTTGAAGCCTGGACCGATGATTGGAAAAAGAAAAAGGCCGAAGGCAAATGGAAAGATTATCCAGACTATGGCACCGCTAAAACAGGCTTAATTGCTTTGCAGGATCATGGGCACAAGGCTTATTTCAGGAGTATTAAAATAAAGGAATTGTAAAGTATTACAACATTTTGCTTCGTACCTGCGTTTAACAGTTTTATATTTATAAAAAACTCATTGCGAGGTACGAAGCAATCCTTAACAGCAGGCAACCATGCAATATCGCCGGCAGGGGATTGCTTCGCCGTTCCACCTCCCAATGACCGGGAAAGAAAAAATCTTTTGATCCCCCGTTGAATATATAACCCGCAATGAGTTTTTTTGTTTGCTAAAACCTGTTAATTAGCGAGTTGCAGTAAATTTTCTATATCTAACCGCCGGGTAAACATGGTCAAATTGCCTTCATGATCAACAGGCCATTGCTCTTTCGGCCTATCCCAATAAAGTTCAACGCCGTTTTGGTCAGGGTCGTTCAAATAAATAGCTTCAGATACCCCATGATCGGATGCGCCGGAGATTTGATAGCGGGCGTCAATTAATCTTTTTAGTATGATAGCAAGGTCTTTCCTTTCAGGATATAAAATTGCAGTATGATATAATCCTGGGGCATATTCAGGAGCCGGCGAAGCGCCTTTGCTATGCCAGGTGTTTAAACCTATATGATGATGGTAACCACCGGCCGAAATAAATGCAGCCTGATCGCCATACATTACCATTCTTTCAAAGCCCAGTAAACCGCAATAAAAATCAAGGGATTTCTGCAGGTCGCTTACCTTTAAATGTACGTGACCAATGCGGGTTTGGACGGGTATTTTATAATCGTTCATTATATTATATGTTTAAACATCAAATTTAATTATTATTGCATTACTTTTTGTTTTCCTATTGTAAAACAAGCTTCTAAATAAGTGCGGTAATTTTATACAGAAACGCCATCACAATGAACGCATGAAGTAAAAATACTACCTTTGCAAAATGATCGTAAAATCGGCCGAATTTATTTGCAGCAACAGCCAGGTAAGCAAGTTACCGCCCCCCGTAAAGGCAGAGTATGCTTTCATCGGGCGCTCAAATGTGGGCAAATCATCCCTTATCAATACCTTAACCGGTAAAAAAGGACTTGCCAAAACATCGCAAACTCCCGGTAAAACACAGTTGATCAATCATTTTCTGATCAACGAAAGCTGGTACATTGTGGATTTACCCGGTTATGGCTATGCCCGCGCATCCAAAACCGAAAAAGCCAAATGGGACAAATTTATCCATACTTACCTGGATAAGCGCGAGAGCCTGCAATGCGTAATGGTACTGATAGACAGTCGCCTTGAGCCGCAAAAAATCGATCTTGAGTTTTGTAACTGGCTTGGCGAAAAAGGGCTGTCATTTGTGCTGGTTTTTACCAAGGCCGATAAACAATCGAGCGTTAAAACCGATCAAAGTATTGCCAAATTCAAAAAAGCCCTGTTAGCTACATTTGATGAAGCACCACAGTTTTTCATCACATCATCAGAAACACAGCTGGGCCGTGAAGAGATCCTTGAATTTATTGATGTAGTAAATCAGAATTTTGAAGTGCCGTTGTTTAACCCTCCGGCCTGAGTACAATAAAACCATGAAAAAATACTTATCCTTAGTAACCTTCGCCCATACCATTTTCGCCATGCCGTTTGCATTTATCGGCTTCTTTTTGGCGGTAACTACAACCCAGTATCATTTCGACTGGCTGAAGCTGGTTTTGATGGTATTATGTATGGTTTTCGCCCGTAACTCAGCTATGGCATTTAACCGCTACCTGGACAGGGATATCGACATTCAAAATCCACGCACCAAACAGCGTGATATTCCGGCAGGGAGGATCAGTCCGCGGGCTGCTTTAACTTTTGTTATTATCAACTGCCTGCTGTTTATTACGGCAACATGGTTCATCAACAGGCTTTGCTTTTTCCTGTCGCCGGTAGCATTATTTGTGGTGATGGGTTATAGCGCAACCAAACGTTTCACGGCACTTTGCCACCTGGTGCTGGGATTGGGTTTATCTCTTGCCCCTATCGGTGCTTACCTGGTGGTTACCGGGCAGTTTGCAATTACGCCTATATTCTTTTCTCTATCCGTGTTATGCTGGGTAAGTGGTTTTGATATTATCTATGCCCTGCAAGACGAAGATTTCGACCGCAGTCAAAACCTGCATTCAATCCCGGCGTATCTGGGTAAGGTAAATGCTTTAAGGTTGTCTACCTTTTTACATGTGCTTTCGGCAATATTTATTATGATGCCGGCTATTGAAACCCACGTAGGCTTCCTGTATTATATCGGTATCGCGTTCTTCTGCGCCATGCTGATTTACCAGCACCTGCTTGTAAAACCAAACGACCTGAGCCGCGTTAATTTCGCTTTCATGACAACCAACGGTATTGCCAGTGTGGTATTTGCTGTATTGTTCTTGCTCGACAGGATATGGATCCACTAAGCGCCCTCCAAAAGTTTCGGGAATATTTTGAACGATATGTTCCGCTTACTGAAGAAGAGTGGCAGGCTTTGTCGCAATACTTAACTGTAGATACCTTAAAAAAGAAAAGGCTTTACGTAGAGGCCGGCAAAGTGTGCGATCATATCGGCCTGGTAGTAAAAGGAGCTGTACGCTACTACCATGTTAAGGACGGCGAGGAAATAACAGGCTATTTTAGCTTCGAGGATGAAATGCTGAGTTCATACAAAAGCTTTTTGACCCGTACCCCGGCCGCAAACTATATCCAGGCGTTGGAAGATTCGGTGATAGTGAATCTGAGCCATAAAGGGTTACAACAAGCCTGCATGAATGAATTGCTTGGCTTTAAAATGGAACGCTTTGGCAGGTTAACAGCCGAGCATTACCTTATCTGCTACGAAGAACGCATTACCGCTTTCATCACTCAATCGCCCGAAGAGCGTTACAGCGATCTTTTACAAACAGGCGGCGAAGCCCTTTATCGCATTCCTCAACATTATATTGCCAATTACTTAGGCATTACCCCCGTTTCGCTTTCGCGGATCAGGCGAAGGATCATGAAGATAAGCGCCTGATAAGGAGGTGAAAGGTAAAAGGCGAAAGGATAAAGGTTTTCGAGGAGAGCTGAAAGCCGAAGGCTTAAAGCAGAAAGCCAAATAAAAATTCAAAATCTACTAAATCCGAAATCGAACTTCCGAAATCCCAAATCAGAATAAATCCGAAATCGAGCATCCAATTCCAAAATCCAACTAAATCCGAAATCGAACATCCGAAATCCCAAATCTCCCTAATTCCTTATCTTTTGTTAACGTTTTGATTTACACAGGCCGCCTACCTTTGTGATACACAAAACGAAAAAGATCATGCATACTATATTAGGAGCCGGCGGTCCGGTAGCGAACGCCCTCACCAAAGAGTTAATCAATCATAACGAAACTATCCGTTTAGTTAGCCGCAAACCGGTCAACACCAATAATAACCCAAAAGTAACCTGGCAAAAAGCCGATCTGCTCAACTATGATGAAGTGCTGTCGGCAGCAAAAGGATCAACAGTGATTTACCTTGTTGCAGGCCTGGTTTACGACAAGGACATCTGGCGGGCGCAGTGGCCGGTGATCATGCAAAATGTGATCAACGTTACCAAAGCCACAGGAGCCCGTTTAATATTTTTTGATAACGTGTATGTGTACGGCCTGGTTGATGGGGCCATGACCGAAGATACACCTTACAAACCCAGCAGCGTTAAAGGCGAGATCCGTGCCGGCATTGCTAATATGCTGATGGACGAAGTTAAAGCCGGAAACATCAACGCAACCATTGCCCGCGCACCTGATTTTTATGGTGCTGTAATCAACAGCTTTATTGATATGATGGTACTGAGCAATTACGCCAAAAAACAAAATGCGCAATGGATAGGCGATCCTAATTGTAAACACAATTTTATTTATGTGCCCGATGCAGGTAAAGCCATGTTCATGCTTGGTCAGGATCCCGATAGCGGCAACCAGATCTGGCACCTTCCTACTCCGCCGGCCATTACCGGTAAACAGCTTTTAGATATTGCCGCCAGGGTTTACAAAGTTAAGCCAAAATATACACGCGTTAATAAAGTAATGCTGTGGATGTTTGGTTTGTTTAAAAAAGTGGTAATGGGTACGGTAGAAATGTATTACCAGTATGATCACGATTATATTTTCGATAGCAGCAAGTTTGAAAAAGCATTCAATTTTAAACCAACAAGCTACGAGGATGGTATAACCGAAATAACGAAGAATACTTTATAAGGGTTGAGTATGAAGTTGTACGGAACTGTTTAAAAACAAAAAACGTCATTGCGAGGCACGAAGCAATCCCTGACCTACAGAGCCGATCTGTATAGTTTGGGATTGCTTCGTGCCTCGCAATGACGTTATTGGATATCCTTTCGGTTTGTCAAATTAGTGTACATTTACACATCAATTATTTGCACATCTCCAACCATAATCTGCACATTTGCACATAAGCATATCTGCACATCTAAAATCATGATCCATAAAAAAACAAGAACATATATCCCCGCTTCCCTCGATATTAAATGGGAAACGCTTGAACCATTTTATAAAGAACTACTTGATCGCCCTATTAATTCGGTTGAAGAACTGGAGAAATGGCTACGCGATAAAAGCGAGCTTGAGGCAGCTTTAGAAGAAGATTTTGCCTGGCGTTATATCCGCATGACCTGCGATACAACCAGCGAAGAACTGCTTCAAAAATTTCAATACTTCGCCACCGAAATTGAACCTAAAATTGCTCCTTTCAGTAACGAACTAAACAAAAAGCTGGTTGCCAGCAAATATGTAGACAAACTGGATGGTGAGAAATATTTTGTATTCCTCCGCGCTGTAAAAAAAGCATTGGAGCTTTTCCGCGAGGAAAACATTCCTGTACAAACCGAGATCCAGGTGGAGCAGCAGAAATACCAGTCAACCACCGGTGCAATGTCGGTTCACATTGATGATAAAGAATTTACTTTAGAGCAGGCTTCCGTATTTTTAAAAGGCACCGACCGTGCCAAACGCCAGGAGGTTTGGGAAAAGATCACCAATCGCCGTTTACAGGATAAAGAAAAACTGAACGAGCTTTTCGACCATCTGCGTAAGCTTCGTCATACAGTAGCCACAAACGCGGGCTTTGAAAACTTCCGCGATTATATGTTCCAGGCTTTGGGTCGTTTTGATTATACTCCACAGGATTGCTATGCTTTCCACGCTGCCATTGAGACTGAAATAGTTCCAATTCTTAGGGCACAGGCCGAAAAACGCCGTATAGCTTTAAATTTACCGACACTCAAGCCCTGGGATATGGATGTTGATATTTCGGGCAAACCGGCTCTTAAACCATTCCAAAATGGCGAAGACCTGATCGAGAAATCTATCCAATGCTTCAGCAATATTAACCGTTATCTGGGCGAGCGTTTGGAGATCATGAAGGATAACGGTTTGTTTGACGTTGAAAGCCGTAAAGGTAAAGCTCCGGGTGGTTATAACTATCCGCTGGCCGAAACCGGTGCACCGTTCATTTTCATGAACTCGGCCAATACCTTCCGCGACCTGACCACAATGGTACATGAGGGAGGCCATGCGGTTCACACTTTCCTTACTGCTGATCTGGAACTGAATGATTTTAAACATTGCCCGTCTGAAGTAGCAGAATTAGCTTCTATGTCGATGGAGTTGATCTCGATGGATAACTGGAATGTTTATTTTGATAACGAGGAAGACCTGAAACGCGCCAAACGCGATCAATTGGTTGACGTGTTGAAAACCCTGCCATGGGTGGCCGTAGTTGACCAATTCCAGCACTGGATCTACACCAACCCTGATCATACCGATGCCGATCGTACAACTGCCTGGATCGAGATCTTCGAGCCATTCGGCGCAAACTTTGCAGATTGGAGTGAGCATTCTGAAGCATTAGCTAACCTTTGGCAAAAACAACTGCACATTTTTGAAGTGCCTTTCTACTATATCGAATATGGCATGGCCCAGTTAGGTGCGATCGCCGTTTGGAAAAACTATAAAGAAAATCCTGAAAAAGGTTTACAGCAATACATTAACGCTCTTAAATTAGGCTATACCAAAACCATCAAGGAAATTTATGAAACCGCCGGGATCAAATTTGATTTCAGCGCGGCTTATGTAAAAGAACTGGCTGCGTTTGTTAAAACTGAGTTGGATAAGCTGAATTAAAATATTCGCTAACAAAAGAGCCTCATCAAATATGTCATTGCGAGCGCAGCGTGGCAATCGCACGGAAGCAAGGCCGCTCTGTATAGCATGCGGTTGCCACGCTACGCTCGCAATGACATGTTTTTATTATCTGCATGGGGGGGGGGTATTGTTAAAGCTTTCAGCTTTATCTACTTGGGCTGAAAGCCCAAATTATGTTACACCACGGGTTACGCTGCGCTAAACCCGCGGCAGTTTTTCTTTTATCCCAATATCTTTTTATACAGGCCCCAATAATCATTCACCATTTTTTTACTTGAAAACTGCGAGTTTGCCCAATCATAACAATCAGCCCTGCTGATTTGGTCGAGCCAATCAACAGCGTCAGCCGCTTCATCAACCGTATTTACTAAAAAGCCTGTCTGTGCATCCTTGATCAACTCGGGCATCGAACCGCGGTTAAAAGCGATAACAGGCGTACCGCAAAGCATTGCTTCGGCTACACTCAACCCAAAAGGCTCATCAAAGCTGATAGGGTGTAGTAAAGCGTAGGCTTTTCCCAAAAGCTCTCTCCGTTTATCGGGGCCCGCGTGACCAATATATTCAATCTCTTCAGATAACTGCGGTTCTATCTTTTCTTTAAAATAATTGGTATCCTGCACTATGCCGGCTATCAGCAGCTTTCTTTTACTTTTTTTGGCGATCTCAATCGCTTCGGCAGTGCCTTTATCCGGATGGATGCGGCCGAAATACAACAAGTAATCATCCGACTGTTCAAAAAACTGAAAATCGTGGGTATCCAACCCATTATAAACCGTGGCTAAATAATCAAGTTCGCGGCTCCGGTCGGCATTACTGATGGAGACATAATGTCCGTTGCTATTATA
Source organism: Mucilaginibacter sp. A5337 (assembly GCF_059690695.1). Classification (NCBI taxonomy): domain Bacteria; kingdom Pseudomonadati; phylum Bacteroidota; class Sphingobacteriia; order Sphingobacteriales; family Sphingobacteriaceae; genus Mucilaginibacter; species Mucilaginibacter sp. A5337. The sequence goes on along the minus strand of NZ_JCAWEC010000003.1, from coordinate 419,296 downwards.
TTTTTTATAAACCGGAATGATCTTTGGCGATGAAAAACCATGTATAGTGGTGATCATTGGTGTTTTGATCAATCCCGAATATGTCAAAGGCAAAAAGTCAAAGTTGTTATGAATAATATCAAACTGGCTCGCCTTTTCCATCAGGTTGCTGATATGCAGACATTCCAGCACTTTAGCATCCTGCGTTCTGTCTTCCTCATAACCAGCAGCGCAAATGGCATCAAGTGTACCGGCGGTTATCGAATCACCTGTAGCAAAAAGTGTTACTTCGGCCCCAAGGTTAATAATGCCTTCGGCTATGTTTGATGCTATTTGCTCCCATGGCCCGTAATGCCTGGGCGGTGTGCGCCAGGCAACAGGGGCTAATACCGCTACCTTCATTTAGCAAATCTGCATTTTTTGACCATATTTATTATACTCGTATTCCAGCTCGAAAGCTTTCAGTACTGTTAGATGTGATATAAGGTAAGCCAACGTGCTTTCAGCTCCCTGGTTACGGTTTATGCCACCAGGCAGCAATCCATCACAGCAGCCCTTGGTTTCATGATCATACAGCGGTGCGCGCAAGGTATTTTCGCCCAGGAACCATTTATAGCTCAGGAACATTTTTTCAATATACTGTGGTACCCTGAAAATCTGGTAAGCCTGGAAGTGCATCAGCACCATAGCCATTGTTTCAATAGCCTGCTGATCAAACGTTGGGAAAGTACCGCCGCGGTAATACCAGCCATCGTTGCCGACAGGGCTCAGATAACCGTTGGATAATGTAAGCTGATCGAGAAAAGCCATAGTTGCCAAAGCTATTTTTTTAGCTTCTTCATTCCCTGTTATTTCGCACGAATGCAGCAGCGCCAGCGGAAGAATGGCGTTATCATAAGTCATTTTTTCCTCAAACCATTGCCAATCGTCGGATTGGGTATTGTTGTAGGCGTCTATCAGTGGCTGGGTTAATTTGGCCAAAATCTTCACCATGCCCTCATCTGTAGGATAAACCTGCAGGTATAAACTGATGCCTATGATGGTGTTGGCCATGCCTCTTAAATGTTTCAGTGCTGCAAAATGTGGTACCGATTTATGAAAAATCTCTAACGAAAACTCCCGGTACGAGTTACTTGCCGCACAGCCAATCAAATGGCCAAGCGCCCAAATGGTACGGCCAAATGAGTCTTCCGATCCAACTTCGTCCAGGTATCGCCTGTCGAAACTCAGGAAGTTACGAAAGTTGCCATCATCGGTCTGCATATAGTGAATATAGCTCAAATAGATGGGCAGCAATTCAAATGCCTCACGGCTTTTGTTGCGCTGATAAGCCATCAGCGCCATAATGAGTGCCCTGGCGTTATCATCCAAACAATACCCTTCTTTAAGATTTGGGATTCCGTATTTAGCGTGCTGCACAATACCGGTATCGTCGGTAAGTCGTAACACGTGGTTTAAGCTGAATTTTGGAAGAATTTCTGGATCTACAATGCTGTTTCGAAGTATTTTCTCACTGAAGTCATAACGTACAAGGGCTTCCCGGGCTACTTTAATAAATTCGGCGCCAATTACCGGCCAGCGTAAATGCAGTCCGTATTGATAAGCATTTTCTTTTAGCTCATTTAATACGCGATCCTGATCAAGTAGTTCGATAACCGTATCAGCCAATGCTTCTGAATTTTTAAAGTCGAATAACCGGCCTCGTTTATCGGCCAGCAATTCGGTAGCGTGCCAATAAGGTGTCGAAACTACCGCCGCTCCTGCCCCCACCGCGTAGGATAATGTACCGCTGGTGATCTGTGCTTCATTTAAATATGGTGTTACATAGATTTCGCAGGCGGTAAGATAATTTACCAACTCTTCTTCCGATACAAACTTGGCAATAAACGCAAGGTTTTTGGCAACACCCAACTGTGAAGCAAGCGATTTCAGGTGATCTCGATATTCTTCACCTGAGCTTTTGATAACGCCGGGGTGTGTATTACCTAAAACCACGTACATCACGTCTGGATGTTTCTCAACTATTTTAGGCAATGCTTTTACCACTGTTTCCAAACCTTTGTTGCGGCTCAGCAAACCAAAGGTTAACATCACCCGCTTGTTTTTAAATGACGACAGGTTCTTAACCGGATTTTCGGCTGGAGCTTCCACATCCGGTACGCCATGCTCTATGATCTGGATCTTATCGGCAGGGATCTCGTAAACATTGGTTAGAAACTCAACCGCACGTTTGCTCATCACTACAACTTTTGATGATTGTTCGGCAATTTCGCGGATAATGATCCGCTGTACATAGCTCGGATCTTTCAAAACCGTATGTAAAATAGAGATTAACGGCTTTTCGAGCCGATTGATCAGTGGCAAAATATAAATACCGCTTTCGCCACCATAAATGCCAAACTCATGTTCCATGATACACACATCAGCATCGCTGGTATTGATATAGTTGGCTGCGCGGATATAATCTTTCTGATGGTTTTGCCGGATCACATATTTTACCTCCTCCGGGTATTCGTATTCCTGTAAATTTTCCGAATCGTTAAGGGCTACAACAAAACCGTTTTGTGCTAAGGTTTGCCGCTCGGGAAAATTTGAGCTGATGGCACGCATTAAATTGTTATTAAATGTTGCGAGACCGCATTCGCGGGGGGGATAGGTTGATATATATGCTATTTTCATATGTAGATTGTGTATAGATGCAAGTTTGTGAATTCAAGGCTCAACAATTTTTTAATTAATTGTATAAACGCCTGACTATTTAAATGGGCAGAAGTGACCTTATTTATTGCGAATACAGCATTTCTTGCAACATTTTCATAGCTATTACTATAAATGCACAAACCATACCATTTTAACTCAAACTAAAATTTGATGGTGGGTATTTTATAAAGTAACTTAATCGTTACTTTCTTTTAGAAGAGAGTAGTGATGTTAAATCATGTTAAGATACGTAAAAATAACCGATTGCTTCGGTTATAATTTTTTGTCCTCTCAGTGTCCTCTCCGAGAGACCCTGAGAGGACGAAAAGAGAATTATCGACGAGCTTATAACAGGCAAGTTACGGGGACGAATGGTAAGTTGTTATAAACGGCGTCATTTCGATAGAGCAGTGGTGGGATTGTGTGCCGGAGCGAAAGAGAAATCTTGTACACCATGTAAATTTGACTTTGCATATTCACCTGCTGCTCGTACAAGATTTATCCTCGTTCGTATTATAAGAAAAACGTATTTTTTTAATTTGTGTAGAAATCGACCGCCTCAATGATCACATCACAAGCCTTTCTGATCTCATCATGCGTAATAATAAGTGGGGGAGCTAAACGCATAGAGTTGCTGCAATGCAGAAACCAATCGGTTATCACGCCGTTTTCGATACAGCGGTCAATTATTTTTTTATTGAAGTCGAAGTTTTCCAGCTCAACGGCCATCATTAAACCTTTACCGCGCACCTGGTGTATAGCAGGATGTACAAGCAATTCCCGAAACAAAGTCTCTTTTTCGGCTACGCCGGATACCAATTCGTTATCCAGCAGATATTCCAAGGCGGCTAAACCTGCTGCACAACATACCGGATGTCCACCAAAAGTAGTGATATGACCAAGAATAGGGTTTTCCTTCAGCGCATCCATGATCTGATTCGATGAAATAAAGGCACCTATCGGCATTCCGCCGCCAAGGGCTTTCGCCAATAAAAGAATATCGGGTGCTACATCAAAATGCTCAAAAGCGAAAAGCTTACCTGTACGCCCAAATGCAGCCTGGATCTCATCCAGTATCAGCAGCGTACCTGTTTTGGTACAGCGAGTACGTAAAGCTTTCATGTATGCCAAGTCCGGCACGCGGATACCCGCTTCCCCCTGAATAGTTTCGATGATGACGCAAGCAGCTTGTTCGGTGATTAGTTCAAGATCATCCGGGTTATTAAAACGGATGAAATTTACACCTGGCAATAAAGGCCGGTATGCCTGCTTAAACTCCTCATTACCCATAACGCTCAATGCGCCGTGTGTGCTGCCATGATATGAGTTAAGGCAGGCAACAACCTGTTGCCGGCCGGTAAAGCGCTTAGCTAGCTTTAATGCGCCCTCCACTGCTTCGGCACCCGAGTTAGTAAAATAAACTGATTGCAGGTTATCCGGCAGTACAGAAACCAGCTTTTCGGCAAAGCGTACCTGCGGAGTTTGCACATACTCGCCGTATACCATCAGGTGCATGTATTTATCAACCTGCTGTTTTATCGCATCGATAACATAAGGGTTACTGTGGCCCAGACTACTCACACCAATACCCGATATGAGGTCGATATACGGCTTACCCCCCGCATCGTACATATAAATACCTTCGGCACGCTCAAATTCAAGCAATAAAGGAAAGTTGGTGGTTTGTGCGTTATTGGCGAGAAAAAGCTGGCGAAGAGTTGACATGTTGTTAAGTTGTATTCAAAACTGTTAAAATCCCAACCGTCATTGCAAGGCACGAAGCAATCGCGAACTATACAGAGCGGCTCTGCTAATCGGGGATTGCTTCGTACCTCGCAATGAATGACGAGTAGTAGAACCCAGACTTACGAAGTTTTAAAAACTTCGTAAGTCTTAGGTCCGCAATGATGCCTACTTAGATTTACCGACAAAGATAAACTAAAACAGACGGACGAAAATCCATCTGTAAACGTATTTTTAAAATGATCTTGATTTTTATTAAGAAGAAAAGAAACCTAATCTCTAATCTCCAACCTCTAATCACTAGCTTCAATTCCCCGCTCTTTCGCTGCGTTCGCTGAGTTGTTTGATGAGCTCATCGTTAAATTCCTGCTCGCTTTTGTACAGGATGCTCACCTTTTCGGGTGGAAGGATCTTGGAAAAAGAATCGCGATAGCGTTTACGGATTCCAACCAGCTGGCTTTCGTAATAGATTTCTTTATCTATTTGCTCGGTTCCGTTAGTTGATGAAGTAGAGTTATTTAAACGCTTCAGGATACGTACAGCAGTGAGTTCCTGCTGATATTGATTATAAAGCGGCCAAAATTTGGTCGCTTCATCATCTGTAAGATCAAGCTGACGGCTGATATACCTGTTACGGGCAGCCTCAAGCCTTTTTCCCATAGCACCTTTTTTGTTGCCATTAGGGCGAACGGGATTAAGCTCGGGCCTTGAAGGCGTTTGAGCCGGAACAAAGCGGTTAACCTGCCCCACAGCTTCATAGCCCATAGCCATAACAAATAGCACAATACAAATATGCCTGATCAGTTTACTCATTAAATATTTTCCTCTGTTTAATTATCTATATAATCCGACAGATCTTCGTCTGCATTACTTGTATTACTTTTTTGATTAGCATCCATCAGTGTACGGGTATCGCTTGCGTCCATGTGTAACTGAAGATAGCTTTTTATTTCATCAACCGGAACTGATGACACCTGCTCATGTAAATAAGAGTGGTTATGATCTGCCGGCTGTAAATCTGCCCTGAAAATAACACCCACGCCAAGTATCAAAGCAAAACAAGCAGCTGTAGCATACCTGATGGTTGGTGAAGACCAAAGCCTCCTTACCATACCTTTTTTCTGTACAGGTTTGGCCTTATTAATGCTTACAACATTATCTACCTCTTGCTCCTCTTCAACCTCAGCATTAACAGTTTTATCTAAAATGCGCTGGCTAAGCTGATCAAAGTAGTTTGCAGGCACTTCAAAGCCTTCATGTTCCATGTTCATGGCTTCCTCTACCGCAATTCGGCTTTGGATGTTGGCGCTTAATTCCTCAAAATAATTTTCAGGAACGGTAAAGCCTTCATCGCCCATGGCCTCCTCCACCGCAATGCGGCTTTGGATATTGCTGCTCAGTTCGTCAAAATAATTTTCAGGAACCGTAAAACCTTCGTCGCCCATGGCCTCCTCCACCGTTATACGGCTTTGGATGTTGCTGCTCAGTTCGTCAAAATAGTTGTCGGGCACCGTAAAACCCTCGCCCGCATCCATGGCTTCATCTACCACAATACGGCTTTGAATGTTGCTGCTAAGCTCATCAAAATAATTTTCGGGAACGGTAAACCCCGAATCACCGGCGCTAAAAGCACTCTCAATATTTATACGGCTTTGGATGTTGCTGCTTAGTTCGTCAAAGTAATTTTCAGGTACCGTGTACCCTGCAGATGGATAGTTTTTTAATCCCTCAAGCCTTATGCGTGTTGTAATGTGCTGCGCTAACTCATGAAAATAGCCTTCAGGCACTGCGAACGGGTTAGTTTTGCTAACCTGTTTCAGCGCGATGAAATCATCCAGCCATTCCCTATTGTCCATATCGCTTTTCATACACAACTATAGATTGGTATTGTGCTAAAAGGTTTAACGTAAATTAAAAAATTAATCCCTACCAAGCAAGTGCGCTTCTATCTTCTTGACTGCCAGGTGAAAAGAAGCTTTTAAAGCCCCTACACTGGTACCCAAAACCTGCGACATTTCTTCGTACTTCATGTCTTCATAGTATTTCATATTGAAAACAAGCCGTTGTTTTTCGGGCAGGGTAAGCAGTGCTTCCTGCAGTTTACGCTGCGCGGCGTCGCCGTTAAAATAGGTTGAGTCGGCCAGTGTATCAGCCAGCTCGTAAGCAACATCATCCAACGAAACATTATTTTTTTGTTTTTTCTTATTCAAAAAAGTAATGCATTCGTTGGATGCTATCCTGTACATCCAGGTGTACAGTTGCGCGTCGTTTCTGAAACCGGCAAGGTTTTTCCAAACCTTTACAAAAACATCCTGAACCAAATCATCGGCATCGTCATGATCAACAACCATGCGACGGATGTGCCAGTATATTTTTTGCTGGTATTTTTTCAACAACAGGTTAAACGCCTCATTTCGGGTTTTTTCGTCCTGAAACTTGCTTAATATCTCTGAATCTTCAACCTGTACCGACATTTTTAGAATTTTATTAATGTTAAAGGTTTAATTAACCTTTTTTGTTTTTTCTTTCTATCACCTTTTTAACTGCGGCCACAATATGATCTGCATCCAGGCCATATTTGGTCATCAGTTGTTCAGGTGTACCGCTTTCGCCAAAGCTGTCATTAACAGCTACGTACTCCTGTGGTGAAGGGTTGTGTACCGCAAGTACCTGCGCAACGCTGTCACCTAAACCACCAAGGCGGTTATGCTCTTCGGCAGTAACTACGCAGCCTGTTTTAGCAACCGATTTCAAAATAGCTTCTTCATCCAATGGTTTAATAGTGTGGATGTTGATGATCTCGGCATCGATACCTTGTTCAGCTAAAATTTCGCCTGCCAAAATAGCCTGCCATACCAGGTGACCTGTGGCAAAGATACTTACATCTGCACCTTCGTTCACCATCCATGCTTTACCAATTTCAAATTTTTGATCAGGATCGGTAAAGATAGGAACAACCGGGCGACCGAAACGTAAGTAAACCGGGCCGTCATAATCAGCTATCGCGATAGTAGCAGCTTTAGTTTGGTTATAATCGCAGGTGTTGATAACGGTCATGCCTGGTAACATTTTCATCAGGCCGATATCTTCCAGGATCTGGTGGGTAGCACCGTCTTCGCCCAAAGTTAAACCAGCGTGTGAAGCGCAAATTTTAACATTTTTGTTTGAATAAGCTACTGACTGGCGAATCTGGTCATAAACCCTGCCTGTAGAAAAGTTAGCGAAAGTACCGGTGAAAGGGATTTTACCGCCAATGGTCATACCGGCAGCAATACCTATCATGTTAGCCTCAGCAATACCTACCTGTACAAAACGCTCAGGGAATGCTTTAATAAAATCGTTCATTTTTAATGAACCGATAAGGTCGGCACAAAGGGCAACAACCTGATCGTTTTTCTGGCCTGCTTCCAGCAACCCGGCGCCAAAGCCCGAGCGGGTATCTTTTTTATCTGTGTAAGTGTATTTTTTCATTGTTCAAATTCTCTCAACAATCGGGAGAGAATGCATTAAATCGTGATAAATTAAACTGATGTTTTTTACTCCCCCTTTAGGGGGCCGGGGGGCTAATAATCGCCCAGTGTTTCTTCTAACTGATCTAAAGCCAGTTTAAGCTGCTCATCATTTGGCGCAACACCGTGCCATTTGTGGCTGCCCACCATAAAGTCAACACCGTAACCCATTTCAGTATGCATCAGGATCATGATCGGCTTGCCCTGACCTGTACGGCTTTTTGCTTCTTCAAGCACCCTAACCACATCGGCCATATCATTACCTTTCATATCCAGCACATCCCAGCCAAAAGCTTCCCATTTAGCGCGAAGATCGCCTAATGAAAGTACCTGTTTGGTTGGACCATCAATTTGCTGACCGTTAACATCAATTGTCGAGATCAGGTTATCAACATGATTGTGAGGAGCAAACATTGCTGCTTCCCAGATCTGGCCTTCCTGGATCTCGCCATCGCCATGCAGGGTAAACACCAATGATTTATCACCGTTTAATTTTTTAGCAAGCGCGGCACCAATAGCTACCGATAAGCCCTGACCTAATGAACCCGAAGCAATACGGATACCAGGAAGGTGCTCATGTGTAGTTGGGTGGCCTTGTAAACGCGCGTTCAGTTTACGGAAAGTTGCCAGTTCGGCTTTATCAAAATAACCTGCATGTGCCAGCGTGCTGTAAAACACAGGCGAAATATGGCCGTTTGACAGGAAGAAAATATCTTCGCCAACAGCATCCATATTAAATTTAGGATCGTGGTTCATTACCGAAAAGTACAGTGCGGTAAAGAAGTCGGTACAGCCCAGTGAGCCGCCCGGGTGGCCTGATTGACAGCCATGTACCATGCGTACAATGTCGCGCCTTATTTGTGACGCGGTTTTTTCTAAAGTTTGTAAGTCTGCTTTCATTAATGGAATTTAGGAGCTGCTAAAGTAGCTATTTTGATTGTGTTTTTAACACTTAATTTACAAGATCAAGCACCTGCTGTGATGAGGCCTTAGTATCAACCTTACTGATAACGTGCGTAATAACTCCCTCTGCATCAATTATGAATGTAGTACGTGCCGTACCCATATACTTTTTGCCGTACATATTCTTTTCAACCCATACACCGTAAGCTTCAACAATTTTAAGCTCATTATCGGCAATAAGTGTAAATGGCAGGCTGTATTTGGTTTCAAATTTTTTGTGCGATTTTTCATCGTCGGTACTTACACCTATCACTTCAAAACCCTTGCTTAAAAGCGATTGATAATTATCCCTGAAATCGCATGATTCGGCAGTACAGCCGGGGGTATCATCTTTTGGGTAAAAATAAAGGATCACATTTTTGCCTTTGTAGTCGGCAAGGGATACTTCCTTACCGTTTTGGTCTTTAGCGGTAAAAGCGGGTGCTTTATCGCCTTCTTTTAATGTTGTCATGGTTTATAGGTACTTATCTGTAAAAATCGGCGGAAAATTCCGAAAAATTATTTTTGTTATCAACTAAAGCCAACTTAAATGCGTGTTTACCAGGTGCAATATCGCCATTAAACGTGTAACTTAATATTTTACTTTTATAATCATGCTCCATGAGCACCCATTTACCATCAATTGTACCCGTATAGCTCTTAATTCCTGATAAATTATCACTCATTCTGAAATTAATACTGCGTGCAGCCTTCATATTACTGCCGTTTTTGATATTGAGCGGGTGAATAACGGGCGGCACAGTATCTATTTTGATATAATAATCCCCAAAAGCGCTCACCTGCGATATCACGTAACCATCTTTAAAGTAACCGCCCTGGCAACCGCCCCATGAACTTACAATAACCGCCTTATCGGCATACTTACCCAAATCAACATCGGGCTTGATCCAAATCTCATAACTGTCATGAATGGGCGTTAACCTGTTATGGATATGATGCATAGCCGAATATGCCCCTACTGGTTTGGCCGATGCCGAATATTGAAAATCAAGATCATCATACAGGTTGCCCGGCATAATGATCACCTTAACTTTATCATTACTAAACTCGCTGCGCTTATCGTAATAAAACATGGTACCTGTAGGTTTTACAGGCTGGGGATTAGCAAACGGAGACGATTTAACTTTCAGCTTCATCGATGATGTATTGCCCGCAACATCTTTCACTACGTATTCTACATCATGCGTAGCATTATCGTCAAATGTAATGATGCCATTGTTTACCGACTGCGGATACAACGAAATGCGGCTTCCAGGCAGGATGAAACATTTCTGCATCCACCTGCGGGATGATTCAAAGGCAGGATAATCGATATAAGCGTTGATGGCATGGGTTTGATCAAACGCGAAACGCTCAACCGCAAAGGTATATACCGTTTTGCCGTCCAGCTTTAGTTCGATAGAATAAACGCCGTTATAGTTAAACGAGGTGCTATTCATATCGGTGGTGTTAATGCCGAAGCCGATATTACCGCTTAGTTCAAGCGTTTGCGGTTTAATAAGGTGATAATTACCTGCTGCACCCGTTACCCCTAAAAACTCTTTTGGTGTTTTTTCGCTGAAAGGTTTTCCATTGAGGTGATAGATGCCTATTGAGGTAATTGTTGGCGGTACTTTGTCCGGAATGGTTAGCCCAAACAACTGCGCGTTGATGGTCTCCTCAGTTTTGCTATCCCTGATCTCGAAATGTACATGCGGTCCGGCCGATGCACCAGCATTGCCCGAAATGGCTACAACTTCATCTTTTTTAACCGGCACCTGGGTTGGTGTTAGGTTAAAATCGGCCTCGTAGGTTTGATGCTCATACTGGTATTTTTTTACCAGATCGATAACCGCCGGATTAAAACTTTCTAAATGGCCGTAAACGGTAGTATATCCATTTGGATGGGTAATGTAGATTGCCCGTCCAAAACCGCCAAACTGTACACGTACCCTTGATATATAACCTTCGGCAGCAGCATGCACAGGATAACCGGTACGTTGATTAGTTTTAAAATCGAGCCCGGAATGGAAATGAGATGGCCTTAGCTCGCCAAATGAGCCAGCGGTGGTAGGCGGTGTAAGATCAAGCGGATACCTGAAATAATTTTGCGGGTATTGCCTGCTTTGTATAATATCATTCTGCGCAAATGTGTTTGAATAAAGTGCCAAACACATAGCACCTGTAACCAATAGTTTTTTGATCATGCTTATTTAACGTAAAAATCGAGCATTTTCTCATCCTCAAGGTATCCCTCAAGCCTGTCGCCGATTTTTACTTTTGATACACCCGGAGGGGTGCCGGTAAATATAAGATCGCCCTTTTTTAGAGTGATGTATTTTGAAACAAATGCGATGACACTCTCGAATGAGAAAAGCAGATCGCGGGTGTTACCCTGCTGGCGGGTTTCGCCGTTGATATCCAGTTTAAAGTTGATATCATAAACCGATTCAAACTTAGCCTTAGGCACAAAATTGCTGATAGGCGCCGAACCATCGAAAGCTTTAGCCAACTCCCAGGGCAGGCCTTTCTCCTTATGGCGGGCCTGAACATCGCGGGCAGTAAAATCAATTCCCAAACCAATTTCTTCGTAATAGTTGGCAGCAAATTTCTCGCTGATGTGCTTGCCTTCTTTACTGATCTTTAAAACCAGTTCTATTTCGTGATGAACATCTTCCGAAAAATCAGGATGATAAAAGGGCTTATTTTCTTTCAGCAAAGCCGTTTCGGGCTTCATGAAGATAACCGGCGTAGTAGGTACCGGGTTATTGAGTTCTTTGGCGTGTTCGGCGTAGTTGCGGCCAATGGCTATAATTTTCATAAATGAACGCTATAAACGCCAAAGCTAAAAAATTTGATGGGTTTGGGGGAAGGTTTATGAAGGTGTATTAATAATTTGACGTTCTCTTAAGTAAAACTTACGCTGGCAAGTTGCGTACCTCTGGCAAGCCCAAAATAGGGTTCATTCAATTTCTACAAACCTTTTGCCCCGCCGGGGCAGCCAAAAATGAAAAAATTAAGTTTAACCGATTTTAATTAATAACCGAGATCCTTTTGATAACCGATTCGGTACCGGCTACCACGCGTACAAAGTAAAAGCCACGAACCAGCTTATTGCTGATGGGGTAGTTCAGATTATGATCGCCTGATTCAACCCTTTGCGAAAACAGGGTGGAGATATCGTTGCCAAGCACGTCCATTATTTTAATGGTTACGTTGGTATTGCGGGATATAGAGTATTTGAGGTTGATCTGATCGGTTACCGGGTTAGGGTACAATTGCACATCACTTAACAACTTATCATCCGGGCGGGATACGCTCAGTTTTACATTTGAAGTAACAGCAGGCTTTAACGGGGGAAGCGAAAGGTGCAGGCCATTCTTTAAATAAGATGTCTTGGCTGCCTTAGTTTTACCTCTAAGGTACACTGTATCAGACTTTAGCGTATGCCCATCAACAACAAAGGCGAAGTTCATGAAAATTGCCATCGCAATTATCACGACCCACGTGTAGGTATAAACATAAGAATATGTAAAATTTCGCCTCATTATTTAGTATAATTCTACAAAAGTATAAATAATGCCCTCATCCCATTAAATAATAATGTTTTTGTAAATCTTTTTAACAAATTTTAACAAAATGTGTAACCTTATTGTATGGTAGACACATTATTTCCTTATACGTTTAATCGTTATAATGGTTTAACCAAAAAAATTAATATTTTTGCCATCTCTAAATCATAAAAGTGTCAAATCATAAAGATCTGCATAAACTATCAGCCGCCGGCTTTTTGATCAGTTTAGGAATAATTTACGGTGATATTGGTACCTCCCCACTATACGTATTTAAAGCCATTGTTGGCCAACGTCAAATTTCAGAAACGTTAATTCTTGGAGGTGTTTCGCTCATTTTTTGGACATTAACCCTGCAAACCACCTTAAAATATGTGGTGATAACTTTGAGGGCTGATAACAAAGGGGAAGGTGGTATTTTTTCGCTGTTCTCCCTGGTACGGCGTAAAGCAAAATGGCTTATTGTACCTGCGGTTGTGGGCGGCTGCGCCCTCCTTGCCGATGGTATCATTACCCCTCCTATCACCATATCTTCGGCTATTGAAGGTTTGCAAACCTATTATCCGCATTTACCAACAGTTTACGTGGTAATGGCCATTATTACAGCCTTATTTATCATACAGCAATTTGGTACATCACTTGTAGGTAAGGCATTTGGGCCTATCATGTTCCTTTGGTTTACCATGATGGGCTTTTTGGGTATCACCTACATTGTCCACGATCCATGGATCATCCGCTCACTGAACCCGTACTACGCAATTAAATTGCTTACCTCAAGTTCAAGCGATGGCGCATTTATTATATTGGGCGCCGTGTTTCTGTGTACTACAGGTGCCGAAGCTTTATACTCTGATCTTGGCCACTGTGGTAAAGCAAATATCCGCGTAAGTTGGGTGTACGTAAAAATATGCCTTATCCTAAACTATTTAGGACAGGCAGTTTGGCTGTTACAGCGTAATGGTCACGTGATGGACCTTAATGCTCAAAACCCTTTTTATCAGATTATGCCAACCTGGTTCCTGATCTATGGTATCGGTATCGCTACTGTGGCGGCTATCATTGCCAGCCAGGCGTTAATATCAGGGTCGTTTACGCTTATTGCCGAAGCTGTAAGGCTTAACCTGTGGCCAAAAGTGAGGATCAATTACCCATCCGAGCAAAAAGGACAGCTTTATGTACCCAGTGTTAACTGGCTGCTTTGGGCAGGCTGTTTAGGCGTGGTATTGATATTTAAACATTCGGACAAAATGGAGGCTGCTTACGGTTTAAGTATTACCGTAGCCATGCTCATGACCACCATACTGGTGTCCAAATTCCTGAAACGTAAAAAAGTACCTAACTATATTATCAACACGTTTTTGGCGGTGTACCTGCTTATTGAAGGCACCTTCCTTACCGGTAACCTGCACAAATTTTTAGATGGAGGCTGGTTTACCTTATCGATAGGCTTCCTGTTGTTTACCGTAATGTGGACCTGGCATACCGCCCGCAAAATCAGGAACCGCTATGTTAAGTTTGTTGAGATTGAAGACTATTTTGATATCATTAAAGAACTAAGTTCTGACGAAAGCGTACCTAAATACGCCTCTCAATTGGTGTACTTAACCAGCGCAAACTTCAATTCGGAAATTGAATCAAAAATTGTTTACTCCATACTGCAAAAGCAGCCAAAACGTGCCGACGTTTATTGGCTGGTGCACGTTGACGTTGTAGACGAGCCTTACAAACGCGAATACGAAGTTGACCACCTGGTACCAAACAAACTGATCCGTATTGACTTTAAACTCGGTTTCCGCGTTGAGCAGCAAATAAACCTGTTGTTCAGGAAAGTGGTTGAAGACCTGGTTAAAAAGGGTGAGGTTGATATTACCAGTACCTACAAGTCACTGAACAGGCACAAAATTGTCGGGGATTTCCGTTTTGTGGTGATCGAAAAGATCTTCTCACGCTCACATAACCTGTCATTCATTGAAAGATTTATTATGGATTACTACAAGCAGCTTAAAAAAGTGAGCTTATCTGAAGAGCGCGGTTTCGGCCTCGATCTGAGCTTTGTAACGGTAGAGAAAGTGCCGCTGGTGCTTGCCATACCTGAAGCAATTGAGATCCATAGGGTTAATTAAAAAGTAGCTCAATAAATAAGAAAAGGCTCCCGGAAATCCGGGAGCCTTTTCTTATTTAAAACAATCTGCCGCGGGCTTTCAGCCCGTGGTAGTTTTATTTCTATACCCCCCTCTCCCAGGCCATCCGCATATACTTCCGCACTTCATCATTAATATCTTCCTTAAAATACATTCTGAAGTAATGGTTATACTGATCGGTACCGGGTACCTGTTTTACTTTACTGAAACAAAGGTTATCATCATAAACCTGTTTAAAGGGAAAAACAACATCAATAAAGTTTTTGCCCAATTGCGTGACATAAGCAAAATTCACCCTTGCACTCAAAGCTATCATGCTTTTAGTGGGATAAACTTTAATCACGGCAATTTGCAGGTATTCGTCAACCAAATGATCAAACAGCGCTACAGTATGCGGAGATTTTCCGCTAAGCACTTCAGATAGTTCCCTGTCGCGGCATGAGTGCACCTGGTTGGTGGCAGTAAATTCACGTTCGCATAAAGGGCAGGTCCACATGGTATTTACGCAGTTTGAGCTTCTTTGCCCAGCACGCTGTTTTTATAGCTGTAGGTGGCGTAAATCACCAAACCAATCACCAGCCATATTAAAAACCTTAGCCAGTTGGTATAGCCAAGTTCGGTCATGAGGTAAAAACAGCTCATCAGCCCC
This sequence comes from Mucilaginibacter sp. A5337, assembly GCF_059690695.1. Lineage (NCBI taxonomy): Bacteria > Pseudomonadati > Bacteroidota > Sphingobacteriia > Sphingobacteriales > Sphingobacteriaceae > Mucilaginibacter > Mucilaginibacter sp. A5337. The sequence goes on along the minus strand of NZ_JCAWEC010000003.1, from coordinate 404,061 downwards.
AAAACAGGGATAAGCGAGAAGTTTTTAATAAAACTGTAAACCGCTATAATAATGATGAGGACAAAGAAAAGATAGTTAGGGAAATTATACAGGAAGCCATCAAAACCAAGGTAATACTTTTTAGCATCGCTGATATCGTTGGTTTGCCTCAATGCAGTATTAAATTTATCCTCTTCAATATCTTTAAAGTATTTTTTCGCCGCATCTGGCTGAGCAGTAATGTTGGCACCGTAAAGCTGATTGGTGGTTTTAAGTAAGCTCAACTTATCATTGTTATCCATGTTATCAATGATATCGCTGCGATCCTTAAGCTTCTTAAACTGCATCATTTCCACCTGGGCAGCGGGTTTAAACCAAGCAACTGAACCTAAAATGATAAGTGTGATAATTGGTATAATGAATTTACCATTTACATAAGGCAGGTGAAATTTTCCTTTCACAGCTTCTTCGCGCGGAAGCAGTAATACACCGCCGCAAACCAGTACAAATGCAAACAGCGTACCTATACTGGTTAAGTCGGTAACTTCGGTAAGGTTCATGAATAGCGCCGGAACCGCAACCACAAAACCGGTTACTACGGTGGCAAAAGCAGGTGTTTGATATTTTGGGTGAATGCGGGAAAACGCTTTAGGTAATAAACCGTCGCGGCTCATGCTCATCCAGATGCGGGGTTGTCCTAACTGGAAAATCAGCAATACACTAGCTGTGGCAATAACCGCGCTGATGGAGATAACATAGCTTATTTTATTTAAACCAACCTTGGCAAAAACAAAAGCCAGCGGGTCGCCTACCTGCAGATCTTTATAGCTTACCATGCCGGTAAGTACCAATGCTATCAGGATATACAATACCGTACAGATTACCAGCGAATAGATCATACCGCGGGGCAGATCGCGCTGGGGCTTTTCACATTCTTCGGCAGTGGTTGATATCGCATCAAAACCGATATAAGCAAAGAACACACCCGATACCCCTTTCATAACACCGCTGAAACCATTTGGCATAAACGGGTGCCAGTTGGCTGGTGTTACATAAAAAAAGCCTACCACTATTACTGCTATCACGATAACTATTTTAAGTATTACCATGGCATTGGTAGCCTTTTTTGTTTCGCGGATGCCTACATAAACCAGGTAAGTAATAATGATAACAATTAAAAGAGCTGGTAAATTAGCTATAAGCTTAAGGTTGCCTATTCCGGGCGCCTGATCCCAGGCCAGTGCTTCCGCTTTTACCTTGTCGCTGATATCAGCAAGATTTTTACCTGCTGCAAGTACCTGATCATGCCCGCGCAACGCCGAAACATAGTCCATGGTCAGGAATTTGGGCATGTGGATATGAAAACCCTCGAGCAGGTTTACGAAATACTCGCTCCAGGAAATGGCTACGGCAATGTTACCAATAGCGTATTCCATTAACAAATCCCATCCAATGATCCAGGCAATCAGCTCGCCAAACGATGCATAAGCGTAAGTATATGCGCTGCCTGCAACCGGGATACGTGACGCAAATTCAGCATAGCAAAGGGCCGAAAAACCACAGGTTACAGCTGTTAAAATAAATAAGATGGAAACCGCTGGGCCGCCATGAAATGAGGCTTCACCAATTGTCGAAAATATACCTGCTCCTACAACGGCGGCTATGCCCATCAGGGTCAGGTCTTTTACATTAAGTTCTTTTTTGAGTTGGGATGATGTTGTACCGGGATGCTCACTATCACTAAAACCGCACTCAACATCATTTAAAATTTTCGCTACTGACTTTTTACGAAAGATACTTTTCGACATGTAGTTTAATTAATAAGTCTAATCAATCTCAAAATTAATCATTTTTTTGCATTGAATAAGTATATGCTTACTTTGCAGCATGAAGATAGGAATAAAAGATGTGTTGTACAGAATCCGCCCTTTTTTTATCCTTTACCTTATCCTTTTAGCTACCTCTTTGACTATCAAACTGCTATTTACCCGCGAAATTATTTTCTTTACCGTAAACGGATGGCACCAGCCCTGGCTTGATACCATTGAACCTTACGTTACAGACATAGGCGACGGTACCACAGCCGTCATATTATCGCTCGCTATGCTCTTGTTTAGTTACCGCAGCTGGCTGTTACTGGCCTCAAGCTATGCCGTTACATCAATTGTAGCACAGATCCTTAAATACATTTACATAGCTCCCCGGCCAAAGCTATATTTTGCCGACCAGTGGAGCAGGGTGCATACGGTAGACGGTGTTTATATTTTAGAGAAATACAGCTTCCCTTCGGGGCATACAGTGAGCGCCTTTTCGGCAGCATTGGTTATAACATACCTTTGTAAAAACAAAGGCTGGGGAATCCCAGCCTTGTTTGTTGCCATTATGGTTGGCTATTCGAGAATGTATTTAACCGAGCATTTTTACGAAGATGTACTTGCCGGCTCGGCTATTGGTGTTTTTGTTACTATATTCTGGCTCACCTGGCTTGATGGCAAACAGTTTATCAACTCCGCCAAATGGAACAAGGGCCTGCTTGATAGTATTTTCAAGAAGAAAGCCCCTGCTGTTAATTAAACTCCGGCTTCCAGCTGCCTGTTTTTACGTTTGATCACGGTTAATACGACAATCAGCACTATAACGGCGGCGCCACCATAAATACCTATTTTGGCCGGTGCCGACATCCCTTTTGCATCAGACAGGTACTGATCGCGACGATCTAAAGTAGGAGCAATCCGGATAGAGCCCGAAAATTGTTTCAGTTCGGCCTTTGCAAGATCAACCCTTTGCTCAGGATAGTTGTATTCAAAAGTATAAGTTACATCCTGGGTATACAGAAGTATAAAATTCCTTAACTCCGGCGATTCACCGGTTGAGCCGCTATTATCAATCCTTAAGGTGAATACTTTACCCTCAAGTTTGCCGATAGTAGTATCGCGCGGATACATCACGCTGCCATTAACAGATTGTTTCTGAATGCCATTGATGTAAGTTTTAAATACATCTTTTAGGTCCTTCTCTTTATTTAAAGGTTTGGTATCAGCGTTTGGCACACGCAAAACAAGAATGTTACCTAACGATGCAGAGCCCTGGTATATCTGTTGACCTAATGTATCCTTTTTTGTAAAGCCCTCTGGCAACGAAACCGTAACCAGGCTATCTATCTTTACAGGTTTAAGTACCTGGCTAAAACCTGCAAGCGAAATCAGCATTATGCTTAAGCTTAAAATTATCTTTTTCATGTTTATTTAACTTAAAAAAGAAGAATAAGTTTTAACTAATAATATATTATGAGATTTAAATGAAACATAACTGACTTAAAATCAACAATTAAGAGAACACAAAAAGCTTCTTGGATAGCTTAAAGCTGAAAGCCGAAAGCTCAAAGCTTTTTTGAGCACAGCACAAGTTTAACCACAAAAAACGTTGTTACGGGCTTAAAAAACTGATGGTGATGAAGGATGAATGACAAAGCAGAAGACTTACGAAGTTTTTAAAACTTCGTAAGTCTGGATTTTAGATTCGTAAAGAATTTAATGATTTTAGGCTTCCTTAAGCTTCGTTAAAAGGTCATCCAGGCATACCTCTGCAAAGGCGGTAGAAGAATCGGAAACACCGTATGGAATAATAAGCTTATTATTATGTACTATGGCGCCGCATGAATAAAGCACATTGGGTACATAACCTTCCCGCTCATCACTGTTGGGGATTAACAAAGGTTCCTTTAAACGACCGATTTCCACAGTAGGGTCATCCAACTTTAGCAGGCTTACGCCCAATACATAACGTCGCATCGGGCCAACACCATGGGTTATCATAATCCAGCCATCGGGTGTTTCAATGGGCGATCCGCAATTACCTATCTGCACAAACTCCCAGCTAAATTTGGGTTGCTGCAACATAACGGGCTTTTCCCAGATATTGATCTTATCCGAATACATGATGTAATTATTGCAACCATCTATTCGTGATATCATCACATACTTGCCGTTCACCTTGCGCGGAAATAAGGCCAGGTTTTTATTTTGTGCGCCGGCACCATACAAAGGCATGATTTTGAAGTTATAAAAATCAATTGTCTGTAGCAGTTTGGGCATAATCAGCGAACCATCATAAGCTGTATAAGTAGCGTAGTAAAGCTTGCTGCCATCATCGTTGGTAAACTGCACAAAACGGGCATCTTCAATCCCCTTACGCTCATATTCGGAAATCGGGAAGATTACCCTGTCGGAAATATCTGTATCCAGCGAAAAAACAATTTCATAATAAGAATCGGCAAGCCAAAGCACTTTATCATATTCCAGCCGCTTCATATCATCTTCCTGTAGTTTTTGCGAATCCATAATGATGCGGCGCAGGTTGGCATATTCAAAATGATGATCGAGCTTGGATTCGAGCTCACTTATTACATCGATATTAATTTGAGTAATAGCCGCCTTTTCAAAAAAGAGCTTTTTATTATAAACGGCGTTCCTGACAATTTCAGCTTCATCAATGTAGCTGCCCGCGGGCTGAATACTGATGTTGTTATCCTTATCAATCCACGCACGGCGAAAAGTTATGGAAGATATATGCCCCTCACCTACCGCCCGGAAACTGATGATAACACGACGCTGCCCGTCTTCCAGCTCTGTTTGGTCGGGGTCTTCGACTATTGAAGGATTAAAGAATGCAGCCGATTCGATAGAGTATTCATGCGTAAAATAAGAGCCTATGAGCAGTTTGCGGTAAACAGTAAGCGTATCAAAATCGATATTGAGCTCTAAAAACAAGGGCTTAAGTTTACTGCAATGCCTGTTGAGCACACGGGTAATGTTACGGTGCCTTTTAGAATATTCCTGCAATATTGGCGATACAATACCAAAAGCATCATCTTCGCTGATAAGCATTACGCGCTCAATAACTTCTTTGGCACGGTCGTTCCCATTAAAAAAAAACCTGGCTATTACACGTTTCGGATCTGGATTCACCCGGATGGGCTTGCGTTCGATAGAAAGTCTCATACAATGAAGTGGTAGCTTTTAGTTTGTAACAGCGATAACTGCAAATTGATTTATGCTTTTTTAATTTAAACGCAACATTTAAAAAATGACACTTTACAGGCCGTTATAAAAGCCTATCTTCATACTTTGTTAATCTTCGGTATGGTATTTTGCCTGCCGTGAACAATCCCGATACTATAACCCTTATTGATAGCTCCTGTAAATGCACAATTATGAACGTATTAATTGTTGAAGACGAAAAAGGCCTTGCGCTTGAAGTTGATGAATTTTTAAGCCACGAAGGTTTTACCGTTGAGCATGCCCGCACCAAAAAGTCGGCATCTGAGAAGATCTTCGTAAACAATTATGATTTTATCCTGCTCGATCTCGGTTTACCTGACGGAGATGGCTTTGACCTGTTAAAAATGCTGAAAGGCATGAACGAACGTGAAGATGCCGTGATTATCCTCACAGCCCGGGGCGCGGTTGACGACCGAGTATCAGGCCTTGAACAGGGTGCCGACGATTACCTGGCCAAACCATTTTCGCTAAATGAGCTGCTGGCCCGTATGCACGCCATCACCCGCCGCAAACATCGCCTGGAAAGTAATGATATTAACGTAAAAGGTTTAAAGATCAATATACAAAACCGTACGGTTACCTATAATGATGAACGGATTGCCCTCACCAAAAAAGAATTTGAGATTTTTAACTACCTGGTACTTAACAAAAACAGGGTAATATCACGCACTAACCTTACCGAACACGTTTGGGGCGATGTACTGGAAATAAACTCCGACTCCAACTTTGTGGACGTACATGTTAAAAACCTGCGTAAAAAACTATCGGCATATATCCCCATTGATTGGTTTGAAACAGTGAGGAGCATCGGTTACCGCATCAACATCTGAAATCAACAGCCTATGAAATTACAGGTAAAACTGGCCCTTTACAATACATTAACCAAGTTAGCCATCATACTTTTTACGGGCCTGCTTATCCTGCTTTCTATCGAGAAGATATCATACAACCATGTTGAGCTCAGGCTGGAAGAAAATGAACGGGAAACGCTCAGAAACCTTAATTCAAAAGAGATTAACAGTAAGCTTGCAAATGAAAAGCCTTATACCGATTTCAATATTTTAAAGGAAGAATTTATCACCATAAAACCTGTAAAGTTTGAACCTACGGTTACTAAAAATGCGTCATTTACCACCGAAACACGTACCAACGAAAGCGTAACACAAACGTATCGCATATTAACCCACCAGTTTAATTTTAACAACCATACCTATTTACTTGAAATTGGTGTATCAATTACTTCAATTGAAGAGTTAAAATCAATCATTAAACGGTTTACCCTCTTAACATTATTAATAGCCCTTGCCCTTACCTTGGTAAGCGATCTGATATTCACTAAATTTTTGCTTGCCCCTTTTTACAAGATCATCGACCGCAAACTGATCAAGGTAAATGACCCCATGAACTTTGATTATGAAAAAGTAAAAACAACCACACAGGATTTTGAGCTGCTTGATGACAGTATCAGCACACTCATGAAAAAGATCAGTAACCTGTTCAGCCTGGAAAAACAGTTTATTGCCAATGTATCTCACGAGTTGCTAACGCCGATTTCAATTATCAGTTCCCGGCTGGAGAATATTTTATTGCAGGAAGAACTTAGTGAAGCCAGCGAAAACAAAATGCACGCTTCGCTCAAAACACTAAACCGGCTTAAATCGATCATTAATAGTCTGTTACTAATATCAAAGGTTGAAAACAATCAATACGCCAAGGCCGATGTGGTGATGATTGCAGGTGTAATTATGGAAATAGAAGAGGAACTGGAAGACCGCCTGGAAGAAAAACACCTCATTTTCAACAACAACATGAAATACATCTACTCTATTATGGGTAACCGCCCGCTGATGCATACCCTGTTGTTCAATTTGATAAACAATGCTATTAAGTACAACAAACCTAAAGGCAGTATTACCGTTGCCGATGAATTGAAGGAAGATGTTTATATATTGGAAATTACTGACACAGGTGCGGGGATGGACCAGCAACAGATAGAAAATGCCTTTAATCGTTTTGAAAAGTTTGAAACCGAAGAAAAGGAAAGTTATGGCCTTGGTTTAGCTATTGTGAAAAGCATTACTGCTTTTCATGGCATCAGGGTAAAAATAGATTCAGTAAAAGACAAGGGAACCAGCATATATCTTATATTTAATCGTGAGCTTGACTTCACCTAATCTTCACATTGTATCAATACCTTTACAAGGTTATACTTTGTAAGTAGATCCCCTATTTAACTATAGAGGCTGTTTTCCGGATGGTAGCAGCCTTTTTTGTTATCCCAAAAGAAAATATTTTATTAATTACTGTCATGCTGAGTAGGTAAAATCCGGCGGCCTTTGAAGGTGAAATAAAACCCAATAGCGCAAGTCTTGTGTCGGTGGATTGAAGGGTGGATGACTTGTGACTATGTTCAAGATTGCTTCGTACATTATACAATGACGATTTTGTCTTTATCCCCCCTTTCATATCATTTTATTCCGCTTAACCAGGTAGGTGTTCAGGATGTGATGATAACCTTCATGAATATCGGCATCAACCAGGTCGATATGATACTGCGCACATTTTAATTCCAATTGATGGCGATACTCTTTCAACGATGCTTTGTAGGCCTCGCGGATGCGGGCTGGGTTTACCTTTAGTTCGTCGCCGCTTTCGATGTCTACAAAATGATGAGGGCGGTTATCAAAATTAAACTCAAGTTCCTTTTGCTTTTCGGTAACATTAAAAATCACCACCTCATGCTTATTAAACTTTAAATGCTGAATAGCCGCAAATAAAGCCTGCTGTTTTTCGGCATCCAGGTTATTCTCCAGCATATCGCTAAAAATGATCACCAACGAACGCTGGTGGATTTCCTGTGCTATATGATGCAGCACATTGGTGATATTGGTTTGTGTATTCACCTTAGGACTGGCATACATTTTTTCGAGCTCGGCATATAAATAAAACAGGTGAGTAGTAGTTGATTTTGCCGCACTGATCCAGTCTATTTTGTCCGAAAACATACAGAGCCCAAACGCGTCGCGCTGTTTTTTGAACAGGTACATCAACGATGCTATGGCATAAACCGAAAACTGGAGTTTACTGGTGCCCGTTTCCGGGAAATTCATGGATGATGACGTGTCCAGCAACAGGAAACAACGCAAATTGGTTTCCTCTTCAAATTGCTTAACAAATAATTTATCGGTACGAGCCAGCAGTTTCCAGTCGATATTTTTTACCGATTCCCCATTGTTATATAGTCGGTGTTCGGCAAACTCAACCGAAAATCCATGGAAAGGGCTTTGATGCAAACCGGTAATAAATCCTTCAACCACCTGCCGGGCCAGCAATTCGAGATTGGCCAGTTGCCTTATTTGCTGATCATCATTTAATTTGGGCATAGGCTAATATAGGGCATAAAAAAAGCGTTGCAAAATTGCAACGCTTTTTCACTAAAATATGTTGTGTTAATGCTACAGTGGATAGCATTAATAAGCCTCTTTGGGTTATGCTAACTGTTTTACCAGTTTGTCAGTTAATACTGATTTTGGCACAGCACCTATTTGTTTATCCACAATTTCGCCATTTTTGAAGAACAATAAGGCAGGGATGTTACGAATACCGTATTTTACAGATATACCTGGGTTGTTGTCAACGTCTACTTTACCAACAACAGCTTTGCCTTCATATTCTTTTGCAATATCTTCAACTACCGGACCTACCATCCTACACGGACCACACCATTCCGCCCAAAAGTCAATTAATACCGGTTTGTCTGATTTCAGGACAAGCTCGTCAAAGTTTGCATCAGTTATTTCTAAAGCCATGATTTCTATTTTTTAAATTTTGTACTTACAAATATATGCTATTCAAATTGCTTGCCACAAGTGTACTACTGACAATGTGACAATTATATTATTATAATCCACGCAGTTAACGCCTGCATGACCATTTGTCGCATTTACACCTCAAACGCATCTTTGCGACATGACGTATTAACACAAATAACCTGTTTACAAAGCATATATACAACTGTTTAGGCGGGTTACTTTTTAACATTGATGGTATTAATTAACATTACTGCCATTCGACATGCTGATGTCAGAACTCGAATTTTTAGGAATTATTTGAATTCATTGAATTTGCCCTTTATTCCGCTAATTCGCTAAATTCCTTAAACTTCGAGTTCAGACAACAAAAAATGACTGGAAGCAACAGCCACCAGTCATATCCAATGCCAGTCAATCCAAATTCTCACGAAAGGCAGTTTTTAAAAAGTCTCCCCTTTCAGGGGGAGATTTAGAGGGGGCTTATGCGCCTTTCAAAGTGGCCATACCACCATCAGCAATCAGTTCGGCACCGGTTATAAATGTTGAATCATCAGAAGCGAAGAAGGTTACTGTTTTAGCAATTTCTTCTGCTAAACCAAAACGGCCCATTGGTATCTGTTTTACCAGTTCAGAACCCATGCCTTCCAATTGTTCCTGGGTTAAGCCTAATTTATCGGCAGTATGTAAAGGTGTTACAACCGGACCAGGACTTACAGAGTTAACCCTGATGCGACGTGGCAACAATTCGGCTGATATGTTTTTAGCCAATGAAAGCAATGCTGCTTTACTTGCGGCATAAACAGTTGCACCGGCCATGCCAATATGTGCGTTTATTGAAGTATTAAGGATAATTGAACCACCATCATTAACTAATGGCAACAATTGCTGAATACTGAAGTAAGCACCTTTAAAGTTGATGTTCATGATATCGTCAAACATTTGTTCGCTCATTTGCTCAGTTGAATTGAACTGGCCAATGCCTGCATTAACAAATACAATATCAATTTTTTCGGCAATGGCTTTTACTTTTTCGCCAAGCTGTTTAACCTGATTGATATCGCCGCTATCGGCAATTACACCTTTAGCATCAGCACCAAGTGTTTCAAGTGCTTCATTGATTGATTTTTGGTTCCTGCCGGTGATGATCACTTTTGCACCTTGTGCTATGAACTCTTGTGCTGTGGCCAGGCCTATACCACTGTTGCCGCCTGTTATTACTGCTGTTTTTCCTTGTAACTTTTTCATTATCTTTGTTATTGATACATCAAAGGTACAGTGAGTTACAGCTCCCCGCAAGAATGCACCATTTTGTGTGCAACATACTTTTTGGTAGGTTATGGGCTGGTTTGATGCAATCGATATATCGCCTTTTTCATTATGACAAAAAACAGACATTCCGATCACTCCTGCACTATGGCAGCAGCCCTAAGCGTGATTAGTGGTAAGTGGAAACTGAGTATAATAAACCAATTATTAACCGGACAGAAGCGTTACAGTGAGATAAATCGGGCTATTCCGGGCATGACCGAAAAGATGCTATCACAACAAATCCGCGAGCTGGAAGAAGACGGCATAGTATCACGTCATATTTTCCCCGAAGTACCGCCAAGGGTTGAATATTCCCTCACTCCCATTGGCGAGGAATTATCATCTATATTTTACACCCTTGAAAGATGGGGCAGCCACTACATGACCGTCACCAACGCCAACGGCGAGGTGATTCAGCCGGATTATACTTGTTATACTTTAGTTAGGCAGGATGATGAGGTAGTGAAGGCTGAGGTGTAATTCGATTTCTATTTGTTATGTCATTGCGAGCGTAGCGTGGCAATCGCACGGAAGTATAGCCGCTCTGTATAGCATGCGATTGCCACGCTACGCTCGCAATGACATGAATTTAAGTAGTCGTGAAATCTAACTCAACACCGGTTCTTCATTAGTTAAACTATGGATCCCGGCCATAAAATCATCGCTTGGGTTTACTTTGAATGATTTTGACGAAAGTTCGACCAGCATAACTTCTTCCCTGTCCTTGATCTGGAAACGGAGTTTACAGTTTTTTACCGGGTACTTTTGGTTATTATCATCTATCATATGCTGAATATCGTCCAGCAGTTTACTATTGAGCATTTGCACATCAATACAAACAGTTAACGATTTGGTGAGCTTATCACGCATTTCTGATAGCAGGTCCATCACCATGATCCGCAGATCCCAGTTATCTTTTTGGCGGAATTTTTCTTCAATGTTTCCCTTAATATGCAGAAAGTAACCTTCCATCATCATATTACGGAATTTCACATAATCATCGCCAAACAGGGCAAACTCGTACGATTCATTGTAGTCCTCAAACACAAACGTGCCGAATGGCTTGCCCGTTTTGGTCATTTTATGCTGAACGCTTGATACCAGGCCCCCAATACGCAACTCGCCTCGACGGCGTAGTTCATTAAATGCCATCATCACATCCTCGCCACCTTCGCCTGAGCGGGCTTTTTGCATCAGTTTCAAATCGCTGATGTTGGCGTTACAGAAGCGTTTAAGTTCAACTTTATAGTTATCCAACGGATGCCCGGTTAAATAGATACCGATAACCATTTTCTCGTACTTCAACTTTTCAATCAATGCCCATTCTTCAACATCGGGCATAGCCGGTTCGGGTACATAAGAAGCTACCGAGCCGCCAAATAATGACGATTGCGAGCTGCTTTGCACATTCTGATAATCATTGGCATATTTGATCAGGCGTTCAACACCGGTTAAGGTACCCAACTCGGTTTTGGCAAAAAACTGGGCGCGCGGAATCCCAAAGCCATCAAAAGCCCCCCCGTATACCAGGTTTTCGTACGATTTACGGTTTACGCTACGGGTATTTGAACGACGGGCAAAATCATATACCGTTTCAAACGGCCCATTGGCATTACGTTCTTCAATAATACTTTCAACGGCCTTATCACCCACACCTTTTACACCGGTCAATCCGAAACGTACCTGCCCGCGTTTGTTCACCGCAAAAGCCATGTCCGACTCGTTGATATCCGGCCCTAATACCTCAACCCCCATACGGCGACATTCCTCCATAAAGAAGGTAATTTTCTCAATATTGTTCTGGTTATTCAAAACCGCCGCCATGTATTCTGACGGGTAATGCGCTTTTAAATAAGCTGTTTGGTATGCCACAAAAGCGTAGCATGTAGAATGCGACTTATTGAACGCGTACTGGGCAAAAGCCTTCCAGTCTGTCCAGATTTTGGTAAGCTTATCTTTTGGATGGCCTTTGGCAACCGCCCCGTCCATAAATTGGGCTTCCATTTTGTTAAGTACCTCAATCTGCTTTTTACCCATCGCCTTACGCAAAACGTCGGCATCACCTTTACTAAAGCCAGCCAACTTTTGCGATAAAAGCATCACCTGTTCCTGGTATACGGTAATACCATAGGTTTCGCCCAGGTATTCTTCCATATCCGGCAAGTCGAACACAATAGGTTCGCGACCATGCTTACGGGAAATAAAGTTAGGAATGTACTCTATCGGCCCCGGACGGTAAAGGGCGTTCATGGCAATCAAGTCCTCAAACTTATCGGGCTTAAGCTCGCGCAGGTACATTTGCATACCATCACTTTCAAACTGAAAAGTACCATTGGTATCGCCACGCTGATAAAGCTCGTAAGTTTTAAGGTCATCAAGCGGTATATAGTCAATTTGTATTTCTACACCATGATTTTGTTTGATCATGCGCAGGGCATCCTTAATAATGGTAAGGGTTTTCAGACCCAAAAAGTCCATCTTAATAACACCTGCGTCCTCAATTACACGTCCGTCATATTGGGTAACCAGCAGGTCCGAGTCTTTAGCCGTAGCTACCGGAACAATATCGGTAAGGTCATATGGTGCAATGATGATACCCGCGGCGTGTACACCTGTATTACGTACCGAACCTTCCAGCTTTTCGGCCTCGCGTAGTACCTGTGCTTTAAGGTCATTCCCGTTCAGGATCTCTTTTAGCTCGGGAACCTGCTCAATAGCATCTTTAAGGGTGATACCCAAAGTTTCGGGTACCAGTTTCTTCATGGCACTTACATCGGCCAGCGGCATATCGAGCACACGGCCCACATCCTGGATACTGGTACGGGCAGCCATCGAACCATAGGTAATGATCTGGGCTACCTGGTTTTTACCATATTTATCAACCACATAATCAATAACCCGCTGGCGGCCGGCATCGTCAAAGTCCGTGTCAATATCGGGCATCGATTTACGGTCGGGGTTCAGGAACCTCTCAAACAGGAGGTTATACTTTATCGGGTCGATATTGGTTATACCGATACAGTAAGCCACCACCGATCCCGCTGCCGAACCACGGCCCGGACCAATAAATACCCCCATATCACGACCGGCCCTGATAAAGTCGGCAACAATGAGGAAGTATCCCGCAAAACCCATGGTACGGATGGTGAACAACTCAAAGTTGATACGCTCTTCGGCTTCCGGACTGATATCGCGGTAACGCTCCTTGGCACCCATAAAGGTCAGGTGCTTCAGGTATTCCCACTGGTTAAGGGTATCTGCATCGGGCGTATTGTGAATCTTAAATTCATCGGGAATAATATAGTTAGGTAGCAGAATATCGCGTTTTAGTTTTAACGTCTCTACCTTATCAACGATTTCGTTGGTGTTATCTAATGACTCGGGCAGATCATGGAACAATTGTCCCATTTCTTCCTGTGTTTTAAAGTAAAACTGATCGTTAGGAAAACCGAAACGATAGCCTTTCCCCCCCTCTTCGTCGGTAGCTATCGGGGTGCTTTGCATATCACCGGTGTTTACGCAAAGCAAAATATCATGCGCATTTGAGTCCTGCTGATCCACATAGTGCGAATCGTTTGAGCAGATCACCTTTACATTGTATTTTTTAGCATAGGTAAGTAATACCCTGTTAATTGTTTCCTGCTCCGGAATTTCGTGGCGCTGCAGTTCGATATAATAATCCTCCCCAAACAGGTCAAGCCACCATCTAAATTCCTTCTCGGCATTTTCGGGCGTGTCTTTTAAGATAGCCTGCGGTACTGATGCACCTATACAGCAGGTAGTGGCGATAATACCTTCATGATATTTTAAAATCAGTTCCTTATCAATACGGGGCCATTTACTGTACAAGCCTTCCATATACCCCAGCGAACATAGCTTTACCAGGTTTTTATACCCGGTAGGGTTTTTAGCCAGCATCAGTTGGTGGCGGCGAACATCTTTATTTTCTTTGGTAAATTGCTTTTTATGCCTGTCTTCAACCACGTAAAACTCGCAGCCTACAATGGGTTTCACATTGTGTTTACCGGCTTCGGCCACAAACTTAAATACGCCGAACATGTTGCCATGATCAGTGATCGCGAGGGCCTTCATCCCATCCTTAGCGGCTTTTTTATACAGCTTGGAGATATCGGCTGCACCATCGAGCAGGGAGAACTGGGTATGTACGTGGAGGTGAGAAAAATCAGGCATAGTAAATCCGTTTCAACAAAATCTTTAATGAGGTACAAAGTTAAAACAAGTTAAGGATGTAGACTGTTAAAAAATAGCACTGTGGAAATTTTTAATTAAAGCCGCTCCCTCAGTTTGTAAATTACACAAAACACACCGCAAACAGCTATACTTAGCATGTTATTTGCATATATTAAGCAACCCTATCATCACCTTTGAAATACATATACAATTGAAAAAAATACTACGAATAACCCTTAAAACAATACTTTGGATACTGGTTAGTGTAGTTCTGCTGGTTATCCTTGTAGTAATTTTAATACAGGTTCCTGCTGTTCAAAACTTCGCGAAGGATAAAGCAGTTACTTTTTTACAGAATAAAATTCATACTAAGGTTAAGATTGGTCATGTAAGCCTCGGCTTGCCCAAGCTGTTGGTTTTGGAAGATGTTTATTTTGAGGATCAGAAAAAAGACACCCTGATTGCCGGCGAAAAACTAAAGGTTGATATCAGCATGCTCAAGTTGCTGCACAGCCAGGTTGAGGTAAATGAGGTAAATCTGCAGGGCATTACCGCCAATGTAAACCGAGGGGCCGACAGCGTGTTCAACTTCGATTACATTATCAAAGCTTTTGTGGGCGAACAAAAGAAAGAGGTAAAACCTACCGACACCACTTCAACCATGAAGTTTTCGGTTGATAAGATCATTCTCGATAAGATCAACATAAAATATAAGGATGCCATTACCGGTAACGATGTAAAGTTTTTGCTCGGCCACTTTGATACCCGCGTTAAAGATTTTGATATGGATAAAATGAAATTTACCATACCCAAAATCACACTTAGCGATGTAAATGCCCGGATCATCCAAACGCCAACCAAAGCTATCCCACCACCTGATACAGCTACCACTCCGCTAAACATGGACCTAAATTTAGGCGTGATCGATATCTCCAAAATCAAGGTCGATTACCAAAGTGCCGAAATGGGCGCCAAAGTTGACCTAAGCAAGTTTTTGGTGGAGATGGACAAAATTGATCTGAAAAACCAAAAGGTAGGCATCAAAAACATCGAGTTGAGTGATACTAAGGCAGGCCTCAGTTTAGCCAAGCCCAAAACCGTTGTTAAAGAGGTTGTTAAAACCGTTAAAAAACTGGATACACTGGTATCTTCTCCTACCAAATCGGCATGGCGGGCCACCATTGGTAAGGTCACTTTCACTAATGATAATATTAAATTTGATAACGAAGCGCAGAAAGCCATACCCAAAGGCCTTGATTTTGGCCACATGGACATCCGCAACCTGAATGCCGAAGCTGAAAATATTTCATATAGTCCGGATACTATCTCAGGCAAGATCAACTCCTTTACTTTTGCCGAAAAAAGCGGCTTAAAGATCAATAAGTTTCATACGGCATTCCTGTACGGCCCAACTACCGCTTATATGAATGATCTGCTATTGGAAACGCCAAATACTACACTGCAAAAATCGGTACAGGTGCGCTACCCATCTATTGATGCCATTACCAAAAACATAGGTGCACTGGGCATCAATGCCAATTTAGATGGTAGCCGCCTTGGTTTGAAAGATGTTTTATTGCTGATGCCAACTATGGCCAGTATGGAGCCGTTCAAATCATCACCCGGTACGGTATTCAAGATTAACGGCCGGGTAAGCGGACAGGTTGATAACCTGGACATCCCTAACCTGGAAGTTACCGGTTTAAGCAGCACGCATATTAAGGCTTCTGCAAAAATGAAAGGGTTGCCCGACGTAAATAAAGCTACATTTGATGTTAACATTGCCGATTTCAACACCAGCCGAAATGATATAGCCAAGCTTGCTCCGGCAGGTAGTATCCCGCCAAATGTAAGCATCCCCGAAAAAATGAACCTGAAAGGCAATTTTAAAGGGAGCATGTACACTTTCAACACCAAAATGGGCCTGCGTTCAAGTTATGGCGCAGTTAATTTGGTAGCAGCTTTAAAAAACGGTCAAAACAAAAACGCGGCGACTTATACCGCCAATATTAAAGTTAATGAACTGAATGTTGGCGCTCTTACCAAACAACCACAAATGGTTGGGCAAATTACCATGAATGCCAATTTGAAGGGCCAAAGCCTCGACCCTAAAAAGGCCAGCATAGCTTTTAACGGCAATGTGGCAAAAGCCTATGTAAAAGGTTACACTTACCAAAACCTGGCCATGAAAGGCACATCGAGCAATGGCGCGTATACCGCTATTGCTACCATGAAAGATCCCAACATTAATTTCAGCCTGGATGCTAAAGCCAATCTCAATAAAAAATATCCGGCTGTTAAGGCTACTTTGAATGTGGACAGCATCAACCTTAAAAACCTGAATTTTGTAAAGGATGATATGCGCTTCCACGGCAAAGTTGTAGCTGATGTGCCAACTGCCGATCCGGATTACCTGAATGCTGATATCAAGGCTACCGACCTGTTGGTTATAAACAAAGGCCAGCGGATCCGGATGGATACCATCAGCCTCATCTCTACTGCCAGTGCCGATAGCAGTACATTACGTTTAAAAACCCCTGTCATGACCGCACACATGGCCGGCAAGTATAAGCTTACCCAGATAGCCCCGGCCCTGCAGGATGTGATCAACAAATATTTCAACACTGCTATTGCCGGCGGTCAGCAGGTTGCCGTAAAAACCAAGGGTGGTAAAACTATTAAAACCAAACCTGCACCTGTGGTTAAATATGATGCGCAGCAATTTAAATTTGAAGCCCGCCTGGTTAAAACCCCGCTGCTTAACCAGTTTGCTCCCGACTTGAAACAGCTTGACCCGGTTTTACTGAATGGTAGCTTCAACAGCCAAACCGGCGAGCTGATTGTGAAAGGCTCCATACCAAAAGTAGTTTACGGTACCAACACAGTTAATAAAGCATCGCTTAATATCAACACTGCTAATAATGCACTTAACTATAACTTTTCGGTTGATGAAGTTAAGGTTGGTTCATCTGTCGATCTGCTGTATACCAGCATCTCGGGAGCAGCGCAGGATAGTAAAGCAGGCTTAAGCATTCAAATCCGCGATGCAGCTAAGAAGGAGCGTTTCCGCATTGCGGGTACCTTCAGCCTGTTGCCTGATGAGTATCAGTTTAGCTTTAATAAAGACGGCCTGCTGCTGGATTACCTGCCATGGGCCGTTAGCGATGATAACTTTTTACAATTCGGGCAAAAAGGCATCCTGGCGCATAACTTCACCATTAGCAACAACAACCAGATACTTAGCGTTAACAGCAGCACGCAGGAGTTTAACAGTCCGCTGAATATCAAGTTCAATAACTTCCATATTGAGGCACTTACCAAAATGGCCAAACAGGACTCGTTACAGGTGGGCGGTACTATTAATGGTGATGCAACGGTTAGCAATTTCCAGGCCTCGCCGGTATTTACGGCCGCCATCAACGTTAATGATTTTAACTTTAAAGGTGATACTGTAGGCAACATTGCCCTCAAAGTAAATAACCAAACCGAGAATGCTTATGCTGCCCAAATGAGCATAACGGGCAAGGGGAACCAGGTGGACCTGAACGGCACGTACTACACCTCACCCGAAAGCCGTTTTGATCTCGACCTGAATATCGTGAACCTGAGCATGAAGAGCATTGAAGGTTTCAGCTTTGGCAGTTTACGCAATGCTACGGGTAATATTACCGGGGCACTGAAAATATCGGGCACCACAGATGCACCATCTGTACGTGGTGATATCAATTTTAACAAAGTTGGTTTCAATGTGGCGATGCTTAACTCCTATTTCAGAATGCCGCAGGAAAGCATTACGTTCAACAACGAAGGTATTCGCTTTAATGATTTTACTTTGGTTGATTCGACCGGGAACAAGGCTGTGGTAAGCGGTAGTATCTACACTAAAACCTATACCGACTTTGCCTTTGGTATGGATATCAATGCCAATAATTTCAGGGTTACCAACTCAACCCAGGCGGATAACAAACTTTACTACGGCAAGCTTTATGTAGATACCCGCATCAAGATCCGCGGTAATATGGCCAAACCGGTTGTTGATGCCAACCTTACCGTGAACGACAAAACCGACATGACCTTTGTGCTGCCAACCAACGACCCGGCAGTTGAAGACCGTAAGGGGGTAGTAGACTTTATTGATAAGGATGCCCCTAAATTGGATTCGATACTGCTGGCAAAGCAACTTGATTCGCTCAAAAAATCAGAGGTTACAGGTCTCGACGTATCGGCAACTATCAACGTAAATAAGAACGCAGCATTTACTATTGTTGTAGATGAGCGTAACGGCGATATCGTACATCTGAAAGGCGAAGCCAATTTGAACGGCGGTATCGATCCAAGCGGCAAAATTAACCTTACCGGCACTTACGTAGTTAACTCGGGCTCATATAACTTAGCCTACGCCACCGTTAAACGTACTTTCAACTTTAAAAAAGGCAGTACCATAGTTTGGACAGGCGACCCAACCAGCGCCAATATTGATCTTACCGCCATTTACGTAGCCAATGTGCCGCCTATTGACCTGGTTTCAAACCAGCTTTCGGATGCGCAAAATAGTACGATGTACAAGCAAAAACTACCTTTCAACGTTAACCTTAACCTGAAAGACCAGCTGCTTACTCCTAATATTAGTTTTGATATTGTGTTGCCGGATAGTACCTACTCCGTATCATCAGATGTGGTGAGCACTGTTAATACCCGCCTTACACAGATAAGGCAGGACCCCAATGAGCTTAACAAACAGGTATTGGGGGTATTGGTACTGGGCCGCTTTATTGGTGATAATCCGCTGCAAAGCCAGGGTGCCGGCACTACAGTTGAAGGCACCATCCGTAACAGCGTTAGCAGTTTATTATCCGATCAACTGAACCGACTGGCAGGAAGCCTGATCTCGGGCGTCGACCTCAATTTCGGTCTTACATCCGGTGAGGATTATTCGTCGGGCACGGCCACAAATCGCACGGATCTTAACGTTGGCCTGTCTAAACGGTTCCTGAACGACAGGCTTACGGTAAGCGTTGGCAACAATTTTAACCTGGAAGGCAACCAGCCGGGACAAAAAGCATCAAACATTGCGGGCGACGTATCCATAGCTTATAAACTGAGCAAAGATGGCCGCTATACCCTGCGCGCTTACCGCCGCGACGAATTTATTGTGATACAGGGACAGATCATTGAAACCGGCGTAGGCTTTACCTTAACGGTTGATTATAACCGTTTCAGGGAGATCTTCCGCAAACGTACACCTGAAGAACGCAGATTACGCCGCCAGTATCAGCAGGAACAAAAAGAGAAAAAAGAAAAACAGGACGAGGCGGATAAAGCACTGGAGCAAAAGAACATGCAGCAGCAACAGGACAACAAACCGCAAACTACTTCAAACTAAACCCATGACCAAACATTTAAAATATATACTGCTTTCATCATGTGTTTTACTGAGTGCCTGCAGTACTACTAAGTTTCTGGCACCAGGCCAAAAGCTGTATACAGGCGGCGAGGTGGTGATCAAAGATTCGGTTTTGAAAAAGAGCGAGAAAAGCGCCTTAAGTGAAGAACTTGGTGCCTTGTTAAGACCGGTACCCAATAGTACTATATTGGGTATGCGTTTTAAATTATGGCTGTACTTTAAAACCAAGACCAATAAAACCAAAGGCCTTGCACACTGGCTTAATAAAAAAGGTGAACCTCCTGTGCTCATCAGTTCGGTAAACCTTGAGCAAAACAGTAATATCCTCCAAAATCGGTTACAAAATGAAAGCTATTTCCAGGCACAGGTAAGCGGAGATACGGTGAGTAAAAAACCAACATCAAAAGTTGCCAAGGCTGTTTATACCGCCGTAACAGGACCTGGCTACAAAATCAGGAAAGTGGTCTTCCCTCAAGGTAACCGGACTATCGATACAGCAGTTGCCGGCACGTCGGCAAAAACATTGCTAAAGGTTGGCGATAAATATAACCTCGATGTTATTAAAACCGAGCGGCTGCGCATTGACGCCCGCCTGAAAGAAGAAGGCTTTTATTACTTTTCGCCCGAAAACCTCATCATGCATGTAGATAGCACAATAGCCGGTCACCAGGTTGATATTTTTGTAGCAGTTAAAAACGAGACTCCGGGTCGTGCTCAAAATATTTACACCATCAATAACATTTATGTATACCCAAGCTACACGTTAAGGGATACTTCCCTAATGAAAGATAAAGCCGTTTTTTATAAATGGTATAATATTGTTGAGCGTCGTAATACAGTGCACACTTACACTTTTGCCAACACCGTATTGATGCGCCCGGGCCAGGTTTACAACCGTACCGCACATAATAACTCACTTAACCGTTTCATTAACCTTGGCCCCTACAAGTTTGTAAAAAACAGGTTTGAAGATGTATCTGCCGATTCATCAAAGCTTGACGTTTACTACTTCCTTACCCAATACAAAAAGAAATCGCTATCGCTTGATATATTGGGCCGCACCACATCAGCCAATTATACCGGTACGCAGGTAAATTTAAACTGGCTTAACCGCAATGCATTTAAAGGCGCCGAGGCTTTAAAAATAACGCTGTTTGGTAGTACCGATGTGCAGGTAGGTGGCCAAAACGCCGGCTACAACGTATACCAGGCCGGTATCCAGACAACGCTTTCATGGCCCCGCTTTATCGGGCCCATCTACCCAAAAGCTGCCGATGCCTATATTCCACATACCAACCTGAGCCTCGGCTACTCGATAGTAAACCGCCAAAAACTATACAACTTAAATTCATATAACTTATCGTTCGGTTACCAGTGGCGCGAAACAGAACACCGTTCGCATGAGCTTAACCTGATCAACTTCCAGTTTGTAAATCCGTTGAGCATATCGCAATTATATCTCGACAGTATCCACAAGAAAAACGTTCCGGTTAACCCCGCGCTGAAACACGTTATTGATAAACAGTTTATCCTGGGCCCAAGCTATAGCTTTACCTACACCAATACCAACGAGGATTACCGAACCAATACACTTTACTATAACGGAAAGATCAGTCTCTCAAACAATATTTATGGCTTAATTACCGGTGCCGACAGTGCCGGCGGAAAACCTAAAAAACTGTTCGGCGCTATTTTTAACCAATATATAAAACTGGAGAACGAGATAAGGTATTTTCATAAAACCGGTCCGAACAGCACCATCGCCAGCCGGCTTATCGTAGGTGTAGGCTTACCCTATGGCAACTCAACCCAGTTACCTTACAGCCAGCAGTTCTTCATTGGCGGCCCTAACAGCTTGCGTGGTTTCAGGGCAAGGGCCATCGGGCCGGGATCATTTGATCCGAGTACGGGCGTGGGCACCGGCGGGTTTCTGGCAGACGAATCGGGCGATATCAAGGTAGAGGCCAACATCGAGTACAGGCCAAAACTATTCAGTATCGTGCGCGGAGCATTATTTGTTGACGCCGGTAATATCTGGCTGCTCCATTCAAACGGGTCACAGCCGGGGGCAGTATTTACCAAGAGCTTTTTAAACGATTTGGCTGTGGATGCCGGCTTTGGTTTAAGGTTTGATTTAACGGTACTGGTGTTACGTACCGATCTGGGTATCCCCTTGCGTACACCATATGTGCGTGCCAATGAGCCCCGCTGGGATTTCAACTTTAACCGCAGCGTGTTTAACCTGGCCATTGGGTATCCGTTTTAAGTTAATTTGTTCAGCATAACGAAAGCCACGGCCGGCAAGAGTTGAGCTATTGATACAATAAATATTTATCGGCCTGTTGTTTTATATTTAGATTGATATTTTAATACATAGCATTTCTTTTTATATTTATCAATTGACACAAACCGCGCAAAGTCCTGCACTCCATATCATTGTATATTGTTAAAAAGGCAGCGATGTTAAATTGATATCAATAATAGGATGCCGCTAAGAAGCTCTTTTTTAAAACTTTTAATATTAGCTCAATTTTTATTTTCGGGTGTATATGCCAGCATTCCCTACCAGGTAGTTTACCTGAAAAACTACAATGCAACTGACGGCCTGCCCAGCTCACGGGTTCATTATTTAATGCAGGACAGCAGGGGCTTTATCTGGTTAGCCACAGACAAAGGCGTGAGCAGGTTTGACGGCGAACATTTTAAAAACTTCACATCGGCCGATGGGCTGGAAAACAATGAGTGTTTCCGGATAGCCGAAGACAATTACCACCGGATTTTTTTTTACTGTAATAATTATAAGGTCTGTTATTATGAAAACGGGCTTATTCATAATCTAAGTTCCCATCAAAAAGTAATAGTATTGCCTTTTGCCAATTTCTTTTTTAACCGTTATAATGAGCTCTGTGTAAATTACAGGCTTAATACTAAAGTATATCATTTTGATGAATTAAATTCAAGAAGGCACACCATCCAACATTTAAACGGGGATATTTATGGCGAGAACGGTGAGGAGATCACCTTATCTGAAAATGACCTTGACATCCTCGAAAAAGAGCTTAAGACCGGACAATTAAGTTATCTAACGGCTAATATCAATACCAAACCATACAGGTTGGCTATACAGCAAAACCATTTGTTATTAATAACTAAAGAATGGGTGCAGGTTTATCAGTATAAGAAAAGCGGGATTATTCCGCTCAATAAAATTTATTTTACGGGCAACGTAACCTCGGTTTATCCTATGGGTAAAAATACTTTTGCCGTTACTACGGTAAAGCAAGGCACATACATTATAAACTACCTTACCGGCGAACGTAAAAACTATCTTAATAACCACATCACCACATCAACGCTTATAGACAAGGAAAATAATTTATGGTTTGGTAGTTATGACAAAGGCTTCTTTTTAAGTGCCAACCCCGAAGTAAAAGTCATTAATAAAGAAAGCGGCCTGGCAAATGAAGACGTTTTAAGACTGGGTATAGCTGGCGGTTACCTTTTTGCCGGGCACGTTTTAAGCATGCTCAGCTATATGAAGCTTGGGACAAATCAATTGTCATTAATAGACACCATATCCATAAATCAAAACCGGTCTGACTTTAACCGGATAACCAATCTGCTTGCAATTCCGGGCAATAGGCTCATGATTGGTACCGATAATGGCTTATTCAAATTAAATGTTTCCAATAGCAACCCGGCGTTTTGGCATTCCGAAAGTTATCTTTCGGGCCCTAAAAAATATAATGGCCCTATAAAAGGAATTACCAATCTACATGATACAGTCTGTTTTGCCTCACAAGAAACCGTTGGCGTATTATCAAATCAGCTCAAATCTCTAAAAGCTTATAGATTCAAGCCAATACGCATGACATCGCTTACCTGGTATAAAAACAGCCTGTTGGTGGGTTCACTTTATGGGTTATACCGGTTAAAGCCAACCACTAATGATACTACCTCTGTTCAAATACTGGCTGATAAAGGAATAAATGTTGTTAAATGCCTGGCATCAAATAATGATGTATGCGCAATAGGTACCGACGCTCAGGGGGTATTTTTGTGGGCTGGGAAACAAATTGTTCAATTTAGATCTCCTGCCATCTCTTCAGGTGATATCCGTAAACTGGTATGGACAGATGCCAATACCTTATGGATATGTACTGCAGATGGTGTAAGCATTATCAGCTTTTATAATAAATATAAGCATTACCGGATCAGCCTGCTAAACACCAGCAACGGGCTTCCTTCAGATAATGTTGCCGACGTTGTTCAGAACGGCGCTGATTACTATATAGCCACAGATCAGGGAATAGCGGTGACTCAAAATTTAGGGAACACCAACCTGCCCCGGCCGGTGTTAATTAATGACGGAAGATCCGAAACTCAAAATAGCTTTACCTACGGACAACCTGTTGTTTTTAATTGCGTTGCCCTATCCTACAAAAGCATGGGTAAAATACAATACCGGTTCAGGCTCAAAGGGGTTGATAAAAACTGGAGCGTTGCACCGTCTGGTGAAAAGCGGTTTGACCTGTTGCCTCCCGGAAACTATGAGTTAGAAGCGATGGCTGCCAATCGTTTTAACCAGTTAAGCCCATCGCTTATTTTTAAATTTACCGTTATGCCTTTATGGTATCAGCAGTTGTGGTTACAGGTTTTGGCTGTGTTAAGTGCTGTAGTTGTAGCTTTTTTACTGGTACGAAAATATTATCAGTCCATCATAGGCTTACAAAAAAAGGACTACGAAAATGCGCTTGCCCTGCAACGTGAACGTCAGCGTATCAGCAGTGAGGTGCATGATGATTTGGGGGCAAGTATATCGGGTATCAAGCTGAGGACCGAACTGTTGAGCCG
The DNA here is from genome assembly GCF_059690695.1 of Mucilaginibacter sp. A5337. Classification (NCBI taxonomy): domain Bacteria; kingdom Pseudomonadati; phylum Bacteroidota; class Sphingobacteriia; order Sphingobacteriales; family Sphingobacteriaceae; genus Mucilaginibacter; species Mucilaginibacter sp. A5337. The sequence goes on along the minus strand of NZ_JCAWEC010000003.1, from coordinate 379,453 downwards.
GAAGGCAGCCAACCAGCCTGATTTTAAGGAAATAGACGCTGTTCACGAAGCTATTACGGATATCTCTACCCAGATGCGGCTGATTATCTGGAGCCTTGATGCCGAAAACGACGAGGTGAGTAACCTGACCAGTTTTATTCATAAACAAGCCATCAAAATATTTGAATATAGCAATATCAACCTTCATGTAAATGCCTCGGTTAGCGAAACCGGAGTTACCATTAGCGGCGAAAAAAGACGACAGGTATATCTTCTTGTTAAGGAGGTTTTAAACAATATTGTCAAACATTCGAAGGCGCAAAATGCATTTCTGGACATCAGTCTTTACAAAAACCGGCTGCAGATAAGTATCCGTGATGACGGCCGTGGCTTTGACCCTGATCTGCGCAAATACGAAACCATGGGGATCCGTAATATTTATGAACGTGCAAAAATTTTGACTGCCGATTTAAAAATTGACACGGCTCCAGGCAAAGGCACATCTATCAACCTTAAATTGAACCTTTAGACTACCCCATAATAGGTAATTACTTTAATGAAGTGTACCGGAACAGCTTATTCATAATATGAGCAGAAAGACCGTACACCAAAGCTATATTAAAAAATAAACCGGCCTGAACCGGAATTTTGGGAGGCATACCGGGCATTATTGATACATCTTTTATAATTACACTAATAAGATAAGAATCTACTGCTTTTAATCTGCACATTTGCAATTCGCAATTCGTACATCTGCCATGATCATATCTGTCCCGCTAAATATTATCGACCTGCACGACGATGGCTTTCATCCGCTGATTGAAGTAAGCCTATTCGGAAAAACTTTTATTATGGTACTGGATACAGGCGCATCCAAAACTGCTTTTGATCAAACCACATTGACAGAGGCGAATGAAACTATGAGCATATTAGCCAGCGAAAAACTCTCAACAGGCCTGGGCACTAACACTATGGAGTCATTTACAGCAACGGTAAGCGACCTGCACATCGGCGAATTACATATTTCTGAATTTGAGGCAGCTGTACTTGACCTATCTACCATTAATGTAGCCTACAGCCAAATGGGGCACCCGAAGGTGCTGGGTGTTTTGGGTGGCGATATTTTAATGAAATATAAAGCTGTGATTGATTATGGGAAAGGGTTGCTTAAACTGAAAACCCGTACAATAAAATAATCTTTAACTGATTTGCAGCAGAACATCCCCCAGTACACCTATCAGTTAAAATAGAGTTATAATTGGAATAATACCCTATACAGCAATTATAATTTCAATATCAACCAAATAACAAGGCAATAATTCTTAAAAAGATTATTTATTTGTTATTTTCCATTAATAACTCCGTAACTTTTTATTTACATATTGCGTATAGGTTAATAGCACTGGCCGGTTGCTGAAAATTTTATTCTTCATTTACATCTAAACGTAACTAAAACAATGAAAAGAAAACTATTAATAGGGGTCGGGCTAAGCGTGCTTGTCGGTGCCTCTGTATTATTCTCCTGTTCAAAAGATAAAGGAGCAAAAACTACAACCACCAGCCAAACCGCTATCCCTGACGATGTACTGAAAAGTATTTCAAACTTAGGATTCAGCACCGATGAAGTGCGCAAACAAGGCGACGGCTATCTGGTTGAGGGAGATATCCTGTTAACCAAGGCCAATTTATCAGAAGCCAGTACCAGTCCTACTTTAAGAATTGCCGACGTTGAGCAGTACCGAACCACCAACCTGGTTAAAAATCTACCAAGAACGGTGACCGTATCAGTTTCAAACTTACCTACTGTTTATCTTAACGCCGCTACTGCTGCCGTTGCGCGTTACAATGCGTTAAACCTTACGCTTAAGTTTCAAATGGTAAGCAGCGGAGGCGCAATCCAGATCATCGGCTTTAACCAGGGACCAAGCGGTGGCTATATCACCTTGGGTTCATCGGGCTTCCCTACCTCATCGGGCGATCCGTATAACCAGATCCAGATGAACACCAATGCACAAGCCTACGGCACAAACCCTGATCTGGGTTATGTAACTTCTGTTATTCAGCATGAACTGGGGCATTGCATCGGTTTCCGCCATACCGATTATATGAACCGCGCCTTTAGCTGCGGGGGCAGCCGAAGCAACGAAGGTTCAGCGGGTATTGGCGCAATCAACATTCCAGGGACACCAACCAAAGCTGATGCCGGCTCGTGGATGTTAGCATGCTCAAGCGGTACCGACCGTACATTTAATGCTAACGATCAAATTGCGTTAAACTATTTATATTAATATCGCTTATAGTTGTTTACTATTCAACTAAATAGCTTTATCACTAAAGGGGATGCTGCAGCTCCCCTTTAGTGGTTTTGAACATATCTACGCCTATGATAAAAAGAATACCTGTTACCGTACTGTTTCTTTTTTTATGTTTCAAAGTGTCATGGTCACAAAAACGCATGAGCGATGAAACTATCAGTTCCATTTATAAGGCTTCTCTTCCAGCTCTCCAAAAGACTTCATTAAAACAATATTATCTCGTTAAATTTAAAGATCCGGCACATATCGACAGCCGCAAATACAACATTTTAAAACGGATTTCCTACAATTACTACATCGTATCATCGGCTTCAGCCATCAAAAACGATGCTAATATCATAAGCAACAACACTGCCTCCTCCCTCTGGAAAGCTTCGGATAACCTTGCAAAAAACTGGAAACAACATCCGGGACGTACGCAATCTATAGAGGTTTCGGTTACTACTATTAATGACATCGTCATTAATCACATCAAAAACTCCGGAATTATTACCGGCCAAACGGGGAACCTCATACATCTCGACATTAAATTAGAAGACCTCCCTGCCTTACTACAACAGGACTATATGTTATTTGCCAATGAGGTGCGCAAGCCTCATCAAGAACTTGCCATTAGTGATATCGACCTCGGTTTAAATACCATGTCGGCCATAAAGGCCGATTTTCCAGGTACAACCGGGCTCGGCATTAATGTATCTGTAAAGGAAGACCGCTATGATAATGATCTCGACCTGTTGGGCCGTAGCTTCACGTCATTCAAAACAGCCGATATCACTTCAGGGCATGCCACCACTATGGCAACACTTATAGGCGGCAACGGAAACTCATACATTAAAGGTTTAGGGACAGCACCCGAAGTAAGCTTCACCTCATCATCATTTGAGCAATTAATGCCTGATAGTACCCCAATTTTCAAATCGTACAATATCTCGGTGCAAAATCACTCGTACGGTACGGGCATTGAAAATTATTACGGAGCAGAAAGCGCGGCTTATGATCAGCAGATCTTTGAAACCGACTCGTTGGTGCACATATTTTCATCGGGTAATATCGGCAACTCCGCACCTGAAAGCGGGGTTTATAATGGTATAAGCGGAGTAGCGAATCTTTCCGGTGATTTTAAGCAGGCTAAAAATGTACTGGTAGTAGGTGGAACTAACAGAACAGGCGATCCCGAGTCCTTAAGCTCGGCCGGGCCAACGTATGATGGCCGCATTAAACCCGAACTGATAGCCGATGGCGAGGATGGCACATCGGGGGCAGCAGCCCTGGTATCGGGCACAGTTGCATTGTTACAACAGGCTTATAAAACACAATACAAACAGCTGCCATCTGCCGCGCTCATAAAAAATGTGCTCATCAACACGGCAGATGAGGTAGCTGCACAGGGGCCGCAGCATAAAACGGGCTATGGCTCCCTGAATGCACTCGAAGCCTTGCGAACTATCAATGAAAAACGTTTTATTGCCGGCTCAGTTACCAATGCCGCACAAACAGATTATGCTATAACAGTCCCCCTAAATTGCAGGGAACTTAAAGTTTCATTAGCATGGAATGACCCTGCAGCACCTGTTAATGCAGCATCGGCACTGGTGAATGACCTCGACCTTACCGTCACCACACCATCCGGGCAGCAAATTTTGCCATGGGTACTCAGCAGCTTCCCTTCTGCCGATTCGTTAGCTGCCCCGGCAAAAAGACAGGTAGATACCCTGAACAATACAGAACAGGTAAGTTTACATAACCCGGCAGCAGGCACCTATATAGTACATATTAAAGGTCGCAGGGTTACTGCCGGTACACAAAAATTTTATGTTGCCCACCAGGAGGTAATAGCAAACCGGTTTGAATGGATCTACCCATCGGCCGGCGACCAGCTTTTTGCCGGCGAGGATAATTATTTGAGATGGCACAGCTCATTCAACACAACATCGGGCACTATAAGTGTCAGTTTTGATCATGGCCTTACCTGGCAACCTGTTAGTAACGTTACCTTAAAAAACCGCTACTATACCTGGGCAACACCCGATGTTTTCACTAAGGCCATACTTAAAATGGTTATTGGCAACCAGACTTTTACAAGCGCCGAGTTCAGCATCTCCAAACCGCTTACCCTTGATGTTGGTTATAATTGCAGCAATGGCACCCTGCTACAATGGAAACCACAGCCGGGCAGTACAGGCTATACCGTTTATACTATTAAAAACAACCTGTTACAAAAGTTTGCCTCAACTGCCGATACCAGTATCATTATATCTGCACAACAACAAACCTCTACCTATTTTGCCGTGAGTGCTACCGGCAATGGCTTTGAAGGTATAAAAAGCTACACAATTGATGCTACCACACAAGGCGTTGGCTGTTATGTAAAAACCTTACTCGCCAATGTGGTTAACAATACCGTTGTGCTTAATCTTGAATTAGGCAGTGTTTATAATCTTAAATCCATCACATTAGAAAAAACAAATTCCTCAGGCCAATACATTACTTTAAACACTATACCACTTACCACAGCTATTAGTTATCAGTATACCGATAATAATCCCCGGCGGGGAAAACAATATTACCGGGCAAAGCTTATCACCACCACTGGCGATATCATTTACTCCAACATTGCCGATGCCACTTATTTACAGCCGAACCAGTTTGTAATTTATCCCAACCCAGTTGCCGGACAAATCAATATCCTGAGCGGCGACATTAATAACTACGAATTTAAATTGTACGGTACCGATGGCAGGTTAAACATGGTTAAAAGCATTAATGAGCTACAAAATACCATCCCGGTAAAGCTCATAGCAGGTGTTTATATTTATACAATCGAACTAAATGGCAAAGTGGTTTATAATGGTAAATTGATAAAGATTTAAACCATTCCTACCGAAATCAGGCGGAGGCAAATCCACAAAAAAAGCCTGCTTCAAAAGAAGCAGGCCTTAAAATATATCAACCCATTCCTCTCCGCCAGCTGGCGGAGGCCGGGGTTATGAATCTATCTTAGCGTATTTAGCGTTGCGTTCAATGAACTCGCGGCGCGGCGCTACTTCATCACCCATCAGCATGCTGAAGGTATGGTCGCACTCGGCGGCGTTTTCAATGGTGGCACGTTTCAGGGTACGGGTTTCGGGGTTCATGGTAGTTTCCCAAAGCTGGATATCGTTCATCTCACCCAAACCTTTGTAACGCTGTACATGTACGCTGTCTTCCTTACCGGCACCTTTAAGACGCTGAATGGCGGCATCGCGCTGTACATCGTTCCAGCAATATTCATACTCTTTACCTTTTTTTACCTGGTAAAGTGGCGGCGAAGCAATGTATACATAACCGGCCTCAACCAGCTCCTTCATATAGCGGAAGAAGAAAGTAAGGATCAGCGTAGTAATGTGCGAACCGTCCACGTCGGCATCCGTCATGATGATGATCTTGTGGTAACGGAGTTTGGTTAAGTTAAGGGCTTTATCATCTTCAGGCGTACCACGGCTAACGCCCAAACCGGTAAACATGTTCTTGATCTCTTCGTTTTCGTAAATTTTGTGCTCCATGGCTTTCTCCACGTTCAGGATCTTACCACGTAATGGTAAAATAGCCTGGTACTCGCGGTTACGGCCCTGTTTGGCGGTACCACCCGCCGAGTCACCTTCCACAAGGAATAACTCGCAAAGGGTTGGATCGCTGTTGGCACAATCCGACAGTTTGCCCGGCAAGCCAGAGCCTGTCATTACACTCTTGCGCTGTACCATTTCGCGTGCTTTACGGGCGGCGGCACGGGCAGTAGCGGCAAGGATCACTTTATTTACAATCAGGCGGGCTTCTTTAGGGTTTTCCTCAAGGAAGTTACCCAGGATTTCGCCAACTGCTATGTCAACCGCACCCATTACTTCGTTGTTACCCAACTTGCTTTTGGTTTGACCTTCAAACTGCGGCTCCTGTACTTTTACCGAGATAATAGCCGTTAAACCTTCGCGGAAGTCATCACCGCTGATCTCAACCTTAACGTTTTTCAGCAAGCCTTCTTTATCAGCATAAGCTTTCAGCGTACGGGTTAAACCACGACGGAACCCCGCAACGTGTGTACCTCCTTCAATGGTGTTAATGTTATTTACGTAAGAAAAAACGTTTTCGCTATAAGTATCATTGTATTGCAGGGCCAGCTCAACCGGAATACCTCCTTTATTACCATCCACATAAATTGGTTCAGGAATGATAGAGGTACGCGTACCGTCTAAAAACTTAACAAATTCGCGTAAACCACCTTCAGAGAAAAACACTTCCGAGCGGAAAGTTCCGTCTTCCTGGGCTTCACGCTCATCAGTCAAACTCAGGCGGATGCCTTTGTTCAAAAATGAAAGTTCGCGTAAACGCGCAGCAAGAGTATCATATTTATACTCGGTAGTTGTAGTAAAAATTTCCGGGTCGGGCTGGAAAGTTTGGATGGTACCTGTTTTCTCAGATACACCTATTTCCTTAACATCAAACATAGGTTTGCCACGCTCATACTCCTGGGTAAAGATCTTACCTTCACGATGTACAAGGGTCCTGACATGGGTTGACAGCGCGTTAACGCAACTTACACCCACACCGTGCAAACCGCCCGATACTTTATAGGTATCCTTGTCAAATTTACCACCGGCGTGCAAAACGGTCATTACAATTTCAAGCGCCGATTTACCTTCTTTTGTATTGATACCCGTAGGGATACCACGGCCGTTATCTGATACGGTTATGGAATTGCCAACATGTATAGTAACTTTTATATCATCGCAATAACCGGCAAGGGCTTCGTCGATAGAGTTATCAACTACTTCATATACAAGGTGGTGCAAACCTTTAACGCCTGTATCGCCAATGTACATCGACGGACGCTTGCGCACCGCCTCTAAACCCTCTAAAACCTGTATGTTATCTGCTGAATAATTGGATTTATCCTGAATTTCTTCGCTCATATTTATTTAATGAAACAATCTTCAAAATTACAAAAAATACCCCGAATTAACGATTTTTTGTGGATAAAAGTACAGTTGTGGAATAGATTTGGAAGCATTAAATTAATGTTGCCTTAATACCATTTCACATAATGGTTTGTTTGAAGCCGAATTTTGAGAATTAAAGAATTTATAGAATTTGTTGCCCTTTAAACTCAGCTAATTCATTAATTATCAAAAATTAAGTCCAGAAATTCCGAAATCAAAAATCCGATATTCTAAATCAATAATGGCGTTGCCTGCGGCCCGGGCTGTACGTTCATACGCCTGCAGGCATTATGCTCATTGGCCGGTATCCACTTCCATCCCTAACGCAAATTTGCATACCATAAAAACTTGAGGTAAAAAAACTTTTGCGGCTTTGCGCCTTAGCGTGCAAAAACATCACTCTCAATAATGGCCGCTATAAACATATATGCACATTTGCACATCCAAAATCTGCACATCCGAAATCTGCATATATGATTAGGATACTTGCAATGAAAGATTATCTTTGTCAAAATTTTATAATATTTTTCAGATTGACAGAATGAAAACCAGTGCTTCAGTTTTAACCAAACTTACTTTAGGATTAGCAATTGCAGGTAGCGTTGCCGCCTGTACTCAAAATAAAACTGCCGATAAACCGGCTGCTGCTGCAACCACAGCAACTCCTGATAAAGAAACCATCGTTTACGTAAACTCTGATTCTTTATTAAACAAGTACGATTACTTTAAGGATATGTCAAAACGCCTTGAAGACAAAGGCAAAGCATCTCAAACCGACCTGCAAAACCGTGGTCAGGCATTTCAGCGCCAGGTTGCCGAATACCAAAAGAACCAGGCTACTATGCCAGCCGATCAGCGCCAGGCTACTGAGCAGCAGTTACAGCGTAAACAACAGGAGCTGCAAGGTTACTCTCAAAATGCAGGTGCTGAATTCCAAAACGAGCAAGCTTCTGAAAATGCTAAGTTGTATGATAAAATTGCCGATTTTGTAAAAACTTATGCTAAAGAAAAAGGCTACAAACTGGTGTTAACTTATTCAAAAGCTAACCCAACTGTATTATATGGCGATCCATCTTTAGATGTTACTGTTGACGTTGCTAAACGTTTGAACGAAGCTTACGCTAAAGAAAAAAAATAATACTTGATTTGAAAATTTGATGATGCGGCAATTTGAAAATTACTTATCATCATCCAATTCCCAAATTGACACATTTTCAAATTAAAAATTCGACAATGAGGTAATTTGAATATTACCAGCCATTTTCAAATATTCAAATTGACACATTTTCAAATTAAAACCTCAACTTCGGTTGAGGTTTTTTAATTTAGGGCATATGGAAAATACGGCACACGAAAAATTTATGCGCATAGCCATTGAACTGGCCGAAGACAATGTAAAGCGCGGAATGGGCGGGCCTTTTGGCGCAGTCATAGTTAAGGATGGCATGATAGTAGCCCGTAGCGCCAACCGTGTTGTACCCACTAACGATCCTACGGCACATGCCGAGGTGTCGGTGATCCGCCTGGCCTGCCAGGAGCTGGAGACCTATAATTTAGCAGGCTGTGAAATTTATACCAGCTGCGAACCCTGCCCCATGTGCCTGGGCGCTATTTACTGGGCCCGGATTGATAAAATTTATTACGCCAACACAAAAGCCGATGCCGCCGCAATAGGCTTCGATGATCATTTTATTTATGACGAGCTGGAAAACCCGATGGATAAACGTAAACTTCCGTTCGTGCAGATCCTGCGGGATGAAGCGTTAACTGCCTTTAAGCTTTGGGAAACAACTGAGCACAGGGAGCATTATTGACCGGGATTGGGGGGATTTGCCGGATTAATAGGATTTCAATGCAATAGCTAAGTATGGATTTTTTGCAGAGCACCTGCAAAGCAAATCCTATAATCCTAAAAATCCGTTTAATCCTGGTTCAGACAGCTACTCTTCTTCCTGCTCCTCAAAAAAATTATCTTTCAGGTCATCAATCTCACGCCTTTCAAGCTTTGTAGGCCTGCCGGTGCCGCGGTCACGTTTCAGTACCGGGGCGTGGAACATTGATTTAAAGGCCTGGGTTTGTTCAACAGGGGTTATATCTTCATAAAAATTAACAGCAGTTTTGGCGTCAACCCGGTTTTCGAGCAGGCCGGTTACCTTCACTACTTTACGCTCAATGCCTTTGGCAACATGGTAAACATCACCAATTTTTACTTCGTACGATGGTTTAATGTTTTTACCATCCAGTTTTATACGGCCAGCCTTACAGGCATCAGAAGCCAGTGTACGTGTTTTAAAAACGCGGATGGCCCACAGATATTTATCTATTCTCAGTTTCTCTTTTTCGGCCATTTATCAGTTCCTTTCATATTTATCGTCCAGGCGTCCGGCCAATTCGTCGATGTCATTTTTACGGGCAATCATAAGCATCCAGTGTTCGGGAATACTTTCAAAGCCATAAAGTAAACCAGCCAATCCACCGGTAACGGCTGCAGTTGTATCAGTATCGAGCCCCAAATTTACAGCTTTTAACACAGCTTCACTATAGTTTGATGTGGTTAACAAACACCAAACCGCCGCTTCAAGTGTATGCAGTACATAGCCAGTACTTTGGATTTCATTTATAGGATGCTTATAGATATCGTCATTCAGCAACCAATTAAACAAAGCTAACTCATCGCGGTTAATAGTAGTTCCTTCTAAAAACAATCTCACTTCAGTATTTACCTCGTGATAAACAGCCATCGCGTCGGCATTAGTGAGCAACTTTCGGGCAAATTCCAGGTAATAAAAACAAGCAATTACAGAACGTACATGTCCGTGGGTTATAGATGATACTTCTTTTGTAAAGATAAACCGCTCATTTAGTGGCTTATCTTTAATATAAAATAACAAAGGCAAAATCCGCATCAATGAACCATTACCGTTTGATGATTCATCAAACCCGCCAGCTAAATCTGGCCTCACTTTTCGTAAAACACGTTCAATTGAGGCACGGGTAGCAATGCCAACATCAAATACCTCTCCGCGTGCAGTCCATTGGTTATCGTACAACCAGTAAACAAAGCTGTCAGCTATTTTTTGCAGGTCGTAACCGTCTGCCAAAACATCGGCAAGACAAAAAGTCAATGAGCTATCGTCTGACCAGGTACCAGGCAACTGATCATGAGTGCCAAAACCTATCATGTCTGTCACTGGTTTTTGCGCGATGCTTTCTCTCGATCTAAATTCTACGGGTACCCCAAGCGCATCACCTATGGCTACACCAAAGAGCACGTCCTTATAAAAATTTCGCTTTGCAGTCATAAACGCTAATTAACGCAACATTTTTAATATGCCGGCAAATCAACAATGGCAAAACTATACTCTTTATAACTTACTTTGGCAGGTCCCGTTTTACAAATTTACGATACAGGTATTCGGCATAACCTACACTGATATAATCGGGAAATTTCCAGTTGGGATAGTAGCGTTTTTTGATACTTTTAAGTGTGCCGAAAAACAAAACGCCTAAAATAAGCAACAATGCCATGCTAAGTAAAATAATGGCAAATAGTACAAGTGGGGTCATACTTTGGGGATGGGGGTTATAGTGATAAATTAAAGGGTAAAAACTTGCTATGTTAATTTCTTATTATTTAAACAATGCGTTTATACGCTATATAATACATCAATGTTTACCGCTCCGATAACTTATTTACCTAAAAATACAATACAAGTAAAAAAATAAGCCTCCCCGACACTCGCTGTCCGGAAGGCCTTGACACCTAATTAGTTTAAACGTTGGTTTTCGTTTATATAAAATTAAGGCTTACTTAACGTTTTTTATATAGCCATTAACTGATTGTCCGGATATTGTATACATGTGTGTAAAACAAAGCACTGCAAATCAAAATAGTATACGGAACGTATCAATTATACCCACTTATTTCCCGATTAAGGCGTCAAATTAAAGATAACCGCAGCATAATTCAATTTGGATTACCATCATTTGTTTCCAAATCTGTATTGAACCTTCCCAACCTTTACACTCCATGATATACAATCTTTTAAAATATATTTCCTTAAAATTCCTTTAATTTGCCAAAAGTTTAATTTCACCAATGCAAGATCTTAAAAAACTAATTGAAGAGGCCTGGGAAGACAGGAACCTGCTTAACTACAATGAATATACCAACGCTATCGAAACCGTTATCGACCGGTTAGATAAAGGCGAAATCCGTGTTGCCGAACCAATTGGCTCACGCTGGCATGTAAATGAGTGGATTAAAAAGGCGGTTGTTTTGTATTTCCCAACCAGGCAGATGGAAGAAATTAAAACCGGTCCTTTTGTTTTTCATGACAAAATGAAACTCAAAACCGATTATAAACAAACCGGCGTTCGCGTGGTACCTCACGGCATTGCCCGTTACGGTGCCCACCTGGCTAAAGGTGTTATCATGATGCCATCATATGTAAACATTGGTGCTTATGTTGATGAAGGCACCATGGTTGATACCTGGGCTACTGTTGGTTCATGCGCGCAGATTGGCAAACACGTACACTTAAGTGGTGGCGTTGGCATTGGCGGTGTATTAGAGCCATTACAGGCCGCTCCGGTTATTATTGAAGATAATTGCTTTTTGGGCTCACGTGCTATTGTTGTTGAAGGCGTACATGTTGAACACGAAGCCGTATTAGGTGCAAACGTGGTATTAACAGCATCAACAAAAATTATTGATGTCACTCACAGTACCCCGGTTGAATATAAAGGCCGTGTACCTGCACGTTCAGTGGTAATTCCGGGTTCATATACCAAAAAGTTTGCCGCCGGCGAATACCAGGTGCCTTGCGCCCTGATCATCGGTACTCGTAAGGAATCAACCGATAAAAAAACGTCATTGAATGACGCCCTGCGTGAAAATAACGTAGCGGTATAATTTAGATATGAGATATCAGATGTGAGATATGAGATTTGCATGGTGAACATACCAGCAATTTCCTTATTCACATCTGATATTTTTCCTCTGAGAATGCAGCATTTCTCACGTCTCATATCTAACATCTCATATCTAAAAGCATGAAGATAGGATACGATGCTAAACGGGCTTTTTACAATAACACCGGCTTAGGCAATTACAGCCGCTGGTTAATTAAAGGCATAGCTTCGCTCAACCCGTCCAATACTTTATACTTATATACGCCAAAGGCAAAAGCCAATCCCCGGCTTAATTTTATTGGTGGTTATCCCAACATCCAAACCGTTACGCCAAAAAGCAAATGGTTTACCTCCTGGTGGCGCAGCAAGGGAATTATTAAAGATCTTAAACGCGATGGTGTTGAATTGTACCATGGGTTAAGTCACGAGCTTCCTTCGGGTATCGGGCAAACAAACATCAGGTCGGTTGTTACCATGCATGATCTCATCTTCATGCGTTATCCCAAACAATTCGGTGCTGTTGATTATCGCATTTACCTCGCCAAGGTTAAACATGCCTGCAAGGTTGCCAACGAGATCATCGCCATAAGTCAAAAAACAAAAGACGACGTAGTTGAACTGCTCGGCATCGATCCTAAAAAAATTGAAGTGATTTACCAGGGATGTGACCCTTCGTTTGCGATTGAACAAACTGCTGAACAAAAGTCGGCAGTAAAAGAAAAATACCATTTACCCAGCCGCTATATATTGAGCGTTGGAACAATTGAAGAACGTAAAAACCAGCTGTTAACAGTTAAGGCTTTAAAAAATGTAATCGATGATATACCTTTGGTTGTAGTTGGTAAAGAAACCCAATACATTGAACAGGTTAAAGCATATTTAACAGCCAATAATTTAACCCACCGGGTAATATTTTTAAAAGACGTTACTTTTGCAGAGTTACCTGCTGTTTATCAGCTGGCATCAGTATTTGTTTACCCTTCCAGGTATGAGGGCTTTGGAATTCCGATTTTAGAAGCACTAAACTCTGGTGTACCGGTAATAGCGGCAACATGCTCCTGCCTTGAAGAAGCCGGCGGGCCCGATAGCCTTTATATTAACCCGGATGATGATGCCGGATTAGCCGAAAAACTAAACCAGGTACTTAGTGATGATGGCTTAAGGCAAAACATGATAACTAAAGGCCACACTTACGCTGCCAATTTTACAGATGATAAACTAAGCCTGCAATTAATGCAGCTATACCAAAATATTTTGAACCATGCTTAAAGAAGAAGTAGCCAAAGCTTTAAAAGTTGTGCAAGAAGGCGGTATTATTCTTTACCCCACCGATACCATTTGGGGTATAGGCTGTGATGCAACCAATACCGAAGCTATACAAAAAATTTACCGACTTAAACAGCGAGATGAGGCCAAAAGCATGATCATTTTGCTGGATACCGACAACAAACTGGAAAGCTACATCAGCGAAGTAAACCCGCTGGCCTTTGAATTGATTGAGTATGCCGAAAACCCTTTAACATTAGTAATGCCCGGCGCCAAAAATATTTCGCCGGCTTTAATTGCCGCAGATGGTAGCATCGGGATCAGGGTTGTAAAAGATACTCCTTTTTGCCAGCAGCTAATTCAGCGTTTACGCAAACCATTGGTGTCAACATCGGCCAATATCAGCGGCAAACCTTCGCCGCAGTATTTTTCACAGATAGACCAGGAAATCATTGATGGTGTTGATTATGTTGTTGATTTGGAACAGCATAGCAAAGAAATCAAAACACCATCAACCATCATGAGGCTGGCCCCGGATGGCAGGTTTGAGTTTTTGCGAAGATAGAGATCAGAGGTTGGAAATCAGAGATTAGGATTAACCGGCCAACATGTAAAAGGCACTACTGAACCGCTGTCGGAAGTTTCCAACTTCTGGCCATTATGCCTGTAGTTTGTAACTACAGGCTGCATAGTTTCTAATTAATCTTACCTTTGTACCCTTATTAGCGTTTTTAAGCATCCAACTATGCAGCAACACCTCAGGCATCCCGTATTTTCTGTAATATCCCGTTTGGCGGGCGAACAAAATGTACAGGCTTATGCCATAGGTGGTTTTGTGCGCGATATTTTCCTCAACCGCCTCTCGAAGGATATCGATATCGTAATTATTGGCAATGGAATAGCTTTTGCCGAAGCTGTTGCCAACACGCTTAAAGTTAAACTGGCGGTTTATAAAAACTTTGGTACAGCTTCGCTCAAATACCGCGATCTGGAGGTTGAGTTTGTTGGCGCCCGTAAGGAATCATATCGCCGCGACTCGCGCAAGCCTATTGTGGAGAACGGCACTTTGGAAGATGATCAGAAACGCCGCGACTTTACCATCAACGCGCTGGCCATTTCGCTGCACCCGGATACTTTTGGGGAGCTGCTTGATCCTTTTAACGGCATTGCCGACCTTGAAAACAAGCTAATACGCACGCCGCTTAATCCCAACGAAACCTTTTCTGACGATCCGTTGCGTATGATGCGGGCCATCAGGTTTGCTACACAGCTCAACTTCCGTATAGATGACATTGCCGTTGAAGCCATTAAAACTACTTCCGACAGGATCAGTATTATATCGCAGGAACGTATTACCGATGAGCTGAACAAGATCATCCTGGCGCCGACGCCGTCCATAGGCTTTAATTACCTGTTTGATACCGGACTGCTGCATAAAATTTTCCCGCAGATGGTTGCCCTTTACGGGGTTGATTATGTGGATGGCAAAGGCCATAAGGATAACTTTTACCATACCCTGCAGGTACTCGATAACATCTGCGAAACCACCGACGACCTTTGGTTGCGCTGGGCTGCCATATTGCATGACATTGCCAAGCCAGCCACCAAACGTTTTGAACCCGGCCACGGTTGGACCTTTCATGGCCATGAAGACCGGGGCGCACGCATGGTGCCCAAGATCTTTGCCCAGCTTAAGCTGCCGCTAAATGAAAAAATGAAACAGGTGCAAAAACTGGTTCAATTGCATTTAAGGCCCATAGTGCTTTCGCAATCAATAGTTACCGATTCGGCAGTGCGGCGTTTGCTTTTTGAGGCAGGAGATGACATCGAGGCATTGATGTTGTTGTGTAAAGCAGACATCACTACTAAAAATGAATATAAGGTTAAAAAATATCGTAACAATTTTGAGCTTGTTCAACAAAAATTAAAAGATGTTGAAGAGCGCGATAGCATCCGCAACTGGCAACCGCCGGTTACCGGTAACGATATCATGACCATGTTTGGTATAAAAGAAGGCCGCGAGGTTGGAATAATCAAAAATCAGATCCGCGAGGCCATACTGGAAGGCGAAATCCCAAACAATCGCGAAGCTGCGTTAAGCTTTACTATAAGCAAAGGCCTGGAAATTGGCTTAAAAGTTGTGACTAATCCAAATTAAATTAAAACATTATTATTTTTGTCCAAAATCTACGATAAGCAATGGCAGTATACAGGTTCAGGGTTACTTTTGAAGACTACGATGACGTTACGAGAGAAATTGATGTAAAATCAAATCAAACTTTCGAAGATCTTCACCGCGCAATTCATCAGTCAACCGGTTATAATCCGGAATTTTCTTCATCATTTTATATCAGCAATGATCAGTGGACTAAAGGTGAAGAAATAACTTACCTGCCTAACCAGAGGCGTATTGACCGTGGCGTTTCATTAATGAATAAAGTAAAACTGTTAAGCTTTATTGATGATCCGCACCAAAAATTTTACTACACGTTCAATTTCGACCGCCCGTTTGATTTTCATGTTGAACTGATGAAGATCATTTTAGATGAAACACCGGGCACTACTTACCCCGCCGTTGTGAAATCAGTTGGCGAAGCGCCTAAACAATTCGGCAATGCATTTAACCCAACAGTTTTACCACCAACTACAGAGGATTTCGACTTCCTGAACGAAATGGCCTTTAACCCGGAAGACGCCGAAGATTTTTCGGAAGTTACGGATGCTGATGACATCCCGGAAGAAAAACACAGCGGCGGACATGAAGAAGAAGAGGAAGAAGATGAATTCGGCAATGAATTTAGCGACGACGAGGGCTTTGACGATGATGAAAGGCCCGGCAGAGGAAACAGTGACGATTATTAAACTTAGCACATGGTTCATAGTTGATGGTTCATGGCTTTTACTCAAGCCACATTTTAACCTATGAACTATGAACCATCAACTATGAACCCTCTTCCCCCCACACTTATCGTAATTGCCGGCCCCACAGCGGTAGGAAAAACAGCAGCAGCAATTAAGCTGGCACAGCACTTCAATACGGTAGTAGTTTCGGCCGATTCAAGACAGTTTTTCAGGGAGATGAGTATCGGTACTGCCAAACCTGATGAGAGCGAGTTAGTATTAGCCAAACACTATTTCATTAATTCGCATTCCATATCCGAAAGTTTTTCTGTTGGCGATTTTGAAAAGCAGGGCCTTAGCCTGTTAGATGAACTCTTTAAAGTACATGATAAGGTGATCCTGACCGGCGGATCGGGCTTATACATTAAAGCTATTTGTGAAGGCTTTGATGATTTACCCGTTGCCGATATTTCAATACGTGAAAAAATAAACCAGCAACTGGAAGAAGAAGGGATTATACCCTTGCAGAAAAAGTTAAAACAGGTAGACCCGGATTACTATACCCAGGTTGATCTTAATAACCCACAGCGCATCATCAGGGCGTTAGAAGTTTTTGAAACATCGGGTAAACCGTTTTCATCCTATCGCAACGCCACTGTAAATAAGCGACCGTTTAATATTATAAAACTGGCCCTTGATATGCCCCGCGAAAAATTATATGAACGTATCAACCTGCGCGTGGATCTGATGGCTAAACAAGGCCTGGTTGAAGAAGTAAAAGGCCTCCTGACCCATCGCCAGTTGAATGCTTTAAATACGGTTGGCTATTCAGAACTGTTCGATTACTTTGATGGCAAGATCAGCCTTGAGGAAGCGCTGTTGCTTATAAAGCAGAATACCAGGCGCTTTGCCAAAAGGCAGCTTACCTGGTTCAGAAAAGATAAAGATTTTATTTGGTTTGATGCCGATGCTCCCGATGTTATCGATCAGATGATCAAAACAATTGAAACACCGGCATAAATTTATTGTGGCAATAAGCTTTGCAGGTATTTGCCGTAACCGCTTTTAGTGTATTTATTAACCAATAACTGCAGCTGATCGTCGTTAATAAATCCGCGGCGATAAGCAACTTCCTCAATACAACCAATTTTTGTCGACTGTCGTTTTTCTATTACGCGCACATATTCGGTTGCATCACTCAACGAATCAAAGGTACCGGTATCTAACCAGGCTGTTCCTTTATCCATTACGCCAACGTGCAAATTGCCCTGCTCAAGATAAAATTTATTAACATCGGTAATTTCATATTCACCACGGGGCGATGGTTCAAGATCTTTGGCTATCTGAATTACCGAATTATCATAGAAATAAAGGCCCGGTACCGCAAATTTAGATTTCGGTTGCATAGGCTTTTCTTCAATTGACAATGCCCTAAACTCTGCGTCAAATTCAACCACGCCATAACGCTCAGGATCAGCCACATGGTAGGCAAAAATGGCAGCGCCATCAACGTCATTGAAGCTGCGGATCAATTCGTTAAACCCTGTTCCATAAAATATGTTATCGCCTAATATTAACGCTACTTTATCATTGCCAATAAATTGTTCGCCGATAACAAAAGCCTGGGCAAGTCCATTGGGTTTTTCTTGTATAGCATATTCAAATTTACAGCCCAATTCAGTACCATCTCCTAAAAGACGTTTAAAGCCCGGATTATCTTCGGCGGTAGTAATGATCAATATTTCCCTGATATCAGCCTGCATTAAAACAGACAGCGGATAGTAGATCATCGGTTTATCATAAATAGGCATCAACTGCTTGCTTATAGCCCTGGTTATAGGGTATAAACGTGTACCTGAACCGCCTGCTAAAATAATTCCTTTCATAGATATATATGTTTTGGTATGCCTGTAAACGTATTATGTTATAATTATTGTTTAAACCTGTTAATTACTTTCAGCTAAAATAAATATTTTTTTCAGCTTTATGGTTTACGTAAAATATTACAGGTTTGTTTAAATTATGCCTAATTGCTATAACAAACTTCATGTGTTAAATTCCAAATAGATAGCACTAAAATTGGCATAATTGCGTATAATTGCAGTTTAAATGCAAAACTCTACTATTTAGGTGGGGTTAGCAGGGTTTTTATTGTTAAAATGCATAAATATTATCTTACTCATCTGCAGGAATTAGAATCAGAAGCCATTTACGTTATCAGGGAAGTGGTTGCACAATTTGATCGTCCTGCCATCCTGTTTTCGGGCGGGAAAGACTCTATTGTTGTGACACACCTGGCAAAAAAGGCGTTCTGGCCGGCTAAAATCCCTATGCCGCTAATCCATATTGATACAGGGCACAACTTTCCCGAAACTATGGAGTTCAGGGATAAGCTGGTTGAAAACCTTGGTGTGCAGCTTATTGTTGGCTCCGTTCAGGAATCAATCAACAAAGGCCGTGCGGTTGAGGAAAGCGGTATTAATGCCAGCCGTAACGAGCTGCAGATAGTAACCCTGCTTGATACCATTGAAAGCCATAAAATAGATGCTGCTATAGGTGGCGCACGCCGAGATGAGGAAAAGGCACGTGCTAAAGAGCGTTTCTTTAGCCACCGCGATGAATTTGGGCAGTGGGACCCCAAAAACCAGCGCCCCGAGCTCTGGAATATCTTTAACGGCCGTAAACGTATGGGCGAACACTTCCGTGTGTTCCCGATTAGCAACTGGACCGAAATGGATATCTGGAACTACATTCTGCAGGAAAACATAGCCATACCTTCATTATACTTTGCACACCAGCGTAATGCCGTTTACCGCGATAATACCTGGCTGCCTGCATCAGAGTTTCTGCAGCTTCGCGAAGGCGAAACTATCGAAAACAAACTCATGCGCTTCCGTACCCTCGGCGACATTACCATCACCGGCGGTATTGAATCAGATGCTGATACGTTGGAGAAGATAGTTGCCGAAGTATCGGCCACCCGCAGTACCGAACGTGGTAACCGCAGTGATGATAAACGCTCGGATACATCGATGGAAGACAGGAAAAAACAGGGCTATTTTTAAATTTTGATTCATAAGTCTTCGAGCATCAGGCCCGAAGCAAAATTATACCACCACAATGGAATTATTACGTTTTACTACAGCAGGTAGTGTTGACGACGGGAAAAGCACCCTCATAGGGCGCTTACTCTACGATTCAAAATCCATCTTTGAAGACCAGATGGAGGCTGTAAAGCAATCAAGCGAACGCAAAGGGCTTCAGCATGTTGATCTTTCATTACTAACCGATGGTTTACGTTCAGAGCGCGAGCAGGGTATTACCATTGATGTAGCTTACCGTTACTTTGCAACCCCAAAACGCAAATTTATTATTGCTGATACCCCCGGGCATATCCAGTATACCCGTAATATGGTTACCGGCGCTTCAACTGCCAACTTGGCGCTGGTGCTTATTGATGCCCGTAAAGGTGTGGTTGAACAAACCTGTCGCCACTCATTTATTGCATCGCTGTTAAAAATACCTCACATTATTGTTTGTGTAAACAAAATGGATTTGGTTGATTACAGCGAAGAAGCTTTTAACAAAGTTGTTGAGCAATACGAAGCCTTTGCGGCAAAAATTGATGTTAAAGATATCCGTTTTGTACCTATCAGTGCTTTAGCCGGCGATAACGTTGTAAACGACTCAGAAAACATGCCATGGTATAAAGGCGAAAGCCTGCTGCATACGCTTGAGACTATCCACATAGCAAGCGATGAAAATCATGCTGATGCACGCTTCCCGGTTCAAACAGTGATTCGTCCGCATGCCGATGAGTATCATGACTATAGAGGATATGCCGGCCGAATAGCCGGTGGTATTTTCAGACCAGGCGACAGGATTACCGTACTGCCATCAGGCTTAACGTCGACTATCAAATCTATCGATACCTACTCAGGCCCGGTTGAGGAAGCTTTTGCACCAATGTCAGTTTCTATTACTTTGGAGGATGATATTGATGTAAGCCGTGGTGATATGCTTGTAAAAGATGACAGTGAACCACAAGTGAGCCAGGACCTTGATGCAATGATTTGCTGGATGGCCACACGCAGTCCGCGTCCGGGTGCCAAATATCACCTTAAAACCACCACCCGCGAGGTAATGTCTATCATTAAAGAAGTTTATTATAAACTGGATATCAATACACTTGAGAAACAGGAAGAAAATACTGATATCAAGATGAATGAAATGGTGAAGATCCGTTTACGTACTACCCAACCTGTAGTTTTCGATGAATATCGCAAAAACCGCATTACCGGCTCATTGATCCTGGTTGATGAATCAACCAATGAAACCGTAGCGGCCGGAACGTTCCTTTAAGCTACCAGCAAAAAATATAAAAATAAAATGCCCGGCTTTTTAGGAGCCGGGCATTTTATTTTTATAAATCTTGATTCCTTATTGCACAAAGGCTAATCTCTCAATACAAACCTTCAAACTATCCCTCCAGTAAGGTATTTCAATCCCGAATGTAGTTTTGATCTTAGCCTTGTCCATTACTGAATATGCAGGCCGTTGCGCTCTCGTCGGAAACTCAGACGTACGTATCGGGAATACTTTAACATCGGTACCTGAAATATCGAAAATACCCTTGGCAAAATCATACCATGATGTTACACCTTCATTGCTGTAATGGTAAATGCCATATGCGTTTTTCCCGGATGCGATGATATCAAGAATTGCACCCGCCAGGTCGATAGCATAGGTTGGAGTGCCTACCTGATCTGCGATGATCTTAAGCTCGTCACGTTCGGCACCAAGCTTCAACATTGTTTTTACAAAGTTGTTACCATATTCTGAGTATAACCAGCTTGTACGGATGGTATAATACTCATCAATAATTTCAGCAATGGCCTGTTCGCCCTCCAGTTTGGTAAGGCCATATATACTGATGGGTTCGGCAGGGTCTTCTTCTGTACGTGGCGATGCTGCATCCCCCTTAAAAATAAAATCGGTTGAAATTTGTACGAGCGTGGTACCGTAGGTTTTGCATTGTTTGGCAAGATTAACGGCACCGGTTTTGTTAATGGCCCGGGCCAGATCAACGTCATCTTCTGCTTTATCAACAGCGGTATAAGCGGCACAATTAATAGCAAAGGTGGGCTTATATTTTTCAAAAACTATGTCCATCAAATCCTCACGCAGGATGTTTGCTTCATCTTCCGGCAAAAAATGGACATAATCTATTCCTTTTTGTTCGGCCACTTTTTTTAAACAGTTGCCTAATTGTCCTGATGCTCCAAATACGATAACATTTTGCATTTTTTGTGGTGTTATTTTTAAAAACATTGTACAATTAAAACCCAAAGTCGGGGGCATCCTTTAAAAAGGGTAATTCAAGGTCCTTATCCGATACCAGCACATCAGTAACGCTCATGTTCCAATCAATATTCAGATCAGGATCGGCATAATGTAGCCCGCCTTCGGATTCTTTATTATAATAATTATCGCATTTATATTGGAACACAGCTTCATCGCTCAATACAATAAAACCATGGGCAAAACCGCGGGGAATGAAAAACTGATCGTTATTTTCTTCAGATAATACAACGCTATAATGCTGGCCATAAGTTGCCGAACCTTTCCTCAGATCTACCGCAACATCCAAAACCGCACCTTTGGTTACCCTGACAAGTTTGGCCTGCGCATGCGCACCTTTTTGCAGATGCAAGCCACGGAGCACACCTTTGGTTGAATAAGATTGATTATCCTGTATAAAGTCGATATCAAAACCGGTAGCGTCTGCAAATTTTTGCCGGTTAAATGCCTCAAAAAAATAACCGCGATCATCATTGAAAATGCGCGGCTTGATTAGTAAACATCCCTCAATTGGGGTTTGTATTATTGTCATTTATAATATCGTTATTAGTTTCACAAGGCTTATTGATGATTATCCCAACAACGAAGATAAGGGAAATAAAAATTTGGTTTCAGGTATTTTCCAATAAATGCTACGGTCAATAACAAACATCTAAAATCTATTATAA
This sequence comes from Mucilaginibacter sp. A5337, assembly GCF_059690695.1. Taxonomy (NCBI): domain Bacteria; kingdom Pseudomonadati; phylum Bacteroidota; class Sphingobacteriia; order Sphingobacteriales; family Sphingobacteriaceae; genus Mucilaginibacter; species Mucilaginibacter sp. A5337. The sequence goes on along the minus strand of NZ_JCAWEC010000003.1, from coordinate 357,139 downwards.
GCCAATGTTTAAAAGATTTAACGAGCAGCTACGTGTGAAAGTTTCACATTATTAAATTTAACTATTGCTAATAATACTATATTCAACAATATCTAAATCAACAGAAGCTGCATCAGCTTCGCCGGTCAATAACAGGACGGCTGCATTTTGAAGATTATGTTATTCTTTCTAAATATGCGCTCGCAAATATTTGCAGCTGTTATTTCAACAAACAATGTAAATTACAATATTTACTGTTTAGGCTACAGTGTTATTAAATGGCAGGACATTACGTTTAAAGTAGTTGGCTTTTACACCTTTAGTTTCAACTTTTACGGCAAAAATACTTCCACTTAAAGGATATTGGTCTAATTCATCGTCTGTCATCTCGACTGATGCTGTAGTTATAAAAAGCGTGTCCAAACTTTCGGTTCCAAATGCACATGAGGTGACCTTAGGAGCCGGAACATTTATTTTCTGAAGCAAACTGCCGGTTGCAGGATCAAACCGGGCAACACCAAAACCATCCCACAAAGCAACCCAAAGCATGCCTTCATTGTCGATAGTCATACCATCAGGATAGCCCATTGATTCCGGAATCTTAACAATAACTTTTCTTTGAGATAAATTGCCGTTGGCCGCATCAAAATTGTATTGCACTATCTCACCGGTGGGTGTATCTATATAATACATATAATTACCATCCAGGCTCCATGCGATGCCATTTGAGATGGAAACTCCTGTTACTTTTTCCTCTAAACTAAAATCATCTTTGATGCAATATAATGAGCTAACCTTCTCCACTCCATCCATCGATAATGTTCCAACCCAAAAGTTACCGGCCGGATCACATTTTCCATCATTAAACCGCTTATTGTGAATCAAATGAATATCAGTATTCAATTGGTAATGTATTGAACCGTTGTCGAGATCAAGGGCAGCTATACCGTCTTCCAATGCAACCAATACAAGTTTGGTATTTACAGGAACCACAGTACCGATCCTTTTAGGCGTAGGATAAGCCCTGTTAACAGCTTTAAGAGGGTCAAAAACATTGAAAGTTTTCCCTTCAATATCTACCCAGTAAAGACACTGTTTTTCAATATTCCAAATTGCGCCTTCGCCCAATTTTGCCTTAGCCTCATAAACCAGCCCGGCCGTTATTGTGGTATAGTCAGTACTCATTGTTTTTTATAATTATGGCTACCAATATTTTGTAGGGTAGCTATAATCTTATTTATTATAGTATGCGAAATCTTTATGGTTTATTTCCTGTTCGGGCAGAGATTTGAAATACTCGTAGGTAATTTTCAAACCTTCACTCCTTGATACTTTTGGCTCCCAACCTAATATAGCTTTGGCCTTAGTAATATCCGGACGACGCTGCTTAGGATCATCTGTTGGCAATGGCAAGCTAATCATTTGCTGATCGGTACCTGTAAGCTTTATGATCTCTTCTCCAAATTGACGGATTGTGATCTCGTCGGGATTACCAATGTTAACCGGCTGTACATAATCGCTATGCAGCAAGCGGTAAATACCTTCAATCAAATCATCTACATAGCAAAACGAACGGGTTTGAGATCCATCACCAAACATAGTTAATGATTCGCCCCTCAATGCCTGGCCAATAAATGCTGGCAATACGCGGCCATCATTAAGGCGCATACGAGGGCCGTAAGTATTGAAAATCCGCACTATACGTGTTTCCACACCATGGAAGGTATGATAAGCCATTGTAATAGCTTCCTGAAAGCGTTTTGCTTCATCATAAACACCTCTCGGGCCTACCGGGTTTACATTACCCCAATATTCTTCCGGTTGAGGGTTAATGTTAGGATCGCCATAAACTTCAGAGGTGGAGGCGATTAACATCCTTGCTTTTTTAGCGCGGGCCAAACCAAGCAGGTTATGGGTACCAAGTGAACCAACCTTCAGGGTTTGGATTGGAATCTTCAGGTAATCTATCGGACTGGCCGGTGACGCAAAGTGCAGGATATAGTGCAATTCGCCAGGCACGTACACAAATTTTGAAACATCATGATTATAGAATTCAAAATTTTCAAGCTTAAACAAATGCTCAATATTGCGCAAATCGCCTGTTATGAGGTTATCCATACCTATAACATGATAGCCTTCCTTTATAAACCTATCACAAAGATGCGATCCTAAAAAACCGGCTGCACCAGTTATTAATACTCTTTTACGTACTGCCATTATTTTTTAACGTTGAAAAAATTAATACGGTAGTTTCTTATTTTTTACCGATAGCCTGTACTATAAATCCTATGTCCGTCAGCTTATTTGTATCAAGTAAGTTTCTTCCATCAAAGATTTTAGCAGGCTTTAACATGCTATCATAAATTTTTTGCCAGTCATAATCTTTGAACTCGTCCCATTCTGTTAAAACAGCAATAGCATGAGCGCCCCTACAGGCTTCGTACGGATCGGTTACAACTTTAACCCCATTTCTATTTTCTTCCTGTGTTCGCGAAGCCAGATAATCAAGGTCGGCATAAACCTGGTCTTCTAAAACCTTAGGATCATAAACTGAAATATAGGCCTGTTCGTTAAGCAGGTGATCCGCAACATAGATAGCCGCCGATTCCCTTGTATCATTTGTATCCTTTTTAAAAGCCCAGCCCAGGAAGCTAATTTTTTTACCGTTAACTGTATTGTAAAGTTCCCGGATCATTTGGTTAGCGAATCTCTTTTTCTGATGGTCATTCATAATAATAACTTGTTCCCAGTAATCGGCCACCTCCTGTAATCCATAGCTTCTGGCTATATATACCAGGTTCAAAATGTCTTTTTGAAAACAAGAGCCTCCAAAACCCACCGAAGCTTTTAAAAATTTAGGCCCTATGCGGCTGTCTGTACCGATAGCCTTAGCTACTTCACTAATATCAGCTTCTGTTTTTTCGCAGAGCTCTGATAATGAATTTATTGATGACACGCGTTGCGCCAAAAATGCATTAGCTGTTAATTTTGACAGTTCCGACGACCAAACATTGGTGGTTAAAATCCGTTCTCTGGATATCCAATTAGCATAAACATCTACCAGTGCTTGTATCGCAATTTGTCCTTCAGGTGTGTTATCACCTCCGATTAAAACACGATCAGGTGCATCAAGATCCTCTACGGCAGTACCTTCTGCAAGGAACTCAGGGTTTGATAGTATCTGAAACTGAGATCCATTACCTGTATGGGTAAGAATATCTTTTATTGCACTTGCCGTACGTACCGGCAATGTTGATTTTTCAACTATTATCTTATTATCCTTTGCTACCCGGGCTATCTGTCTTGCGCAAAGTTCAATCCACTTTAAATCGGCTGCCTGTCCTTTACCTGCACCATAGGTTTTTGTAGGTGTATTTACAGATATAAAGATCATTTGCGCGTCTGCAATGGCAGACTCTACCTCGGTAGAAAAGAAAAGGTTACGACCGCGGGCCTCTGCAACCACATCACTTAAACCCGGCTCATATACCGGAATTTTATTCACATCTTCATCATTCCAGGCAGCAATTCGCTGCTCGTTAAGGTCAACTACAGTTACTTTAATGTGAGGACATTTTTTTGCAATCATAGCCATAGTTGGACCGCCAACGTAACCAGCTCCAATACAGCAAATCTTAGTAATCTGGGGCATATTTTTAAGGTATTTTATAGGTAATATTTTAATTTATTAATAAACAAACATGAAAAATCTAAAGCCATTTATATGGCAGCATACTTATTGATAAAATCTTTATAAGCTAAGGCAATCCCCTCTTCAAGTTCTATTGTATGTTTCCATCCCCTACTGTGCAGTTTCGAAACATCCATTAATTTTCTCGGGGTACCATCCGGCTTTGTGGTATCGAAATTAATCTCACCATTGTAGTTAACAATTTTCTTTATCAGCAATGCCAGGTCTTTAATGCTAATATCCTCCCCGGTGCCAACATTCACCAATCCTTCCTCATCATAATTCTGCATTAAATAATAGCATGCTTCCGCAAGGTCATCCGCAAACAAAAACTCTCTTTTGGGAGATCCCGTCCCCCAGATAGTAACACCCGGCAAGCCTTGTTGTTTGGCTTCATGAAAACGCCTTATCAGGGCCGGCAGTACATGAGAGTTTTGCGGATGATAATTGTCGTTATAACCGTACAAATTAGTGGGCATTACCGATATATAGTTGCAACCATATTGCGCGCGATAAGCGTCGCACATCTTAATCCCTGCTATTTTTGCAATAGCATACGGCTCATTGGTTGACTCGAGTTGTCCGGTGAGCAAATAATCTTCTTTTAATGGCTGCGGTGCCATTTTAGGATATATACAACTTGACCCTAAAAACATCAATTTTTCAACCCCATTAAGGTATGATTGATGAATTACATTATTCTGGATTTGCAGGTTATCGTACAAAAACTCTGCACGGTACGTGTTGTTTGCAACTATACCACCTACTTTTGCAGCCGCTAAAAAAACATAATCAGGCTTTTCTTGTGCAAAAAAGCCAGCAACTTCTTGCTGGCTCCTTAAGTCAAGTACGTCAGAGGTACGGGTTACTATATTGTTGAAACCTTCTTGTTCAAGCTTACGATATATAGCCGAACCAACCATTCCACGATGGCCCGCAATATATATTTTGGCATTTTTTTCCATCCGGATTATTCGTATTGATTTTTGATAGCGTAACCAGATGCTTTTAATAATTTCTCTTTGCGAAAATGGTCAACATCGGCATTCATCATATCTTCCACCAGCATCTTCAAATCATACTTAGGTGTCCACCCCAACAAAGTCTTTGACTTGGTAGGGTCGCCTATTAAAAGATCTACTTCGGTTGGACGGAAATATTTGGGGTCAATTGCAACCACCTCCTTACCGATCTCGATCTGAAACTCGGCCGATTCACAGGCTGCTACATAACCTTTTTCGTCAACTCTTTCACCCTTAAACTCTATCCTGATGCCTACTTCGGCGAAAGCCATCCGCACAAACTCCCGAACACGGGTAGTAATACCTGTAGCAATAACATAATCTGTAGGTTTTTCTTGCTGTAATATCAGGTACATAGCCTCAACGTAATCTTTTGCATGCCCCCAATCGCGTTGGGCGTCAAGATTGCCCAGGTATAATTTGTCCTGAAGCCCCATAGCTATTTTAGCTGTAGCGCGTGTAATTTTACGGGTAACAAATGTTTCTCCCCTTAGCGGGCTTTCGTGATTAAATAAAATGCCGTTACAGGCATAAATTCCATAAGCTTCGCGGTAATTTACGGTAATCCAGTAGGCGTACATTTTTGCTACTGCGTATGGCGACCGGGGATAAAATGGCGTTGTTTCTGATTGAGGAACAGCCTGTACTAAACCGTACAATTCTGAAGTAGAGGCCTGGTATATCTTGGTCTTTTTTTCCAGGCCCAATATTCTGATAGCCTCCAATAACCGTAAGGTACCTATCCCGTCGGCATTTGCAGTGTATTCAGGTGTATCGAAACTTACCTTTACATGCGACATTGCACCTAAATTATAAATTTCATCGGGTTGAACCTGTTGAATTATCCGGATCAAATTGGTTGAATCACTCAGATCGCCATAATGTAAAGTTAACCGAACGTCGGTATCATGGGGATCCTGGTATAAATGGTCTATTCTGTCAGTATTAAATAAGGAGCTTCTTCTTTTAATTCCGTGTACCTCGTAGCCTTTTGATAATAAAAATTCGGTGAGGTAAGCACCATCCTGACCTGTTATACCTGTTATTAAGGCTATCTTTTTCATAGTTATATTAAACGTAAGTTACAAAAAAAGCAACAATAATCGAATGATTGTCACCTTTGACCATATTTTTTTAACATCAAACAAGGTCAGGCATGTTTTAACCGATTTAGATTAATTCAATTCCAGTCTCAATATTTTAACAATTTTCACTATCAACCATGTATTTTCTGCTAAGATTATAAATTAATTTCATCCAAAGCAGTTGCAAAAACTCAAATCCAATTCCCAAATAGCGCTCTATAAACCGTCAAATAGACAGGAATTCAACATTTTTTTAAACCGACATACATCTTACCAATAATCTATTTTCGATTTACCAACAACTCATTTAATCTTACCGATCACTGAGTGCGAAAAAAGTTGTACTCTGATAGCATTTCGGAAGTATGCATTCCATTGTTAAACAGTCGCAATTCTCTAACCGCATCTGATTTTATTGATAACAAGTCAACTGGTTTAAAACTAAAATTTGGTGGTAACCTCACCCATCCTTGTTTTTTCATATTGTCCCCGTTATATAAAACCCCGTTAACCATTGATGATAGTACCCGGGTTCTATTATCCAGCATAAATGAAATCACATTTTCTGTTTGGCTATCATGATGTATTAACCTGCTACCACAATCATATGATAAAACCAAGGCGTTGTTTGTGTACAAATTGATTGCGACAGTGCCGTTATCTTTGGTAATAACATTAAAAAAACTTTGCCCATCGGCACTGCGGGCCGACACCAAAGTATCATTGGCTTTAAATCCATTAATCCGGATATTAACTGAAACACCGTCCCATCTTGATTTAGCAGGCACTTTGATAGAATAATTAGTTGAAGTGGCCGTTAAATTTTTATAATCCGCAACCAGGTAATCATCTATCAACTGAGCCTTAACATCCTGATTCCATAACATATCCAATAGCGTTGAGTTGATTTTATGAAATCGAGCGTCCTTTTTTTGGGTCTCGGTAATAAAATATTTTCCGTTATCTTCAATAAGGTCTGGGTAACTTACCAAGAGTGAAGGCAACAAAGTAGGATCATATAAAAGTACTTCGGGCTGCGACCACGCAATTTCACCATTCTTTTCAACGCCCCCGGATACCCAAACCGGATTTCTATACCCCCATATATAGCTGTTGTTATGAAACCAAAAAACGTATTTCCCATTTGAACATCTAAAGACACGGGGACAAGCTCTGGGGTTTCTTACGGTATCACCATTTTCATACGTCATCGGTTTTGGTAATGACCAGGTTTTACAACTATCACTGGAATACGTGATAGCAGGATATCCAAGTTGTGTTCTGAAAATACAGGCAAATTTTCCGTTACTCAACTCAACAATATTATGTTCTTCCTGTACATTACCCATTGTTGGCGACTTTATACCAACATTACCTTTCGGATAAAAATTCCAGATTATCTTAGTATTATCTGTTTCAGTATTAATATTTGGCGAGTTAACGATAGCCCCTTCATGAGTATCAAAATTACCAGTTCTGGTGTAGCCAAAGTACATTTGCCCGTCTCTTGATAAAATAGGTTTACATATGCTCCAAAAAGCTTGATGAATACCACCATCATGAAATGGATTTGACAAATCTATACTGGTAACAGGCATGTCGATAATGACGCGATTAGACCAGGTTGAGCCATTATCATCCGAATACCTATAACACATTTTCCCAACCATATCAAACCGTACACCATCATTAGTATTATCAACGTTGTAACCATATATCACGTATATTCTTCCATTTGCATTTAAAAAGGGGATGGCATAAAAAGCGGCGTAACCAGTTTCTGGCTCTAAATCGGAAACTGAGTGCCAGGATTTACCCTTATCATTACTAATGCTAATGCCGATAGTTTCGCCGACAGCACCCTCATTTGTAGGTGATTTTGTATAAAAACAAATAATAGATCCATTATTCAATTTTAACATATACGGCTGATCAATATAGCCGGTTTGAAAAATTATAGCCCCCTTTGAACGTAACCGATAATCAACGGTATCAATAACAGGGGTAACTACTGGATACGGATTAGATGCGGGTGAGTCTATAGTGTCGTTTCCGGTGCTTTCGTTTTCTACCGATGTTTTCCTACAGGAAACTGAAAATAGTGAGCAAAAAAAAATTGCAAGAATAAGATTAGGAAAATGCTTTCTATAGCGGAAAGCTTTAGGTTTAGGGTACATTTTTGTTATGCGTTTAAATTAATTAGTCCTAAAGATATCACCTATAACTGATTATTTTATGCTTTTTTTAAAACTTAACTTTGGTGAAACTATCTATATAAAAACAGTCCTTTATTGCTATTTACTTTTTCCTTTGCCTTTCAAAATAGCCAATAAATCCTCTTTTTCAAAGAAAAAAGTAGCCGTTATAAAAGATAAAAGGAAAACATTTCCTATTACAATATTCCTTTTAAACACACTAAACGAAAGATAAACGATTATCAGAGACGCTACAATATAAGACAGGTTTTTTTTAACATTATAGGGAATCGGATAATTCTTTTGTCCCCATAAATACGCTAAAACCATCATAGTAGCATAAGCGAGCAATGAAATCCAAGCGGATGCCATATAACTGTATTTCGGTATATAAATAACATTTAATACGATTGTCAGTATAGCTCCGATACCGGATATGTAAAGTCCATACTTGGTTTGGTCCGACAGTTTAAACCATACCGATAAATTCATGTAGATACCCAAGCTTATATAGCCAAACAACAATAGTGGAACTACCCCCAAACCAGACCAATACAAATTTCTTTGAGCAATCGTTCCGCCACGGACAAAGAATTTAAAAATTTCGATATTGGCTACGATGGCAACAAAAATAATTGATACTACAATAACAAAATAATTCATGATACGGGCGTAAGTTTGCCCCGCATTACTATTTTTTGATTGACTAAAGAAGAATGGCTCGGCACCTAATTTGAAAGCCTGGACAAAAATGCTCAAAAATAGCGCTATCTTAGCACAGGCACCATATATTCCTATATCTTGCTCTCTTATATTTTCTGGCAACAATTTCCCCAGCATAATTTTATCCAAATTTTCATTAATGATATATGATACATTGGCTATCAATATAGGCCAGCTGTACATCAACATTTCTAAAAATATTTTTCTATCAAACAAGAATTTAAACTTTGATATTTCTGGCAGCAATATTAAAAACGTCATGATGCTTGCAATCAAATTGGCAAGGAAAATATAACCCACCCAGTTGGGCCTATACCAGCTCATCATCCATTTATAGCCCCAAAGTTGATGATTGATAAAAAACGAAATTCCGTATAAGAAAATAAGGTTTAAAACTACGACAAATAAAATGTTTAAAAACTTCAGCACGCTATAACGCATGGCCTGATTGTTTATACGGATCAATGCGAAAGGGGTACCACAAAGGGCGTCAATAACCAAAACAAGACTTAAACACCTGATATAAAAAATATAATCATTTAAAGTGATCTCATTATAATCATTAATCCAGTATGCTATATCCTTAATAAAATAAAACACAATAAATAAGAATATTGAGCAAACCATGCTTATCCCAATAAGTACATTTGAATAAACCTTTTCTTTACTATGCTCAGGTTTGTTTATGTATCTAAATAACGTTGTCTCGAAGCCAAAAGATATTATAGCGGTAATTAATGCCGTCCAACTATACATCTTGGTAAATACGCCGTACACCCTGGCAGACAAGGTACTTACATAAATAGGAGTTAATACAAAATAAAGAGATCTGGATAATATTGTGCTTATGCCATAAATAACCGTTTGGCCGGCGAATTTTTTTGCTGTTGACAATTTTATGTTTTTATTAAATGATTAACACTTTTTGCATCAATATGGCAAAAATAGTATTATCTTGTTAAGGAAAGATGAATTTATAAAGTTTTTCGTAAACAATTTCAAAAAACAGGATCGGTTAATGTGGATGATCAAAAGCTGATGGACTGCCGTGGAACAAATATGCTCAAACACCTCATAATCAACCGACAAACAAAAAAACCGTATCCAAGATCAATACTGGTCTCTACTTTAAGGTGCAGGATTTTCCACAACCTGTACTTCGATATCTTTTTCCAACGGCTTCTTTTTACCCAATGTTAAAAACGGACGTTCAAATAAATTGTAAAAGCCATATGAAAAAAGAACAATTAATGGACAGCCTATTAAAATAATTAATAAACAGTCATTAAAAACGCCAACATTAAGAGGCGCCAATATGTACTGTGTAATCACCTGCAATAAAGGCGCGTGAATGAGATACAAACTATACGAAAAAGTTCCGATAAAGATCAATGGTTTATACAGTAATATTTTGCACGACCAAAAAACTTTTTTATTTGATGACGATGCTATTGAACAAGCAAATAATACAAATGCTGTAACGGTACCTACCAAAATATCTTTTGCTAACAATATTATATACTCTTTATCTTGCGCAACGCTCAAGAATTTACTTAAAAAGATAACTGCTAATCCCCCTACGGCCAAAAAAATAAACAGCCCTGTAAAAATTACTGCTTTTGATGAGTTCGAATAGCGCATACGCGTTGATAATGCTCTTGCATCTTTTGAAAAGGACAAACTCGCAGCTATCATTCCGAATACAAACAAAATTATATAAGGGCTTATACCAGAACCATCCAATTTAATATCATCGTTACCTTTATGCAAATAGATAATCGCTATCCTTCCAATTATTGAAATAACAATTGCCACTGATAAGGCAGCCAAGCTTCCCCATTTGCGATATAGCCAAACCAACAGCGGGAAAAACATATAAATACGAAACTCCACAGCTATTGACCAAAATACGTGGTTAATATGCTCCGCACTGGAAATAAAATAATCATGTATTAAAAACAAATGCAACAATATATCCTTAAAAGATACAGGTATACTTACGTCCCAATGGCTATTGGTTTCCTTTCCTATTAATAGCCAAATTAAAAGCAGGGAAAACAGCATTGCAAAATAATACGGTGGTATAATCCTGATGACACGTCTCTTAAAAAAAGTAAACGTTCCACCTTTTAAGACATAATCATTCTTTGCTATAGATATCATCAAACTAAAGCCAGAAAGCACTATGAATACATCAACTGCAAAATGACCGTATACAAACAATTTAAAAATGAATTTACCGATACCAGCTAAGCCATCAAGTGAAGAGTTATAATATTGCAAAATAGCATGATGAATCAATACGTATATTGCCGTTAAAGCTCTTATACTATCAACATATAACAAATGGGTGCTGTTTTTTTGTGATGACATATGTTTTATTAAACTAATTACATTTTTGCGGATTCGGGTAAAAGAAATTAAAAACGGAACAATTTATTTCCCCTTTCTTAATTCTATTAAGATGTTTCAATTATTAAAAGAACTTAAATTAATCCGGTAAAGGATAATAACTGCATAATTATCTCCAAAAATCATCAAATGCAAAGCTGACAATTGCTTACATTATCCTTCCGTTATATTGTTCTATCCCTTAACGATATTATTAATTAGTCTAAAAAGGTTACCAAACTAATTACTTTATTGGCTGGTTACATCAAGCACCTTATCACCTATCTTGATCATACGATCAGATGTCATTATTAATTTATTGCCAATGGCATTTTGGCTTTGAACCGTGTTACCGTTAATAACCACGCCCTGTGTATGCGAAACATAAATGCCCACATGCTTAACACTGCTATCATCACTTACCTCAACAGAGTTATCATGAATTTTAACACCATAATTAGTAAATGCGGCAATATTGCTTCCGGATAACGAAATTTCAATTCCTCCATGCTCCTTAGAAAGTCCTTTACCAAAAGCCTGCTTTATGGTATTACCTCTAATTTCAATATCCGAATTACCTGGGATATATTTATTTGCCTGCCCAAGTATACCGCAAGACGTTGAAGACTCTATTATATTATCATAAATCCTCCCGCCGTATATTCCGCTAAAATAAATTCCCCGGGAATAGGACCTTTGCACTGTATTATTAGAAATTAATATTCCGGGAGCCCTCGTTTCTTTTGCGAGATATACATTGCCCCCTACTTTTACATCTGCTATTGGTTTATCAAATTCAATTAAACATTTAACAACCTGACCTGGTGTATTGCTTATTACTTTTCTGGTAACGACTTTTGCTGTGCCAAATTCATGCATGTCATCAACGTCTGCAACCGTCATTGTCTGATCCGGCACAAAGGTGTATCTTTCGGCTACAACTATAGATACAGGCGATTTAACCTCTGCAACAGTGCCATATAATCCGTTTGCAAATGAAATACCATCATCACCGGAATATTGAACTGTAGAGTTTACAACCTTGTTTCCTATACCGCTATTTGACAAGCTGATACCATCTGCATTTGACGATATATACTGAACCCTACCGGGCTTTGGAATAACTTTAATATTGCTATAAGTTAAATTGCTTTGCCACATTGATACAATCCCAGCGGCCGGTGAAGAATAAACTGTTATTCCTTTTGCATAATTACCCGAATTAACAGCCGGAGGATATGTTACAAAACCTAATGCATTACTCCCACTATAGCTGCGTTCTGTTATCATTAGTATATCACCTTGCTTTATTTGCTGTAGGTCGTTATTTGAAGATTTACTATTAGGCATATTCGCTAAAGTAACTTCATCGTCTGTTAAATTATCAGGAGATAAAAATAACCAATTAATGGGAACACTTTGAACCACTCCCGATGATGCTTTACGCAAGACAAATAACCTCAGCGACGTGTTAGCCTTTATCTTTCCTCTAAAACCATTAAAATCTTTTCCGAAGTCAGTGATATGCCTGCCAGAAACAGCATTAATTTGAATTGTACCCCTATTTGAATCCACAGACTTTACCGTTGCCACTGTAAAAGGTAAATCCAAAGCGAAATCTAAAGTAATGTTTTCGATACCAGTGTTGTTAGAATCCCTAATAATTACGCCGCTCGCCTTTCTGGATTGAAAAATAAAGTTAGTTGAATTAGGGCCGGCGCTTCCCTGTATTTCCACCCCTTTTATACCTTCCAGATAAAGATGTGCATTATTTTTAATTGATTTTAAGTAATAATTACCCGCAGGAATCACCACTTTAGGAATATTATGACTATTAGCGTAATTTACACTTGCTTCTATAAGAACACTGGCGTCAGTTGCTGAATCATTTGGCAAGAGATTTTTCGAGGCTATACCTAAACTGACTAAATCTTTTGAAACATCTATAATCTGCAAGGGTGGGACAAACTTCATTTCATTTAACTTAGCCTTAACATCATCTGCATGCATAAACAGATTAAAAATCAACAGCATAAATAATATCGTTTTAAACTTTTCCATGTTTTTGACCTAATTTATAGTATAACGATATAACCTGCCTCAATTGTATTTGTTTATTATTCAACCAGCACAATCAGATGCTTTAATAATTTAAATGGTACTGCTCTTCAAACGATCTGGATATACAAAAAGCCACCTTAAATATTTTGTTTTAACTGCAACGTTATATACCAATAGCGGTACAACGAGACCAAATAGCGTACCGACAATAATGTGTACAGGCGAATTGTTAATGTGAAAGAACTTAAACATAACTATTCTTATTCCATTACCTATCAACAAGTGCAATAAATAAATTATCAATGAATTAACACCCAAGTATTTAATAAAATTCAAAAGCGACCTTTTCGATAGAACTTCCGCTATATATACTATAACAAAACTGCCAAACAGTTGTGGAAAAACCTCATTATACCATTCTGTTTGAGGATAGTTAAAATAAACATACAATGAAAACGCAAAAAGCAAAATATTTATAAAAAACAGCTTTGTGCTGTTTAATATATATCGCGTGATGTTGGTGTACTGTGAAAGTATAATCCCCACAGTGAAGTAGATTAGGTTTACAAAAACTTTATCAAACGACCCGAATCTTAATGGTAATAAGTAATAAATTATCCAAACAGCAATAGATATCAAAATGCCATTCTTTTTCGAGACGCTAAAAAATAGCATGCATAAAACATTAATAAAGAAAAGTGCAAATAAAAACCAAAATTGAGATCGCGGCGTATACAAACATACAAGCAACGCATTCATATGTATGTGATTGTTTGTATAGGCCGATAATTTGGCCTCAATAAAAGTCTGAATTAATGACCATATTACAAATGGATATGCTACCGTTTCAAGTTTATTTATTAAACTGTATTTCACCCCTCTTTTTAAAAAACTATTTAAAAAAAAATAGCCTGATAAAATAAAAAAGAGTGGCATGTGAAAACTATACACAAAATTTACAGCATAATAAAAAAACACCGGATCAATTAACTTTACTGTTATCAGTCCTTTTATCACGTGTCCGAAAACGACGAAAATGATCCCTATACCTTTGGCATAATCGATCCAGTCAAGGCGAATTTTATTATTAGCAACCATTTACAATTTCTTTATCAATAACTTTAAGAGGTTCAATACTTTTCTTCACGTTTTCAATATATTGCAGCATCTCTTCCTTAAATCGCTTTTTTGAAAACTTCAGCGCTGTTTTTCTGATTTCCTTTTTTGAATAATTTACCTTCTGCCCCTCAAAAATCTCAACTGCTTTATTCAATGAAGATTCTGTTTGTTCATCGAAACATAATCCGTTGACAGAATTAATAATTTCACCTGACGCGCCTCCGTTAAAAACTATTGCCGGAACCCCCGAAGCGTGTGCTTCAACTATTGCAATTCCAAAATCCTCAACACCCGCATATACAAATGCTTCCGCTTTAGCCAGGTATTCATTTACTTCGTTTTTATTTAGATAACCAGTAAATTTAACATTAGGCCCTGCAATTGACTTCAGATACTTATTTTGGGTTCCATCACCAATTACAATCAGCGGCTTATTATTTTTTGTAAAAGCTTCAACAACTATGTCAAAACGCTTATAAGGTTCATGTCGGCCAACGGTTACATAATATCCTTCATTTTCATCTGATATGGTAAAGTCGTCTACATCAACCGGAGGATAAATAACAGTTGATTCTCGTCCATAAGTAGCCTTAACCCAATTTTTTACAAAAATTGAATTTGATATAAGATAATCCGGGTTCATAGCAGTCTGCTTATCAAATCGTTGCAGATAACCTTTTAGAAAATTCAACGCTTTCAAAGCTCCCTTAAAATACAGATCAGCTTCATCCCAAACATATTTAAAATTTCGGGCCTGCAGATAACATATGTGAATCTCATTTCCTACCCTATATGCTTTAGATAAGACCCACGATGAACTAATAACTAAATCAATTTGGTTTTCTTCCGTTTGCTTATTAAACTTTCGTACAATAATTGGAAAAAATGGCATTAAAGCTCTAAACTTCCTCTTGAAAAGAGATAGGATGGATGACTCTGTTACGATAATATCCCGGCCTGCAAATGTATGACGCTGAAGCTGGGGTGTCATTACGTTTACATATGCGTAATAATAATCAAATTCATATAATTCATTTATAGCAGTCACTACACGTTCTGCACCGCCATATTTATCTAACCAATCAGTAATGAATGCTGTCTTCATCTATTTGAGTTCAAATATTTTAATAACTTTCTCTTCAAACACGCTTAAAGAAAAATTATCACCGTTCGGAAAATCAACAAAACGCGAGCGATTAATATTTACACTTTTAAGTATGTTATATAACCCTTGTTTATCTTCACTGTTGTATATTATTCCGTTATGGTTATCTGTCACAATTTCTTTCACGCCTGTTACATCGGAGGCTATACAATACAACTTACTAATTGAACTTTCTATCAGAACAGTTGGGAGCCCTTCTGTTGACTCTATTACCTTACCGAAACCTTCAAAATTATTTTCTTCTTTATCTATCGTGGGAAAAACAAAATAATCTGCATAGTTCATCCAAGCCAAAACATCGTTACGCCATCCAAGCCAAATAACATATTTCTCTACATTATGTTGCTTACAATGATTCATAAGCGTATCCCTTATGGCTATTTCGGCGGGTGTTTTTGCAGCACCACATATAAATAAATATGGTCTTTCAGACTCTTCAATAGTATTTACCAGGTCAGAAAAAGCGTAAATCAAATGATGAATGCCCTTATGCGGTCTAAATAAACCAGCATATAAAAACTTTGCATTTTTCTCCAAAAACATACCTGTTAATTCGGCGGCCTCAACTTTGACGTTTTCAATGTCAATATCAACATATTGACTAAAGTCGATCCCATTATAAATAAGTGATGTCTTATTTGAAACTGGTAAACTATCCTGAACAGCTTTACTTACACAAAGTATTTGATCAAATATCCTTAAAAAAAACTTAGAAATCCGCCCCGGCAAACGATTTTTTCCGTGAAAATGCAGTATTGTCTTACCCTTGAAAAATAACGCCGGAACCAACATCATCATCCCTCCTCGCGGGTCGCAGCAATAAAGATAATCGTATTTATTCTTTACAATAAGCCACAAACATTTTATATAAAAGGGTAAGAGCCCTAAAAATAAAGCCTTAAAAAAAGTTTTCCTCCCAAACCAAGAATCTTCATCGCCATATTTGAGCAAACACGAATGCGTTTTTAACGCTATAATATTATCAACATTTGGTTCAAAATTCTTCCTGATATTACCAAATTTATCATCAGCCATTAATAATGTAATGTTGCAACCTCGATTTTTCAATATCTTACAAACATTGTTCGTGATTCGCTGGCTACCTGAAAAAAAAGGATAAGCTTCAAATATTAATACTTTTTCAGACATTGTTTAAACTAATAACTATTTTGATGCAATTGAAGCCGTATGTTGTTTTTTGGGATAAAAGAGCGGGTTTATAAGTTTAATTAAAGGTATTTCAACGTATTTATAAACCGGAACACTTGCTATTATACAAATTAAAGTACAAACGATTATGTAAATATCAGGCGATGTAATTCCTAAATATCGAAAAATTATAGCAAAGAACTTTATCCCAAGAAGGTGAATAAGATAGCATGTAAACGACGCGTTTCCCAGCGAAACAAAGGGTTTGGTAATTTTTATATAAAGCCTGCTATTTGATAAAATCGATTTTTCAAGCAAAATATATCCACCTGCAAAAAGCATACATGGTATGCCCCAGATTAAAGACCGACGCAATGCTATCCAGGTATTGCTAAAAAAATTGGTTGGTAAAACCATTTCCCTATGATCAATGAAAATACTACGGCTCATTAGAAACCCACCAAGCAATAATGAAATTGTAAAGAAAATTAATGCAGCATTTTTCCGTTCAACGCCTTTGATCCGATCATAGCACAAGCCTAAAACAACACCTAAAGCAAATTCAAAAAGAAGCGGACTAAAAATAAAATCAATAACCACGTATTTTGAATTGATCAATAATCCTAATCCCCCCAAGACACACATTATGATTACTAATTTGATCTTGAGATTCTTAACTTTAAAAAACAAAAGCATCGCGATAAGCAGATAAAAAAACAATTCTATTGAAAGAGACCATCCAACGAAAAGTATTGGACCAATGTATTGAAACTTATCAAAAAGTGGAAAAAACAGTAATGTGCTTAACACCGAGCCAAACGTAATTTGTTGATGCCATATTATTGCCAAAACCAGATATACCGCTGATATTAACCAATAGTAAGGAATGATTCTTATCAGTCTTTTCAAAATAAAATCCCTCCATCCATTTTCAACATTTTCAAAAGGGGCAACAACGCGAGTCATAATAAAACCGCTGATAATAAAAAACAAATCGACACCTATAGCTCCCCAATCCGCCAAAAAATAATACGTGGCAAGTATTGCCTTGCTATGAAATAATCCTTTACCCGTAAATAGGTAATTTGCCGAAGATATGGTATGTATAAAAACAACCATCAAAACAGCAATTGCTCTTAATACCTGTATTGAAATTATTTTTTCACTTTTTGCTTTCATAGTCATTAATTAAATAAGGATGGGCCTCGATTACTTTTCTAGCATTAAGGTTTCCAGATACTCATATGGATCGCCATTGAAAACCAAAAATTCTTTAGTAGCGTGATTTAGTTCTTTAACTCCATTCAATAAAGCCTGCTTGTTAGTGTAACTGTTTAAAAAAGCTAAAAGATTATCTTCCTTAGCAAAGGAGTAACTATGCATTGATGAGTGATAGCTGTAACCCAAATCTTCTTCGGGTATATTTTTATTGGGATAATAATAAATACCCGGGATATCACATAAAATCCCATCAGTAACAACCATTGTAAGTACGCCATATACACTGACCGTTCCAACAACCAGATCAATGTTGTTCAGAAACGAGTATATATCCTGCTTGTCAATTTTGAAGTTAGGGTTCTTTGCCAATTCCCCTTCTGGCGTGTAGGGTAAATTGGGTCTTGGCTTTACTAAAAACTCAATCTCGGTCTCCGGAAGCGACACTGTAAATGAATCAACAATGCTATTTATAAAATATTGTTGATAACTATCGGAATTATAGGTAAGCACGATTCCAATCCTCAATTTAGAACTATTTATCTTTTTGTTTCCGGATAGCTGCTCCTGCAAAAACGAATAGTCAATCCGACCACCATTCACATTCTTACAATAATTATATTTTAACAGGTGATTATACTTTTCACTTAAAATCGCATCCCAATTTTGCTTTATTTTTTCAGATGGAAGTATATTATAGTCTAAGTAAAAATATGAGAAATGATCAATCGGATTAATTTCCGTACCATGTGGTACCAGAATATGATGAATATGCTGTGCGTTATATTTTCTTTTACAAATTCCCGCGTAAATCAAGCCTGCAGCTGCTCCTCCCCTGAAAACACTCGTTACATTCAAATCAGGTCTTTTTGATAAGTTCTCAATAAGGCTGCCAACAAGCAGGTTATATTCAAAAAAATAAATTGTTTTTAATAAAACGTCGATATTCCATGTTTCAGGTATTGCACCTAAAAAAGGAGTATATACTGATAATATCTTGTTAAAATTCTTTCTGAACGAAACCAGGGAAAGGGAGAAGTTAAGAAATTTAGCCGGGCTAATACTATATTGTCCCAACCTGTAAATAGATTTATTCCAGTTATTTTGCGACTTTAACAAATATGGATTAGCATGTATAATAAGACTGTTCGCTTGCTTACTAAGCTTATCTAAAAAAGCGTAGTCGATCTTTTCGCGGTTGTTTGCAAATGAATTCCATAATATTATTTTCTTTCCTCTCCAGTTTACGCGTTTTGTAAGAAAATTGATTAATAAGATAATATACTGGGCAGTAATAGTAACAACAAGTTTAAGTTTTTTATTTAATTGCTTTTCTGATCGGGATAAAGAGTTTTTCCAATACACCGGTTCTGAATGATAATTAATTACTACAGATAATCCGTGTGTCTTTAATGCCAAACAGTAAAAATCGGCCAACCTATCATTACTTCTATGTAATAATAAATTAACCCCGGTAATACCATTTTCTTTACAATATGCTGCAATATTTTTAACCAGGAGCGGATGCTCCATAACCTTGATATCAGTTAAAAAATATCGATTTATCGTTGTGTTAAATAATCCCTCTACTGTATAAAAGTCTATCTCTTTAGTAAAAATCGTACTAAATATCTCTCGATTGATACTTTGACAAAGTTGCGGAGAAGGATAAAAACTATCGAAAAGAAAATATTCAGTAAAATTACTGCTATCAGTTATCATTAGGGTATTCATACCGGCATTGTCTTTAAAGAGTATTTGGTTCTACTTATATAACCTGTTATGATGGCTATGATTATGAAAAACTGGAGTGTATAAACCAGGTTGGTTGTTTCCCACCCCCCTGAATAAATTAACAATATGATAGCTACACAGTTATAAAACTTGTTATCTTTACTATGGAGCCGATTAGTGATAAAAGCCATTAACGCTCCCATTAGCATAAAGACAAATATTCCCCCATAACTAAAATTAAGAAAGGATTCTGTCATGGCGTTTACGGGTAAACCAATATCAGTACGGTTCCAAAACAGAGTAGCCACATAATAATCTTGAAAAGCAGGCTTTAAATCGCCCAGTATCGCCCTTGGAAAAGGGAACGTTATTAAATTTAAGTAAGAAGCACCATATAATACATTATTTGAATTGAGGTTATCAAACACCATTTCATCCCTTAGCTGTGTTTGATAACTCGATAGGGCCATATACCATTCTGTATTGTTATCCTTTTGATTCTTAAAGTTTTCAGAGAAGCTGTTCTCGCTGGTATCAGCCGAGTGCCTTAAAAGACCTAAAAGTGAGAACCCTATGGCGATAAAGGGTATAGAAGGAAGTAGCATACGAACATGAACTCTGTTAAAGGCTGAAAGTAACAAAAGAGAGGTAACAATTGAATATATTGTAAACCCTCGTGAACCAGATATTAAAAACGAAAGCATCGCAGCAGGAAAATATAACAGTAATACTCGTTTCCAATTTTCGTTCTTCAAAATTTTGATTGATAAATAAATAGGAACAAAAACCAAAATAATATTGGAAAACAGTGACATCAAGTAATTGTCTTTCAAAACATCACCAGCTTCGGCATTTCCGGACCTTCTGGATAGCAAAAACAAGATATTCCCACCAGATACCTTATATATGCTTACGGCGCAATAAATAGCCATGAAAAACATAGTTACAAGTATGACCTTTTCTCTTTTAAAAAAAGTTATACTAAGCTTAACAGGCTTTTTGACATCAAGGAAAAGCATGTAAAAGAACATCATCGCTACAATACAAATGGTCTGATATACCAACAATGCTATTGATGTCGAATAATAGTCAGATACCTTATATCTTGAGCTTAATAACCCTGCGGTAGCTACCAGATTCTCAGGAGAATCAAATCCGAGGTAATATGGGAACTTTAAAAAATCGTATATGAAACAAAAAAGAAGAAAGAAAATAGGAGGTTCATACAAATATCTAAACACCCCGGATCTAAGAATTAGTAAAATAAAAAGCAAAAAAAATAAAAAGAGAAACTCTACTATAAGGAATGTGCTGCTGCCGCTTAATTTACAAGCATAAATAAAAAAAATCAAAACAAAGCTTATCATGTAATTAGAGTACTTTGTTATTATTTTAGCTTGAAACATCTTGAGTAATAAATAATTTAATTAACTATGCTTTTATAAAATGATTTCAACAAATCAGCCGATTTTATTATAGAAAAATCGGATTCTTTGAAATAGTTATGATATAATATGCGCTGCTCGTTAGAAGGTAGTTTAATTGAAAGCAATTTTGTAGCCCAGAAACCTGCATCTTTATCTAAATCTATTCGTTTAATCAAATCAGGTATTACATTTACATTAGTAGTAATTGTGTTTGAAATTATATTTACTAAAGCTGCAGCCTGTGTTTCTTTTAATACAATAGGCGATCCTTCATATAATGAAGGAAAAAGAAATATATCGAAAAGGCCTCTCATCAGCTCACTAACATCTTTCCTTAAGCCAAGTAAATGTACATTTCCCGATAAGTCATACTTTTCTATCTTGCCTCTTATCTCATTTTCTAAAACTCCTTCACCAACTAATAAAAAATGAAAATTAGGGTTTACCTTAATCACTTCCTTTGCTATATCAAGAAAAAATAAGTGATTTTTTTGCTCTGTAAATCGTCCGACATGTCCCACAATAATTGAATTTTCATTGATCCCATAATTTTTATCTATCAATGAGTAATTCTTAGAAGCTAAAGGTTCAAATTGATTAATATCAACTCCCAATTTAATAACGGTTTCAACTTTGTCAAATAATGCCTCACTTGCTTCATTTGAACAAGCTAATTTATTGGGGGTAAGTTTTATTAAACTTTTAAAAATTGTTTCAATTATTTTGTTACCGAAAATTTTCGAATCTGTAGAGGTATTATGACTATGAACTACATATTGAGCCCTAGTAAATTTATTAAGTAAAAGGTATAGTCCGCCAAGCAGATGTCTATGGCTATGTACTATATCGTACTGGTTTTCGTTTACCGTTTGAATGTAATATTTTGCTACCTTAAATACATTTCGGGTTTTAGTAAAATAATAAACTTTACTTCCAAACTTTTTCACCTGGTCGTCGAAAATACCCTTATCAGGCGAAAAAGTAAGAAAATCAACTTGATATTCTTCTGGATTGAAATATGGCAAAAGGTTATACAGCCAACTTTCCACCCCCCCAGCCGTGAGACCGCCTACAACATGTAAAATTTTAATTTTCTTTGTCATATTTTAATAAGTAATCCCTTTTTCCCTTCTTTACGTTTTTTTATATTTCGAGTAATGGTTAACTATAAATGAGGTTAATCCAGATCTTTCAAAACATTACTTATCCCGCCATCAATATTGATGTTGGCGCCGTTTATAAATCCAAGTTCGTCCTCGGCTAATAATAATGCTAACTGAGATACCTCGCGCGGCTTACCTATACGCTGGCTTGGATGCAGTTCATTGAGCATTTGCACTTTAGCTTCATCATTATTAAAGCCGTCACGCAGCATTTGGGTATCAATTGCAGCCGGGCTTATAGCATTTACCCTTATCCGGCCCTGCAAATCAACAGATAGTGCTTTGGTTAAGCCAACCAAGGCGCTCTTTGAGCTTGCATAAGCCAGGAAGCGCTTTTTTGTAAGCTGATGATGAATACTTGCAATATTTATAATTGAACCTTTTGAGCATTCAAGTCGTTTTAAAAAGAATTGACTTAGCATTAACGGCCCTGTAAGATTAACATTGAGCGTTTGGTTCCAATCCTGCAAGGTAATCTCATCCAAATTGCTCAGAATTTGTACCGCAGCATTATTTATAAGTACAAAAAGCTCGGGGATCTCTTCGTTAAAAACGGCTTCAATACTCTCTTTGTATCCCGGATCAATGCAATATTGATGTAAGTTAAATTTGAAAAACTTATCGCAGTATTCCGGCTGGCTATCTTTAAGATCAAGGCCGATTACTTCATATCCCTTTTCTTTAAAGGTTTTAGCCAGCTGGCTTCCAATACCACCCAATACGCCTGTTATTACTACAGTTTTAGCCATCTTATTCTATTCCTAAATAACCAAACATTAATTCAATGGCTCTTAAACTTGCTCTTACCACTGCCTCTTTGGTATTTGAACCGTTATGGGTACCAAAAATACATTGTTCAAACTGACGCAACGGACTATCCTGTGGTAATGGTTCAATTTCAAAAACATCTAACCCTGCTGATTTCACTTTGCCAGCGCTTAATGCTTCAACTAAAGCGGTCTCATCAATCAGTGGTCCGCGCGATACGTTGATGATTATCACACCATCTTTCATTAAAGCGATACTTTCTTTATTAATAAGATGGTAGCTTGACGGAGTTAATGCACAGGTAATGATCACAAAATCTGCCTCTTCTAACTTTTCCGGAAAAGGAAGGATCTGATTAACCTGAGCTTCTTCGGCAGTTAATTTGCTGAATGGATCATAAGCATTAACGTTAACCCCAAAGCCTTTTAAACGCCGTGCCGTACCCAACCCTATATCACCTATACCTATCAGGGCTACAGTTTTGCCTTCAACAGACATACCTGCAGGTTTTATCCAGTTTCCTTTGCGTACTTCGCGATCAACACGGTAACTATCACGTGCTAACCCTGTAAAATAAGCAAGCGCCATATCAGCTACTTCATTTCCAAACATTCTTGGTGTATTTGAAATAGGTATACCTAATTTTTCGCAAGCCTTAAAGTCAACGTTGTCCACGCCAACCCCCCATTTTACAGCAGCTTTCAATTTACCCTGAACGCCCGCCTGGAATACTCTTTCTGTTGCAGGATCATCCCCAATTATCCAACCTTCTACCTGTGGTACCAACTCAATAAGTTGTTCTTCAGTTAGCGTTTGTACTACTTCCGGCAAAATCAATTCGATACCCTTAGCTTCAAAAAAATGTTTTAACTGATCTATTCCTCTTAACATCGGAGGACAAGTAATTAATATTTTCATACGATCTTATTTATCATTTTATATAAAAGTTCGGCTACGATGAAATTAAATTCCACATCAATATCCTGGGCCTCAATTTCCGGCATTTCAAACAAAAACGGACGGTCGCCAATCCTGTTATGTTTTCTTTCAAGTATTGATTTGGTAAAGACATAAAAACAAGAGTTTTCCTCAAAAATAGGCGGAAGATCCTGGGTGCGCAGTAATATATTCTGATTATGATTGATCGGCCTTGCTAAAGAATCCCAAAACCTTACATGCTTTCTTGTTACCGAAAACAACGAATCATACATAGGTTGTATGTCGAAGAATTTCTTAATTCCCGCTGTTAATGTCTCAACTGTTAATAACGGATTGGTGCTATGTGTTTGTAAATAAAACTCAGAAGGAACCTGGTTAATGCTGTTCAGCAATACATCATTCATAGGTATGGCACCATCCCTTAAATGTTCTGGTCGTTCCAAAACAAGCACATCGGGAAAAGAAGCCTGGGCTTGTTCAATAACAATCGGACTATCAGTATCAATAACTACCTTATCGATTAAAGGACAATCTAACAGTGTTTGAATTACATGATGAAAAAGCGGCTTTCCTGCAAAATCCCTATAGTTTTTCCCAGGAACTCTTTCGCTTGAGTGCCGCATCGGCACAATAGCGACTAACTTAAATTTATCCATTTGAATATTGATGTTTGTAGATGTAAAACAGGAATTATCCTTCAAAGCCGCTGTATATAATTCTTTCCCCAGATGGCGGCAAATGAGTTAACTCATTATGGCGGGGAGGTCTTTTCATATCATTTGGATAATATAACCTGTTTCTCAATGTTTCGTTGATCTGGTTCTTTTGATTATATCCAAGGTAAGTACCCCAAAATTGCATGTACCTAAACATAATAATTGAAAAGAAATTGCTCGCGAAACTTTTATCGTGAATAGCATGAAAACTATCTGAAAAGATATTGGCAATTGTTAAACGTACAAAGTTGAAAAAAGAAAACCTTTCATTAGGATAGATTATTTTCAGCGCAATCGCTTCCCTCCTATATCGGTTTTTTATACGTGATGGTGTTTCTTCATGTACGTGCACTATCGGCGCCAAAGCCTCGTATGCAA
Organism: Mucilaginibacter sp. A5337; assembly: GCF_059690695.1. Lineage (NCBI taxonomy): Bacteria > Pseudomonadati > Bacteroidota > Sphingobacteriia > Sphingobacteriales > Sphingobacteriaceae > Mucilaginibacter > Mucilaginibacter sp. A5337. The sequence goes on along the minus strand of NZ_JCAWEC010000003.1, from coordinate 332,216 downwards.
TTTTATAATTCTTTGCTTTTATTTGACTGGCCCAGGCCAAATCCTCTAATCCTGTTAATGACTCATCGTATGGCTGCTGCTCCCAAAGCTCTTTTCTTACAACGCAATTGGCATTATTACAGAAAGAAATCGCCTGATCGTAATTTGAAAACGAAGGAAACCATTTATTGAAAAGTTGTTGTTCAGAATATTTAGATACTTCACAGCCAACCTGCCGGCCATACACCAAAGCAACATTTTTATCATGGAAAGGAGCTACCATCCGCTCTATCCAATCGGTGTAAAGAGGGTAAACGTGAGCACTTGCAAAAAGTAAATATTCACCTTGCGCGGCCATACACCCCCGGTTTAAAGCCCGTCCAAAAGAAAATTCCTCCGGCCGGATATTGATTACTTTTACACCGTATTCCCTGGCAATAACTACTGTATCATCATTTGAACCAGAATCTACCAATATAATTTCAACCTGTTCAAATATTGTCTGCCGTTTCACACCTTCAAGCAGCCTCCTTATATGTTTTTGCTCATTATATGAGCGAATTATTAAACTACATACCGGTTTCATAACAACATTTTTTTAAGATCTACAGTAATAATCTTCGTTTTGGTAATGCCTCCCAAATTATTCTATTCTCTTTTTCCAAATAATTTGCTCCAGAATTGAGGTGTTTCTTCCGTTGTGCTACCGTAACCATAGCCATAACCATAACCATAACCATAGCCATAACCGTAGCCATAATAACCACCTTTTTTGGTTTTAATATCGTTGATAACCAAATAGGCCCTACGGAATTTCATTTCCCTTGTTAATTCATTAATTATATTGAGCTGTGATTTGTAAGTATATTCCTGCCTAACAATATATAAGCTGGCATCTGTATGCTTCTCTATTAACTGAGCATCTGAAACCAAGCCTATTGGGGCACTATCTATAATAATATAATCAAACCTCTTCTTCAATTCATCTATTAATAAGTTGAATTTATCACTAAGCAATAATTCTGTCGGGTTAGGAGGAATGGGCCCGGAGGATATTATAAAACAGTTTTCGGAGAAAAATGTTGGTTGTATAATATCGTCAACGCTCATTGTCTCAGACACTACATAATTTGTAAAGCCGGCATTATTGCTGTCCAACCCTACATTTTGAGACAATTTGGGTTTCCGTAAATCCAATTCCATTAACAGTACCTTTTTACCACTTAAAGCCAATACGCTACCAAGATTCATGGTAATAAACGATTTACCCTCCCCGCTCATACTTGATGTAACCATCAAAACGTTGCTTTTCCCTTGTGAAAGCACGAACTGAAGATTAGTCCTCAGCCCTCTGAATTGCTCAGATAATATAGACCGTGAATTATTTCCGACTACTAATGATACGCCTTCTGGATTATTACCAATCTCGCCTAATATGGAAACTTTGGTATTTGAAACAATATCATCTTTGTTAAGAATCTTTATATTTAAAATCTCCCTAATATAAATACCTGCTGCAGGGATTAGCAATCCTAAAAAGAAACCTAAAAATATAATCGTTGACTTTTTAGGTTTAAAAGGTAAATAGTCACTTTTGGCAGGATCAATAATCCTCGCGCTATTAGCAGTCGATGTTTTTGTCAAGGCGGTTTCTTCACGCTTTTGCAACAAGTACAAATAAAGATCCTGCTTTAAATTTTGCTCCCTGGTATAATCAAGAAAAACACGTTCTTTCTTAGGAACAGTAGATACCTCTTTAGTAAGAAATGAATTGGTCGATTTAAGATTCTGGAGCGTTGTTGACAAGGTCTGTTTATAAGATTCAAAACTCTTAACTAGACCTAACCTAATATTCTCAATCTGCTGATTACTTGACTGAATTACAGGATTATCTTCTTTATATGATAAAGCTAATTTATCCCGTTCAACCAGCAAATCATTATACTTTTCAATTGCAGTAGCAAAAACCGGATCAGGAACAGCAAACGAACTTGGTATTATTCTCTTCGTTTTAGGATCATTGATGTAATTTTCAATATCATTTACAATGGATAACTGTATTTGAATGTCACTCAACTTATTATTATAGGTCGATACATTCCCTACTAACGATTTACTTTGTTCATCAACGTTAGCTAACTTGTTATCTTCCTTAAACTTTGTAAAGTTACCTTCTATATCAGATAGTTCGCTTGTCACTTTGCCCAATTGGCTATCAATAAATTTCAATGTACTATCCGCAATTTCTGTTTTATTATGAAGGTTAGATAACAAATAGAGGTTCATTAACTTCGATAGAATTACTTCGCCTTTTTTTGAATTAGGATATATAAAAGTCAAAGCTAACGTTGAACTCTTTTTATCTGTCAGTTGCACATCTAATGCGGTTTGAAGGTTATCTATCGTTTGATCTTCAGACTGTATATTTACCTTATAACCATAATTGCTTATCGATTTACTTCCATTTCTCTCAAAAACAAGATCATATTGTCTTAATTTCAGAGGAGAGCCGAAATTTAATGTAGTATCTATATTATCTTTATCATCCTGAAAATGTATTTTATCGTTAACCACATTTACAATATAATTCTTTTCAGAAATCGTATCAGCTTTACTAATGAGTCTAACAGTAAAAGGAGCCTCATCATACAACTCTTTAGTAGTGATTCTTCCTTTAGCATAAATAGTGATGTTTAGCCCCAATGCTTTCACAGTATTTGTCATCAATAGCCTTGATTTCAAATTATCGATCTCATTATAAGCATTACTAGATAAATCAAATAAATCTGAAAAATCTAAATTTGTACTGCTACTTGATAATTTACCGCCCTGGTTAGCTGAATTATCCTCAATAGTAATTTTGCTGTTGATACTATAAGCAGGAGTTGAATATCTTATATAAAATAATGACAGTAAAACAAATACAATTAAACCCAATACAAAAAAGTACCAGTTGCTTATAATTTTAGAAACTATCTTTTTTACATCAAATTTAACTTCAGATTCCTTATTTTGATCGAATTCCTGATCTTGAATTCCCATTTGTAATAAAAATTAGTTGATTCTTGTGATTAAAATAATAAGTACTGATATAGCGGCCCCTATAATAGTATAAGTTCTTGCCTGTGTAGCATCTGTAGCAGAAGCTTTTGCCTTATTTGGCTCAACATAAATAACGTCGTTTTGCCTTAGATAAAAAACCGGAGAAGAAATAATATCGCTTTTTTGAAGATTTATTCTATATGGCGTCCTAGTACCATCCAGGTTTTCCCTTATTAGTAACACATTTTCTCTTTTTCCAAAAATTGTCAAATCTCCGGCCAGTGAAATAGCATCAAGTATACTAACCTTTTCATTTGGGGTAATATAAACTCCGGGTTTTGCAACTTCACCAGTAACACTAAATTTAAAATTAGCGTACCTGATAATTACTGTTGGGTCTTTGTAATATTTAACAGCCTCTTTTAAAACAGTATCCTTAGCCTCGCTGGTTGTTAATCCAAGCAACTTAATTCTTCCTAATACCGGCACCTCAACAAAACCATCCTTATGAACAAGATAACCGGATATTGCTGACTGACTTCCGCTACTACTGGAACTCCCAACAGCCGAAGCAGTCCCTGGCACCGGAACATTACCCAGGTTAATCATAGCAGTAGCTTGTGGATCTACGGTTTGCACCAAAATTGTGATAATATCGTCAACCTGAATTGTTGGCTCCTGATATTCTACCTTCGCAAGAGTCTTCATTTGGCCAGAATCTGGTATATCTTGAAAATATTTGATCTTTTTAGGGGATGAGCAAGAAAATAAACCGGCAGAAATGAGGAAAATCGACAGGAATACTAATGAGTTTAACAAGGAACTTTTTCTCATAAAGTTTGAGCTTTCATTTTTAATAGGTATAAAGTTTAAAGCACTGCAATATATACACTTTTTTTCACACCCAACAATTTAATTTATCATTTTTTTTAAAAAACAGGGGGTTACCGTAGCTTTTTTTTAATCAAAAGTACATTTTAATATAATAATCAAAATTATGCTTGTCCCATTGTACCACCAAAGTTCATAGGAAACCCCGGATGATCGGGTTGTACTTTGATGCGGCCGTTAATAGATTCAAATTTTTCGATATTATCCTGCAATGCCGAAAGAAGGCGTTTGGCATGCTCAGGGGTTAATATAATTCTTGATTTCACCCTGGCTTTAGGCACACCGGGCATAACTCTTATAAAGTCTAATACAAACTCCGAATTTGAATGGGTAATGATAGCGAGATTTGAGTAAACACCTTCTGCAATTTCTTCTGATAGCTCAATGTTGAGCTGATTTTCATTTTGTTCTTCCATGTTACTAAAGTAACAAAAAGACGTTCTTTATAAATTGTCTTTTTGTAAGGTAAATACTGCGTAAATATAGCTTTTAAGAATACAATTACATCTTATATTCTGCTTCGCAAGATCGAACGTAAAACAGTGATATTTTACTTTTGTTTTAACTATCTAAAAAAAAATCAAAAAAAAGCCCCCCGGGAGTACCGGAGGGCTTAGTAAATATTTAAACAGCTGAAAATTAAGCTTCCAACTCTTCTGCCTTTGAAGCCATCAGGCGGTCAAACTCTTCCTGTGAACCTACGCGGATATTTTCGTATTCGCGTAAACCGGTACCAGAAGGTATTAAGTGACCTACGATAACGTTTTCTTTCAGACCAAGCATGCTGTCTTTTTTACCTGCGATAGCTGCTTCATTCAGTACTTTAGTAGTTTCCTGGAACGACGCGGCCGAGATAAATGACTTGGTACCCAACGACGCCCTGGTAATACCTTGCAGTATTGGGCTCGATGTTGCAGGGATAGCGTCACGCACTTCAACCAGTTTAAGGTCGCGGCGTTTCAATACCGAGTTTTCATCGCGTAAGCGGCGTAATGAAACTATCTGACCTGATTTCAATGTAGTTGAATCACCCGGATCAGTTACAACTTTCTTGTCATAAATCTCATCATTCTCGGTCATGAAATCCCATCCGTCAACAGCTTCGCGCTCTAAGAAACGGGTATCGCCCGCATCTTCGATAGATACTTTCTGCATCATCTGGTGAACAATAACCTCAAAGTGCTTATCGTTGATCTTCACACCCTGTAAGCGGTAAACTTCCTGGATTCCGTTAACAAGATATTCCTGTACTGCAGCAGGGCCTTTGATAGCAAGGATATCTGCCGGAGATATTGAACCATCAGATAATGGCATACCAGCTTTTATAAAGTCATTATCCTGTACAAGGATGTGTTTTGAAAGCGGTACAAGGTATTTTTTAACCTGGCCATCTTTCGACTCGATGGTGATTTCGCGGTTACCACGTTTAACACCACCTAAAGTTACCACACCGTCAATTTCAGTTACTACAGCAGGGTTTGAAGGGTTACGTGCTTCAAATAACTCGGTTACACGTGGTAAACCACCTGTAATATCTCGCGTTTTACCGGTTGAACGAGGGATTTTAGCAATAACCTGACCGGTTTGTAACCTGTCTCCTTCATCAACAGCAATGTGTGCACCTACCGGAATGTTGTATCCTTTAATGATGTTACCTTTATTATCGGTGATCTGGATAGCAGGGTTTTTAGATTTATCCCTGGTATCGATGATCACTTTTTCGCGGTGACCTGTTTGCTCGTCAGATTCTTCACGGAAAGTGATACCTTCCAATACTGCATCAAACTGGGCAATACCTGCAAACTCAGAGATAATTACCGCGTTGTACGGATCCCATGAACAGATACGGTCGCCTTTGGTGATCTTGCTGCCATCTTTCACATACAGGTATGAACCGTATGGAATGTTATTGGTAACAATTACTTTATTACTTCCGGCTTCGATAATGCGGAACTCGCCCGAACGGCCTAATACCACATCAACAGCGCCGTCTTCAGCAGTTTCATAAGTTACAGTACGTACGTTCTCAAATTCGATAATACCATCAAACTTAGCGTTGATCTGAGATTCAGCAGCGATGTTTGACGCGGTACCACCCACGTGGAATGTACGAAGTGTTAACTGTGTACCCGGCTCACCGATTGACTGTGCTGCAATTACACCAACAGCCTCGCCTTTTTGCACGCGTTTACCGCTTGCAAGGTTACGGCCGTAGCACAATGCACATACGCCACGTTTGCTTTCGCAGGTTAATACCGAACGGATCTCAATACCTTCTAACGGAGAATTTTCGATCTTTTTAGCAACCTCTTCGGTAATGTCCTGGCCAGCTACTGCTAACAGTTCGTTAGTGATAGGGTCATGAACATCATGAAGCGTAGTACGACCTAAAATACGGTCATATAATGGCTCAACAATATCCTCGTTATCTTTCAGTGCAGTTGTATAGATACCCCTTAAAGTACCGCAATCAACTTCACCCACAATCATATCCTGGGCAACGTCATGCAACCTACGTGTTAAGTAACCAGCATCCGCTGTTTTCAACGCCGTATCCGCCAAACCTTTACGGGCACCGTGGGTAGAGATGAAGTACTCCAATACCGACAAACCTTCTTTAAAGTTTGAAAGGATCGGGTTCTCGATAATCTCACCACCTGAACCTGATTTCTGAGGCTTAGCCATCAAACCACGCATACCTGCAAGCTGACGAATCTGCTCTTTAGAACCACGGGCACCTGAGTCAAGCATCATATAAACAGAGTTGAAGCCCTGGTTATCGTTGCTCAGGATGTCCATCACGTTAGCGGTTAAGCGGTTGTTGATACGTGTCCAGATATCGATGATCTGGTTGTAACGCTCGTTGTTGGTAATGAAACCCATGTTGTAGTTGTTCATTACCTCATCAACTTGCTTAGAAGCTGTATCAATCAGGGTCACCTTTTCTGCAGGGATATTGATATCCTTCAGGTTAAATGATAAACCACCCTGGAATGCCATCTTGAAACCTAATTCCTTAATATCGTCAAGGAACTGGGCGGCACGTGCCATACCGGTGATTTTTACTACCTCACCAATGATATCACGAAGTGATTTTTTGGTAAGCAGCTCATTGATATAACCTACTTCTACAGGTACATGCTGGTTAAACAACACGCGGCCTACAGTAGTATCAATAATTTTGTTTACAATTTTGCCATCGCGCTCTTTAACCAAAGCTTTAACTTTAATAAACGCATGCAGGTCAAGCTTTTTCTCGTTATAAGCGATAATTACTTCTTCTGCAGAGTAAAAAGTCAAACCTTGTCCTTTAACCACGCGTGTTTCGTCAGTTTTACGGCCTTTGGTTATGTAGTACAAACCAAGTACCATGTCCTGAGATGGTACTGTAATAGGCGTACCGTTAGCAGGGTTAAGGATGTTATGTGAAGCAAGCATCAGGATTTGGGCTTCCAAAATTGCCGCGTTACCAAGTGGTACGTGAACGGCCATCTGGTCACCGTCAAAATCCGCGTTGAATGCTGTACAGGTTAATGGGTGCAATTGGATCGCCTTACCTTCAACCAGTTTTGGCTGGAACGACTGGATACCCAACCTGTGCAGCGTAGGCGCACGGTTTAGTAATACAGGGTGTCCTTTCAATACGTTTTCCAAAATATCCCAAACCAATGGGTCTTTACGGTCAACTATCTTTTTGGCAGATTTTACTGTTTTAACCACACCACGCTCAATCATTTTGCGGATGATAAATGGTTTAAACAATTCGGCAGCCATATCTTTTGGTAAACCGCACTCGTGTAATTTAAGGTTAGGACCTACAACAATTACTGAACGGGCAGAGTAATCCACACGTTTACCTAATAAGTTTTGACGGAAACGGCCTTGTTTACCTTTCAGGATATCTGAAAGTGACTTCAAAGCACGGTTACCTTCAGTTTTTACCGCGTTAACTTTACGTGAGTTATCGAATAACGAATCCACAGCTTCCTGTAACATACGTTTTTCGTTACGTAAAATCACCTCTGGTGCTTTGATCTCGATCAAACGTTTTAAACGGTTGTTACGGATGATAACACGACGGTAAAGGTCATTCAAATCTGAAGTAGCGAAACGGCCACCTTCCAGTGGTACCAACGGACGCAACTCAGGCGGGATAACCGGAACAATCTTAACAATCATCCATTCAGGGTTATTTTCGATCCTGGTTTTAGCATCGCGGAAAGCTTCAACAACCTGTAAGCGTTTTAAGGCTTCATTTTTACGTTGCTGAGAAGTTTCGTTTGCTGCCTGGTGACGCAGGCTGAATGATAATTCATCAAGGTCAAGGCGTTTTAATAACTCTTCCAAGGCCTCAGCACCCATTTTGGCAACAAATTTCTGAGGATCTTTGTCGTCAAGATACTGGTTTTCTTTTGGAAGGGTATCCAATACGTCAAGGTATTCTTCTTCAGTAAGGAAATCCATTTTGTTGATTCCATCTGCTTCTTTAATACCTGGCTGGATAACTACGTAACGCTCGTAGTATATAATAAGGTCGAGCCTTTTAGTAGGCAAGCCTAATAAATAACCAATTTTGTTTGGTAATGAGCGGAAGTACCATATGTGTGCAACAGGCACCACCAGGTTGATGTGGCCCATACGCTCACGACGTACCTTCTTTTCGGTTACTTCAACACCGCAACGGTCGCACACGATACCTTTGTAACGGATACGTTTGTATTTACCGCAATGGCACTCATAATCCTTAACCGGACCAAAAATACGCTCGCAAAACAAACCGTCACGCTCAGGTTTGTAGGTACGATAGTTAATGGTTTCCGGCTTTAAAACTTCACCGCTTGAACGCTCAAGAATAGACTCGGGAGAGGCTAAACTGATGGTAATGGTGGTAAAGTTACTTTTGATTTTATTATCCTTTTTGTAAGACATAGTCTCCTCTGTTTTTAATTGTTGAATTAGCGATTTAGTGAATTAGTGATTTGAATCAAGTCGTCAAACCACGTCTCTTAACCTATTGAAATAGTGAGTTAGTAAATTATATGACTAATTTTTCAATCAATCACTAATTCACTCACTCACTAAATCACTAATTATTCTAAAGTGATATCCAAACCTAAGCCGCGTAACTCGTGAACCAATACGTTGAATGATTCAGGAACTGATGGCGTTGGCAGGTTTTCACCTTTAACAATAGCCTCATATGTTTTGGCACGGCCGATAACATCATCCGATTTAACGGTTAATATCTCCTGCAGAATGTTTGATGCACCAAATGCTTCCAGTGCCCAAACCTCCATCTCACCAAAACGCTGACCACCGAATTGTGCTTTACCACCTAATGGTTGTTGAGTGATCAATGAGTACGGTCCGATTGAACGGGCGTGCATCTTATCATCAACCATGTGACCTAATTTCAGCATGTAGATAATACCTACAGTAGTTTGCTGATCAAAACGATCACCTGTTAAACCATTGTATAAGTAGGTACGGCCTGATTCTGGCAAGTTGGCTTTCTTAATCCACTCTTCCACTTCTTCATGGCTTGCACCGTCGAAGATAGGAGTAGCGAATTTAACACCAAGCTCTTTACCGGCCCAGCCTAATACGGTTTCGTAGATCTGACCCAGGTTCATACGTGAAGGTACACCCAGCGGGTTCAACACGATATCAACCGGTGTTCCGTCTTCAAGGAAAGGCATGTCTTCATCACGTACAATACGTGCAACAATACCTTTGTTACCGTGACGACCAGCCATTTTATCACCTACTTTAAGCTTACGCTTTTTAGCGATGTAAACTTTAGCCATTTGTACGATACCTGATGGAAGCTCATCACCCACGCTGATAGCGAATTTATCACGACGGTAAGCACCCAGCTCTTCATTGTACTTAATGTTGAAGTTATGAAGAAGGATCTTGATCTGATCGTTTTTATCGTCATCAGTAGTCCATTTAGTTGGGTTAATATTATCGTAATTAAGCTCAACTAATATTTTCTGGGTGAATTTAACACCTTTAGGAACCTGTAACTCTTTGTAAACGTTATAAACGCCTTGCGAAGTTTTGCCGTTAACGATTTCAAATAACTTGTCGATCAAGGTATTTTTCAGATCTTTTACAGCTTTATCATGCTTGTTGTCCAATTTTTCCAATTGTGCTTTTTCTTCAGCTTTTGAAGTCTTTTTAGCACGAGAGAATAATTTGGTATCGATAACAACACCGGCAATTGACGGCGGGGTTTTCAATGAAGCATCTTTAACGTCGCCTGCTTTATCACCGAAGATCGCACGTAACAGTTTTTCTTCCGGTGATGGGTCTGATTCACCTTTAGGAGTGATCTTACCAATCAGGATGTCGCCTTCTTTAACCTCGGCGCCTACACGGATGATACCGTCTTCGTCAAGGTCTTTAGTGGCTTCTTCTGATACGTTAGGGATATCTGGTGTTAACTCTTCCTCGCCACGTTTAGTGTCACGAACTTCAAGTTCAAACTCTTCAACGTGGATTGAAGTAAAGATATCTTGTGAAACAACACGTTCAGAGATCACGATCGCATCCTCAAAGTTATATCCCTGCCAAGGCATGAATGCTACTTTAAGGTTACGGCCTAATGCAAGCTCGCCATTTTGGGTAGCGTAACCTTCGCAAAGTACTTCACCTTTTTCAACCCTTTGGCCTTTTTTAACAATAGGCTTAAGGTTCATGGTGGTGCTTTGGTTGGTTTTCTTAAACTTGGTTAAGCGGTAGCTTTTACTATCTCCTTCAAACGAGATCAAACGATCAAGTTCGTTGCGGTCATATTTAATACGGATTTCGTTAGCATCAACATACTCAACCACACCATCGCCTTCGGCGTTGATCAGGGTACGAGAGTCTTTTGCCACACGGCCTTCCAAACCGGTACCAACAATCGGCGCTTCAGGGCGCAACAATGGTACGGCCTGGCGTTGCATGTTTGACCCCATCAATGCACGGTTAGCGTCATCATGCTCTAAGAACGGAATAAGCGAAGCCGCAATTGAAGTAATCTGATTTGGAGCAATGTCCATCAAGTCCAGACGCTCTGGCTCGATAACCGGGAAGTCACCCTCGAAACGTGCTTTTACACGTGGCAATTCAAACTCACCTTTGTCATCATAAACCGCGTTTGCCTGGCCAATGGTTTTACCGTCTTCATCCTCAGCAGATAAATAGATAACCGGCTCGTCAACCATAACTTTACCTTCAACTACACGCTTGTACGGAGTTTCGATAAAGCCTAAATTGTTAATTTTAGCGTGTACGCAAAGTGATGAAATCAAACCAATGTTCGGACCTTCGGGAGTTTCGATAGTACACAACCTACCGTAGTGGGTGTAATGAACGTCACGAACCTCGAAACCTGCACGCTCACGCGACAGACCGCCGGGGCCTAAGGCTGACAGACGACGCTTGTGCGTGATCTCTGCCAGTGGATTGGTTTGGTCCATGAACTGTGATAACTGGTTTGTTCCGAAGAACGAGTTGATCACAGATGATAATGTCCGCGCGTTGATCAGATCGGTTGGTGTGAACACCTCGTTGTCACGAATGTTCATACGCTCACGGATGGTACGGGCCATACGTGCTAAACCTACACCAAACTGTGCATAAAGCTGCTCACCAACGGTACGTACACGACGGTTTGATAAGTGATCGATATCATCCACCTCGGCTTTTGAGTTGATTAATTTGATCAGATATTTAACAATCGCGATGATGTCCTGCTTGGTTAAAACTTTAGTTTCTTCCGAAGTGCTCAGTTTTAATTTACGGTTGATGCGGTAGCGGCCCACATCGCCCAGGTCATATCTTTTATCTGAAAAGAATAAACGATCGATGATACCACGTGCTGTTTCTTCATCAGGTGGTTCAGCGTTACGTAACTGGCGGTAGATGTGCTCAACCGCTTCCTTCTCAGAGTTGGAAGTATCTTTCTGTAAGGTATTGTATATAATAGTGTAATCACCGCTGGTTGAAGCATCTTCCTTGTTAAGGATGATGGTTTTAACACCAGAGTCGATGATCATATCAATATGGTCGTCTTCCAGTAAGGTTTCACGCTCAAGGATGATCTCATTACGAGGGATAGAAACTACCTCACCGGTATCCTCATCCACAAAATCTTCGATCCATGTTTTAAGTACCCTTGCAGCAAGCTTACGGCCAATATATTTCTTAAGGCCTGATTTGCTTACTTTAACCTCGTCGGCCAGTTCAAATAACTCCAGAATATCTTTATCAGAGTCATAACCAATGGCACGAAGTAACGTAGTAACCGGGAATTTCTTTTTACGGTCAATGTAAGCATACATCACGTTGTTAACGTCTGTAGCAAACTCAATCCATGAACCTTTGAAAGGGATAACACGGGCCGAGTATAATTTTGTACCGTTAGTGTGGCGGCTCTGACCAAAGAACACACCTGGCGAACGGTGTAACTGTGATACAATTACACGCTCGGCACCATTAATAACAAATGTACCTTTTGGAGTCATGTAAGGGATGGTACCCAGGTACACGTCCTGTACAATTGTTTCAAAATCTTCGTGCTCCTCATCATTACATGAAAGGCGAAGCTTGGCTTTTAATGGTACGCTGTAAGTTAATCCGCGTTCAATACACTCTTGTATATCATAACGTGGCGGATCAATAAAGTAGTCAAGAAACTCCAGGACAAAGATGTTTCTTGAATCTGAAATAGGAAAGTTTTCGGCAAACACTTTAAACAGCCCTTCTTTGTAACGGTTGTCGGAAGTGGTTTCCAATTGAAAAAATTCCTGGAAAGATTGTAACTGAACATCCAGAAAATCAGGGTAATCAAGTACCTTTCTGCTGGTTGCAAAGTTTACTCTTTGATTATTATTGTTTGCCAAGGTATTTAAATTTTAGTTTATTAATAAACTTTGATAGATGTGAGATCTGAGATGTGAGAAGTGAGACTAAAAAATATGTTTTGAAGATCTGTATTCCTGTTAAACCTGCAGGAAGAAGATCTCATATCTCATATCTCATATCCATTATCTTCTTCATCCAAACCTTTATAAACAGCAATAGACCCCGACCGTTATGGTCGGAGTCTTGATGCTATATTTCAGTAGGTTAAATTACTTAACCTCAACTACTGCTCCGGCTTCTTCTAATTGTTTTTTCAAAGATTCAGCTTCTTCTTTAGTTACACCAGTTTTAAGTTCTTTTGGTGCACCGTCAACAAGATCTTTAGCTTCTTTCAAACCAAGGCCAGTTAAGTCTTTTACTAATTTAACAACTGCTAATTTAGCGCCACCAGCTTCTTTCAGGATAACGTCAAATGCAGTTTGCTCAGCAGCAGCTGGAGCGGCATCGCCACCGTCAGCAGCAGGAGCAGCAACTGCTACAGCAGCAGCAGCAGGCTCAATACCATACTCGTCTTTTAATATTTGAGCTAATTCGTTTACTTCTTTTACTGTTAAGTTTACCAACTGTTCAGCAAACGCTTTTAAATCCGCCATTTTATTTAAATTTTTACTTTTAATGCTTTTTGTTTGTTTTTATCGAACTTTATTGAGGTGTTCGTTAACCTCTTTCCTGTAATGTTTTTACAAGGCCTGCAATTGTAGTTCCGCCTGACTGAAGAGCCGAAAGAACGTTTTTCGCAGGTGATTGAAGTAAGCCAACTATCTCGCCGATCAGTTGTTCTTTTGATTTCAGTTTGGTTAAAGTATCTAACTGGTTATCACCGATAAATACTGCCGAATCGATATAAGCTGCTTTTAAAATTGGTTTTTCGCCAGTTTTCCTCAATTGTTTAATCAACTTTGCTGGTGCAGTTGCTGATTTTGAGAAAAGGATTGATGATGAACCTTTTAATACATCATATATAGGGCTGAAATCACCGCCTGCAGCTTCCATAGCTTTTTTAATCAAGCTATTTTTGGTTACCTGCATTGTAATGTCGTTTTCGAAACATTTACGGCGGATATTGTTGATCTTAGCTACAGTTAAATCAGAGGTATCAGTGATATAAAAATTACCATACTCTTTGATTTGCTCAGTAAGGGCTACAACAAGGTCGTATTTTTCTTCTTTATTCATGATTAGATCCCCGCTACTGATTTAGTTTCAACTGTAATTCCTGGCGACATAGTTGAAGAGATATGAATGCTCTTGAAATATGTTCCTTTTGCTGCAGAAGGTTTTAATTTAGAGATTGTTTGCAATACTTCTAATGCATTCTCATAAATTTTATCTGCAGAGAAAGATGCTTTTCCTATTGAGGTGTGGATGATACCGGTTTTGTCAACCTTGAAATCGATTTTACCACCTTTTACCTCAGTTACAGCTTTACCAACTTCTGGGGTAACTGTACCTGATTTAGGGTTTGGCATAAGGTTACGCGGGCCTAAAATACGACCTAAACGACCTACCTTCGCCATAACACTTGGCATAGTAATGATAATATCAACATCAGTCCATCCGCCTTCAATCTTGGCAATATAATCATCCAAACCTACGTAATCTGCACCTGCGTCTTTAGCTTCTTGTTCCTTATCAGGAGTACAAAGAACTAATACACGTACAGTTTTACCGGTTCCATGAGGTAATGTTGCAATACCACGTACCATTTGATTGGCTTTACGTGGATCAACACCTAAACGAACGTCTATATCAACTGATGAATCAAATTTAGTAAGGGTTAATTCCTTTACCAAAGCTGATGCAGCTTCTAATGTGTACGATTTGTTTGCCTCAATTTTGGAGAGTGCCACTTTTTGATTTTTTGTTAATCTTGCCACTGTCTTTAAACTGATTTGTATAAATTAATTAATTCCAGGGAGCTGTACCTGATACGGTAATTCCCATGCTGCGGGCAGTACCTGCCACCATTTTCATGGCCGATTCAACTGTGAATGCGTTCAAGTCAACCATTTTATCTTTTGCTATAGTCTCAACCTGCTCCCAGTTAACACTGGCAACTTTTTTACGGTTAGGCTCAGCAGAACCACTCTTTAAACCGGTAGCTTCCAATAACTGGATAGCAACGGGAGGAGTTTTGATGATAAATTCGAATGATTTGTCAACATAAACAGTAATCAAAACAGGCAATACTTTTCCAGCTTTGTCCTGGGTACGTGCATTAAATTGTTTGCAAAACTCCATGATGTTCACACCTTTTGCACCCAATGCAGGGCCAATTGGTGGTGATGGGTTTGCGGCGCCGCCTTTAACTTGCAGCTTAACCATTGCACCGATCTCTTTTGCCATTTTAATTTACTTTAATTATAAACTCAATGTTAGTAAGTGGAAGCTAAGTAACATTTAAGATTGTGTTGATTTCGGATTTGGGGTTTCCATTTCAGATTTATTTCCCGTCTCTTCTATCTTATATTTTAAATTCAAAAATTTCGAAATCGAAAATCCGACATTCGAAATTATTTGAAAACTATTCTTTCTCTACCTGCATGTAATTCAATTCAAGCGGCGTACGGCGGCCGAATATCTTTACCATTACCTTCAGTTTCTTTTTCTCTTCGTTAACTTCTTCAATAACGCCGCTGAAACCGTTGAAAGGCCCGTCCATAACTTTAACCGCCTCGCCAACATAGTAAGGCACGTTCATGGTTTCGCCCTGGGCACTCATCTCATCAACCTTACCTAAAATACGGTTAACTTCTGATTGGCGAAGCGGGATAGCATTTCCGGCTTTATCACCAAGGAAACCTATAACACTGTTAATATTTTTAATGATGTGCTCGGTTTCGCCATCTAAAACAGCTTCCATAAGCACATAGCCCGGAAAGTAGTTACGCTCTTTAGCGATCTTCTTTCCGTCGCGCATCTGGTAATACTTTTCAGTAGGTATTAATACCTGTGGTACCAAATGACTAATGCCCAAACGGCTAATTTCGGCATCTATGTATTGTTTAACTTTTTTTTCTTTACCACTAATAGCCCTAACTACATACCATTTCAATTGATCACTCATCTCCTTCTCCCCTGATATTATGTTAGTGATGTGTAAAACAGTTTAAGCAAATAATTAATGATCTGGTCCATACCTAAGATAACCAGCGCAATAATTATAGCGGCAACCAATACCAAAACAGCGCTGCTTTGCAGCTCGCGCCATGTAGGCCAGGTAACCTTCTCGGTTAACTCGATGTATGACTCTTTAATATATTCAGCTACGCCTGCCATTTTTATATTGTGCTTAAGCACGGGAACAAGGATTCGAACCCTGATCAAAGGTTTTGGAGACCTCTATTCTACCGTTGAACTATTCCCGTGTGTATTTTATAATAAGAAAACATAAGTTTGCCGTTGAAGGCTAAACTTATGTTTTCAAATTAACCTTTTTATTGAAATATGATTATTTCAAGATTTCAGTTACCTGACCAGCACCTACGGTACGACCACCTTCACGGATAGCGAAACGTAAGCCTTTTTCCATTGCGATAGCGTTGATCAGTTTTACTGTGATTGTAACGTTATCACCTGGCATAACCATCTCTACACCTGGTTCTAATGAAATCTCACCAGTAACGTCAGTGGTACGGAAATAGAATTGCGGACGGTATTTGTTGAAGAATGGAGTGTGACGGCCACCTTCTGCTTTTGATAATACGTAAACTTCTGCTTTGAAATCGGTGTGAGGAGTTACTGAACCTGGTTTGCAGATAACCATACCACGACGGATATCAGTTTTCTCAATACCACGTAACAATAAACCTACGTTGTCACCAGCTTCACCACGGTCAAGGATTTTGCGGAACATCTCAACACCAGTTACGGTTGATTTTAAGTTCTCAGCACCCATACCCAGGATATCAACTGGCTCACCAGAGTTGATTACACCACGCTCAATACGACCAGTAGCAACAGTACCACGACCAGTGATTGAGAACACGTCTTCAACAGGCATCAAGAAAGGAAGATCTGTCAAACGTGGAGGAATTGGGATGTAGCTATCAACAGCGTCCATCAATTCCATGATTTTGCCAACCCAGGTAGGATCGCCGTTAAGACCACCTAATGCAGAACCCTGGATAACTGGAATATCATCACCTGGGAATTCGTAGAATGATAATAATTCACGAACTTCCATTTCTACTAACTCTAATAATTCCGGATCATCAACCATGTCAACTTTGTTCATGAAAACAACAAGTGCAGGTACACCTACCTGACGAGCTAACAGGATGTGCTCACGAGTTTGTGGCATCGGACCATCAGTTGCAGCAACTACGATAATTGCACCGTCCATTTGGGCAGCACCAGTAACCATGTTTTTCACGTAATCCGCGTGACCTGGACAGTCAACGTGTGCGTAGTGACGGTTAGCTGTTGAATATTCAACGTGGGCAGTGTTGATGGTAATACCACGTTCTTTTTCTTCAGGAGCCGAGTCAATTGAATCAAATGAACGAGCTTCTGATAAACCTGCATCAGCCAAAACTTTAGTGATAGCTGCGGTAAGGGTTGTTTTACCGTGGTCAACGTGACCGATTGTACCGATGTTTAAGTGCGGTTTACTGCGGTCAAACTTTTCTTTTGCCATGATCTATAAATTATTTTGTAGGTTAATTTAACTTTAATGTATGTTTTTATAACACTGAGCCAACAACGGGATTTGAACCCGTGACCTCTTCCTTACCAAGGAAGTGCTCTACCACTGAGCTACGTCGGCTTATTTTTGATTTCGGATTTCGGAAATTAGATTTCGGATTTTTTCCTTCCTCTACTTACCTGCCCGGCATCTCATTTTGCTTAGTTCAAATCCGAAATCGAAAATTCGAAATCCGATATTACCGAGCGGAAGACGAGGTTCGAACTCGCGACCTATAGCTTGGAAGGCTATCGCTCTACCAACTGAGCTACTTCCGCTTGTTAAGCTTTTGGTTTGCTGTTTTTGGCTAATTTCAATCACCCAAAACTCATTCCTCAAACCTCTTTAATCAAGTCAGCAGTTTACAATCCCGTTAACTTAATGCTAACTGCGAACTATAAACTGCCTACTCAATATGTGGGGAGAGAAGGATTCGAACCTTCGTAGCCGAAGCAACGGATTTACAGTCCGTCCCATTTGACCGCTCTGGTATCTCCCCAGTAGTTTATCCCGGATTAACAATGTCCAAAATTGAAGCTAAACATTGTCTTTCCGAAAAAAACTGAGCCTCCTATCGGGATCGAACCAATGACCTACTGATTACAAGTCAGTTGCTCTACCAGCTGAGCTAAGGAGGCTTATATTTATTTTGCCTTTACATTATCTAAACGTTGTGTTGCTTTCGATAACGGAGCGCAAAAGTAATAAGCTTTTTGATATTTTAAAGAACTATTTTAACTTTTTTTTGAGGCGTTAAATACCTCCCCGAAAGGGACTGCAAATCTACAAAAAATAACACCACGTCAAAATTTTTTATCAAAAAAAATCGGCAGGCTAAAAACCTGCCGATTTTGGCTCAATGTAAGCCCCTCTATATCACTAAAAACCTTCCTCTGCTGCCGTTAAAACAGCTTTTTTGGCTGTAGCATCAGCAATGGCTTTCTTTTGTTTATGCTTCTCAATTTGCTTCCTCAGGCTCTCAACTGCCAGGTCGGTAGCTTCCTCAAAACTCTTACATTTCTCTTTCGCGAAGATTTGGTTTCCTGGTAGCAATAATTTGATCTCCGTTATCTTATTACATTCATCTTCCACATTTTCAAGCTTTAAGTAAACTTCACCGCTAATAATATGATCATAAAACGTATCGAGCTTGTCTGCCTTTTTCTGAATAAAATCTAAAAGTTTCCTGTCTGCGGTGAAATGAATTGACTGCACTGTAATTTTCATGTTTCCTCCTTTTTAAGCCTTTGGATGGGCGAGTTTATAAATAGATTTTAGTCGTTCAACTGAATTATGCGTGTAAATTTGGGTGGCGCTGAGGTTAGCATGGCCCAAAAGTTCTTTAATTGAATTTAAATCGGCCCCATTATTTAACATGGTAGTTGCAAACGTGTGCCTGAGCACATGAGGGCTCCGTTTATTTTGAGTTGATATGTTGGAGAGGTATTTCTGCACTATTAAATAAATCAATTTCGGATAAGCATCGGCTCCTTTATTTGTAACGATCAATGTAAAGGAATTGTTATCGAAATTTTGATTTTTCTTTAACCCTAAATATTCGGGCAGCAGGCTCTTCAGCTCATTATTAATAGGGATGATACGCTCCTTGTTGCGCTTACCTAATACCTTTACTACCCCGCCTTCAAAGCTAATATCCTGTTCTTTAATACCTAACAATTCGGCAAGGCGTATACCGGTGCCAAACAAAAGCTCAATAACAAGCTTATCGCGCAGGCCCGGAAAATCATTTGTAAAAATGTCATCACTATCTAACATTTTTGTAAGGCGTGTATCTTCAACTACCACAGGCAACGTTTTAGCAACTTTTTGCGACCGTATCCTGGATACCGGGTTGGTTTCAACAATGCCTTCCTGCAATAAAAATTTAAAGTATTTGCGCAGCGTAGCCATTTTGCGGTTGACAGAACGGCCGGTAAGTTTTTGGTCAATGAGCTCAACCATCCAGTTACGGATGTCATGATAGCTTACCTGCGATGGATGGGTAATAACCGGCTCCGGTGCGGGATCTGCACCGCCGGGATTGTTTAAAAAGCGCATAAATTGCTCCAGGTCTGACTGATAAGCGGAAACAGTGTGGGCTGAATACCGCTTTTCATACTTGATGTACTGGATAAAACGCGCTAAAAACATAAAAAACTATTTATACATCCGGGATGATGAATGTACAAATAGTTTTAATATAGTGTTAAGAAATCTGAAAAAATTCTTTCAACAAAAAAGAATTAAACAGTTTCCTGATTCAAAGTCTGTTTGTAGATAGCATGTTTAACAACATGACGACGGGTTACAGATTTTTTTTCGAAAGCCTGACGACTACGTAGTTCTCTTAAAACACCTGTTTTTTCGAATTTCTTTTTGAAGCGTTTCAATGCTTTATCTAATGATTCGCCGTCTTTTACGTTAATAATGATCATAATTCCTAAAATACCTCCTTTCAAGGGAGGGCAAAGATAATCACAATGTTTTGAATATCAAAGAGAGAGCAGGAATTATTTTTAACTTAAAACCAGATAACTATCGCACGGCAATCTCATTGCTCCAAATAATATTATCTGTTTCCCGCCTAAGCGCTAACCCGCGTATATCAACAGGGAGCTGCGAACCCTCAATATACTTATATAAACTCATTCCTATTTTAAACGTTTTTGATGTAAACAATTCCCCTTTACCTGTATCTGTTAAAAAACCTGCCGGTATATAAAATACTTTTTGTTGATGAGGAGCAACAGCATAAACAGCGGGATTATTTTTCCAGCATTCTTCCATCAAGGACGTGGGTAAAAATTTTACATTTCCGGCATCTGTTTTAAAAATATCAAGCCACGAACATGTCATATTGATATACTTTAATGTATCATGAGATTGATTGCTCAAAATTACAGGGATTACCGCATAAAGACACCTGTGTAACTTACCATCGCTATAGCATACCGTATCTTTCATTTGATTAACGGAGTTTTGATCGACACTTATTATTAGCATTTCCCGGTCAGAGACCGAAAGCTTTAAAAATCCTGCAGGAATGCTACTTGCAAGATCATGCCGGTAAAAGCCAGGATTTGTTTTAAATATCCCATCATCCCATCCTGTGCGGATTAATTTCGCGTTAGAATAATTTGAATCTGTACGAATACCGATTTGATTGTCTGTTATAGTAAATTGCTTTCGATCTAAATCATTGCCTCTCCTGGTAGGCTTGTTCCCGGCAATCTCCGCCTGGTGCTTCTCCTGGGCAGTAGCCTGATTAAGAAACATAAGAAAAACAAACGCGAGTAAAACAGGATTAATATTCATGACAGGCCTAAGATCAGTTTAAACTAAGATAAACTGTTTAATCGATACCATATGTTAAATAGTCCTAAATCTGCTTTATTCTGTCTTGGATAGCCACATGCATTTATAGCGCCCTATAAACAACAAAGGCCGCCAATGGCAGCCTTTGTTGTTTTAAAAAATATACTTTGGGTTCAATAATTATTGTTTATCCCAATATACTCTTGTATTAAGCGCATCCGGACCCTGGCGGGCAATTACAGCATTGTAATTAGCTTTATTAAGGTCATTCTCGGTTTGCGGATATTGTTGCCTGCGAGGGATCTTTTGGTCAGGACTTAATGAACCAGGAACCGGATCAAGCAATTTAGGCAAGCCTGTACGGCGATACTCCGCCCATGACTCCCAACCATTACCTAAGAAACCAGCTATCCATTTCTGGGTCATGATCTGGTTCATAGCAGTTGCAGCCGAAAATTTAACCGATGCCTGTGCGAGGTAAGTGCTTTCATCTGCTGAGCTAACACCGTTTTGCTCCAGCGATGCAGCTACACCTTTATTATAGAAATCAGCAGCAGCGCCGTCACCACCGGCAATCCAGTTAAGGTGAGCAGCTTCGGCCTGAGTAAACATAATTTGTGCGTATGATGTCCATACAGTTGGCGAGGCCTGGCCAGACACGGCTAAACCAATCAATGATACGTTACCTGGTTTGCTACGGGTACCTTTATTATAGTTACCCAAAGCATCACCAAACGTACCGTAAGGTAAACCTACGTAAGTTTTTGATGCTGTTTGCGCAGCATAAACCGGTAACCTTGGGTCGCTAAGATCACTTAAAGTATTAACCACAAGGCTGCTTACAGCATAATCGTAACGATTCCTATAGTTGGTATAATAAGGGTTTTCGTTAGTCTGAATAGCCAGATAGTCATAAACAGCGTTATCATCATTTGAGGCCATCAAACCACCGGCTACTGCTTTTGCATACTCAGTTTTACCGGTTGCGGGGTCAACTTTTGATAATCTCAATGCCATAACCGCGTGTAAAGAGTTAGCCCAATGTTTCCATTTAGTGGCATCGCCGCCAAATAAGATATCATTGGTTAAAGCTGCACCGCCGTCAAATTGAGCCTGAGCTTCGTCAAGTTCCTTCATTAAAGCTGCATAAACGTCTTTTTGCGCATCAAATGCAGGAGTTAACCCAGACGCACCTTTTAAGGCCTGAGAGTATGGAATATCACCCCACCTGTCGGTAATAGTTAAGTAGATAAATGCTCTTAATATACGAGCTGCCGCTATCTGATTAGCATTTGAACCAAATTTAATAGTCGACTGCAGGCCTTTCTTGGCAGGGTCGGTATTAAACTGGATCAGTGTTTGCAAATCCTCCAGCGGACCGGTATAATACCCGGTATAATCGTATTGTTTTAACGAAAACTGCGATTCGTTTGTATAAAATGTTTCAGCAAGATATTGTGAATATAATTCGCCGGTGAATGCGTTGATGTTAGTTGTTGCACCGGCGCCATTTACACCACCTAAATATTGCAACGCGCTGGTTAAAAGATAGCCAGTTTGCGCAGTTGGCGACTGGTTGGGGTTAACGTTTAAATCGCCACCCACTTTACATGAGGCAAGTATAAACATACCAGCCCCGATTATATATTTACTGATATATGATTTTTTCATGATGAATAACTTGTTAGAATGTTACCTTAATGTTGAAACCTAAGTTTCTTGTGTTTGGCAATTGACCGCCTTCATAAAATGAAGTCTGTAATTGAGATGGGTCAACACCTTTAACCTTTGAATAGATCATCCATGGGTTTTGGGTTGTGATACCAAAGTACGCGGTTTGGAATGGCAACCTGCCTAACATCTTTTTAGGGAACGAATAACCAATGCTAACCTCTCTTAATTTAACGTATGAAGCATTATAAGTCCATTTTTCCCAAATCTGGCTATATGACTGCTCGTATAAAGTACGGGTTTCAACATAAGTAGTATTTGG
This sequence comes from Mucilaginibacter sp. A5337, assembly GCF_059690695.1. Classification (NCBI taxonomy): domain Bacteria; kingdom Pseudomonadati; phylum Bacteroidota; class Sphingobacteriia; order Sphingobacteriales; family Sphingobacteriaceae; genus Mucilaginibacter; species Mucilaginibacter sp. A5337. Next base: position 309,393 of record NZ_JCAWEC010000003.1, on the reverse strand, counting down.
GGTACCATCAGCATGTACGCCTGCTACCAGGGTACCGCCACCTTCAGAAACCGGGTTACGTACCGGGTTGCCTTTTGCATTGTTACCTACAGTTTCGATACCTAAGCCCGAGCCGTTAAGGTTTTGTTGGGTAACGGATACAAATTTACCGCCTTTTTGGAAGTCAAGAGAAAAAGCAAGTACTACGTTTTTGTAGTTAAATGAGTTGGTAAAACCACCTGTGTAACTTGGCAACATGCTACCGAGATTAACATTGTCTTGTCTTACAGGAAGGCCATCAGCACCAATTATGATATTTCCTTTGCCATCCCGTGCAAAACCTGATCCAATGATCTGACCATAAGACTGATTAAGATAACCGTTGATACCAAAGCTCGGTGAACCAACAAAGCCAAAGCTTTGAGCGCCGGCAGCCTGAACGCCACCTGGGCCATAACCGGCAAGACCGTCAGGAGTTACTTTTACGTTAGTTACACCAGGGTAAAGCGAAACAATTTTATTGCGGTTAAATGAAACGTTGAAATCAGCATTCCAGGTAAAATCTTTCGATTTGATCGGTGTGCCGCCAAGGCTGATCTCGATACCGTTATTGCGGATAGAACCAGCGTTGATAACAACTGTTGAATAACCGGTTGTACCGTTAACAGGCAATGACAAGATCTGATCTTTTGTAGTACGAGTATAGTAGTTGAAGTCAAATCTAACTCTGTCTTTGATAAAGTGTAACTCAGTACCAATTTCGTACGAAGTTGAAAGACTTGGCGTTAAATTTGCATTTGGCAAAGTGTTAGGTACTGTTTGCACAGCATCATTTCCGTGTGGCGTAGTGCTTAAGTTGTAAGTTGGGTATGTTGAGTAAATAGGCGCATCAGAACCTAATTTAGCTGCCGATAACCTTAATTTACCAAATGTTAAAATGTCATTTTTAGGCATCAGTTCGGTAAATACAAATGAACCCGACAAACCACCGTACCAGTATGAATTGTGGTTTACCGGCAAGGTTGAAGACCTGTCATTACGGGCATTGAAATCAAGATATAAGAAATCTTTATAACCAAATGAGGTATATCCGTAATAGCTGTTTACCCTTGAAAGCGCGTTATAGCTAAATGAGGTTGCGGCATTTGCAGAGTTACTTAAAGTATACAAATCCGGAATTGCTAAACCACCTACTGTTGCACCTGATAAGTAAGTATAGCGGTCTTGACGACTCTCGGCATAAACACCTGCCTTTACGGAAAGGTCTTTAAAGTTGTGACTATAGCTTACGTTACCCACGTAGTTATTTTCTTTGTAAGTATATTGATTTTGTGAATAAGCATCTGGGTTAAGCGTACCTGAGCCCACCTGTGCACTCGCGTCGCGGGTTAATAAATCCTGCCTTGCAATAAATGACGCAGAGATATCTTTTGTAAACTGGTAACTTAAAGTCAGGTTTCCGTAAACACGGTTATTATTTGATTTTGACGTGTTTTCGTAAGCCTCAGTATAAGGGTTATCCCAGTAGTGAGGAGTTAAATCGTCAGGGCTGGTGATATTCCATGATGTGAATGTACCATCAGCTCTTTTGTAATTTTTAAGTTTGTCAATTTCAACGTCCCTGTGAAACCACTGGCTAAATGAACCTGCAGTTTGGGTACCGTAACCTTCTTGCGGAATGTTGAATGAATTGATTTGCGAAAAGTTAACGTTAGCGCTCGCGGTTAACTTTTTAGTAAGTTTCAATTCGCCGTTTACACTTACATTGTTACGTTTTTGATCGCTGTTTGGAGTAATACCTGTACGATCGATGTTGGTGTATGATACCCTCAGGTTATAATCATCGCCTGCTTTTGAAAAAGCAGCATTGGTATTGAAAGTAACACCTGTACGGTAGAAATCACGCACGTTGTTAGGCTGTGCAACAAATGGCTTTAATTTACCAAAGTCGGGATTGGTTGGATCCCAGAAATACCATGGAGCGTACAGCGTACCATCCATTTTAGGGCCCCAGCTTTCATCAACACCATAATCGTAAATTTTTGTACCGTTAAATTTAGCGAATGAAGCAGGTGAACCATTAGCTGGATCATAAGTGTAAGTATCCCATTTAACGCTGGTACCACCACCATATTCGTTTTGATACTCCGGTAACTGGTAAACTTTTTCAAAAGTGGTTGATTGATTGATTGAAACACCAACGCCTTTGTTTGCGCCTTTTTTTAATGTGATAACAACAGCGCCTTCAGAAGCACGCTGACCATAAAGAGCGGTAGCAGCCGGACCTTTTAAAACCGAAATTGATTCGATATCATCGTTGTTCACTGCATTGGGGTCGGTAATAACACCGTTTACAACGTAAATTGGGTTACCACCCGATAATGAGTTAATACCACGGATACGGATAGTTGATACACCAAACTTAGCACCAGAACCACCTAACACCTGTACACCGGCAATTTTACCGGCAAGGGCAGTGTTAAGGTCAGATTGTTTGGTAACTGTAAGATCATCACCTTTTACCTGTTGTGCAGCATACCCTAATGATTTTTGCTGCCTTGAAATACCCAATGCTGTTACAATCACCTCGTTAAGACCGCGGCTTGATGCCTCTAAAACCACTTTAAGGTTTGCAGAAGCGCCAACAGGTACATCCTGCGTAGCATAGCCGATAAAGCTGAATGATAAAACTGCGTTGTTTGGAACGCTGAGTGAAAATCTACCGTCGACGGTAGTTTGGGTACCGGTTGTTGTGCCTTTTATTTTAACCGATACACCCGGCAGAGGAAGACCGTCCTCCCTGGCTGTTACCGTACCGGTAACAGTGTGATTTTGCGCAAAAAGCTGTGTTACAGCAAATACGAAACTGCACAAAATTAGTAGTAGTCGTTTTTTCATAGAAAAAATTTAGCTAATAGTTAAGTCGGCAAACTTAACACTGAAGGCTAAAATAAAAGAACATCAAAATGTAATATTTCCTTTACAGGAATTTATTTAACCATGGAGAATATTTTAGGAAATAACCAACAAGAAATTACCTTTGCCAGCGTTAATACCACATGGCCGATTAGATCCGGCCGGTAATAAGTCAGTTAATATTGTTAATTATAAATTAGGAAAATGCGCGAGGCATTTTCCTAATTTGCTTTATAAGCCTCTGTATATCAAACCGCAATAAAATTAACTGTAACGATAGGTTAGTTAGAAAAATCGGGGCATCCGGACTTGTAAAATCCGGCGAATTTTGGCGAAAAAAGTTCGCCGAGCTGCTCCGAAGAAGAGATTATTTCAATGAAAAAGCTTAAAAAAACATTACCAAAATCATGTTTTAATGCTTTAAAAATCGATGTAACAATATATTTACGTGATAAAAACCACTATAAATGGTCTTTAACTGCATACTAAATGACACAAGTCTGACAAAAGACGATCGTAAAATTGTCTTCTGTCAGGCTCTTTTGACCATTATTTATCCTTTTAACACTTCCCTGCTGATCACTATTTTCTGGATTTCACTTGTCCCCTCTCCTATAGTACAAAGTTTAGCATCACGGTAAAATTTCTCAACCGGGAAATCCTTGGTATAGCCATAACCGCCGAAAATCTGTACAGCTTCTGTAGCTGTACGCACCGCCACTTCAGAAGCAAAATATTTAGCCATAGCCGATTGTTTGGTCACCGGCAGATGACGGTTCTTCAAATCTGCAGCCTGCATAATCAGCAGTTCGGCAGCTTCAATTTCTGTGGCCATATTGGCCAGTTTAAATGCTATACCCTGGAAATTGCTGATAGGCTGTCCAAACTGCCGGCGCTCTTTGGCATATGCTACTGCTGCTTCAAAAGCTCCTTTAGCAATCCCTAATGAAAGGGCCGCTATCGAAATCCTGCCGCCATCCAGCACCTTCATCGCCTGCTTAAAACCTTCACCCTCAACACCCAACAGGTTCTCTTTAGGTACGCGGCAGTTATCAAAAATAAGTTCGGTGGTTTCCGAAGCACGCATGCCGAGCTTGTTTTCTTTTTTGCCATGGGTAAATCCCGGCGTACCTTTCTCAATAACCAGCGCCGAGATTCCGTGCGAATCGCCTTTGTTGCCCGTACGCACCATCACCACGGCCACGTTGCCCGATTTGCCATGGGTTATCCAGTTTTTTGAGCCGTTAACTACATAATGATCGCCATCCAAAACAGCAGTAGTGTTCATTCCCAACGCATCTGATCCTGTATTGGCCTCGGTAAGTCCCCAGGCACCAAGCCATTCGGCGGTAGCCAGTTTAGGGAGCCATTTAAGTTTCTGCTCTTCATTGCCAAAAGCCAGGATGTGCCCGGTGCAAAGCGAATTATGGGCTGCTACCGATAACCCGATAGCGCCACAAACTTTGGCTATCTCACTTACTACGGTAACGTACTCAAAATAGCCAAAACCCGAGCCGCCGTATTGCTCGGGCACAAAAACCCCCATCATGCCAAGCTCACCCAGTTGTTTAAATAAATCGATAGGGAAATTTTGGGCCTCGTCCCACTCCATTACATTAGGCTTAATATAACGTTCGGCAAAGTCCTTAGCCATTTGGCCAACCATTTGCTGATTTTCGTTCATAGCAAAATCATACCCACCGGTTGACTGGGTATCAGTTAACATAGCATCCATACATTTTATAATTGGTTACAACAAAATAACGTATAAAAAATGAGATTGGTTTGCCCATAAAACACTGCAAATCAAGAACAATTTGGTATCGGGTATGAATTATAGGTTTAGTTGAAATAGGGTGGTTTTAGGATGCAAAAATTGGTTGAAAATATTTTCATGAATTTATCGATGTGGGGAATACAAATCTTCATTTTTTCACACTCAGATACCTGTTATCTTAAAAATATGTGTGAAATTATAGGATTAATCGAAATAGAGAAATTTCGGGTAGAAGAAATTAATAGACAATACTTTTCGAGGATTAAGCCAAGAACTACAAATTAAGATAGCATTCATGGCGTTGCCTTCGGCCCGGGCTCTCCGTTACAAGTCCTCGCCTTACCTTTACGCAAGCCTCCGCACGCTGCGGGCTTTTCACTGCTATCCCTAACGCAGCCGGCGCACGGGCTTTCATTTAATACCTCATATCTCCCTCTTACTTTGCGCCTTAGCGTCTTTACGAGTAACCATCAGGCCCTCCTGAAAAAAACGTAATGACGTATAAAATATAATTCAGAGATGGTGTGCGGCGGCCGCGTTAGTGATAGGAGCGGATACCGTCCGTTAGCCAACGGATAATGCCTGTGCCGTATGAGCGCATAGCACGGGCCGCAGGCAACGCCCATATTCATAAAACTGATCAAAAAAAACATACTTAATAATCAGCACCTTACAATTACGTCATTATAAGCTTAAATCCGCCGAAAAGGCCTCTTACAAAATAGTAAAAATACTATAAATGTTACAATTAATAATCGGCCAGCACCACCAGTTTATCGCAAATAGGCGTTATACGCTCCCGGCCATTCAAAAATCCAAGCCCAACTACAAATGAAAAACCGGCAACTACGCCGCCCATTTCCTTAATAAGTTCACTGGCTGCAGTCACTGTACCGCCGGTAGCCAGCAAATCGTCATGTAATAATATATGCTGACCGGGTTCAAAGGCATCGGTGTGTAATTCAATCGTGGCTGTACCGTATTCCAGCTTATATGCTTTTTGTTTTATGGTGAATGGCAGCTTACCGGCCTTGCGTACCGGAACAAAAGGAACGCCCAACTTGGTAGCCAATGTAAGGCCAAATAAAAAACCTCTGCTTTCTATACCGGCCACTGCATCAATGCGGGTGCCCTTTAATTGCTCAACAAAAGCGTCGATAATGTTTTCACACAGTTCGGGATCTTTAAGTATCGGGGTAATATCTTTAAAAATAATTCCAGGTTTCGGAAAATCGGGAATGTCCCTTATGGCTGCTTTTATTTGCTGGGCTATCATTTGAAAACTAAATAAGGCCCAATTTTACGCAAAATTCCGTCATTAAGTATGGCAATATTTTTCAGATCGGTCAAGGTATTGTAATTACCATGCTCATCACGATAAGCAATAACGGCATCCATTTGTTTATAGCTTAGATAAGGGAAGCGCTTAAGCTCGCTAAATGTGGCTGTGTTAATATTCACTTTAATGATATGCCTGCCATCAACAGCAATATCAGCCCTGATCTGGTTATACTTTTCCTCGTCGATGCCGTAAACCTCTTTTAACTGCTCTTTATTGTAAAAGCCACCAACCCGTTCGCGATAGTGTACAATACGCCGGGCAAATGCGGGGCCAATCCCATGGATCATTGTAAGCCTTGCCGAGTCGGCGGTGTTAATTTCTATTGTTTCGCCCGGTTTAACTTTGTTTACGTGATAAGCAGGTCCATCGGGCAGGTCAATATACGGCTCAAGACGCTTGTATTCGGCCGGACTAATACTGTACATTTTTTGTACATCTCCTTTGGTAAAGAAAAGCCCGCCTTTTTCTTCATAATGTTTAACAACCACGGCCTGATGTTCGGTGAGGCCTAGTTTTACCCAATCGGCAAGTGGTAGATGGTTCGGGTTAAATTTGAAGAGAACAGCAGGTGGAATACGACTATCACCCGTAAAAGCGCTATCATCAGCTATAATACTGCCTGTTTTATCAGTTCCAACTGTCGCTTTATCAAAAGCCTTAAAATTTATTGTATTATCTTTGTGGCTTGCCTGGTACACATAAGGGGCCAACAGCACCATCGCTATTAAAATAATCAATACTACCATTCCGTTCCACTCTTTTTTTGTGACAGACAGGTAGTTTTTAATTTGCAGCCTCATTTATATACGTTACCGGCGTTAAATTAAATAAAAATTTAGGATATTTATTTGTTAAACATACTGCTTATAAACAATGAAAGTTATAACCACCGAAGAGTTTGCCAAAGCCACCAAACTGGATAAGTTGAAAATGCCGGGCCTGGCCGCTTTATTGATGGAGTTAATGAAGATAAACCAGGTTAACGATCTTTTTGCCCAGGCACAACCCAAACAAGGCCCTGAGTTTGTTGATGCTATATTAGAAGGCTGCGGCATTGATATTGAATTTGATGAGCGCGAGCTGCGTAACATACCTAAAGAAGGTAGCTTTATAGCCATAGCCAATCATCCCTACGGAGGTATTGAGGGCATGGTATTATTAAAAATCCTGTGCATGGCCCGCCCAGATTCAAAGCTGATGGCCAACTTCCTGCTAAAAAAAATCCCTAATCTTGCCGATTATTTTATAGCTGTAAATCCTTTTGAAAACGTTGAGCATTCATCAAGCATAAGCGGTTTAAAAAATACACTCGAGCTATTGAACCAGGGCACTCCCATCGGTATTTTCCCGGCCGGCGAGGTATCAACCTTTAAGGTAGAGCAAAAACAGGTAACCGACCGTATGTGGCACCCTGTTGTAGGTAAGATCATTGCCAAAGCCAAAGTACCGGTGGTTCCTATTTATTTCCATGGCAATAACGGTCTGTTATTTAACTTCCTCAGTTTGCTGCACCCTACCCTGCGTACGGCTAAGTTGCCATCAGAGTTATTTAACAAACATGGGCATACCATTAAACTACGGATAGGGAAACCCATTAATGTAACCGATATCCCCGACTATAATAATAGTACTAAACTTCTTAATTTTTTACGCGCCCGTACCTATGCTTTGGGTACAGGTTTAGAAGAGGAAAAGAAGATATTCAGCCCGCGTAACCTGTTTAAAATTAAACGTGATGCAGAGGAGATTACACCCGAAATAGATAGCGCTATTCTTGAACAGGAGATAGAACCGCTACGCGAAACCTATAAAGTTTGGACCGAGAAAAATTACGAAGTGTTTATCGTACCAACCTCAAGCATCCCCAACGTGATACGGGAAATAGGCAGGCTGCGCGAAATCACTTTCCGCGAAGTTGGCGAAGGGACAAACAAAGCCATCGACCTTGATGAATATGATATTTATTATCATCACCTTTTTATATGGGATTTCGAAGCCAAACGCATAGTCGGAGCTTATCGAATTGGTTTGGGCGACGAAATATTTTACAGTGTAGGCAAAAAAGGATTCTATGTAAATGAGTTATTTAAGCTAAAAACCCAGTTTATACCCGTATTGCGCCGAAGCCTGGAACTGGGCCGCTCATGGATCCGCAAGGAGTATCAAACCAAGCCTTTACCGTTATTCTTACTATGGAAAGGTATCCTCAAATTCTTGATTGATAACCCACGCTATCGTTATCTGATAGGCCCGGTAAGCATCAGCAACTCGTTTTCTAAATTTTCCAAATCGCTTATTGTCGATTATATCAATCGCAATCACTTTGATCATGAAATGGCGCAATATGTTAAACCGCGCAAAAAATTCAAGGTTGATTTTGCCAAAATTGATACCGACCTGCTGATGGCCGGCGAAGACAGTTTTAAAGGGCTCGACAACCTGATATCTGAAGTAGAAACCCGTAACATGAAGGTTCCTGTATTATTGCGCCAGTACATCGCCCTGAATGCAAAAATCATCAGCTTCAATATCGACCCTAAATTTGCCGATTGTTTGGATGGCTTCCTCGTTCTTGACCTTGAAAAGGTACCGCAGGATATACTGGATAAATTGGGGAAAAATTTATAGTAAATCTTCAATCTAAAAGAAAGAGAGACACCAGCAAGCTTGTCTCTCTTTTTTTATGGCGGCAATCAAATCGTTACCCAAAACAAAACGCCCCCAATATTCATCGGGGGCGTTTTCATTAACCATATTTTGTTTTACAATTACCAGCTGTAACGTACACCAAATTGCATTTGCCAGCGTGAAGCGAACAAATCAACTGAGTATGGTAAACCTGGGTTGGAAAAATTGTAGGTTGGGTATGATGTAACATTACCGTTTTTAACAAAAGCCGGACCAGTAGCAGTTCCTGGCAAAGTACTAACAGGTGTTAAACCAACACTTGCCGAAGAGTTGAAAGTATTTGCCGAGAAATAATATTGTCCCCAGCTCTTGTTCAATAAGTTGGTAAGGTTGATGATATCATAAGTAAATGTGATCATCTGTTTGTGTTTACCGTTACCAAATTTGAAGTCTTGAGTAAAGCGGAAGTCTAATTGATTATTCCATGGAGTGAAAGCAGCATTACGTTCTGTAAACTTGCCACGACGTGAACTTAAATATTTGTCGCCATCAATAAATGCATCAAACGCAGCTACCTGTTGTGCAGCAGTTTGTACCACTACACCATTTTTTACCTGATCAACAATCATCTTAGCTGTTTCGTCTCTGGTAGGGATGTAAGCCAGGCTTAATTGCTGACCTGTCCCGTCGATAGCGTTTGGATAGGTATCATAAGTGTATGGGTTACCACTTTGCGCGCTAAAGAAGAAAGTAAAGTTAGCTGTGTAGTTGTGTCCGGCATCCCAATCGTGTTTGAAATTCACGTTTGATACGATACGGTGACGGATATCAAAGTTTGAATTAGCTAAACCCGGATTGTTAGGATTCAAAGCCTGGTTCAACTGCCAGTTTGACTCCATTGAGTTACGGATACCATTGGTAACGTCTTTAGAGTGTCCGTAGGTATAGGCAACTGAGAAGTTTAATGCACTTTGTGGATCAAACTGAGTGAATTTTGCTACTTGTGCAGTTGCACTGTAACGATAACCTTCGCTGGTATTTGATAACAAATAAGCATTGGTATATTTTGAGTTGATACCCTTGTTGATGAATATCGGCTGTTGGTGCTGGGTATCATAAGGATAATAAGTTACACTATCCTTGGTATTTACCTGCTGAAATTTCAAGTCATGAATAACTTTGGTATAGATACCTTCAACAGTAAATTTCCATTGGTTATCAGTTGTATAATCAACTGCTAAGCTGCTTCTCCATACCTGTGGCATTTTGAAGTTATTATCAATCATATCCACCTGGGTAGAACCAGTAGCACCGGTATTAAAGTTACCTTGTTGATTAACAAAGTTTAAACCACCATTAGGAGGTGCCTGAATAGGGTTGGTACCCGGAGTAATCGGAGATGTAGCTGATGGTTTTTTATCATAAGCACCATAAGTAGCACCGTTATTGTAAAACGCGTAGCCAAACCATGCAAAAGGAACACGGCCAGTGAAGAAACCGCTACCACCACGTAAAATAACGCTTTGATCACCATTGGCATCATAGTTAAATGATACACGGGGGTTCCACTCTATGTTACCCAGGTAATTTTGTTTGATATCTTTTGGTTTGGTATAAGTATAAGTGGTACCGTAGTTTGGATCAACCGGAGCGTTAGTTGTTTTATCGCTTAATGGTTGTTTGTTTGGCACACCTGCATAATCAGCACGTAAAGCTACAGTCAATTTGAAGTTATCAGTTAACTGAATATCATCCTGTCCATATAAACTCAGCAGGTTAACTTTAAACTGAGCCGAAGGGTGCGCTAAGATATAATCACGTGTATTATCTGTGTAATTGAAGTTTGCACGTATACGTGAAGGGTTGTTAGCAATAAAGTTTTCAATGCTGCTATAAGCCACACGACCGTTCCACGCATTTACGAAGTTATAAGTGATATTATAAAACTCGTTGTGAGTACCAAATGTAAACGTATGTTTTCCTTTTGTCCAGGTTAAGTTATCAGTAAACTCAGCAGTTTTCTGGTGCATATCAAAGATAGCAGCCTCACGGTCGGTACCCATGAATATAGTTGTACCAGGGGTACGACCGGTGATCTCGATCTGAGGTAACGCCGGGTTTGAGTTAGGGTCACGATAATCATGAACAGCAGAGTAACCTAATACCAGGCTATTGCTCAAGTTACCTGAAAACCTTGATTTCAATTCCGCAACTGTTGAAGTTGAGTTGTTGTGAGAAGTATAATCGATACCGCTGAAACGGAAGTTCTGCTGATCACGCTCTAAGTTTGTAGCTTTTGAGCTGATAGTATTGTTACGGATGGTTAACTGGTTGTGATCATCGATATTCCAATCTAAACGGTTAAAGTACTTGTTTGAATTAGAGAATATCGTAGTGTTGTTGTATGTACCAGGATCAAGACCGCCGGTAAATGATTTAAATGCGGCAACCAATTTATCACCGTCGGCCTGGCTTAAGATATTAGCCGAACCATTGTGATCAAGACCGCGGATAACAGGGTCCTGCCTGCGGGCAATCTCTTCATTGGTAAAGAAGAATAATTTATTTTTAATGATTGGGAAACCTAAACGGATACCACTTTGGTAATCATGGAAATCGCTAAGTTTTGAACCATCGCCACCTAAAGCAGCTTTGGCATTGTTAGCACCTACCATGAATGATCCACGGCCATAACCATAAACTGCGCCTGAGAAATCATTTGTACCGCTACGGGTTACAGCGTTGATACTACCACCTAATACGTTACCAATTTTGATATCGTAAGGAGCAACATAAACCTGGATATCCTGGATAGCGTCAAGAGAGATAGGGCTTGTACGTGTACTGCTACCAACCTGGCCTGAAGCGTTGTTTTGACCGCCTAATGAAGGGCTGAAACCAATTGCATCGTTATTTATAGCACCATCAAGCGTTACGTTATTGTAACGGTAGTTGGTACCCTGAAACGAGTTGTTATTGCTTTGAGGGGTATTTCTTGTTAAATCCTGTAAGCTGCGGTTAATTGAAGGAGCAGTACGGATTTGGTTTTGACCAATACGGGTACTTGCACCAGTTTTTGCAGGGCCTGCAGACGCTTTTACTTTAACCTCTTGCAGGGTAGTAGTTTCGTCCTGCAGTACAAAGTTTAAAGTTGCGTTACCCAATTGAAGGGTAAGATCGCTTTTTTCGTCTTTTTTATAACCGATAAAAGTAGCGGTTACGGTGTAAGGACCGCCCGGGTTAATGTTATTAACCGAGAAACGGCCTTCGGCATTGGTTTGTGCACCATACCTGGTACCTGTGCTGGTATTAAGTACAGTAATGGTTACACCCGGAAGTGTAGCACCTTTCTGATCTGTAACTTTACCAACAAGTACCGAGGTAGTGATCTGAGCGTTTGCGACGCCCCCAACCCCAATAATTATTAGTGTTAAAATAATAAAGTAGAGCTTTTTCATTTGTGAGTTTTTATTGCACAAAATTGCCCCATCAATGTTAAGTTTACATTAACATCAGATTATTATATTAACAACTGCTTAATAATTTCTTTTTTGCTTAACATAATAGCCTTCGATTAAAAACACAAAAAACTGAACATCAGAAAGATACAAAAACACCCAATAGCATAATGTTAATTTTTTCCTCAATTACTGATTGCGCATAAATTACACAACTATGTACATTAAAGCTAAAAATCCGACGCTATTAGCTACCAATGCAACCGATGATAATTAGCTTTTTAACAAATGCTTAATATATTGATAGACAAGATCAACTTTTGATTCTCAGCTTATTAAGCAATTGATTTAACAGGTATGCAGGTGCAATAACTAATGACCTGATATTGAGCCCATTTTTTTCATATAGTGGTTCGCGGCTGTTACCTATTAGCAAGGCGGATAACGAAGGAATAAATACAGAAATGCATAATGACCACATGGCAGGCCCCCCGGCTTGTTGCCAGGCCACGAGCTCCATTATACCATAACTAAAACCCAATAAAATAAATAAGATAAAGTAAGATATAATTGGCGAGAGCTTTAAATAAAAATAGATAGCGATGGCTATCACGAAGGATGCCCAGTTAAAATATCCATTATAAACACCAAGGAAAGCTAAATGCGGAAACGGGATTGACCAGATCAGTCCAAATATGCTAAATGCTAAAGTTGGGATACATATATAATGTATAACCTGGTTAACCTTTTCCTGGTGGGCTTCTTCATACTCCCTGAAATAACGGTCAGCAGGGCGTTCATCGGTACTTGCGGTAGTTTTAACTGCTGCTTTCTGTTTATTATTTGATGTTTTTGCGGTCACGCTGTAAAAATAAAAAACCCTTTCAGTTTTTATGCCGAAAGGGTTTTGTTTAATTTTATAATGATTACTTGGCAAAGGCTACCGAACGGGTTTCCCTGATAACGGTAACTTTAATTTGGCCAGGATAGGTCATTTCTGTCTGAATCCTGTTTGAGATATCAGCAGCCAATACTTCCGATTGTGCGTCGCTGATCTTTTCGCTTTCAACAACAACACGCAGTTCACGGCCGGCCTGTATCGCAAAGGTTTTCTCCACACCCGGATATGACAATGCCAGTTCCTCCAGTTCTTTTAAACGTTTGATGTAGCTTTCAACAACCTCACGGCGGGCACCCGGACGGGCACCTGATATAGCATCACAAGCCTGAATTATCGGCGACAGCATTGAAGTCATCTCAATTTCATCGTGGTGGGCGCCTATAGCATTGCAAACTTCAGGGTGCTCTTTATATTTTTCGGCCAGCTGCATACCCAAAATAGCGTGCGGCAGTTCCGGGTTATCATCAGGCACTTTGCCAATATCGTGCAGTAAGCCGGCACGTTTAGCCATTTTAACATTTAAACCAAGTTCGGCAGCCATGGTAGCGCAGAAGTTTGCAACCTCGCGCGAGTGCTGTAACAGATTTTGCCCGTATGATGAACGGTAACGCATACGACCCACCATACGGATCAGCTCAGGGTGTAATCCATGAATACCAAGGTCAATTACCGTGCGCTCGCCTATTTCAACAATCTCTTCCTCGATCTGCTTTTTAGTTTTAGCAACAACCTCCTCGATACGGGCCGGGTGGATACGACCGTCGGTAACTAAACGGTGCATAGCCAAACGGGCTATTTCGCGCCTTACCGGGTCAAAGCCCGAAAGAATAATAGCCTCAGGGGTATCATCAACAATGATCTCGATACCGGTGGCAGCTTCCAAAGCACGGATGTTACGGCCTTCACGACCGATGATACGGCCTTTGATCTCATCGTTTTCGATATTGAAGATCGATACCGTGTTTTCAATAGCACTTTCAGTAGCGGTACGCTGAATAGTTTGGATAACTATTTTCTTAGCCTCTTTAGTAGCCGTAAGTTTAGCCTCGTCAACAATATCCTTGATCTGGATCATCGCTTTTGTACGGGCTTCTTCGCGCAGGGTATCCACCAGCTGATTTTTAGCATCATCAGCAGATAAACCGGCAATGGTTTCCAATTGTTGAATGTGCTGATTTTTAAGATGTTCAACCTCGTCTTGCTTTTTAACAACTATCTCGGTTTGTTTTTCAAGATTTTTACGTGTGTTGTCAAGCTCGTTTTCCTTACGGTTAACGTTTTCCATGCGCTGGTTAAGTGACTGTTCTTTTTGCTTGATCGTGTTTTCGCGCTGATTTATAGCATTGTTTTTATTGTTCACTTCCTGCTCATGCTCAGCTTTCATTTGTAAAAACTTCTCTTTGGCTTCAAGCAGTTTGTTTTTCTTCAGGATCTCGGCATTGTTTTCAGCATCCTTTAAAATCTTTTTCACTTTATTCTGAGCCGAGGCTTCCTGGTCTTTAAACAATTTGCGGAGCAGGAAGCGGCCTATCAAAACGCCAATTATGGCGCCTACAAGCAGGCCGATGATAACGTATAGTAATATGTCCATTTTAGGTTTGGTGGTGTTATGTATATGTAAATAAAAAAACCGCAACTAAATTTAAGTATCATGTATTTAAAACTTCATTTCGGATATTGGGGACCATGGGTTGGTTAACGTTAATCGCAACTAACGCATGCCTCTTGATCCGCTTAATATTGAAGCGTTAAGTTTTTAATAGTGAAACCTAAAATTTAACTGCGGTTAAATCTTAATGTGCTCTGTATGTATATTATATAAAGAACGATTATTACTTCGAAAAAAACTCTGTCAACAAATGATCTAAATGATAAACCTTTTCGGTTACCTCAGTATCTTCTACGGTAACTTTCTTTTCAGCCTTCAATGATGATGTTGCGTAATGCAGCACACACATTGAAAGTAAATCCTGCTTATCCCTAACCGCATAATTTTCTTGATATTCTTTTATCCGGTCGTTGATCAGCTTAGCCGCCCTGCGTATTATTTCTTCTTCCTCCATGTTCACCTTTAAGGGGTAAACGCGGTCAGCAATATTTATTTTTATTGAGATTTCTCCCATTTGAGCTTTTCACTTTTTGTACTATTTTTTCAATAATACAATACACTTATCTATTTCCTGCACAAAGTCGTTAATTTTTTGCTTAATGTCAACACTTTTTTCATTTGTTTCAGAAAAAGACTTGGCAACTTTAACAACTTTTAATTTTTCTTCCAGTTCTTTTGTCTTGGCCTTACTGGCATTAAGGGCTACTGTAAGGGCCTCGCTCTCCAGTTTTAAAAGGTCATTTTCCTCCTGCAAAGCAGCGCACAGTTCAATCAGGCGCTCGGTTTTATCTACAATTTTATTTAACTGCTCTGCTAAAGAAGGCATCTTTTTAATTAGTGAATTATTAAATTAGTGGTTAGTGAGTTTGCAAATAATTGAAATACTAATTTATTAATTAAATAATTCAACCTTCTCACTAAATCCGAAATCGAAATTCCGAAATCCGAAATTACTTCCTGATCTCCGCTCCGGCTTCTTTTCCTAAATTATAAATTAATTTCTGCATAATAGAATCAATTGCCTTATCCGTTAACGTTTTTTCAATGTCCTGAATGATAAAGCTCAAGGCATATGATTTTTTACCTGCCGGCAGCTTATCGCCCTGGTAAACATCAAACACATCAACTTCCTTCAGCAATTTACGCTCGGTACGCTGCGCAATTTGTTTCAACTGGCCAAATGATACGCTTTGATCTATCAGCATAGACAGGTCGCGCCTTACAGCGGGAAATTTGGAAACTTCCTGGTAAACAATCTTGTTTTTACGAATAGCGGCCAATACAAGGTCGAAATTGAAATCGGCGTAAAATACCTCTTTATCAACATCTGCCTTTTTCAATGAAGCAGCTGCAACCGAGCCAAATTTCACCAATTGCTTGCCGTTTAACATGTATTGAATGCCAAACGACATTTTTTTGCAGGTTGCATCCTCAACGGTGAAGTTACTGATGTTAAGGCGTTGTAAAATGCCATCAACTACAGCCTTGATATTGTAGAATGATACCGGCTTCGATTTCTGGTTCCATTGCTCACCGGCATTAGCCCCTGTAATGAAAATGCTGAAACGTTGCGTTTCGATGTATTTATCATCCTTAACGCTGTACACCTTACCAAACTCATAAAATTTCAGATCCGAGCTACGGCGGTTCTGATTATAAGCGATAGCTTCCAAACCAGAGTATAGCAATGTTTGGCGCATTACATCCAAATCACTGCTTAAAGGATTCAGGATCTTAACGGCCGTATCCAGGTTATCAGAATAAGCGGATTTGGTAAGCGAGTTAGCCAGGATCTCGTTAAAGCCATTCGCGCTAAGCAAATCAGATAACTGGTTTTGAACGGTATCTTTCTCCGGGCGAGTGGAGTTATTTAACGACGCCCTGATCTGTGTTGGGATCTCGATGTTGTTATAACCATAAATCCTCAGGATCTCTTCAACCACATCCACATCGCGGGTAACATCCACACGATATGGCGGCACTTGTAACGATAATGAATCCGCAGTTTCATTCACTATCTTAATATCAAGCGCCGTGATGATGCCTTTGATCTCATCATTGCCAATCTTTTTACCAATCAGTTTATCAATAGTGTTATAGGTGATCTCTACAGCAAACGGTGCAACCGGAGCAGGGTAGTGATCAGAAATTTCTGACGATACCTCACCGCCTGCCACCTGCTGAATTAATAATGCAGCACGTTTCAACGCAAAAACTGTCATATCCGGATCTGTACCACGCTCAAACCTGAATGAAGCATCGGTTTTTAAACCATGCCTTTTTGAAGTTTTACGAACTGATACCGGGTTGAAATAAGCACTCTCCAGGAAAATATTCTTGGTTGATTCCTTAACGCCCGATTTTGCGCCGCCAAAAACACCTGCTATACACATAGGCTCTTCGGCATTACCAATCATCAGGTCATCGGCAGATAATTTTCTGTCAACCTCATCAAGTGTTTTGAACACTGTGCCTTCAGCATAGTTTTTCACCAATACCTCGTTCCCGGTTATTTCATCCGCATCAAAAGCATGTAAGGGCTGACCAAGCTCATGCAACACATAGTTGGTAACGTCTACAATGTTATTGATAGCACGGATGCCGATAACAGCTAAACGCTCCTTTAACCATTGCGGCGACTCTTTAACCTCAACACCGCTGACAGTTAAACCAGAGTAACGCGGCGATGCCTGCTCGTTCTCCACTACCACCTTAATAGTACGGTTGGTATTATCAACTTTAAATGCACTTACATCCGGCTTGTGGATACCTATTTTCAGGAAAGCGGCAATATCCCTTGCAGTACCTAAATGCGAAGCCGCATCAGCACGGTTAGGGGTTAAGCCAATCTCGTACATGTAATCGTCGTTCAGCTTGAAGTATTCTTTAGCCGGAGTACCTACAGGCGCATCCTCAGGCAATACCATAATACCGGCATGACTGGTTCCTAAACCTATTTCATCTTCGGCACAGATCATCCCGTGAGATTCTTCACCCCTGATCTTTGATTTTTTGATAGCAAAAGGCTCACCGCTGGTTGGGTAAACGGTTGAGCCAACCACAGCAACCACCACTTTTTGTCCGGCAGCTACGTTAGCAGCACCGCAAACAATTTGTAAGTCTTCCTCGCCGCCCACATCAACTTTGGTAACATGCAGGTGATCAGAATTGGCATGGTCAACACATTCCTTTACGTAACCAATCACCAGGCCTTCCAGTCCGCCGGGAACAGCCTGCACTTTCTCCAGACTTTCAACCTCCAAACCGGTGCCGGTGAGGATGATTGAAATTTCCTGGGGCGTTTTATCAGTATCAATAAATTCTTTAAGCCAGTTATAAGATATTTTCATTAGTCCGAAATGATAATCGGCAAAGATACGATTTAGGCTGAAAGGTTAAAGGCGAAAGGTAAAAGGTATTTTATTTGAAAATTAATCTAATTTGAAGATTTGAAAACAATGTATTAATTTTCAAATTGCCTCATTTTCAAATCTTCAAATCAAAATTACATCATCCCTTCATCGGCCAAACTGAAATAGCCGCCATCGGTAATGATCAAATGGTCAAACACACCGATGTCGAGCATCCTGCCGGCGGCGCTTATTTTTTTGGTAAGTTGGATATCTTCGTTACTTGGTTTCAGGTTGCCCGACGGGTGGTTGTGAACCAGGATCAATCCACTGGCCTGGTATTGCAGGGCCGAGTAAAAAATGATCTTGGGATCGCACACCGTAGCTGATAAGCCACCCTTGCTGATCAGCTCCTTTCCTAACACTTTATTGGAACGCCCCAGTAATATGATCCAAAACTCTTCATGGTTCAGATCCATCAGGTGCCGGCGCATCACATTGTAGCCATCCCTGCTTGATGTGATCATCTCTATAGCTCCCGACTCAGATTCATTACGGCGGCGACCTATCTCCAACGCTGCAATAATAGATATAGCCTTGGCCTCTCCTATCCCTTTAAATTTGGATAGCTCGGTTATTGAAGCCTTGCCAAGCTTGTTCAGATCATTATCATAGTGATACAGGATACGCTTGCTCAGCTCAACCGCGGTTTCGGTACGGCTGCCCGAGCCAATCAATATCGCTATCAATTCGGCATCGGTAAGGGCACGGCGTCCCTGTCCGCTTAGCTTTTCGCGAGGGCGGTCTTCCTCGGCCCATGACTTAATACTGATCTTGCTTTCATAGTTTTCCACGGCATTAAAGTATGAAAAAGCACCAAACAAAAAAAGGGATAGCGTTGGTACGCCATCCCCTTCGGTATATTTTAAAAGCTAAGATTAGCTTAAGCCGTTAACAAATTTAGTAAGCTTTGATTTATTGTTCGAAGCTTTGTTTTTGTGAATAACGTTCTTTTTAGCTAAACGATCAAGCATAGAAATTACTTTACCCAACAATGCAGTTGCATCAGCTTTGGTAGTAGTGTTTCTTAATTTTTTAATAGCGTTCCTGGTTGTTTTAGCCTGGTACCTGTTACGCAGACGCTTCGCAGCGTTTGCCCTAATTCTTTTTAATGATGATTTATGATTTGCCATCTCGTATAGCTTGTTATTCTTTTCTACTTATTTTAAGGACTGCAAATATAGGGTGATTAAATTTAATATGCAAGTGGTTTTTTGATTTAAATTTCAATGTAATTGAATTGATAATGTGAAGGATTACCTGCAACCTTACAACCTGCTGGGCATGCTATTTAATAACCTGTTAACTTACTATTCATAAAGTGTTCATACAACACAATGATTTTTGCGGCGTTAATTAACATAAAACTATTGCATCATGGTTACCAACAGCACCACCAGGTTTAGCAACCGGGTTGAAGATTATGTAAAATACCGTCCCGGTTATCCCGACGGGATTGTTAAGTTTTTACATGACACTTATGGTTTAACGCAAGACAAGCTTATTGCCGATATTGGCGCCGGCACAGGAATCTCAACCGAATTATTTTTAAAAAAGGGTTACCGGGTAATTGCTATTGAACCTAACCTGGAGATGCGCGAAAAAGCAATAGAACTAATTGGTTCATATCATGGTTTTATCCCCCAAAATGGTACTGCCGAAAACACAGGTATTAAAAGCAGCACAGTTAATGCAGTTATAGCGGGGCAGGCTTTTCATTGGTTTGATGCAGAGAAGACCCGTACCGAATTTAAAAGGATCCTGAAACCGAATGGCATCGTTGCCCTCATCTGGAATGAAAGAAAAACAACCTCAGCATTTGAACAGGAATACGATCAACTTATCATAAAACATGGCAATGATTATGTAAAGGTTGATCACCGCAACATCGATACCGAACATATTGCGGCTTTCTTTAACCCCGAACCAGTCCACCTAGAGGTATTTTCTAATAAACAGGTATTCGATTTTGAAGGATTGAAAGGCCGGCTGCTTTCGTCATCGTATATGCCTACGCGCGAGGATATAGGCTCCCAGCCAATGATCGATGATTTACAGGCTCTTTTTGATAAATATCAGCAGGATGGTGTGATAGTTATTAATTACGATACCAAAGTTTATTCGGGGAGATTGTAAGCTCAACATTATTTCGTATCGATGAAACAATTACATGCGGGTATTATCTAATAAGCAACAACAGCTTACTAATACTACATTCACACATGATATATTGGATCATTATCGTCATACTGCTGCCTTTTATATTTATCTTAATAAGCCATTTAAAAAGCAAATCCCAACAAAAAAAGAAACTTGCCGAAATAAAGGAACGCTGGGGCAAGCCTATAATAGCCGGCAGAAACTTCAAACCGATCAGCAGTTATTTAACAGCTTATGGCGGCGCAAGTGAAATCTCGGCAGATACCGCCACAGATCTGGATATCGACGGCGTATTTGAATACATCGACCGCACCAACTCTAAACCTGGTCAGCAATACTTATATAAGCAGTTGCATTCACCACAAATTTCAGCTGATTATTTTGAAACACTTGAACAACGAATAAAGCTTGCGACAGCTAATAAGGAACTGAGAGAAAACGCGGAACTTAAACTATCCGAATTAGGAAATAATGATGCCTATTACCTGCCCGAACTCTTCGGGAAACCACACTATTCTATATTTCCGGCCATCGGTAATTTTTATATCAGCATAGCACCATTTTTGATCACCGGGGTAGCATTCAGCCTTTTTATAATCCCCAATCAATTTATGTTTATGCTATTGCTGGTTTTAATGATAGCCAATGTAGTTATTCACTATAGCAATAAAACCCAGATGCTGAATTACACGCACTCATTACCACAACTGCTGGTTTTATTCAAGGTATCAAACTGGCTTAAAAACCACAACCTGCTCAGGGATAATGAAAACATAAATCTAAGCATGGCTAACATGGGTAAACTCAAAAAGTCGTTAAATTATATTACCCTGCAAAACAAAGCAACTATTGACCCTACCGATATTTATTACCTGGTAACCGAATGGTTGAAAATGTTCCTCCTTGTTGAGCCGCTGGTGTTTATAAAATCCATCAGCAAGGTGAACAAATATCTTACTGATATAAAAGTTATTTACGAAGCGGTTGCCGAAGTAGATGTTGCCATTGCTATCCAATCGGTACGGGATGGTGCAGCTCATTATTGCATACCGCAGCTAACAACCGGCAATACCAATATCATTATTAACGATCTTTATCACCCCCTCATTGAAAACTGTGTATCAAATTCCATTTCTATCGATAACGCCCGGGGTGTTTTGGTAACCGGCTCCAATATGTCGGGCAAAACCACTTTCATAAGGGCCATCGCTATCAATACTCTGCTGTCACAAACTATTAATACCAGTTTTGCTACAGTTTACCATGCCCCACCGCTTAAAATATTTACCAGCATTGATATGATGGATGATCTGGGCGACAACAAAAGCTACTTCCAGGCCGAGGCATTGGCAGTTAAAAATATAGTTACCCAGGCTATGGCCAGCAAACCCGTTAACAGCCTCGTGATCATCGACGAAATTTTCAGGGGCACAAATACCATCGAACGGATAGCCGCAGCAAAAGCAGTATTGACCTATCTTATTCAAAATCAAAGCTTCGTGTTTGTATCAACACACGATCTGGAGCTGGCCGAACTGCTGGGCAGTGATTATAAAGTTTTCTCTTTTGAGGAAGTAATTGGTGACAACCGGCTGGTATTTGATTATAAAATCAAAGAAGGCCTGCTTAAAAACCGAAATGGCATCGCAGTATTAAAAGGTGTCGGATTTCCGGAGAGTATTATTGATGACGCCAATAAAGTAAGCAGCCAATTGAGAGAGAAGTACAATTTGTAATTAAAACTCCCTCTTTAAATTGCATCTTTACCTTCATGAACCGCCGTATAATTTTAAGCATAACAGGTATCTGTTTAATCATGTTATGCTCATCATGGGGGTTCTTTGCGCATTACCGCATCAACCGGTTGGCTGTTTTCACGCTGCCTAAGGCCATGGCCGGTTTCTACAAGGCCAATATCGGTTACATAACCGAACATGCCGTTAGTCCGGATAAACGCCGCTATGTCGACTCGTCCGAAGCGCCACGCCATTTCTTTGATGCCGACCATTATGGCAAAAAGCCATTTGAGACCATGCCTAAAAAGTGGAAGGACGCCGTTACCAAATACTCCAAAGATACCGTCATTAAATACGGCACTGTTCCTTGGGCTATTCAATACCAATATTACAGGCTGGTGCGGGCCTTCAAGGCGCATGATACTACCGATATACTTAATGCTTCGGCATACTTAGGGCATTATATTGCCGATGCCCATGTGCCACTGCACCTCACCCAAAACTATAACGGCCAGCTCACCGGGCAAACCGGTATCCACGCCCTTTGGGAAAGCCGCCTGCCCGAATTATTTGCCGATCATTATAACTACTTCGTTGGCAAGGCCCACTATGTAGATAACCCACTTAATGAGGCGTTCCGTATCTGCAAGGCTACTTATAAACAAGTTGATACTGTTTTACGATTTGAACGTATCCTAAATAAAACCTATCCGCAGGATAAAAAATACGAGTTGGTGCAGCATGGTAAAAAACAAATCAATGATTACTCTGCCGCCTATAGCCTAGCTTATCACAAAATGCTGAAGGGGATGGTAGTGAGACAAATGCAGGCGTCTATACTTTCTGTAGGAAGTTTTTGGTATTCGGCCTGGGTTGATGCCGGGCAGCCGGATCTGAATAAGCTTATCGCAAAGCCTTTAACGGATGAGCAAAAGGTTCAGCTTCAGCAAGAGGAACTGATGTATCGGTCAGGCAAAGTACTGGTAACTAACCACTAATAGCGTAAAACCCGAAACTAAAACGGGTAGTAGCAACATTGTTTCGGCATTGCTTTTCTCTCAACTTAGCGTAAACCATCCACATTAAATTATTATGCTATGAAAAAGTTAATAGTGCTGCTATTTATGCTTATTTGTAAAATAGGTCTCGCCCAAAATTGCAGCCAGTTTGTAAACAACGTTAACGGCAAAAAGCTTACCTATGTAAACCAGGATGCCAAAGGCAAACAACAGATGACCGCCGTTTATACTACTACTAAAAAAGATGCCACAACGGTTACAGTACACGCCGAAATAAACGACAAAAATGGAAAACCTATAGGTAGCGGCGATTCTGAAATGATATGCGACGGCAATACCATAAAGGTAGATATGAAATCATTTGTCCCCGCCGCAAACATGAAAGGCAATATGCAGGTAAGTGGCGAAGCTAAGTACCTCACTTACCCTACCGATATGCACGCCGGGCAAACTTTAGATGATGGCTCAGTTACTATTGATATGGGAAGTGGCGGCGCACAAATGGCCAACCTGCAAATGGATATTAAAAACCGCAAAGTGGGGCAAGCCGAAACCATAACTACCAATGCAGGCAGCTTTGACTGTTTACAAATAAGTTATGACGCTACTACCAAAATGAAAATGATGGGCATTGGCATTCCCTTTAACTTTCACGTAACCGAGTGGTATAGTCCAAAGCTCGGCCGTTTTGTTAAATCCGAAACCTATCGAGGCGAAAAACTGATGGGAACTATGATCCTTGATGCTATCAATTAACAGCATCAAGGAATAATAATTTTATGATTAAGCCGGATTCTTGGCCGTGCGGCCTTTTACAGCAGCAAAAATTGGCGGTAATATCGATACCAGGATAATGATCACCCCTACCAGCGAAAAGTTTTTCGCTATGATATCTACCTGGCCTAATTTATAGCCTGCAAACAGGAATACAATGATCCATGAAGCGCCGCCTATGATATTGTAAAGGCTATATCTTAAAAAAGGCATCTTACCAACTCCTGCCACAAAAGGTGCTATGGTACGAATGATGGGCATAAACCGGCTAAAGATAACCGCTTTGCCACCATGTTTATCAAAAAAGGCCTGTGTTTTAAGATAGTATTCCAGTTTCAGAACCTTGTTTTCTTCTTTAAATACTTTAACGCCGAGATAATTGCCAACAAAATAATTTACTGTATTACCAATAAAAGCTGCAGCAATTAAAATGAGGCCCAATACCCAGATATCCAAACCAGAATTACCGCCGGCAATAAGGGCGCCTGCAGCAAACAGCAGTGAATCGCCGGGAAGAATAGGAAAGATAACTAAACCTGTTTCGGCAAAAATGATCAGGAACAGGATAAGGTAGGTCCACCCCTGGTAAGTGCTGGTTATTTGCACAAGGTGCTTATCAATATGCAGTACAAAGTCGATTATGCTTTTTATTACTTCCACAGGCTAAATTTTTGCCCAAAAATATAAATATTAAACAAAACGGCACTATTGAAGTGTCTTACTAAGCAGATTATTAGTAAGTACTCCTGCACCAAAAGCCAGGGAGTCGGCACTGCCAACAATGCCTTGGGTGTAAATGGTGTAAGCA
Source organism: Mucilaginibacter sp. A5337 (assembly GCF_059690695.1). Lineage (NCBI taxonomy): Bacteria > Pseudomonadati > Bacteroidota > Sphingobacteriia > Sphingobacteriales > Sphingobacteriaceae > Mucilaginibacter > Mucilaginibacter sp. A5337. Next base: position 284,876 of record NZ_JCAWEC010000003.1, on the reverse strand, counting down.
CGCCCGTCCTGTATAGTTATATTTTGCAGGGTTGTTTCAATTTTGGTAGGCGTTCGGGTTGTAGTGATGGTAAAGTTATAATTACCGGCAGTAAGCTCAACGTACTTAGATACCTTGTTAAAAGTTGTACCACTTACAACAAGTGTGTCATTAGCCCGCAAATCCAGCGCAGCTGTATTGGGCGAAGCATGCACAAACCTCACTTTTCCCTTTCCTATTGTTGGCAGGCTTGTACTATCGGATACTATAAATGAACTCACAAATGAGTTATCCTTTCTGAAGCCGGTTATAAACATGGTATACTTCCGGTTGGCCTTAAGTGTGGTATCAAACTGAAGCAAAATTACCGGAGCCGCAGTTGCCGTACGCAATTGCAAAGGCGGTTCAAGTGTTGAAAGGTAAAAATAACCCGAACTGTTTGGATAAGTATAAGTAGTGGTGCTATACCTGATATAATGCTGATAAAGATATACCGGTTGAATATCGGGGCTCAAATTAACTATCTGAAGCCCGGTATTAAGGCCTACAGCTGATGCATTGCCCCCCTTACCGCATGATGAAACAGCACAAACAACAAGGCCGAATATCACAGCTACAAAAAACGAAACCAGTACCTTGCTTTTATTTTTATTAGCCATTAATGTAATTATTGATTAGTGAACAGGCCTGTTGCCAAACCGGTACTTTTATTACCAAAACCGTAATAGGTGTATATCTTGCCGGCAGTTAGTGACACCGTATCCCTTACAATAGTACCCGGAAACGCCGCCGAATGCATCGCCATATTATGCTCTCCCGGCGCTACCAAATAAAAAGTTGAGGTACCTTTAAAAGCAAGATCCTTTACTTTTTCGGTATCTAAGGCAGCCGTTGTACCTTCAAAATGTACACTTATATTCCCCGCATCCGGCGAAGCATTTACAAACCTGATCTTTGCTTTTGGAGAACTGCCTGTATCGGCAACCAATACATCGGTAGTTTTAAAAACCTGATCTGTTGAATTACCGCCTATGTAAAATGAATACACCGAATCCTTACTTAAAGTTAAGGGTAGGCTAAACAGCGGATTGGGGTTATTAGGACCATCTAACTTAACCGAATAGTTTTGTGTACCCGCTTTTACCGAAATATAACCAAGCGTGCCGCCCGGGTAAAAAGTTGTTGTATTGTTTACCCTTGTACCGTTAATGTAAACATTAACATTATTGAAGGTAGCATTAATAACATTTAACGATGATGTTGACGAATCTACCACATCGGGCTTATCGTTGTTTTTTTTGCACGATACAAGGTAACCCGCTGCTACCGCCATCATCAATAAAACTTTAACCTTTATATTCATATACAATTATAAGCTATAACTGCTTACTGTAATTTTTGGTATTGGGTGTTGAACAAAAAAAGTCCGGTTTATGATACCGGACTTAGTTTTGGATTTATAATTTAAGTTTACACTTAAGCATAGCTATTGAGCATCACCGGCATAACCAGCATCAGCACATCTTCATTCTCATCTCCGCCTTGTGGCAGCAATAAGCCGGCACGGTTTGGAGTTGACATTTCCAAAGATACTTCTTCGCAACTTAAATTCTTCAACATTTCTATTAAAAATCTTGCATTGAATCCAATTTCCATGTCTTCGCCCTCATATTGGCAGCTTAAACGCTCGTGGGCCTCATTAGCAAAGTCAATATCTTCTGACGAGATATTTAACTCGCTGCCGTTTATTTTAAGCCTTACCTGATGGGTGGTTTTGTTAGCGTAAATAGCCACACGGTTTAACGAACCCAGGAAGGTAAGCCTGTCGATATTTAATTTATTAGGGTTATTTTGCGGGATAACCGCCTCGTAGTCAGGGTAACGTTCGTCAATTAAACGACAAACAAGGTTGATATTGCCAAACTTAAAGAAAGCACTTGTGGTGTTATACTCAACCGATACATTCACATCATCGCTTGGTAATGATGATTTAAGCAGGGTTAAAGCTTTTTTAGGCAGGATGAACGATGTAGTGCTTGCAGCCTTTGCATCTTTACGGCGATAACGAACCAGTTTGTGTGCATCGGTAGCAACAAAAGTAAGTGCCGATGTGCTTAGCTGGCAGTAAACACCTGTCATAGCCGGGCGAAGCTCGTCATTACTTACCGCGAAAATGGTTTTGTTGATAGCTTCCGCTAAAACTGAAGCAGGCAGGTTTACTGACGATGCGTTTTCAACAACGGGGATCTTTGGAAAATCCTCACCGTTTTCGCCGCTCAGTTTGTATTTACCATCGCCTGCATTAATTTCAATGGCGAAGGTTTTATCATCAACCGAAAAAGCAACAGGCTGCTCGGGTAATGATTTCAGGGTCTCTAACAATATACGCGACGGGATAGCAATCCTGCCGTTCTCTTTAGCCTCAACCGGTAAAGAGGTGGTCATGCTGGTTTGCAGGTCGGTAGCAGAAATGGTCAAGTTCCCATCCTTTATCTCGAACAAAAAGTTTTCCAGTATCGGCAGCACAGTACTGCTGCTTAACGCACCACTTACCGATTGCAGTTGTTTGAGTAATGTTGAGGTAGAAACAATAAATCTCATATGGTTGTAATTAATCTATCAAAAATAGAAAATTTAACGGGCATACTTTTGCCTGCGTAAATAATGTTGAAAAATAGCACATATTAACACTAAAACCAGCGGTGCAATGGTATTAACCAGCTGCCAGTACATTTTTTCGCTGCGGATGCGCGCCCTGTCCAATAGGCGGATCTTGATTTCCTTGGTACGCAGGGCTATCAGTCCCGAATCGTCGGTCATGTAATCGGCTATGTTAAGGAGCAGGTTTTTATTGCCGTAGGTTTGATGTGTATAATGATCATAACCTAAGGGATAAGGCGAGCCATCGCTGCCTACCTGGTTCTTTAAAACATCACCATCGCTTATCACTATCATTTTAGTGGGCACACTTTGCTGCTGTATGGCAACCTGCTCTTTAAGTCCTTCGGGGAGCGGGCGGTTTTGCCAATCGCTTACAAAACTACCTTCCAGCAATACGCCGGTTATTTTAGGCGTGCTTTGAAACTCTTTGGGATTGGGCTCCTGCTCTAAAGCCTGTAATGATAATATATGCGGGGCGGTTAGCTTTTTATTATAAGGCGATGAAGTTAGCAGCACCGTTTTGTTTACGTTTTTGGTATCGAGGATATCGATGGTACTTGCAAACTCGCTGCTGATACCATCTAAATTTTTTACTACCGGATGCTTGCTTAAGGGTATAAAAACCGGGTAATACAGCCATGGCAGCATCTGGATCTGCGCCTGCCCGCCAACATTGCCTGTACTGATAGGAATCTGCGAGCAATTCATATCAGCTATCAAATCGTAATTGATACGAATACCATAACGGAAAAGCTGATCATCCAGATTAAGCTGTTTGGGGAAAGCGAGCTGCTCGCCACCATGCCCGCGAAGACTATCGAGCTCGGCGCTTACCTGGTCTATAGCCCATAGCACCCGGCCTCCGTGCATGATGTACTGGTCGAGTTTGAATTTCTCTACCTCGCTGAACTTTTGATCGGGCTTGGCTATTACCAGTAATTTGATCTTTTGCAGATCGGCAAACGAAATGGCATTCAAATCAACCCGGCCTACCTGGAAACCTTCGGCAAGGGTTTTCATGGCGTCGTTCAGTTGCAGGTCGGTTAGTTCGTGGTGCCCTTCGGTAAAACCAATTTGCGGTCGGCCTCCGTTATCGGCCTTCTTTATGGCTGATGAAAATGCATACTCCAGGTTTTGGATAGAGTTGTTCAGCACTTCATCTGGCGAAAGACCTATCCTGCTCAGCAGCAGCTTCACCGGGATATCTTTCCCATCTGCCGATACCAGCGCTGATGGAAATATCAGCTTTTGTGATACACCATTATCTGTTTTAACGCTCAGGTTTGTTGGTTCAACACCTTCGACAGCCATATTCTGGATCACCTCGTTCTGCTGATCGTTATTTAAACCCTTCAGCGGGTCGCGAAACTCAAACTGAATCTTGCCGTGACTGTAAGCCTGTAAATCGCTCAGCATATCACGCGTGGCGCTTTGCAGGCGTTTAAATCCGCCCGGCAGGTTATCGCCCTGTAAGTAAACTACCACTTTTACTTTCTTAGGCAAGTTATCCATAATTTGCCTGCTGATTGGCGATATGGTATAACGCTTTTCGGCAGTAAAATCAAAACGGGTAAAAGTAAATGATGATAGTATCCCCAGAAAAACCAAAACTCCCAACACACTGATCATCACAGTACCGCCCAAGCCCTTCTGGCGCTGTTTTGCCAGCAAAAAAAGGGTCAGCCATATAAATATACCAGTGGTGATGATGAAATAAACCAGATCGCGGGTATCCAATACACCACGGCTTACCGAATCATAGTGCTGGGTGATACCTAAATTTTGCAAGCCCAGGTCCTGCAGGGATAACAGCTGACTGATTGAATCAAAGCCACTGTAAAAAAAGAAACACAGGAAAACGGATATCGTAAAGGCAATGATCTGGTTTTTGGTGATAGATGAAGTGAACAAACCTATCCCCACAAATACAGCACCCAATAAAAACAAACCAATATATGAACCTATTACAGCCCCGGTATCAATATTGCCATGCGGCATCCCTAATGCATTTACCGAATAGTAATAAACCAGTGTGGGCAGTAAGGCAAAAAGAACTATTAATAAACAGGCAAGGTATTTACCCAGTACTATTTCCCAATCTTTTAAAGGGCGGGTAAACAACAGCTCAAAGGTCCCCTCCTTACGTTCTTCGGCAAGGGAGCGCATGGTTATGGCTGGGATCAGGAACATGAACAGGTAAGGTGCAGTGCTGAACAGGCTTTCGAGCCCGGCATAGCCATATTCCAGGATGCTTGAATCGGGGAATACCCATAAAAACAAGCCCAGCACCAATAAAAACACACCGATAGTAACATAGGCCACCAGCGAACTGAGGTAGGATATTATTTCTTTTTTAAGGATGCTCAGCACGTTATAATATATTGTGTTAAGCGCCGAAATTACAACAATATTGCGCCAAAGCAAAGTGCAACGTTTGGATATCGGATTTCGGAATTTCGATTTCGGATTTATTTCTATGGCAGGCTTAAGCGTCCTCCGCTTGAACCGAAACTCAGGCAAGCGTCCACGCTTACGTTAAAGCGTAGCTCAAGCGAAGGATGCTTGAATTTGCGGAGACGCTTGAACTTACAGACAATCCACAACACTATTGCAATCTGCCGCTTAGTGCCAGCTACTAACCCGGTGTCCGTCCGTTTCGGGAACCACCACCTGCGGCCAAAAACCGGACAAGTTGCAAAACTCTAAAACCTATATTTATAAGTTACATTTAAACCCAGCTGACTGATAGGGTGATCATAATCGGTATTTTTATAACCACTTTCAAGCTGCAACCCAAAATCGAGCCCGTGATGAGGGCCAATTGGCACAACAGCCCCTGCCCCTCCTGCATAAATAAACGAGGTGCGAGCCCTGTTATTGATACTGAAAGCGCTGCCCGCTTCGGCATTTACATAAAAGTATTTTGTAAAGTAATATTTTAAGCCTGCAGTTACGGGCAGATAGGCATAAAGATCATGATAGCCATTATCGTAGAAAACGTTTGATGAGCCTGAATAGTTGGGGTTAAAATTTAAATATAAATACTGCGGGTTTGATTCGGTAAAAACCAAACCGGTGGCAGCTGTAAAGTGCAGGGTTTCGGTTATGGGTTTTTCCAGCTTAAGGTTAATGCTAAAACCGAGGTTTGTATTAAAGTCGGTGCCGTTATCCCTGCGGTAATCCATATTAAGCGGTACAATTATTTCAGAACCTGCGCTTAACGATGTTTGCTTGCCACGCTGTGCTTTAGCTGCAAATGAAAACACAATAAATAATAAAATTAGGAGGATGCAGATAGGTTTATCGGTCATATTATAAAGGTTGCAGGTGCTGTTTAACAATAATACGCCCTTCGGCAATATATCGCTACAAAAAACAAATATAATTACCTGCCAAACCTATAAGCAAGTCTGATAGCTGTTTGCTGTAAGGTATGGGCCGACCAACTCTCGTACCTCAGTCCTAATTCAAAATTACGGCTATCTGTGCCCGTAGGAATCATAATGGCCGGACCAAGGGAAAAGGCAAACAGCTTGCGCTCATCATAATTAAGTTCAATAGCACTACCCGCTTCGGCTTCCAAAAACACGCCCGAACCTACGTTATACCTTACCCCTGCTTTTAAGGGTACAAAAATATCGCCGCCCGAATGGCCATTGTTAAACGGAGAATCTTTACGAAAAAAACTACTGAACCCTGCCGTAAGCGTCAAACTTACCGGGCTTAGCACCGGCTGTTCTAACTTAAGCGATGCACCAACACCTACATTATACAGGCTTCGGGATGGGATACCAAACTCAACACCGGCACTAAAAGCGGTAGACGGTTTAGGTACATCCTGGGCATAGATTTTAAAAGCAGGAAAAATAAGGAGCAGCAATAACAGTTTTTTCATACCGCGCCGAAGATACTATATTGATCTGCCTATAACGATGAAGATATTATTAAAAAAGGCCGTTCCCTTTTGGAAACGGCCCCCTATGCTAATTAAAATATTTAAAATTTGAATGCTACCCGCAGCGCTACCTGGCTTACAGTGCCATCGTGCGACCAGCCTTCGTAACGTACGCCAGCTTCCAGTCCACCGGCAAAGCTATAACCTACGCCCGGAGCGTAAGCAAATCCGGTACCGCCGCCACTTTCGGTGCTGAATACAGCGCCTAACTGACCTTCTGCAAAAAAGGCATCGTCAAAAAAGTATTTAATACCCGCTTTAACCGGAATAAATCCTTCGCCCGATTTGTTTAAAAAATCTTTAACCTCACTTTTATACAAAAAGCGGGTATAACCAGCCGAACCAGTTAAATACAAATGATCGGCAATAGGATGATCATACTTAAGTGATCCACCAATGGCAAAATTTGAAATGTTGTGCGTGTCGCCAACCGGTAAGCCGGCTTCAACACCTATACTAAATTTGCCTCCATCTGATGATGATTGTGCGTGGGCCGCTACGGCCATGAAGCCTAAAAAGGCTAATGATAAAAGTAGTTTTTTCATATAACAATAATGTAATAAAGGTTGGCAAGGCGGGGTACCTCCGCTTCGCCGGGTTTGCTTATATAGATGCAATAAACCGGCACTTCGTTACAAAAAATGTTAAAAAATATTAAATGGGTAATAGTTAGGTGTAATAATAACAAAAAACGATTATTTCACCACATCCTTTCGGGTATGAAGAATGACGTGTTTTTTAATTATTGGTTAGACTAATAAACACCTCCTCGAGCGACTTACCGCCATTGTTTTTCCGGAGCTGCTGCAGGGTATCGTTGGCTACAATAGTACCCTTATTAATGATGATCACCTGACTGCATACCGCCTCAACCTCCTGCATAATATGGGTTGACAGTACGATGGTTTTGGTTTTGCCAAGGTCGAGAATTAACTGACGGATGCCGATCAGTTGGTTAGGATCGAGACCGGAGGTTGGCTCATCCAGTATCAGTACTTCGGGATCATGCAGCATGGCCTGCGCCAGTCCTACCCTTTGACGATAGCCTTTTGATAGCTGCCCAATCTTTTTATGCTGCTCGGGGCCGAGGCCTGTTTGTTCAATGATATCGGCAATACGTTTGGCAGGCTCATGAATTTTATGGATGCCTGCAACAAAACCCAACGATTCTTTAACATACATATCAGTGTACAATGGGTTGCTTTCAGGCAGGTAACCGATGCGGCGTTTAACCTCAAGAGGCTGCTTAGCCACGTCAAACCCACATACCGATGCCGTACCCGATGTTTGCGGAATAAAACCTGTAAGGATTTTCATGGTGGTTGATTTACCTGCACCGTTAGGGCCCAAAAAGCCCAATACACCGGGCTGCGCAGTAAAACTAATGCCATCAACAGCCTTTTGTACGCCGTAAACCTTGGTTAATGCCTCAACACTGATACTCATGGCTGTAAAAATATGCTTTAGATATGAGATGTGGGGTATTAGATATGAGATTTGAGACCTGAGATTTGAGATTTGGCGGATGTCGGGAAAAGAGTAGCACAGTGTTGATGGACGAAAGGTCGACATCTGTCCGTCCGTTCAGGGAGGTGAAAACCTGCGGACAGTCCCCGGGACTATTAGTCTACTAAAATTCATATGAATGTCATTCCGACAATTTTTTGCTACCACTGGACAACATATCGTTTGTAAAAAACGTATTACAATCGTGTAGCTTATAAAGCCTGTCCGCCTGCTGTCGGACTATGTGATTCCCCCGGACGGACGGACAGTACAGTTTTATAAATGCTGACTAAATAATAAAGGTGTTTTGCAGAGGCGCACCACATGTGTCTGTAATATGCAGGGATAACATGCAAGACAAAGCATAGAAGACCGCACGTGATGCGTCTCCGCATAAACTACCTTTCAAATACAACGGAGTCACTATCAGCTCCGAGTTGCCCTAATATGTCGCTGAGTTCAGCAACCATAGCGTCAGGGCCGCATATGTAAAAATGCTTTGAGAAATCTTTTATTTCGGCTTTCAGAAAATCAGCATCAATACGCCGGTTATCATACATACTATCTTTTTGACCAGTAATAACGAAATGCGCGTTTGCACCAAGCATGCTTTTCAGCTCATCGCTCAAAATAATATCCTTATCAGTTTTGTTAGAAAATATAAGCCTGTTATCGCCTATTGCGCCATCCTTATTTAATTGCCTCAGTATAGCCAAAAATGGCGTAATACCTGCACCACCTGCAATAAAGTAACCGGCACCTTTGTATTCAATAGCACCCCAAACATCACGAATAATAAGCTCATCGCCTTCCTTAACCTTGCTTAGCTGGTTGGTTACACCATCGTGATCGGTATAGGTTTTAATCGTAAATTCAAGGTAATCATCATCGTTAAGGCAGGTAAAGGTGAAAGGACGTGTTTCCTCACGCCAACCCTCCTTATTGATTGATAACTCAGTAGCCTGCCCAGGTATAAAGCTATAACCGGCAGGTTTTTCAAGCCTGAATTGCCTCACATTGTGGGTAACGTATTTTGCAGAGAGTATTTTAACGATTTGTTCCATTTGTGATCGGTATCGTAGGCTTAATACAATAATAATGCAAAACAGCCAATAGTTTATAACTATTGGTAATAATTGTAAATGGTTTACAAATTATGAGAAACAGTTGACCGAATAACTGGATATTGAGACATTATATCCTGCAAAATCAATAAACCCCCAAATAACTATTGAGTGATAGTAGCAAGGAATTGTACGGTTTACAGAACCATGTGTATAGTTAAGGATTGTTAAACAAGCTCAATCAAGTAAAGAATCTGTCTTTAAATAACACCTGCCTTGCGTGTTTTTAGCAAAAATGATGTTTTTAGAAAATACCCCTCCAATAGCTAATATTTATATATTGCTTTGAAAGGAAGCGGATGCTGCCGATCTGTAGAAGATGTGGAGATACACGATTTCGGATGTGGGTGTCCGTCCGTCCGGGGGAACGGATATGGGCGAACAAAAGCGGACAAGCTTTATTCAAGATTATAACCCGACATACAAATATAAAGAAATTTCTTTAATTTAAAGAATCAATCACAACATTGGGTGTCCGTCCGTCCAAAGATGCCTATCCCCTGGACGGACGGACACCCTGCCATCCAGGCAATTCCGAAATCAAACTCATTTGTGTCCCATCAGGGTCTCTCGTAGATTTAAGTTAACCCACAAAATTCACCAATCTGAAAGTTCAACAGTAGGCACCTACGGAGCCAAAAAAAGCCTTCTTTTAATGCTATAAACACGTGGCCCCGCTGGGGCCGGCAAGGTTTTACAAGGTAATCAGGTATTAATTGAGATGCTTAAGGACAGATGCACCAGAGGTGCAAAAGGTTTGTAGCATAAAAAGTATAGAAATACCCTTTGCCCCCTCTGGGCAAAACAGAACGCCTTGCTGATTAAACGGCAAAACAATTTTGTGGGCTAACTTAAACTCGTAGAGGCCCCTGATGTTCTGCTGTAACGGCAGACTATTATATAACGTGCGAAAAGCAGGCGTACCTGCTTGGTGAAGCCATCAGGGTCCTCTGCGATAGACCCTGATGGAACGTTAAATCAAACTAAATCCGAAATCGAAATTCCCAATTCCGAAATCAAAAATTATCTTTGCAGCTATTATGAGCAAATCAACCGACGAACTTTTTAAAAATGTTATATCGCACGCCAAAGAATATGGCTTTGTTTTCCCTTCCAGCGAGATTTATGATGGCTTAAGTGCAGTTTATGATTACGGCCAAAACGGTGCCGAACTCAAAAACAACATCAAAACTTACTGGTGGAAAGCTATGGTGCAAATGAATGATAACATTGTGGGTATCGATTCGGCCATATTTATGCACCCTAAGATCTGGAAAGCAAGCGGTCACGTTGATGGCTTCAGCGATCCGATGATCGATAATAAAGACTCAAAAAAACGCTACCGCGCCGATCAGTTACTGGAAGATAAAATAGCCAAATACGATAACGAAGGCAAAACCGATAAGGCAGAAAAACTACAGCACGATATGGATGAGGCCCTTAAAGCCGAAGACCTGCCGCGCCTGCGCGATCTGATCATTGAGCACGAAATTGCCTGCCCTGTAAGCGGTACCCGCAACTGGACAGAAGTGCGCCAGTTTAACCTCATGTTCAGCACCCAGATGGGCGCTGTTGCTGATGATGCAGATACTATCTACCTGCGTCCCGAAACTGCTCAGGGTATCTTCGTAAACTACTTAAACGTGCAAAAATCGGGCAGGATGAAAATCCCTTTCGGTATTGCGCAAATTGGTAAGGCTTTCCGTAACGAGGTTATTGCCCGTCAGTTCATTATCCGTATGCGCGAGTTTGAACAAATGGAGATGCAATTCTTCGTTCGCCCCGGCACTCAAAAAGAATGGTTTGACCAGTGGAAGGAAGCCCGCTTAAAATGGCACCTTGCTTTGGGTACCGATGCCGCAAAATATCGCTACCATGAGCACACCAAACTGGCTCATTACGCCGATGCTGCTTATGATATTGAGTTTGAATTTCCGTTTGGCTTTAAAGAGGTTGAAGGCATCCACAGCCGTACCAATTTCGACCTGAGCCAGCACCAGGAGTTCTCAGGCAAAAAAATGCAATACTTTGACCCGGAGGTTGATCCTGAAACAGGTAAACCATACGGTAACTATATCCCTTACGTAATTGAAACATCAATAGGTTTAGACAGGATGTTCCTGCTTACCATGATCAACGCTTACGAAGAGGAAGACCTGAGCACCGAAGAGAAACAAGACAGCCGTACCGTGTTACGCCTGCACCCTTGCCTGGCACCGGTGAAAGCTGCTATTTTCCCGCTTACTAAAAAAGATGGTCTGCCGGAGAAAGCCCGCGAGATCATGGATAAACTGAAGCTTGATTTCAATATCCAGTACGAGGAAAAAGATGCCATCGGTAAACGCTACCGCCGTCAGGATGCCATAGGTACGCCTTTCTGCATCACTGTAGATCATCAGACATTAGAAGATAATACCGTAACCATCCGCCACCGCGACAGCATGGCCCAGGAGCGCGTAGCTGCCGATCAGTTGGATAAGATCATTGGCGATCTGGTGAGCTGGAGGAATGTGTTGAGTTAATATTGATGAATTGACGGTTTAATTAATATAGTGTAACTTGAGGATATGAAATTATTAGGCATTTACCTATACGATTACCAACAATTTAAGAACTTCGAGCTTGATTTTACCTACCCTGCCGGGCATGAAAAAGCCGGACAGGCCTTGGATAAGGTTTGTTTTATTGGGAGGAATGGGACAGGTAAAACAACTCTACTTACCTTAATTTATCATAACATACACTTATTACTTGCTAATTCAGGCATCAGTGTAATTTTTAAAATTGAGCTACAAGGAACTAAATTATACGTATTGAAATCAACTGTAGATCATTACTGTGTATTTAATGAAAACATAATCGGTATTAATAATTGGAAAAAGAAATATTTCGATAATCCATTAAAATTCGTAAAAGATTATTCTTTATTTAAATATAACAATACAGATGAAGTTCTTTCTAAAATACCCTTTGCTAAAAACTCATCTGACTTATTAATTTATGTCCCTTCTGAAAGTGATCACAACGCCTATTCTCAAATTAATGATGTTCCGCAAACATCGTTAAATGAAGCAATAAAACTTTTCGATTTATTTCCTTATGCACATCTGATATCAAACGATTCAATAAAAAATTTCTGGAACGTATTAACCTACCAAGTTAAAAAACGAGAAAATGATTTACGCGAATTTCAAAACCTTGATATAAATCTCGATAAAACAGTGAGGGAGGTACAGGAGGAATTTGAAAAAAACAACCCTAAAATACTTGATGAAATCGCCATTCTCTGGGACCGCATATTAAATAAGGCAAATTTAGAATTCGACAGCAAAAATGCCAGTAATCCAGTACAATTAAACGACAATTTAAAAGCATATATAAATATAAAAGGTGGGGGCCAACGGATTGGCTACAATCAGTTAAGCAACGGGATCAGAAATTTTATTTTCAGATTAGGGCATATATACTCCTTGTATTTTAACAGGGATATTCAAAACGGATTTCTTTTAATAGATGAACCCGAAAATAATCTGTATCCTGATTTTTTATACGGTTTGATAGAAACATATTTGGGCTTTATTAAAAATACTCAATTTTTTGTAGCCACTCATAGTCCCATTATTGCAGCTCAGTTTGAGTCTTACGAACGAATTATCTTAGATTTTAACGATGATGGAACCGTATATACCCGTACAGGAGAAACACCAATAGGTGATGATCCTAACGATTTATTGGTAAAAGATTTCAATGTGCGCAGCCTATTAGGCAAGGAAGGTATCAAAAAATGGGAGCGTTATATCGAACTCAAAAGAATAATACCTAAAGTTGCTGATGATCAGGAAAAAAGCCGGTTATTAGATGAATTTATGCAAATAGGTAACGATTACAACTTCTCTGGCAATGAGGTATTTTAGGAAGGAAAATACTTCGGCTATTGTTTCCGGGAACCTTAGTTACGAAAATGTTTCTGACAGAAATAAAATCCGCAAAGCATTAATAAAAGAACAAAGCGGGTTTTGTGCCTACTCTGAACGCTACATAAAACATACTGATAGCGTTGATATCGAGCATTTCGATCCCCGTGAAAAGAATACTACCAATGACGGCTATTATAACTGGTACGCTACCTTACATTGGCTAAATAGTCACAAACCCAAATTCATCGAACCGTTTCTGCCTATATTAATCCCTTACGATATTGATATAAAAGATAGAATAAAATACGAAGACGGCATTTTCGTTCCATTAAATGCTGATGATATCGAGGCACAAAATCTCATTGATTTTTTAGGCGTAAACAAAGCCGAAGTATACTCTGATCGCGCTAAGCATATTAATAGGATAAGAACGTTAAAAGCCCTATGCGCCGATAACGATTTGTTTCTCCGTAAAATGATAGAAGATCAGGACAATTTAAGTTTTGCAACTGCTCTTGAAAGTGTTTTTGAATTAGATGTTGATGATTTGATTGAAAAATCTTTAGCGTTATAAGTCGCATGTTCCCCCCGTCCACTCCCCGTCCAAAACTACCCTTACTCCCCTATCTGGACGGACACCCCAATCCAATCCACCTAAAAACTGCTTAATTATCAGCAACGCAAACAATTGCCTGTCTTGTTCCTTATCGCTTACAAAGTCCTGCTCACATGCCTGCTGTTAAAGAATATCCCTTTTACCTAAAAAGTACCGTTATACTTTTCGGGTTAATTTTATTGGTTTATGTGTTTGCCCAACTGGCAGATGTTATGATCCCCCTGGCGTTTGCCGCGTTTATAGCTATTTTACTTAACCCGGTAAGTAACTGGCTGGAAGAACGGAAGGTGCCCAAGATATTAGCCATATGTTTAGCTATGCTGCTTGGGGCTGTTTTGTTAGCTGGGCTGTTCTATTTCCTCTCTACCCAGATCATCCAGTTCGGCGACTCGCTGCCCATGCTTAAAAAGAAATTTGGTGAACTGTTTATTACCTTTAAAGATTGGGTTGCCACCACCTTCAACTATCCCGTTCAAAAGCAGGACCAGCTTATTAAAGATGCCATGGATAACAGCCAGGCGATGGTTGGGCGTACGCTGGGTAACGTGCTAAGCACATTCGGCCTGTTGTTTGTTTTACCCGTGTATATATTCCTGATTTTGTTTTATAAAGTACTGATCCTTAATTTCCTGTTCGAGGTTTTTTCTGAAGAGAACTCCAAACAGGTTGCCGAGGTGCTGAAAGAAACCAAATCGGCCATACAAAGCTATATACAAGGTTTATTGATCGAGATGCTTATAGTAGCCATCATGAACTCGGCAGCATTAGTGTTGTTAGGCGTTAAGTATGGCATTCTGATAGGCGTAATAGGCGCTATCCTTAACCTGTTGCCTTACATTGGAGGTATCATAGCCATAGCCCTGCCCGTGTTAATGGCAACGGTAACTAAGGATGGCTACAGCACACAATTAGGGGTGATCGTCGCCTACCTGGTGATCCAGTTTATTGATAACAATATCCTTGTGCCGCGCATTGTATCATCAAAAGTGCAGATCAATGCGTTAATATCCATCGTAGTAGTATTACTGGGCAACATGCTCTGGGGCCTGTCGGGCATGTTCCTGTCCATCCCTTTTGTAGCGGTACTCAAAATCATTTTCGACAGGATTGATACCCTCAAACCATGGGGCAAACTCCTGGGCGATACCGTACCCACCAAACCCAAAGGCCCCGGCTGGAGCAGGACGAGGAAGAAAGCCGTGCTGCCGGAGGAATAGTTCATTGGTTCATTGGTTCATTGGTTCATTGGTTCATTGGTTCAACAGGGCGCAGACCTGTCTTAATATAAATGCAAAAGGCCCGAAATAAAATTCCGAGCCTTTTTTATCTTCAATAGATTCATCACCATAAAAGACCAATGAACTAATGAACAAGTGAACTAATGAACCTTAATGCATCACCGGGTTATCGCCATTATGCAGTGTACCGTTGATGTATAGTGTTTGGTTTACCTTTTTAGGATCGCCCTGGTATACCCATACAATGTTGTTGATGTACTTGCGGAAGGCGTTGCTCACGTCATCTGCAGTTAGTTTCTTTACGTCATCAACCATGGTTAACGAACGTTTCCAGTTATCATGCAATACTTCGTTGGCTGCTATTGAGGATGCCTGTGCGCTGTTGGTTTCGTTTTTATAGTAGAAACCGGTAAGGTAGGTAACCTTCATGTCGGCTACATCATCGGCTTTAAAGCCCTCACGTTTAATTTTGTCAACCAGTTTATCAAATACGGCAATGTATTTATCAGGTTCGGTGGTAGATACCGAGAAACGGGCAGTTGACGTTTGACCGGCGCTGAACCATGCCTGCGGCGCGTATGATAGGCCGTTGTTGGTACGTACCTCTAAAAAGTGCATGTTCGAGAAAATGCGCATAGCTACGTTAAAGGCGTTAAAATCGGGCGTACCTGCAGCAGGGCCGCTGGCAATACCTTCTACATAATTGGTAGCCAGGTCACGTTTTTCAACATTGATGCTGTTTTTGTCGGCCCTGAAAGTTGATTTCTTGAAGGCAAAAGCCGGGCCTTGTTTAATACCGCTCAGCATAGCTTTTACTTTGCTTTCGATAGCAGCCTGATCCAAATCGGCAACCACAACAATCACCAGGCGCGATTTAGTTAGTATCGACTGATAATAAGCCTTGGTTTCGGCAGGGGTTAAGGCAGTAACAATAGCTACGGTTCCGCTTGGGTCTTTAGCGTAGTTGGTGCCGGCAAATGCAACCTTATCGGCATACTTATCAATAGCATTATCAGGCTGTGAATCTTCCTGCTTAATGTTGTTAATGGCATCCTGCTTAATACGGGCAAACTCTTTTTCGTCAAATTTAGGCTGGGTTATAGCCTCAACATATAAAGGCCAAACCACATCAAAATCGCCTTTAATACAGTTCATGCGCACTACCGAGTAGTTTTTGTTGCTGCTGCCGTATACAGTGGCGCTTACCTTATCCAGCTCATCTTTAAAGCTGTTTTTATCGTGCTTTAAGGTGCCGCACTCAGTAAGGGCACTCATCGCCAGCGATTCGATACCTGCTTTTGTAGCCGGGTAGTTTTGTACGCCACCCTTTATAATGGTTTGGATCTCCACAATATCATTACCGCTTGGCTGTACAATAACCTTTACGCCATCTACCGTGGTTTCATAGGCCTGTTTTTGCGCCTTTGCTGTATTTCCTATAGCCGCTGCTACCAGCAGGGCAATTATATATTTTTTCATCATGATGAGGTAGTTTTAAATTACTTGGCTGCAAAAAATGAAGCCGCGTTTACTGTTTTATTTAACTCAGGCGCTATGATCAAACCGGCAGCGTATGGCTTGCCAATGATGTAAGTTTCCAGGTACTTTTTAATATCGGCACGGGTAACTTTCTGATAGTTTGCATCCAGATCGGTATAAAAGTTAAACGAGGTACTGCACCACTGGTAGCTGATCTGGCTTGGTAATGATGACGGTTTTTCTTTAGCGTGGATGTCGTTACGGTGCAGGATAGCTTTAGCCGTAGCCATTTGCTCGTCGGTAAAGTAATCATCTTTGTTCCACATGCTTACCTGGTTCATGAGTTCGGTATAGCATTCTTTAAGCTTATTAGGGTTAGGTACCACAAAAATATCAATAGGGCCTACATAACGGCTTGTGGTGTAGTTTACATAAACACCACTGGCCAAACCTTTATCAACCAATGCCTGCTGTAGTTTTGATGAGTTTAAACCCACAATGGTCGAAAACACATCGGCAGTAACCGTACCGGCAGAATCTGTTGGGTATGAAGGGCCCTGCCAGGTAAACTCCATGTATGGTGTTTGGGCAATGGTAGCTTCCTTAACAAAATACTCGGGCTTGGTTAAAGGCTTAAATGCAGGGATAGGGAACTTGGTTTGCGGATCGAAACCACTGTTGGCCCAATCGCCAAAAATGCTTTCGGCAAGGGCAAAGGCATTGTCATGCTTAACATCACCGCAAATGGTAAGCAAGCTGTTATTAGGGAAATAATATTTATCCTTAATAATCATCATTTTTTCGGGCG
Organism: Mucilaginibacter sp. A5337; assembly: GCF_059690695.1. Classification (NCBI taxonomy): domain Bacteria; kingdom Pseudomonadati; phylum Bacteroidota; class Sphingobacteriia; order Sphingobacteriales; family Sphingobacteriaceae; genus Mucilaginibacter; species Mucilaginibacter sp. A5337. Next base: position 267,593 of record NZ_JCAWEC010000003.1, on the reverse strand, counting down.
TAGCCGTGTTGATCACTTCGTGGATACCGATAGGGTTTTTACGGGTGATAAGATCGCCCCAAAGCTTTTGCTGCATACCATACCAAAGCTGGAAACCCGGATCGCTTTCGGCACGCTGAAACTCGCCGTCAACCACAGGGCGCTCCTTCTTCATATCCTCCTCGCGGTAAATAGGGAAACGGATGGCAGCATTCATGAACTTTAAACCTGCTTTAAGACTATCCCTGTCAAAAGTAAAGAAGTAGTTTACGCGCTCGGTATTGGTGGTACCATTCCAGATAGCGCCAAGCTCCTGCGTGCGTTTTAAAAACTTCTCTTGTGTTGGATAGTCCTTATTGGCTTTAAAAAACATGTGCTCAAACAGGTGCGACAGGCCGCTATACTCCGGGCCCTCGGTATAAGCGCCGTTTTTAACAGCTATTTCGATGGTGGTTAAAGGCACTTTGCTGTTTTCAATCACCAGCACATCCAGCCCGTTTGGTAATGTTTTAAGGAAGTAGCCTTCGGGCAGCCTCACCTGGGCAGTAGCCAGGCAGGCACTAAATACCGCGGCTACGCTTAATGCAAAAAATTTGATAAAATTTCGGTTCATATATTTACAATATTTTTAACACTATAAATATATCGGTATAATCTCAAACAAATGAATGATTTAACCGCTTACCCCCAATTTTTTAACACCAAATTAAGCCTGTGGTGATTTTGGCACATTTGCAAACCGGCAATTAAATACCGGCTTTAATACTATTATAAGGCAGGCCCATATCATGTGCGGCGTATTGGGTAAGCACACTATCTTTTATGGTGATATAGTCGCCGGCCTGGCTTACATGCAGTTTTTCTATGCCATCGCGATTGTCGATGAGAGGTATAGTGCGCGATACTACAGTACCGGCGGTATCCAGCTCAATAATATAAGTTTCCTTTTTACCGCCAGCCATATCAGTAAAAGGCACAATAACGGTATGGTTATTATCATCAATAAACCTGCCTATGATATTTTTCCCATCCAGGTCGGCAGGGTTTAAGCCCAGCAGGTATTTAGCTTTCTCTGCCGATAAACCTATAATATTCAACCTCACAATATTACCATCAGCATCCTTAGTGGTATCCTGTATGGTAACTTTATCGCCCTGCGGATATTTAGCTACGGCGTAAAAGGTATTAGCGCCAGTACTTTTATCATTATGGCCCGGCAGTAAAAAGTTAAGTTGCAGGTTGCTGAGCTTGGCGCTGTCGGCTTTAATTTGTGAGGTGATGCTCAGCAGCTCGGCCCATTTAAGCCTGCCGTCTATTTTAACTGTAAGACTGGTAGCGGTATCTGATTTGGTAACCCTTGATATGGTATAATGCGGCACGTTCTTTTTAGTGCAGCTAAAAGCTACAAGCATGATTATAAAGCAGGGAAAGATATTCTTGATCATGCGGCAAAGTTAAACCGTTGATTTGAATTTAATGCTGGTGATTTTTGATTACGTTGATTTCGCTGATTATCTGTGGTTGGTTTTGAACACTGATTTTTAGGATTGAAGGATTACCCCAGTAGATTGCCCAAACCAAACTTACGAAGTTTTAAAAACTTCGTAAGTTTTCCTTATTCTACTTAACATAATGCCTTTCGCCTTTCGCCTTTCGCCTTTCGCCTTTCGCCTTTCGCCTTTCGCCTTTCGCCTTTCGCCTTTCGCCTTTCGCCTTAGAGACTCACTCCCAGCCTTATCGCTGATTTTGCCTCATTGCCTCCGTGATATGATACGCCGTACATGAGCCTGATATTGAGATATTGCAGGCCGAAGCCCAGTTCCATGTAGTTTTTAAGCGTAGGTGTGTACAGGTAATTTACATCCACAATCTCCTGCAATTTAAACTTGCGGATCAGCGGGAGCTTGTTGGTGATAAAGCCCGAAAAGTTGTGTTCAAAATGCCCTTCAATGTATTTATCAGGTGTGCTAAAATCATAATAATCCAGCAGCAGGAAGCGGTTTAACCTTGGTTTATATGATAATACCTCGTTGCCTGCAAAGTGAAAATAATCGGGAAAGTAAACGCTTTTGGCATTCAGAAATTTACCTGCACCTATAAAAAACGAACTGCTGCCATAAAAGCCCATGCTAATATCTGCTTTGGAGATATCAGCGCTGATCTTGTCATAGTTAACATCCGAGCCTAATACCTTACTGATGCCTTTGGTATAGTTTAGGCTGATGGTTGGATATTTTGATGGCAAATAACGCCTGCCCGAGGGATAGGTTTCATACCGGTTGCTGAAATCATAACTGGCCTGCAGGTTCACTGTGAGCGACTGGTTTTCGGAAAACAGGAGTGTATTATGATCAGGATCAAGCGGATTATTTGAATCAAACTGGTGGTCTTCAGTGTCAAAAATACTGAATGAGGCTGTGTTTAACAGGGCTTTACGGTTAGCCCATTCAACCGAGGCACCGCCTCGTAAACCACCCGTTACCCTGCCCGAAAGCGATGCCAATGCAAACTGCTTTTGATATAGCTTTTTAAAGTTTTGCTGGGAAAGCAAGCTATGAACCGTATTCACCAAGGTCGACATCGGGGCCTGGTTATTCAAATCAACCACATCCGATCCTCCGCTTAAACCCAACGTAAACCGCTGAATCATAGGTATGGCAACACCAGCCGAGCCGTTCAACAAATGATTGGCGAAACCATAGCGTACCTTACCATTCAACATAAAATAGCGGTTATTAACCGTATCAATCAGCTTGCTGTATGATGCGCCGTAGTCGAAAGCCAGGCCCTCTACCGTGTTATAAAGCAGCGAGCCGATGATCGGGTCGTAATGAAAATACTCCTTTTTATAGCGGTTGCGGGTATTGATGCCGGTGAAGAGCAGGTTTACCGGTTTAAATTTATTGTTGGCTTTATCAAGCGAGTCGAGGTATTCTTTCGATTCTCGCTTTTTGGCGAGTTTATCTTTATTGGTGTAATCGGTAACCTCTTCGGCAGTAAGCGGTATAGGGCGGGCCTGGTTCCAGTAAGCCGAATCTTTGCTGATGCCTTTGGTGATCCGGAGCACTTCGTTAAAATCAGCCTTATTTAAATCGGGATCAAGGCTGTAATTTTTATATATCGAGATAAAATACCCGCCCAGCTTAAAGCCAAACAAGCCTCCTGTAAATTCAAATTTAACAGATGATGTCATCCATACCTTTTCACTCACCGGGAAAAATTGCTGGTTAACTTTAAGCGTATCAACAAAATTAATATTAGCCTTTTTGGTGATGTAAAGTTGCAAACCATAAATACGCCAGCTATCATCCAAAATATAAATATATCCTTCAAAACATGGATCATGCGCCCGTTTGGGTATCACCTGGATCTTGTTGATGGTTTCACCATTCTCCACCGAAGTACCGATGTACTTATAGTTATAATAAAACAGGGCATTATCGGCAACCGGCGATACCAGCGGGCGGTTACTCATGCCCTGCCAGGTTTCGTAGTTCTGGTAAAAGTTAACCGCCATATCCGACGCCCGGTTAAAACTGAAGGCCCTGTTGCGGCCGGATACTTTTGATGATACCTGCTCCTCATGCACCTTATCGGGCCTGATAAAACTATATTTCGACTCCGATTCGGAAAGGTATACTATCCCTCTGCGGCTTGAGTCAAGCCCGGCTTCGCTGGTAGCCTTTTGCACATCAAAGCCCATAAAGGTTTTAGGGGCTGCCAAAAGCTTTTGCAGGCCTTTAATGTATATATCACAGGTATAGGCCTTTACTTCATTAAGATAGGTTTTACGTTTTTTTATAGCCTTGCGCATAATGGCGTAGGCGGGGTCTTCGCCTCCGGCGTGTACAGTGACATCCTTAAGCTGGTAAGTTTCGGTTTGCAGGCTGATATTGATTATCTGATTGGCGGCAAGGTCGACAACCCGGCTTTTCTGGGCATAGCCAACCGCCTTATATTGAATTTGGTATCTACCACTATTTAAATGCAGCAGGTACGCTCCCTCGCTGTTGGCCGACACTCCGGTAGTAGTGTTTTTTATAAATACAGATGCGAAAGGAACGGGCTTGCCATCTTCACTGGTTATTTTACCACTAATGCTAAACTGCTGGGCGTATGAGAAAAAATTAAGAAATAAAAATAGCGCTGTTAAGGCTTGCTTCATTTAGCAGAGATGTTTACCGCGCTAAGATGAAACTTATTAATTGATTGTTACAGCGTTAAATTGTTAAATAATGTAAAAAAGGCACCTGGTTAGGATGCCTTTTTCTTTGATATTTCTTTATTGCCAAGAGGTGCATGAACCTTGTTTTTGATATTCCAGTCCTTAATATCAACCAAACCAGGTTTTGTTTGATAATGCAATTTGCTTTTAGGGCACCTTACAATAAACTTACCCTTAACCTGTGTTATAACAGGCCTTTCTCCGCATTCTTTGCAGGGTTCACAAAAAATATTGGGTTGTATCGCTATAAATTTTTCCATAGTAAATCATTCGAACATAGTACGTTTAATTAATTATGGGGGCCACTTTCGGTAGTACAAAGTAAGCGATTTTTAGCTTGAGAAAATTTATTTTTCGCTCCAATGAACGAAATGAACAACGCAGATGCGTTTTATTTTATCAAACCCAGCAACTCATCATCGCTAATGATCGGTATGTTAAGTTTATTAGCTTTTTCCAGCTTTGCCGGGCCCATATTATCGCCTGCAACAAGGTAATTAAGCTTAGCCGAAATGCTGCTCAATATCTTGCCACCGTTTTGCTCAATAATATCTTTCAGCTCATCGCGCGAGAATTTTTCGAATGTACCGGAGATAATAAAGTTCATCCCGGCAAGCTTTTCGCTGGCCAATACAACTTCCTTTTCTTCGGCAATAAACTGCAGGCCCTGCTCCCTTAATTTTTGTATTTCCTGCCGGTGAATATCACCTGCAAAATACTCGGTAATGCTCTGGGCTATTCTTTCACCTATCTCTTCGGCGGCCGTCAATTCTTCAACAGAGGCTGCCATCAGCTTATCTATCGATTTAAAATGGAAGGCAAGCTTGCGGGCAACGGTTTCGCCTACATAACGGATGCCTAAGCCGAACAGCACTTTCTCGAAAGGCATTTTCTTAGATGCCTCGATACCTTCCAGCATGTTATTGATGGATTTTTCGCCAAAGCGGCCCATCTGCTTTAATTCGGCAGCATGGGTATGCAACTCATAGATATCGCTGATATGACTGATGAACCCTTTGTTGTATAAAGTTTCAATAGTTTCGTCACCCAAACCATCAATATTCATGGCCTTCCTGCCAATAAAATGCTGCATCTTGCCAACAATCTGCGGCGGGCAGCCTTCATCATTAGGGCAGTAAAATGCGGCTTCGCCTTCCTTGCGTTCAAGCGGGGTATCGCAAGCCGGGCAGGTGGTGCGGTAAACAACAGGCACTGCATCTGCTTTCCGTTTTTCGGGGTTTACGCTGATGATCTTAGGGATGATCTCGCCGCCTTTTTCAACAAAAACGGTATCCCCTTCATGCAAATCCAAACGGATGATCTCGTTGGCATTATGCAGCGTGGCGCGTTTAACCGTGGTGCCTGCAAGCAGCACCGGCTTTAAATTAGCAACCGGCGTAACGGCGCCCGTACGGCCAACCTGGTAACTTACTTCAAGCAGTTCGGTCTCTACCCTTTCGGCTTTAAATTTATAAGAGATAGCCCAGCGCGGCGATTTGGCAGTAAAGCCAAGCTCCTGCTGTTGTGAATAATTATTTACTTTAATAACGATACCGTCAATATCGTAGCTCAAATTAAAACGCTCCTTATCCCATTTACCAATAAAATCCAACACACAATTAATATCCGGGCAAAGCTCGCTATGTTCGTTAGTATGGAAACCCCAGGTTTTAACAGCCTGCAGGCTTTCCCAGTGGGTTTTAAACAATGGTTTTTCGGTGTACAGAAAATACAGGAAGCAATCCAGGGGGCGCTTAGCTACCTCTGCTGAGTCCTGCATTTTTACCGTGCCTGAGGCAAAATTACGTGGATTGGCATATGGCACTTCGCCGTTTTCAATACGCTCGTTATTTAGCCTGTCAAAAGCTTTACGGTGCATGAATACTTCGCCACGAATGTCGAAATAGGCAGGATATCCCTCGCCTTCATGTAAGCGCTTGGGTATGGTATGGATGGTTTTAATATTGGTGGTTACCTCATCGCCCTGTACACCATCGCCGCGGGTAACGCCGCGCACCAGTTTGCCATCTTCGTAGGTAAGGCTCATGCTTAAGCCATCAAACTTAAGCTCACACACGTACTCAAAATTATCACCAATGGCCTTGCGTACCCGTTGGTCGAAATCAAGCAGTTCCTGTTCGTTATAAGTATTACCTAACGATAGCATTGGCCAGCGGTGCCTTACAGTTACAAACTCTTTGGTGATATCCCCGCCTACCTTTTGTGTTGGCGAATCAGGATCGGCAAATTCAGGATATTCTTTCTCGAGCTTGTTAAGCTGCTCCAGTTTTTTATCAAAATCAAAATCAGAAATGGTTGGCATAGCCAGCACATAGTAGTTGTAATTGTGCTGTTTAAGTTCGGCGGTTAATGCCTCTATTTGTTTTTTTGCTTCAGCTGATGACATAGGTACGAAGGTAATAATTTAGTTTATTGGTTTGTTTTGGTTGGATTAATATAGGATGGAACGGGCTTTTTTACAATGAGATTTTTTAATCAGGTATTGCTGGTGAAACCAACGACTACAGGCTGGAAGAATCAGCAGTGTCCGCTGCTGTCCTCAACTATCCTTTACCCGGAAACGGACGGACAGGCCAGTCCCACCCTTTGATATTTCATATTATAATATGAATAAAATAAATATGATAAATCCCTTTCATAAACGCGTTACTCATGTTAGCTTTATCTCACCAAAAACTACATCGAATGAAAACACTAAAATTGCTGATCCTTTCCGTATGGCTGATGCCTTTCCTGGCAACGGCCCAAACCAAACCACACCATGCTGCAAAGGCGCACCACATGCCCGTACGCGGCATTACTTACGACGACTTTAAAAGCTCGGTAGCCGACTTTGCCGACACCAGCAGCAAAAAAGCACTTGCCGATTCGGCCTGGTTGCTCTGGAAAACTGAGAAATGGGATGCGCTCGAAAAATTTTTCACTGCAAACAATCTTAACGGTGGCTGGCCTCCAAATCGCGGCGCAGTAAACCTGATCATCATTACCCTTAAAAAAGGTGTGCTTATTGACCGTTATGGCGGTTATACCGATGCTTCGGGTGCTTTTCAGGATAAAGGTACCTTTGTATCGCCAAAAGGTGTACCTTTCCCTATGCGCGCTTTGCCGGATAATACCCTTAGCAAGCCATATAAAATTTACAAGATCCTGAAACCGATAGCCAAAGTTAGGGAGGGTAAAATTATTCCATGGTTTGGCAAACCGGGCCTGGGTATCCAATACGAAGTACCTGCTACTGTTAACGACCTGAAAGCTGGTGGTTACATTGAAGAAGTGAAACAATAAAAAACCATACTATTAAAATATGATCACAAAATATGTAGTAACAAAATCATTGTTGTTTGATGGAGATGAAGCCGATGCTGTGCATAAAACCTTTAACCTGCCTGCCGGCGATATAAAGTTCAGTGATTTTGCCAATAACAATTTTGAAGATCTCCGTAAGATACTTACACTCGACGACTTTAATACCATTGTAAAAACAGGCGGCTTTAGTATCGGCGGTTTCCTAAACCTATACCAGGGCAGCGAAAGGCTCAGGTTATATTATGCAAAAAAAGGAGATACCATAATTGTTTTTGCCTACGGCGAGTTTCAGCCTACAAGGTATAAGCTTTATCTTGAAGGGGTATGGGCATTGTAATGCCGAGATTGCATAATAAACAAAAAATCCCTGCCGGTTTCGGCAGGGATTTTTTGTTTATGTGCTTTTAATCAATGATCGGTGGTTGAGGTTTCGCTTGTAACACTCATAGGGAAGGTTACACCGCCTGGTACCTGTGGACTATCTTTTATAGCTACACTGCCGTCGATGCTTTGTTTAACCTTTGAACTTGAGATCCAGCCGGTAGCCCTGTCGACAACAACATCCGACACCATGGTGCCCTTCATGTTATACTTCATTGGCAAATTACTAACTATCTTATAATCGGCTGTATTATCAGTTTCTATGGTGGCATTTCCGTGGATCACAAAGCTTTTCGGCGTTATATCCATCAACTGATAAACCGAAACCATTTTTGCGCTCATTGCTCCCTGCAAGTTGTTATTTATTGTCCACTTATCATTTTTTGAAACCGGCACCTCCGGCAGGACGGACATAGCCATTTCAAGATTGCTTTTAAGGGCCCCTGAACCAAACGACTGGCTCAACTGGTTTTTTAACTGTTCTTTCTTTTCGGCCGGAACTTCTTTAAAACCATCTATCATGGATGTGATCATACTTTCGGCGTTCTCTATCGACCTGATCCTGCCGCTTTTGGTTAGGGTTGCCGTAAACGGTTTATTGGTTATACCCGACATTATCCTGGCCATAATATTGGTAGTATCTTTATCATCAGAATTAAAAGCTACATTACCGTTAGGCAACTGCATTTGCATACCAACTTTAGTATAGTTAACTTCCATGTAGTAAAGGGAATCATCGGCATTTAATACCTTGAACGATATTTTACCATTGATGGTCATATCAATACTATTAAGCTGCCCGTTTATGGTTTGCTTAACAACAGAGTGGGCCGTAGTAGCCAGGTAATAAGTATTGCCTTTTATTAGTTTTAAAACCGGTTTTACCTTTTGGGCATAGCTTGCAGCTGATAGGATAACCAGCACAACGGCGAACAAAATTTTCTTCATGGCCTAAGATAGATAAGCGCTAAATATATTATAATATTTTTCTCAAAAAACTAAAAATTCCTAACAATTATTTGAAATTAATTTCGTTAACTTTATACTACACACGACTCTTTGTTTTTTTGACACACCTAATAACGAAAGGAGAGGTTTTCATGTTACAGCAGATAGCATTTATGCCGCAGCACCAGTTTCATGTGCTTATCAATTTTGCCGGGGAAGATGAACGTATTGTAGCCGTTTTACCCAATGAAGCAGGAAAATTCCGCGTGGTTGACCAGGGTAAAATAATTGCCGAACTTAAATTAAATGAAGGCTGTTGTACCTGCTACAAAGGTAAGCTCAGAAAAAATGTCATGGCTCAACTTGAGCACCAGATAAAAATTCATTACGCGTAAGCTGTTGATAAAAAGATTTTGATAGTTCATGGGAAATAAACTCATGGTTCATAGTCCATGAGTTTATCCCCGTGGACTATCAATTAATTTCCGCTGGTTTTGGCCAGCATGGCTTCCCTTATGAACTTAACCGGAGCGCTGCCGTAGCTCAAAAACTTTTCGTTAAACTCTTTCAGCTTATACTTATCGCCCATTTTTATCTTATAGGCATCCCTTAAATCAATGATCTCTTTGTAACCCGTGTAATAACTGGTAAGCTGAACACTGGTTACACTAACACGTTTCCATTTGCCATCAGCCTCGGCTTGTTGCTGGAAAGCTTCGCGGGTTAGCAGTTTAATAGCTTCATCTTTGGTCATGCTACCGCTGTGCACACTGTAATCTAAAATGGTATTACATACCGAACGCAGGTTCCATTTGTACCACATCAGCATCATTTCGGGCTCGTTATTGCCAAAACCGTTCTCCAGCATCATTTGCTCGGTGTATACTGCCCAGCCTTCGGCCATAGCACCATTGCCAAATACAGCTTTGATAATGCTTGGTGCTTTGTTGGAGTAAACGCCCTGCACATAATGACCGGGCACGGCCTCATGAATGCTCAGGATCTGCAGAATATAATTATTGTATTCGCGCAGGTAACTTTCGGCCTTTTCCTTGCTCCAGCCGGCCAGGCTACCTACATTATAGTACGAATTGCCATTTTTATCATAAGGGCCGGGGCCGCTCATTGAAGCGCCCGCTACACCTGCCATATAACCGGGCTCCTTACGGATGATCAATGGTTTTGACGGATCGAGCGTTAACAGGTCTTTAGCCTTAACAAAAGCATTAAGCTTAGGTATGATCTGCTCAATTGACGATTGAAATTCTTCGGGCTTAACGTGTTTTGTTGATATGGTATCTATCAGCTGGCTTATCATTTGCAAGCTATCGGCCGGTGCAGCCTGTTTACCAAAGTATTTCGGCCAAAGCTGTTTGCTGATCTTGGCCATTTCACGGTGAATATATTTCTTACGTTCAACGGCAGCATTGTAAATTTTCTCGGCAGTGTTGGTGGCTACAATTTCGTATTTAAACTTATCCTCATATAAATCCTTACCCAGCCTGAAACTTCTTGGATGATCGTTTTTCAACGCTTTAAGCCAGTCGGTATAAGCTTTAATGGCAACAACGCTTTGAGCTGCCCTATCGGTCATTAATTTTTGCTCGGCTTTAGGGATATTGGTTTTCTTAAGCGAATCGGCAAAGTCCTTTTCTATAACATCAAGCCCACCCAGGTTTTGCTCAATAGCCAAACTGGTAAGCTCCACCACCGGATTTTTGATCTGCTTTTGGGCATCTTTATAGTATTGCGGAATAAACGACATACGCTGATAAAAATGGCGCAGGCGTTTAGGCAAAGGCTCATAATGCTCATTCAAAATATAAGCGAAAGTGCCGATAACATTGTATGACGATGGGTCCCACTCGTACTGTTTTAACTGGCGCACCTGCCATTGCAGGTATTCAAGCTGGTTTTGCAGAATTTTATAGTCTATTTTATTAGCTTCAGACAGGGTATTCACTTCAAAACGGCTCAATGAATCAACCTGGTATTTGGCAAAGGTTACCAGTTTGTCGCGGCTTTGCTCGTTAGGCAGTACCATCAAACTATCATATTTATGATACCCTGCCGAGGTTGCCCAATCTGGGTTTAGCTTCCAGAAGTTATCCAGAAACGTATTCTCATACTTAATGAACGCCTCATCATCTTTACCCAGTAGCGGCCCTGTACCGCTGCCCCCATCTTTTTTACAGCCCGTAAAGGCTACTATAAACAAAACAACGGCAAGTGCTAATTTTAAGAATATATTTCTGATCACAATTGATGGATTTTACAATGAAGTATAAACTTAAAACATTTAAGCCAAATAAATCAAACCGGCGACGAATTTGTTACTTTAAGCCCCCCGGCCCCCTAAAGGGGGTGCGAGAATAGCCGTTATAATTTGAATTTACTTATGAATAACGAACACAACGTTTTAATTGATGAAATTGTGCATTTGCTGCAGGGCGGCAATGCCCACGCCGATCTTAAAAAAGCGCTCGATGGTTTACCGCCCCATCTTCGCGGGGTTAAAGTTGATAAGTTACCCTATACCATTTGGCAGTTGGTTGAACATATCCGCATAGCTCAGTGGGATATGCTGGAGTTTAGCAAAGATGGCAGTCACGAGTCACCCAACTGGCCCGATGATTACTGGCCAAAAGAGCTTGCACCCCAAAATGATGAAGCCTGGGATAATAGCATTAAGCAAATTAATAATGACCTGGAGGAGCTGATAAAGCTGGTGAAAAGCGAGGATATCTATAAAAAGATCCCTCATGGCGATGGACAAACCATCCTTCGTGAAGCATTACAGGCAGCTGATCATAATGCTTACCATGTAGCCGAGATCATTGTGATCAGGAGGTTATTGGGGGCCTGGTGAGATAATTATCACATGTCATTGCGAGGAGGAACGACGAAGCAATCGCATACCGTACAGGGCGGATATGCTTCCGTGCGATTGCCACGCTATCGCTTATAATGACGTAATTCTAAGTTATTGATTATTAGGTGTGTTTTTAACAAGTGTTATAACATGGGCGTTGCCTGCGGCCCGGGCTGTACGCTCATACTACACGGGCCTTAGCCACAGGCCGGTATCCGCTCCCATCCCTAACGCGGCCCAGCACGCCATCTCTAAAACACATTTTGCAGGTCATTACGGTTTTTTCCGGGTCTCCCTGGTTGTTCCTCGCAATGACATGATTTTTAATTCGCTATCTCGTTGTTTTGAGCACAAAATTAGTTACCGCAGTAACAAACTCCGGCTTCAGCGGTAAATCGGGCTCGTTGTAAGTGGCCTTGTTCTTTTCCTTATCTACCGGGGCTTCTTTAAGCACGTGGTTCATGTTGGGGATAATGTCAAGTATAGCATCTGATTTTGCTTTCTTCAGCTTCTCGGCGTCACCAACGGTTACCTGCAGATCTGTGGTTCCCTGGATGATCAGTATCGGCGCTTTTACTTTCCTGATCTCGCGCTGAGGGTTGTACCTGAACCATGACATCAAATATTTCTGAATGCTTGGCCTGGCTATAAAATATAATGCAGGGTCGATATTGTCGGTTGTTTTACCGCGTTTTAAACTATCAAGCATCCGGTTAAATCCATCCGAAATAAAAGCGGGCTGGGATTTCATTTGCTCGGTGAGGATCTTATCGGCCGAATCTCCCGCACCGGCAACAGATATAAACCCTTTTATCGGCTCATCAAGCGAAGCCATCATACCCACCAACGAACCTTCGCTATGTCCCAGAATAACTATCCGTGAAAAACGCTCATCTGACGAAAGCATGTTAAGCAAAGCAGCAGCATCTTCTACGTAATCTTCAAACCTTATTTCGTTTTCTTTAATAGACGTGGTGCTTTGCCCAACCAGGCGTTTATCGTAACGCAAGGTAGCTATTCCTTTTTTACCCAGCTCGTTAGCTATCATTTTATAAACATTGGCATGAAGTCCAAGTTTAGGACTATTGCCATCCCTATCTGTAGGGCCTGAGCCTGCAATGATCAATACCAGCGGAATTTTCCCGTTAGCATCCTTCGGCATAGCCAATGTCCCGGATATTGAGCCCAGCAAAGTTTTAACAGTTACAGGCGATTCAACCAAAGAAGGATCGGTAGCTATGGTTGTACCTGCTGCCGGAGCTGACGCTGTAGTGGCATTTTCTGCTTTATATGGTGTTAATGACAGGCCTGTAAATTTATTATCTGCATTTAATGAAAGGTTTAATAAAAACATCCCTTTTTGAAATACTGCTTTATAATGCGCAATGGGTGTTTCGTAGCTTACTAAATCAGCCTGTAGCAATGAACCTAACTGTGTTTTTAACTGCACAGTTGTGCTTTTAAAATCAGCCTGTGAAAGGGCTTTCATCATTTCGGGGCCAAACATGCTGTACACACTATCCGGTTGATTGTTGTTATATAGTTGCTTAAACTTATTTAAAGCCGTGGCGTAATTGGCAGGCGGCGTTTGAGCAAACAATTTCCCTGCAAAACAGGTAATTAATATAAACAGATACAGTTTTTTCATGTTATAATGGTCAATATACAATGCGATGATGTATTGAGGCCGAAAATAAAGAAAAAATCATGTTGTTTTGTTTATTTATGCCATTGCATGAGTTTTGGCAAACAATATTTAATTGTAACAATGTAAAACCTTTTACGTGGCTTAATCCATACTAATGTTGCAACATTGTTTTATATTATATCGTTAAAATACCAATACAATACATATAGTTTTATATATATTGTATTATATTGCGTTACATTTTATAATCTTTTAAACTATAGCAAACTTCTACATCTACTAATTAATGAGGGTTTTAACAGCAGGCTTATTTTTTGCATTCCTGACAGGAATGTATTGTTTTTCATTTGCCCAAACAAAACCTTCAATAATACAAGGTAAAGTTTTAACCGAAAATAGCCAGCCGGCCGAGGCCGCTACCGCCGTATTACTCACTGCTACCGACTCGTCTGTATTAAAATCAAGCCTGGTAAATAAAAACGGCCAGTTTGAATTTACAGGGCTGCGGCCTGATAGCTACTTAGTACTTATCAGTAAAATAGGATACGTAAAAGTTTATGCCGGCCCATACAATATTGTAGCAGGCCAAAAAATAACTGTCAGTGATATTGTTTTAAAACTTTCGGACAATCAACTGCAGGAGGTTAAAGTAGTTGCCCGAAAACCATACATAGAGGTGAAACCCGGCAAAATTGTATTAAGTATACAAAACAGCATCCTGGCCGAGGGTAATTCGGCTTTTGATATCCTGAGGCAATCGCCGGGGGTAAGGGTTAACAGCAATGAAACTTTGAGTATTAACGGCAGGCAGGCTGCATTAATAACAATCGACGGCAAACCTACCAACCTTACAGGCGACGACCTTACCAGTTTACTCCGCAGCATGCAAAGCAGTACTATTGACCAGGTTGAAATGATCAGCAGCCCGTCGGCCAAATATGATGCATCGGGCGGAGGTATCATTAACATTATCTTAAAAAAGGGAAAAAACCTGGGTACCAACGGTACAGTTACTGCAATGGCTGGTTATGGTAAATATTATAAAAGCACTGCAGGCATTGTTTTCAATAACCGCACCAGTAAGCTCAATATCTTTGGAAACTACACTTACGATAATAACAAAGGCACACGCACTATCACGACTAACCGAAATATCACTTATAACGATATCCTGAGCAATTACGATGTTGATTACAACAATATCCAAAAAACCACTAACCACAATTTTAAAATCGGTGCCGATTATACCGTCACCCCTAAACAAACCATAGGCTTCCAGGTAAGCGGCATCATCAGGGAAGACGACTTTACAAAGCACAATGACCTGTATATCAAAAACCAGAGTAAACTGGATTCGATCATCAGGGCCCGTTCAAATCTCGACAGGGGCAGCAGTTATTTAAACTATAATATCAATTATAACGCGGTGCTGGATAAAAGTGGTAGAAGTATCTCGGTAGATGGAAACTATTCAACTTACCACCGCCACTCAAATGAGTTTATTACCAATAGCTTTTTTACGCCGGCAGGTGATACCTATCGCGATGACCTTGATTTGGAAAACCTTTCGCCATCAGATATCCACATCTGGACATCAAAAATTGATTTCGTTAATCCACTGAATAAAACCTCACGATTGGAAGCAGGCATTAAATATAACAAGGCCAGCAGCAACAACAACCTTGTTTTTGGCCCGAAAGTAAATAATGTATACCAGGCAGATGAAAATTTCAGCAACAGGTTTCTTTATACAGAAGCGGTAAGTGCGGGTTACATCAACTACGTTAATAAGATAGGCAAGTGGGATATTACGGCGGGCATACGTGCCGAAAACACCCACGCAAATGGTAAGTCGTGGGGGCTATATGACAACACCCCTGACGTAAACACTTATAATTATTTTAACCTTTTTCCGCAGGCACAAGTAAGCTATGAGGCCGATAAAAAGAACATCATTGGCATAAGCTACAACCGTGGCATTCACAGGCCACTTTATGAGGATATCAATCCCTTTTTATACTATACCGATCTGTATGACTACCGCGCCGGCAACCCGCAGCTAAAGCCCGAATACACTAACACCATACAAATCTCCCATACTTACGATCAAACTTTTTCAACCGAGTTATATTATACCGTTACCAATAACGCTTATGATTTCCCGGTTTATTATCAAAACGACTCTACCAAGGTCAATGTAACCTATCGCAAAAATTTCGGGCAGATCTTTGTTTACGGTGCTTCATTTTATGCACCGGTTCAATTTACCAAATGGTGGTCGGCCAGTTTTAACCTTGATGCTATTTATGTTCGTTATAGAGCTTACCCACAAAACGGCGATTTCAACAGGGGCAAACAGGATATTATTTTCGGCAGTACACAAAACTTTACCATCACCAGTACATTACTTGGCGAAATATCAGGCAGGTATGAAACCCCAACTATTTATGGCATCAATGAGCTCAAAGCCAGCTATTCGGTAAATGCGGGTGTCAGCAAACAAATATTAGATAAGCGGGCCACTATTAAATTAACCCTTAACGACGTATTTAATACCGACCGGGGACGTAATCATGCCAGCTATCAAAACATCGATCTTTCGGAGGTAAATAAGCGCGATACACGCATCGTGAGGCTTAATTTTAGTTATCGCTTTGGCAAAAGCACGGTTAAATCGGCCAATAAGCGCAATACAGGTAATGATGACGAGCGCCGCCGCACCGGAAATTAATGGTGGGCATACCTGACTTTCAGTTCGGGATATTTGCCTTTTATACGGGTAACAAAGAAGTTCCCCAGTGATTCGGCGTTAATAAATTTTTTGTAGGTAGATAAAGGAAAACCGAAGTACTGCCATACACCACCATTTTCCCGAAACTCAAGTTCAAGGATACGGGCGTCCTGGTCATAGCCAACACTGCTTAAAGCCGATGATTGTACTGCGCGCCTTTGCATTTATTATAAATACTATATTAAATACAAAAAGGTTTTAAAAAATATTATCCTGCGTGGCCGCTTATCATACTGGCTAAAATAATAAACAGCACAAGCATCGTAATTGCCGTGTACAGGAAATCCTTTTCCATAATGAAGCCAATAGCCGAAAATACCACCCTGATAACCGGCGTAGCTACCAGCAAAACTATCCCGGCCTGTATAATAGCTCTGCCGCGTAAAGTAAATATCCCCTGTATAATACCACCCGGATTACTCACAAAATCAGGCACACCAACAAACTTGCTGTAATCAACATGAGTTTGCCCATGCCTGTACAGGTAAATAACACCGCCAATAAAAATAACACTCATTGATACCAGCACTCCAGCGCGCAGTATCCAGCCTATTACGGCCTGCATATCGGTATCTTTGAATTTGTTCATTAGTTCACTTGTTCATTAGTTTATTGGTGGCATAGTTCAAAAGGCATTCATTAAATCTGTCATTCTATACTTCAGAAAAGACCAATGAACCAGTGAACAAATGAACCAATGAACTATATAGTTCCTGTAATTCCTTTATATATCATTTGCGACGCCAAAAACGTAACCACCACGGCAAAAACTACGCGCAACCATCCCGATGATGAGGTATGTACCAATATCTTGGATCCGCTTAAGGCACCTAATAAAACACCTATGGCAACCGGCATGGAAAGTCCAGGGTCAATATATCCTCTTTGCAGGTAAACCACTGCGCTCGCTGCTGCTGTAACCCCTATCATAAAATTACTGGTAGTGGTTGATACCTTGAAAGGGATCCGCATAATACCATCCATTGCCAAAACTTTTAACGCGCCCGAACCTATGCCAAGCAGGCCCGATATCACTCCGGCAAAAAGCATCATAAAGAAGCCCCCGCCTACATTTCTTACTGAATACGCAACTTCTCCGGCAGGCGTTGGAAAACTGCCATTCAGTTTTAACTTTTCGGCCAATATGCTTTTTTGCTGATGAATATGTTCTGCCTTCTTTTTTAATGACATTACGGCCGATAGGATCAGGATCACCCCAAATAAAACAGCTATAAAATTTGTGGGGATATAAACAGCTATCAATGCACCAACCATGGCACCTGCCGTAGTGGCTATCTCCAGGAACATACCCAGCCTGATATTGGTAATACCCTCTTTAACGTAAGCAGCTGCCGAGCCCGACGATGTTGCGATAACCGAGATTAGTGAAGCGCCAATAGCGTACTGGATATTAACCCCAAGCAAAATTGTAAGTAAAGGGATAATAACAACCCCTCCGCCTAAACCCGTTAACGAGCCTAATAAACCCGCCAAATACGACCCAACAAGTATAATAAGCGTAAGTACTGTTACCGACATAGGGGCAATTGATATTTGATGGCTAAAGTAAGGATTTTATTATTAGATCATTGGTGCTACAAGCCATTGCTTATATTAATCGCCCATTACCGTTTGTAATACTGTATGTAAATATCCTGATGACAATGAAATGAATGCCTCAATGAACTAATTTCTTAATTTCGCCTCATGGGTTACTCAAGTTTACAAGCCTGCATTACCGATCTCGAAAAAAATGGCCACCTGGTTCGTATCAAAGAACAGGTTGATCCCTATCTGCAAATGGCCGCGATACATTTACGCGTATTTGAAAATGAGGGGCCTGCTATATTATTTGAGAATGTAAAAGGCAGTAAATTTCCCGCGGTATCAAACCTGTTTGGTACACTCGAGAGGTCGAGATTCATATTCAGGGATACACTCGAAAAGATCAAGGTGTTGGTTGATATTAAAAACGACCCGATAAAAGCCATAAAAAACCCTTTTAAATATGCAGGTGTTGGTTTAACCGCCCTTTCGGCATTACCTATGAAAGGCGGCACAGGTGCACCAATCAAATTTGGCAAATGCAATATCAGCGATATTCCGCAAATTGTGAACTGGCCTATGGATGGCGGTCCGTTTGTTACCATGCCACAGGTTTACACTGAGGATGCGGATAAACCCGGCATTATGAGCGCCAACCTGGGCATGTACCGCATTCAACTGGCCGGTAATGATTATATCCAAAACCAGGAGATTGGTTTACATTACCAAATTCACCGGGGTATTGGTGTACACCAAACTAAAGCCAATGCCAAAGGGCAACCGTTAAAAGTAAGCATCTTTGTGGGCGGCCCGCCGGCTCACCCAGTGGCTGCCGTCATGCCCCTACCCGAAGGCTTATCTGAGATGACATTCGCCGGCGCATTAGGCAACCGTCGTTTCCGTTATTTTTATGATAACGAAGGTTTTTGCATTTCGGCCGATGCTGATTTTGTGATCACCGGCACTGTGATGCCGCACGAAAACAAACCCGAAGGCCCCTTTGGTGACCATTTGGGTTATTATAGCCTGGTACATCCCTTCCCGCTGATGAAGGTGCATAATGTGTATCATCGTAAGGATGCTATCTGGTCGTTCACTGTGGTTGGCCGCCCGCCTCAGGAAGATACCAGTTTTGGAGCATTGATCCATGAAATTACGGGATCGGCTATTCCTAAAGAAATTCCAGGTTTGCATGCCGTTAACGCCGTTGATGCCGCTGGTGTGCATCCACTTCTTTTTGCTGTTGGCAGCGAGCGTTACACCCCCTATCTTAAAGAGCGCAAGCCACAGGAAATCGTTACCATAGCCAACCATATATTGGGCAAAGGTCAGTTAAGCCTTGCCAAATACCTGTTCATTGCCGCGCAGGAGGATGATCCCAAACTTAATGTAAACGATATTGGCGGATTCCTGAAACATATCCTGCAAAGAGTTGACCTTACCCGCGACCTTCATTTCCATACCAACACCACCATCGATACACTCGATTATAGCGGTGAAGGCCTAAACTCGGGCAGTAAATTAGCTGTTACCGTTGCCGGTGATATTAAACGCGAACTTTGGACAGAGCTCCCCGATTGGTTCAACCTCCCCCGCCCTATTAGCGGCTGTAAAATGGCCATGCCGGGCGTGTTAATGGTTGAGATACCCAAACACGTAAATCACAAGGATATCGATAACATTATCAGCATTATCGAATATCATTTACAGGATGAAGACCTAAGTGGCCTGCCACTCATAGTGCTTTGCGATGATGCCGGTTTCGCTGCTCAAACTATCAACAATTTTGTATGGATAACCTTTACACGCAGCAACCCTTCGCACGATATTTACGGTGTGGGCAGCTTTACCGAACATAAACACTGGGGCTGTAAAGGTCCGCTGATTATTGATGCCCGGATAAAACCACATCACGCGCCTGTGCTTGAACGGGTAGCTGAGGTTGAAAAAAAAGTGGACAAATTGGGCGAAAAAGGCGGATCGTTGTTTGGGGTTATTTGAAGAAAGGCTAAAGGCTAATGCGTTTTGAAATGCTTTGTTTTATTTTTTTGAGATTTTTGCGTTAAGGATTGCAGCGGATACCCGCCAATGTGGTTAAGGCCGGTGCAGTATGAGCGGAAAGCCTGGGCCGCAGGCAACGCCATTATTGATTCTTGAAATTAGGATGTTCGATTTCGGATTTGAAATATTATTGTCCTGAAAAAGTCACAAGTGGGCCACGCACAATCAAGGGCATAACACTTGCGACAGACGGAGATTACTTATATATTATCTTTCAAAATCTTCGTTAGCAGTTATCAAATCAAAAGCGTCTTTATTCATTCTTTGATTTAAATAGGCGTATTGTGCAATTTTTTGAGGGTAAAGCAAATTCGTTGCTTTATAGTATACTAATACTGACTTCTCAAAACTCATGATCTTTGTATTTCTACCTGTTACTCCTGTATAAATTAAATCTGTCCGATCGAAGTAGAAAAAATAAGTGGCAATATTTTTAAAGCTTTCTAAAATTGATCCGGATGTTACCATTACTAATCATTAATCCACTTTGCTCAACTGTCCTAAAAGCAACTCTTTCTATTGAATGTTGAGGAGTGTCTAAAAAGAGCGCTATCAAAGAAGAATCATACCCCTCATTTCGGGCATGGTCAACAAGGTCTTTGAAGCTACTATCATTAAATACCGTTTCAAGAATAATGTTTTTGCCGTTCTTAACTGCATTATTAAAAACCTCTTTTACTCTTCCTTTATAAACATCGGTCATAATAATCTCAAAACCGTCAAGCTCGCTGATTCGGGTACGGATAAAACTTGATTTTCCTGCAGCATTACATCCGGCAATAAATATCAGTTGAGATTTCTTCATTTACCTATGAAACAATCCGCTTTATTATTGTGTCTTTAATTTCGATTGGAAATTCGTCTTGGTCTGTTACTATTTCCACCTTAACCAGGTATCGCTCCCCTGATGGTAACTCTTTGGTATAATAATCACCGTTACCTTCATACTTTGCATAAAAAGGGTTACCCAATTCAAAAGCACGCTGACGCCCCAATTCATGAATGTTGTCAATGCGTGTTAAAAGTTGGTCAACAATAGAGAGTTTTTCCATAGTGCAAGTTATGTATTTTTTAATGTACTTAAAATAATCCATTGCCTTCAACTAATCATATAAACTTCCTTTCAGCCCCAAAATCTAACTTTAAACTCAACCAAGGCACTTTTTCAAAAAATAATCCTCTAACAAACCGCTAATCTCCAATCTCTAATCACTATATTAGCATCCTTTTAATTTTACTCATGAATATATTTTACGGAACAGGGGTAGCTATGGTGACCCCTTTTCATGCGGATGGTCAAATTGACTATGATGGGTTGAGAAACCTGATTGAACATTTGATTGATGGCGGGGTGGAATACCTGGTATCGTTAGGTACAACCGGCGAAAGCGCCACATTGAGCGAGGATGAGCGAAAGCAAGTTTGGGCTTTCACTGCCGAAGTGGTAAATAAGCGTGTTGGTCTGGTAGCTGGTATAGGCGGTAATAATACTCATGAAGTTGTTGAGCAAATAAAATCGTTTGATATTAACGGCTACGATGCTATACTTTCGGCAAGCCCGCATTATAACAAGCCTACCCAGGAGGGTATATATCAGCATTATAAAGCAATTGCACAAAACGCAAAATTGCCTATAATACTTTATAATGTACCAAGCCGCACAGGCAGCACAGTTAGTGCAGAAACAACCGTACGTCTGGCAAAAGAGTTTAAAAACATCATCGGCATCAAAGAGGCATCAGGCAATTTCGACCTGTTTAACCAGTTAATGCGTGATAAACCTGAGGATTTCCTGTTTATCTCGGGTGATGATCCGGTTACGTTACCAATGATGGCCTTAGGCGGTGTTGGTGCCATATCAGTTATTGGTAATGCTTTACCACGCCAGTTATCTGACATGGTTAGGCTTTTGTTGAATAACGATTATAAAGGTGCACATGCGGCGCACTTCGATTTAATAGAATTTACCCGCTTAATGTTTACTGAAGGCAGCCCGGCCGGTGTTAAAACCGCATTAAAGCAATTAGGTATCTGTGGCGACACTGTAAGGTTACCATTAGTACAGGTAAGCAAAAAAACAGCTGACGCTATTGCAGCCGAGCTTAAAAAGCTGGCTCCGGTAGCAGTAAAAGCTTAAAGAAGGTATAAAGGCAGAAGTATTCTTTGCTTCGTTTCAACCCATGCCAAACTCAAAACTGTTGTCATGCTGAGGAACGAAGCATCTTCTCAGCTTTGTATAGCCTCTCTGCTTATCGAAGAAGATTCTTCGCTATCGCTCAGCATGACAAAGGTTTTTAAAACCCATAAAATAAAAAACCCGGTCCATGAACCGGGTTTTTTATTGGAATAAGATGATAAAATCTTACTAAGCTTCTTTATTCTTAGCTTCCTGAACCTCAAGGCGGATAGCCTGTGCCAGGTTTTTTAGATCCTGCATGCCTTTACGTACACGTGTACCGGCAGCGCTGTTTCCTTTATTGTAGAATTTGTCGGCGTCGGCCTCTAAAGCTGCTACAAGCTCTTTTACTTCAGTAAATTTTTTCATTTAATTACTCCTTTTAAATTTTGAGGTTTATTGTTTTAATTAAAGCTAAGCTAAAATGTTTTTTGCTAATTAAAAATTTTTGAAGCTAAAAAATACGGCCTTAACAGTGGTTTTTTTCCACATTTTCGCCCCTTTTGATTTATTAACCGTTGCTTATTTTTTATTAAAAAGTTTAAATAAAACTTATATTTTAAAATAAGATTGATTAATAATTAAAATACAAATCATAAATCAGCATAAATAATATTTACAGTAAACCATACAACTTAAACGCAGTATTTTAAATACTATTAAGTATTTACATATTCAATAGGTTTAAAAAGTCTGTTGTAGTATATCCGGGTAGTGCTCGTGTACTTTTAGTATCAATTCGCCAAACAAAGTGTTAGCCCATGCAAACCATTTACGGGTAAAGTCTTTGGCATCGTCTTTATTGAATGATTCGTGCATGAAACCGGTGCCAGCATGAGTACTTTTCAGCCATTTAATACACTGTACAATCTCCGCTTTATCAGTTGAAGTAATGCCGCGCATAATAATTGCCATTGGCCAGATGTAGCCAATACCCACGTGCGGACCGCCAATACCTTCGGCAGCCGTACCTTTAAAGTAGTAAGGATTACTATCGCTCAATACAAACTTACGGGTACTTTGGTATAATGGATCATCAACCTTCACCGAATCGAGATATGGCAAAGCCAGCAGGCTTGGCACATTTGAATCATCCATGAATAACTGATTGCCATAACCATCCACCTCAAACGGAATTACCTGTCCAAATTGCCGATGATGACCTATAGCGTATTGCTTAAGTGCTGCCTGAACTTCAGCAGCTAATGCTTTGCAGGCATCGGCTGTAGCATTATCATGACCGATGGCGCTGTACATTTCGGCCATTTGGTTTAAGCTTGCTACCGCAAAGTAGTTTGACGGGATCAGGAATGGATAGATTGTAGCATCATCCGATGGGCGGAAGATAGAGCAGATCAAACCAACTGGTTTAATCGGGTTGCCATAGCCCCTGTTAGGCGCGGTATCACTCTGTGTTTCGGTTTTACGCTGGAAAAAGTATGGACCTTTGCCATCCTTACGTTGTTGCTCTTTAAAGGTAGCCAGGATGATCTTACCTGCCTTCTGCCAGTTCTCGTCAAAAAAGCTGGTATCGCCGCTTATTTTCCAATAGTTATAAGCCAGCCTTACAGGGTAACAAAGTGAATCAATTTCCCATTTACGCTCGTGCAGTTCAGGTTTCATGGTGGTGCGGTCGCTGTCCCATTCACTGCCGGTTGGGCCTTCGTTAAAAGCGTTTGCATAAGGGTCGATGATAACACATTTAGCCTGACGGCTCAATACACCCTGGATCAGCTTTTTAAGTGCCGGATCATTTTTAATAAGCGGCAGGTACGGCCAAACCTGTGCTGATGAGTCACGCATCCACATGGCGTTGATATCGCCTGTGATCACAAACGTATCCGGCTTACCATCTTTTTCAGAGTAGTTTACCGTGGTATCTAAAGTATTTGGATAACAGTTTTCAAAAAGCCAGGCAACTTCAGGATCTTTAATATCGGCTTTAACTTTTTTAATGATAGCCTCAACAGCCTTACTGGTAAATTTACGGTCGGCCAGTTTCGGGCGTTGGCTTTCGAAGGCAGGAGCCACAGCCGAAGCGAATACAGGGGTTACACCCAAACCGATCCCGGCTGCTGCAACGCTGTTAATTTTTATAAAATGTCGTCTGGTTAATTTCATGGTTTTGATATGGTAGCTGTAAAAATAGAAAAGGTTTTAGTTAAACAAAAAAGCTTGCTAAAATAATTTAGAAAACGTTTTATCAAGGTTTTTGAAGAAATACTTTCACTAATTTTTCGAATTAAATCGAATCACACGAATTTTAAAATATCGCATTACATAACACGGTCAAAAAATTCCCTCGCCGTTGTTGGTGTTGTCACCAACAACTCTACGCCATGCTCTTGGTATTACATTACGGATACGCTAAGGTTCAAACAGTTGTTGGTGACAACACCAACAACGGCGGAAGAAACCGTTTTATCAAGGTTTTCGCTTCGCATTCGCAACGTAGAGACGCATGTGATGCGTCTCTACATCAAATTCCAAAACACAAAAAAGCCCCGGATAATCTCCGGGGCTTTCTATATCATTTTCCAGATTTACTGTTAAGCAATCTCCAGCTTATTCTCTTTGTAATAACCGGCTTTCAGCTTTTCACCTATTGCACTATAAGCATCAAGCGTACGCTGTACATCCTCTAAACTATGTGATGCTGTAGGGATCAACCTTAATACTATTAAGCCTTTAGGGATTACAGGGTAAACCACTATCGAACAAAAAACACCGTAGTTTTCACGAAGATCGCGGGTTAATGCCGTTGCTTCAAATAAGTCGCCTTTTAAAAATACCGGGGTAACCATGGTATTTGAAGCGCCCAAGTCAAAGCCACGTTCTTTCAAACCTGCCTGTAAAGTATTGGCAATCAACCACAACTTTTCGCGAAGCTCTGGCTGGGTTTTCAACATTTCAAAGCGCTTTTTCAAACCTAAAACCATTGGCATTGGCAATGCTTTGGCAAATGTTTGCGAACGCATATTATAACGCAGATAATGGATGATATCCTGATCGGCAGCTACAAAAGCACCGATGCCAGCCATTGACTTGGCGAAGGTAGCAAAGTACACATCCACCTCATCCATACAATCCTGCTCTTCATGCGTACCGGCACCGGTTTTACCCATAGTACCAAAACCGTGAGCATCATCAACCAATAAACGGAAGTTGAATTTCTTTTTAAGATCGGCAACTGCTTTAAGTTTACCCTGCGCACCCGACATACCAAAAACCCCTTCGGTAATAAGCAATATACCACCACCGGTTTGTTCTGTTAAACGGGTTGCACGTTCCAATTGCTTTTCGCAGCTTTCGATATCATTGTGCTGATAAACAAAGCGTTTACCCATATGTAAACGTACGCCATCAATAATGCAAGCGTGCGATTCGGCATCATAAACAATAACATCATTCCTATCAACCAGGGCATCAATTATAGATACCATACCCTGGTAACCGTAGTTAAGCAAAAAGGCCGATTGTTTACCAACGAATTTGGCTAAGCCGTCCTCAAGTTCTTCATGATGAATTGAGTTTCCCGACATCATCCTTGCGCCCATTGGGTAAGCCATGCCATAATCGGCAGCGGCTTGCGCGTCGGCTTGCCTTACTTCGGGGTGGTTAGCCAGGCCAAGGTAGTTGTTCAAGCTCCAAACCAAATGCTCTTTTCCCTTAAACTGCATGTGTGGGCCAATTTCGCCTTCCAGTTTAGGAAAAGAAAAATAACCATGCGACCACTTTTGGTGCTGACCTATCGGCCCACCCAAGCTTTTTGTTATTTTATCAAATAAATCCAAAATGAATTGTTTTTATAAATTTAAATGCAAATATAGCCTTTAAAACACCTTCAAACAATAGCTATAACTTTTTAGAATAGGTTATAACTTAGAGGAAAGAAGCAATAAATTAAGAGTCAAGACGGCAAGATTCAAGACCTAAGAAAATAAAAACTAATCTCAACCCGTCATTGCGAGGAACGAAGCAATCCCCGATTTGTAAGTCCGCCTTGTATAGTTCGCGATTGCTTCGTTCCTTATAATGAAGCTATTATAAGTTGTTGATTATTAGATATGTTTTCAAAATCAATTTTATAACATGGGCGTTGCCTGCGGCTCGGGCTTTCCGTTACAAGTCCTCGCTTTCCCCGCACACAAACCCGGCACACGCTGTGGGCTTTTCACTGCAATCCCTAACGCGGCCCCCGCACAACATCTCTAAAACATATTTTGCACGTCACCACGGTTTTTTTCAGGGTTCCTCTGGTGGTTACTCGCAATGACGTTTTTTCAGTTGCTTTTCTGACTTCAAACAAAAAAAGGAGATCAACGCTAAGATGTAATTCCTTTGTTGATCTCCCATTCAATTATTGTGGTTTTTCTATTCTTTCTTGTTTCCTGACTCAAAAAGTCCCGACTCTCTTAGTCCGCGTTTCCGTGCAGGTACGAATTATTATTCCTGATCTCTACGTTGCCCTCGTTATCCTGCATCAAGGAAAAACGTGAAATCTGGCTTTCGTCAGATGCCGGGGTGTCCTGCAATGCTATCTCTTTACGTTTGTAAGCCGGAACATTCTCCAACTCCTGGATATTGCCGGTACGCAGTTTCATGCTCAGGTCTTTCAGTCTCATAATGCGCTCACGCGATTTCTTCAACTGCTCTTCAATCGATTCGTTGGTTTTGTTATCATCAGCGCCAACAACCGCCTGTGGCACAGGAGTTGGTTCCGGTTCAGGCTCGGGCATACGTGGCTGTTCCCTCACAGGCTGCTCGTAGCTTACAGGTTCGCTCATTTTAAAAGTAAAACCAGCGGTATCCGGTTCGTTATCAGCTTCAGTTTCTTCCTCCTGCATCAGACTATGCCTTACTACAGCAGGTTCTTCCTGACGGCTGCCGGCAAACATATCAAACAAACCAGCCTGTTTTGCATCCTCTTTAGGCACTTTAGCATAAGGCTCGGCCGGTGTATTAGCTTTTACCGGTTTGATAAACTCGTTTACCGGTTTGGCCTGCTGAGGCTCTTCAGGAACCAGCATAGAAACTATTTTCTTGTTGCTGTTCTCTTTCTCGCGCTCGTCTTTAGTTTGGAAACCGGTAGCAATGATAGTTACTGATAATTGTTCACCCAGGTTTTCATCGATACAGTTACCCCAGATCAGGTCGGCAGCTAAGCCGGCTTCTTCCTGGATGTAATCAGTAATCACGCTGATCTCATCCATGGTAACCTCTTTAAGGCCCGAGCTGATGTTCAGCAAGATATACCTTGCGCCTTCAATCTCATTATCTTTCAACAATGGCGATGCCAATGCACCTTCAACAGCTTTAAGGGCACGGTTTTCACCATCGGCGCTAAAGCTGCCCATGATGGATACACCGCTATCCTTCATCACCGTGCGCACATCTTTAAAGTCGACGTTGATATAGCCCGGTAAAGTGATGATCTCGGCAATGCCTTTGGCAGCCGTGGTCAATATATTATCTGCTTGTGCAAATGCCGAACTCATGGTAAGGTTACCAAAAATCTGGCGAAGCCTGTCGTTCGAGATCACGAGGAACGAATCGACATACTTACGCAATTCTTCCAAACCTGCGTCGGCCTGCATTTTACGGCGTTTACCTTCAAAAGAGAAAGGTGTGGTTATGATACCCACCGTTAATATATCCATTTCGCGCGCTGCCTTGGCAATGATAGGGCTTGCGCCTGTACCCGTGCCACCGCCCATACCAGCTGTAATGAACAGCATTTTGGTATTAACGCCCAACATCTGTTTAATATCGTCGATATTTTCAATAGCCGAATTTTTGCCTACTTCGGGTATTGAGCCTGCACCCATGCCCTCGGTTAAACTGGCACCCAACTGCACCTTGTTAGGTATAGGGCTCAGCTCCAATGCCTGGGCATCAGTGTTGCATATTATAAAATCAACACCGGTAATTCCTTGCCTGTACATATGGTTTACCGCGTTACCACCACCACCGCCAACACCAATTACCTTGATGATTGACGATTTTTCTTTTAACATTTCAAAATGCATAATCTTCGTTTTCAGCTATATGTAATTCAACCCAACATTAGATTTTACCATCGTAATAATAACACTTTTTCAACAAGGTTTATCCACATTTGTGAGCAATGTGAATAAGTTTAACCCTTGTGAATAAATATTATTTCAGAAAGTCCTCATCCTTAATGTCATCCTTAATAAATGTTATACTCTTTTTCAGCAGTCTGTCTAACAAACCGCCTTCTTTACTTTTTGTATCAAATTTTGGCTTAGCCGTTTTTACTTCGGCAGGGATTGCTTCATTCATGTATTCCATTTTCTGGATACCTTTAATCAGCAAACCAATACCGGTAGCAAAAGTTGGGCTTTGCAATTCTTCGTATGTACCTTTTGGCAACACTTCGTTTTTAGCCAGGTGTTCGGTAGGATAACCCACGCGGCAATCCAAACCGGTAACAAATTCAACCAACTGGCGTAAGTGTTTCAACTGTGCGCCGCCACCTGTTATTACGATACCAGCTATCAGCTTTTTCTCATAGCCTGATGATTTGATCTCGTAGTAAACATGCTCTACAATCTCTTCCATACGGGCCTGGATCACGTAAGCCAGGTTTTTCACCGAAATTTCTTTTGGCTCCCTGCCGCGTAAACCCGGAACGCATACAATCTCGTTTTCCTTGTTCTCATCGGCCAGAGCTGATCCAAACCTCACTTTCAGTTGCTCGGCAATGTTGCGCATTACAGAACAACCTTCGCGGATATCTTCGGTTACGCTATTACCACCGAAAGGGATAACGGCTGTATGGCGGATGATGCCTTCGTGGAAAATAGCCACATCGGTAGTACCACCACCAATATCAACCAAAACCACACCGGCTTCTTTTTCCTCTTCGCTCAATACAGATTCTGAAGATGCCAGCGGCTCAAGGATCAACTCCTGGCTTTCCAGGCTGGCCTTGTTAACACATTTTACAATGTTTTTGATGGCAGTAACCTGACCAGATATGATATGGAAGTTAGCCTCAAGCCTAACGCCTGCCATACCAATAGGATCTTTAATTCCCGGCTCATTATCCACAGTAAACTCCTGCGGTAATACGTGGATGATCTCCTCGCCCGGAGGCATCACCAGGTTGTACATATCCTCTATCAGTTTATCAATATCCTTACGACCAATCTCTGACTGCAGATCGCGACGGGTTATTAAGCCACGATGTTGTAAACTTTTAATGTGCTGGCCTGCGATACCCACATTCACTACCCTGATCTCCACATTTGATTGCGAGCCCGCCACATCCACCGCCTGATGAATGCCCTGTACTGTTTTATCTATATTTGAAACCACGCCGCGCGTTACGCCGGCAGACTCGGCTTTGCCAATTCCTAAAACCTCAATCTTCCCGTTCTTGCTCCTGCGCCCAACAATGGCACATATCTTGGTAGTTCCGATATCCAATCCTACTACAATTGGCGAACTTTTTTCCTGAGTTGAGCTTTTGTCCATATTACAATTTAATTTGAGATGTATCCCTTTTCGTCCTAAGCGAATCCTCTTTGGCAGCTTTAGCCGCTTTTACAGAATCAGCTTTTATATTTTCATTTTTTATACCAATAACCTGGTTGGTATATTTAACATTAATCATTTTATAAGTATCCCAGCCCACCTTTGGCAGCACCTGTTTGTAAAAAGCCTGCAGGTTGTTCAGTTTCACGTTAAGCGAATCTGCATTGCCTATCAGGATCCTTTGATTGCCTACTCTCGGGATCAGTTCTATCTCGCGATCATTATTCACGTACATCTGTGCTATCTGCGCGTCCCAAAGCGAATCCCTGCGGATATAATCGGCTGCTTTAAACAAATCTTTTGCCAACCTTGTATGCAACGAGTCAACGCGGTTAGTAAAAAGCTCGTCAATAAAACCATTGGCTACCAATACCCTCGCAGTAAAGTTTGATGACAACGGAATTTTTAAACCATGCTGGTCTACATAAAAATCCATGTCATAGCGGTTCATAACCCGTAGTATCGGCTGGCGCTGACTTACCTCAACCCTCAACACCCCATCCATTTCGGTATAAACCTTGGCAAACTCAATAAAAGGGTTTGCCTTAAGCTTATCCTCCAGTTCCTGGATATTAATATTTTCAATAGGCCTGCCTACCAATGAGTGACTGGTAACTTCGATAATGTGGTCAACCTCCTGTTTATCAATAAAATATTGACCACCAGGAATGCTCACATTTACCGCCGTACACTTTACACCTGCTTTTTTTGTTTCTATAAAACTCATGAGCACCACAAGGCCACCCAGGCTTATTACCCAGGCACAACCTATCAGCAGGCGCTTCCAAATGAGTTTTTTATTCATTGCTTAATACTTGTTTTAATGGCTGCACCAGTGTATCAATATCACCGGCACCTACCGTTAACAATAGCTCGGGCTTTTCGGCAGCTACTGCGGCTACCGCGGCCTCTTTACTTAATATCCTTTTGTTTTGCAACTGCATGCGGTTAAGCAGCATCTGCGAATTAACTCCTTCAATAGGAAGTTCACGCGCAGGATAAATTTCCAATAGTATCAGCTCATCAACCATGTCAAGCACTTCGGCGAAGCCATCGGCAAAGTCACGGGTGCGGGTAAATAAATGCGGCTGAAATATGGCCGTTAACTTTTTAGCCGGGTATAGCCTTTTAATTGATGAAATACAAGCCCTCAGTTCTTCAGGGTGATGTGCATAGTCATCAATATAAATACGCTCCGGTGTTTTAACAATGTATTCAAACCTGCGCTTAACACCTCTGAAGGATGCTAATGCCGCTTTAATATTTTCTGGTGATATATCCAGTTTCAATACAGCTTCAATGGCGGCTACAGCGTTTTCAACATTATGAGTGCCGGCAATACCCATTTTTATATCGGTAATATTTACCGCGGCACTGTTGTAATCAAAGTAAAAATCGCCGTCGATGATCCTCACGTTTGAGGCATGCGCGTCGGCAGTGTCATCTTCAAAAGCATAAGTGTAACCACCATCTAATGGCAAACCATTTTTATGCACCAGCGTACCGCCCGGTTTCATCTGCGAGGCGAATAGTTTGAACGACTCGGTTAAATGCGCGTGATCACCATAAATATCCAGGTGGTCAGCATCCATTGATGTGATGATAGCCACATCAGGAAACAGTGTAAGGAACGAACGGTCATACTCATCGGCCTCAACCACCATTACATTGTTTTTACCGTACAGTACATTGGTTTGGTAGTTTGATGAAATACCACCCAAAAAAGCCGAGCAATCATTGCCCGATGCCTTTAGCAAATGCGCTACCATAGTTGAGGTAGTAGTTTTGCCATGTGTACCGGCCACAGCGATTGTGAACGAGCTCTTGCTGATCAAACCTAAAACCTGCGACCGCTTGAACAACTCGAAGCCGTGGTTCTTAAAATAATTAACGATATGCGAATCCTTTGGTACAGCAGGTGTATAAATGATCAGCGTATCGCTGCATGGTTTTTGAAAACTCATCGGGATATAATCCGCGTTATCTTCAAAAACTACCTGGATTCCTTCATTATGCAACTGGTTTGTTAAATCAGTCGACGTTTTGTCATATCCGCAAACAATGCAACCCAAATGATGGAAATAGCGTGCCAGGCCGCTCATACCGATGCCGCCTATGCCTATGAGATAAACTCTTTTTATATCGTGCAGTTCCATTGCAATTTGTTTAAAAAGGCCCTCCTCCCTTTGGAAGAGGAGGACCATCATTTTAATTGTTACTTATTATTTGGATAAGTTCCTTTGCTATAACTTCATCGGCATTTGGCATAGCCATTTTACCAATGTTATTGCTCAATTTCTTTTGCAGGTCGCGGTCTTCCAATAATTCAAGCGCCCTGTCAACCAGCTTTGCTTCAGCATCCCTGTCGGCCACAAAAACTGCCGCGTTTTCATGCACCAGTGCCAAAGCGTTTTTAGTTTGATGATCTTCGGCCACATTTGGCGAAGGCACCAGGATCACCGGCTTTTTGATGGCGCACAGCTCGGCAATAGTGCCGGCACCAGCCCTTGATATAATGATATCAGCGGCAGCATACGCCAAATCCATCCGGGTTAAAAACTCCCTGATCTGCAGATCGGGGTGATAATTTTCGCCCAGCTTTTCGATGATGCTTTTATAATAAAACTTGCCGGTTTGCCATATCACCTGTACATCGGCGGCCAGCAGTTTATCAATCCCGTTCATGATACTATTGTTCAACGTGCGTGCCCCGAGGCTGCCGCCTGTTATCAGTACCGTTTTTTTAAAGGCCGAAAGATGATACAACTCCAAAGCCTGCATATGCTTACCGGCAATGTTCACCGCATCTTTACGGATAGGGTTACCGGTTTTAATGATCTTATCGGCAGGGAAAAACTTCTCCATACCATCAAAGGCCACACAGATTTTTTGGGCATGTTTGCCTAACCATTTATTGGTAATACCAGCATACGAGTTTTGTTCCTGTATGAGGTAAGGGATTCCTTTCAATGACGCTGCGTATAACAAAGGCCCTGAAGCATATCCACCTACACCAACCGCAGCATCGGGCTTAAAATCTTTAATGATCTTGATAGCCTTGCGCACGCTGTTGGCCAGCTTAATGGGGAACATCAGGTTTTTAACGATAGAGCCACGCTGGATCCCCTGGATATCCAAACCGATGATCTTATAACCAGCCGCCGGAACTTTATCCATTTCCATACGCCCGTTAGCGCCCACAAACAGGATCTCGGTATTAGGATCAATATTTTTCAAAGCATTGGCAATAGAGATAGCCGGGAAGATATGTCCTCCTGTTCCGCCACCGCTTATGATGATACGAGCCCCCCCCGCCCCCTGAAGGGGGTGCTTTTGATTGGCTGCTTTCATATTGCTTTTATCTTCCATTTGTTAATCACTCTTTTTCAGTCACCTCTATCCATCCCCCTTTAGGGGGTTAGGGGCGTAGCTCACGCCGTCCTGATCTCTCCTACTATAATTTTATTAGGGCCTGTATTATCTTCTTTTATAGTTTTATCTTTTTTAGGCTCTTCGATATCCTTGCTTACTGATAGTATAATACCGAAGGCTATACTTGTAAATAATATCGACGTACCACCCATACTTACCAATGGCAACGGCACACCAGTTACCGGTCCTAAACCAACAGCTACAGCCATGTTGGCAAAAGCCTGTATGGTTAAGCTGAAACTTAAACCACAGGCCAGTAAAGCCCCAAATGCTTTTGGCGCTTTCGTTATGATTTTGATACATCGATACAGCAGGAACACATAAATTCCCACTACTACAATTCCTCCTATCAAACCGTACTCCTCAACTATGATGGCATAAATCTCATCAGAGTATGACTCGGGCAGGTAATTTCTTTCGGTACTGTTGCCGGGGCCCTTGCCAAATAAACCACCTGTAGCGATAGCAATCTTGGCATGGTCGCTCTGGAAAGATTTATCGGCCTTTGCCAGCTCGGGGTGCATAAACACCTTCATACGCGACACGTAAGTATGCCGCCTCGGCCCTAAGAATATTACCCCCAGTAACAATATAAAACCCGCAGCACAGGTAATAGCTATCTGCCTGATACTGATACGGCCTATGATCAACAATAATATGCTAACCCCAAATAGCATTAACGCCGTTGAAAGGTTGGCCAATGCAATCAGGATAAACACGACACAAACCGAACCCATGATAGGCAAAAATGATTCTTTGACATCCTTAATGTTTTCCTGCTTGCGCGATAACGTACGGGCCAGGTATGTGATCAGGGCCAGCTTGGCCAAATCCGAGGTCTGGAAGCTTAATCCCGTTCCGGGGATGGCTATCCAGCGACTGGCGTTGTTGATATGACTACCGAAAACCAACGTATACACCAATAACGGAATGGTAACGATCATCATCACCTTAGAGATACCCGCATAATAACGGTAATCGAGCTTATGCGAAAAATACATCAGCGCGATACCGCCCACTATCATGAACACGTGTTTCATGAGGATGATCTCCACCCCTTTACCCTGCTTAAATGCCAGCGTACCCACCGAGCTGTATACTGCCAACAAGGATATAACAGAAAGCAATATGACTATAAGCCATATCCAGCGATCTCCTTTTGTATTGTTTAATATCCTATGCATTTTTATTTCTTTTGGTTCATGGTTGATAGTTCATAGATCATGGCCTTTGAGCTTTTTTCTATGATCCATGAACTATCAACTATGAAAACTGTTTTACAACTCCTTCACAGCGTCCTTAAACTGCCTGCCGCGGTCTTCGTAGTTTTTAAACAGATCGAAGCTGGCGCAGGCCGGGGATAGCAATACCGTATCGCCTTTGGTTGCCAGATGATATGCTACGGTTGCGGCTTCCTGGGCCGATGCTGTGTTGACTATAATATCAACATCGCCTTCAAAAGCGTCATGGATCCGTTTGTTATCCTTGCCTAAACACACAATGGCTTTTACTTTTTGCCTAACCAGGTCATTAAGCATGCTGTAATCATTTCCTTTGTCAACACCACCTAAAATCAACACTACATCGCTGGTCATGCTTTCCAAAGCATACCATGTTGAGTTAACATTGGTAGCTTTTGAATCGTTAATGAAGCGAATGCCCGATATATTGGCAACAAACTCCAACCTGTGTTCAATGCTTTTAAAGCTGCCCATGCTCTCCCTCATCGTTTCGTTGCGTAGCTCCAACACTTTTGCTACAATACCCGATGCCATGGAGTTGTAAATGTTGTGTTTGCCTTGCAGGGCCAGTTCTTGAATTGACATTGTAAAATGTTCTTGTGTTGTGTTAATGACAATATTGTCGTTGTTATCCAGGTATGCGCCCGGTTCAAATTTCTGCTGTATGGAAAACGGCAACAGCTGTGCCCCGAACGTTCGCTCTTTCATCCCCTTTATTGTTTCCGGATCATCCGCACAATAAATAAAATAATCGGCTGCTGTCTGGTTCTGCGTTATCCTGAATTTGGATGCCGCATAGTTTTCCAGTTTATAGTCATACCTGTCCAAATGGTCGGGTGTGATGTTTAGTAGTACCGCTATGTCAACTTTAAACCTGAACATATCGTCGAGCATAAAGCTGCTTAGCTCCAGCACATACCAATCAAACTTTTCGGTAGCCACCTGGTAGGCAAAGCTTTTACCTATATTGCCTGCCAAGCCAACGTTCATCCCCGCATCGTTTAAAATGTGGTAGGTTAAACTGGTGGTAGTGGTTTTACCATTTGAACCTGTTATACCGATGATCTTTGCATCAGTGTACCTCCCGGCAAACTCAATCTCCGATATTACGGGCGTTCCTTTTTCATGCAGTTTTTTGATGATCGGGGCCTTATCCGGAATACCTGGGCTCTTGATCACTTCGGCCGCGTTCAGGATCAGTTCTTCTGAATGTTGTTTCTCTTCAAAAGGAATTTTCCAATCTTCAAGCTGCTTTTTATAGTTATCGGCAATGCATCCAAAATCCGACACAAAAACATCAAAGCCCTGCTGCTGTGCAAGGTATGCCGCTCCAACACCGCTTTCGCCGGCACCCAACACCACAAGCCGAGCCCCCCCCGCCCCCTGAAGGGGGTGCTTTTGATTGGTCTCTTTGTTATTGTTGTCGTTCATTTTTATTTTCTTTTGGGATTTCACCGATTATTTGATGATTTCACCGATTTCTCTTTTCTTTTTATGTTTTCTCACCCTTGCTCTTTTCCTCCCCCTTGAAGGGGTCGGGGGGTTACCGGAGCTTCAACGTTATCACGGTCACTATCGCCAGTATGATACAGATGATCCAGAAGCGGGTAACAATTTTAGCTTCGTGGAAACCCTTTTTCTGATAGTGATGGTGAAGCGGAGCCATTAAAAACACACGCCTGCCTTCGCCGAATTTCTTTTTGGTGTATTTAAACCATGATACCTGTATTATCACCGAAAAATTCTCTACCAGGAAAATACCGCACAGCAATGGCAACATCAGTTCCTTACGGATCATAATAGCAAACACCGCTATGATACCACCTATGGCCAAACTGCCGGTATCGCCCATGAACACCTGTGCCGGATATGAGTTGTACCATAAAAAGCCTACGCAAGCCCCAACAAAAGCACCGGCAAAAACTACCAGCTCGCCCGAGTTTGGGATGTACATAATGTTCAGGTAATCGGCAATAACCGTGTTACCCGATACATAGGCCAGTATAGCCAGTGTAATACCAATAATGGCCGAGGTACCCGTAGCCAGGCCATCAATACCATCAGTTATATTTGCCCCGTTGGAGATAAACGTGATAATAAGAATCACGAAAAACAGGAACACCACCAGCGCGTATTGCTCGTAACCTTTACCCAAAAACTTCAACACTTTGCCATAATCAAACTCATTGTTTTTATAGAATGGCATTGTTGTTTTGGTAGAATGTACATCCTGAGTGTAAACGGGCGTATTGCGTTTCATATGAAACTCAACCGGGGCATCATCCTTCACCGGCAAAACCACTTCCTGGCGGATGATGATATTGCTGTTGAAATACATTGTCCAACCAACAATAAGCGATAAACCTACCTGACCGATGATCTTGAACCTGCCTGCTAACCCCTCTTTATTCTTTTTAAATACTTTAATGTAATCGTCCAGAAAACCGATGGCACCCAGCCAAACGGTGGTAATGATCATCAGGATCACATACACGTTTTCCAGCTTGGCAAACAACAACGTTGGTATTAAAATACCCAGCAAAATGATGATACCACCCATGGTTGGGGTACCCGACTTTTGCATCTGCCCTTCCAAGCCCAAATTCCTTACAGTTTCACCCACCTGTTTAAAGCGCAGGTAATCAATCAACCTCCGACCGTAAACTGTGGTGATCAGCAATGATGTGATTACAGCCATCGCCATCCTGAATGTGATGTATTGAAATACACCTATCCCGGGGATACTGTAATTTTTGCTTAAGTAGTTAAACAGGTAATACAACATTGCTCTTCTCTTTTACTAATAGTATCTTCTTAATCTAACCAACCGCTTTCGCTATTGCCCCATCTTTTACACCAAATCTTTGAACCTGTTTTCCAGTTCTTCCATATCATCGAAGTGGTTTTTCACTCCGTTTATTTCCTGGTATTTTTCGTGCCCTTTGCCTGCTACCAGGATAATATCACCGGGGTTAGCCAGCATACAGGCAGTTTTAATAGCCTCGTGCCTGTCGATGATGCTTACCGTATGCCTTTTAAATGCCGGGTCAACACCTTCTTCCATTTCTTTAATGATCTGCGCCGGATCTTCGGTACGCGGATTATCTGATGTCAGAATTACCTTGTCACTCCACTCACAGGCGGTTTTGGCCATGATGGGGCGTTTGGTTTTATCCCTATCGCCACCACAGCCTATTACCGTGATCACTTTTTCATTACCCTTGCGGATATCATGAATAGTGCTTAGTACATTCTGTACGGCATCGGGCGTATGTGCATAATCAACTATACCTACCACTTTATTTGGCGCAGTTATGTATTCAAAGCGGCCTTCAGCACCAGTCAGTTTGCTTAGGCTGGTAAGTACTTTAGCTTTATCCTGCTCAAGCAGCATCGCGGTAGCATAAACTCCCAGCAGGTTATAGGCATTGAATGTGCCCACCATTTTAAACCATACTTCCTCGCCATCAATCTGCAGCAGCAAACCACTGAACTGATTTTCAAGTATGCGGGCTTTATAATCGGCCATGGTTTTAAGGCCATAGCTTTTTTTATGTGCTGCTGTATTTTGCAGCATTACATTCCCATTTTTATCATCACTGTTGGTAAGGGCGAATGCATCTTTAGGCAAACCGTCAAAAAATGCCTTCTTAGCATTTAAATACCTTAAAAAGGTTTTATGATAATCCAAATGATCGTGCGTTAAGTTAGTAAACACACCACCCGCAAAAACCAAACTTTCAATCCGTTTTTGTGAAATAGCATGTGAGCTAACTTCCATAAAGCAATAATCACAACCGCTATACACCATTTCGGCAAGCAAATTGTTTAGCTCAACCGGATCAGGTGTTGTATGAGTTGATGGGATCACCTTACCGTTTATCTGATTTTCAACGGTTGAAAGCAAGCCACATTTATATCCCAGATCGCGGAACAGTTGATATAACAGTGTTGCGATAGTTGTTTTACCATTGGTGCCCGTTACCCCAACCAGTTTTAATTTGGCCGATGGGTTATCATAAAAATTAGCGGCTACAATGCCTAATGCTACTGCCGAATCGGCTACCATCAGGAAATCAACTTCGCCTGTGGTATGGGCCGGAAGATCTTCACAAATTACTGCTACAGCGCCCTTTTTGATGGCCTGGTCAATATAATCATGCCCGTCAACAAGAGTTCCCTTCACGGCAACAAACATGGCCCCAGGGATCACTGCCCTCGAATCAAAAGCTATCGCCGTGATCTCCACGTCAGCACTTCCCTGCAACTCAGTGAAGGCCAGTCCATCAATTACATCGCTTAAATACCTCATTGCAGTTCTATTAAAATTCGTGATCCTTTTGGTATTGCACTTCCTCCGGTAACCGATTGATTGGTAACTATACCGCTTCCGCGCACAGTTACCTTATAGCCGGCGTTACCCATTACGTATAACGCATCGCTTAGCCCCATGCCTGTTACCGATGGCACGGTGCCATTTTTATATTTTACTTCCTCAAACGGGATACCGTTACTTGTATCAACAGTACTGTTAGCCGATGCATACAGCGGCTTAACACCCAGTTTTGAATAAACCTTTTTCAGGGCTTTCATATTTCCCTGCTTTACCTGCGGCATTACCGTATTACCTACGTAATGCGCCTGCGAGGTTTGATTAATATCCAAATCATTGGCATACACCCTGTCGGCCACTTCCCTAAACACCGGACCGGCAACTTTTGCTGCCAGGTAATCGCCCTGGGTTGGGTTATTGATCACCACAATCATCGAATATTTAGGATGATCGGCCGGGAAATATCCACAAAAAGAGGCCTGGTACTTTTTATCCTTATAACCTTTTGTTCCGTTAGCCACCTGTGCTGTACCTGTTTTACCCGCTACACTGTATAGCTTATTTTTAATAACGTTTTTACCGGTACCGTTCATTACAACCCCTTCAAGCATCCCGCGCACTTTACCTAAAGTTGCTTCAGAACATACCTGCTCGGTAATTACCCTTGCCTGGAATTGCTCAATAGGATTGCCCAATCTGCGAATTTCTCGAACCAGCAACGGCGCAATCATTTTACCATTGTTGGCAACCGAATTATAATAAGCCAGCATTTGCAGCGGCGTAATATTCATTTCATAACCATAAGCCATCTCTGGCAAGCTGTAATTTTTGTTCCAGCTGCGATTTGACGGATTTTTAATTACCGGCCTGCCTTCACCCTGAATTTGCAAACCAAGCTTTTCGTTCAGGTGGTAGCTGTATAATTTATTAATGTACTCCCACGGATTATTGTGGTAAAACCTATCAACCAATTTTGCAGCCGCCACGTTTGATGACTCCTCAAAAGCGCGCTTAACCGACATTTCATAGTTATCATGCTCCGTATCGGTAATGGTTGGCCCTTTCGGGAATTTATACTTTCCACCCTCAGCATTAATTATGGTGCTGGTATCAATCTTATGCTGATCGAGCATGGTCATGTACGATGCCAGTTTAAAGGTCGACCCCGGATCAATAGCATTGCTGATAGCATAGTTCATTTGCTCTTTATAATCGCCATCCTTGGTGCGGGTATAATTGGCAATCGCCCTGATCTCGCCGGTAGATACTTCCATAAGCACAACGCAGCCATGATCGGCCGCGCTTTTTACCAGTTGTTTTTTTAATGCATCCTGCGCTACATCCTGGAAGTTTACGTTGATGGTTGAAATAATATCAGCGCCATCTTTAGGCGCTATTTCATCATCGTCATCAACGGGCATCCAGATACCGCCCGGTATGCGCTGCATTAAGCGCCGGCCGCTTTCGCCATTTATGTATGACGAATATGCCCCTTCCAAACCAACCGGGTTCTTCACGTTTTCGTTTTTATAACCGATTGTACGTGCCGCCAGTGATTGGAACGGCAGGATCCTTTTGTTTTTCTGGATAACAATCAGGCCGCCTTTGTATTTACCCATATTAAATACCGGGAACTGGCGAATCTTTTTCAAATCCTGGTACGATACCTTGCGCCTGATCAACAGGTAACGCGAGCTATCCCTACGGGCCTCGCGTAGCACGCGTGAATAATCCCTCGCCGATCTGTCACCAAAAATACCCGATAGTTTTGCAGCCAGCAGGTCGATATTATTATTAAAAGCTGTATCTGACGCAATTCCACCAGCCAACATATCCATATGCAGTTCATACTCCGGCACCGAGGTAGCCAGCAAACTTCCATCAACAGAAAAAATATTGCCCCTTGCCGCTTCAACAGTTTGGTATTGTGCCGAAAGATCAGCAGCCATAGCCTTCCACTTATCACCCTGAACATATTGCAGGCGGCACAATTGAACCACAACAGCAATGGCCAAAAGCAAAACAAGACCAAAGGCTAAATAAACCCTGGCCAATATGTTAGTCCTAATTCCCATCTGCCACCTCCTTCACTGTTATTTTTCCCGGCGGATCAACGGATTGACTCAAGCCCAATGTATCTGCACGCTTGGCCACTTCGGTAAGCGTGCTTTTAAAAGCCATATCGGCCTTTGTTGATTTATAATCCCAACCAAGCTCCTTAACCTCTTTGGTAAGCGCATCAATTTCACGTACCGATTTTTCGGCATAGTGCATGTTACCAATGTACACCATACCTAAAAAGGCTAAAAACAAAACAAAGGGCAAAGCATTGGTAGCCTTCTCGGTTGTAAGAAAGCCCTTGGTAAAAAGTTGCGTAAAGAAGTTATCCGGCAATTCCCTTACAGGCCTTTCCTCAATTACCTCCTCAACTTCTTCCTCCTCCTGAATTTCTGTACGTAAACGATTGGTCATTTTTTTACAGCTATTCTTAACTTAGCGCTCCGTGCCCTGTTATTATTGGTTATCTCCTCTGCCGATGCCGTTATAGCTCCGCGACTTACAGCATCAAGCGGTTTATTGTCGTTTCCATAAAGGTCTTTCTCCACCTCGCCGCTGAACTTGCCTTTGGCGATGAAGTTTTTTACCAGCCTGTCCTCAAGCGAGTGATATGACATCACCACCAGCCTGCCGCCTACTGCTAAAACTTCTGCCGACTGCATTAAAAAATCTTTCAATGCCTCCAGCTCCTGGTTAACCTCTATCCTTAATGCCTGGAACACCTGCGCCAGGTATTTATTTTCTTTTCCTTTCGGGATGCGTGCGCTGATCACATTTTTCAGATCAGCGATAGTCACTATCGATGTATTTAACCTTGCGGTAGCAATAGTTTCGGCCAGTGATTTGGCATTTTGGATTTCGCCGTAAATGCCAAAGATCCGGTGCAGGTCGGCCACCGAATAATTATTTACCACATCCTTTGCAGTCAGCTCGCCCAACTGGTTCATACGCATATCCAACTCGGCATCAAACCGGATGGAAAACCCGCGATCGGCCTCATCAAACTGGTGCGATGACACACCCAAATCGGCCAGAATACCATTTACAGGAATAGCGCCATGTAAACGGCAAAAGTTTTTGAGATACCTGAAATTCTGATCTACAAAAACAAAACGCTCATCATCAATTATATTACGCTGCGCATCAGCATCCTGATCAAAAGCAATCAACCTGCCTTTTGGGCCCAGGTGCTTCAAAATCTCGCGCGAATGACCACCACCTCCAAAAGTCACATCCACATAAGTACCGTCCGGATCAATATTCAGCCCATCAATACATTCCCTCAGCATTACCGGTACATGGTACTCACTCATTCCTGCTCCTTATTTTTACCACCCATTACTTTTTTAGCCAACGCGCTAAAACTTTTGGGCTCATCATCCATCAGTTTGCGGTGCGCTTCGGCATCCCAAACCTCAATTTTATTCAACTGACAAGCCAGTACTACATCCCCTTTTATACCCGCATATTCCAACAGGAATTTTGGCAACAATACCCTGCCGGCAGCATCAGGCATAAGCTCGGTGGCGCCACGGGTAAAATATCGTATAAAGGCTATATTATCCTCTTCGTATTCATTAAGTTTGCTCAAATCTTCAAGTCGTTTATCCCATTCCTTTTTAGTGTATATGACGAGGTATTTTTCAAACCCGCGATTGATCACCAGGCCTTCAGATTCCAGTTCAGGAAGCTTTTTTTTAAGGCCAGCCGGTATCATCATCCTAAATTTAGGATCAAGCTTACACTCAAATTCACCGGTTAAAAACGACATTGTATGACTTGGGCAATTTTGTAACGTAAAAGTAAATACTTTTACCACTTTCTACCACTTTCCCCCACTAAAAGTTTTCAACAATTTTTAGCCGGGTCTGTTTTATATTTTTTGAAGATTTTTCAAGATTTTCACCCCGACAAAAACCACTAATAAACAAGTAGTTACGACAACTATTGGCTATAAATTCTGAATCATAAAAAAGTGGGAGAAAAAACCATTTATTGCAGAGCCATCGCTTTCATAAACTACAACTACTTAACCAGGTGTGGGGTACTAATATTTTGTATATTAAGCCGTTGAACTTAATATATTGCATGTACACCTATAAATATCAAGACCTGGCTTTAGCGCTATACGAAGCCCTCATCCCCGACCCATTTTACATAGAATTGTTACGGGATATTCCGGGCGGCGAGCAGAAAAAGCAGGAAATACTAATGAGGTATATGGATTACTCCATGAAAGAAGGCGAAGAGTACGGCCGGTTAACTATTACTGGTGATCCTGCTTATGGTGCCGCTATCTGGAGCCAACCTTTAAACCCTGCTGCAGACAAGGAAAAGAGCCTGTTAAAGAAAGACTTTATAGCAACCTATATGGGCGAACCGGCACTAAGAGCTTATTCAACCATAGTTTCGTTCATGAGCAAACAACTTGACCCGATACTGTACGATGCCTGGTATTTGTCGATAGCTGGAATCAAACCAAGTCACCAGGGACGGGGATTGGGAGCTAATCTATTAATGGAAATGCTTAACGAAACAGATAAAAACGGGATATCAACCTATCTCGAAACATTCACCCCACGAAACATCCGGTTTTATGAACGGGTGGGGTATAAAATAGCAAAGGAAGTAAGCGAGCCGGTTACAGGCTGCCCTTACTGGATCATGATAAGGGAGCCTTTAAGGTAAAAAGGAACGAGCGACATAAAAAGTCTCATCAGGGCCCCTCTAAGAGCGGCCCTGATGAGAAAAGATAATCTTTTTCATTTTAGATAACCTCAGCAGACACCACTTTCACTCTGCTGCGCACAGCTTTATTTTTCTTTTTACCGGTACGGTTAAGCCACATCATTACCCCTGTTACCGGAAATATGAGCGAAACCAAGGTGATCAGAAAAGCTAAAACCTGGGTAGGCCAGCCATAAATAGAGCCCGTATGGATTGGTTTAATAATCCCACGGATACGCTGGCCAAGGCTTTTGTCAGCATACAAGGCAGAGCCGGCAAGCTTGCCGTTGTATTGATCTATATAATAAGTATCGGTAGCCAGCTCAACCGAACCTTTTTTGAGCACATTAAAAGTATAAACCGCCGCTGTATCCTTCGGATAACGGATAGTGAAATTTTCGGCATCAGTTATTTTACTACCTAACGCACCAATAGCCGCTTCCGTTGAAATAGCAGTAACTCCCGGCTGATAAACTGAAAGCGGGGCTTTGATATCTTCTTTGGCAACAACTTTTGAATTGGTAAGGAAAAACAGAGTGCTGTTTGCCCATTTAAAGGTCATGACCAAGCCGGATGCCGAAATGATGATCAAGAATATAGAAGTATAAAAACCAGTAACAATATGCAGATCGTGCGTTAAACGCTTACCGCTCCCGCCCCATTTTATTTTAAGACGCTGCTTCATAATAACCTTGGTTTTAGGCCACCAAAGTATTACACCCGTTATCAAAATCACCAGGAAAAACAAGGTTGAGAGGCTGATCACCCAATCGCCCAGGCTATTTTTACCACCCAATAAATAACGGTGAAACATCTCTACCGAATACAGAAAAGTTTGCCTGCGGTTAAACTGATCAACTATTTGCCCGGTATAGGGGTTTACAAAAGCCGTTAGGTTTGAGCGTTCCGCATCTTTTGGTTTAGCATCCTTTTTGGCATACGTGCCTGCATGTTTCTCTGCCTTGGGAGCACTGGCTGCTTTCTTATCCTTCTTTTCAGGTACGATGAGCGCGACTTCAACCGTACGTTCCGGATCCTGATAAACAGTAACTGTTGCCAGTTTTGATTTGGGGATCTGCTTTAAGACACCCGCTGTCAAAGCAGATATCGGCAACCTTTTATCCTGGGGTTTTACAAAATACCGCTGCGGGTTAAGTGCCTGCTGAATTTCCTTTTCAAAAACCAGCATAGTGCCGG
The DNA here is from genome assembly GCF_059690695.1 of Mucilaginibacter sp. A5337. NCBI lineage: Bacteria > Pseudomonadati > Bacteroidota > Sphingobacteriia > Sphingobacteriales > Sphingobacteriaceae > Mucilaginibacter > Mucilaginibacter sp. A5337. The sequence goes on along the minus strand of NZ_JCAWEC010000003.1, from coordinate 223,089 downwards.
TTAAGCACGAGCAAAAAATGATTACTCCTGCCGCAAGGCTTAAGTAGAGGTGAATGGTGCGGAAAAATACTTTCATCAGTTTTTATAAGCATAAAAACCGGGCATGTTCCCATGCCCGGCTAAATTCAATTTTTAAAATCGATAACTCAATGTAGTTAAGAACTGCCTTGGCGGTATAGGGTTAATACTATAGTTTTCGTGCACATTGTAATTAAGCACGTTGCCAATATTAGAGATCTTACCAATGATAGAGATCTTTTTATAAGTATAACCTACCGAAGCATCAACCGTGGTAAAGCCCGGTACATTAACTAACCTCGATATAGTTTGGGTTTGACCTACCGTATTGGCGTTACCAGCAACACGATCGCCCAGGTAATAAACAGACGCACCTACTTTGAATCCCTTTAAATCACCGTTGTAAAAAGTATAAAATACGCTGGTGTTTGCGGTATGCTTTGGTGTATTCAATAATGGCTGGCCTGCAATGTTGCTGCCAACTGCAGTACCTGTTTTGGTATATTTAGCGTTGGTATAGCTATAGCCTGCCAATACATCCAAACCTTTTACCGGGTGACCGGCGATATCAAGCTCCACACCATCGCTTCTTGTTTCACCGCTCAGCACTTTGATATTGGTATTAATGTTAGGTGTAACACCATCGGCCTGAAATGGCGCAGTTTGAGCCAGGTTATTATTTTTAATGCGATATGCTGTTACATTTACTGACAGGTTGCCGTTCAGGAAGTCATTTTTAACACCAACTTCATACTGATCAATCATTGAAGGATCAAGCGGATTGTTGTTGATATCGGTGCCGGTATTTGTTACAAAAGAATTAGAGTAGCTCGCAAACAAGGCAGTATTAGCTATTGGCTTGTAAACGATACCTACACGCGGTGAAAATGCTTTATCTTCTTTACCGGCGGCCTGAGTTGCGGTAGCAAGTGTATTATAATTGCTTACCGATGTTGGTGATACATATTGATATGACCAGCGAATACCTGCAAGCACTTTAACTTTTTCAGACAAGCTAATGAGGTCATTAGCATAAGCGCCAAAACGATTGGTCGGCGTCAAGATGCTATAAAACGGATTCATCTGTGGTTTATCAGTGCGAAGCGTGTATTTATCAAGGTCAAAAATATTGATCTTGTCGTAAACAGCGTTTTGTGGTGCATTATTTTGATCAAGGTAACTTGATACCTTGTTTACCGTAGCAACATAAGTATAAGCATTATTGCGGTACCAATCGGCATCAACACCGGCTAAAATGTTGTGTTTAATCGCACCTGTGTTAAACTGGCCTGTAATATTGAACTGACCAGTATAGTAGTCTTCAAGTGTTCTGGCCCTGTTGAGGGTACGGCCCCAGTCGCCATTTGCGTCAGGTAATACACGCTCGGTGGTTTGGTATGATCGGTTAAAATGTTGGTATGAAAACCCGCCGCTTAATTTCCAAAGGCTATTGAGCTGGTGGTTAATGGTTGCGGTTGCGGTAGTTTGTTTGGTATTACCGGTTGACCATGACGCGCCCAAATACCTGTTACGCGGAACTTTGGCAATAACATTATTGATTTGCCCTGTTCCGAAATCGGGGGTAAAATCATAGTTAAGGTAATCACCTTCAACAATTATGGTTGTTTTATCACTTATTTTGTATAGGAATGAAGGGTTAATATATTCCCTTTCTGATTTTACATTGTCACGGTAGCTTTTAGCATTTTCATAGGTACCATTTACGCGATAAGCTAATTTGGAAGATATAGGGCCGTAAACATCAAACGATGGGCGGTAAAGGTCATAGCTGCCATAGGTCATGGACACCCGGCCGCCCTGCGCAAATAAAGGTTTTTTGGTTACCATATTCAGGATGCCGCCGGGTGCAACGTTTCCGTATAATAATGCAGCGCTGCCTTTTAATATCTCCACCCGCTCCAGCGAACTGATCTCAGGTACAACGCCCGAGTTAACCCTGAAACCATTTTTAAAGATGTTATTACTTCCAAAATTGTATCCGCGGGCTCCAAATGTTTCCTGGGTATTTCCACGTCCGCTGTACAGGTATACACCATTTACATTTCTAATAACCTCACTCAAACGCAGCGACTGTTGCTGATCAAGCACATCACGGCCTATTACGGTAACGCTTTGGGGCAGGTCTATTGGCGATATGTTCATTTTGCCAATGTTTAAGTTTTTACGGTTAATGGTTTTGGTTGAAGAAACTACAACTTCATTTAACTCGGCCGAACTTTCATAAAGTTTAAAGGATACTGTAGTTGTTTTATTTGCAAACACAGTTACAGTTTGCTCTTCTGTCTTTGTACCAATGTATTTAGCAATCAGGGTGTAGGTGCCCGGCTTAATATTATTAAAAGTAAATGATCCGTTATCGGTTGTGGTAGTGCTTTTGTTTAATCCTTTAATAGCCACATTAACAAAATAGGCCGGCTGATCGTCGCTGGTTTTAACTACACCGGTTATTTTGCCATTATTGCCTTCGTCGTCAGCTTTAAGGATCAATGCGTTTGCAAATAGAAATAAAATTAAAAACAGGATTGTGCGCAGAGAGTAGTAAAGGTTATTTAACATTCTATTTAGATTAAGTCTAATTAAGCGCAAAAGTATAAAAAGACTTTTTATCTGCAAGTTTTATTTATAATTAGTTTAAATAAGATATTACAGCAAAGCGACCTACGGTGCACAGGCCTGACTTGGGCAACTGGTTTACTGATGTGTGTTTTTAAAATTTAACCGATAATATTTATACAAAAAGGGAGTTAACACTTTTTTCGCACAAAAAACACTCAATTACCTGACTACAAACAATATAAGCAAATATTAGCGATAAATTGTGTTAACCCTGTTAACCCCCTTTTTGTCAGTAGAGTCAACCGAAAACTATATCCGAATAGGTCAAAAAAAGGCCGTATCACAATTTATGATACAGCCTTGTCATTAATTATGTTTAAGGTATACTATTCGATAACCCTGACTTTCAAATAACTCGGATTTGCTTTCGAGGTATAAACTTTATGCGTAGCCTTTTTAAAGTCGGTATCCTTAGCCTTCATAATATCCTGAAACTGCTGTGTATTCCTGTCGATAAGCGGGAACCAGGTGCTTTGTACCTGCACCATGATTTTGTGACCTTTTTTGAAAGTGTGCAGCACATCCTGTAGTTCAAAATTTACCGGTGTTACTTTACCGGGCACAAAAGGCTCGGGTTTGTCAAAACCGTTACGGAACTTACCACGCATAGCCTCACTACGTACCATTTGCTGATAGCCGCTCAGGTATACGTCTTTGCCTGCCCATTTGGTGTTTTTGGTAGAGTCGGGATAAACATCTATTACCTTAACCACCCAGTCGGCATCGGTGCCTGTAGTTGATACTTTAAGGTTGGCCCAGATATTACCTGCAATGGTTACGTCATTATCTAAAATATCAGTTTCGTAAGTAAGCACATCCGGGCGCTGCGATGCAAACCGCTGATCGGCAGTCATGTATTCGCGCTTCATATCCATATCAATACTGTTAATGAAAGGCACAGGTTTGTTTGGATCAGATACAAACTCATCATAACTGTTGGCTACAACAGTTGGTGCGGTAAATGATAGTTTGCCACCTGGCAGCAAGTACAAATTTTTCTCTGTAGCTTCCTTTGGCGGCCAGGCGTTATAGGTTTTCCACTCGTTAACACCGGTTTCAAAGGTAGATACCGGCTTCAAGTCGAAATCTGCAGTACCTTTTAAATAGTGACTAAAGAAATTGAACTCAATTTTTTCACGGTAAAAAGGACCTGTAGAACTGCCGAAACTAACATCGCCTAAATGATCGCCATCCCCACGCGCCCAACCGCCGTGTACCCAGGGCCCCATGGCAAAGTAAACCGGGGTTTGGGGATTTTTCTTTACCAATGTTTTATAGGTATTGATGGCGCCGTATAAATCTTCCGCATCATACCATCCACCGGTTACCAGTACAGCCGTTTTGATATCATGCAGATGATAGAGCACGTTACGTTCTTTCCAATGCTGATCATAGTTAGGGTGATCAAGCATTTCGTTCCACAGGCGGATGGTATCCTTATAATATTTAACATTAGAGTTTCTCATCGAACCCATTTTCAGGAAAAAGTCATAGCCATCTTCGGTACCTGCATCAAACCCTTTGCCACGGCGCTGGGTTGGTTTATCGTCCTGCCGGTTGGTAAAGCCCGGATAAAAACCAAAGTTTGCCACAAGCATAAATGCACCGTTATGAAAAGCATCATCATGATATAAGTCGGCAATCGGCGCCTGCGGTGATGCAGCTGCCAATGCCGGATGACGGCTTAATAATGCAGTGGTTGTGTAAAAGCCCGGATAGGAAATACCCCATACCCCTACTTTACCATTGTTGTTCGGGATGTTTTTCAACAACCAGTCGATGGTATCATAGGTATCGGTTCCTTCATCCACATCTTTATTGGTTTTATGATCTTCCTTTTCGGGTGTCATTTCTTCGTAAATACCCTCGCTCATCCAGCGGCCGCGTACATCCTGGTAAACAAAGATGTACCCATCATGAGTGAATAATGACGATGGGCCAAGGCTTCCTTTATAAAGTTCGGTACCATACGGTGCAACGCTGTATGGTGTCCTGTCCATCATGAAAGGGTATTTCCTGGATTGATCCTTCGGCACATATACCGATGTGAAAAGCTTTTTACCATCCCTCATCGGGATCTGGTATTCATATTTCTGATAATTGGCTTTGATGTAATCGGCATCGGGCGCTTTGGGCTGCGCATAAAGGCCTGATGCTAAAAGCAAAAGGCAGAGAACGAAAAGTAAATTTTTCTTCATAAAATTTTTGTCAGTCAAATCAAATGTAGCCGAATAAAATAAAAAGGACAACTAACCACACTGCAATTTACAAAAAGCCTCTTTTTTGTTACAGAACCAAGGTTTTTGCTATAGTTAAAATTAAGTGTAATAAGCACCTTTATTAACCATAATAATATTTTTATAAAATAATAATTAAAACCTGTAAGCAATTATACCCGTTTAATGGTCTATTACCTTGAACCAAATAATACCGGAGCGAGGACCTAAGCGCCCGGCAACCTAAAATATTTAAACAGTTTTTTTAAGAGATAGTGATTATCCCTGGCCATGCTATGGGCCGGCTTTACATAAACCAATTATGCTAAAACAATTTATCTTTTTATAAACAATTTAACAAACACAACAATTATGAGAACAAACTTTAATCTGCCCCTTACAAAAACACTAACCGCCTTATTAGGCGCAGTTCTACTCCTCACATCCGCCTGTAAAAAGGAAAAAGCTGCGCTACCTACCGATGCAGGCAACAGCCCGTCAAAGTTAAGCACCAATGCCATAGGTGTAGCCGGTCCAAAAGGCGTTTGCTATGTAGAAGTAAACAATAATGACATTCGCAATGTGGGCAACTACACCCTTTCAACAGGCGAGCAGCTTTTTGATATTGCTATCATATTTGCGGCCAATATCAATTATGACACAGGTACACAAAAAGCTGTGTTATATTTTAACTCACAGGTCACCAATGTGCTCAACAATAAAGCCACCTACATTCAGAGCCTGCAGGCAAAAGGCATTAAGGTATTGTTATCTATTTTGGGCAATCACCAGGGCGCAGGTATTTCCAACTTTCCAACCCAGGCTGCCGCAAATGATTTCGCTCAGCAGTTAAGCAATGCAGTTACTACTTACGGACTCGACGGTATTGACTTTGACGATGAATATGCCGACTATGGCACTAATGGTACAGGCCAGCCTAACGCAAGTTCATTTGTTTACCTGGTTACCGCTTTACGCAACCTGATGCCCACTAAGATAATATCGTTTTATTTTTACGGGCCGGCAGCATCACGCCTGAGCTACAATGGTGTAACTGTAGGCTCGCAAGTAAACTATAGCTGGAACGCCATTTACGGTACTTACTCAGTTCCAAACGTTCCGGGATTAGCCGCGGCTAACCTTGGCCCTGCTGCAATTGATATTCAAAGCACCAGCTCATCAACTGCGGCATCGCTGGCTACACAAACAGTTAATAACAATTATGGCATTTACCTGTATTATAACCTGCCCAATACCGACTCGCACACTTACCTGACAATCGTATCAAATGCATTGTACGGCAAGACTACGGTATATACGGGAACAAGTACTACAGGGGTAACTTTTTACCAGGATATCAATTACGGAGGCACAGTAACAAGCGCCATACCTAAAGGCACTTATACCCTGGCACAATTGCAGGCTTATGGCTTTGTTGATAACTGGGCATCATCGGTAAAGATCCCAACCGGCTGGACAGTAACAATGTACTCAAACGATAACTCTACGGGAACATCCTGGACACGGACATCAAACACACCTAATTTCACCACTTTATCGCCTAATGCTAATGACGTAGTAACATCGGTTAAAATTCAATAAAATAAAGCGGGCGGGATATTTTCGTGTCTCGCCCGCTTACTATTTGCTCTTCATTAAAAAATATTCGCCTAAAGCATCACTACCTTCTTCCACAACTTCCCAATCCAGGGCCAGATAAAATTGAAGCGCTGCTTCATTTTTAACAAGACACTTTAAGTTAAGCGGGGTAGGATAAATTTGAGCCGCCAAAGCCAACAGAGCTTTTCCAATACCCTTTCCTCTATACGCGGCATCAACATATAAATGATGAACAAAAGCGTCAGGAGGCCATACAGCCATAAATCCTGTTATCTCATTATCGCAGGTTGTTACCCAAATATCTTCATCTGGCGTGTGAGCATCAAAATCATTTAATGAAAATAAACTGTTGTCCATCCAATAAAAGGACTGTATGCGACAGACCAGGTAGAGCTCTCTAAGCCTGGCGCGGTCGGTTTCATTAAATGGCCGGATATTTACTGCTGGTTTCAAATACTTTTGATTTACACCTTAAATCTATCTCACTAAACGCAAAAAGGTTCGGCTATTTACAAACCGAACCTTTTTTAAAATTTGATAATATCCGATTAATCGTTAATTGCCTTTACACCCGGTAATTCTTTACCTTCCATGTATTCAAGCAATGCGCCACCGCCTGTTGATACGTAACTTACCTCATCGGTCATGCCAAATTTGGCTACGGCTGCAGCAGAATCACCGCCGCCAATCAGCGAGAAAGCGCCGTTTTCGGTAGCTTTAGCTACAGCTTCGGCAATGGCTTTGGTTCCGCCTAAAAATTTCTCCATTTCAAATACGCCCATCGGACCGTTCCATAAAATGGTTTTTGATTCTTCAACTACTTTGCTGAATAAAGCAACCGTTTCCGGACCGATATCCAGGCCCATCCAGTTATCTTTTATTTCGCCGGTTTTAGCTACATCTGTATTGGCATCATTCGAGAAAGCATCAGCAATAATGTTATCCAAAGGCAATAACAGGTTTACACCTTTTTCTTTAGCTTTTTGTCTTAGGCTGATTGCAAGGTCAAGTTTATCCATTTCAACAAGGGAAGTACCTATGTTACCACCATCTGCTTTAGCAAATGTATAAGCCATACCGCCGCCAATGATCAGGTTATCAACCTTCTCAAGTAATTTTTCGATAAGCTCTATTTTATCAGAAACCTTTGAACCACCCATAATAGCAGTAAAAGGCTTAGGTGCGTTGTTCAGAATTTTCTCAGCATTGTTCAACTCAGCAGCCATCAGGTAACCAAAGAATTTAGCTTCAGGGAAAAACTGGGCAATGATAGCAGTTGAAGCGTGTGCACGGTGAGCAGTACCAAATGCATCATTCACGTAAACATCACCTAATTTCGAAAGTTTTTCTGCAAAGGCAACATCGCCTTTTTCTTCTTCTTTGTAAAAACGAAGGTTCTCTAATAGTAAAACCTCGCCGTTACCAAGCGCTTTTGCTTTTTCAACAGCCTGTTCACCGATACAATCATCGGCAAACTGAACCTGCTGACCAAGCAGATCAGACAAATGAGATACAATATGCTTTAATGAATATTTTTCTGTAGGACCATCTTTTGGTCTGCCAAGGTGCGACATCAGGATAACTTTACCGCCATCTTTCAATATTTTTTTAATGGTTGGCAAAGCTGCCGTCATGCGGTTATCATCGGTAATATTATAATTTTCATCAAGAGGCACGTTAAAATCAACCCTGATCAGGGCTTTTTTACCGGCAAAACTAATTTGATCTACTGTTTTCATATCTATTAAAGGGTCATTTGTTATGAACGGGCGCAAATTGAGCATTTTAATTCAAAATAATTAACGAAAAACGAAAAAAGCTGTTTCAATCCGCCTAAATTTCATCTTATTTTAACATACATTACATGATGAGGGCCTATGCCGGGCACCTCAAATTCGGGCGAAACAATCTCGAAACCAAGGCCACTGTAAAAACGGACCGCCTTTTTACGAGCGTTACACCACAAGTAATCTGCCTGTTGACCACGCAGGTAAACCAGGGCAAAGTTAACTAACTGGTTGCCGAAACCTTGTCCCCTGTATTTTTCAGTTGTTGCCATACCACGTAGCTGGTAGCCGGTACCGACAAATTCGCCATAACTTTGGGGATGAAAGGATGCAATACAGGCCAATTCATCATCAACAAAGTAGCCAAGGTGAAAATTGCCTTCATTATCATCTGAAGGAAAACGGCATTCATCAAGGGTAAGTCTGCCCTCACGCAGCACTTCGTTGCGTACGTGCAGCAACTCATCTACTTTTATAAACCTGATCATACCCGCAAAATTGCCAAAATTCCCCATATGGGGAATTTTTATCCCATAAAAATGATAACTGCAGGTTAATGTTTCCTTAAGCTCTAACCCAATCCAACCGTTAATTAAAAGAATTTGCCTATTACTTACTATTAAACAAATAAAGAGTAAGGCACAGTTGTTGTCAAAAGACAGAGAACACCAAAATTAAAATGAAAAAATACCTTACCTACATCCTTATCGCAACCGTACTTTTCAGCTGCAAAAAAACAAATATAGTTTCCGAAGTAATTAAAGGATCAACCAGCACGAATACCGGCACAAATCCGGATACCAATACCGGCACCAGTACGGATATAGCAACTGGTACCGTAAAACTTGATATTGCAGATCAGGTTGTACTCACTAAAGTAAGCAATGACTCGCTTTATTTAATTTATACTGAAACCGCTAATTTGATATTAAACGCCGATGATTATCAAAAATCATCAGCTGTACATTTTAAAGAAGATTTTTCAAAATCTAACCTCGGTAATTTTAATTTCACCAGTGTCAACAAGGATAATCAAACAGCAACAAATTATCTTGATGATAATTTAAATAACGTAGCTATTAAATCGGCCTCCACAACAACTATCAATGGCAAACAGTACACTAAACTGGTATTGGAGCGGGTTGTCACGTTTTCAAAAGCCTACAAACAACATGATCTTGCTGTTGAGGCGCAGAATGATATTTTAAAGCAAACCAAAGATGTGATCGGTTTTGCCGCATACTATTATACCAACGGTAAAAACTTGGATACCACAACGCTGACGGCTGCCGTAATATATACAAAATAACTTGAGCGAGGCTGTGTACATTGATCAGCCTCATTTTTGTTTTCAGATACTTAAGCGATACATAGTTTCCATTTAATTAACTTTATTAACAAAATGGGGGTTAACAGGGTTAACACAATTCAGGGTTAACATTTATTTATATATCTAACAATCAAATAGTTAAGTTGTTTTTATGCCAAAAATGTGTTAACCCCCTTTTTGTATAAATATTATCGGCTAAATTTCAATACAATCCAAGGGAGGGAGATTTGATTTGTGATACAACCTCTTTTTTAAGTCCGGCTATCTGAACAACCAAATCGGCCAGCCGGCTGCTGTAACCCATTTCATTATCGTACCAGCCAACAACCTTTACAAGCCCGCCCACTATAGACGTTAACTGCGCATCAAAAATGCAGCTATGAGGATTGTCCAAAATATCGGTTGACACAATAGGGTCTTCGGTATATTCCAATACATTTTTCATTGGCCCGTTGGCAGCTTGCTTAAAGGCTTTATTAATTTGAGTTATGGTAGGTTGCTTTTTCAGGCTGCAGGTAAAATCAGTCAACGAGCCGTTAAGCACCGGCACACGGATCCCCGCTCCACCCAACCGGCCTTCCAAATGCGGAAATATAGATGTAATAGCTTTGGCAGCACCTGTAGTGGTAGGGATAATGGAAGCTGAGGCTGCTCTTGCCCGCCTAAGATCCTTATGGGGTGCGTCATGAAGATTTTGATCACCGGTCATTGAGTGTACGGTAGTGATGTAACCATCAATAATGCCCCAGTTTTCATCTAATATTTTTACCATTGCGGCAACGTTATTGGTTGTACACGATGCATTTGAGAGAATAGGTGATTGCAGGTCAACCTCTCCGTCGTTAACAGCAAGTACTACTGTTGGCACATTTTTATCAGGTGATGGTGCAGATATAATAACCTGCCGTGCCCCGGCAGTTAAATGTGCTTCGGCACCCTCTCTTGAGGTGAATTTACCGGTAGATTCTATTACAATATCGATGTCCAGCGCCTTCCAGGGCAGTTTAAGCGGGTCCCGTTCGGCAAATACCCGGATGTGGTTGCCGTTTATAATAAGGTGACTCTCATCAAAACTAACCTCGCCCTTAAATCCGCGATGAACAGAATCATACTTGAACAAATGAGCAAGAGTTTGCGTGTCGGTAAGGTCATTTATAGCTACCACCTGTATTTCGGGGTGCGATGAAATATTCCTTAAAAAAATGCGGCCAATACGGCCAAATCCGTTTATAGCTATCTTCATTGCGTGCTGTGATAAAGTATCAAAGTTAATGAAGATGGATGGTTAATTTGACTATTTGCTTTATTACTACCTGCAGGTTACAATTGCTTATCAATCGCCAAAATTGCGGAACATCAAAAACCCGCGCTTTTTTGAACGGATAAAATAAGTTATTGCCCCGTTAAATGATATGGACAGCAAAAATATAAGCACAATAAGCAATGAGTTATTTAAGCTATTTAAGGTTAGCACCATTAATATGGATATAAGGTTTAAGCACGCTAAAACAAGCGTAGTTTGCAAATGCGTTAATCCAATTTTTAATATACGATGGTGAATATGGTTCCTGTCGGCGTCAAAAGGAGACTTTCCGTTTAAGATACGGATAGTAAAAACCCGCAGCGTATCAAAAACAGGCCCCATAAGTATGGCTACAATTAGTGCAGGTGCGGTATATATAAAAGGCAGCTTAACCGTCGAAACCTTGCTTAGCTCAATAAATTTAATAGCCATTACCGCAGTTACCAGGCCAATGAGCAGGGCGCCGGTATCGCCCATAAATATTTTAGCGGGGGTTATATTAAAGCGCAAAAAGCCAACTACAGCACCAACCATAGCAAGCGAAATTGCCGCAAGCTCATACTGGTTCATGTAAATAAAAAGTGCAGCAAAAGTGCTATTTGCAATGATACCTGTAGTTGCGGCCAGGCCATCGATACCATCAATGAGATTAAACGAATTGATGATGAGCATAATAACCAATATTGACAGTATAACGCTGGGTATATATGGCAGTGCCGCAATATCAAAAACCCCATACATACTACTGATACGGATATCTCCGGGGATAACCAGAATGGCGGCAACTACAAACTGGATCATGAACTTAGTGCTGGAATTAACGCCCGAAAGATCATCCTTTAGGCCCATTGCAAACAACATGATACATGCTGTAAGCAAATAACTAATAGGCAGTGATTTGTCAATAATACTGAATAACAAAACCGTGATAGTAAAGCTTACAAAAATAGCCACACCACCTAACCGGGGAATGCCATGATCATGCTGTTTCCTGAAATGCCCAACATCATCATATAGATGGCGCGCACGCGCAACATGTAAAATTGAAGGGATACATAATAATGTTACAAGGGTTGCAAATACAACTATCAGCACATTATAAACAAAATGATAAGAGCGTAAAAATTCAAGCATATGCCATAAATGTGTTAGTGACCGGGCTTATTCATTTATCAATACTTATACGGCAGATGGCATAAAAGGTTAACTAAAAATTAAATAAATTGGGAGAATTTTCTTAGCGGCTTTAACACAATTGCTAACGCGGGGACAAGCACCTTATTTTCACGCATCGCTTTCAAATCAAATGCCCAGGCTTTAATCCTGTTTAGCAAACTACTGTTACTTACACCGCCCATCTGCATTTTAACCATAACCCTGTTAAGATGCAAACTCTCAATATGACACTTGTGCATAAAGCGCACCATTAATTCATAATCGGCCGCCGAACCGTATTCGAGGCTATAAAAACCCTGTTTTTCAAACAAATGACGCTTGCAGTAAAAGGTAGGATGCGGGGGCATAAAACCCCATTGAAAGGAATTTTTTCCACAAGTGTGACTTTTCCATTTACGGATAATTTTACCGGCCGAATTTATATAATCAAGGTTTCCGTAAACGATCCCGGCTTTGCTATCCGAAAAAGCCTGTGCCACCGCCGATATAACTCCCTGATCAGCAAAAAAATCGTCGGCATTAAGCGTACCTACAATTTCGCCGGATGCTAAACGGATTCCTTTATTCATCGCATCATAAATACCCTGATCGGGCTCTGATACCAGGACATGGATACCCGATTTATATTGGTTGATTATTTGCAGCGAACCATCTGTTGAGCCACCGTCAATTATAATATACTCAATGTTATTGTAATCCTGACCAATGACAGATTCGATACACCTTTTAATGGTATCGCTGGCATTATAAACAATAGTGATAACCGAGACCTTCAACCTTGCAACTTTGGGAAAAATACAACGTATTAATACCCCGAAATTATGTAATTTTGGATTTGAAGCCTAATTATATTAAATATAACGTGGAACTTTATAGCTGAACATGCGCAATTATATACCTACCTGCCTGATTATCGGGATACTTTTTTTATTAACCTCCTGCTCAAATAAACAATACCAATATCTGTTTGAACAAAAAAATAATGCTATCGATACAGCATCCAAAAGCAGCGACGCTACTGCAAACCCATATCGTATCAAAGCACAGGATATACTGCAGATCAGGAACCTGCAAAGCGTTAAGTATATTGTTGACGAGGGCCCTTCTACTAATGCAGGCGGTAGCGGGGGCGGAAATACTACCGGGCAAACATTCCAGGTTGAAGACGATGGTACCGTTGCCCTGCCCGCTATCGGCCATGTAAAGGTTGCCGGCCTTACCAGGCCCGAAGCGGCAAAACAAATTGAAGAGCTTTACCGTAAAAACCTGCTGAAAGACCCTATAATTGAGCTAAAAATCGTTAACCTTAAGGTAACCATACTTGGCGAAATAAAGGGGCAGGGAAACTATACATTAACAAAAGACAGGACCACTTTGGTTGAAATGATTGGTGAAGCAGGAGGCCTGACAGATAAGGCCAATGAAGCAAACGTAAAAATAATAAGGGGCGATCAGAAAAACCCACAGGTTACTGAAATTAACCTCCGGGATATTCAATCAATAAATGATCCCCGTGCCATACTTCAGAGCGGCGACGTTATTTATATAGCACAAAACAAACGTGCCGTACGCAACGACAAATTACAGAATCTGTCGATTATAACCCAGCCGGTGTTACTGTTACTTAATACTGCCTTAATTATTTTTACGCTTTCTCATCGGTAAATGGAAGAGTTAGAAAAAGTACAAAGAAAGCTGCCCAACCAGGAAATTGATTATTTTAAGATCGGCAAAATACTATTCAGCCGGTGGTACTGGATATTGGCATCAGTTGCTATTACGTCTGCTATTTCCTATGCTTATCTGTGGTATACACCTAAAACATATGCTACCGGGGGTACGCTTAAAGTAGAAGAAAAAAAATCAGAGATCTCTGACATTATAAGTGTAATGACCACGCCCGAACGCGGGCCATCAAAAATCCAAAGTATAACATCGGTATTAACCAGCCGCACACTCATCCTTACAGCCATAAAAGATCTGGATTATCGCATCAGCTTTTATATTTCGGGCAGGGTGCGCACCTCAGAGACTTATCCGCAAAAACCACTTGCTATTACCCTGGTAAAATTTGATAGCCTCAACTTTTTCCATAACCTGATAACTTTTAAGCCTGTTAACCCGCAAACCTTCAAACTAACCTATAGCATAAACGGTAAAGAGGTTCAAAGCAATTACAATTACGGAAGTACCGTAAACGTCGGCAATACCAGCTTCCAGATTAAATATCCGGGGGTGATTCCCTCCAAAACAATTTATCTGTTTAAGTTTAACATACCCGAAGATTTTGTTGGCCGCATACAGGGCAATTTATATGCAGGTGAAACAGCAAAAAACTCAAATATAATTGCCATTCAGCAAACAGATTCAAATCCGCAGTTTGCTGCAGATGCACTTAATGCTGTGATGAATGAATATGTGACTTTTGACCGCAATCAAAAAGCACAGTCGGCCTCACAAATGATCGACTTTATTGACAGCCAGCTGGCCTATCTGTCAACCGAAGTAAAAGGCTCCGAAAGCTCGATAGAGAAATACAAGAAAAAGTCTAAGATCCTCGATGTAGCATCGGCTTCAACTACTTCGGCAACTAAGGCAGCCGAGCTCGAATCAAACAAATCGTTATTAAAAATACAACTAATTGCGCTTGACCAGCTTAGCAGCCAGATAACTAAGGAAAAAAACAATGTAACCTTAAATTTTAACGTAGGTAGCGCCAATCTTCCATCGTTAGAAGCACTGGTGGGCCGTTTGGATAACCTGATTACGGAAAGGGCAAGCTTATTAACTACCTATAATGCCGATTCGCAACCTGTTCAAAACATTAACCAAAGCATTATCCAAATTAAAACCACCGCTTTAAATAATATAAAGCAGATCAGGTCTGGAATTGAAAAAAACATCCAATTTCTTGATAGCCAGCTTGGACAGGTTAATTCAATAATAGAAGCTTTACCTGCTGCGCAGCGCGATATGGTAAGCCTGCAACGTGACTTTGATATTAACGATAAGGTGTACTCTTTCCTGTCTGAGAAAAAGCTGGAAGCCCAGATCAGCCGTGCCGGGATTTTGCCGGGCGCAACCATCATTGAGCTGGCGCAGCCAAATTTTAACCCGGTTTCGCCCAACGAACATAGCATTCACCGTACGGCAACCATTTTAGGATTGGCTATAGGTCTTGGCCTTATCATCCTCATCAGGGTATTAAACCCCTATATTTATGATAAGGAAACCATTGAAAGCCTTACCACTATACCTATCCTGGGCGTTATCAGAAAGTTCCCTGAAGATCTTGATGAAGGCAGCGAGCAAATCCTGGCTATTAGTAAGCCCAAATCAATTTTTGCCGAATCGGTCCGGTCTGTACGTACCAATCTCAGTTTCCTTTCCTCAGAAAAAGCAAGTAAAGTTATTTGTATAACCTCGGAGGTTGCGGGCGAGGGCAAATCATTCGTAGCAGTAAATTTATCAAGCACCCTCTCACTTATTGATAAAAAAGTAGTGCTGATAGGAGCCGATTTAAGGCGCTCAAGACTGCATAAAACTTTTCATGTATCCAATGATACCGGCTTAACAAACTACCTGGCCCACCAAACGGAAATTGATGATATCATTCATCATTCTGAGCAGGCTAACCTCGATTTTATAGTTTCGGGGCCGGTGCCACCCAACCCATCAGAGTTGTTACACAGCAAAAGGATGAGTCATTTAATTGAAACACTTAAAACAAGATATGATGTGGTAATGATTGACACCGCACCTATCGGGCTGGTATCAGATGCCATACCGCTTATCAGGATAAGCGATATTAATGTTTTTGTGATCCGCTCCGGTAAATCAAAATATTATGCTGCTACAGTACCACAGCGTATAGCACAGGAGTATCACCTGGATAATACGGTGATAGTTTTAAACGCCTTTGAAGAAGATTTACTGCACTCAAGATATTATACCACCAAGTTTACAGGCGAAAACGCAGGTTCGCGCTATTACTACTATTCGGATTATAGTGGTTACGAGGGGTCGGGTTATTATCTTGACGATGAAAAGAAAAAATGGTGGAGTTTAAAACGATGGTTTAAATAAGCCTGCTGATTTAAAAGAATTGTTACTAAAATGATATGGCAGTAAACAAATGGTACCCGGTTTACACCAACCCCCGAGCCGAAAAGAAGGCTTATGAGGCATTAATAAGCAAAGGTATTAATGTGTACCTGCCGTTGCACCGCCAGCTAAAACAATGGAGCGACCGCAGGAAGTGGGTTGAGGAACCATTTTTAAAATCATACCTGTTTGTAAATATTGCCGAACAAGAGCAAGCCGAAGTTTTAATGACAAAAGGCATCTCGAGGTTTCTTTATTTTTCGGGTAAGCCTGCTGTTATGCCCGATAAACAAATCCATGAGCTTAAATTACTCATGGCAAGCCCCTACGAACTGGAGGTAACGGAAGAAGACCTGCAGCCGGGCGAAAAGATCATTATCAAAGCAGGAGCATTGAAGGGAATGACAGGAGAAGTTGTATCGAGCAGATCTCAAAAGCAATTGATATTACGCCTGGAAAGTATCGGTTGCTCCATTATTGTTAATGTTGCCGCATCGCTCATTGAACGGTTTTAAAATAAAAAGAATTTGTTTTGGGCAACTGATAATATTTTATTATTTGCGCCCGAAAGTTCAATAAATATCAGTTTATGCCCTGCAACATAAACTACTAATAATTAATAAGTTACAAATGTTAAATGTAATTTACGGGGCGAAGCTATGAAATTTAACGAACGATGTGCCGTATAGCAGGAATCATTTCTGAACGATTATCCCAGGCCGAGATCAGGGATAAGGTAAAACTAATGTGTCGTGCCTTAAAACACGGCGGTCCGGACGATGAGGGCATATTTGAAGATGAAAGCGCCCATATTGCCTTTGGCCATCGCAGGTTATCTATTATTGATCTCAGTAGCAACGGGCATCAGCCGATGGCCGACGTTGGCCAAAATGCATGGATCACCTTTAACGGCGAAATTTATAACTACCCCGAACTTAAAACTGAATTGCTGCAATTGGGCGCACAATTTAATTCAGGTACTGATACGGAAGTTATTCTGCAGGCCTATTTAAATTGGGGTACCGCAGCATTTGCGAAGCTTAGGGGCATGTTTGCTTTTGCCTTGTACGATGTTAACAAAGCCCTCACCTACCTGGTACGTGATACTGCGGGCATAAAACCACTGTATTATTCGGCAATAAATAATGGGCTCTGTTTTGCCTCTGAAGTTCGGGCGTTTAAACAAGCCGGCCTGGCTACAGAAAATGATCCTGACTGGCAAATAAGATTATTGGCATTTGGCAATATCCCTGAGCCCTACACTACGTTAAAAAAGGTATTAAATCTTCCTAAAGGTCACTTTTTACGCTGGAACCACCGGAACGGAGATTATACTTTGAGCAATTATCATATTGATAACTTGCAAAGCATAGTAACTGATAAAAACGAGGCCCGGCGATTGATCCATAATACGCTTAGCCTCGGCGTAAACCGGCAATTAATTGCAGACGCACCCATTGGTGTATTTTTGAGCGGAGGAATTGATTCAAGCTTGCTTACTTTGCTCGCTCATCAGCAAAAAAAAGAACAACTTAAAACCATTTCTATATTTTTTGATGAAAAAAGTTACGATGAACGCAGTTATCAAAACATCATCAACAATAAAATAAATGGTCAAAACTTTTCGCACCTGGTAACACAATCAAACTTTGAAACATTTTTTCCGCAAATCATAAACGCTATGGATATGCCCACCACCGATGGTATCAATAGTTGGTTTATAAGCAAATATGCGCATGACGATGGTTTAAAGGCTGTATTATCCGGTGTTGGCGCCGATGAGCTTTTTGGAGGTTATCCATCATTTAACCGTATAAAATATTTGGGCTATCTGCGTAAGCTCCCGTCGTGGATATTTAAGCTATCCGACCGTTTTTTGCCCGACCATTACAAGAGGTTAACACTCCTCGCTGTTAATCATCCCGTGGCCGACTACCTGGCTTTACGCGGATTGTTTTCATTGGCAGATATCTCTGCTGTACTGGATACAAGTGTAGATCATATCAATGATGTGTTGTTCGGTTCAACCTTGTCGCCTGCGCCATCAGGTTATAATTATGAGCATGCCGAATGGTTTGAAACACATTTTTATATGCAAAACCAATTACTTAGGGATACCGACGTAATGAGCATGAACCATGGTCTTGAAGTTAGAGTGCCATTCCTTGATGAAGATTTTAGCCAAACCGCCCGGGCTATTGCACCGGATATCAGGTTTAACCGGCAGCAGCCAAAAAAACTCCTTATCGATAGTTTCAGCGGCCTTATTCCATCCGAAATTTGGAACAGGCCCAAAATGGGGTTCACATTCCCATTGCAAAAATGGATGAGCGGACACAAACAAATAAGCAATACTGATAGCTATAAGGGAAAAGCGGCACAAAAGATTATAAAGCAGTTCAAAAACAACAGGGTCCATTGGTCAAAGGCTTTTGCTTTATACCACGTTCAAAATAATGGCTAAAAAAGTAATTCTTTTTACCTTACAAACATTTAGCACTACCGGCGGCATTCAAAAAATGACACGTACCCTTGGGCATTCTTTACACCGCGCTGCAACAACAAATAACTGGAACTTTGAGCTTTGGTCTGCTTATGATAAACAAAACGACCTGATGGAGCAATATTTACCGGCGGCAAGTTTTAAAGGCTTTGGCATAAACCGGATTGGTTTTGTTTTAAAAACAATTAGTAGTTCTATAAAACCCGATGTTGCTATATTAAGTCATATCAACCTGGCCATCATTGGCCTTATTATAACGCTTATTAACCCTAAATGCCGCTTATGGCTTGTAGCTCATGGTATTGAGGTTTGGCGCCCGCTTTCAATTTTTCAGCGTTTAATGCTTAAACGCTGCGATAAGGTGATCTGTGTAAGTAATTACACTAAACAACAAATGATAAACAGGCACAACTTAAATTCCGATAAATGCTTCGTGTTAAATAATGCTATCGATCCCTTTATGCGACTGCCCGATACTTTTGCAAAACCCCAAAGCCTGCTAAAGCATTACGGTTTACATGATGATGATTTTATTTTGTTTTCATTAACCCGCCTGGCATCTACAGAGCAATACAAAGGCTATGACCAGGTAATTAGCGTATTGGGGAACCTTAAATCAAAATTTCCGCAAATAAAATACGTGCTTTCGGGCAAGTATGACAACGAGGAATACATCCGCATAAAAAAAATGATTGCAGTGCATGATGTGAGTGAGCACGTAATTTTAACCGGCTTCATTGACGAAGCCCAGCTTACAGAACATTTCCTGCTTGCCGACCTGTTTGTTTTACCAAGTAAAAAAGAAGGTTTTGGGATTGTGTTTATAGAAGCCCTTGCCTGTGGTTTACCTGTGATCTGCGGCAATACCGATGGCAGTATTGATGCCATACGCGATGGTGAACTGGGAGAAGCCATAGACCCCGACAACCTTACTGAGCTCAATGACGCCATCACCAGGCATGTGCAAAAACATATAACTGCCAACAGCCGCAAAAGCCTGCAGGAAAAATGCATACACCATTTTAATGAACATGATTATATGACCAAACTTGAGCAGTTAATAAATGAGTGATTCGCATCCGGAAAAATGGGACATTGAAATAAATGCCAAAAGCAGCCTGCTCGACCTTAAATTTAAAGATGTATGGCATTATCGCGATCTGCTTGTCCTGCTCGTTCGGCGCGATTTTATTTCCTTTTATAAACAAACCATTTTAGGGCCGGTGTGGTTTTTTGTTCAGCCGGTTATTACCATTCTGTTTTACACGCTGATATTTGGCAATCTTGCGGGTATCCCGGTTGATGGTTTGCCTAAACCGCTCTTTTATCTGGCAGGAACAATCATCTGGAACTACTTTGCCGATTGCCTGAACAAAACTTCAACTGTTTTTAAAGATAATGCAGGCATGCTTGGCAAAGTATATTTTCCGAGGCTTATTATGCCCTTAAGTATCGTACTGTCAAACCTCATCCGCTTTGCAGTTCAGTTCCTGCTCTTCATTGTCCTGTATATTATATTTGTTTTAAAAGGCGAACATATTGTTCCTAACCCGGCGGCCCTGCTGTTACCGCTCCTTATTATCATGATAGCATCCCTGGGCTTAGGCCTGGGTATGATCATATCAGCAGTTACCACCAAATACCGGGATATAGCCTTTGTAGTAGCCTTTGGCGTGCCGCTTTTAATGTACGCTACAACAGTAATTTACCCCTTATCTGTAGCACAAACCAAATACCCTAAATATAGCTGGCTTATTAAATTTAACCCGATTACTGCCGTAATTGAAACATTCAGGTACGGCCTATTGGGCAAAGGCAGCTTTAGCTGGGAACAGTTAAGTTATAGTATTATCAGTACTGCTTTAATACTGCTGGCAGGAATAGTGATATTTAATAAGGTTGAAAAAACTTTTGTTGATACCGTATAAATGAGCAAGGTAATAAAAGTTGAAAACCTTTCAAAAGCCTACCAATTAGGCGATTTTGGTACAGGCACCATCTCTCGTGACCTGGAACGTTTTTGGGCGCGTATGCGTGGCAAGGAAGATCCTTTTTTAAAAATAGGCGAAATAAATGACCGTACCACCAAAGGTGAAAGCGATGTAGTATGGAGCCTGAATGATATTAACTTTGAAGTTGAGCAAGGCGATGCGGTGGGCATTATTGGCCGCAATGGCGCGGGCAAAAGCACCTTACTCAAAATATTAAGTCGTGTCACCTCCCCTACCACCGGCTCAATAAAGCTAAGGGGCAGGATAGCCAGCTTACTTGAAGTAGGCACGGGTTTTCATCCTGAGTTAAGTGGCCGCGAAAACATTTATCTCAATGGCGCCATATTGGGAATGCGTAAGGCCGAGATCAAGCGGAAGTTTGATGAAATTGTGAGTTTTTCGGGCGTGGAAAGGTATATCGATACGCCTGTTAAGCGTTATTCATCGGGCATGTATGTACGCCTGGCTTTCGCGGTGGCTGCGCACCTCGAAAGCGAAATACTGATAGTGGATGAAGTACTGGCTGTTGGCGATGCTGAATTTCAGAAAAAATGCCTTGGCAAAATGGGACAGGTAAGCAAGAACGAGGGCCGTACCGTTTTATTTGTAAGCCACAACATGGCTGCCGTTAAAACATTGTGTACACGCGGCATTGTGCTTGCCAACGGACAGCTGATATACGAAAACAGACAGCTTGAAGCTGTTAGCTTTTATCAAACCAATAACAATACCCGGTCAACTTTTGAGCATCATGGGGATATAAGCTCAGCACCCGGAAACGAAAATATCAGGGTGCTTAAATTTATTATCAAACCGCTTACGGGCGAAAGCATCTCCATGTCGACAGGTATTTGTTTTGAGATGGTGTTTTTTAATCAAAAAGCAGATATCAATCTCGATGCTACATTTGAATTAAAAAACAGCGACGAAATCCCGGTATTTCATAATGGTGTACTGATATCAACAAACAATGACTCAAAAACCGGGGTTTATACCGTAAAGTGCACCATTCCGTCTAATCTGTTAAACGCCGGCAACTACTCTTTCAAATTGATTTTTGGCGAAAACCAGCGATACCTTTTATTTGGTGCCGATGATTTTATTGGGTTTGAAGTGGAAAATGAAAGCAAGGGCAGTAACAGCTCTTTAGCCCCGGGTGTGATTCATCCTAATCTTAATTTTAACGTTAGCTACCAGGCATAATATCATATGGAAGCCCCGTACATCATCCAATTGCCCAAGTTTTTAGACGACAGGGGGAACCTTTCCTTTATCGAAGAAAACAATCATATACCGTTTAAAATTGAACGCACTTACTGGATCTATGATGTACCCGGCGGTGAACGGCGCGGCGGTCACGCCTATTTAAACCTTCAGGAATTTATCGTGGCCATCAGCGGCAGCTTTGATGTGATACTTCATGATGGCGAAAAGGAAATGCGGTTTAGTCTTAACCGGTCATACTATGGTTTGTATGTACCCAAAATGATGTGGCGGGAGATTGAGAATTTCTCGACCAATTCACTTGCCCTGATCCTGGCCAACGGTAAGTATGATGTTAATGAGTATATCAGGGATTTTGACCAATTTGTAAGTCGCAAGCATGGAAGGTAAAATATCAACTGTTTTTGATTGTAACATTATCCACCTTAACCGTATTCATAACCGGGCCGGAAATATCACTCCTGTTGAAAACAATATCCACATTCCGTTTGCTGTAAAACGGGTATACTATTTATACGATATTCCGGGCGGTGAATCACGCGCAGCACACGGGCATAAGCAACTTGAACAATTTATTGTGGCAGCCAGCGGCAGTTTTGACATTACTATTGACGATGGCATTAATAAAAAAACAGTGCAGCTGAACCGTCCGTACATGGGATTGCATATTAAACCGGGAATATGGCGTGATATTTCAAATTTTTCGTCGGGGGCTATCTGCCTTGTACTGGCGTCCATGTTATACACGGAGGATGACTATTTAAGAGAGTATAACCTGTTTAAAGCATACAAATCACTATAAATGCAGTTTCCATATCATAAATTTGGCTTAATATTCAGATTGGTTGAAGAAAGCGATGCCGAATTTATTTTAAGCCTGCGAACCAACCCTAAACTGTCCAGGCATTTATCACCAACTGATGATAATCCTGAAAAACAACGTTTATGGATACGCGGATACAAAGAGCGTGAGGCGCGGGGCGAAGAATATTACTTTTTATTTGAAACTACTGATCACGAACCACTTGGTGTTGTCCGTTTATATGACTTTAAAGGTAAAACTTACAATAGTGGCAGTTGGCTTGTTAAGCCCGGCATCGATCCTTTTACTGCCATCAAATCAGATCTTTTTATCTCTTCCTTCGCCCTGGACGAACTGGGTTTTGAACAATGCCTTTTCGATGTGCGCAAAGACAACAAGAAAGTAGTACGCTTTCATAAAATGTTTGCCACCCAAATAAACGAGGATGAAAATAATTTATATTTGATGATGGACAGAAAAGCTTATGAAAAAAAATATAAGTATCTAATTAATATAATTGAACCAGAAATATAATACTATGAATATTCAACAATTTGTCAGTCAATTTGCGGAACAATTTGATGAAATACCTACAGAAGATTTTACTGCAGATACCCGGTTTAAAGAAAACGATGAGTGGAGTTCTATGACGGCACTATCGGTAATAGCCCTTGTTGACGACAGTTACAATGTAAGGTTAACCGGTGACGACATCCGCAAATCATCAACCATACAGGATATTTATGAAATAGTTGCTTCAAGGGTAACCGCTTAACAATGGCATTTCTGCATATTAAAAATGTTGCGATAAGGGGCCTTGCAGCCTGTGTGCCTTCAACTGTTGAAGAAAACGCAGACATACAAAATATTTCGGCAACGGATCTCGAAAAGCTTATTAAAACTACCGGTATTGAACGCAGACGAATAGCCAATGCCGGTACCTGTACCTCCGACTTGTGTTATACTGCCGCCGCGAAGCTAATCACCGAACTAAACTGGGATAAGAATGAAATAGAAGGACTTGTGTTCGTAACCCAATCGGCCGATTATATTTTACCCGCCACATCTGCCATTTTACAGGATAGGCTCGGGCTTTCACAACATTGCTTCACGCTTGATATTTCACTGGGATGTTCAGGATATATACATGGGTTAAGTACGCTTGCAGGTTATATGCAAAGCGGCATGATCAAAAAAGCGCTGCTATTGGTTGGCGACACTTCATCCATATCATGTTCAAAGGACGATAAAAGTACTTATCCTCTTTTTGGCGATTCGGGTACCGTCACCGCACTTGAATACAATGAAGGTGATGAAGGCTTAAAATTTATTTTACAGAGTGATGGAAGCGGTTTTAAATCCATCATTATACCCGATGGAGGATACCGCAACAGGTTTAACCCGGCTTCGTTCGAGCCACATCAAATAGATGATGGCATTATTCGCAATAATATGCAGTTATCGCTTGACGGTATGGATGTTTTTTCGTTCGGTATTTCCAAAGCTCCGGAAAGCGTAAATCTCTTATTATCAAAGTTTAACATCGATAAAGATGCAGTTGATTACTTTTATTTCCATCAAGCCAATCTTATGATGAACGAACGCATCAGGAAGAAACTTCAATTGCCCGAAAATAAGGTACCTTACTCGTTAAAAAACTTTGGCAATACCAGCAGCGCAAGTATCCCCATTACCATGATAACCGAAACAGCAGAAGCCCTCAAAAACGGCGAAAATGAAATTATTGCCTGCGGCTTCGGCGTAGGCCTATCCTGGGGGAGCCTCTTTTGCCGAACCCAAAACCTCGTGATTCCCGACCTCATCATCTATGAATAATCCTTTTTCATTAACCGGAAAAACCATTTTAATTACAGGGGCATCATCCGGCATTGGTAAAAAAACCGCGCTTATTACAGCCGGAATGGGGGCAACACTCTATATAAGCGGTCGAAATGTAGATAGACTTACAGAAACGCTTCATGAACTCGAAGGCCAAGGGCACATAATGCAATCTGCAGATTTAACCAGCGAACAGGATATTGATACCCTGGTACAATCAATTTCGGGATTGGATGGAGTAGTATTATCATCAGGAATAACCAAAACACTTCCTTTTAAATTTATAAACTCAACCGAGCTCGACAACATTATGCAAACTAATTTTTCCGCACCTGTGTTGCTGCTCAGCAAATTGATTAAGCTTAAAAAACTAAACAAAGGGTGCTCAATAGTTTTCGTTTCTTCAATCGGCGGTAATTTTATAGGCGCAAAGGGTAATGCAATGTACAGCGCGTCAAAAGGGGCTATTAATGCCATTCAAAAAGTATTAACACTTGAGCTGGCCCCTCAAAAAATAAGGGTAAATAATGTTTCTCCAGGCATGGTACGCACCGAAATGTGGGAAAACTCAACTACATTCACCGTTGAACAAATTGAAGAGGATGCAAAAAAATACCCGCTTGGTTATGGCGAAACGAGCGACGTGGCTAACGCCATAGTTTACCTTTTATCAGACGCCAGCAAATGGGTTACCGGCATTTCACTGGTTTTAGACGGAGGATTTTCTGTTCAATAACATGACTGCTTATATAAAGGCTGTTTCATACTATTTGCCGCAAGATAAGCTAACCAATGCTGAATTGTCGACCCTGTTTCCCGAATGGGGGGTTGAAAAAATAGCTAACAAAATAGGCATCGATACGCGGCATATTGCGGCCGGTGATGAATTTGCGTCAGATATGGCGATAGCTGCAGCTCAGCAGCTTTTTGAAGAGCATAGCATTAATCCGGCAGAAATTAATTTTATATTGTACTGTACCCAAAGTCCGGATTATTTTTTGCCTACAACAGCCTGTATTATCCAGGATAAACTGAGTATTCCTGTCAAAGCGGGCGCACTTGATTTTAACCTGGGCTGTTCGGGCTACGTTTACGGACTTGCTTTAGCCAAAGGCTTGATTGCGGCCGGTATTGCTACCAATATACTGCTGCTTACATCAGAAACATATTCAAAATTCATACATCCTAAAGATAAAGGTAACCGCACCATCTTTGGCGATGCTGCTGCAGCTACCCTTGTTAGCACAGAAGGCTTTGCAGCCATAGGTAACTTTGAACTGGGTACCGATGGCAAGGGAGCCGGGAACCTGATGGTAAAGCAGGGAGCTATCCGCTATCCGGAAAAAAGTACCGATACCACGCATGATGGCTATGGCAATGAACAATCGCCAGGCAACCTACACATGGACGGCCCTGAGATTTTTGCCTTTACCTCGAAGGAAATTCCGGGCTTAATAACAGATACCCTCAAAAAAAACGGTTTAAACAAAGCTGATATCGGACAGTTTATATTGCACCAGGCCAACCAGTATATGCTGGAGCACCTGCGCAAAAAGATGGACATAGCCCCCGAAAACTTTTATATCTACATGGCCAATGTAGGTAATACCGTATCATCATCAGTGCCCATTGCATTATACGAGGCCATGAAAGAAAAACCAGTGCAACCACAGGCAAAATGGCTGCTGGCCGGTTTTGGCGTTGGTTACTCATGGGCCGGTACGGTCATAACATTTGTATAGAATAAAAGCTCAAAGCAAAAAGCCTAAAGCTTAAAGCTGAATCAATGAACATCCCCTTTTTATCTTTTACCGGCCAGAATAATTTAGTTGAAGAAGAAATCCGTGCGGCATTTGAGCGCGTTTTTCAAAATAAATGGTACATACTTGGCAAGGAAGTCAGCGATTTTGAAAAAGCTTATGCTGCCTATAATAAGGTTCAACACTGCATTGGTGTAGGCAATGGCCTTGACGCATTGCATTTAGCTCTGAAGGCACTTGATATAGGCGAAGGTGATGAAGTTATTGCACCCTCAAATACATTTATAGCTACCTGGCTGGCCATATCGCAGGTAAAGGCAACCATAGTACCGGTTGAACCGGATAGGTTTACTTATAATTTAGATCCTCATTTGATCATGATGGCCATCACCCCTAAAACAAAGGCAATAATGCCGGTGCATTTGTATGGGCAGGCTTGCCAAATGGATGCCATTATGCAAATTGCCGCCCAAAACAATCTTTTTGTTATTGAGGATAATGCCCAGGCACAGGGCTGCACTTATAACGAACAACTCACCGGCAGTTTTGGCCACATCAACGCCACCAGCTTTTATCCAACAAAAAACCTGGGTGCCTACGGCGATGCAGGGGCTTTAACCACCAATGATGTTGGTCTGGCACATAAAGTAAACCTGCTGCGCAATTATGGCTCCGAAAAAAAATACTATAACGAGGTTATCGGCCTAAACTCAAGGCTTGATGAGTTACAGGCCGCTTTTCTTTCGGTAAAGTTGAAATATCTGAACGGATGGATTGATGAGAGAAGAAAAATAGCCGAAGCTTATTTTGAGCAGCTTGCCGGTATCAGCGAGCTTATATTGCCAGCCATCGCATCGGGAGCAGAGCATGTTTACCATTTATACGTTGTCCGCACCAGCAAACGCGATGCATTGGAAAAACATTTAAATAACCACGGGATAGGTACCGGGATCCACTACCCCGTCCCAGCCCATTTACAAAAAGCATATAGCCATCTCGGTTATCAAAAAGGCGATTTCCCGATAGCGGAAGAGCTTGCAGAAACCTGCCTGAGCCTACCACTGAACCCAGGAATGAGCGACGAGGAAATTGAATACGTATGTAAAACCATCAAAAAGTTTTATGCGTAAAATTTTAATTGTAAATGGGCAGCTGGTTCTTGGCGGTGCAGAAAAGCTCACGTACGAACTGGCCACGTTTGCACAAAAAAACAACATCGAACCTACCATATTAATTTTGGAGAACTACCAAAAGGAATACTACGACGATATATTTAAGCAAAAAAAAATTAAAGTTGTGAGGACCAGGCTTACGGGGATTAAAAACTTCCGGTCGCCTTTAAGGATGTGCAGGTCATTATACTGGTCGTTTAAATTGAAATTCTTTGCCGGCGCCATATATGAAAGCATTCATGTTATAGGCTTATACAATATTTATCGGGCAAAGGATACCATCATTCACAATCACCGCTTTTTTTGGCACATCACCAACGCTATTCAGGGAGCCTATAATTTCCCCGAAAGCTATTTTGATAATGCCAATGACACAATAGTATACATCAATCCGTATCAGGAAGCAGAATTCAGCAATTACGAAAAAAGCGTCCCGGTAAAATGTAAAAAGATACTATTTAAGCTTTTTTTAAATGATTAACTTAAATGTAGTATCGCGGATTGCGGAAGATAAAAACTCGTTCCCCAACCTTATTGAAGTGCTTCACACACTAAAAAATGAAGGGATTAATGATGTTCAGATACTTTTTATAGGGGCAATTTATAGCCGGCAGGTTTATCAAAACACACTCAACCTTGCCGGTGAATTGGGGGTTTCTTCAAACATCTCCTTTACTGAAACTTCAATTCCTTTACAGGACTTAACTGATGAAGTAAAAAACGGATATTTTATAAATTTTACCATTGGCCAATTTACCGGATTTTCGGGGCTGGAGGGGATCAGGCATGGCCTTAAAACCATCCTTTACAACGTTGATAGCACATGGGAAAATGAGCTTTCGAACTCAATTGCTTATTGCCGGACCACCGCCGAACTTACCGCTTTAATAAAGGCCATCAGGGCAAATCAAACTAAACTGGACGAGGAAATTAAATCATCCAACCAGGAATTGATAAACAAATTTACCCTCGATCCTTCTTCGTCAAAAAAGTTATTGGACATGATGCTTCCGGATAAATCGGTTAATTAGAAAAATTGAATAGCGGAGTATCAGTTATTGTTTGTTGTTATAATAGCAGCAAACGGCTTCCCGAAACCATTAAACACCTGGCCTTACAAAAGGTGCCTGTATCTGTTAAATGGGAAGTTATTATTGTTGATAACGCTTCGACAGATGATACCGCGGCTATTGCAAAAACCGAATGGGAGAAATACAGCCTAACCAATCCTCCTTTTACCGTCGTGAACCAACCTGTTGCAGGATTAAGCCATGCCCGGGATATGGGTTTAAGCTATGCAGGGTATGAATATCTCCTTTTTTGCGACGATGACAACTGGCTTTTTGACGATTATGTTGAGCGTGTGTTTCAAATAATGAGCAACGATAGCCAGATAGGTGTATTGGGAGGATGTGGATTGATAGAGGCCGAGCAACCAGTCTTGCTTTCCGAAAAATTACTGAAATCAACCACGGTTTGGGGGCCTCAAACCTGGGCTGCCGATAGTCATTGGGTTTATGGCGCCGGATCTGTTTATCGGAAAAGTATTTTACTTGAACTAAAAAAAGCCAACTGGCGCCAAATAACTACAGGCCGTATAGGTAAAAAACTGCTTTCGGGCGAGGACGTTGAAATGTGCCTGATGAATTATTTAATGGGCTATAAAATAATAGCCGATGATAACCTGAAGTTCAAACACTTTGTTCCGCTTAGCAGGCAAAATATCGCATATGTATTAAAGGCCGCATTTTGGCTAAATTACAGCAGCGTTTTGCTTAATGGTTATTTTGCACTGGTGAATAACAATACACGGTCTATCGGACAGATCATTAATCGTGACCTGCTTTCTTCAGCCAGGTCATTAGCACAATTTATGGCTAAGCTGTTTTATCAAAAAGCAGTTAAACTCCGTCCTA
Source organism: Mucilaginibacter sp. A5337 (assembly GCF_059690695.1). Classification (NCBI taxonomy): domain Bacteria; kingdom Pseudomonadati; phylum Bacteroidota; class Sphingobacteriia; order Sphingobacteriales; family Sphingobacteriaceae; genus Mucilaginibacter; species Mucilaginibacter sp. A5337. Next base: position 193,691 of record NZ_JCAWEC010000003.1, on the reverse strand, counting down.
TTAGCATCGAACAAAAAATCTTATACCGCCAAAAATGCGGTCAGCTCAAATCATTGTTAGTTAACAGAGCGCTGATAAAAGATCAATATCAGCATATAAAACAAATATTAAAAGCTGTGAAAGCTCCGCAGGGATTTACTCACCATTGAGATTATGGGCTACTCAGTACCTGTACTTTTTTTAATATTTAACCGTCCGGCTTTTACAGATCTGGTTTTTGAAACTATAGCTGAAATTAAACCTAAATACCTGTACATAGCCGCCGACGGGCCAAGACCGGATAAACCTGATGACATTGAGCTATGCGCTAAAACGCGTTCAGTAATTGAACGAATAAACTGGGACTGCGAAATTAAAACGTTGCTAAGAGATAAAAACCTGGGATGCCGATCGGCAGTTAGTGAAGCTATCAGCTGGTTTTTTGAAAACGTAAGCGAAGGTGTTATTTTAGAAGATGACTGCCTGCCCGACCAAACATTTTTCCCTTTTTGTGCAGAGTTACTGGAAAAATATCGCTTCGACGATAAGGTAATGTCGATATCAGGTTCAAACTTATTACCTGAGGGCTGGAAAACACACACACAATCATATCATTGGGCACACGGCGGCATTTGGGGCTGGGCTACATGGAAACGTGCATGGGAGCTTTATGATATAGAAATGAAAAGCTGGCCCGAACGGACAACAAAAGATAAGATCAAAGCACAACTTGGCACTACCGACTGGTATAACAGCTATTATGGCTTGTTTGAATCATCTTTCAACAAATCATTAAATACCTGGGATATTCAATGGTTTTACAGCATCTTAATTAACAACGGCATGGCCATTAACCCGTCCGTAAATCTTGTAAAAAACATAGGTTATGGAAATGGGACTCATACCCATTCGGCAGATGATGCCATTGTCGGTTTACCATTAAACGCAATGAACTTTCCGTTGATCCATCCCAAAAAAATGCTTTTGGATATCGACTATTTGAAGCAGGTTTATACACATCTTAACAAAAGATACAAAAGTTCTATATTGAAAAAGGCACTGAGGTTATTGAAAATAAAATCATGAAACAGTTTATAAAAAGGGTATTGCTTGCTTTTTTTGAAAAAATAAACCTTGTTCATTTAATTCACCTGCTTCAGGAAAAACAAAGCAAACGCAATATCCAATTAAGCATTACCGACCTTGGCGCTACCTTTTACCCGGAGGCAGTAATATCAAACTCGCTCGATAAATCAAGGATAGTAGTAGGCAAAGGAACCCATATCCGCGGAATGCTTAACATATTCAAATACGGCGGCAAAATTACAATTGGCGAAAACTGCTACATCGGCGATCATAGCAGGATCTGGTCGGGCGAAAGCATCACTATCGGCAATTTTGTGCAGATATCGCACAATGTAAATATCATGGATACTAACGCCCACGAACTTGAAGCAATGGAAAGAGCCGAACGCTGGATGGACCTGCTACGCAACGGGCATTGGGCCGATAAAGGCAACGTACTTACTGCCCCAATCATCATTGATGATTATGCCTGGATCAGCCTGAATGCTGTAATTTTAAAAGGCGTTACCATTGGTAAAGGCGCTATTGTAGCAGCAGGAGCAGTAGTTACTAAGGATGTAGAACCGTTTACTATGGTTGCAGGTAATCCCGCACAATTTATAAAAACACTACCTCAGCAATGAAAATACTTGTCATAGGCTCTAAAGGATTTATTGGTTCGGCTTGCTATAGCTACTTTAAAAGCCAGCCAGGTCATGAAGTTTATGGTGCCGATGTAATGGTAGAATATGACGATCCTAACTACTTTTTGATTGATGCTACCAATGCAGATTTTAAAAAAGTATTCAGCGATCATCAGTTTAACTGGTGTATCAACTGTGCCGGGGCAGCATCGGTGCCAGAATCATTCAATAACCCTGAGCGCGACTATCTGCTAAATGTTCATCACCTGGTAAGTATTCTTAATGCTATAAAGGAGGGCAACAGTAATTGCAGGCTCATTCAAATGTCGAGCGCGGCAGTTTATGGCAATCCGCAAGTACAACCAATTAAAGAAACTCATACGCTTGCCCCGCTTTCACCTTACGGCATTCATAAAAAACAGGCCGAAGAACTTTGCCGTTTGTATCATGATCATTTTGGATTAAGTGTTCATATATTCCGCGTATTCTCGGCATATGGGGCCGGTTTAAAAAAACAACTGTTTTGGGACCTTTATAAAAAAGCGCAAAGCCAGGACAATATTACGTTGTTTGGTACCGGTACCGAAACCAGGGAGTTTATTCATGTTACTGATATTGTAAAGGCCATGGGCCTGTTTATCGCTGCCGATAAGCCCGGGTTCAGCATCACCAATATCGCCAATAATAACACCATCACCATAGCAACCGCCGCCGAAACATTTTTAACGTATATCGGCTTTGCCGGTGCATTATCGTTCACCGGCACCAACCGCGTTGGCGACCCCTTATATTGGCAGGCCGATAACAGCCAGCTGCTAAGCATGGGCTATCAGCAAAAAGTGAGCTTTGACGACGGCATAAATAACTATTGCAAATGGCTAAAAGGAAAAGAATAGGGTTAAGCTATGCCTACAACGAAAACTGGATAGGCGGCACCTATTATATCGAAAACCTCATCAATGCACTAAATTCCCTTAATGATGAGGAAAAACCGCACATTGTTTTACTTACCGATAGTTATGAAAGTTTCAGGGTAGCCGAACAAAAGTTCAATTACCCCTATATCAGCTTTCAGCTCGGCTCGGGTGAAGCAAATAAAGCATTTCAATTTTTGAACAGGGTAACAAACCGATTGTTTAAAATGCGCTTGTTTAGCCAGAAGATAAAAGGGCTTGATGCCGTTTTTCCATATTATAAAAGCGAGCAGCAATCGGCAGCAAAAAAGAAAATATATTGGGTAGCTGATTTCCAGGAACATTTCGCGCCCGAGTTTTTCAGTAAAGATGATATTGCCTCCCGTTTACAAAATCAGCAGGAAATTCAGGCATCAGCCGAGCATTTGATTGTAAGCAGCAATACCGCACTTGGGCATTTTAAATCCATTTTTCCGGCGCATTCTGTACATGTAAATGTGTTGCCTTTTGCTGTAGCACATCCCCCCTACCAGGATCTTGATATCAAATTACTGCTTGAAAAATATCATTTACCTGCGCGTTATTTCATATGCCCCAACCAGTTCTGGAAACATAAAAACCAATTGGTGGTATTAAAGGCTGTTAAAGAATTAAAAGACAGAGGTATTGAAATTACGATAGCATTTACCGGCAATACCAACGATTACCGGAACCCCCATTATTTTATGGAACTGAAGGAATTTGTTGAACAAAACAACATAGGCTGTAACGTTAAATTCCTTGGCTTTATTGACCGGCGAGATCAGCTTCAGCTCATGAATAATGCTGTTGCTATTATACAGCCGTCACTATTTGAAGGCTGGAGCACCGTTGTTGAAGACGCCAAGCTCATGAATAAGTTTTTGCTGGTTTCAGATATTGAGATCCACAGGGAACAGTTGGTTAACAGCTCGGCTCGTTTTTTTGATCCGCATAATGTAGATCAGCTGGTGCAACTGCTTCAACAAGCCAGCGAACAGCAGGCTGCACCACCACTATTTGAAAAACACACCTATCAGGAAAGCGTTGAAAAAGTTGGTCGCACTTTTTTACAGATCACAGGCTAAACAACAAACATGAATCTTCCTGATCTTCAGTCATATCGTTCAAACTTCATCAGCAAAGATGTTCAGTTGCCCCTGGTATTAGTACCCGGTACCGATGACGGATTATTGAAACATTTACCTTCGCCCCCACCCGGCAAAACCGGCTGGCCCTGGAACGAACAGGTGGAGCCAGTTGTTTATGATCATAAAATAAACTGGCCTAAGCTTACCATCGTAACCCCTTCCTATAATCAGGCTGATTTTCTGGAACAAACTATCAGGGCAGTGCTCCTACAAAATTACCCCAACCTGGAATATATCATCATTGATGGCGGCAGCAATGACCAATCCAAACAGATCATTGAAAAATATGCCCCCTGGCTTAGCTATTATCAAAGCGAAAAGGATAACGGGCAAAGTCATGCCATTAATATGGGGTTCAGCCTTTCATCGGGCAGGTACCATGCATGGATCAATAGCGACGATTACTACCTTAAAGGCGTTTTTCATAAAGTGATAAGCAAATTCATGAGTGCCAAAGTCGATTTTATATACGGCTACGGCAACGACTATAATGTGCTATCCGGCAAAACAACAACAACCAGGATATTGCCTTTTATTGATTATTTCATTAAAATCCCCGGCCTTGTACAACCCTCTACCTTTTGGAGTGCCACCATTCATGAGCCCATTTGGGAGGAGCTCCATTGTTCTCTCGACTTTGAATTGTGGCTCAGACTGGTAAAAGGACATAGCAGGGTACTGATCAAAGAGCCGCTTTCTGTAGCAAACGTACACGATCAGGCCAAAACTCATTCGCCAAAAATGAAGGCTCAGTGGGAGGCCGATCATCAGAAAATATGGGCCGCCGATGCACATGGTACAGTACATGAATGGAAAAAGATCGTTTTTTTAAACCGGATCAGGATAAAGCTTTATAGCTGGTTCCGTTAATTACCTAAACCTTCGGATGAATAAATATTATAGCCAGTACCAACAGGATAAGTTTCTAAATGAGGTATTATTCAAAAATAAAAAGAATGGTGTATTTGTGGATATCGGTGCAAACGATGGGGTTACAATAAGTAATTCTTACTTCTTTGAAAAAAACTTAGGCTGGGCTGGCATCTGTTTTGAGCCGCTTACCGATGCGTTTAATAAACTCGAAGAAAATCGAAGTTCAATTAATATTAATGGTTGCGCCTCTGATAAAAATTACCTGGATACATTTTACAATGTACATGGTTATGGTGAAATGCTAAGTGGCTTAAAATCGAAATATGATGAAAGACATTTAGAAAGAATCAACAAAACCCTTGAAGAATACGGAGGTCACATTACCGAAACGGAAGTACAATGTTTAGATATTAACGATACATTGAAAGAAAACAATATTAAAAATATCGATTTTATAAGTGTTGATACCGAAGGAGGCGAATTAAATATTTTGCAGGCAATAGCCTTTGAAGCTTTTAAAATAAAGGCTGTTGTAGTAGAAAACAATTACTCAACACCGGATATTTTTCATTTCATGAGAAGTAAAGGTTACTTCAGAGTAGCATATTTATCGACTGACGAGATTTATTTACACCCTAAACATTACGGTTATATCAAAGCATTGATAATCAGGTACAGGTTAAAGTTCACTAAACTTAGTTCTAAATTTAATCCCGTAAGTCACTAAACATTTGAAACTTCCTATATCAGCTATAATTGTTGGCTATAATGAAGCCCACCTGCTGAAAAACTCACTGCCTAAACTGGCCTTTTGCCAGGAGATCCTGTACTTTGATTTAGGCTCCAAAGATAGATCAAGAGAGGTTGCGGAAAGTTTAGGAGCAAGGGTTATAATTCACGAAAAAGTTGACAGCTGCGAGTGGATCCATGCAAAATTTGCCAACAGTACCCAACACAAATGGTTGCTGATCACCGACCCGGACGAGATACTAAGCCAGGAATTGATTGATGAGATTTCGATGTTGTTCAGCGAGCCTGATAAGCTTAAAGGAGTTGGTGAAATCACTGCCCCCTGGATATTTTACTTTAAGAACAAAAAGCTCACCGGCACCCATTGGGGAGGCATTAGCCGGAGGACTTTACTGGTACACAACAAGCGTTTTGAATTTAAAGCACTGATACATGTTGGCCGCAAAGTTTTGCCGGGTTACTCAACCTTTAATATTGAATATACCGGCAAAAACTTCATTCATCATTATTGGATGTCGGGCTATAAGAAGCTATTGGAGAAACACCTGCGATATTTAAGAAACGAAGGTGAGGCCCGTTATAAAACAGGAAGGCGGGCAACCCTAAAAGGTATTACAACCGAGCCTTTCCGTTCATTTAAATACAGTTATAAATCCAGGCAAGGGTACAAAGATGGGTTTACAGGTTTGTTTCTTTCTGTGTTTTGGGCCTGGTACGAGTGTACCGCACAAATAAAAAACTACAAATATCAGCGTTCCGCCGAAAAAAATAATTTCACCTCCTAAATGCTTTTTAATTCCCTGCTGTTCCTTCTATTTTTTGTAATTGTAACTATTACTTATTACCTGCTGCCGCATAAATTAAGGTGGATGTGGCTTTTAGCCGCAAGCAGCTATTTTTATATGTATTTTAAGCCGGTATACATCCTCATTATTCTTTTTACCATCATTGTTGATTATTGTGCCGGCATCCTGATAGAAAAAGCAACAGGCAAAACCCGCAGGTTTTATCTCATTTTAAGCCTCGTTACTAATATTGGCGTACTGGCATTTTATAAATACTTCAACTTTTTAGCGGGGAACCTGAATTTGCTTTCCGGCTTATTTCACGGTCCGCAAATACCATTACTTGATTTTATATTGCCAATTGGCCTCTCATTCCATACGTTCCAGGCCATGAGTTATACCATCGAGGTTTACCGGGGCAATCAACCCGCCGAACGGCATTTTGGCCTGTATGCCTTGTATGTAATGTTTTATCCTCAAATGGTAGCAGGCCCTATTGAGCGGCCTCAACACATCCTCCCCCAATTGCACCGGGTTAATACCTTCCAAAGCAAGGCTTTTATAACTGGTTTGTTTTTTATGGCGATGGGCCTGTTTAAAAAAGTAGTAATTGCCGATAGGCTTGGCCTTTACGTTGACCCGGTCTTTAACTATCCTCACGGTCACTCGGCGCTTGAATTAATGGTGGCCACCTATTTCTTTGCCTTCCAGATCTATTGTGATTTTAGCGGCTATTCAGATATCGCCATCGGCACGGCCCTGGTTTTGGGTATCGAGCTGATGCAGAACTTTAACTTCCCTTATCTCGCTTCCAATGTTTCTGATTTTTGGAAACGCTGGCATATTTCACTTTCTACCTGGTTTCGTGATTACCTGTACATCCCGCTCGGTGGCAGCAGGGTTAGTTTCCAGGTAACCTGCATTAACCTGCTCATTGTGTTTATGATAAGCGGTCTTTGGCATGGAGCCAACTGGAAGTACCTTATTTGGGGGCTAATTCATGGTCTGCTGCTTGTCGCTTATCAGTTGTTCAATAAGTTTAATATCCGTATCAAAGGCTTTACCTTTTTTAAATGGCTTGTCACTTTTAACCTGGTTTGCCTGGCCTGGGTATTTTTTAGGGCGGGTACGGTAACCGATGCTCTTTATATCTTAAATAAAATATTTAGTGGTGGTAGTTTTACCTATTCGGCAGGTAACCTCATGTCGGTACATGAACTTTGGTATTGCACTTTCATCATTATAGCACTGCTGTTAGGTGAACGCCACTTACGAAAAGCGAAGGATTATTCAAATGCCGGCAAGTTACTTCTTATAGGCGGCTTAGTGCTTGCCTGTTATTTTTTGGGAATCTTTAATGAAGCACAATTTATTTATTTCCAGTTTTGATGCGTAAAATTACCGCTTTGCTTATTTTGATCGTTAGTATTGTGCTGCTGGGCAGTTCCATGAACCAGTCGTTCGTTACTAAAATAAAATTTGAAAAGTATTTTGACCACCTGAACCCGCAATCGGTGCAGGAAAGCGCTTTATTTAAAGCGGCTTTTGTTCATTCAGACAAGTGGGATTACGGTGACCTCTACGGGGTTTCTTTTCTGCCACAGTACAAATTTAAACTCGAACCGTTTAAGGAATACCCCTACAAACCCGGCAGACAAAGCACCAATAAAATATTATACATAATAGGCGATAGCTATTTGGCCGATAAAACACTTTCCGGCGCTTTTGACGCGTTCGATAATGTGATCTTCCTTGATCGCCGTTTCGCTTTCGGCCCCATTAAACTGGATGCTGCTAAACAAAACTACCTGATGATGGAATTTTCAGAACGTAACCTTAACGGCTATGATATTAACAAAACTTTTGAAATTCGGTGGACGACCAAGGACATCAAAAATGCTGTAAACGTTAGCAATAAACCGCTACCAGGAGGCCCGCCGCTTCCACATGAGTCTATTTTTGAACGATTGGGCAGGATCATCTTTCATAAAGATTTAAGCCGCAACCTCGAATTAATTCTTTTCGATAATAAACTGGCAACTCCCTTTAAAGAAGCTAAAGCATCACTAAACTACAAACTTTTTGATCGCGTAGCCAATGAGGTAGTGGTAAGTACTGATAAAAAGAGGTTGCTTTTTAATACAACTGTTGATACCAGCAGCGTGCAGTCGGCCTTCAGGCCAAAGACTGAGCATGGAATAGATTCTATTATTAACAACCTGGATATCGCAAAAAATTATTATCTGAGCATCGGCTTCAAAAAAGTTTTCCTTTCAGTGATCCCAAATCCGGTTTCTGTTTATGATGATAAACGGATGCCCTATAATCACCTGCTGGAAAGGGTTGAACAAAAAACGGATCTTACAGTAATTCCACTGTATAATATTTTCAAAGCCGACAAGCGCAATCTATTCTATCGCAGCGATTCGCACTGGAACCCGCAGGGACTGGACATCTGGGTAACTGAAGCCAACAAAGTTTTAACCTCAAACGTTAATTGAGCCCGTTTTTTTCCATCATCATACCGCTGTATAATTGTGAAGGCACCTTACAGCAGGCATTAGATAGCATTACCAACCAGGTTTTTAAAAACTACGAACTGGTTTTGGTTGATGGCGGCTCAAATGATGATACACAGTTTATCATCAGCAAATTCAAAAAAGCCAGTGATCACCATATCCAATTCATCTCCGAACCCGACAGGGGTATTTACGATGCTATGAATAAAGGCATTGATATGGCAACCGGGCAATGGCTTTATTTTATAGGTGGCGATGATACTTTCAGCAATACCACAGTGTTAGAGCAGGTTTATCGGGCAATACAAAATGAGCCTGCCCATCTTGTATATGGCAATGTAACAGGCACTATATCAAATACAAAATACGCTGATGATACAGTTAACAAAGTATTATCGCGCGGAATCCACCACCAGGGCATTTTTTATAAACGCGAAATATTTGACTATACAGGCAAATACAACCTGAAGTTCAGGGTGGCAGCCGACTATCATTTAACACTCAAAGTGTTCGGTAACCCGGCATTTAAAACCAAATACATCGACCTGGATATTGCAAGCTTTGGTGAAGCGGGTTTAAGTTCATCAGTTTACGACTACCGTTTTTACAGTTATCATTATAAATTGCTGTCGATAAATAAAGCATTAAATAAAATTGAGGACGGAGCAACCCTCCTGCAGCAATCCATATACTGCTGCCTTTGGTTGGTGAAGGAAAAACAAAGCATGACTTTTGCCTGGGCAAATATCCTGTATTACATAACCGGCGCCAACGGGCTTGGCATCTCATTCAGGCTTAAAACTTTTTTAAGGATGATATACTGGAGCTTAAAGCCTAAACCATGACCATCGCGCTGGTAACACCTTATTTCCCTGATGAACATACCATCGACAGCGGCATAGCTAACCACTACCTGTTGCTGGCTAAAAGTTTAGCGGATAAAGGCAATAAGGTTGTCGTATTACACGTCAGGCCCTGCTACAAAGATGAACGGGAAACTTTTAACGAACACACCTTTGCCGAAAACATCATCATACTTACCCATAAGGTTAAAGCGCTGGCTATTATCAGCAGCCTTTTTAAAAATAAATGGGCCATCATTGATTTTGCGCTGAAGATACAATCCATGCGCGTTGCGTCTCAAGTTTTAAATAACATTATAAAGCAATACAGTATTGAGGTAATTGAAACAACCAGCTATTTTTCGCTGTGTTATTTCACACGTTACAAAAAACTCAAAGCTCCGGTAGCCGTAAGGGTAAGCACTACCTTTTCGCAGATCATGAACGAGCATTATCCTTTTAAGTCAAGGGTAATGAACTTGATAGCTAAAATGGAGATAAGTTTCATTAAAAGGAGCAGGTATATACTTACCCATGCCCATAGCCATGCACTGGAATTGGAACGCCTTTATGATATCGATGCCAGGCGATTTGAAATTATTCCGCATGGTATTGATCTACCTGTTATAGCTGATGATGCTACCACCCGTGAAGTAATTAAAATATTATACGCAGGCCGGTTTGAGTACCGCAAAGGCACTGATGTTTTGCTTGCGGCAATTCCACTTGTGTTACCGAAAACTCCGAATGTTGTATTTCAGCTAATTGGCAGCGATACCGGTAGCGATTACCAGAACAGATTTAAGAATGATAACCCTAATGCTGTTTTACAAAAAGTTGCTTTCAGCGGGAAGGTTGATCATGATGCATTATCACAAGCCTACCAGTCGTGTGATATTTTTGTCGCCCCCTCACGGTACGAGTCATTCGGTTTGATATTTATTGAAGCTATGAGTTACGGCAAACCTGCTATTGGCTGTAACGTTGGTGGTGTTCCTGAAATCATCACTGATAACTATAACGGTTTATTTGCCGAAGCTGGCAACGCCCGAAGTCTTGCCGATAAAATTATCAGTTTAGTTGATGATTGTGATTTAAGAAAGCGGCTCGGGTTAAATGCCCGCAAAACCATTGAAGATAAATTTACCGGCGATAGGTTAGCCGCTAATTCATTGGCATATTATAATAAGATAATCAAGGATTTTAACTGATGCAGCTTTCGGTAATTATTCCTACTTACAATCCTGATGCTGCGAGATTACAGCAAACGCTTTTGGCTTTAAAAAAACAATCGCTGCCTGCTGATGAATGGGAATTGGTTATCATCGACAATAATTCTACCAACAATTTTGAGCAGCAAATTAATTTAGGCTGGCACCCTGCTGCAAAAATTGTAAGGGAAATAAAACAGGGGCTTACTTATGCGCGCCTCAAAGGTTTTAATGAATCAACAGGAGATCTCACTGTAATGGTCGATGATGATAATATCCTTGATGCAGGTTACCTCGAAGAAGCAGTGAGCATTTTTGGCCAAAATCCCAAAATGGGGGCAATAGGAGGTAAATCGATTCCGTTGTTTGAAACTACTCCACCCGAATGGCTGAGCAAGTTTTACGGAAGCCTGGCCTTGCGTAACCTGGGTGATGAGCCCATCATCGCAATGTGGAACAACGAATACCCAAACGCCGCACCTATCGGTGCAGGAATGGCGATAAGGCGGGAAGCTATTACATCCTATATCAAAAAAATCGCATCCGGAAACAACAACATCAGCGACAGGACAGGACATTCCCTAAGTTCGGGCGGTGATAATGATATGGTGCTCGAAATCCTTAAAAGCGGCTGGCAGGTTGGTTATTTCCCGGAACTGATGTTGCAGCATATTATTCCGGCTCAGCGCATGGAGGCGGATTACCTGGCCCGCCTGCTTAATAACACCAATAAATCATGGGTACAGTTACTGCAAAGCCATGATATAAACCCATGGCAACAGGTAACAAAAGCAGGTGCTTTATTGCGGAAGACAAAAGCCTGGTTTACCTATAAGGCCTGGAAAAGTAAGCCCGATTATATCAAATGGCAGGGAGCATGCGGCACGTTTGATGGCCTGGCATCCTTACCCCATAAATAGCAATGCAATCGCTTATTAATTTTTTATATCGTAACCCGCGTTCACAACTGCAAAAGTTCAGGCGTTTTGGCGGTTATCTTAACTACCGCAGCATGATGAACGGGCGCAGGGAAATGGAACAGCACTCGGTTGAATTGCCGCCAGTAATTTCATATGCCGATGGATTGCTGGTTTACTTTTTAACGGGTAGAAACTACCTGTATCAAACGCTTTATTGCATCCAGTCATTAATTAAATCATCCTCGGCAAAATTTAAATTCATCCTGGTTGACGACGGCAGTTTTAATGCCGAACTACTTAAGAGAGTAGAAAGACAGCTACCCGGCGCACAGGTTATTACACAGGACAGGATCAGCGAAAACCTTCAAAATGCTTTGCCCGAAGCACGCTATCCCTATCTTCATAAAAAAAGAGCGGTTTATCCTCATATCAAAAAACTAACCGATGTACACACCATTCCCGGCGACGCATGGAAACTGGTGCTGGATTCGGATATGCTTTTTTGGCGTGAACCTATAGATCTGATCAATTGGCTCAATCATCCGCAGCGCCCCCTGCACATGGTTGATTGTACCGAAGCCTATGGTTACTCGCAACAACTCATGGAGCAACTGGCAGCTTCAGCTATAAAACCATTACTTAATGTAGGCGCTATTGGTTTAAAAAGCAATGATATCGATTGGGACAAACTTGAAAATTGGGTTAAAACACTCGAAGAGCAGGAAGGTACTTCTTACTATTTAGAGCAGGCGCTTTCGGCCATGCTTATAGGGAACGCCGATGCCACAGTTTTGAAAGCCGAAGATTATATTGTTAACCCAGGCCCGGATCTGATCAAAAACAAAACAGGCATACTCCATCATTATGTCGACCTTTCAAAAGAAGGTTACTTTAAACACACCTGGAAACATTTTTTATAGCTCGTGACCTTAGGTAAAATAGCATACAAATACTTTTTTAAACCCACCTTTTCGGCAAGGTACCATATCAGCCATTTCGGGTTGAAGGGCTGGCTAAACATGCAACGAGGCGAACAGCAAATGAAAAAGGCAGCACTGAAGTTGCCGCCGGTTAAGCTTTCAACAGATAAAACCCTTGAAGTAAACTTCCTGACAGGGGCAAAATACTGGCACCAAACTATTTTTTGTGCTTATACATTGGCTCGTCACCTGGATGGCCGGTTAGGGATCAGGCTATATTCAGACGGAACACTTACCGATGAGCATATCGGTTTTGTAAACCGGGTATTGCCAGGCATTGAAGCCATATCCGAGCAGCAGGTGTTACAACATCTCGACCTTGTTTTACCAAGGCATCATTTTCCAACATTAAGGTTTTTGCGTAACTGGCACCCCTTTTTTCGCCGGTTGATAGATATTCATACCTCACTCTCATGGGCAATCCATATGGATAGCGACATGATCTTTTTTGGTAAACCCGATCAAATACTGGAGGCATATCAACAAAAAACAGCCGTTTATATGAAGGAGCAACTGGCAAGTTCATATTTTGTCGATAACGAGGGTATACTCAGGGATAAACATGGCATCAACTGTATCAAAAGCGTTAACGGCGGCATCATAGCTTATGACAATGATAAAATTGATTATGCCAACCTTGAAGAAAAAGCTAAACTGCTGTTGCAGCACTACCCCCATGCGGGGCCGGCACAGGTTGAACAAACATTGATGAGCTACGTGCTGTATCAGCAAAACGCTGAAGCACTTGATGATAAATTATACAGCATCTTTTACGATAATAAACCCGGCTTTAAAAGTCAAAACATCGTACGCCATTATATTTTCAAAGCTAAACTGCCCTATTTTACTACCGAGTGGAAAAAAGTAACCCGTTAGTATCTATTTGCATGCCCGCCTATAACGCGGGCAAATATATTGCTGAGGCTCTTCGTTCAGTACTTGAGCAAACCTATACCAACTGGGAGCTCATCATTATTAATGACGGATCTACTGATGATACTTCCATAGTACTTAAACAGTTTGCCGATCCGCGTATCAGCATTCATCAGCAGGAAAACAGCGGTCAGTGCGCAGCCGCAAATAAAGCCTTTAATCTTTCAAAAGGACGGCTTATCAAATTTATGGATGCCGACGATATGATCTCACCCGGTTATATCGCCGAACAGGTTAACCGCATTGGTGATTGTGAGGATGTGGTGGCCTCCGCTGCCTGGGGCCGTTTTTATAATGACGATATCAATACTTTTAAACTGAACGAAGAGTTCATCGGTCAGGACTGCAAACCTATCGACTGGCTGGTATCATCTATGGATGGCAAACAGGCAATGATGCAATGTGCCTTATGGCTAATTCCAAGGGCTATACTTGAACAATCGGGTTTATGGGATGAGCGGTTAAGCCTTGTAAATGATTTTGAATTTATTACACGCGTGTTATTGCATGCAAACAAAATTCGCTTCGCCCAAAATGCTGTTTTGTATTACCGGAGTGGTATCAGCAATTCGCTGTCTGCATTAACGTCCAGGCGGGGGATTGAATCGGCATTTACATCTATTTATAAAGGTACAACATACATGCTGCAGTATGAAAATAGCGCAAGGGTAAGAACCGCCGTTGCCGATTGTTTGCAAAATTTTGTTTATGCGTATTATCCCCACCATCCCGATATTATGAACAAGGCCCAACAGCGCATTGATGAGTTAGGCGGCTCAAAAGCACAGTTCCCGGCGGGCGGCTACACCAAAGTGCTAAATCGGTTCATAGGCTGGAAATTAACACAAAAATTTAAAGCCTTCTTTGGCAGATAATATATCCATGCGCATACTGCTTTCATTTTTACAGGATAAAGTAAGCAAGCCCCATCCCGTGCCCTCCTACCGCTTTTGGCAACATTATATTAAAAATGGTATTGAGGAGGCTGGCATGAGCTATATTGAAGTACCGGAGGTTGATTGGGCCGAAGGTTTGGTATACGATGAAGGTTCGGCTGCTTTGCAAAACTGGCAGGAACAGAGTTGGCAGGCAACCATCAATTATATTAAAGCCAACCGGCAAAACATCGATATTTTTTTAGCTTACCTGTATCCGAAGCAAATACAAGTGGATGCTATAGAACAGATCAGGAAAATGGGAATCCCCTGTGTTAATTTTTATTGCGATAACATCAGGGAGTTTAAAACGGCACCGGCAAAGTTCAGGATCTTTGATTTGATTTGGGTTCCTGAATTTGAGGCTTTAACTATGTACAAGAAAGCTGGGGTAAAGCATATCAACCTGCCAATGCCTATGTGGGTAGAGCCCCAATTAAGGCAGCATATTCCGGTCCATGAACAACCTGGCATATCATTTATTGGCTCAAAAGAC
This sequence comes from Mucilaginibacter sp. A5337, assembly GCF_059690695.1. Classification (NCBI taxonomy): domain Bacteria; kingdom Pseudomonadati; phylum Bacteroidota; class Sphingobacteriia; order Sphingobacteriales; family Sphingobacteriaceae; genus Mucilaginibacter; species Mucilaginibacter sp. A5337. Next base: position 178,676 of record NZ_JCAWEC010000003.1, on the reverse strand, counting down.
ATATTGCGGGAAAATCTCTTAGCGCAGGCCATTCAAAAAGGCCTTCCGCTAAGCATTCGCGGTGCAGGCTGGTTAACGAATGACACACCCCCACCATTTGTACCGGGTTCTGCCTATCAAAAGCTCATTAATCAGGTTAATTTTACAAAACAGCATGGACTTTCAGGATTGTCCATCAAAGTTCAACAGCAATTAAACAAACTCCCCGTTATCCCGATTAACGGCGATCATATATTTGCAAGCCCTGATTTTGATGAGTATATCAACATCACCCAAAGCAGTATGGTTACCCTGGGGATTAACCGGGTACCAACGTTTAAACGTCCCCACAACAATCCGCTAACCTATTCCCGGTTGCGTGATATAGAAGCCCCGATGCTTGGCGCCTGCTACCTTACCGAATATTGCCAAGGCATTGATGAGCTTTACGATACAGAACAGGAAATTAACGTTTACCGCACTATTGATGAACTGGTGCAAAAAGCAACTGAACTGCTCAGCAACAAAGAAAAAAGGGATAAGCTAAGGATCAACGGGCAGCAAAGGGCATTGAACGATCACGCCATCTCTTCATCGTTAAAAAAAATAAAGAGGGCTATTTTTGACAAATAAACGTACATAACAAACCTATCTTAAACCTTTGAAAATAGCCATTATCGTAAATCCGCTGATCCCTGTACCTCCCGAGCAATACGGTGGTATTGAACGCATTGTTTTTATGCTGATCCAGGAGCTTAAAAAAAACGGGCACGATGTTACCCTATATGCCAATGAACATTCGCAGCCGGGCTGCAAACTCGTTGGTTTCCGCGAATCCACGCATTATGGGATAAAAGATCTGGTGAAGATCAACCGGCTTACTTCAAAAATTGCTTTTCAGCATTTTGATATTGTGCACACTTTCGGCCGCATGAACAATATTGCTTTACTCATGTTAAGCCGGATTCCCAAAATAGTGTCATACCAGTTGCCACCTACCCTATCGCAGGTTAAAAAAGCAGTTAGCATTGCTTATAAACATTCACTCAGGTTTACCGCCTGCAGCAACTACATAGCCAATCAAATAACTGCTTTTGCCGATGTAACCACTATTTATAACGGGGTTGACATCAACGATTACGATTTCAATGCCGATGTTGCCCCTGATGCGCCTCTTACTTTTTTAGGCCGGATCCAGCACGAAAAAGGAACAGCTATTGCCATACATGCAGCAAAAAAAACTAATCAAAAACTGGTAATAGCAGGTAACATACCTAACGAGCCAAAACATCAACAATATTTTGATGAACAGGTAAAACCTTATATAGATGGCGAACAGATCAAATACATAGGCCCGGTTAACAATAGCCAAAAAAACCAATTGCTCCGTAATTCAAAAGCCTTCCTGATGCCTGTAACCTGGGATGAGCCCTTTGGCATTGTAATGGCCGAGGCACTGGCCTGCGGCACGCCCGTTATCGGTTTTAAACGTGGCGCTGTTCCGGAGGTAGTAACCAACGGATTAAACGGTTTTGTATGCGATACGGAGGTCGATATGATAAAGGCAATTAACCATATTGATAGCATCAACAGGGCAGCCTGCCGGCAGGTGGCCGAACAAAAATTCAGCGCCGGGGTGCTGGCCAAACAATACGAGGAGTTATACCAACTGGCAACGCGTAAAAATTGAAGAACGTTACTTTCATAACTACCGGTCAGCCTACTACCAATCCGCGCCTGGTTAAAGAGGCCGAAATATTGCATAAGCTTGGTTATAGCGTTAAAGTTATCTGTTGCTTTTACCAGCAATGGGCACAAAAAGCCGATAAGACTTTAACAGAAAAGTATCCTGGCATGTATATTTATTGTGGCGGAGATCCGGTTGTGAAAAAGGCAAGTTATTTTAAAACGCGTATCCGCCAAAAGCTAAGTACGCTGCTATTTAAATATACCCGAAATTTCGGCATCCCGGAAAACGCCATCAGCCGTAGCCATATTGAAGCCTTGGCTATCGCAAAAAAAATAAAAACAGACCTCTACATAGCCCATAACCTCGGCGCACTGCCAGCTGCAGTATTAGCAGCAAAACGCAATGGTGCCAAAGTTGGTTACGATGCAGAGGATATGCATTCGGGCCAGTTTACTTCAACTCATGACGAAAGCTATCGCCTCAATAAATACATTGAAGAAAAATATTTTAGCCGGGTTGATTATTTTACGGCGGCAAGCCTGCTCATAGCCCAATATTACAAACACGAATACGGTTACTTAAGCCCTGTCGTTATAAACAATGTGTTCCCTAAAACAACGTTGAATATCGTCCAAAACTATAAAGCCAATGAGCCATTAAAACTGTTTTGGTTTTCGCAAACGATAGGCCCGGAAAGAGGATTGGAAGATATTATCAAAGCAATGGCAGCTACTAAAGGTAATGTACAATTACATCTGCTGGGCAATTGCAGTGAAAACAACAGATTGGCATTGTTAAACCTTGGCGATGAGCTTAAATTAAACGCGGATCAACTTCAGTTCCATGAACCTATTGCTGCTGATGAGATCTTCAGTTTTGCGAGCCGCTTTGATATCGGCATGGCTACCGAAACAGGGGTGCCTTTAAACAGGGATATCTGCCTCACCAACAAGATCTTTACTTATGTACAATGCGGCCTTGCCATGATAGCAAGCGATACACAGGCACAAAAACTGTTTATGGAACAATATCCGGCTACCGGAAAATTATATCAAAAACACAATTTGCAATCACTAACGGATTCTATCAGTTTTTATATTGAGAATCCGGATGTTTTATATCAAACACGCCTTCAAAACTACCAATTAGGGCAAACAACCTTAAACTGGGAAACTGAAAGCAGGGTATTTTTAAACCTGGTTCAAAATCTATAACACTTGAATAAAAAGCTCCTCATTATTTCGCCATACTTCCCACCTGTAAATGCGGCGGATATGCAGCGCGTAAGAATGAGCCTTCCTTATTTTGCAGCCTGTGGCTGGGATCCAGAGGTGGTAACCATTGACGAACAATATGCCGACCAGGCCAAAGATGAGCTATTGCTGCAAAGCCTGCCTTCGGGTATTAAAATTCACAAAGTAAAAGCTTTAAGCAAGAAATTGACTTCAAAAGTAGGGCTGGGTAGTATTGCTATCCGCTCATTATGGTATTACCGTAAAACGGTTAACCGCTTGCTGAAGAATAACAAGTTTGACCTCATTTATTTTTCAACCACACAATTCCCGGTTTGTATTTTGGGGGCTTACTGGAAAAAGCGTTTCGGGGTTCCCTATGTTATTGACATGCAGGACCCCTGGCATTCCGATTATTATATCAATAAGCCAAAAAACGAACAGCCCCCTAAATATTGGTTTGCCTATCGCTTAAACAAATACCTGGAGCCCATAGCGGTAAAAAATGTAGCTGGACTGATCAGCGTATCATCTGCCTATATCGACGAGCTTAAATCACGTTATCCTGTAATTCAGAATATCCCGGCGGCAACCATAACCTTCGGGGCTTTTGAACCAGATTTGCAAATAGCAAAAGACAATGAAAAGCTTTTTCCCAATTTGCTTGATGAGAGCTCTGTTAATGTGGTATATATAGGTCGCGGGGGTAAGGATATGCACAAAGCCATAAGCCCGGTGTTTGAAGCATTGCAAACCGGATTAAAGAAAGACAAAGAGCAATACATTAAAATAAAACTTTACTTCATCGGTACCAGTTATGCCCCCGCCGGGCAGGGAATAGCAACAATACAACCTTTGGCCAAACAATATGGTATTGCGGACCATGTTGTTGAAATTACCGACAGGATCAGCTACTATCAAACACTGCTTACGCTTCAACAAGCAGATGCACTGTTTATCCCGGGATCTGACGATCCAAAGTATACAGCATCAAAAATATTCCCGTACCTGCTCACAAAAAAAACTGTGTTAGCTGTATTTAATGCTGCAAGCTCTGCAATACCCATTATGCAGCAGTATGGTGTAGAACATGTTTACAGCTACGATAATATTACTAATGAAAATGTATTCACATTTTTCAATCAGCTAATTCAGGGCGGTTTAAAACCGGTTGAATATAATACTGATGCTGTAAAAGAATATTCAGCGCAGGAAATGACACTGGCACAGTGCCGCTTATTTGATAAAGTCATTTGTGCAGACCGTTAAATAAATGAAGTTTTATTCTGAAAGCAATCTTGGCAAAATAATGGGCGAAACTATTTAAATGAAGAAATTAGCCATTGTTATCACCCACCCTATACAGTACTACGCCCCGGTATTTAAGCTGTTGCAGCAACAGCAAAAAATAAGTATCATGGTATTCTATACCTGGGGCGAGGGTGCCATGCAAAAGTTTGATCCCGGCTTCGGCAAAAATATCAGCTGGGACCTTCCGCTGCTTGAGGGTTATCCTTATCAATGGGTAAAAAATATTTCGGCCGATCCTGGCTCACATCACTCAAAAGGGATCGACAATCCTGATCTTATTAATCAAATAAACATATGGCAGCCTGATGCAGTATTGGTGTACGGCTGGTTTTATAAAAGTCACCTCAAAACCCTTAAACATTTTAAAGGCAAAGTCCCTGTCATTTTCCGGGGCGATTCAACTTTACTTGACGATACCGGCGGGATTAAATCATTATTGCGAAGCTTGTTTTTAAAGTGGGTTTACCGAAACGTTGATTACGCGCTGTACACCGGTTCAAATAATAGGGCATATTTTAAGAAATGCGGGTTAAAAGAAACACAATTGTTTTTTGCGCCGCATGCAGTAGATAATGATCGATTTGCTACCGGCAGAACACATGAGGCACAGGCACTGCGCAATCAGTTGGGGATAGAAGATGATGAAAAGCTCCTGCTTTTTGCCGGTAAGTTTGAAAGTAAAAAAGCCCCGTTATTACTGCTTGAAGCCTTTGCTGATGTAAACTTACCGGATACCCACCTGCTGTTTGCGGGGAACGGAATTTTAGAGATAGAACTCAAAAACAAGGCCAGCCGGCATAAAAACGTACACTTTATTGATTTTCAAAACCAGCTTGATATGCCGGTGGTTTACCAGGCCTGCGATATTTTTTGCCTCCCTTCAAAAGGGCCCGGTGAAACCTGGGGATTGGCCGTAAACGAAGCTATGGCCTGCGGTAAGGCCATACTTATATCAAACAAAGTTGGTGCGGGCACCGATTTGGTAAAGGATCATAAAAACGGCCTGATCTTTAATGCCGGCGACCTTACCGATTTAAAAAGCAAACTAAAAACATTGCTTCTGTATAATAAAACTGCTTTATTTACAATGGGACAGCAGTCTGGGGAAATTATCGAAGGATGGAGCTTTGGCAAACAGGTTGAAGCGATAGAACAATTAGTGTTAGGCCTATAGTATTAAGCCGGAAGTCGCAAGTCAGATTTCTGACTTTTTACTTAGAGCTTATAACTTCAGACTAAAAACCAAGGGCAATTTGTCAATAACACGATATTAATTAATAAATGCAGCAAAGCAAATCAATAGAGCGGTATATTGTGTTGTTTATACCATGGCTGCTGGCGCTGGCATGTAAAAGCGATAGCGTGTTATCCTATTTTGTGGCATGGGGGGGCTCATTTTTTATATTCCTTATCACACTTACCGGCTGGGTACGCCCAATCCCCAATGATCGCCCCATTGCCGAACAATTGATGAGGCCTTTATTTATCATCCAGATAATTTTTGCGGGGTACATGTGCAGTACATCCATCTTCTATTTTATGAATACCCTCGGCTATGAAAATTTTAAGCACGTGTTTATTCATACCTTAAATGATAAAGATACATTGGGATTAATTGCCCAATGTCAGCGCTATTACTGCCTTGGACATGCTTCTTTTGTAATGGGTGTACTTATTTTCATGAACTATCCGGTAGTCAAAAAATACCACATCGAAACAGAAAAATTGGCAAACCTGCTCATGATGTCGGCCATTATCAGCTTTCCGCTCTCATTGCTGTTTCTTAAAGTTCCCGGGTTTTCACAATTTTATTACCAGTTTAGCTCATTAAGCTTTATTGCCGGCACGTTGGCGTTGGCCTTCGCCATACCATTAAAAAAAGCAGGCAATACGCTCATCTGTTTTTTACTATATGCCTTTAACTTTTACCAGGCCCTCACTTCCGGGTTTAAAGAACCTATTATCATCAGCATACTTGTTTTAGGAATCTTTTTATACCCCACCTATAAAAAACTGGTAACCATCACTTTCGTACCCGCCATTTTTTTATTATTTACGGTATTGCCAACCTATAACCATATTTACCGCGCCAATGCCTGGAATGGTGATACCAATAGTGACCAGGCCTCACAACTGGCCCTTGATGCTGCATTAAATGTAGATGACGAAGATGTTAAAGAAACTAACTGGGATTTTTTAGTTTATCGCTTAAGCGAAATTGATATGTTTACCCGCTTTGTACAGTCGACGCCTAAAAATGTTGATTTTTATGGACTGGATCTCGTTAAACAATCGGCCATTGCATTAGTACCGCGAATACTATGGCCCTCTAAGCCTATTACCGAAGACCTGATCATGCAGCGGGTTTACGATGCCGGCGTAGTTAACCGTAATTCTTCCGTATCGGCCAAACCAGCTTATATAGTTGATGCTTATCTTTCGGGTGGTGATTTAGGGATCTTTATCTTCCTTTTTGGATATGGCGCCATTGCGCAACTCATAGCCGTTAAAGCCGAAAAACTATTTGGAGGATATATATTAGGAACAGCGCTTATATTTTCGGGACTCTTTCAGATCATGTGGCGGGGCATCAGCTTCGAGTTTTTGTTCAACACCGTTTTCTGGAGCTATATAAGCATGCTGCTTATTCACAGAATATTAGTAAATTCTAAGATTTTAAAAGAGGTTTAAAGTAATCCTTAGCCCATCACTAATGATCATAAAACAGCTGCGATAATAAAAAATATGTACCTGCAAATAACAACTGCATGAGCGCTTATAAAGACTACGATTATCCCGACGCAAGTCCCTGCCATGTATTTAAAGAGCTCGAGAAGCCGCTGATGTCCTTATTAAATAAAGATGTTAACAGTAGTATTCTTGATCTTGGCTGCGGTAATGGGCACCTGGTAAATTATTTGTTGGCCCGGGGATTTAACGCTTACGGTATTGATGCATCTAAACCCGGCATAGCCATTGCCGAAAAAATAAACCCCGGCAGGTTTTTTGTTCATGACCTTTCCGTTGAAGGTTTGCCGGCGCCATTGAAAGATCATACTTTTAATACCATTATATCAACCGAGGTTATTGAGCATCTGTATGACCCTTATGCCTTTATACGCCTTTGCCGGGATGTTTTAAGCGAATCAAAAGGAGAGCTTATCGTATCCACGCCCTATCATGGCTATTTAAAAAATTTGTTTTTAAGCATCTTAAATAAATGGGATAACCATATCAGCCCTTTGTGGCAGGGCGGGCATATTAAATTCTGGTCGGTTAAAACGCTTACGCAAATTCTTAACGAACATGGGTTTGAAGTAACTGCATTCAGGGGCTGCGGCAGGTTTCCTTATTTTTGGATGACGATGATCATTAAAGCCAAACTCAAGTGAGCGAAAACCTGGACATTATTATTTTAACTTTTGACGAAGCAAAAAACATCGGCGACTGCCTGCAAAGTGCAACTGCGCTTAAGGGTAATATTTACATTGTTGATTCCGGCTCAACCGATAACACTTTGGATATTTGCAGGCTGTATACTCAAAATATTTTCACCCATCCGTTTGAAAATTATGCGGCACAGCGTAACTGGGCACTGGATAATCTCCCTTTAGCAGGTGCCTGGGTCCTTAATCTTGATGCCGATCACCGGGTAACACCTGAACTTGCAGCACAGTTGAATGATATTTTCAGCAAGCCTGTAGATTCGGAAATCAACGGTTTCCTCATCAGCAGGCGTACGATGTTTATGGGGAAATGGATAAAACATGGCGGTCACTACCCTACTTATCATGCCAACCTGTTCAGGCAGGGTTTCGGGCGCTGCGAGGAAAAACTGTACGACCAGCATTTTAAGGTTACCGGCAACACACAGATACTAAAAACAGATATTATTGATGTGATAACCGATTCGCTTACCAGTTTCATTGCACGTCACAACCATTGGGCAACGCTGGAAGCACAGTATCTTGTTGAGCAGCAAAACGCTCCTTTAGTTGACGATAAGGGCAAATTGGTACATCCGCGCTTATTTGGTAACCCGATGGAACGCCGCCGATACATGAAAAAAAGGTACGAAGCGTTTCCCTTATTTGTAAGGCCTGTAATTTATTTCACGATAAGATATTTTATAAAGCTTGGTTTTTTAGATGGAAAAACCGGGCTGGTATTCCATTTTTTACAGGGTTTTTGGTTCAGGTTTTTGATCGATGCTAAAATTTATGAGTTACGAAAGGAGAGTAAAAAATAATGAAGCGCCCTGCTTTTTTTAATAATCCGGCAACACGGTTTATGCTGTTGTTCATATTGTTATTTACCATTTTCTACAATTTTAATATTTTCTTTTTTGGCATTACCAGTCCCGGCGGAAATTACAGTCCATTTTTAGCCGAGCATCTAAACTACATAGCAGCTTTGCGACAGATTTTATTAGATTGTAGTGTAATGATCCTGAAATGGCTTGGCTATGCCGCAATTGATAACAACTCCGAATTATTGGTTGCAGGCAAGGGGACACTGGCCGTAGTTTATAGCTGCCTGGGATTAGGATTGATCAGCTTCTTTTCGGCTTTTGTGCTGGCCTATCCATCTCCGCTCCGATCAAAATTGGTATTCCTCGTTTCGGGGATTTTAGTCATCCAACTTTTAAACGTGATGCGTTTTGTTTTACTGGCTATCTTTTGGTCAAAAAAGGCCAACCGGATCATTGACCATCACACCATTTTCAATATTATACTTTACATCATTATTGCGTTTAGCCTTTATATTTGGATTAAACGTAACGATAAGCTTGCCGGTACCGATGCCCAAAACTGATCTTTCTACTTACAACAATCATCCTTATAATCCGGGCGGCAACGCATTGAAGTGCATTTTATGGTACTACTTTAATGCGCTGTTTTTAAAAACAAGCATTTTACCATCAAGCGCGTTTAAAGTATTTTTTTTGAGGCTGTTTGGCGCAAGGATCGGTAAAAATGTAACAATTAAGCCTTGTGTAAACATCAAATATCCATGGAACCTGCATATAGGCAACGAAAGCTGGATAGGCGAAAACGTATGGATAGATAGCCTGGTGCTGATCCAAATAGGCGCACACGTGTGCCTGTCGCAGGGGGCGGTGTTGTTAACGGGCAGTCACAATTACAAAAAAACATCGTTTGATTTGATCACCAAAGGCATAATTTTGGAAGATGGGGTATGGATTTGCGCAGGGGCAATGGTTACCCCCGGCATAACAGCCGCTTCACATGCGGTATTAACCAGCGGTTCCATTGCTACAAAAAATATGGAAGCCTATGGCATTTACCAGGGTAATCCTGCAGTAAAGATCCGGGAACGGGAGATCAGTTAAAAATTTACATCATCTGCTTAAAGTAACACTATGCTAAAACAAAAACTACAAACCCATCAAATCATCTTATTGGTTATGAGCGGGATTGTTTTCATTATGGGTATTATGCTGATCATAGCCCCTGCGGCCATTTATCCCGACCCGAGCAAAGGATTCCAGGTAATGCGCTCTATGGAGTTGGGCTCGGCGTTCAACATCGTCGTAAAACCCGACCAGAATGATATCAGCAAAAATACCTCTGAATTCTTGGCATGGTGGTCGCCGGGACAATACCTGGTGCCTTACTTTTTCAAACTGATTTTTGGCGTTAATACAGGGCAGGCCTCTTCTATAGTAACGCTGCTATTTTCGTTATCAGGCATTTTCGGATTTTACTATTTCTTTAAAAAGGCCGGGTTTACGCCAATGATCTCGGTTTTAAGTGTACTGTTCATCATCATTCAGCTCTCGTTTTTTACGCCTTATGTATTTTACAATGGCGGCGAAGTATTGCTTTTTGGCTATACCGGCTGGTTTTTATGCGGCTGTATGGCGTTCGAAAAAGTTAATTGGAAACTGGCGGTATTCATTTCTGTTGCCGGTATCATTGGTTTTATCTGTAAATCATCCTTTTTGTGGATGCTTGCCGCCGGCTGCTGTTTTTTGTGGTTCCGGCTTTCATTAGGTACAAAGGCTATCTCCGGCTGGATAAAAAATGGCTTATGGATAGGTATTCCGGCAATACTTTCACTACTTACCATCAGTCATTTTTATCTTTCTAAAGGAGGTAATCCATCAACCGTGCATGGCAGCATAAAACTGGCCTGGGAAACTTTCGGTTTTCCGCTGGCATCGCCGATATTGACAGCTTTTTCGATAGATGACTTAACCAACGGCCTGTTGTTTCATGATGACCCTCCTATGTTTACCTATTTTTGGGGCGTAGTAATTGTACTTATTTGTGCCATATTAAGTATTTTACTCATCTGGTTTATCGTAAAAAAAGTTCCCTACAAAAATTACGTACTGCTGCTGCTGGTTTTTTATGTGGTAATGGTGTTGTTTTTCGGGCAATCGTTTTTGAGGCAGGCTAATATCTCATACGAGGCAAGGCATTTAAGGCTCATTGGGCTCATCATTGCCCCGGGCATCATTTATTTGATAAGCGGCCTGCAAACCGGTTACAAATACCTGTTTTATTTTGTGTGCTTCGTTATTGCCTACTCAAGCTATAAATATTTTGTACCAAGCTATTTTCAAAATAAAAACACGAGCGCACACGGCTATTCGGGGATAGCACAGTTATTTATTGATCAGCCATCGTTAAACTATATCCGCAACCTGGACAGGCAAAATACCAACGCGATTTTTGTAGTTACAAGTCCAGATCTGAGCCTGGAGATTGAACATAACCGTACGATAACAGTTGAAGCCATCGGCCCCGACGTAGCAATTGATTTTGACGATTATGTATATAAAGGCCACGCCGGTCCGCTGTATATAGTTTTACCTTCCGATTATATCGGCCCAAAATCAACCATCATGCGTAAATGTTTTCCGGGTTATAAGGGTTTTAAAATGACGATGCTGAGCAACCAGTTTATTTTGTGGGAGGCGAAGTAGGTGAAGGTAAAAGCACAGTTCCTCGCCATTGTTGGTGCTCGGAAGATTTTTTAATTCCCTCCTTAGGGAGGGGTGCGGCAGAGTTGTGTAGTGGCAGGGAGGGGTTTATTCGCTTAAAATAGCGCATAAACCCCTCCCTACACCCTCCCAAGGGAGGGTGTCGCACAATTCTCTGCTTTTTTTAATCTTCCGAACACCTATGGTGACAACACCAACAACGAGCAAAGCATGCCATATCTTGAAAAAAAACTGTCATTTCGACAAACAAGTGCAGGGAATGAGGGTAGCGTGAGGGAGCAATCTTATACACCCTGCTCTAAACATGCATCGTGATTGCATGGCGTACAAGATTTCTCTTTCGCCCCGATGCTTTCACCTTGGTAACCCCATCGAAATGACAATTCTTATTCGTTAAAGTGCTTTAAACCACGCTCGCATTGATCTCTTTCCAGAGCAGGTCTTTTAGCTGATCGATATTTTTCTGGGCTACAGACGATATAAATATAGAGGGGATTCCATCCGGGATCTCCTTTTTCATTTCGGCCTGCAGCTCGTCGTCAAGCATGTCAGTTTTAGTAATTGCCAGCACACGCGGCTTGTGCATCAGTTCGGGATTGTATTCTTCCAGCTCACGTAATAATATTTCGTATTCTTCTTTTATGCTGCGCGACGTATCAGCAGGTACCATAAACAGTAACACTGAGTTACGCTCGATATGCCTTAAAAACCGAAGCCCTAAGCCCTTACCCTGCGATGCACCTTCGATAATACCCGGGATATCGGCCATTACAAATGAACGCCCGCCGCGATATGATACGATGCCTAAGTTAGGCACCAGTGTAGTGAATGCGTAATCAGCAATTTCGGGTTTTGCAGCCGACACTACCGAAAGCAGGGTTGATTTACCCGCGTTAGGGAACCCTACCAAACCAACATCAGCCAATACTTTAAGTTCGAGAATATTCCAGTCTTCACGGCCGTCTTCTCCGGGCTGCGCAAAACGCGGTGTTTGTTGGGTTGATGTTTTAAAATGCCAGTTTCCCAGTCCGCCACGGCCACCCGGAGTAAGGATCTTTGTTTCGCCGTCCTGAGTGATTTCGAAAAGTACTTCTCCGGTTTCGGCATTTTTTACGGTTGTACCAAGGGGTACTTCCAAAATTTCATCGCGACCGGTTTTGCCAGTACGTAATGAGCTGCCGCCCGAATCACCATCGCCTGCAATAACGTGTTTTCGATATTTTAGGTGAAGCATTGTCCATAGCTGGGCGTTACCTTTTACAATAACATGGCCTCCCCTGCCGCCATCACCACCATCAGGACCACCTTTTGAAGTTAATATATCACGGTGCAAATGGGCAGAACCGGCACCTCCGTGGCCCGAACGGCAACAGATTTTTACATAATCAACAAAATTGGAACCCTGCGACATAATTTTTTTATTTAGACGGAAAGTCCGAAAGTTAGTAAAGTCCGAAAGTTAAGAATATTAATGTTCCCAACCTGCGGACTTTACCGACTTTCGGACTAAAGACTTCCGAACGACTATTTATTATACTCTTCTATAACATCAACTAAAGCACCGAAGATGTCATCTACCGAACCTACGCCGTTAATGTTTTTAAATTTATTTTGATTTTGATAAAAACCGGCTACAGGAGCAGTTTTATCATTGTATTCTTTAATGCGTTTGCGGATAACCTCGGGATTAGCATCATCTGCCCTGCCAGATTCTTTCCCCCTATCCAACAGACGGCGCTCAAGCTCGTCATCGTTAACCTCAAGCGCTGTCATGCCTGAAATTGCCGATTGCTTTGATTCCAATAACTTATCCAAAGCCTCTGCCTGTGCAACAGTGCGCGGGAAACCATCAAAAATAAAACCTTTGGCATCCTTGTTAGCGTCAAGCTTATTGCTGATCATGCCAATAACTACGGCATCCGGAACAAGTTTTCCGTCGTCCATCAGTTTTTTGGCTTCCAAACCCAATTCTGTACCTTGAGCAATTTCGCCGCGTAATAAATCCCCAGTTGAAAGATGGATCAAATCGTATTTCTCAATAAGTTTTTTCGACTGAGTACCTTTCCCGGCACCGGGAGGGCCAAACAAAACCAGATTTAGCATGCTCTTGATAAATTAAAAGCCTTTCGGTAATACAACAGAAAGGCTTATCAGTTAGTTTTGTGCACCTTGGGCAGAAAAACCCTGTAATTGCAGTGCGTTTGTGCACTCGAAGGGAGTCGAACCCCTAACCTTCTGATCCGTAGTCAGATGCTCTATCCAATTGAGCTACGAGTGCCTGTTCCGAAATGGAATGCAAAGATAGGATTTAAATAACCCGCTGCAAATTTTTATTCAAAATTATTTTACAATTTCTGCAATAGCTTTAAAGTCAGGTAACTGACCTGCATCTTCAAGCACCTCGGCGTAAATGACATTCTGCTCTTCGTCAATTACGAAGGCCGCGCGCTTGGCTACACCTTTAAGTCCCATAACAAATTGGTCATAAATAGCGCCATAAGCTGTAGATACTTCCTTGTTAAAATCAGAAAGCAAATCAAACTGATAATTGTTCTCCTCTTTAAATTTAGCTAAAGTAAAAGGCGAATCGACAGAAATGCCCAATATGGTAGCGTTTAGGCCGTCATAATACCCAAAGCTGTCGCGCATGGTGCAAAGCTGCGTGGTACAAACGCCCGTAAAAGCCAGAGGAAAAAAGTGGATAACTACTTTGCGGCCTTTAAAATCGGCCAGTGAAACGCTTTTTAAGGCAGATGAAATCAAAATAAACTGAGGAGCCGGCTGGCCGATCTGTAATGACATATGGTGTTGTTTGTTTTAAGCAAATGAATGAAAATAAAATGAGTTAAATAAGCACACCTCCTTTTTTAACATTAAGATGTTTAAATGAATGCCTGCTTTATATAAAAGGCCGATCAAATAACACAAAAACTAAAAAATTAGTTATTATTATCGATTAACTAAAAACTTAGTTATATCTTTATAACATAAACCTTTTATGCTATGTTCAGGAACTACTTTAAAACCGCGCTGCGAAGCTTATTAAAAAACAAAGGCTTTACTTTTATTAATATTATAGGTTTAGCATTAGGGTTGGCCATTTGCCTGCTCATTACATTTTATGTGACAGATGAATTGAGTTACGATCAATATAATGTCAAACACAAAAGGATCTACCGAGTTAATACCGACCTAAAATTTAGCGGAACGCTTACTGAATATGCCATAACAGCTATTCCGGTTGCCAATGTTTTAAAAACAGAATGCCCCGAAGTTGAAACAGCCGTACGTGTAACACCGGCATTAAACATCCGCTTTAAAAAAGGCGACGAAATTGTACGCGAAGATGGCACGACATTTTACAGCGAACCCAATATTTTTGATGTATTTACCCTCCCCCTACTCTCCGGCGATGCCAAAACGGCTTTAAAGGAACCTAACACGATAGTGATCGCTGAGTCGATGGCTAAAAAATATTTTAACCGCAGCAATGTGATTGGGCAAACTTTGTTTTTAGTAACAAGCGGTACATCACTCAAAATAACCGGCGTCATGAAAGATATGCCGGTACAATCGCATTTCAGGGCCAACTTTTTACTGGCAGCCAGTCCGGTTAACAACGATGCTCCATGGAACAGGCTAACCGCCTTTGCCACTTATGTGCTGGTTAAACCCAACACAAACATTGCCAGCCTCGAATCAAAACTCAATGCAGAAATGCAAGAGGGACTTAAAGGTTCAAGCACTATGAATTACAGCAAGTTCAGGTCCGGCGGCAACTACTTCAAACTTAGCCTGATGCCGGTAACAGATATCCACCTTAAATCAAACCGGGTAATGGAGTTGGGGGCTAATGGCAACAGCCAGTATGTTTATATTTTTTCGGCGGTGGCTATATTTATTTTATTACTGGCCTGTATTAATTTCATGAACTTGTCCACAGCCCGCTCGGCCAGTCGAGCACGCGAAGTTGGGGTACGCAAGGTATTAGGCTCATCGCGCAAGCATCTTATTTTCCAGTTCCTTGCCGAGTCATTGATCGTAACTTTCGTAGCTGCCGTTATTGCGGTGTTTGCCGCGTGGGCCCTGCTACCTTTATTCAATCATCTTTCAAACAAACAATTAGTCATAAATGCGCAAACTGCAACCTGGCTATTGCCTGCATTATTAAGCATTGTTGTTATAGTGGGTGTTTTGGCAGGCTCCTATCCCGCATTTTTCCTTTCGGCATTTCAACCCATTAATGTTTTAAAAGGGAAGATCTCAACAGGCTTTAAAGGTGGTACATTCCGGAGCACGCTGGTGGTTTTCCAGTTTTCCATTTCTATTTTTTTGGTGATAGGCACTTTGGTGATCTATAACCAACTCAACTATATTCAAAATAAGAACCTCGGCTTTAACCGAAACCAGGTACTTATCCTCAACAACGTTAATACGCTTGAACACCCCGAACTGTTGAAACAGGAGATTAAAAAGCTACCCGGTGTTATTAACGCTACGCTTACCAGCTTTTTACCAACAGCCAATAACAAAGTGTTAAACTATGTGTCGCCCAGTGGAAAAGAGGGCCAGTCTACCCAATTCTGGAAAATTGATGAAGATTACATCGGCACCATGGGTATGCAAATGAAGAATGGCCGCGGTTTTTCCGGGGAGTTCAGGACCGATTCAACAGCGATGGTTATCAATGAAACAGCGGCAAAAGTATTTGGTTATGGCAATGATGCCATTGGCAAAACCATCAACACGGGCATTGCTAAGGACCTAAAAAAATATCATGTGATAGGCGTAGTAAAGGATTTCAACTTTAGTTCGTTGCGCGATAATGTCACCCCGCTGGTAATGGTGCTCGACAACGATTGGCTGGCGCGTTTAAGCATCCGCATAAATACCTATAACCTGCCCATCCTGATGACCGGAATAGAGAAAACCTGGAAAACCATCGCCCCAAATGAGCATTTTGAATATTCGTTCATGGACGCCGATTTTGATGCCCTGTACCGCACCGAGCAACGCATGGGGCAACTATTTATCATTTTTACGGGCTTAGCTATAGCTATTGCCTGCCTTGGTTTATTTGGCCTTGCCGCTTATGCCGCCGAGCAACGTAACCGGGAGATAGGCATTCGCAAGGTATTGGGTGCAAGCATAGCGGCTATTGTAACCATGTTATCGAAAGACTTTGTGAGGTTAGTGACTATGTCATTTTTAATTGCAGCGCCATTGGCCTGGTTAACTATGAACAAATGGCTGCAGGGTTTTGCTTACCGGCAAGATATACAATGGTGGGTGGTGATATTAGCAGGCGCGGGGGCTGTGGTTATCGCGTTTGTTACTATCAGTCTACAATCTTTCAGGGCTGCAGCGGCTAATCCGGTTGAGAGTTTGCGGGTTAGCGATTAGAGGTTGGGAGCTACTATGCCGGTGATTGGCTTGTAATTTCTGTTAACATATAGCACTTTTAAACATGAGGTACCTACGGAGCCAAAAAGTTACTTTATAAGTTGCTATAAACACGGTACTCCTAACGGAGTTTTAATTTAACGCCGAATACCCCAGAGAGGTACCGTGTTTATAGAAAATAAATCGAAAACCTTTAGGCTCCGTAGGTGCCTCGTATTTACTGTTGATTTTAAAAGCGTATTACTTACCGTCCGCATTCTAAAACAAACCCTCGACCGACGCAAGTATGAAGGGCGGGAATGGAGGGCAATCGCTACTTGTGCCTTTAGCAACGGTATAAGTAGCCTTTATCTTCAGATCATTGGATCTTAAAAATCCTTCTTGCGTTATCATATAAGGATTTATATTTCAAAAATGTATCTTCTTCTGTTTTATCCCAATAAACCCGTAGCCCATTACTTTCTTCAGCTGCCTGCACAAATCCTCTTTGCAACTTATCATAAGCCTGTTCAAAGGTATCTGATGGATATAACGGTACGATAGCACCGTGAAAAGTAATTTTGTAATTTGAAAAAACAGGAGATTCAGCGTTCAGTTCTTCCAGCTGCTTTTGGATCCTCGCTAAAAAACCGACTGCCTCATACTGGGGGCCTTTTATCAGAAAAATAAACTCATCTCCACCTGTGTATTTTCGGTAGATGCGTTTCATGAAATTATTTTCAAGTTTATAATCCCGCTTGTAGATCTCCTCGTCCCTTCTCATCCTGCCAAACAACTCCTGGGCAATCGTCCTGATCACTTCATCGCCTTTTTGAAACCCTTGTTTTTTATTTATCTCACCAAAACCGTCTAAATCAATCAGTATTAGATGAAATAACTCTTTGGGTCTGTTTTGAATATCTATTTTAAACTTCTCCTGATTGGCAATACCGGTCACAAAGTCTATCAAACGCATCCTTTCAGAATCTAATAATAATGCTTTCACATTTTCCAGTTCTGTTTTAGTTTTCTTGTGACTGGTAACTTCTTTGAAATAAAAAATATAAACACTATAAAACACCAGCAAACCAATGCCTAATAACGAAAACACATATAACGGAACGCTGATAGTTATCCCGGCAGGAAAAAAGAATGCCTTGATTTTATCAAACTCCGTAAAAAATAAAATTATACCGGTAATAGTTGTCAGTATTACGCCAAGCGAGGTTATAAGTTTACGGGGCTCCACAATAATTAAATTGATATTTAGGATGATATAAATTTATACAATTAGTTTTAATCTGAAGCCAATACGCAGAGGCTTTTCCTTACATGACATTTTCATCTTAACTTAGCTTTCAACGTCATACCTATGAAAGCAATAGTAATAACCCAACCCGGTGGCCCGGAAGTTTTGCAATTGGCCGAAAGGCCAAAGCCTCAATACGGAGCCGATGAAGTACTGATTAAAGTAATGGCGGCCGGTGTTAACCGCCCCGATGTGTTTCAGCGCAAGGGGAATTATCCGCCACCTGCCAGCGCCCCTGCAGATATCCCCGGACTGGAAGTAGCCGGCATAATTGTCGAAGTAGGTGACGCTGTTATCCAATGGAAACCTGGCGATAAGGTTTGCGCGCTGGTTACTGGCGGCGGTTATGCCGAATATTGCAAAGCACCCGAAGGCCAATGTCTCCCCGTACCTGCCAACCTTAGCTTCACCGAGGCGGCTTCACTGCCCGAAACATTTTTTACAGTGTGGAGCAATGTGTTTGATCGTGGCAATCTGCAACCCGGTCAATCGCTGCTGATACATGGCGGATCAAGCGGTATTGGTGTAACGGCTATTCAAATGGCCAAAGCTTTGGGCAGTACCGTTTATGTAACAGCCGGTTCTGATGAAAAATGCGGCTTCTGCGAGCAGCTTGGCGCCGACAAGGCCATCAACTATAAAACAACTGATTTTAAAGACGCGATCAAATCGCTTACCCATAGCATTGGCGTTAATGTGATCCTGGATATGATTGGCGGCGACTATATACCCGGCAATATCGATTCGTTGGCTGTTGAAGGCAGGCTGGTGATGATCAACGCCATGAATGGCCGCGAAGTGCAGCTTGACCTGGCTAAAGTCATGGCCAAAAGGCTCATCATTACGGGCTCCATGTTAAGGAGCCGTGAGGTTGCATTTAAAGCCGCTATCGCCCAAAATCTCGAACAAAAAATATGGCCTTTGCTATCATCAGGTAAAATCAAGCCCATAGTGTATAAAATTTTCGATGCCGGCGAAGCTGCAGAAGCTCATAAACTGATGGAAAGTAGTACTCATACAGGCAAAATTGTATTGACTTTCGCGCAATAAAGGCAAACAATTAACAATGTTGAAATTATCCTTTAAAAAACTTGGTACACTATTTAAATAATTGGATAGAAATCTTAACTTTGCGCCTCTGAAATAGCATCTTATACATTCCTGTTACAAATGATGTATGTTGCTGTTCAGTAAAAGCATTTTTTAAAAAACACCAGGTTATATATGCCAAACATTGGAAAAATTTCAAGGATCATTGGTCCGGTAGTCGACGTAAGTTTCGCTGATGACGCTCATCTTCCTAAAATTTATGACGCGTTAGAGATCACGAAAGACAATGGCCAAAAAATCATTTTAGAGGTTCAGCAGCACTTAGGCGAAGACCGTGTACGTGCCATCGCGATGGACTCGACCGACGGTTTGTTACGCGGTATGAAGGTATTGGATACCGAAGCGGCTATCAAAATGCCTATCGGCGATAACATCAAAGGTCGTGTATTTAACGTGGTAGGTGATGCTATCGACGGTATTGCTAACCTTGACAAATCAAACGGTCGCCCTATCCACGCTACTCCTCCAAAGTTTGATGATCTATCAACCGAAACTGAAGTACTTTTTACAGGTATTAAAGTTATCGACCTTTTAGAGCCTTATGCAAAAGGTGGTAAAATCGGTTTGTTTGGTGGTGCCGGTGTAGGTAAAACAGTATTGATCCAGGAACTGATCAACAACATCGCGAAAGCTTATGCAGGTTTATCTGTATTTGCAGGTGTTGGTGAGCGTACACGTGAAGGTAATGACCTTTTACGTGAGATGCTTGAGTCAGGCATTATAAAATATGGCGACGCTTTCATGCATTCAATGGAAGAAGGCGGTTGGGACTTAACTAAAGTTGATACCGAAGCCATGAAAGATTCAAAAGCAACATTCGTGTTCGGTCAGATGAACGAGCCGCCGGGTGCACGTGCACGTGTGGCCCTTTCAGGCTTAACTATTGCCGAGTATTTCCGTGATGGTGATGAAGATGGTAAAGGCCGTGATATCCTTTTCTTTATCGACAACATCTTCCGCTTTACCCAGGCAGGTTCAGAAGTATCAGCGCTATTAGGCCGTATGCCATCTGCAGTAGGTTACCAGCCAACGCTTGCTACCGAGATGGGTACCATGCAGGAGCGTATCACTTCAACCAAACGCGGTTCAATCACGTCAGTACAGGCAGTTTACGTACCTGCGGATGACTTGACCGACCCGGCGCCGGCTACAACCTTCGCCCACTTGGATGCTACTACCGTACTTTCACGTAAAATTGCCGAGCTTGGTATTTACCCTGCGGTGGATCCGTTGGATTCAACCTCACGTATCCTTAGCCCAGCAGTTTTAGGTGACGAGCACTACAATACCGCGCAACGCGTTAAAGAAACTTTACAACGCTACAAAGAGCTTCAGGATATCATCGCCATCTTGGGTATGGACGAGCTTTCTGAAGAAGATAAGTTAGTTGTATCACGCGCACGTCGTGTTCAGCGTTTCTTGTCACAGCCGTTCCACGTTGCCGAGCAGTTCACCGGCTTAAAAGGTGTACTGGTTGACATTAAAGATACCATCAAAGGTTTCAACATGATCATGGACGGCGAAGTTGATGAGTATCCTGAAGCAGCTTTCAACTTAGTTGGCAGCATTGAAGATGCTATTGAAAAAGGCAAAAAGCTGTTAGCTGAAGCTAACGCTTAGATTTGAGATGTGAGATATGAGATTTGAGATAGAAGACCTAAATTTGGTTAATATCATTCAAGCTTATATCTCACATATAAAACCCGATTTAAGATCGCAGATCAGGACAGCGTTGTCTCACGTCTCAAATCTCAAATCTCATATCTAAAAAAGACATGACATTAGAAATTCTTACTCCCGATAAAAAAGTTTACGAAGGCGAGGCCACCTCGGTAACCCTGCCTGGTGCTTTGGGATTATTTGAAATACTGAACAACCACGCCCCTATTATTTCCACCCTTCAGGATGGCAAACTTACCGTACGCGGTGGTGCTGCTAAAGAAGAAGTGTTTTTTATTAAAGGCGGTGTTGTTGAAGCATTAAACAATAAAGTAACTGTTTTGGCCGAAGGTATTCAGCACAAATAGGCGCTACTTTATAAACTTACATAAAGCGCCCGGGTATCATTATCCGGGCGCTTTTTTTGTAGGGATATCTCTTTAAAACGATTGTGGCAACATTAATAAAAAAGGCAAAGCAGCTGAATAATCTAACAGATCATATTCAAGCCCAAGCAACCTGATGTTATGATAATACGTTTGGTGATGATCATAGTAATATTTTTCCGATTGCAGAAACCAGGCTTTCGTACCAAGCTTTTCGGCTATGAACCATTTTTCGAGTAAACGGGCGGTACGACCATTACCATCTTCAAAAGGATGGATCTTCACGAAGATCAGATGGATCATTGAAGCGAAAAAGAAAACTTCGGGGGTAGTTAGCTTAGCTTTTAATAACAAATCAACATCATTAAAAAACAGTTCCAACTTTTGTTCAACCAAATCGGGGGCGCAGGCAACATATTCAATTTTGCCATCCGGTGTTATTACAAACATATTGCCGGTACGCAGTTTCCCTCTGCGGTCTTTTTGCAAGATATGTTTGGTAAGCAAGCTATGGGCTTCCTGAACTGACTGGTAGTTTAATTTGTTTATTTGAGCAAACTGATAAGCCTCGTAAAGATCATCTATCTTCTGCGTATAATCAGGCAAAAAATGTACTCCAAGCATTTTATGTTTCACAAACGAATCAAGCTCTATATTTTCACCTTCAATTTTTGAAGAGAAAACCGCTGAAACTGAAGTATAAAAACTAAAAGTATTTGTCGACAGAGCGCTATCTTCTAATTGCTCGAAGTCTTGAAGAAGTGCATGAGGTACCTGTTCCCGATATTCGTCCAGCAGGTCAATTGGTAATATTTCAAAAGGCAAATCCTTCATTGGATAGTGTAAAGATACAATCGCATCTTTATTATTTTTCTTATTTGGAAACATTTGAACTAATTACACCACAAACTAAAGTCATATTGAATCTACTATAAACAATTAAACCCTGTATTAAGTACTGTTATAATAGTTAGATTTGTACTTTCAGTGTGTAAAACCATGAAAATATTAACCATCCGGCAAAAATTAATGATCTACCTGGCAGATGCCGATGATAGCAAGATTGAGGCTGTTTATACACTTTTAGAAAAAGATATCCATGATAAAACTATCGTTAATCTCAGTAGAGAACAATTGGAAATATTGGACAACGAACGCAAGATCCATTTAAGTGGTCAAACAAAATCTTATACTCGCCGGGAGGCTAATCAAATCGTCAAAACCATGCGTTAAAACCTTAATAAAAATAAGGCTTCTTACCTTCACAACTACTAACTCCAACCGCCATTTCCTTCATTTCAGGCAGAAAATCGACAACTTACTATGCATGCATAAAAAACATACCGAATACCGTTTTGAACTTTGGTATATTTCATTAAAAATTTTATATCTTTATAAATAAATTTTACAAAATTAAATTTCAAATAAATAAAATAATTAAAATAAAATACTTATTTCAAAAAATCAGTGGCGACTATTGCTATTACCTGACGCGATGGCTACCTTACATATATTGATTTTCGATACCAAGTAAACCAGTATCATCAACAAAATTAAATACTAACACTGTCTACATATCTAATAAAATGAGTTCATCATCAGATACCACCAAGGCTATAGAATTGAACAAGTATAGCAAAACCTTTACCCAGGACCCAACGCAGCCTGCCGCACAGGCCATGCTTTACGGAATTGGCTTAACCGACGACGATATGCGCAAAGCACAGGTCGGCGTGGCCAGCATGGGTTATGATGGTAACACTTGTAACATGCACCTGAACGACCTGGCTAAACTGGTTAAACAAGGTATCTGGGATGAAGATATGGTAGGCCTGATATTCCACACCATTGGTGTAAGTGATGGCATGAGTAACGGTACCGAAGGTATGCGTTACTCATTGGTAAGCCGCGATATTATTGCCGATTCCATTGAGGCTGTTACCGGCGCTCAATATTATGATGGTTTAATTACCCTGCCTGGTTGCGATAAAAACATGCCTGGTTCGGTAATGGCCATGGGTCGCTTAAACCGTCCGTCGATCATGGTATACGGTGGTACTATCAAACCAGGCCACTGGAAAGGCGAAGACCTGAACATCGTATCGGCATTTGAAGCTTTAGGCAAAAAGATTGCCGGCCAGATTGATGATGTTGATTTCATGGGTGTTATTAAAAATGCCTGCCCAAGCGCGGGTGCCTGCGGTGGTATTTATACCGCTAATACTATGGCTGCCGCTATTGAAGCCTTGGGTATGAGCTTGCCATATTCATCATCAAACCCGGCATTAAGCGCCGAGAAAAAAGCAGAATGCCTTGCAGCAGGAAAAGCGATCAAGGTACTGTTAGAAAAAGATATCAAACCGTCAGACATCATGACCCGCGAGGCATTTGAAAATGCTATTGTTGTGATCATGGTACTGGGTGGCTCAACCAACGCGGTATTGCACCTGATTGCAATGGCTAAAAGCGTTGACGTAAAACTAACCCAGGATGATTTCCAGGCGGTAAGTAACCGTATCCCCGTACTGGCCGATATGAAACCAAGCGGTAAATACATGATGGAAGACCTGCACAACATTGGCGGCGTTCCGGCTGTAATGAAATATTGTTTGGAGCAAGGCTGGCTGCATGGCGATTGCCTTACAGTTACTGGTAAAACTATTGCCGAAAACCTGGCTGAAATCCCTTCGTTGGAGTTTGAAACTCAAAAGATCATCAAACCTGTCGAAAACCCGATCAAAGCTACCGGTCACCTGCAAATCCTGTACGGAAACCTTGCTGAAGGCGGTAGTGTTGCCAAGATCACCGGTAAAGAAGGTGAGCGTTTCACCGGCCCCGCCCGTGTATTCGATGGCGAGTTTGAACTGATTGCCGGTATCCAGAGCGGCCGTGTTAAAAAAGGTGATGTTGTGGTGATCCGCAACGTAGGTCCTAAAGGCGCGCCGGGCATGCCGGAAATGCTGAAACCAACCTCGGCCATATTTGGTGCCGGTTTAGGTAGCTCAGTAGCGTTAATTACCGATGGACGCTTTAGTGGCGGTACACATGGCTTCGTCGTCGGTCACATCACACCCGAGGCTTACGATGGTGGGTTTATAGCGATGGTAAAAGATGATGATATAATTGAGATTGACGCCATTGCAAACAAGATAAACGTTTCGCTGCCGCAAGAAGAAATAGCCGCACGCCGTGCCGCATGGCAAAAACCGGCGCTGAAGGTTACCAAGGGTGTGTTATATCGTTACGCTAAAAACGTAACTACCGCTGCCGAAGGCTGCGTTACCGACGAATAAGCAATGAACAAAATGGCGTATTATAAAAGCCATGAATAAAGTGAACATAAACTAAGCCCGTTCATTTTAGCAAATTAGAGACAGATAGAATAAATCAGTTTAGCACCAAAAAGTGCTATGAATATAAAAAATACAGGTATGGAAACTGCACAAGAAACCTTAACCGCGCCAGCCGCCACCGAAACCGTAAACGTTTCAGGATCGGTAGCATTATTGGAAGCATTGATAGCCGAAGGTACGGATACCATTTTTGGATATCCGGGCGGCGCCATCATGCCCATTTATGATGCTTTGTTTGATTACAATGACAAGCTGAACCACATATTGGTACGCCATGAACAAGGCGGCATTCACGCCGGCCAGGGCTATGCACGTACTTCGGGCAAAGTGGGCGTGGTATTTGCCACCAGTGGTCCGGGTGCCACTAACCTGGTAACCGGTTTGGCCGATGCCCAGATCGATAGTACTCCGTTGGTTTGTATTACCGGGCAGGTATTCGCGCACCTTTTAGGTACCGATGCTTTTCAGGAAACTGATGTGATCAACATTACCACCCCGGTTACCAAATGGAACTATCAAATAACTGATGCTACCGAAATCCCGGAAGTTATTGCCAAGGCATTTTACATTGCCCGCAGCGGCAGGCCCGGCCCGGTATTGATCGACATTACTAAAAACGCACAAATTCAGCTATTTGATTTTGCAGGCTATAAACCATGCGATCATATCCGCAGCTACAGGCCAAAACCAATCGTTCGCCCGCAATACATTCAGCAGGCTGCCGAATTGATCAATAGCGCTCAAAAACCATTCATCCTGTTTGGTCAGGGTGTTATTTTGGGCGGTGCTGAGCAGGAGTTTAAAGCTTTTGTTGAAAAAAGCGGTATCCCTGCAGCCTGGACAGTACTTGGTGCCGGCGCTATCCCTTCAGACCATCCGTTAAACGTAGGTATGTTGGGTATGCATGGCAACTACGGCCCTAACGTTTTAACTAACGAGTGTGATGTATTGATCGCGATAGGTATGCGTTTTGACGACCGTGTAACCGGTCGCCTGGATAAATATGCTAAACAAGCAAAAGTTGTTCATTTGGATATTGACCCGGCTGAGATCGACAAGAACGTAAAATCAACAGTACCGGTTTGGGGTGATTGCAAGGAAACCCTTCCGTTGCTAACCAAAGCCATCGAACAAAAACAGCACACCGAATGGTTGGCTAAATTTAACGACTACACCCGCCAGGAAGTTGAAGCTGTTATCCATAACGAGCTTAATCCAACTACGCCTGAAATGACCATGGGCGAAGTAATTAAACAACTTAACGAGCTTACCAATGGGGATGCGGTTATCGTAACCGACGTAGGTCAGCACCAGATGGTGGCCTGTCGTTATGCCAAATTCAATAAAACACGCAGCAACGTTACCAGCGGCGGTTTGGGTACTATGGGCTTTGCATTGCCTGCGGCTATAGGCGCTAAATTTGGTGCTCAGGACCGTGAGGTTGTGGCTATCATTGGCGATGGCGGTTTCCAGATGACTTTACAAGAATTGGGTACCATAATGCAAAGCGGTATCGATGTAAAAATCATCATCCTTAACAACCGTTTCCTGGGCATGGTAAGGCAATGGCAGGAGCTTTTCAACCAACGTCGTTACTCGTTTGTTGATATCCAAAGCCCTAACTTTGTAACCCTGGCTTCAGCTTATGGTATCCCGGGCAAATCAATTGACAACCGTGATGATCTGCCTGCTGCTTTAAGCGAAATGCTGAACAACAAAGGATCATACCTGCTTGAAGTAATTGTTACCAAAGAGAATAACGTATTCCCGATGGTACCACAAGGATGCAGTGTAAGCGAGATCAGGTTAAAGTAAAAATCTCACCTACTTAAAAAATTTGAGTCATGAGCGAAGCAGAAAAAAAACAGGAATTTAACATCACCATATATACCGAAAACCAAATTGGTTTATTAAGCAGGATAGCTATTATATTTACACGCCGTAAAATCAATATCGACAGCCTGAACACTTCTCCGTCGGAGATTGACAGTATTCACCGCTTTAATATTGTAATTAACGAGTATGAAGAAGTAGTGCGTAAACTTACCCGCCAGATAGAAAAACAGGTTGAGGTGTTAAAAGCATATTATCACACCAACGAAGATGTGATTTGGCAGGAATTAGCGTTATATAAGGTATCAAC
Organism: Mucilaginibacter sp. A5337; assembly: GCF_059690695.1. Classification (NCBI taxonomy): domain Bacteria; kingdom Pseudomonadati; phylum Bacteroidota; class Sphingobacteriia; order Sphingobacteriales; family Sphingobacteriaceae; genus Mucilaginibacter; species Mucilaginibacter sp. A5337. Next base: position 152,149 of record NZ_JCAWEC010000003.1, on the reverse strand, counting down.
CGATGTAATTGCCGAAAAGGTTAGCGTTGAGCGCTTATTACGCGAAAACGGTGCACGTGCGGTAGTGATCCGTAAGGACTACACCGTGTTTGAAACCACCGGTCACCGCGAGGAAACCGATAACCTGATCAACATATTACAACCTTATGGCCTGATAGAATTTGTACGCAGCGCCCGTGTTGCTATCATTAAGGATAGCGAAGGCTTTAACAGCAAACTGCGCGAGTTTGAAAGGCTTGAACCAGGCGAAGAGGTAATAGAAAACGAATACCTTAACCAGGGCGAGAAGGTGTTTACGATGTAATCCCGCCGACGGCGGAGAGATTAGTGATTGGAGAATAGAGATTAGTTGAGTTGGCTCTTGGTTAATAGATGATGGTTCATAGTCAGAAGGTCATAATCAACGCAATCAAACCGCATCAAGGGTCAAAATCGGTGTAATCATTAAATAATCGGTGTAATCAAGAAAAATAAATTACTCAATACAAATAAAATCGGTGAGATCACCACTAATCGGTGAAATCACAAAAATCAAAAAACAATGGCAAAACTAAATTTCGGCGGCACTGAAGAAAACGTAGTAACCCGCGAAGAGTTCCCTCTATCAAAAGCTCAGGAAGTATTAAAAGATGAAGTAGTAGCGGTAATTGGCTACGGTGTACAAGGTCCGGGCCAGGCCCTGAACCAAAAAGATAACGGTATCAACGTAATTGTTGGTCAGCGTAAAGGCACCAAAACATGGGATAAAGCTATCAGCGATGGCTTTGTACCGGGCGAAACCCTTTTTGAAATTGAAGAAGCTTTAGAAAAAGGAACTGTAATTTGCTACTTATTGAGCGATGCAGCCCAGATCGCGTTATGGCCAACTGTTAAAAAACACCTAACTCCAGGCAAAGCCCTTTATTTCTCTCATGGCTTTGGTATCACTTTCAACGAGCAAACAGGCATCGTGCCTCCTGCTGATGTTGACGTGTTCCTGGTTGCTCCTAAAGGTTCAGGCACTTCATTGCGCCGTATGTTCCTGCAAGGCCGCGGCTTAAACTCAAGCTACGCTATCTTCCAGGATGCTACAGGTAAAGCATTTGACCGTGTTATCGCTTTAGGTATCGCTGTAGGTAGCGGTTACTTATTCGAAACTAATTTCAAAAAAGAAGTATACAGCGATTTAACCGGCGAGCGTGGCACATTGATGGGTTGTGTTCAAGGTATCTTCGCTGCTCAATACGATGTATTACGTAGCCATGGTCACTCTCCGTCTGAAGCATTTAACGAAACTGTTGAAGAGCTTACCCAATCATTAATGCCGCTTGTTGCTGAAAACGGTATGGACTGGATGTATGCCAACTGTTCAACTACTGCTCAGCGTGGTGCGCTTGACTGGTGGAAAAAATTCCGTGACGCTACTAAACCGGTATTTGAAGAGCTTTACGAAAGCGTTGCAACTGGTAAAGAGTCTCAACGTTCTATCGATTCAAACAGCCAGCCGGATTACCGCGAAAAACTGGATGCCGAACTGAAAGAATTACGCGAAAGCGAATTATGGCAAGCAGGCAAAACCGTACGCAGCTTACGTCCTGAAAACCAGGTTGTAGAAGCTTAGTATTAGTGGCAGTAGCAGTTTTTAGTGGCAGTTAAGCCGCTGTGATTGCAACTGCCTACTTTTAATATATTAGTGGCAGTAGCAGTTTAAAGGAGCAGTAAAACACTGCAACTGCCGCTGCTACTGCCACTTAAAACTAAGGGCAAGCAGCAAATCAAAAACTGCAACTGCTACTGCCACTTAAAACTATAATAAAATGGGACAAACATTATTTGATAAGATCTGGGATGCGCACGTCGTCAGCAGCAGCGAGGGGTTCCCGGATATTTTGTACATCGATACACATTTCATTCACGAGGTAACCAGTCCGCAGGCATTTGATGGTTTGCGTCAGAGAGGCTTACCCGTTTTCAGGCCAAAACAAACTGTGGCCACCGCCGATCACAACGTTCCAACTATTGATCAGCACTTACCCATTAAAGAAGAACTTTCACGCTACCAGGTAGATATGCTCACCAAAAACTGCAAAGAGTTTGGTGTTGAGCTATATGGCTTAGGCCACCCGTACCAGGGTATCGTTCACGTTATAGGCCCCGAACTGGGCATCACCCGTCCGGGTGGTACTTATGTTTGCGGCGACAGTCATACTTCAACCCATGGCGCTTTTGGTGCTATTGCCTTCGGTATTGGTACATCGCAGGTTGAGCAGGTGTTGGCTACACAATGTTTACTTCAGTCGCGCCCAAAACGCATGAAAATTGAAGTGAATGGTAAACTACAAAAAGGCGTTGGTGCCAAAGATATTATCCTTTACATCATATCGCAGATCTCGGCTGCCGGTGGTACCGGTTATGCTGTCGAATATGCCGGCGATACCATCCGCTCACTGAGCATGGAGGGCCGCATGACCATCTGTAATATGAGCATCGAAATGGGTGCCCGTTGCGGACTGATAGCGCCCGACGAAACAACTATTGAATACGTAAAAGGCCGCGAGTTTGCCCCTAAAGGCGAAGACTGGGATAAGGCCGTAGCTTACTGGAAAACTTTATACTCTGATGCTGATGCAGCTTTTGATGAAGTATTATCCTTTAAAGCCGAAGATATTGAGCCGATGATCACCTACGGAACAAATCCGGGTATGGGCATCGGTGTTACACAACACGTTCCTGAAACTGCTTCGTTTGAAGCAAAAGAGCAGGGATCATATAAAAAAGCCCTTGATTACATGGGCCTGCATGATGATGAAATGCTATTGGGCAAACCAATTGATTACGTATTCATCGGCAGCTGTACCAACTCGCGCATTGAAGACCTTCGCCAGGTAGCCGAGTTCGTAAAAGGCAAACACAAAGCCGATAATGTTACCGTATGGGTAGTTCCCGGCTCAAAACAAGTACAGCAGCAAGCCATTGCCGAAGGACTCGACAAGATATTTAACGAAGCCGGCTTTCCGCTCCGCGAACCAGGTTGCAGCGCATGCCTCGGCATGAATGAAGACAAGATCCCGGCGGGTAAATACTGCGTATCAACTTCAAACCGCAACTTTGAAGGAAGACAAGGACCTAACTCACGTACGTTCCTTGCAAGCCCGCTTACTGCGGCAGCAAGTGCAATTACGGGAGTGGTTACGGATATCAGGGAATTTCTCGCTGAGGAGGTTGTCTGAACCGGAATTAAACGAATTTGTTGAATTACACGAATTTTAGAATTTTTTGAATTTGCTTTTGAAATTCGCGTAATTCTTTAATTCGGCAAATTCAAGCTCAGAAAAGATGATAAATGGATACTGTAAAGAAAACGCCCACAGAATTTAAAGACTGCTCAAGTAAAATTATAGGTTGCGCTATGAGGGTTCATTCAGTTTTAGGGAATGGTTTTCAGGAGGCGATTTATCAGAGAGCGTTAGAACTTGAAATGGCCCATGAAGGTTTAGGGTTTGTAAGAGAAATGGAGATGCCGATCTTTTACAGAAACGAGCAGATTGGCACGCGACGGGTTGATTTCTTTGTTGAGGGAGAAATAATGGTTGAACTGAAAGCGATTATATTTTTGGAGGATGTTCACCTCGCCCAAGGCATTAATTACCTCGAAGCATACAATATAAAAACCGGGTTGCTCATTAATTTGGGAAGTAAGAGCCTCCAGTTTAAACGACTATTGAATAAGAAGTATAATCCGGATAATGTTTGAACCGGGATTGAACGAATTAAGGAATGATCAGGCTTAAAACCTGATTCAAAAAAATTCTAAAATTCGTGTAATTCAAAAAATTCGACAAATTCCGGTTCAGAAAAAAGAAAATACAATGGCAACTAAAATATTTAAACACGTCCAAACCAGCATAGTGCCTTTGCCTATCGAAAACATCGATACCGACCAGATCATTCCTGCAAGGTTTTTGAAGGCTACTACCCGCGACGGTTTTGGTAATAACTTATTCCGCGACTGGCGTTTTGATGGCGATGATAATCCCAAACAGGATTTCGTACTTAATAACCCAACCTTCAGCGGTAAAGTGCTTGTAGCCGGTAAAAACTTTGGCTGCGGCAGTAGCCGTGAGCACGCTGCATGGGCTATATCTGATTATGGTTTCGACGCGGTAGTGAGCAGCTTTTTCGCCGATATTTTTAAAGGCAACGCGCTTAACAATGGTTTATTACCAGTACAGGTGAGCGAAGATTTTTTGAAAAAGATCTTTGATGCTGTTTATGCCGATCATAAAGCCGAGGTAGAGATTGATCTGGAAAACCAGACCATCACCATCTCTTCAACCGGCGAAAAAGAAAGCTTCGAGATCAACCCGTACAAAAAAGCCTGCCTGATAAACGGCTACGATGATATCGACTATATTCTGAGCCAAAAAGGTAAGATAGAGGAGTTTGAGGAAGCTCGTTAAGGTTAAAGGCTAAAGGTCAAAAAAAATGACTCAACGACCTGATGGCAGCAAAACTAAAATGACCTGCAAAGAAATGACCTAATGACAGCGCAGCTAAATGACAGAGTAACGTAATGACAACAACAAACAAGCATATTCAAAGAGAAGGTAAAGGTACTGCCAAATTATTCGACGAACGGAGTTTAGCGAATGACTATGCAACCCTTGCCCCCCTGCTCAGGCCGGGCCTGAAGGTGCTGGATGTTGGTTGTGGTACCGGCGCTATCTCTAAAGATATTGCCGCATTGGTTGGTGAAAGCGGTCATGTTACGGGCATTGATAACACCGAATATTTTATCCAGAGTGGTAAGGAAACTTACACTTCGGTTCAAAATATGGAGCTGATCTATCATGATCTGTTCAGCTTTGAGCCGGAAGAAAAGTACGACCTTATTGTTTCGGCAAGGGTATTACAGTGGTTGAGCAATCCGGTTGAGGCTTTAAAGAAAATGTATTCGTTGTTAAAACCAGGTGGTACAGTATCCATTTTGGATTATAACCACGAGGCTTTACAATGGCAACCGCAACCACCGGCAAGCATGCAGCGCTTTTATGCTACCTTTTTAAGGTGGAGGGGCGACGCCGGCATGAACAACCACATTGCTGAAGACCTGCCGGAACATTTGCAGGAAGCCGGCTTTACCAATATCGAAACAATTGATGCTGATGAAGTTTACCAGAAAGGCGACTATAACTTTGTAAACAAAGCGGGCATCTGGGCAAAAGTAGCTCAGTCAAAGCAAATGGTTGAGGAAGGCTATATTGACGATGAATCGCGTTTGCTTGCTATTGATGAGTACACCAACTGGGTAGAAAATGAAGCCCAGCAAATGGTGATGAAACTAAAAGAAGTAAGAGGAATTAAACAGGCATAAGTCCTGAAATTATTAACCATAAAATAAAAATCCCCCTTTAGGGGGTTTGGGGGCATGGGAATTAAAAAACACATATTAGTAATACCTGGCGACGGGATAGGCCCCGAGGTTACCACCTGGGGTAAAGCAGTTTTAGAAAAAATTGGTCAGGATTTTGGCCACGAATTTACGTTCGACGAAGCCCTGATGGGCCACGCGGGCATCGAGGCAACCGGCAACCCGCTGCCTGATGAAACCCTGGCTAAAGCTAAAGCAAGCGACGCTATCCTGTTTGGCGCTATCGGTCACATCAAATATGATAATGATCCATCGGCCAAAGTACGTCCGGAGCAGGGATTATTAAAGATCCGTAAAGAGCTTGGTTTATATGCCAACCTGCGCCCTATTATGTTGTTTGATGAGCTTTTGGATGCATCAAGTCTTAAGCCCGAAATATTGAAAGGCACTGATATTCTTTTCTTCCGCGAATTAACCGGCGACGTTTATTTCGGCGAGAAAAAACGCAGTGAAGACCGTAATACCGCGTCCGACCTGATGATCTATTCACGTTACGAAGTTGAGCGTATCGCTATCAAAGCTTATGAGGCAGCTCGCGTACGTGGTAAAAGGTTATGCTCGGTTGATAAAGCTAACGTACTGGAAGCTTCACGCTTATGGCGCGAGGTGGTACAGGAAATTGCCAAACAATACCCTGACGTTGAAACTGAACATATGTTTATCGACAACGCGGCTATGCAGCTGGTTAAAAATCCTAAAAAGTTTGATGTGGTACTAACAGCTAATCTTTTTGGTGATATCCTTACCGACGAAGCATCGCAAATTGCAGGCTCGATGGGTATGCTTGCTTCGGCTTCGGTAGGTGATGGAACAGGATTTTTTGAGCCTATCCACGGTTCGGCGCATGATATTGCCGGCCAGGATAAAGCTAACCCATTAGCTTCTATCCTATCTGTTGCCCTGATGCTTGAAATAAGCTTCGGCCTTAAAGAAGAAGCTAAAAAGATAACGGATGCAATTGATAAAACGCTTAAAGACGGTTACCGCACCGGCGATATTGCTGATGCTAATACCGACAAAGCAAAAATTTTAGGCACAATGGCTATGGGCCAAAAAGTGCTTGAATATTTATAGGTAGAGATTAGAGATCAGGCAAAAAATCGGTGAAATCATCAATCAATCGGTGAAATCCCAACAAAAAAAGAATCGGTGTAATCAAAAAATCATCGGTGTAATCTAAGAAAACATGAAATGGAACGCTGATTTATACGACCAAAAGCATGCCTTTGTATTTAAATACGGAGAAGATGTGCTTGAGTTTTTGGATGTGAAACCAGGTGAGCGCATCCTTGACCTGGGTTGCGGCACAGGCCATTTAACTAAACTAATACAGGATAAAGGCGCCATCGTAAAAGGCACCGATTATTCGCCCGAAATGATAGCTCAGGCCAAACAGCTTTACCCTGATGTTGATTTTGCGGTAGAGAATGCGGCTGATTTTCACACCACAGAAAAGTATGATGCCGTGTTTTCAAATGCGGCCCTGCATTGGGTGCTTGATGCCAACGGTGCTATTCACAGCGTAGCCAACAGCCTTAAAAAAGGAGGCCGGTTTGTTGCCGAAATGGGCGGCAAGGATAATGTTGAACGTTTGATTGAGGCTACCAAACTGGTGCTGCATAATCATGGTTACAATGAAAATGCCGACGCTAAAATATGGTATTTCCCTTCAGTTGGCGAGTATGCTACCAAACTGGAAGAGCATGGTTTCAGAGTGACCTACATGATTCATTATGATCGCAGAACCGAGCTGCAGGATGGCGAACAAGGTGTTGCCAAATGGATTACTATGTTTGGTGCACAATTTTTAGAAGGCATCCCCGAGGATGAGAAAGAACAGATCCTGGCCGAGATCACCAAAAAGCTTGAACCTTTTTATAATGATAACGGCCAATGGTATGCTGATTACAAAAGGTTAAGATTTGTTGCCATTAAAAAGTAGATATGAGACGTGAGATTTGAGATATGAGATTTTTTCTCTAACTTGAATATCCACTTCTTCAAAGAGATATGAGAAGTGAGATTTGAGACATGAGATTTCTTTATATCTCAACTTATACCTCTAACAAAAAATAAAAGAAACAAAAAATAACAATATAGATGATTAGACATGAGTCTCAAATCTCATATCTAACATCTCAAATCTAAATAAAACGATATGTTACACGATCCCAACCGCGTTTATGTTTTTGATACCACGCTCCGCGATGGCGAGCAGGTACCGGGTTGCCAGTTAACAACCCCCGAAAAGATTGAGATAGCTAAGGAACTGGAACTACTGGGCGTGGATATTATTGAAGCAGGTTTCCCGGTTTCAAGTCCGGGCGATTTCCAAAGCGTTGTTGAAATTTCAAAAGCAGTTAAAGAGCCTACCGTTTGTGCGCTTACCCGTGCCAACAAAGGTGATATTGATGCTGCTGTAGCATCTCTGCAATATGCCAAACGTCCAAGGATCCATACCGGTATCGGTTCGTCTGACATGCACATCAAGCATAAATTCAACAGCACCCGCGAAGAGATCTTAGAGCGCGCTGTTGAAGCCGTTAAATACGCAAAAAAATCGGTTGAGGATATCGAGTTTTACGCCGAAGATGCAGGCAGGGCCGATGTGGTTTATTTGGCGCAAATGGTTGAGGCTGTTATCGCCGCCGGCGCAACTGTGGTGAACATTCCGGATACTAACGGTTATTGCTTACCAGACCAATACGGTGCTAAGATCAAGTTTTTGAAAGAAAACGTTAAAAATATTGATAAAGCTATCATTTCGGTACATTGCCATAATGATCTTGGTTTGGCTACTGCCAATTCAATAGCCGGTTTACAAAATGGTGCCCGTCAGATTGAAGGTACCATCAATGGTATCGGCGAGCGCGCAGGTAATACCTCTATAGAAGAAGTGGTGATGATCCTGAAAACGCACCATACCCTGGGCCTGCATACCAATATCGACTCTAAACGGTTCTATGAATTGAGCCAGATGATCCGTACGCAAATGCGGATGCCGGTACAGCCTAACAAAGCTATTGTAGGTGCCAATGCCTTTGCCCACAGCTCAGGTATTCACCAGGACGGCTTCCTGAAAATGCGTGAAAACTACGAAATAATTCGCCCTGAAGATGTAGGCTTTCCGAGCGCCACAATAGTGCTAACCGCGCGCAGCGGCAGGCATGCTCTGAAATTCCATCTGGAGCGTTTAGGATATACGCTGGATAAGGAAGAACTTGCTTTTGTTTACAATAACTTTTTAACGCTTGCCGATAGTAAGCTTGACATAAATGACCAGGATTTGCAAGGCCTTATGGCGCACCGACTGGTAAAAAATTAACAATGGAAACTGATACAAAAAGCCAGCTTGATTTTGAAGCGGCATACCAGCGGATAAAGGACGTTGTGAAACGTACACCGCTGCAATATAACGCCGGTCTTTCGGCAAAATATGAGTGCGAAGTTTATTTAAAACGCGAAGACCTGCAGGTTGTTCGCTCCTATAAGTTGCGCGGCGCATACAACATGATCAGTCAGCTAAATGATGATGAGTTGAGCCGTGGCGTGGTTTGCGCCAGCGCGGGTAACCATGCCCAGGGCGTAGCCTTTTCATGCAACAAAAAAAACATTAAAGGCGTAATTTTTATGCCCGAAATTACCCCCAAACAAAAGGTTAAACAAACCGCCATGTTTGGCAACGGTAATATAGAGATTGTACTTACCGGCGATACTTTTGATGATTGCCTGGCCGAGGCACTCGCCTATACCGAAAAAAACCAGATGACCTTCATCCCTCCTTTTGATGACTACCGTGTTATTGAAGGCCAGGGAACCGTAGGCGTTGAGATACTGCAGGACCTGCCAGATATTGAAGTGGCGATTATGCCCATCGGTGGTGGCGGTTTTGCTTCAGGAACAGGTACTTATCTTAAAAACAATGTCCCAAATATCCATCTGATAGGCGTTGAGCCGGAAGGTGCCCCATCAATGCTGGGCGCTATCAACCATGGTAAGCCCATTACATTAGATGAAATAGACCGTTTTGTTGACGGTGCCGCCGTTAAGCGTGTTGGAGCATTAACTTATGATATCTGTAAAGACATCCTGAACGATATGCTGCTGGTACCTGAGGGTAAAATTTGTACCACCATATTGAAACTTTACAACGAGGATGCTATTGTAGTTGAACCTGCAGGCGCGTTGTCAGTAGCGGCACTTGACGCTTGTAAAGAGCAGATCAAAGGTAAAAAGGTAGTTTGTATCATCAGCGGCGGTAACAATGATATTGCCCGGATGCAGGAGATCAAAGAAAAGTCACTGCTGTACGAAGGCCTGAAACATTACTTCATTGTTCGTTTCCCGCAGCGTCCGGGGGCATTGAAACTGTTTGTGAACAGCGTATTAGGTCCTGGTGATGATATTACCCGTTTCGAGTTTATCAAAAAGAATGAAAAAGAAAATGGTCCGGCGCTGGTAGGTATCGAATTAAAAAATGCCGAAGATTATCCTGCGTTATTACAGCGTATGCACGCACATCGTTTCAATGTTATTGAATTGAATAAGGATCAGACTTTGTTTGAGTATTTGGTGTGAGATAATTCCAAATCTTAAACTTGCTGTCCGTTTCTGGCGCAAGTCTTGTGCGATGGATTGAGGTCAGATGACTTGTGCTTCTTACAAATCATCTGACCTAACAGAAAGAGCTTACCAGGCACAAGTGAGCATTCCCACAGTCAGCCACACAACACTTGCGCCATTAGGAGAAGTTTTGAAAACTTCGTAAGTCTGTTTTCTTCATTAAACCAGACTACCCCAATCCTATCTTCCCGTTCACCAACTCAATGATCTCCGCTTCCAGCGCAATCGCTTTCCGCTCAATTTCATTGCCCCGGTAAATGATATCGATCACATAATCTTTATCCTTATAGCCAGAAGCGTTGATCTTTACGTTCATGAATGCACCTAATACCGCGGTACGGGCACAAAGGGCGGCCACACCGGCATCGGTTATAGAATTGGGGTTACCGGTCAGCGTCATTGCTTTAATTACCTCCATGCTATCTAAAGCGGCCTCCATTACTTTAAAAGGTATTTCAATAGCATAGCGGGTAGCATCCTGTATAGCTTTATCACGGGCAGCCTTTTCCTCATTGTTTGATTTGGGCAGGGCAAATGCCTCCATGATCTGGTTAAAGGCTGTGGTATCCAGGTCAACCAATACCAGCAATTCATTTTTAAATTGCTGACCTCTTTGTGCCCAGTCGCTAAATTCCCGCCAGCGGCTGTCCCATCCCTTTTTGTGCGAACTCAGGTTTGCCACCATGGTAGCCAGCGAAGCTCCTAAAGCACCAACAGCTGCTGAAATAGAACCGCCACCCGGTGCCGGGCTTTCGCTGGCAGTTTCATCAGCGAGGTCGGTTAGGCTCATGTTGATGAGCTTACTGTCGGCTTTATCTTTCAGTAAATACTCAATGATCCGTTCTTCCGGTTTAAATGGAGAGAGCTCATCCAGCCCCATCGATTTAATAGCGATCCTGATCAGCTCCTTTTCGCTTACCCCCACCGAGCGCTGCTGTTTCTCCAAAAAATACCTGCCTGCATCAAGCATCGCTTTCAATGGGATCAGTCCAACAAGCTCACTACCGGTTACCCTGATGCCGCGTGCAGCGGCTTTATCACACACTTCGTCAAATGCCTTATGAACCGGGGTAATGTTGATATTGGTCAGATTCATCGAGATCTGGGCAACGCCATATTCCTCAATAAACCAGCCAATAGCTTTTACCGCCTTCAATGAACCGGGAATTGTTTTGGCTTTGCCGTTTTCGTCATACACTATTTTACCATTGATCGGATCACCTTCGCGCAGGGTACGACCAGCCTCACGCACATCAAAAGCAATAGAATTTGCCCTGCGAACGGATGTAGTATTCAGGTTAACGTTATAAGCTACCAGAAAATCTCTTGCCCCAATTACAGTAGCCCCGCGTTTAACATCATTCTCTGCCGGACCGAAATCAGGTGCCCATTCCGGTTGCTTGATCTTTTTAAAGAAACCTTCGTATTCACCAGCACGGATCACCGATAGGTTGCTCCGGCTTTTGTTAGGTTGCGCAGCCTCATACAAATAAACCGGGATCTGCAATTCCTCTCCCACACGTTTGGCAAGTCGGGTTGCGTATTCTGCGGTTTCCTCCATGGTGATATTACTGATCGGTATCAGCGGACAAACGTCTGTTGCACCCATCCTTGGATGCTCGCCTTTTTGTTTGCTCATATCAATCAGCTCACCCGCTTTTTTAATGGCCAGGAAAGCAGCTTCAATTACCCTTTCCGGTTCACCAACGAAAGTTACAACCGTACGGTTAGTTGCCTTTCCCGGATCAACATTCAGCAGTCTCACTCCTTCAACAGACTCAACTTCGTCTGTTATCTGTTTGATGGTATCGAGGTTTACACCTTCGCTAAAATTGGGTACGCATTCTATTAATTTGGTCATTGGTTCATTAGTTCAATGGTTCATTGGTAGCTAAGCAAATCATAAAACCTGCTTAATCATTATTTTCAGACGTCCAAACCCGGACTGGCTTTAGTTTTCCTTGTTGATATAGTATCTCACGATAATCGTTACACGGATAAGCCTGCATATCGGCAAGTTTTCCTTTGGTTAATATGCCGCGGTCGTTTAGTTTTAACGCTTGTGATGCTCTAAAAGTTAAACCTGCAAAAACTTCGGCTGTGCTTAGTTTTTCGGAGGCAGCCATTATTGAAGCCTGCATCAGCAAATCGCCCATCGGGGCCGAGCCTGGGTTCCAGTCGCTGGCTATGGCGAGGCATGCCCCGGCATCAAGCAGTTTCCGTGCAGCGGCATAGCCCATTCCCAAACCCAGCGAAGCACCGGGTAAAGTTACAGCAACGGTATCTGAATTGGCCAATAATTTTATCTCATAATCACCGCTGGCTTCCAGGTGATCGGCCGAAGCTGCCCTTGCCTTAATTGCAACCTCGGTGCCACCGGTTGTAAACTGGTCAGCATGAACGGTAGCTTCAAAACCCATTTGCCTGGCTTTACTTAAGTAAAACAGGGCATCGCTGGTATTGAATGCGCTTTGTTCAATAAAAATATCAACCCGGTTGGCCAAACCCTGTTGTTTTATTTTCGGTAACAGATCATTTAACAGATATTTCAGATACCCACTTTCGGCACCATCAAAATCCTTTGGTTTGATATGCGCGGCAAGGCAGGTAGGGATAATATGCGCATGCGTTTTATCAGCCGCCTGCCGAATAGCCTTAAGCTGCTTTAACTCCTCTGTTACAGATAAACCGTAACCGCTTTTAACTTCAATAGTGGTTACCCCTTCTGCTAAATGACGGGCTATCCGTTTCGTCAGCAAATTGATTAATTCCGTTTCAGTGGCTGCGCGGGTTTGCGTAACCGAATCCCAGATACCGCCGCCAGATGCCGCAATTTCCAGGTAGCTTTTCCCTGCATTACGCATGGCGTAATCTTTAGCCCTGCTTCCGGCAAAACAGATATGCGTATGGCAATCCACAAAGCCGGGCAGCAATACATGGTCGCCGGTAACTTCTTCCACTTGTGCAGATGGATAGTTTTTGCGGAGCTTTTCAAAATCATCAACAGCTAATATCACGCCGTCTTCAATCAGCACACCACCATTGGTAATGATGTGCAGTTGCTCGTCCTCTAAGGCTCCTTTAAGGGGCAAACCTGTTAAAGGAAGTATTTGCGTAAACGGACCTATCAGTTTTTTCATCGTTCTATCTTAAACCATCATTGCTTCGTTCCTACCCATGACAAGTTAAAACGTTTGTCATACTGAGGAACGAAGCATCCTCTTCGCCCTGTATAGCGGCTTTGCCTTTAGAAGAAGATCCTTCGCTATCGCTCAGGATGACAAAGAGTTATCGGGTCGATGTCATTTCACCTTCAGAGCGCGCCGAAGTTTAAAACCTGCAATGACTTTTTTATATTTTATGCTTTACCATACCTTTAGGTTAAACTTATCAGCCCATTCGGCAGCTTTATCATATCCCGCATCAGTATGTCTAAAGATACCCATGGCCGGGTCATTATACAGCACCCTTTTTAAACAGGTAGCTGCGCGATGGCTGCCGTCGGCCAGTACTACCATGCCGGCGTGCTGGGAATACCCCATACCTACACCGCCGCCATGATGGAACGAGATCCAGGTTGCGCCGCCTGATGCATTGGCCATTAGGTTGAGTAACGGCCAGTCGGATACTGCGTCTGAACCGTCAAGCATAGCCTCTGTTTCCCGGTTGGGCGATGCTACCGAGCCGCAATCCAGGTGGTCGCGACCGATCACTATGGGACCTTTTACTTTACCTGACGCTACCAGTTCATTAAATATCAGTCCGGCCTTTTCACGTTCGCCCATACCCAGCCAGCAAATGCGGGCAGGTAATCCCTGGAATGCTATTTTCTCCCTTGCTTTTTTAAGCCAGGTGATTAATGGTTTATTTTCCGGGAAAGCCTCTATCAGCGCCTGATCAGTAGTATAAATATCTTCCGGGTCACCCGACAAGGCTACCCATCTGAACGGCCCCTTGCCCTCACAAAACAGCGGACGGATATAAGCCGGTGTAAAACCCGGGAAGTTAAATGCATCGGCCTCGCCGCCCTGCCGGGCAAACTCACGCAAGTTGTTACCATAGTCAAAAGTAATAGCTCCTTTGCTTTGCAGTTCCAGCATTAAGCCTACATGCCTCGCCATACTTTTCAGCGACCGCCGTTTATACTCTACCGCATCATCTTTCCTTAAAGCTGCTGCCTCATTTAATGACAGATCATTAGGGATATAACCATTCAAGGGATCATGTGCAGATGTTTGATCGGTAAGCATATCAGGGATGATATTATCCTTCAACAGCTTTTCAAGCAGATCGCCTGCATCGCTCACCAAACCTACCGAAAGCGTTTCTTTTTTGGCGATGGCTTCCTTTATCCAGATGATGGCTTCATCATACGAAGCCGTCATCCGGTCGATATATTTCGTGTCAACCCGTTTTTGAATCCGGGATGCATCCACATCGGCACCTAAAAATACAGCGCCTGCCATAGTCGCCGCCAATGGCTGAGCACCACCCATCCCACCTAAACCTGCGCTCACAATGAGCTTGCCTGTCAAATCACCATTAAAATGCTGATTGCCGCATTCTACAAAAGTTTCATATGTGCCTTGCAAAATGCCCTGTGTACCTATGTAGATCCAGCTGCCGGCAGTCATTTGTCCGTACATCATCAAGCCCTTTTCGCGTAACTCATTAAAATGCTCCCAGTTGGCCCATGCAGGCACGAGGTTACTGTTGGCTATCAAAACCCGCGGTGCTTCAGGATGACTGCGGATAATTCCCACCGGTTTGCCCGACTGAATTAGCAACGAATGATATTCATCAAGTTCCAACAGCAACCCGATAATTTTACGGAGCGCCTCCGGGTTCCGGGCAGCCTGACCGATACCCCCGTAAACTACCAGTTCATCGGGGTTTTCGGCTACCTGGCCATCCAGATTGTTAAGCAGCATCCTGAGCGGGGCTTCGGTTTGCCAGCTTTTGGCATGAAGCTGCATGCCACGCGGTGCTTTATACACCGGGTGGTTGGCGTAGGTGTTAATAAATTCCGAACTCGTCATGACTTAAATCTATTTGGTGAGCAATAGCCGCTTCGCCTGCGGTTTTCAGCAGGGAGCCATCCATAATTAGTTTGTGAAGGCTGTTAATATCCAGAGCAAAAACGCGGTCATCCTGTATAAAATCAACATGCTGCCTTACCAATTGGTGGCAAACCTCAATAACCGGGGTTGATTTTAACGGTCTGCGGAAATCCATGGCCTGGGCTGCATATAACAACTCAATAGCCTGGATATATTCAATATTATCTATCACCTGGTGTAACTTCCGCCCGCTGATAGAACCCATGGATACATGGTCTTCTTGTCCAAGCGAGGTTGGCACGCTATCGGCACTGGCGGGGAAACACAGGGTTTTATTTTCGGTAACGAGGGCGGCGGTGGTATATTGAGGGATCATCAAACCCGAATTAAGCCCGGCATCATGTGTAAGCAATTTAGGCAAGCCATAACGGCCTTCGCTCATCAGGTAGCAACGCCTGTCGGCAATATTGCCTAACTCGGCGGCAGCAGTAGTTGCATAATCAAGCGGTAAAGCCAGGGGCTGGCCATGAAAATTGCCGCCACTAATGGTATCATCGGCATTAAAAATAACCGGGTTATCCGTAACTGAATTGAGCTCGATTTCAGTAAGCTCTTTCAGGTGCAGCCATGCATTACGTGACGCACCATGTACCTGCGGCATACAACGCAACGAATATGGATCCTGTACCCTGTCGCAGTTTATGTGTGACGAATTAATTTCAGATCCATCAAGTAAAGTAAACAGGCGATGAGCTACCATACGCGTACCTTTAAACGGGCGAATGTTATGCAGCCGCTCATCAAAGGGACGGATAGACCCCATCAACCCCTCTAATGACATAGCACCGATGAGGTCGGCACGGTTCAGGGCATTATCCAGGCGCTGCACAGCTTTAACTGCAAAAGCCAGGATAAACTGCGTGCCATTGATAAGGGCAAGGCCTTCTTTAGGTCCAAGTAATAAAGGCTGTAAACCGTGTTTGTTTAAAAGTTCTCCAGCCGGGAACCTTTCACCATTTTCAAATACTTCGCCCAAACCAATTAATGGCAAAAACAGGTGAGATAAAGGCGCCAGATCACCGGAAGCTCCTACTGAACCTTTTTCGGGAACAACCGGGACAATATCATTGTCGATATGCCAGATAATCCGCTCAAGCGTGGTAAGCGCTATACCCGAATAGCCTTGCGCCAAAGCATGCACCTTGGTGATCATCATAAGCTTCGCTATTTCCTGCGGGATGGGCTTACCAACACCCACGCTATGGCTTTTAAGAATATTGCTTTGAAGTAAACTTGTATCTTCTTCCGAGATCCGGGTATCGCACAAAGGGCCAAAACCGGTATTAATTCCATAAACCGGGTGGTGGCTGTGTACAATCTTTTCTACCTCACGCCATGAGGATTGGATCATATCTGCGGCTTCTTTGTTGATGATCCCTTTAGTTTTACCCGCAGCTATATCAAGGCAAATACCTATGGTAAGATGGTCGGTGCCGTAATTAAATATATTAGTCATTGCCGGCTGGTTTTAAATTGGTATTCAGTTTTTCAACGATATCATCGGCCAGTTTAGTTTGCCTGAAAACGTTTTCAAGCGCACTTATTGCCGGCAGTAATTGCTGGGCGGTTGCGTCTGCGGTTACAAGCTCAGCCATCGATAGGCTGATAGCATCCCAAACAGGTATTACCTGTTTCAACAAATCGCGGCCTTCGGCAGTAAGCGTAACCAATTGCCTCCTGCCGTCATCGGTACAAGTATCGGTACTTACCAGGCCTCTTTTTTTAAGGTTGGTAATGAGCTGACTTGCGGCAGGATGCGAAACCTCTATCTGTTCGCTTAATTCTTTGATAGATAAAGCGTCATTTTTCGACAATAAATAAAATACGGGAAACCAGCTGGCATCAAAATCGATACCCGCGGTTTGATAAGCACGGTTAATTTCGGCCAGAAAGGCTTCGCTCAACCGCCTTAAACGACTGCCTAAAACCAGATGCCCCAGGCTTTGATATAAATTCATGATGCAATTTATATAAGTGCTTATATAATTGCAAATTTATTTTCGGGGTTGTTCAAATGTAGAGACACATAATTGCGTCTCCCGCATACAAATTAAGATAGTTAAACCACTTCAAAGTGGCTTGTCCTGTGCGAGACGCATGTGATGCGTCTCTACATTAAAAAATTCAAACAGTTTCTCCGTAACGAGAAAGGAAAACATCTAAAACAAAAAAACTCCCGGCGGTTTGCCGGGAGCTTTCATTTATTACTTAGTGATCAGGTTGTATAACTCATCGAGCTTAGGGGTAAGCACGATCTCTATTCGCCTGTTCTTTGCGCGGGCTTCGTCGGTGCCGGTAGCATCTATCGGCTGAAACTCGCTCTTACCTGTTGCAGTAAGCCTGTGCGGGTCAACACCTTCTGTTTCGGTGAGATAGCGGGTTACCGAGGTAGCGCGCAATACGCTCAAATCCCAGTTATCTTTTATCTGGCCAAGGTTCTTCACCTTTTTATCATCAGTATGGCCTTCCACCGCCATATTGATATCTGGTTCCTTGTTAACTACCACTGCCAATTGCTTCAATGCAGCCTTACCCTTTTCATCAATAATGATACTGCCCGAAGGAAACAATAACTTATCAGCTAATGACACATAAACCTTGCCATTTCTGATATCAACCGTTAAACCGCTTTGCTGAAAGCCTAATAATGCTTTCTGCAATTTATCTTTCAGAGCATTGGTAGCCTCATCGCGTTTCTTCAAAATGTCTTCTACTTCCTTTAAACGGGCTTCACGTTTTTTCAGGTCAGCTGCCAATTTTGCGGTCTGAGCGGCCAATTCGTTAGCTTTTGATGATGTTGCATCCAGGTTACTGTTCAGCACATTGTTGTTGTTTCGCAGATCAGCAAGCTGGCGGTGAAGACGAGCTGTATCGGCCTGCAGCTGCGCAAGCTGTCCTTCCAGATTTGTTGTACGGGTAGCTAATGAGTCGCGTTCTGCCACAAGGGTTTTGTATGCTTTTGGCGACATTACCTTGCATGAGTACATTGTGAAACACACAGCAGCGGCTAAAAATGCATATCTAATTTTCATAGTTTATTGAGGGTTAAGAAAGGGCGTTCTTCAAAAATACATTAAGCGGATGGATCCTGCTGCACATATCAATCACAGTTTTTTCCAATCCGGGTTGGGTTAATTCTTTATCTGTAAGTTTATGCCAGCCCACAAAACTTTTTAGTTTTATCAGGTCGAGGTTTTCGTTATCGGCTTCATAACCTTTCGGCAATGACTTAAGCTGTTCCTGTTTCCTGAAGTCGCCAAATAGTTTAATAAACTCCTCATCATCTATGATCTTTTTCAGATCGGCAGCATTATAATCAATTTCCTGGCGAATAGCTTTCAGATGTGGTGCTTCGGGCATCCAGTAACCGCCGCCGATAAATGAATTTCCGGGCTGGATGTGCAGGTAATACTCAACCCCACCGCCCTTTAAGCCGGATGTTGGCAAACTTACCCCAAAGTTATTTTTGTAAGGCGCTTTATTTTTACTGAAGCGAATGTCGCGGTAAATGCGCATCACACATTTTTTGGCATCAAGATTTTCGTCCATGCCCGCCTCAATTTTACGCACGCCCTCAAGCACCTTCGCCGTAAAATCAATTACATTTTCGCGGGCCTTATCGTAACGCTCTTTATTAGCAGCAAACCATTCTCGGTTATTATTTTCGGCTAGATCTTTTAAAAACTCAAGACTTTCCTGGTATATCATCGGTATCTAAATAGCTTTGGTAATGTATCTTGGGTGACAACCAATACAACAAAAACACACGCGAATATCTGAAATTTACAGGAGCAAGTACAAAGCAGCCAAAAATTATAGCCCCGAGATACAACCACGGCGAATCCTGGTTATGGGTAACCAAATAAGTAAGCCATGCAATCCCTAGGGCTTCGCCTACATTAAGTGCATAACTCACATACATGGCGGCATAAAAATAACCCGGCTCAATCTCAAAAAAAAGATTACAATGTGGGCAATTAAGATTGATTTTATTGGAGAAACTGTAAGGGCTACCCTTAAACATATCGCCACGCCTGCAGCGCGGACATTTACATTTAAGCATAGCCCATGACTTTGGTGTTTGAGACACGATAAGTATCTTATAAGGTTACAAAGGCGGCCACTGATAACCGCAGTTGTTTATTAATTCAGATTAAGTTTTTCGGGACGCATTTCAAGCTTTACATCTTTACGACGGTATTTTTTGTACCAGATGTAACCACCTAATGCAACTGCAAAATAAGGTGCGCCTAATAAAAACAGGATACCGTTATTTAATCCCCTTGTTTTTGAGCTGCCGCTTTGAGCGTTGGTTTCAACCGTGGCGGCACATTGCGCACATTGGGCTTTTACCGGCTTACGGGCAATCAGCATAAGGCCAAGGGCCACTACAAAAAGGATAATCTTAAAACCTTGTTTCATAAGTACAAATTTAACCAATTATAAATTAAAAATGATAAAACGGGCGGATCATTAAATAAACTACCACACCACTTGCTGTAACATACAACCAGATCGGGAATGTCCATCGTACCAGCTTGCGATGCTTTTCAACCTGCATTTGCAGCCCGCGGTGAAAACTCATTAATATTAACGGCAAAACTGCAGCCGCAAGTATAATATGGGGCGTTAAAATAGCCAGGTATATGGTACGTAAAGATCCGGCAGATGTCCGTTCTGCCTCCGACAATTGTCCGTCGCCATTAATGTCACCATAAACAATTTCATTACGCATCAGGTAATGAAATAATACATATGACGCCAGGAAAAGCGCCGAAAGGCAAAACGTAATAATATTAAGCCGTTTATGTAACGTGATATTACCTTGTTTAATTTGATATAGCGACAAAAGCAGCAATATGGTACAGGTGCCGTTCAGCATCGCGTTAAGCATAGGCAGATACGGGGTAAAAGAAGGGGCAACGGCAGGGCCCGGGATAAGGTGCCGGTTTAAAAGAACAACAAGTGCAATTACAACTATGGTAACAACCGCTACAAAGCGGATTATAAATTTATCGCTCATGGCAAATTAATATAGGGGCTTATCAACTTTACGAAGTTCTTCGGCTATCAATACTTTTATCTCATCGTTGAGGCGGTTTACCTCTGGCGTAACCGCGGCCTTGTAATATCCGCGAATACGGTGTTCCTGATCAACCAATACAAAGTCATCGCTGTAAACAAAGTCGCCACCGGCTTTTGCGGCATTTACATAGAGGCCATTACGGGCAAAATTGTAAACCGATGAGGTATCTCCGCTGCACATCAGCCAACGGTTTGATTCGGGCTTAAACGTTTGCAGGTATTTACTTAATACTTCCGGGGTATCATGCTCCGGATCAACAGTGATGGTTAAAAAGTAAACCATCTTATTTTTATAATAAGTACCAACCAGCCAGCTCATGTTTTTGTTGATGGTTTGGCAAACGGTAGGGCAATTAGCGTAAAAGAAATTAATTACAAAAATCTTTCCTTTTAGGGTATTCAGTGTAACCGGCTTGCCTTCCTGGTCGGTGAGTTTAAAATCAGGGATAGTGTGGTAAATGGTATCAGGAATGTACTTGCCGTGAAACTTGTGGCCTGTTTTGGCAAGCACCTTCGGCCCGAAAACAGCGAGGGGTTTATACCTGTTTTTACCCTTTGCGGTAAGTAAATAATATAAAAATCCCGGTACTGCTAAGATGAGTACCAGGATTATGATCTTTTTTCCTATTGAAGCTTTGTTCATTAGAACCTTAAGTCAACCCAGTGGTGGCTTTCGTTTGTAAGTACCAGGATCAAACCTATTATGAATATCACGGGAATTGCGATTGACAATATCAGGCCCATTTTTTCAAATTTCAGGTGCATAAAATATGCAACTATATAAAATGCTTTAAACAATGTTAAAACGATGTATACAGGGTTGGCATACTTCAACAAATCCGGATGGTTGGGAACTATAGCAAGCGCGATAATAAACTCAATACAAGTAATAAAAGTTAATATTCCGGCTACCTGCCATATACGCTTTCTGCTCATGGTTTCGTGATCACCGTCGTGGTGAACTTCGTGCGATTCTGCTGACATATGTAAATGTTTTTTAAACTAAGTAAAAGAATGTAAATACGAATACCCAAACAAGGTCTACAAAGTGCCAGTACAAACCAACCTTTTCAACCATTAAATAACTGCCGCGTTTTTCGTATGTGCCCATTAACACGTTAACCGTGATAATAATGTTAATAATAACACCTGTAAATACGTGGAACCCGTGGAAGCCTGTGATGGTAAAGAACAAGTTAGCAAATTCCTGAGAAGTCATGTGCTGCACAGCTTCGGTACCGCCGGTAAATAATTTCTTCAACTCTTCTGCCGGAGGAACGCTACCCCACCAGAAACCTTCATGGTGTAAATGTCCCCATTCCAGAGCCTGGCAACCAAGAAACATGAAACCACCTATAACTGTAGCTATCATCCAGCCTACCACCTCTTTTTTAGCATTACGATGGCCCGCTTCTACAGCTAATACCATGGTAACAGAGCTTGCAATGAGGATGAAGGTCATTAAACCCACAAACACCAATGGCGCACCGTGATCAACTAATCCTGGTACAGATTGAAAAACTTTATCCGCACCTGGCCATACGCTTGCGCTGAAA
The DNA here is from genome assembly GCF_059690695.1 of Mucilaginibacter sp. A5337. Taxonomy (NCBI): domain Bacteria; kingdom Pseudomonadati; phylum Bacteroidota; class Sphingobacteriia; order Sphingobacteriales; family Sphingobacteriaceae; genus Mucilaginibacter; species Mucilaginibacter sp. A5337. The sequence goes on along the minus strand of NZ_JCAWEC010000003.1, from coordinate 130,355 downwards.
CGCAATGAACCGTAAGCTATCAATAACGATGAAAAGGTAAATGCATCCGAAAGAAGGAAAAACCACATCATTATTTTTCCGTACTCCACGTTGAACGGGGATCTTCCTCCCGACCAGGGCGAAGTTTTTACTTCGTCAATTTGTGAAACTGTTGTACTCATCTGTACTAATCTATGGGTGTATTAATTATGATTCAAAAGTAAAAAAACATACAGATAAATCCATATAATATCGAGAAAATGCCAGAAAATGGAAGTTAATTCCATCTTAAACATGTTCCTTACCTGAGGGATATTACGGTATGTACCTATAAGTGTATTTATTAGCAATAACAGCGCCGCAAAAATGTGTACCAGGTGTGCGCCAACAAAAACGTAAACAAACGAACGTGAAGCGTTAGGATCAACAAAATAAATCTGCATTTTGAAGGTCAACACATAGCAGGCGTAGATCTGTAAGGCAAAAAATGCCAGTCCTAAGCCCAATGTGATCCATAAATACAGCTTCTGTTTATCAAACTGCAATGCCTTGGCAGCTCTCGATGCTAAAAACAACGTGCCGCTGCTTAACACTATAACTATAGTGCTATATAAAAACGACTGGGGCATAATCACGTTTAACCCGTGACCGCTACCTCCCGAATAAACGATGAAACCACTGGTAAAAGCAGCAAAAAGCATAAACGATGTGAATATGAAGATCCACATATTAAACTTTTTGGCACCAAGGTTAAGCCTGTCGTTATCTTGTTCCATCCTTGCCATCATCTCACTTAACTATAAAATCTACTAAAAACATTATCTGAACTAACGGCAGGTAAAAAAACGAGCCGAACATTAATTTACGCGCCTCGGGTATTTGCCGTGTACGCAGCAGCATAAATGACTGGTATAAAAATATCAGGCTGCAGATAAGTGATACACCGCCAACCCAGTAACCGCCATAACCATAAATGGTTGGCAATAAACTCACAGGCACCAATATAACGGCAAATATAAATGTAATTACCGCACTTGTTAAATCTCTTTTGCCTGATGGTAATAACCTAAAACCGGCAAGCTTATAGTCATCGTCCAGTACCCATGCAATTGCCCAAAAGTGAACAAACTGCCAGATAAACTGGATAGAAAATAAAATTATTGCTATCTCATCTATCCTGCCATGTACCTGTGCAGCCACATAACCAATAAGCGGCGGCAAAGCCCCCGGAATTGCTCCAACAAATACTGCTATCGGCGATTTACGTTTCAAAGGTGTATAGGCAAACGCATATAATAAAATAGAGAACACCGATAACAAACCAGTTAATAGATTTAAGCTGCCTAACAGGTAAGTACCTGCCATACCCATTCCTAAACCCAATACCAACGCCTGTCCGGTGGTCATTTTACCTGAGGGGATGGGCCTGTCCATGGTACGCTTCATCAGCTTATCCAGATCTTTTTCGATGATCTCGTTAAAAGCATTAGCTGCAGACGTAACCAGGAAACCACCAATAATCAATTTTACCCAATCAATCCAAATAATATGGCCATTGGCGCGGCTCCCTATTAAAAATGATATTGATGCCGAAAACACCACCAAAGAGGTAAGTCTCGTTTTAATCAGTTTCGAAAAATCAGCCCATTTCATCTGCTTACCTCCCTACCATTAACACCTTGAAATAAATTCAAAAGCAAATAAAATTGTGCCCCAAATATTAAACTCGCCAATACGATGTGAGCTGCCTGAGCAACCGGCGGCAATGCGAGATATGATAATAAGATCCCGGTAACTATCTGCAACGTGATCATCAAAAATGTAAAACTCATCAGCTGTTGCTGGATAGAATGCCTGTTAAAGCCTTTGCGGATCAACGCAAATAAAGCAACGTTCAATACCAACACCAAAATGGCGATGTCCCTGTGATGCTGAAATATCTCGCCGGCATTGGTAATCCAATCTTTACGATAACCACCTTGAAAGTGGTTGGCAACCGCATCTATCTTCTCCCGTACCTCGGTACCGAAAGCAATTTGCAGAATACTTACAAACAGCGCCACAAGGGTGATAATATAAACCAATGGAGATGTACCCGAAGTATTCTTTCCTGATATCCGGGCTACGTGATATGTGTAAATACAAATAGCCAAAATAGCAAGAGCCAAAAGCATGTGTACCGTAACTATCCATGCAACTAAATTGGTGGATACCACAATTGATCCTAACCACGCCTGAAAACCCACAAGCACAAGGTTGAAAATACTAAGAATTGCTATCCTCTTATCTGTTTTCCAATAACTAAAAGAAAAAACAACAGAAAGCAGAAGGAAAAACCCAGACAAAGCACCAATGAGACGATTGATATACTCAGTCCATGTTTTGCCCGCATTAAACTCTTCAGGTACAAGGATGGAGCGGTCTTCGCGGATACGTTTTGCCAGATCGCTGTAACCAAACACATCAAGTGTTTTTGCAAAACGCTGGTTCTTTTCAACGCGTTTGGCTACATATTTCTGCTTATAATCTTTAGGAAGATCAGTAAGATCAGTAGGCGGGATATACCTTCCGAAGCATTTTGGCCAGTCGGGGCAACCCATACCAGAACCTGAGCTACGCACAACACCACCGGCAAGAATCAAAACAAAGAGCAGAACAATGGTTGTAATATTGATCTTTTGAAACCTATTTTTTGCGGCTGTGCTCATCTAAATGTTTCTAAAAATTTAGGGTACCTCGTTAAGTCGGAAGTTCTAAGTTTTAAGTTCAAAGCTGCTTAACTTAGGACTTAAAACTTCCGACTTAAGACTTAACCGGTACCCTAAAAGATCAGATAAGTATTAATTTATTTTACTTGTTCGTTTGCTTTCAGCGTACTTGTAAACTTGTTTAGTTCTTCCAAACCTGCAGGATTGTCTTCAAAATCGTGTGGAAGGTTTGAGCTCATAGTTTGCGAGTAAGGAACAGTTTGAGGGATGTAATCCTCTTCTGCGCCCGGTTTGCTGTAATCATATGGCCAACGGTAAACAGTTGGAATTTCGCCTGGCCAGTTACCGTGTAAGTGCTCAACAGGAGTAGTCCACTCAAGGGTATTTGACTCCCAAGGATTTTGAGTCGCTTTTTGTCCTTTGAATATGGATACAAAGAAGTTATAAAGGAAACCAAACTGTGTAAGTGCAGCAATAATAGCAGCCCAGGTAACAAATGTATTTATGGTTAACCATTTTTGCATTGAAGCAAATTCGGTGAAGGCATAATACCTACGTGGCACACCGTCAAGACCCATAAAGTGCATTGGGAAGAACACCAGGTAAGCACAGATAAATGTTAACCAGAAGTGCAGGTAACCCAATTTCTCGTCCATCATACGACCGAACATTTTAGGGAACCAATGGTAAACACCTGCAAGCATACCAAATATAGCTGCAGAACCCATTACCAGGTGGAAGTGGGCAACCACAAAGTAAGTATCATGTAAATTGATATCCAAAGTAGCATTACCCAGGAAGATACCTGTTAAACCACCTGAAATGAAGAACGATACCATCCCGATAGCGAACAACATAGCAGGTGTAAACCTGATGTTACCGCGCCAAAGTGTAGCTAACCAGTTAAATGTTTTTACTGCCGATGGTACCGCAATGATCAAAGTAGTAATCATGAACACACCACCCAGGAACGGATTCATACCTGTAACAAACATGTGGTGGCCCCATACGATGAACGATAATACAGTGATACCAATCAGGGAGTAAACCATCGCGTGGTAACCAAAGATTGGTTTCCTTGAGTTTACCGACATTACCTCAGATGAGATACCCATCGCAGGCATAATAACGATATATACTTCCGGGTGACCAAGGAACCAGAATAAGTGCTGGAACAGGATCGGGCTACCACCTTCAAATGGTTGCTGTACACCGTTTAATACGATATCAGATAAATAGAAGCTTGTACCAACGCTGCGGTCAAATATCAACAATACCACACCGGCTACTAAAACCGGGAAAGCAAGGATACCTAAAATAGCAGTAAGGAATAAAGCCCAGATAGTTAAAGGCATTTTCCAAAGGTCCATACCTTTTGTACGCATGTTTAACACAGTACTTACGTAGTTGATACCACCCATTAATGATGATGCTACGAACAGTACCATACTGATCAGCCAAAGGGTCATACCTTCACCTGAACCCGGCATTGCTTTAGGTAATGCAGATAACGGCGGGTAAATTGTCCAGCCACCACTGGCAGGGCCTTTTTGTACAAAGAAAGATGACAACATGATAACGCTGGCTAAAAAGAAGAACCAGTATGAAAGCATGTTCATGAAAGGCGAAGCCATATCACGCGCACCTACCTGCAATGGAATTAATAAGTTGGCAAAAGTACCGCTCAAGCCGGCAGTTAGTACAAAGAATACCATGATAGTACCATGTATGGTAACCAAAGCAAGGTAAAAATCGGGACTGATACGACCGTTAGGTGCAAAACGACCTAACAAAGTTGTTAACAGCGGGAATGTTTTATCAGGGTAAGCAAGTTGGATCCTAAACAGGATTGACAAAATCATCGCGATAACCGCCATAGTAATACCTGTGATCAGGAATTGCTTGGCAATCATCTTGTGGTCCATGCTAAATACATATTTAGACAGGAATGATTGGTCATGGTGGTGTTCGTGACCGTGTTCGTCGTGGTGTGTTCCTGCGTGGTCGTGAACTGCTAATGTTGACATATCTATCTTTCTTATCTTTATTAATTATTTAACGCTAACCTATTTGTTGAAGCACCGCTTTGTGCATTGTCTGCTGAAGCAAAATGAAGCTCTTTTCTTAAAGCATCATTCAGGTAAGGCTTTTGCCTTGACAGCCATGACTGATATTCAGCTTCGGTAACAACACGTACAACTTTTTGCATGTTGTAGTGGCTTCCACCGCATATTTTGTTGCAGTAAAGGGTATATTCAAATTTAGGGTCGTCCAATTTTGTACGCATCTCTGCGGTAGTAATAGTCGGGGTAAATTTAAAGAAGGTTGGTAAACCTGGTACTGCGTTCAACTGAACCCTGAAGTGAGGCATATAAACGCTATGGATCACGTCCTGTGCAAGGATATTCAACCTGATTGATTTATTAACCGGTAAGTACATGGTATCTACCTTTAAATCGTCAAAGCTGCTTTTCTTTTTGAAGTTAACACCCAGGTTATTTGCACCTGTAACCAAACGAAAATCTTTAGGGCCTAAAACGCCGTCCTTACCAGGGTAACGTAATTCCCAGGCAAACTGGTGACCGGTTACATCGATATTGATATCGCCTGTAAGATTTTCGCTGTTCATGATCTTCTGCCAGGTAAAGAAACCAAACACAACCAGGATAGTCAGAACGATAGCTGGTGCAATTGTCCAAACTTTCTCAATGGTATTATTGTGCGGCAAAAAGTGTGCACGACGTTTATCAGAATGACGGTATTGGAACAGGAATGTGAACAGCAGGATCTGGGTAACAAAAAATACTATCATTGTTAAAACAGTAGTGACGGTAAACATCTCATCTATTTTAACACCATGTGCCGAAGCTGCTTCAGGTAAAGTCATACTGCCTTGTTCGGTAAATGACCAGTAAGCGCCATAAAGACCGGCAACAAGGAAAACGATGCAAATTACTGCCATCACGGTATTCCACTTGATACCTTTTTTACCCTGCATTTTCAAGGTAAGATCATAAACCTTAAGGATTTTGCCAACAATAGCAACACCTAAGCAGATCAGGAAAAATATCAGCACATAATATGCAACCCCGGTCCAGTCAACTTTGGGGGCTTCCTCCTGGGCTGCACCGGCAGCCGCAGTTTGCGCCATCAGCAGGTTTGTGCCCAGGAGCATAAACGCAGCGAAGAACGATAGTAGTTTTTTAGAATTTATTAGTTTTCTGAATCCCATTTTAGTAAGCTGTTTGGTATTCTGTATTTTGGTGCAAATGTAATAATTATTATATGTGATGATGAAGGCTTTCCTGTAAGAACGGGTGTTTTTTAGGAACCAGCGATTTGAACTTGGTTAAAGCTGTCATCGCGGTGAAGGTGAATAAACCTCCGAAGCCTAAGAACACGCCTATCTCAATCGGGCCAATCTCAGTTAACCATGATGAAGTTGGACCAACTGTACCAGGCATAATCATCATAAAGTAATCTAACCAGTGACCAACAATCAGGATGATACACATAATCTCAACTGTACGATAGATACGTTTAGAATCACGTGACATCAACACCAATAAAGGAGTAAGGAAGTTGATAACGATATTGATCCAGAACCACGGTTTAAATTCAGGCTCCCAGCGTTTAAAGAAGTAAACAGTTTCTTCAGGCATGTTAGCGTAGTAGATCAGCAAGAATTGAGCAAACCATACGTAAGTCCAGAAGATAGAGAAACCGAAGATAAATTTGGTTAAGCTGTGCATGTGGTCTTCTGAAACCCATTCAAAGTAACCAATACGTTTTAACCTGATCAGCGTAAGTGTAATAACAGATAATCCGCTTACCCACATTGCTGCGAAGTTGTACCAGCCAAACATGGTTGAGAACCATTCCGCCTCTAATGACATGATGGTATCGAAAGCGTATATAGGCGTAGTGAAACCAAAGATCACCAGGAACAAACATGACATGTTAAAGCTCTTTTTATAGTAGAACATGCCACCCAACTCATCCTCAGCCTCAGAGTATTTAGCCAATAATCGACCGAATATGCAATATGAACCAAGGAAGCAGATCAAACGGATCACAAATCCAACTTTGTTCATGTAACCTGATTTACCAGCGATAATAGCGTTGTAATTTTCGCTATGAGGATCAGTAACGCCAACAGCAGCCCAAATCTTATATAAGTAAGGAGCAACAACCTGCTTACCTTCTTCGTTGGTTACTGTATGTGTTAATGAAAACCCGGCGATAACAACAATAATTAGAGAAATTGCAGCAATAGGTAAAACTTTACCAAAAGCCTGCGGAATTCTGATCATCGATGCAGACCAGCCAGCCTGCGCTGCATACTGTACGGCGCAAAAGAAAATACCGCACATACAAACCGCAGCAAAGTAATAGGTCATTAGCAACAGGTTGGCAAACGTACGCTCGGTATAACCAAGCGCAAAGCCACCAAGTATGGCAACCAAACCAATCACGATGCATATCAAGCTCCATGTTTTGGCTTTGCCGACAAATTCGTATTGCCCGTCAAAATTATTATGAGTCTTCATTAATATCTTTTTCTTATAAGGTTTGTAAATGGTGAACATACATGATCACTTTCCAGCGTTCTTCGGGAGCAAGCTGAGAAGCGTATGAACCCATAGCATTTACACCGTAAGTAATGGTATGATAAATTTTACCGTCTGTAAGGTCTTTCATGTTACCACCGCGTGATGACTGGCCTTTTGAATACGATGGAGGCGCCGGATAACCGTGCTGAACCACCAATCCGTCACCCTGACCGTTAACACCATGGCAAGGAGAGCAGAAATGCTCAAATAAAATCTTACCGTCGGCGTAGTTAGCCTGGGTTTGTGCCAGTACTGATTTAACCTCAACGCTGGCTAATTCATAACCTTCTTTGGTATTTGGATAATCAAATTTGGTAAAGCCAACCGGGATAGTTCCCGCAGGTGGTACCTGTGCAGTTTTACCATCTTTAAAATTGTTATTTTTTTGATCCGGATCGTATGCCAAATGCTCGTACATATTAGGTGCATACTCCCAGCCGGTACTTCTTTTATCCTTGCACGATGTAAAAACTATCGAAGCAGCGATAATAGTAACAATTGTTCCTAATATTTTAATTTTATTCATAGCTAACATATTTTCTGTCGTTATGCTTAACTTCTGTAGCGCCCGCTTCTTTTAGTAAATTAGTTATATCGTCGTGAGGAATGCTTCCTTTAGCGTTAATTGCAATTACAAACTTATCGTCAGTTGCACGCAGGTCCATTACCCTTGGCGCACGGCCCGGGAACAGGTGACTTGCAAAGAAGAAGGTAAATGTCATACCAAACGAGGTCCACAATACCGTCCACTCAAATGTAACCGGGATAAAATCCGGAATAGCGAAAAAGTTTTTACCACCGATGTTGATAGGCCAGTCATGAACCAGCATATAATAAACCATGCTGAACATAATGGTGCCACCTAAACAACCGAACATAAATGCTGCATAACCAAGACGCGAATCTTTGATGTTTAATTTAGCCTCAATACCGTGGATAGGCATAGGTGTATAAACGTCATAAATAGGTACGCTGTTCTTTTGCAGCTTATCAATCCCGTGCATCATATCATCGGGATCATCAAAAACGCCTAATATATATTTAGTGCTACTCATTAGTATTATGCTTTTAAGTATTCAGACTGTTCAACACTATCAAATTTCTCCAGCGAAGCGATATAAAACTCTGCTTCGGCAGGTACAACATGGCCTTCGTCCATAAGTTTTTTCTTAGCCTGCTCGCTTGAGCTTTTCAGCAGTAATTTCACCTCGGCCATAGCCACTGAAGGTAACACCCTGATGAACAGCAGGAACATAGTAAAGAATACACCAATTGAACCGATGAACACGCTCACGTCAACCCAGGTTGGATAGAACATAGCCCAGCTTGAAGGTATAAAGTCGCGGTGCAGTGAGGTAACGATAATTACAAAACGTTCAAACCACATACCGATGTTAACCACGATTGATAATACCCATGACAGCGGAATGTTGGTACGGATCTTTTTGAACCAGAACAGCTGTGGGGTAATTACGTTACAGGTCATCATGCTCCAGTAAGCCCACCAGTACGGACCGGCAATACGGTTTGCGAAAGCATATTGCTCGTACTCGTTTTGCGAGTAGAAAGCGATGAACAATTCCGTTAAATAAGCTACACCTACTATCGAACCTGTTAACATGATGATCTTGTTCATCGATTCGATATGGAACATGGTGATATAGTTTTCCAGGCCTAAAACCTTACGTGCAATAAGCAACAGGGTTTGTACCATGGCGAAACCTGAGAAGATCGCACCAGCAACGAAGTATGGAGGGAAGATGGTAGTGTGCCATCCCGGTTCCAATGAGGTTGCAAAGTCCATTGATACGATGGTGTGTACCGAAAGTACCAGTGGGGTTGAAACGCCCGCCAGGATCAATGATACTGTTTCAAAACGCTGCCAGGTTTTTACTGAACCTGTCCAGCCGAATGAAAGTACCGAATAGATACGGCGGCGGATACCTTGAGCACGGTCACGGATGGTAGCGATATCAGGCAATAAACCTGTGTACCAGAATACCAATGAAACCGAGAAGTATGTTGAGATCGCAAATACGTCCCAGATAAGCGGTGAGTTCCAGTTTACCCATAACGAACCGTATTGGTTTGGTAGCGGTAAGGAATAAACAGCCATCCATGGACGGCCCATGTGAGCGGCGATATAAGTAGCCGCACAAATTACCGCAAAGATGGTCATCGCCTCGGCCGAGCGGTTAATGGAGTTACGCCAGTTTTGACGGAAGAGTAACAATACGGCAGAGATTAGCGTACCGGCGTGACCGATACCTACCCACCATACGAAACCGGTAATGTCCCAGGCCCATCCTACTGTTTTGTTCAGGCCCCACTCACCTAAACCGAACCAGAAAGTCCAGCTGATCGCGAAAACCCAAAGTGAGGCGCCAAGCGAAGCCACACTAAAACCGATCCACCAGGCTTTACCCGGCATATTTTCTACAGGGCGTAATACATCATTCGTAATTTTTGCATACGTGATGTCCTTACCCGTAATTAACGGTTCCCTTATTATTGATTCACTATGAGATGCCATATATCTTAATCTCTGTATATAAAAATTTATGCCTGAGCTTCAGTTTCTATTATATTTCTAACTTTTGTCTGGTAACCAATACCTGGCTGTACGTTAAGTTCTTCAAGCACGTAGTAAGTTCTTTCACTTGCAAGTGCTTTTGAAACTTCAGAGTTAGGATCATTTCTGTTACCGAACACGATAGCGTTGGCAGAACATGTTTGCTGACAAGCCATTTTGATTTCGCCATCTTTAAGCGGGCGCTTTTCAATTTTAGCTTTCAGTTTACCAGCCTGGATACGTTGGATACACATTGAACATTTTTCCATAACACCACGGAAACGTGTAACCACATCCGGGTTAAGTACTAATTGTGTATGCTCACCTTGCAGGTAGTTGTCAAAACGTGCATCGTTCCAGTAGTTGAACCAGTTAAAACGACGTACTTTGAACGGACAGTTGTTAGCGCAATAACGGGTACCTACGCAACGGTTGTAAGCCATGTGGTTTAAACCTTCAGACGAGTGAACGGTAGCTAATACCGGGCACACAGTTTCGCAAGGTGCGTGGTCACAGTGCTGGCAAAGCATTGGCTGATGCACAACCGATACATTGTCAAAGTTTTCAAGCTTATCAATTTCCTTTTCTTTGGTAACTGCTTCTTCGCTGTTGCCGTGGTCATTGTAGCTATAGTAACGGTCGATACGGATCCAGTGCATTTCACGACGACGTGAAACTTCATCTTTACCTACAACCGGAATGTTATTTTCTGCAGAACATGCAACCACACAGGCACCGCAACCGGTACATGCGTTTAGGTCAATAGCCATTACCCAATCATAAACAGGGCGATCATGATTATCCCAAAGTGATTCAGCATTGTAATCTTTACGACCATGCTCGTTACCGCTGCCTGCTGCAGGATTCTTTTTGTACTCAACAAAAGTGGCCTCGCGAATCACGCTCCTACCTTCGTATGAGTGGTGGGTTTGTGTTTGCGCAAGCGGCGATTTGTAACCGGCCGATTTGAATGATGCTACAGCAGCAGTTTGGAAAGTACCATTGCTTAAGCTAAAGAATGGGAAGGCATTTTTACCAACATTATTACCAACCGGACCAGCATTTGTACGGCCGTAACCAACAGCAACTGATAAGGTGCCTTGTGTTTGACCTGGCTGAGCCAATACCGGCAACTCAACTGAGTAACCATTAGCTTCAATTTTGATCACGTCACCTTCTTCCAGTTTCAATTTCTTCATATCAGAAATTGACATGGCAGCAAAGTTATCCCAGGTAACTTTTGAAACCGGATCAGGAAGCTCCTGTAACCATGGGTTGTTGGCACGTTTACCATCACCTATAGCCTGGCTTACATAAAGTTGTAATTCAAATTTGTCGCCATCTGCGGCAACAGCTTTGCTCTGGGTTAATATTTTTTGTGTTACACCGGCAAGGTCAAGGCTAAAGCTGTAAGCGCCTGCTGTTGCAGGAGCAGCTATCACCATACCTGTTTGCAACAAGGTTTCCCATCCTTTTTGGCCAGATAAGCCACCTTTTGCTAACAAACCTGAATCCCAGGTTTTGCGTACATAAGTGTAGTAATCTTTTATTGGGTTTTCCATCCAAACCAGTAAGCTGTGCTCGGCCTGGCGGGTGTTATAAACCGGGTTAATTGTCGGCTGAACCACAGTGTAGTAGCCTTCAACAGCGTTAGCATCACCCCAAGTCTCTAAATAGTGGTGGTTTGGAGCATTAACTGTAGCCAATAAAGCTGTTTCGTCGTCATGATCAGCAAATGATACTGTTAAACGAACGTTTTTAAGCGCCGCTTTAAATTCATCATTTTTATAGTAATCGTAAGCAGGGTTAGCATTCAGGAAGAATACAGCACCAACATCACCGCGTTTTACTTCGTTTACAAACTCAACAAATGCAGCGTCGTTACCAGCGTATTGTTTTGAAGGGTTATCCAAATCAATAGTAGTACCGTAGCTATCTAATAGGGAGTTGATAGCATTTACCAATACTTGTGTAGCAACATCGTTTGAGCCCGAAACAACCAATGCTTTACCCTTAGCAGCAACTAATTCTTTAGCGGCTAACTGAATAGCAGTATCAACTTTTTTGCTGCCGGTTGCTTTTGAACCAGGTAAAGTAGTACCTGATATTGCGTTGTAAAGGTTTATTAGTGCAACACCAATTTCCGAAGGTTTGGTTGTGATACGGGCATCGGCGTTGGTACCGGTCATGCTCATACCAGTTTCAAACTGAATGTGGCGCGACATTTTTTTGTTTGCCAGCGATTTGCTGTTACGGTTTGAAACGTACTGGCGGGTAAACTCTTCGCCAGAGATCCATGTACCTAAGAAATCAGCACCGAAACTTACGATTACATCGGCTTTATCAAAGTTGTAGTGAGGCAATACTGCTTTACCAAAACTGTTTTGATTTGCCTGGATGATACCGGTGTATGAAACCGCATCATAATTGATATGTTTTGTAGTAGGGTATTTAGCGATGAACTCGGCAATAACTGCTAAGGTTGAAGGGCTGTATACAGTTGAAGTAACCAAACGGATACCTTTACCTGCTGCAGCAACAGCTGCAAGCTCTTTCATTACATAAGCGTCAACCTCGGCCCAGCCAGCTTCGCTACCTTTTAATTTAGGGTCTTTTAAACGGTTAACATCATACAGGTCAAGTACCGAAGCCTGGGCCTGAGCACTTAAACCGCCTTTTGAAAACACGTCGTTAGGGTTACCTTCAACTTTGATAGGGCGGCCTTCGCGGGTTTTAACCAGGATAGCCTGGCCTTCATAGGTTGAAGAGTAGTAGTTAGCCACACCCGGCGTAACCTCTTCAGGTTTAATCAGGTATGGAATTGATTTATGCACCGGCACTTTCTGACAAGCCGCCAATGTAACTGCACCAACACCAAAGCCAAGCGCCTTTAAAAAGTCGCGACGTGGGGTTTTAGCTGATAAACCAGATCCGCTAAGCACTTCCTCGATAGGAATTGGCTCTGCAAATTCGTTTTTATTTTTCTCAACAAATTCTGGTGTTCTGTTTAGTTCTTCTAAACCTTTCCAGTATTTTTTATTGCTGTCCATTTAAGCTATATAAACTGTAATGCTAAATTCTTTTTATTAATAGTGACACTTACCGCACTCGATACCACCTAACACGGCGGCTGTAACTTTCTCACCTTTCTTGATCTTATCGTGTGCAGCCAGGATGCTGTCATAGTAAGCATTGCCTTTACCGTTAACTTCGGTACGTTTGTGGCACTGGATACACCATTTCATGGTAAGCGGAGAGTATTGGTAAACCTCTTTCATTTCCTGTACCGGACCATGGCACTGCTGACATTTAATACCACCAACTTTTACGTGTTGTGAGTGGTTAAAGTAAGCTAAGTCAGGCAGGTTGTGGATACGCACCCATTGAATTGGTTTAGCCGCAGTACTGTCATACTTCTGCGTTTTCGGATCGTAGCCCAAAGCGTCATAGATCTTATGTATCTCTTCCGACTCGGTTTTAACAACCTTGTGGCAGTTCATACACACGTTTAATGAAGGAATAGAAGCATTTTTTGACTTGTATGCACCTGAGTGACAGTACTGGCAATCAATTTTCATGATACCGGCGTGTAACTCGTGCGAATATTTAATTGGCTGTACCGGCTGATAACCCTGGTGCACGTTAGTGTTCCACAAAGAAACCCAACCCCAGCTGCACATAGCAATAGTACCGCTAACCAGTATAAAGAATACCAGCTTTTTGTTTTTAAGAATCTTGGTGATAAATTCCTTTTTACGATCAACAGCTACAGCACCTTCAGCAGTAACAACTTCGTCCTCAATAATAAGGTCTTTGTTTTTAAGCAGGATCCGCTCTAAAGAACCTACTACCCTGTTTAATACCAGGATAACGATAAAGGCGATAACGATAATACCGATCAAACCGAAAACAACCACTTCGCTTGGGCCGCTTTCAACTTTGGCACCCGGAGCAGCAGCACCGGCAGCTGGTTTTGCCTGATCTTCTTTCCAGGTATTGCGCACATAGGTTATGATATTACCTACATCGGCATCGCTAAGGTCAGCGAATACGGTCATGCCCGACTGGTTATACTCATTATAAATTTTGAGTGCCTTAGGGTTTTTAGCAGCAATCAGCGCCTGGTTATTCTGGATCCACTGGATAAGATATTTATCATCAGTTTCCTGAGTAAGTTGCGGGCCTAATGCCGGACCAATTAAGCGGCTTTCGATTTTGTGACAGGTAGTACATTTTGATTTGAAAATGGCCTCGCCTTTAGCAGCGTCAGTTTGCGCGTACGCAGCAGATAAACTCCAAAAAGCAAACCCGGCAATCAGTAAAACCGACCTTGAGAATTGTTTAAGAATCAATGAGAAACTTCTCATACAGTGTATTTATGCTAAATAATTTTTATATTAATGATTGAAACTGTTGTAAGATGTATGTTTCATCGGATAATTACAGGCACAAAAGTATAATTTTATACACTATCGGTGACACATAAATGACACCAACCTATAATTTATAATCGTTCTAAATAGACAAAAAACTGCGTTTAAACGCTGCTAAATGCATATTAATGTCATTTGACATTTTTTGGGAATAATTACAATCCAACTTTAATTATAAAATTTTATCTATTGTTTTAGTAACCAGGCAAAAATAAGCGGTGCAACAATGGTTGCGTCACTCTCTACTATAAACTTCGGTGTATGGATGTCGAGCTTGCCCCAGGTTATTTTTTCGTTAGGAACAGCTCCAGAATATGAACCATATGACGTAGTTGAATCAGAGATCTGGCAGAAGTAGCTCCAGAAAGGTACATCATGCATCTCCATATCCTGGTAAAGCATAGGCACAACGCATATCGGGAAGTCGCCTGCTATACCACCACCAATCTGGAAAAAGCCTATGCCTTTGCCCGATGAGTTTTTAGTATACCAGTCGGCCAGCCATGCCATGTATTCGATACCGCTTTTCATGGTTGATGCTTTAAGCTCGCCTTTAATTACGTATGAAGCAAAGATGTTTCCCATGGTCGAATCTTCCCATCCCGGTACAACGATCGGCAGGTTCTTTTCGGCAGCAGCCAGCATCCATGAGTTTTTAGGATCAATTTCATAGTATTGCTCCAACTCGCCGCTTAACAAAATTTTGTACATGTACTCATGTGGAAAATAGCGCTCGCCGCTGTCATCAGCATCTTTCCAGATTTTGTGGATATGTTTTTGCAAACGGCGGAAAGCTTCTTCTTCCGGGATGCAGGTATCGGTAACACGGTTATAGTGATTTTCAAGCAGATCCCACTCTTCCTGAGGGCTCAGGTCGCGATAGTTAGGTACCCTTTTGTAGTGTGAGTGTGCCACGAGGTTCATGATATCCTCTTCAAGGTTGGCGCCTGTACATGAAATAATAGCAATTTTATCCTGGCGGATCATCTCGGCCAGCGAAATACCCAGCTCAGCAGTACTCATGGCACCAGCTAAGGTTACCATCATTTTACCGCCTTCTTCAAGGTGTGTTTCATAGCCTTTAGCTGCATCCATTAATGCCGCGGCGTTAAAGTGCAGATAATTTCTTTCAATAAACTGCGAAATAGGTCCTCTTGTAGTGCTCATAATATTTCAATAAAATTTCAGCCGCAAAAGTAGACATTTTAGTTAAATTGAATTTTAAATGGAACTTTATCTTTTTATAACCATTTCGTATTTAAATTTAGCGCTCCCACCTCCCCTATCCATCTTCATATTGTCATCATAATTTTAAAATACCCCTCACAGAACCTTATACAACAAAATGGGTTATATTAGCCATTACAAACATCTATGAAGAAACTTGCCATATTAATACTGTTCTGTGCCCTTTCAACCAGTGCCTTTTCACAAATATCCCGGGCTATAAAGCGCATGTATTTTGATAAAGATACTACACGCAAAAGTAGTTTTGTTATATTACCGGTATTAAGCTCAGCTCCCGAAACCGGGCTTGAGGTTGGCGGTGCAGGCCTCCTTTCTTTTTATACCGATACTTCAAAACTTAATACCCGCGTATCCAATGTTTTTGGTTACGCCACTATAACAACTAAAGGTCAAAGCCGGTTAAGCCTTACTACCAGCTACTGGACACCCGGGAACGACTATCACCTCACTGCCGGCGTCAGTTACATTAATTTCCCTTTCGATTTTTATGGCATCGGCAACAATACATTAAAGGCCAACTCCGACAGGATTGGTCAAAAACGGTTCAAGGTAAATTTTACTGCTGAAAAAAAGATCTCCAATAACCTGTATGCCGGCATAATAGGCGGTGCCTGGGATTACAAATTCAATGACGACGATAAAACAGGTATCTTTTATACTGATCCGCGTGTTGAAAACCGCAGCGGCGGACCAAGTGTTTATATAGGCCCTACCATTATATTTGACAACCGGAACAACAACACTTATACCACCAAAGGGCTTATTGTAAACGCCTACTTCCAGGCCATACATGGCATCTTTGGTAACAATGATTATAAAGGCGGTTTCTTTAATATCGAATACTCCCAGTTTTTTTTACTGGCACCTAAATGGGTATTGGGCCTCGACGTACAGGAGCAAAGTTTAACCGGCAGCACCTCGCCATTTTATTTACTGCCCGATCTGGGAAGCGACGAGTTAATGCGAGGCTATTACAACGGCCGTTTCCGCGACAGGAATATGTTAGCCGGGCAGGCCGAGCTGCGTTACCGGTTAAGTAACCGTATAGGTTTTGCAGGCTTCGTAGGCGGAGGCGAAGTTTTTAAAAACAGCTTCAGCGCATCCGAACTAAAACCCAATTATGGCGGCGGCGTCCGTTACTTTTTTGATGTAGAAAAAGGACTTGCCGTACGTATTGACTATGGTGTTGGCCAGAAGATCCCTAACGAAAAAAGATTAACCGGCTTTTATATTGGGTTGGGGCAGTCGTTTTGATTTTGAGTTCATGGTTGATGGTTCATAGTTCATGCATAATATCGTATCATAGATGAATTTAGTGGCTTCGGCTATGAACCCTGATCTATGAACCATAAGCTATCAATACCTCACCCTGAAATCTTCCCTGCTCATCCCCGGTTTAAAAAATACCATGCCGATATAAAACAGATCAATAGTTACCCTAACCTGTTGATTCAATTTAAGCTGCTCCCATGATTGTTTGGTGGATGCATTGCGATGGATGTTTGTAAATATGATAACGGTATTATCATGAATGAATGGCATAATCTCTGCCGCATAATTGGCACGGCTCTGTTTCAAGGCATCCGCCAGGATCATATCAGCCGGGCAAATGCCTTGTGCAGCTAATGTTATACTTTGAACTTCTGGATTAGCTTGTTTGATAACAAGTTCACTGATGTAATCCTCTGCATCAGCTAATAATATCGTTTGGGGATTAAAGTAAACAGCAAACCGATAAAGTAAACGGTAAAATTTTAACGGCAGCGTATTTATCATGCCCTTGTCAGAATGTTGCTTTCTGATGGTTTCTTCAATCTCACGATACACTTTTTGGCCGTGATAATCGTAAATAACCGTATCAATCAGCTTGTAAACAAATGGAGAGTGTATGCCGTGCCTGTTGTTGGCCCCCAAACGGTGCCGCAGATAATTAAGCCCATACCTTATATTATACATTGCTGTAAAAATAAAAAAGGTTTAGTATTTTAGCATTACAGCGTATGATAAATCCAACTGAAGTAAATTCATTGATCCGCTTGCTGGATGATCCTGACGGCGAGATATATGAACATGTGTATAGCAAATTGTTTTCATATGGTGCCGAAGCTATCAGCTATCTTGAGTCGGCGTTCGAGCAGGCTTTTGACCCTATCCTTCAGGAACGCATTGCCAACCTGGTTCATGAAATTCAGTTCAACAACCTTAAAAACGACCTGAAACTCTGGAACCAAAGCGGTGCCTTCGACCTTTTGCAGGGCATCCTCATCATTAACCGCTACCAGTACCCCGATCTTGACGAACAAAAGGTAATTAACCAGATAGAAGCAATCAAACGTGATATCTGGATCCAGATGATGAACGAGGCCAGTCCAAAAGAGCAAATTAAGCTGATCAACCATGTATTTTACAATATCTATGGTTTTAGCGGCAACACGGCCAATCATCTCGATCCTCAAAACAGCTACCTGAGCCAGGTGCTCGAAACCAAAAAAGGCAACCAGATTTCGTTAGCCATCATTTATTCTATCATAGCGCAAAAACTGGATATACCGGTGTATGGTGTGAACCTTCCACAGCACTTTATACTCGCCTACCTTGACGAAAGCATGCAAAGCGAATTTGAAAGCGGGATCCTGTTTTATATCAACGCCTTTAATAAAGGTTTCCTGTTTGGCAGACGCGATGTGGATATGTTCCTGAAACAGCTTAACCTTAAATTCGATAAACAGTTTTACGAGCCATGCTCTAATACCGATATTATTAAGCGCGTGCTCCGCAACCTCATCAGCGCCTATGAAAACCTGGGCTCGGCCGAGAAGGTGCGGGAGCTGAACGAGCTGCTACAAATCATGGATTACGCCCCCCCCGCCCCCTGAAGGGGGTGCTTT
The DNA here is from genome assembly GCF_059690695.1 of Mucilaginibacter sp. A5337. Taxonomy (NCBI): domain Bacteria; kingdom Pseudomonadati; phylum Bacteroidota; class Sphingobacteriia; order Sphingobacteriales; family Sphingobacteriaceae; genus Mucilaginibacter; species Mucilaginibacter sp. A5337. Next base: position 111,914 of record NZ_JCAWEC010000003.1, on the reverse strand, counting down.
TTATTTGCATGGTTTCATCTTTCGTTCCTGCCATTGTTCCCCCTTTAGGGGGTTAGGGGGCTCTTCATCACACCGATCCTGTATTTCATCCCATTTATTTATTCAGTAGTATTGTGCATTATACCTTGCGGGCATAATTCAAAACACTATGAACGATCTGCTAAAAAAGAACCTGAACCTTGGCAAAATTGAATTTTGGGCCGCAACCACTATTTACGCTTTTGCCGTTTTACTGTTGCTAACCAAAGTTGCCGACAGTAATTACAAAGAAATATGGACCCCATACAGGTACATGTTCAACAACTACCACCTGCATTACTCCTATTCTAAATATTACTTTTTCCCGGAAGTATTTAGATATACGGGCTATTATGGCGGCTTTTTAATTTGGAACTTCGTAATCGTTCCTGCCCTGGCCGAAAAAAGACGAATTGCCTGGAACATCATTTTAGGCTTGGCCCTGCTTGTTGCTCTTTGGGGTTTATTCGGCATAACCGATACATGGCTAAAGGGCTACCTTTTTTACCACAAATCTGCCGATTATGTGTATAATCTGGTTTTTAAAACAAATGTGTTGTATGCTTTATGGGTGATGATGATGCTTACTTTTTACAGCATGATCAAGTATTCGGCAAATTTCCTGTTAAGTAATGTAGATAAAATACAAGCCAAATACAGGGTGCTTACCCATGATTGTATTATCGCGATTGTAATTTGTATGATCATTGCCTTTATGATGGCACTTGCGGATTTCCCGGTTGAATTGATCACTACTTTCGTGATTATAGCACCGGCGGCCATCGGCGTTTATGCCCTGTCTTTCTATAGTTTAATCCCACAAACGCTGGCCAGAAATCGTGGCATCTTTAACTACCTGTTCAAAATTGCAGGTATTATGTTGTTGATCAGCATCCCAATAGGTATTTTAACAAGTTTGATATTTGAATCATCGGAGCCGACATTTATTATTGGCGGCTTTAATTGCGGTATACAACTACTTATTACGGGCCCCTTTGCCTGGATTGTTTACAAACGCAAGCTGGCCGGCAACCAGGAAATTACCTATCTTAAAACCGCCCTTGGCCGCTCCACCGCCGATCTGGATTTTCTTCGCTCACAAATTAATCCGCATTTCCTATTTAATGCGTTGAATACATTATATGGCACTGCCCTGCAGGAAGATGCCGAACGTACCGCCGAAGGTGTACAGCGCCTGGGTGATATGATGCGCTTCATGTTGCAGGAAAACATGCAGGAAAAAATATTGCTGGTACGCGAGATCGATTACCTGAATAATTACATCGCCCTGCAAAAGCTCCGCACCCAAACCTCACCGGATATTAGTATCGTGCTGCAAATTGAAGATCATGTGAATGCCCTGCAAATTGCACCGATGCTGCTTATCCCTTTTATTGAAAACGCCTTTAAACATGGCATCAGCCTGCGCGAACCATCGCATATCAACATCAGCCTGCAGACCAAAGAGAATACGCTTTACTTTGATGTGCACAACAGCATTCACCCTAAAGTTGTTAACGATACCGAAAAATATAACAACGGTGTAGGGCTGGAGAACGTTAAACAGCGGCTGGCGCTTTTATATCCCAACAAACATGAACTGGTGATCCGCGAAAGCGCCAAAGATTTTTTCATACATTTAACTATCCAACTGCAATAAGCTTTGATTACTGCCATAGCCATTGATGACGAACCTATAGCACTTGATGTGATCCGCTCGCACGCTGCCAAGGTACCCTTCCTTGATCTGAAGGCCGAATTTACCGATGCCTTTAAGGCGATGGACTACCTGCAGCGTGAGCCGGTCGATCTGCTGTTCCTGGATATTAAGATGCCCGACATTTCGGGCATCGACCTGTTAACGTGCCTCAACAAAAAACCGCTAGTAATATTTACCACCGCCTATACCGAACATGCCGTTACCAGTTTTGAGCTCGACGCGGTTGATTATCTGTTGAAACCCTTCGCCCTTACGCGGTTCATCAAAGCCTGCAATAAAGCCTATGAACTTTACAACTTCAGGAACACCACCGATGTTAAGGATTATATCTTCCTGAAAACCGGCTATGACCAGGTACGCGTTAATTTTGATGAAATCTATCACCTGGAAGCCACAGGCAATTATGTCAATTTTGTGTTGAAGGATAGCAAGGTAGTTACCCGAATGACCATTACCGAAGTTGAAGCCTTGCTTCCGGCTGAGAAATTTATCAGGATCCACCGGTCGTTTATTGCTGCCGTAAGTAAAATTGATAAGATAGAGCGCCACCAGGTAACCATCAATGGCTTTATGTTGCCTGTAGGTGGCGCTTATATTCAGAATTTGGGGATGATCAAATAGATTATTCAGATTGTTGTCCCCCTTTTGGCACTTCTGTAAAACTATGCAGACTTACGAAGTTTTAAAAACTTCGTAAGTCTTAAATCTATCCGATAATCGTTAACTTTAATATATGCAGCACCGCGAACTTATCATCAGCAATTATGTAAAGACCTATAACAACTTTGATGTTATAGGCATGATTAAAAATCTTGCACCATCCGTTAAATTCCAGAATATATCCAATGGTGACGTAAATATGGAACTTGATGGTATCGAAGCATTCAGAAATCAGGCCGAACAAGCTGTAAAGCTTTTTGAGCGCCGCGAGCAAATTATCCGGTCATTTAAGCATACCGGCAACAAAACCGAAATAGCTATTGACTATAACGCTATTTTAGCCATTGATCTACCAAATGGCTTAAAAAAAGGCGATGAGCTAAACCTGAAAGGACATTCTATTTTTACTTTTGATGAGGAAAAGATTATTGGGATAATGGATATTAGTTGATTCTCAATTGGAATTAAAGAACCTATACTTTTCACTACATTATTATAAGTTATTGATTATTAGATATATTTTAAGGTTGAATTTTATAACATGGGCGTTGCCTGCGGCCCGGGCTTTTCGTTACAAGTCCTCACTTTGCCAGCGCACAAAACCGGCGCAAGCTTTGGGCTTTTCACTGCAATCCCTCCGCGGCCCCCGCACAATATCTCTAAAACATATTTTGCACGTCATCTTGTTTTTTTCCAGAGCTTCCCTTGTGTTTCCTCGCAATGACGTTTTTTAATCTACTCCACCACCAGCTTTTTCAACGTAATCCCGATAGTTGCTGTTTTCCTTTTAGCTGCCGGGCCATAGCTGAAAGCGATCTTATACATCTTTTTTGATTTGATCCAGTTAACAAACTTGGGATCGCATACCGGGTTCAGTTTATAAGCATATTGCTGGGGCTGGGGTTTAACTTCAGCTACCGCTATATAAATAGAACCCGGCGTTTTGCAATCTGCCGGAGCATCAGCGTCTCCCTGCTGATCGGCGACAAGGTACACCGCAATATTCAGCGTTTTATGATCGGTATATACATAACGCTTTTGCAGGTTATTTAAAACGTAAGTAAGATCCTGATCGGATACGCTTTTGTATTTGATGGATTGGGCGATAACGTTAAAGCAGGCACCGGTAATGAGCAACACTGCCAACAGCATTCTTTTCAACATAAAATGATCATTAAGGTCGAACTTCTCAAAAAAAGACTGTCTACCTCAACAATAAAATTGGCTTACTGTTTTACAGCAGAAAAAAAATCGCTCCTGTGGAATTATTTCCCGCTCAAAAAGCCATTTTCTTCCAGCCATGAAGCACCCCATTCAAACCATTTGCCTTTATTTTTAGAGTTGTTCATCCCGAAGCCATGGCCACCTTCCTGGAAAAGGTGCATTTCGGCCTTCACTTTATTTTTTAAAAGCGCATCGTAAAACAACAGACTGTTTTGCACAGGTACTACGGTATCATCTTCGGCATGCACTAAAAATGTTGGCGGGGTGTTTGCAGTCACTTGTTTCTCGTTCGAATACAGATCTAACTGCTCTGCTGACGGGCTCTTACCTATCAGGTTTTCCCTCGAGCCAACGTGGGCATACTCTCCAAAAGAAATTACAGGATAAATCAGCATCATAAAATCAGGGCGTACGCTGATATTTTCTTTATCCTCAATAACCGGTTTATCAAAATGCGTACCCTCAGTTGAAGCCAGGTGACCGCCGGCCGAAAAACCTATAATACCTATTTTAGACGGATTGATATTCCACTCAGCAGCATTTTTGCGCACGGTGTATACAGCCATTTGCGCATCCTGCAATGGACCGATAGATTTATCAGCCATGATATCATCGCTTGGCAAGCGGTACTTTAACACAAAAGCGGTTACTCCAATCTGCGCAAAAGCCTGGGCTACGGCTTTGCCTTCATGATCTGAAGCCAGCCCGGAATATCCGCCGCCAGGGCAAACAACAATTGCTGCGCCATTAGCCTTGCCTTTCTCTGGCAAATAAGGCGTTAACGTTGGCTCTGTAACCAAAGTAATCCAGCTCCTGTTGTCTGTTTTTTCAACATAGGCTGCCGGGGATTTTTTTGAATTAGGAACACCTTTGGGATAAAGCGGCATAGGTTTTTCCTGTGCAAAGGAAGCAAAAGCTATAACTGTCAACACAAAGGCAGATAAGATAGTTTTCATATTGTTAAAGGGCAAATTGGATGTGTCTAAAATACAATTAATATGCTGAAAACAAAAAACGGAGTATCATTTCTGATAACTCCGTTTTTATATCATTCACAGCGGGCTGCCCCCTTTTTACGTTGTCATCCTGAGGAACGAAGTATCTTCTTCGCCCTGCAAATTAGCTATGCTTGGTGAAGAAGATGTTTCGCTATCGCTCAACATGACAAGTGTTTTTTATTCCTTAACTCTTCGGGCCGCCAAATTCCATCAGGTAAGCTTTCAGGAAATCGTTAAGGTCACCGTCAAGCACTGCTGCCGCGTTTGAAGTTTCATGATCGGTACGCAGGTCTTTCACCAGTTTATACGGATGTAAAACGTAGTTGCGGATCTGTGAGCCCCACTCTATTTTCTTTTTGTTACCTTCAATGGCATTGGTCAGTTCCATACGTTTGCGCATCTCAATTTCATATAATTGCGATTTCAGCAAGCGGATGGCGTTATCCTTATTTTGTAACTGCGAACGTGATTCCTGGTTTTTGATGATAATGCCCGATGGTTTGTGATATAAACGCACTGCAGTCTCTACCTTATTCACGTTCTGCCCACCGGCACCGCCCGAACGGAAGGTTTCAAACTCGATATCGGCAGGGTTTACTTCAATTTCAATGGTATCATCAACCAGCGGGTATACGTATACCGAAGCAAACGAAGTATGGCGTTTGGCGTTGGCATCAAACGGAGATACACGCACCAAACGGTGTACACCATTTTCACCTTTTAAATAGCCATAAGCAAATTCGCCTTCCAATTGCAGCGTAACGGTTTTTACCCCGGCTACGTCGCCCTCCTGGTAGTCCTGTTCGGTTACTTTGTAGCCATTCTTTTCACCCCACATAATATACATACGCATGAGCATACCGGCCCAGTCGCAGCTTTCGGTACCACCTGCACCGGCTGTGATCTGAAGTACGGCATTCAGCTGATCTTCTTCGGCCGAAAGCATGTTTTTAAATTCAAGCTCTTCAACAGCCTTTAAAGCCGCATTATATTGTTCCTGCATTTCGGCCTCAGTAGCGTCACCTCCCTGGTAAAATTCAAAAAGCACACCGGCGTCATCAACAACCGATACCACTTTCTGAAAAGCATCTGTCCATACTTTTTTTACTTTGATAGATGCCAGTACCTTTTCGGCCTCTTTAGGGTGATCCCAAAAATGCGGACCAATGGTTATTTCCTGTTCCTCTTGTAGTAGTTCCAGCTTCTTATCGATGTCAAAGATGCCTCCTCAGGGAAGTTACTCTATCCCTTAAATCCTGAACTTGTTCTTTAGTCATGCGGCAAATATATGTAATTTGAAAAATTGCTATAAATAAAAAAGGCCTGCAAATTGTTTAACAATCAGCAGGCCCGTTCATCAGGCAGATGTAATAATATATTAAGCAACCATCAGGTTGTTCACAAGCGGGTTCAGATCTGTACGGTTACCGTTTAGTTTAGTTAACATAGTGCCCAGGGCAAATTCTTTGGCCTCACCACTTTTGGTTTCTTTAACCAGCTCATTCATTACGGCAGGGATCAAAGCCTTGGCAACAGCCAAAGCATGGGCCGGATCGATGCTGTAAAATATGTTAAGCTTGCTGGCAAAACTGTAAGTTATGCTTGATACTAATGAATTGTTGTACTTACCCGAAAACTGAAAATACTTTATAAGCTCTTTCACCTTGCCACTTTCAAGCTGGCCTTTCAATACTTCAATGATAGAACTTGAAGCTTCATTGATCACTGCATCATGATGTTTAGCAGGAATCACCGGGTTGTTGATAACAGCCGTCCCGGCGTTATCTTTTACAAGCAAAAACAGTTTTTCAAACATAGTAATACGTGCTTTTAAAGTAAATTTACAAATTGATGATAAATACCTTATTTGATTACCATCGAAACAAATATATCAAATAAAAATTTAAAACTTCAAAATATATTTGTAATTCTTTTGTAATTCTCATAATTTTTAGGTGTAAAGTAAACACTATGCCGCCTGTGTTTAATTAACACTAAGACAGACTATTATTTTATTTAACAATCACCTTTCAATTAACTTTTTACTTTTGTTAAAAAATAACACAATTATGCTGCCAACTACCGATTTTACAACAACCCAGGCCTACAAATATCTTACAGATCATTACATTGATATTGTATCAAAAAGTTTGAAGGAAATGTTTGATGCTGACGACCAGCGCTTTAATAAATTCTCGATCCAGTTTGAGGATATCCTGCTCGATTATTCAAAGAATCGTATTGATGACGAAACCATCGCTTTATTGATACAGCTGGCCAAAGAATGTTCACTAAAAGAGGCGATAGACGCCATGTACTCGGGCGAAAAAATTAACGTTACAGAAGGCCGGCCGGTACTGCACATAGCATTACGTAACCGCAGCAACACCCCTATTTATGTTGATGGTAAAGATGTTATGCCTGATGTAAATAAAGTGCTTGACCAGATGAAAGCCTTCAGCGAAGCCATTATCTCGGGCGAGTGGAAAGGCTATACCGGCAAAGCTATTACTGATGTAGTTAATATCGGCATCGGTGGTTCTGACCTGGGCCCGGTAATGGTTACAGAAGCATTAAAAGCGTACAAAAATCATTTGAACCTCCACTTTGTAAGTAATGTGGACGGTACTCATATAGTTGAAACCCTGAAAGCGGTTGATCCGGAAACCACCCTTTTCCTGGTGGCTTCAAAAACCTTCACTACACAGGAGACCATGGGCAACGCGCACAGCGCCCGCGACTGGTTCCTGGCCAGCGGTGCTACCGAAGCTGATGTTGCTAAACACTTTGCAGCCCTTTCAACCAATGCCGCAGCTGTTGAAAAATTTGGTATCGATACTAAAAACATGTTTGAATTTTGGGATTGGGTTGGTGGCCGTTACTCTTTATGGAGCGCGATTGGTTTATCAATTGCCCTGAGCATTGGCTTTGAAAACTTTGCCGACCTGCTTGCCGGTGCACATGCTACCGACAACCATTTTAAATCTGCCGAGTTTGATCAAAACATCCCGGTTATTATGGGCTTGATCGGTATCTGGTATAACAATTTCTTTGAGGCCGAAACCAATGTTATTTTGCCTTACGATCAATACCTGCACCGTTTCTCGGCTTATTTCCAGCAAGGTGATATGGAAAGTAACGGTAAACATGTTGACCGCAATGGTAAAGATGTTGACTACTCAACAGGCCCGATCATTTGGGGCGAACCAGGCACAAACGGTCAGCATGCATTTTACCAATTGATTCACCAGGGTACTAAACTGATCCCTGCCGACTTCATCGCTCCGGCACAGTCACACAATCCGCTGGGCGAGCATCACAATATGTTGCTTTCAAACTTCTTTGCTCAAACCGAAGCTTTAATGAACGGTAAAACCGAAGAGGTGGTTATTGAAGAGCTAAAAGCAGCCGGAAAATCAGACGAAGAGATTGCTAAAATTGCTCCATTTAAAGTGTTTGAAGGTAACCGTCCAACAAACTCATTCCTGATTAAAAAGATCACCCCATATACTTTAGGCGCACTGATAGCTGCGTATGAGCACAAGATCTTTACCCAGGGCATTATCTGGAACATTTACAGCTTTGACCAATGGGGCGTTGAGCTTGGCAAGCAACTTGCCGGCAAGATCCTTCCTGAGTTAAAAGATAACGCTGAGATCAGCAGCCATGATTCATCAACCAATGGCTTGATCAATCAGTATAAAGCGTGGAGGTAAGCGCCCCCCAGCCCCCTAAAGGGGGAGTTTTATAATTTTAAACAAGAAACGCCCAGATTTTCCGGGCGTTTCTTGTTTAAAACACTTCCGCGGGCTTTCAGCCCGTGGTTAAGCATGACTTCAGCTTTCAGCTGATGGATCGTAAGCCACGAGTTACGCTATCGCTAAACCCGCGGTAGTGTATCACTATTCTTTTGTCTCCGAATAACTTTCTGTGGACTGACTTTGCGGTGGCGGAAAAGGGCTTTGGTAATCGGCCGGGTCAAATGAGGCCCCTATGCCTTTCGGATTATCACCATACTGGTTTTCACCGGCTTCACCATCAAAAAATAGAAGGGCTATAAAATAAAAAGGGATGATCTGGAACCAACCACTCTTACCCAAATCGTGGCAACGCTTTGCACCCTGCGACCAAAAAAACCAAAGCAACGGGATGAAAGCAAGGAATGCAACCATTGAAACTGCGCTACCACCCGGTATAATGCTAATTATTACCAAATAGCAAATGGCATAAATGATAAAGCTGATGCCGTATTCCGTTCTACGAATACGGCCTTCAAAAGAAAACAAATTCTGAAACATGTTTAAATGATTAGGTTAGGAATAAATTAACTGGTTTAAAGATATTATTTAGATATAAAATCAAAGAATAATTATTTGTTAAGATGCAGCTTGATTATGATACTGCCGAGGGCTCCCAGCCCATGGTTTAATACTATTTCAGCTTTCAGCTGGTGGAATGTAAGCTTTCAGCTTACACCATGCCAACCACGAGTTACGCTATCGCTAAACTCGCGGTAGTATACTACTGTAACGCGAAATGCCCGGATTTTCCGGGCATTTCGCGTTTATAAAAATTCTTATTTCAAACAATAGTTCCCCTTTTGGGGACAAGGGGGCTTAAGGAAACGGCACAAACTTAACCTGATACAAATGAGGCCACTTTTTGCCGGTTACAAACAGGCGTTGACCTTTGGCATCCCAGGCTATGCCATTTAGTACATTGTTGTTCCAATCCCTGTCCTGCGGGCGGCTGGCTACCGGGTAAATTTCTTTCATATCAATCACCTGCTCAACAGCGCCGGTTTTAGGATTAATCACCAATATGTTATCCGTTTGATAAACATTGGCATAGATCTTTCCGTTGATAAATTCCAGTTCGTTTATCGAATCTATCTGTTGTTTATCATCGCATACATCAACGTGCCCTATCGGGCGGTAGTTGTTCTTATCCAAAAACCAAAGACGATTGGTACTGTCATCCATGTACAACTTATTACCGTCAAAGCACATTCCCCATCCTTCCGGGCCAACATTGTTGGTGAAGTTGTTAAGTAGCTTCAACGTATTTTTATCGTATACAAAACCTACTTTTTCCTTCCAGGTAAGCTGAATTACTTTATCGCCCACAACAGATAACCCTTCACCGAAGTATTGGGTGTCGAGCTTGGTTTCCTGCAAAACCTTGCCGGTGTTGAGGTCTACCTTACGGATGGACGAGTGTTTATAGTCGCCGGTACTTTCGTATAAAATACCATCAACGTATTGCAGGCCTTCGGTATAAGCGGCGGTATCATGAGGGAATACTTTTTCGACCTTATAGGTGTACCGGGCAGGTGCCTTCGCAGCCAGAAGAAGTATATTGGTTGTTACCTCATTGCTTTTACCACCTTCATAAACCTTGGCGGTGATCATCCTGATGCCTAAGCCAATGGTATCGGTTTTAAGGCTGATACCTGCAGTATCCTTACTGGAAGCAATTTTTGCGGAATCGAGCAGGTAAACTACCGAATCAACTTTACTACCTGCGGGATAACCTACTTTAATATCAATTTTATCGCCGGCTTTGTAGTTGGTGCCGGCATCGGGGGTTATGGTATAATCTGTAGCCGAACTATCTGGTTTATGTTTACAGCTGTAACCCAAAGCCGTTAGGGCAAGGGCGGCAAAGAATAGCTTTAATTTATTGTTATTCATAAGTGTTATGTGGCCGAAGGCCAAAACGCATCTTCTATATGGTTTAGTATATAATTTCCGCCGCGGTCAAACAAAATGGCGATGATATCAAACCTCACTTCTCCCTGGTGGTTCATGAGGTAAATATATTCATCGGCAGCTTCGGCCAGGAGCTTTTGTTTACGGTTATCAACAAAATCTTCCGGTTCGCCAAAGCCATTGCCCGTGCGGGTTTTTACTTCGGTAAATATAATAACCTTGTCTTTATAAGCAATAATATCTATTTCGGCTTTTCCGAAAGTCCAGTTTTCATCAAGTATCTCGTAGCCTGCCTTTTCAAGATGGGTTTTAGCTAATGCTTCGCCGGTGCGACCAAGATCGAGGTGTTGGGCCATTATTTTATAATTACGGATCCCAAAAAGTCAGATATTGATTTTTCTACTTTCTTCATGCGCATGTACTGATTAAGCAGTATTTCCTGGTCGGCCTCAGTATCAGCTTTTTGAAGTTGTGTGCGCAGGTCTTCCAGCATCTTGCCAACCTTATGTTTTTTAAGGTGAAATATCGCACCGAGAATAGTAGCCTTCATATTCGCCTGCTCATCGTTCACCGTGATCTTATGCATTTCGTACCAGTTTTCGCTAAGCGAATACTTACTGGCTAACATGTTAATGGTTAAATCAACGATAGCTTTATCCTTATGATGAATAAAATAGGCCTCATCCGGCAGTACACCGTTTTCTACCTCGCGACGGTAAATTTCTGCGATCTGCTTACAAACCGGGTGATCAAAGGTAACATCACTTAGCTCAGCTATAATGAAGGGGCCTATGTAGGTATTGGCAATGCCGTCCCAGTCAATCATCCTGCTACCGTAATGCAGCAATAAACGCACAATTTCTTTCTCCTGGAAAGCGTCGTCCTTGGCAACCTGGGGTTCCGGTTCTATCGGCTCATCAAAAAAGTGAGGTTCATCGGGCATTTCCGCAAACCTGTTGTTTTGCTGCTGACGCTGCTGCTCCTCTTTTTTGGCTTTAGCCGTGCGCATTTTATTAAGCTCGGATAAAAGGGCGCGCTCATCTATCTGTAATAAACCGCTACACTCTTTTATAAATACCGAAGCCTTAATGCTATCCGGGATTTTGGCAATACTTTCAACCACTTCACGGATTACGTCGGCTTTTTTTATCGGATCGTTGCCAACTTCTTTAAGCAGGATCTGGGTTTTATAGAGGATGAAATCCTTTTTATTTTCCTCGATATGTTTTTTGAAAGCGCTTGAACCCTTCGACTGTACAAACGAATCGGGATCATGCCCATCCGGGAACAGCACCACTTTTACGTTGAGTCCCTCTTCCAGGATCATATCCAAACCACGCAGCGAGGCTTTTATCCCCGCCGCATCGCCATCATATAATATGGTGATGTTTTTGGTAAAACGAGCGATGAGCTTGATCTGCTCGGTAGTAAGCGATGTACCCGAAGAGGCCACCACATTTTCAACCCCGGCCTGGTGTACCGAGAGTACGTCGGCATAACCCTCTACCAGGTAGCAGTTATCCTGCTCGCGGATAGCTTTTTTGGCAAAATAAAGCCCGTAAAGTACATTTGATTTATGGTAGATCTCAGACTCGGGCGAGTTAACGTATTTGGCTACGTTCTTATCTTTCTTTAGCGTACGGCCACCAAAGCCTATCACCCTGCCCGTAAAGCTATGAATCGGGAACATTACCCTGCCGCGGTACCTATCGTACAGCGCACCGTTATCCCGCTTTACCGACAGGCCGCTTTCAACCAAAAATGGCTCTTTATAGCCGTTTCTGATAGCAGCACCGGTAAAAGCTTCCCATTGATCGGGCGAATAGCCTAACTCAAATTTTTTGATGGTTTCGGCAGTAAACCCCCGTTCTTTAAAGTAACTGAGACCAATGCTTTGCCCCTCTTCGGTTTCGAGCATGGTTTCATGGAAAAACTTAGCGGCAAAGGCTGATACGATCATGAGGCTTTCGCGGCGAAGCTCTTCCTCACGGTTTTCGGGAGCCTCAACGGTTTCTTCAACCTCGATGCCGTATTTTTTCGCCAGCCATTTCAGGGCTTCGGGATAGCTGAACTTTTCCAGCTCCATTAAAAATGTAACCGCCGAGCCACCTTTTCCAGTTGAGAAATCTTTAAAAATCCCTTTTGCCGGCGATACCGTGAACGAAGGGGTGCGCTCATTGGCAAATGGCGAAAGGCCTACATAGTTGGCCCCGCGTTTTTTTAACTGTACAAATTCCCCTATCACCTCCACAATGTCGGTGGCTTCCATAATACGGTCGATAGTGGATTTTTGGATCATGAGTTAGCTGCAAATGTAGGGCAAAACCTTGTTGGATAATTAACAATCGTTAAGATACAATTTTATTTGCCTGATTACGTGGCTTTAAAAATGTTACCGCTATGCCACCCAAAACAATGGCGCTGCCCACTATCTCATTAAAACCCAAACGCTCATGGAGTAAAAATGCAGCAAGCAGCCCGGCAAAAACTGTTTGGCTCAATAAAGCGATAGATACTTTGGTTGATTCGAGATAGCGCAACGAATAATTAATAGTAAGCCAGCCTGCTAACTGACAAATAAGCCCCATACCAATAAAACAAAGCCATACTTTTAATGACAAATGAATAATATCATTATGCATGCATCCATTTATCACCAGCAAAAAAATACTGGCACTTAGCATACTGTAAAACATAAAACTAAACACATCAATCCCGGCCATAATATTTTTAGTGATCATGATGTAGGTGGCATAAAAAAAGCTGGCCAGCATGGCCAATAATATACCCGTATTAAGTTCCATATGTAATATATGCTCATAACCTACCAATATCACCATACCGGCGATGGCTATAAACGTCCCTATCCAGAATAGCAGGCCCGACCGCTTTCTTAAAAACAGGAAACTCATTAAACCCACCCAAACCGGTGCCAGGTTGGCTATCAGCGTTGAAACAGTGGCGCTGATTTTTAACAATGAAATATTCCAAACAGCAATATCCATGGCGAAAACCATTCCTGCAGCTATAGATACCAACAGTTGCTTTTGATCTACTTTAAGTTTCCTTTTAATTATACAAAAAGGCGCCAGGCAAACCCATGCTACAAACACCCTGTAAAACGCCGAACCAATTGGCGATACCCCGGCAAGCTTTACAAATATCGGCGAAAAGGAGATACATAAAATGCCAATAACAAGGCTCAATCTGGGGTTCATGGGCAAAAAATTAAATGAGCGGCAAACTTACTGAAAGCCTGTATAATATGCCTTACTTTTAAATACCTTTATATTACCTGTACAATTAGTTAACCTCTCATCACCAAATCAATGAAATACCCCCGGTTTATGTTAACTATAGCCGTGACGCTGCTTTTTTCGGCTTGCAAAAAGAAGGATTGCTGCAATTTTCCGGTTGCTCCTGATTTTATACTTGCGCAAAAAAACAATGCCAAATGGGAGGCTGATCCTTCAGGTTCAAATATCCTGGGCGATACTATTACGATATCAGGAAAAACCAATACCGGGACTGAAGAAGAACAAATGAGTTTCAAAATCGTATTTGACGGGGTTGGGTATTATACACTCAAAGCAAACGAAAAATTTTACCGGGTTACAAAAAACGGAGCCTTATTGGTGGAATATAAGCCCGACCCAACTCACCTTAGTTCGGTAACTATAATTTCGTATAATCAGACCGATAAGATATTACAGGGGCTTTTCGAACTCAGGTTTCTGAAAGTGAACGATAACCCTCCGGGGAGTTACCCGGATAAGGTTTTTTTTAGCGAAGGCAAGTTTAAAGCAACACTCAAGTATTAACTTACGTATTAGTGTAACTTAACGAATTTATTATTCGTATTAGTTGTAAATTTGTTTTATGAAAAAAGCTCTATTACTAACCGCCTCAGTATCACTCCTGTTACTTGCTGGTTGCCAAAAAAATGGCGTAGCTCCAAAGCAAGACAGCGTTAGTACTAAAAAAAGCATCCTTAATCAGTCGTTGAATAAAACCAAAGACACGATTATGGTTGGCGGTCAGGCGGCACCAAGCTTAAACCGTCGTGACACCATTATGGTATCAGGCAAGTAAGCGCAAAAAGAAATGGCCGGGAATGCCATATGTTCCCGGCTATGTTTTGGATTATAGATTTCATTTTCCCACTATACCCCTCTCTCCGATATTTCCTTTCTATAATAACCGGCTAATGTTTTTTAGCTGATGTTTCAAAGTGTGCTTTGATAATTAATTGTATTTTTGCGACTCTAAAAATTATACAGTTTTATACAGAATTACAATTTATGAGTCAGCGAACTAAGATCAAAGCATTGCTGCAAAGCCAGCAAACCGAAATTGATGTAACCGTTAAAGGATGGGTGCGTGCATTCCGTTCAAATCGTTTTATTGCTTTGAATGATGGCTCAACTAATAATAATATCCAGATTGTTGTCGATTTTGAAAATACCGATCCGGCTTTGCTTAAACGCATCACCGTTGGTGCAGCATTAAGCGTTGAAGGTAAGCTCATCGCATCTTTAGGTAAAGGCCAAACTGTTGAGGTTGTAGCTACTGAAATTGAGATTTTAGGCGATAGTGATCCTGAAAAATATCCTATCCAGCCTAAAAAACATAGCCTTGAGTTTTTGAGGGAGAACGCTCACCTGCGTTTCCGCACCAGCACTTTCGGCGCTATTTTCAGGGTACGCAACAGCCTGGCATTTGCTGTACACCGGTTTTTCCAGGAGAGAGGCTTTGTTTACCTGCATACACCTGTAATTACCGCTTCGGATGCGGAGGGCGCGGGCGAAACATTCCACGTTACCAACTTCGATTTGGATAACATCCCGAAAACTGAAACCGGCGAGATCGATTTCAAGCAGGATTTTTTTGGCCGTGCTACCAACTTAACCGTATCCGGTCAACTGGAAGGCGAACTTGGTGCTATGGCCTTGAGCGATATTTATACCTTCGGCCCAACTTTCCGTGCAGAAAACTCAAACACTACCCGCCACCTGGCCGAGTTTTGGATGATTGAGCCCGAAGTAGCTTTTAACGATCTGGTTGACAACATGGACCTTGCCGAAGACATGTTGAAATACGTGATCAAATACGCGCTTGATAAAAATGCCGATGATATTGAGTTTTTAACCCAGCGCTT
This sequence comes from Mucilaginibacter sp. A5337, assembly GCF_059690695.1. Taxonomy (NCBI): domain Bacteria; kingdom Pseudomonadati; phylum Bacteroidota; class Sphingobacteriia; order Sphingobacteriales; family Sphingobacteriaceae; genus Mucilaginibacter; species Mucilaginibacter sp. A5337. The sequence goes on along the minus strand of NZ_JCAWEC010000003.1, from coordinate 96,425 downwards.
AACCGAAGAAGAAAAAACCAAACCGCAAAACGAGCGTTCGGAAATGACGCTGCTCGAAAAATTGCAGTTTTGCTTAAATAACGATTTTGAGCGCCTCACTTATACCGAAGCTATCGACATCCTGAAAGAATCGACCCCGAACAAAAAGAAAAAATTTGTTTATCCTGTTGAAGGCTGGGGTACCGATCTGCAGAGCGAGCACGAACGTTACCTGGTTGAAAAACATTTCAAAAAGCCGGTAATCCTGACCGATTACCCGAAGGAAATTAAAGCATTTTACATGCGCCAGAACGACGACGGTAAAACTGTACGCGCTATGGATATCCTGTTTCCGGGTATCGGCGAAATTGTTGGCGGATCTCAGCGCGAGGAACGTTTAGACAAGCTTGAACAACGCATGAATGAAATGGGCATTCCTACCGAAGAGCTTTGGTGGTACCTGGATACCCGCCGTTTTGGATCTTGTCCGCATGCCGGCTTTGGTTTAGGTTTTGAGCGTCTGGTATTGTTTGTTACGGGTATGGGCAACATCCGCGATGTGATCCCTTTCCCAAGGTTTCCTAAGAATGCGGAATTTTAACCGTTGATCGTTTTTTGATTTTTATGATTACGCTGATTATTTGCAAAGCGTAACCTTATATTTAGGCTGTTGTTATGCAACAGCCTATTTTTTTATATCACATGCCATCACAAATCCTGCTTGCCACCCATATTAATGCCCCTGTTGAAAAAGTTTTTGATATTGCCCGTAATATTGATGTGCATGTAGAATCAACCAAACATACCGGCGAGCAGGCTATTGCCGGGCGGACAAGCGGCCTGATAGAACTCGGCGAAACCGTTACATGGCGGGCCAAACATTTCGGCGTGTGGCAAAACCTTACCTCAAAGATCACCGAAATGGAATACCCTAATTACTTTACGGATGTCCAGGTTGAAGGTGCTTTTAAAAACTTTACCCACGAGCACTATTTTTATCCCATCCTTAACCAAACTATGATGCGTGATATTTTCACTTTCGAATCGCCCGGAGGGATATTTGGAGAAGCTGCGAACTTCCTGTTTTTATCTAATTATATGACGAGGTTGTTATTAAAGCGGAATGCGGTGATTAAGCAAATCGCTGAAGCACCCCAGCCCCCTAAAGGGGGAGTTTAACTGCCTTAGCCTACTGCGGGCAACTATTTAAAAATCCATATATTGAGCATTCAATTATTAGGATATTTAACATCTTACTGAAACTATGACTTTCAACGCTGACATTCTTATACATCCCGGTCTGGGCAATTCAGGCCCGCAGCATTGGCAAAGCATCTGGGAAAAGCAGTTCAACTTTACCCGTGTTGAACAACAGGATTGGGAAACTCCTGTTTGCAGCGATTGGGTAAAAACTCTAAATGAATATGTAAACAGGCATGATCCGGCAAATGTGATATTAGTTGGCCATAGCCTTGCCTGCGCCGCCATAGCCCGATGGGCCGGGCAATATAACATTAACATAAAAGGAGCATTACTGGTTGCGCCGAGCGATACCGAAGCGGATAGCTATCCAACCGGCACAAGTGGTTTTACGCCGATGCCTTTAGGCAAACTACCATTCAAATCAATAACTGTGATTAGTAATAATGATTTCTACGTAAACCCGGAACGGGCCCGGTTATTTGCAAACAATTGGGGAAGTGAGATAGTGAATATAGGTGACGCAGGCCATATCAATGTATCAGCAGGTTATGGTGAATGGGATAATGGCCTTGAGTTGTTGAAAAAGCTGGACGCAGGATACTAAGCGCACCGCCGCGGGCTTTCAGCCAGCGGTTAAGCATAGCTTCGGTTTTCAGCTGACATAATATAGATTAAAAACCCGCGGTTATCTGTTTTTTGCAATTTGCACATCTGAAATCTGCACATCAACACATTTGCCGCTCCCCCGTCAAACCAGTGTAAACATCAACCGGTAAAACATTATATCGACCCGATTTGTCGTATCTTTATATAGATCGAAAAGCCGAATAAAATCTTAATCGGTGAAATCATCAAAAATCTGTGTAATCCCAACAAAAAAATATGGAATACAATCAATTAACGCCCGAAGAAGAAAGGGTAATATTATACAAAGGCACCGAAAGGCCGTTTACCGGCTCGTTACTAAACAATAAGGCACACGGCCTGTACGTTTGCAAACGCTGCGATGCACCATTGTACCGTTCGGAAGATAAATTTGAATCATTTTGCGGCTGGCCAAGTTTCGACGATGAGATCTCCGGAGCGGTTCGTCGCGAAGTGGATGCCGATGGCCGCAGGGTAGAGATCTTATGTGCTAATTGCGGTGCCCACCTGGGCCACGTGTTTGAAGGCGAGTATATGACACCCAAAAATACCCGTCATTGTGTCAATTCGGTATCAATGAAATTTGTTCCGGTAGAGGACTAAAAATAATTCGTAAAACTTTGAGGAATACGCCCATAAGTTGATGACTTATGGGCGTATTTGTTTTCCACATTTTCGTCGCCGGGAAAATTTATCCGCTCATTTAGATATTCATATCGGCCCAAAGTAAAAGCCTTACATTATTGGCAATAATTGTCGGCAAAGCGTCAAGTAATTTACAATGTTAAATTATTGTAATCCGCAAGTTTTGAAGCTATTAATTTTCACCCCGCCGTTTAATACGTTGTTTTCAAGTTCATTAATTTTTGATGTTGATAACTCCGGCTTATTCAAGTGTTGATAACTCGGGGGTTTGTGAAAAACTATCATTCACAACTACACAATTCAAACATTAACTTTGCTCAACAAGGTAATAAAAAGGCATTCGGCCGACAGCCCGACGCACTCGTCAACCCCTGATTAAATCACTGGCTGTCAGAAAGTTAAACAATACAGTTGCTAAGGATCGATCCGAAGGCATCAAAATTCAAGGCTTTATTGAAAGGTAAGGCCCGCTTTCGTGTCTGAATACCTGAATGAAGAAAGAAATTAAAAAAAAGTAGGCACCAATGAGTTTGGAAAACGAATTATTACTACGGGAAAACAAGGACCGGTTTGTTATCCTTCCCATCAAGTATCCCGCAATTTGGGAAATGTACAAAAAGGCGGAGGCCAGCTTCTGGACAGCCGAAGAGATCGACCTGTCGGACGATATCAAACATTGGGAAAGTCTTAATTCGGGCGAGAAACATTTCATCTCGCATGTACTTGCTTTTTTTGCCGCAAGCGATGGTATCGTGAACGAGAACCTGGCGGTAAATTTCATGAGCGAAGTACAGTTGCCCGAAGCACGGTGCTTTTACGGTTTCCAGATCATGATGGAAAACATCCATTCTGAAACCTATGCCCTGCTGATAGACACCTATGTAAAAGATCCGGCCGAGAAAGATCGTCTTTTCCACGCTATTGAAACTGTACCGTGTGTTGGCAAAAAAGCCGAGTGGGCGTTGAAATGGATCAACAATGGCAACTTTGCCGAGCGTTTAGTAGCGTTTGCAGCTGTTGAAGGTATCTTCTTTTCTGGCAGCTTTTGCTCTATATTCTGGCTTAAAAAACGTGGCCTGATGCCGGGCTTAACTTTCAGCAATGAGCTGATTTCACGTGATGAAGGCTCACATTGCGAATTTGCCTGCTTATTGTATGGTATGCTCGAAAACAAACTGCCACAGGAACAGGTTACTAAAATTATTACCGACGCTGTTGAAATTGAAAAAGAATTTATCACCGATGCACTGCCTGTTAACCTGATAGGCATGAACGCCAAACTGATGAGCCAGTACATTGAGTTTGTGGCCGACAGATGGTTGAGCGAATTGGGCTATGATAAATATTATAATGCCACTAATCCGTTCGATTTCATGGAAATGATTTCATTGCAGGGCAAAACCAACTTTTTTGAAAAACGCGTAGGCGATTACCAAAAAAGTGGTGTACTAAACGCATCGGCCGAAAGCAAGAGCTTTTCGCTTGATGATGATTTTTAATTGAAGAGGTTAGAGATTGGTGATTAGATGGTTTCAGGCTAATCCCAAAATCAGGAAAATCAAGGTTCAGAAAATAATCAAATCACAATAATATTAACTAAAAAAGCTTCGCTTTTAACGGGGCAAAAGGAGGGGGAAAATGTTCGTAATAAAAAGAGACGGCAGAAGAGAGTCCGTAAAATTTGACAAGATCACCGCACGTATCGAAAAACTGTGCTACGGGTTTCAGTTAGTTGACCCTATTGATGTGGCTAAAAAGGTAATTGAAGGTTTGTTTGACGGCGTTACCACCTCCGAGCTGGATAACCTGGCTGCCGAAACCGCCGCTTCATTAACCACCAAGCACCCTGATTATGCTTTGCTGGCTTCGCGTATAGCGGTATCCAACCTACACAAAAACACCATCAAATCGTTTTCTGAAACCATGCGCCTCCTGCATGAATATGTTGATAAGAAAACCGGTAAAGACGCATCCCTTATTGCCGATGATGTTTATGAGGTGATTAAAGAAAATGCCGAACTGCTTGACAGCACCATCATTTATGACCGCGATTTTGGTTTTGATTACTTTGGTTTCAAAACCCTTGAAAAATCATACCTGTTAAAAATCGATGGCAAAATTGCCGAGCGCCCTCAGCACCTGTTCATGCGTGTATCGGTTGGTATCCACAAACACGATATTGAAAGCGCCATTAAAACATACCATTTAATGAGCGAGCGTTGGTTTACACATGCTACACCAACCCTGTTCAATGCAGGTACACCAAAACCACAAATGTCGTCATGCTTCCTGTTAACCATGAAAGATGACAGCATCGAAGGCATTTATGATACTTTGAAACAAACCGCCAAAATTTCGCAAAGCGCGGGTGGTATCGGTTTAAGCATCCACAACGTAAGGGCTACAGGTTCATACATCAGCGGTACTAATGGTACCAGCAACGGCATCATCCCAATGCTGCGTGTATTTAATGATACTGCACGTTATGTAGATCAGGGCGGTGGTAAACGTAAAGGCGCTTTCGCTGTTTACTTAGAGCCATGGCATGCTGATATTTTTGAATTCCTTGACCTGCGTAAAAACCATGGTAAAGAAGAAATGCGTGCCCGCGACTTGTTCTACGCCCTTTGGGTATCTGACCTGTTTATGCAACGCGTTGAAGCCAATGAAGATTGGAGCTTATTTTGCCCGCACGAAGCACCAGGCTTAGCCGATTGCTGGGGTAAAGAGTTTGAAGAGCTTTACGTTAAATACGAAAAAGAAGGCCGTCAGCGCCGTACTGTAAAAGCACAGGAACTTTGGTTTGCTGTACTTGACGCGCAGGTTGAAACCGGTACACCATACTTATTATATAAAGATGCTGCCAACGGTAAATCAAACCAGCAAAACTTAGGTACCATTAAAAGCTCAAACCTTTGCACCGAAATCATCGAGTATACCGATGCAAACGAAGTAGCTGTTTGTAACCTTGCTTCATTAGCATTGCCACGTTACATTAACAACGGTACTTTTGACCATGAAAAACTTTACGAAGTAACTTACCAGGCTACCGTGAACCTTAACCGGATCATTGATGGCAACTACTACCCTGTTAAGGAAGCTGAGTACTCAAACCTACGTCACCGTCCTATTGGTTTAGGTGTACAAGGTTTGGCTGATACTTTCATCCAGCTGCGTATGCCGTTTGAAAGCGATGAAGCTAAGAAACTGAACATCGAGATATTTGAAACCATCTACTTTGCAGCTATGACAGCTTCAAAAGATATGGCTATAAAAGATGGCGCTTACGAAACTTTCAAAGGTTCACCACTGTCACAAGGTAAATTCCAGTTCGATCTATGGGGTGTAAAACCAGAAAGCGGCAGATGGGATTGGGAAAACCTGCGTTTAGATGTAATGAACCATGGCGTACGTAACTCATTATTGGTTGCACCAATGCCAACTGCTTCAACATCACAAATTTTGGGCAACAATGAATGTTTTGAGCCATACACTTCAAACATTTACACCCGTCGTGTATTAAGCGGTGAGTTCATTGTAGTAAATAAATACCTGCTACGCGATTTGGTTAACCTTGGCTTGTGGAGCACCAGCATGAAAGATAAGATCATCAGCGCAAACGGTTCAATCCAGGAAATCCCCGAGATTCCGGCTGATATCAAAGCATTGTACAAAACTGTTTGGGAGATCAAGATGCGCAGCATCATTGATATGGCTGCCGACAGGGGCGCGTACATTTGCCAGTCGCAATCATTGAACCTGTTCATCAACTCGCCAAACGCTTCAAAACTTACTTCAATGCATTTCTATGCATGGAAAAAAGGCTTGAAAACAGGTATGTACTACCTGCGTACACAAGCGGCATCGCAAGCGGTTAAATTTACTGTTGAGAACCAGGGCGGCAAAAACATGGATCCGGTTATCCCTGCCGTTGTTGACGCCGTTGCCGACGAAATTCCTGCAGGCCCAACCTGCTCAATGGAAGAAGGCTGCGTGACTTGCTCAGCTTAAGTTTTTTTGTAGTCGTAAAGTCCGTAAGTCGGATAAGTCCGAAAGACAAAGAACAATAGATTTAAAGTCCATAAGTTTTAGCTTATGGACTTTTTTGTTTTAGTGGGATTGAGCTGACATAGAACTTGTGTTTATTCGATACCTTTGACTCAAGACTTCCGCACCACTTCTTTCGGACTTGCGGACTTCCCGACTTTCGGACTTAAAAACAAATGCACAAACACGAAATTATCCGTTGCGAACGTTGCGAAACACCTTTTGAATGTAAAGCCAATTCATTCACCAAGTGCCAGTGCAGTACCGTGCAGCTTACTATTAATGAGGTACAATATGTAAGCGAACTGTATGACGGGTGTTTGTGTGCTAATTGTTTGTTGATCATTCAGCAGGAGTACAGGGAGAATATGGGGGTGGTTTGATTCGAAATGTGGCCACGCTATTTTTTTAAGATAAACGACTACTTATTACATCCCTTCATTGCGAGGTACGAAGCAATCCCCTACTTTACAGGGCGGATTTGCATAGCCTCTCTACTTCTTGGGGATTGCTTCGTACCTCGCAATGACGCTTGATTATGAACAAGCTACCAAAGCTATTCTTTTTCAAATTAATCTCCCCCGATTAATCCTTTTCCATTTCCATTAGTCATATATATGTACATCTTCAATAAAGATGATGATTAAAGATTTTATACCATGAAAAGGAAATTTGTTGCTTTGGCACTTTTAATATCAGCAGTAGTATCTGTAACCTCAGGTTGTGTAGTACGTGAAGATTATGGTCACCACCATAGATACCGTAACGGTTATAATAATGGTTATAACAATGGCTACCATGACGGTGACGACCATGGCCATTATCACGACCGCGGTTATTAAGATTGTTAGTTTAAGTTTTCCATAAGTAGTTTAGTGAGTGATGAAAGAGAGTGCCGGTTTTTACCGGTGCTCTTTTATATGTGCAGACTATAATAAACGCCGAATTTTATTGCGTATTTAATTGCTATTTGTCAAAAAATCAAAATTAAAAATCCATAAAATAAATTACAACAAAATTTAATTCTGTAAAATTTGATTTTTAAAAATATTTTTTTCTAAATTTGGTCCATACATTACAAACCTATCAAAAATGAACTGCATTAAATCTACCATGAGCTACGTATGCAGGCTTGCATTTATAGCTGCATTAACTTTATCACTTATAGTAAGCGCCGTTACAACCATAGCCAAAACTCCCAAACATCATATAACTATTATCACAGATACCCAGCTCAAAGCATTTGAAGGCATTTACCAATTAAAGGAAAACGAGTTCAGGGTTTATAAATTAGTGGCAGATGGCGATAAATTGGTTGCTCAACAACTTGGAGGAGATCAAAAATTAATTTTAACCCGCAAATCGGATCTTAAATTTGAACTTATGGATGACGATGGAGATGAAAAAATCCCTGTTGTTTTTTCAAAGAATGAAGCGGGAGAGATCAGCCAAATTTCTTTGGGTGGCCGGCAAACCTTTATTAAAATAAAAAGCTATACTCCTCCAAAAGAGGTACAGCTGAAGCCCGACCAAATAAAAGTTTTAGCAGGCAAATACCAGTCGGATGAGCGGGCTGATCTTTTTATCACAATCACTGCAATACCCAATGGTTTAACGCTTAAACAATCATGGGATGGCAAGGAGATCAATTTTAAGCCCCTATCAGATGTGCTGTTTTTAAACCAAGCGTTTGGCTTTCCTTTAAAATTCACTAAAGATGCGAGCGGCAACACCGTCAAAGTATTGGCTTTTAACCGCGATACCTGGAATAAGGTAAAAGAATAAACTCCCTTATTAAATCATTATATAAAATATTATGGGCCGGCCCGCTGTCACCTAAACCTGGTTACATCGGTAACCGGCCCTTTTTTATTATACCTGTAGGCATAATATTAATTGAAACGAATTTCGCAATAGGGATGGAAGTGGATACCGGCCAATGAGCGTAAGGCATGCAGGCGTATGAACGTAAAGCCCGGGCCGAAGGTATTGCCCGGTTTAGTAATTGGAGATTGGAGGTTAGTTTGCTTTTGTCTGAACTCGAATTAAATGAATTGTTAGAATTTATTGAATTTGTTTTTCCTTCTGCTAATTCTTTAATTCCAGAAATTCGAGTTCAGACAATTTACCACCCGAAAACAAAATTTTAATCCTCACACCCTCAACTTCTTCCCCTTAAAAAAACTTTCACACAACTACTTGAAAATCAAAAATAATGTTCGTACTTTTGCAGTCCCGAAATGCGGGATAAAATAATTAGACAAAAAAGCAAGAAATGCCTACTATTCAGCAATTAGTTAGAAAAGGTAGAGTAGCTCTGGTTGACAAGAGTAAGTCACCAGCGTTGGACAGCTGTCCACAGCGAAGAGGCGTATGCACACGTGTGTATACCACTACCCCTAAAAAACCAAACTCAGCAATGCGTAAAGTTGCCCGTGTGCGCTTAACCAACGGTAAAGAAGTAAACGCTTACATCCCAGGTGAAGGTCACAACTTACAGGAGCACTCTATCGTTTTGATCCGCGGTGGTCGTGTTAAAGACTTACCAGGTGTACGTTACCACATCATACGTGGTGCACTGGATACATCAGGTGTAGCTGGCCGTAACCAACGACGTTCAAAATATGGTACCAAACGTCCTAAACCAGGTCAGGTAGCAGCAGCGCCAACAAAAGGTAAAAAGAAATAATTAAGGAGGATAGAAAGCAATGAGAAAGTCAAAACCAAAAAAGAGAATTATCCTTCCTGATCCAAAGTTCAATGATACTTTGGTAACAAGGTTTGTAAACAACATGATGTATGATGGTAAAAAATCAACCGCATACTCTATTTTTTACAACGCTGTTGAAATTGTTGAGAAAAAAACAAGCGAAAACGGCTTAGAAACCTGGAAAAAAGCTTTAAACAATGTAATGCCTGCTGTTGAAGTAAAAAGCCGCCGTGTAGGTGGTGCTAACTTCCAGGTACCTACAGAGGTTCGTCCGGAGCGTAAAATAGCTTTAGGTATGAAATGGTTAATCAGCTATGCACGTCGTCGTGGTGAAAAAACCATGATGGAGAAATTAGCCGGCGAGATCATATCAGCAGCTAAAGGCGAAGGTGCCGCTGTTAAGAAGAAAGAAGATACGCACAAAATGGCTGAGGCTAACAAAGCGTTCTCTCACTTTAGATTCTAATTAGTGAATGACTGAATTAGTGAATTATTGATTTGGTAACATTTTACTAATCAATAATTCATTATTTCGGCAATTCATCCCATAAAAAACAAATAAAAGGATTGAATTAACAATTGAAGATACAATAGGACTTGATCCGCACGTTTTTATTCAATCACTAATTCACTAATTCAAAAACTCAATAATTGACATGTCAAGAGATCTAAAATATACAAGAAACATTGGTATTGCCGCTCACATTGATGCTGGTAAAACTACCACTACCGAGCGTATCCTTTACTATGCTGGTGTAAGCCACAAAATTGGTGAGGTACACGAAGGTGCCGCTACTATGGACTGGATGGCCCAGGAGCAGGAGCGTGGTATCACCATCACTTCGGCTGCAACAACCGTAAACTGGAAATACCGTAACCACAACTATCACATGAACATCATTGATACCCCGGGTCACGTGGACTTTACCGTAGAGGTAAACCGTTCATTACGTGTACTTGATGGTTTGGTGTTCTTATTCAGCGCGGTTGACGGTGTTGAGCCTCAGTCAGAAACCAACTGGCGTTTGGCTAACAACTACAACGTACCGCGTATTGGTTTCGTTAACAAAATGGACCGCTCTGGCGCCGATTTCTTAAACGTGGTAAAACAGGTTAAAGAAATGTTGGGCAGCGTTGCTATCCCATTACAGTTACCTATCGGTGCTGAAGACCAGTTTAAAGGTGTGGTTGATTTGATCAACTTCCGTGGTATTGTTTGGAATGAGCACGATAAAGGTATGACCTTTACCGAAGTGCCTATCCCTGCCGATATGCTTGACGAAGCTACTGAGTGGAGAGAGAAATTATTGGAAGCAGTTGCTGAGTTTGATGACTCTTTAATGGAGAAATTCTTTGAAGATCCTACAACCATCACTGAGCGCGAAGTATTAGACGCTTTACGTCAGGCTACTTTGGCCGGTAAAATCGTTCCGATGACTTGCGGTTCATCTTTCAAAAACAAAGGTGTACAAACCATGCTTGACTATGTGATGGAGTTAATGCCTTCACCTCTTGATTCAAAAGGTGTTGTTGGTACTAACCCTGACACCGGTGCCGAAATTTTGGTTAAACCAGACGTTAAAGAACCATTTGCAGCATTAGCATTTAAAATTGCTACCGACCCGTTTGTGGGCCGTTTATGCTTCATCCGTGTTTACTCTGGTAACCTTGATGCTGGTTCATACGTGTACAACATGCGTTCAGAAAGCAAAGAGCGTATCAGCCGTATCTTCCAGATGCATGCTAACAAGCAAAACCCTATCCCTAACGTAGGTGCAGGTGATATTGCTGCGGTAGTAGGCTTTAAAGATATCAAAACAGGTGATACCCTTTGCGACGAGAAACATCAGTTGGTTCTTGAGTCGATGGTATTCCCTGAGCCGGTTATCGGTTTGGCAATTGAGCCTAAAACTCAGGCCGACGTTGATAAATTAGGTATTGCTTTAGGTAAACTAGCCGAAGAGGATCCAACTTTCCGCGTACAAACAGATCAAGATACTGGTCAAACAGTTATCTCTGGTATGGGTGAGTTACACCTGGATATTTTGATGGACCGTTTAAAACGCGAGTTTAAAGTGGAAGTTAACCAGGGTGCTCCTCAGGTAGCTTACAAAGAGGCTATCACCGGTACTATTCAACACCGTGAAACTTACAAGAAACAAACTGGTGGTCGTGGTAAATTCGCCGACATCCAGGTTGTTATCTCTCCAGCCGACGACAACAAAGAAGGCTTGCAGTTTGTTAACGAAATTGTTGGTGGTTCTATCCCACGTGAGTTTATCCCATCTGTTGAGAAAGGTTTCAAAGCCGCTATGGACAATGGTGTACTTGCAGGTTACCCGCTTACAAGCTTAAAAGTTCGTTTGATTGATGGTTCATTCCACGCTGTCGATTCGGACGCGTTATCATTCGAGATCGCTGCACGTTCTGCTTACCGCGAAGCATTGCCAAAATGTAAACCGGTATTGCTTGAGCCAATCATGAAAATCGAGATCTTAACCCCTGAAGAAAACATGGGTGATGTTATCGGTGACATGAACCGTCGTCGTGGCCAGCTGCAAGGTATGGACACCCGTAACGGCTCACAGGTAATCAAAGCTATGGTACCACTTTCTGAAATGTTTGGTTACGTAACTCAATTACGTACTATCACTTCAGGCCGTGCAACTTCAACTATGGAGTTTGACCACTACGCTGATGCACCTCGTAACGTACAGGACGAAGTTGTTGCCAAATCAAAAGGCCGCAAACAAGTTGCTATCGACTAAATTTAATTTGAAGATTGGATGATTTGATAATTTGAAGATGCTTTTTAATTTTCAAATCTTCAAATCACCAAATTTTCAAATACAGTAAATAAACAATCAACTATCCCTAATAAATAGCTCTTAGGGTAGTTAAAATTCAAATTAACAATGAGCCAAAGAATCAGGATCAAATTGAAATCTTACGATTACAATCTGGTAGACAAATCTGCCGAGAAAATCGTAAAAACAGTAAAGCCAACAGGCGCTGTAGTTAGCGGACCACTTCCGTTACCAACCGAAAAGAAAATCTTCACCGTATTACGTTCACCACACGTAAACAAAAAAGCACGTGAGCAATTCCAACTTTGCTCATACAAGCGCTTATTAGACATTTACAGCTCTAACTCAAAAACTGTAGATGCCCTGATGAAGCTTGAATTGCCAAGCGGTGTTGAGGTTGAGATCAAAGTTTGATAGACGACCGGCCCACTGAAAGGTGTGGGATCAAAAAATAAAAAGACCATTTGCGTAAGCGGATGGTCTTTTTTTTATGGGGATATTTATTGGATTAGCTGTAAGGAAATGAAGCAATCCTCACCCACCCGTCATTGCGAGGCACGAAGCAATCCCTAACTTTACTGAGCAACCATGCAAATCATCCCTGTATAGTTCGCGATTGCTTCGTACCTGGCAATGACGTATATTTTAATAATTATTTAAACACACTGCTATTGGCGTTGCCTGCGGCCCGGGCTGTACGCTCATACGCCTGCAGGCATTACGCACGGGCAGGTATCCGCTCCCATCCCTAACGCAGAATTTGCCTGAACCGTGATTTATGGGATTAATCGGATTATAGGATTTTGCCTGCCTGCTTTGGTCTGAACTCGAATTTGGGAGAATTAAGGAATGAGCAGAATGCTCACCAAATTCGATAAATTCTTATAATTCCTTAAAATTCGAGTTCAGACAAAAAAATCCTTCCATCCCAAAAATCCCCCCAAATCCAGGTTCAGACAAAAATCAACGAAATCAGCGTAATCAAAAAAATCAACGGTTATCTTTGCCCCTATGCTGATATCACCATCTACCCTACGCACCTTCACAGAAGATATATTTAAAGCAATAGGCTGCAGTCATGAACATGCTGTTTTAGCTGCTGATGTGCTGCTCAAGTCCGATCTGCGGGGCATCGATTCTCATGGCGTGGCCCGCCTGAGCGGCTATGTACGCCTCTGGGAAAAGAAACGCATTAACCCAACACCCAATATCCGGATAGTTCATGAAACGCCTACAACGGCTACAATAGATGGAGATGCAGGGCTTGGCTTGGTGGTTGCCCCTTTTGCAATGGAGGTAGCCGTTAAAAAAGCTGAATTATACGGCTCGGGCTGGGTGTCAGTACGCAATTCCAATCATTTTGGTATTGCAGGCTATCATGCATTAATGGCTGTAGAGAAAGATATGATAGGCTTTGCCATGACCAATGCCAGTCCGCTGGTTGCCCCTACTTTTTCAAGTGAGCGACTTTTGGGTACCAATCCCATGTGCTATGCCTTTCCGGCAGGTAAATATCCGCCGGTCATAGTTGATATGGCTACTTCGGCTGCTGCCAATGGTAAACTTGAAATAGCCCAGCGTTTGGGCAAGCAAGTTCCCGAAGGCTGGATTCAGGACAAAGAGGGCAATTACACTACCGATCCGCATGCCTTAAAAACAGGAGGCTCCCTCCTGCCCCTCGGCAGCGATCGTGATCATGGCAGCCACAAAGGTTTTGGCTTGAGCGCTACCGTTGATATATTATCAGCAGTACTATCCGGCGCAAACTACGGCCCCTGGGTGCCGCCGTTCGTTGCTTTTCTTGACCCGCCGAATGCCCCGGTTGGCGCAGGTATAGGCCACTTTTTAGGCGCCATGCGTGTTGATGGTTTCCGGCCGGTTGATGAGTTCAAAAATCATTTAGATAACTGGATAGAGCGGTTTAAATCATCAACTACGGTTGATCCGGAGCAAAAGGTCATCATCCCCGGCGAACCTGAAATGGAAGCCGAAGCGGACAGGATTGCCAATGGAATCCCATTAGTTGATGCTGTTGTGGAGGATTTGAATAAACTTGCGGAAAGGTTCGGAATTAGCCCCCTAACCCCCTAAAGGGGGAACAACAGTTCTAAATCAACAACTACCCACTACCGCAGGTTTAGCGCAGCGTAACCTGTGGGATTACGATGTAAGCTTCCAGCTTACATAAAATTCAGTTGAAAGCTGAAACCATAATAAAGCCCGCGGCAGCGTATACAATAAAGCACAAGGCCTGTTTTGCTCTGCAAAACAGGCCTTGTCTATTGTTCCCCCTTTAGGGGTTAGGGAGCCTAATGGATCAGGTTAAACAACCTGCTCCAACGAATCTTATGAATGAATGAAGCGTTATCATCAACACTCATCCAAATGAATAGCGCCTTACCTACTATGTGATCTTCAGGAACAAAGCCCCAAAAACGTGAATCTTCCGAATTATGACGGTTATCGCCCATCATAAAATAATAGTTCATTTTAAAAGTATAGCTATCGGCTTTCTGTCCGTTGATTAGGATGTCCTTACCGCTTACTTCTACTTTATTACCTTCATATACAGCGATAGCGCGGCCATAGATCGGGAAGGTTAAACTATCCAGCTTTACTGTCCAGCCTTTTTTAGGTACAATGATAGGCCCAAAGTTGTCAACGTTCCATTTATAATCAGGAATGTTTGCCCCTATTTTGTAATTGGAGAAAATGGCAGGATAAACCGGGTTCATAGGATCAGAAGCACCCCTGGGTGTTAATCTCGGTGTAACCGATTTGATGTTTGAATATCCCCTCAGTGCTTTTGCCGACTCCTCGGTAGTATTGGTAACAAATTCGGTGTTATTTATCGATGAGATATCAGACAAATGCAAATCCGTTGCTATCTGCGGGTTCAGCTCATTTCCGTCTGTTTTAACATCATAAGTGATCTCCCCTTTTGGCGGCGTAATAGCCGCTTTGTTGTTTATAAATACCTGTGCGTTAACGACGCTCAAAGTGTCACCAGGAGTGCCCTGGCAGCGTTTAATATAGTTTTCGCGTTTATCAACAGGCCTGAAATATGGCGAATCGGCATCCATAGGATAGTTAAAAACTACCACATCGCCTTTTTTCACATCGCTTAAACCTGGCAAACGATAATATGGCAACTCAAGGCCATCCCAATATGCCTTGGTATTAATTAGCGGCATGGTATGATGTGCAAAAGGAAATGCAACGGGCGTCATGGGTAAACGTGCCCCGTAATTCACTTTACTTACAAACAGGTAATCACCAATAAGCAACGAGCTTTCCATCGAAGCGCTAGGGATTACATACGCCTCAATAAACAGCGTACGGATCAGCGTGGCGGCTATCACTGCAAAAATGATAGCATCGGCCCATTCACGTGCCTGGGTTTTCTTTAAGGCGATCTTGTATTTAGCCCTGAACTCAGGACTGGCCGATTGGCCTAAATATTTGGTATCCTTATCAAAACCCCATTTTGGCAGGTAGATAAATTGCAGTGCAACACCTGCACAATGTTCGGCAAACGTAAACTTGCCGTAAGATTTAATAAAATCAATTGTTATACCCAAGGCAACAAGAAAGCCCAACCCCGGTATAAGTAACAATACAAACCACCAGCCAGGCCTTCCGCTTAATTTGATCATTATATAAAAATTGTAGAGCGGAATTATAGCTTCCCAACCCGGTCTGCCGGCCTTTTCAAATAACTTCCATAAGCCTACGTAAGGCAATATGATTAAAATAATAAATGCAATTACAAATCCTACAACGTTCACTTCAGTGTTTTTATATTTTCAATTAATGTATGCCCCTGAATAGCCTGTTCCACCTTATTTTATCAAAGAAAGTGGCTGTACTATCAATACTCATCCAGGTAAATAATGCCTTGCCTACTACGTGATCTTCCGGAACAAAACCCCAAAAGCGCGAATCTTCCGAGTTATGGCGGTTATCACCCATCATAAAATAGTAGTTGAGCTTAAAGGTATAAGTATCGGCTTTTTTTCCGTTAATCATGATATCCTTACCTACAACATTTACTTTATTATTTTCATAAATCTCAATGGCGCGGCCATAAACCGGGAAAGTAAGGCTATCTAATTTAACAGTCCAGCCTTTTTTAGGGATAATGATAGGGCCGTAGTTGTCAACGTTCCATTTAAAATCCGGGAAGTTAGGCGTGATCTTATAGCGCGGATACTTGGCAGGGTAAACCGGGTTCAGCGGATCGCTGGTACCTCTGAGTGTTACTGCGGGCACTACCGATTTTACATTTGAATAAGTTTTCAAAGTAGCGGCCGATTCCTTTGCCATCATCATTTCATAACGATTGCCGGTGTTCCCCCTGATCCCTATCTTGAGTTCATTTAAAATAGCGGGGTTAAATTCCTGCCCGTTAGTTTCAACAAAATAACCCTCCTTGCCTCTTTCGGGATTTGGCGCAGCCTTACCGTTAATGTACACCTGCGCATTAACAACGCTCAATGTATCGCCCGGCGTGCCCTGGCAACGTTTGATAATGTTTTCGCGTTTATCAACCGGCCTGAAATAAGGTGAATCGGCCTCGATTGGTGCATTAAAAACCACGATATCCTGTTTTTTTATGTCACTTAATCCTGGCAGGCGATAATAAGGCAATTTTATTCCGCCCCAGTAAGCCTGAGTTCCCCAAGGCGTAGTATGGTGCATAAAAGGAAATGAAACAGGGGTTATTGGCATCCTTGCACCATAATTAACCTTGCTTACAAAGAGGTAATCGCCTATTAAAAGCGAGTTTTCCATCGAACCACTGGGGATAACGTAAGCCTCGATAAACAGCGTACGGATCAGGGTAGCGGCTATTACTGCAAATATGATGGCATCGCCCCATTCACGAAGCGCACTTTTTTTCTTTTTTACTTTAGTTGAATCTTTCTTTTTCCAGAATTTCCAGTTCATATGATATATCGAATGTGCAAATTTCAGATGTGCAAATGTGCAGATTTTTTAATGTTTATATTTTATGTATAAGATATATGTTACACGTTATATGTTACGCTCCCCAATAATAATTAAAAGATGCCAATCAAATCATTCATTCGCACCCATTCCTAATCATTTGCACATCTGAAATCCCCAAATCTTCCCCCATCTGCACATCTGAAATCTGCACATCCGCACATCCTTCCTCAATCATCTGCACATCTGAAATCTGCACATCCGCACATCCTTCCTCAATCATTTGCACATCTGAAATCTGCACATCCGCACATCCTTCCTCATCTGCACATCTGAAATCTGCACATCCGCACATCTTCCCTCATCCGCACATTAATTGATCCGCCTAAACACCTTATCCCATCTTATCTTACACCATGACGGCGCGTTGGCATCCCAGCTCATCCATACAAACACCGCCTTGCCAACAATGTGATCTTCGGGAACAAAACCCCAAAAACGCGAATCTTCGGAGTTGTGCCTATTATCGCCCATCATCCAATAGTAATCCATTTTAAAGGTATAACTATCGGCCTTAGTACCGTTAATCAATATCTCATTGCCTTTAATCTGCACCTTGTTATTTTCATACACCTCAATAGCACGCTGATAAAAAGGCATGGTCAAGCTATCCAGCGTCACTGTCCAGCCTTTTCTCGGTATAATGATTGGCCCCAGGTTATCTTCGTTCCATCTAAAGTGCGGATCGTGCGGAAAAACTTCCGGATCATACACGCCCCTTAATTTAATATCGGGTTTCACTGCTCTAACAAAAGGATAGGCTTTCAGCTTTTCGGCCGATTGCACCGTCATATTCGCTGTAAAATCAACCCTTGTAAACTGCTGGAGATCTTCCATATGCAGGTTATAGCGCGTACCGGGGTCAATTCCTTTTACCGAACCGTCTGTACGTATGCGATACTCCATTTCTCCACTTCGCGGAATTGGCATCGGCTGGTTATTTACATACACCTGGCCATACTCAAGTTTAATGGTATCGCCGGGGCTGCCCTGACAACGTTTTATATAATTTTCCTGCTTATCAACCGGTCGATAAAACGGCGAATCGGCATCCATAGGATAATTAAACACCACGGCATCACCTTTTTTAACTTGGCTAAAACCGGGTAAGCGGTAATATGGCAGCTTTATCCCATCCCAATAGGCTTTAGTACCCGTAAGCGGCAGAGTATGATGTGCAAACGGAAATGCTATCGGGGTCATAGGCAGGCGGGCACCGTAATTGATCTTGCTTACAAATAAAAAGTCGCCAACCATTAGCGAGCTTTCCATAGATGATGAAGGGATAGTGAAAGCCTCCAGGAAAAGCCCGCGGATAACGGTTGCCGCTATTACAGCGAAAAGAATGGCTTCTGTCCATTCCCGTACGGGCGATTTACTGAGATCCCGGTATTTCTCTCTGAAATCATCACTTGCCGATGGTCCAACATAGCGGGTACTTTTATCAAACCCCCATTTAGGGATAAATATAAAAGGCAGCAGTACAGACATGGTAATTTGCCCTATACCAACTTTCCCGAACGACTTAATAAAATCAATGAGGATACCGATGCTTATAATGAAGTTAATACCCGGTATTAAAAGCAGCAAAAGCAACCAGAGCGGCCGCTGGCTCAACTTGAGCATAATATAAAGGTGATATACCGGAATGAGCGCTTCCCAGCCCGGGCGACCGGCCTTTTCAAAAAGTTTCCAGTATCCGGCCAGTATTAAAACCAATAGCGGGCTTATCATGATATAAAACCCAATATAGCCCGCTATTGCCATTTATATTAAAGCTATTAGCTGTTAAAATCAAACATGGCTTCAACCGAATAAAAGCCTTTTTTATCGTGAAGCCATTCGGCAGCCAGTACAGCGCCTAAAGCAAAGCCATTACGGTTATGCGCAGTATGCTTAAATTCGATGCTATCAACCTCCGAGTCATAAATAACGGTGTGAGTGCCCGGTACGCTGTCAATTCTTAACGATTCAATGAGCAACTGATTTGGGGCAACGTTAGCATCGTCATCCTTGTCATCGGTAGTTAATACATTAATCCACTCGTTTTTGGTATCGGTATTATTAATAATCCCCTCGGCAATGGTTATGGCCGTACCGCTTGGCGAGTCCATTTTTTGCGTATGGTGAATTTCTTCAACCTGTACCTCATAATAAGGGTACTTGTTCATCACTTTAGCCAGCAGCTTATTCACATGGAAAAACACATTAACACCAACACTAAAGTTTGAAGCCCACAATAATGATTTATTCCCGTCAATACATTGCTGCTTTACTTCCGGCAGTTTCTCGTACCAGCCCGTTGTACCAATAACAACAGGAACATTGGCATTAAAGCAATGTTCAATATTTGACAAGACAGATGCCGGTGTGGTAAATTCAATTACAACATCTGCTTTTTGCAGGTTTTCGGTGGTAAGGTCATGAAGGGTTTCATGATCAATGGTAAGTACAATTTCGTGCTTGCGGCTAAGGGCTATCTTTTCAATGATTTTGCCCATTTTTCCGTAGCCAAGTAGTGCTATCTTCATTTCAGGTATTGTGGTTTTCCTTATTAAAACGTAAAGGTAACTTTTAAACCCGGAATATAAGCATTATTAGCACCCTGCGCATACACCGGCTGATTAATTAAACCGGGGGTTACCTTAAACGACAAATTATTATCAACCGTATACGAGTGAATAAACTTGGCATCGATATAAGCATCAATAGCCTGGATACCCCATACGGCTAAAAAACCAAAAATACTTAAATCGCGGTTACGCCTTGAGTTTTCACGCGCGTCGCTCAGGTTGGCATCGGGTACATCCTTATATAAAAAATATTCGTTATAATAAGGATCGCCGGGATTTGGCGGGTTGCCCTGGCGATATCTCGATAATATTAAATACTCGTGATAATAATGCTGATTATAAATAATGGCCGAAGTCAACAGGCCTAAACCACCGTAAATTAACGGTACTTTCCACCACCTGTGATTATATACTTGTCCCCAGCCCGGTACCATCAATGAATGTATTACTGCTTTATGCGGAATGTGCGTACTATCCGGGTGATAGATCTTTTCTTTAGCAGGATCGATTTTTGGGGCAAACGAGCCTGAAGGGGTTTTAACGGGATGCTTTACTTTCAGCGTATCACTTTTTTTATTCTCCGTACTATCAACTATTTGAGCCTGTGCAGCAAAAATAAAAAAAGTGAATACACCTAAAAAAAACAGGAATTTATACATTTTTAAAATTAACAATTACCAATCAAGCATTTCAAGGATGCGGCCAAGGTCATCTTCCGACAGGAAAGGAATCTCAATAACGCCGCTTCCGCGGCTGCCAACTTTTAGCTTTACCCTTGTACTAAATTTTGAAGCCAGGTCATCCTGGATCTTTTGCAACTGGTATGATACCGGCTCAGGCTGTTTGCCCTCCTTTTTTACCGGCGACTTTTGCATCTCTCTTACCAGTTCTTCAACCTTACGAACGGATAAACCTTCCTTTATAATATGCTGATGTATAAATAATTGTTTTGCAGGATCAGTTAACGTTAAAATAGCTTTGGCATGACCCATAGTAAGCTCCCCATCGCGAATAGAAGCCTGGATAACCGGTGGCAGCCTTAACAGGCGCAGGTAATTAGTGACTGTCGAGCGGTTTTTACTCACCCTGTCGCCAAGTTCTTCCTGTTTCAGGTTACACTCCTCAATCATACGCTGAAAGCTCAGGGCAACCTCAATGGCATTCAGGTTTTCGCGCTGAATGTTTTCAATGAGTGCCATTTCCAGCATTTGCTGATCATTGGCAGTACGCACATAAGCCGGGATCTGGGTTAAACCAGCCAGCTTTGATGCACGAAAACGGCGCTCGCCCGATATTAGCTGGTATTTATGCGCGCTTAATTTCCTGAGTGTAATAGGCTGAATTAAACCCTGCAATTTAATCGACTCCGAAAGCTCTGTTAGTGCCTGCTCATCAAAATCGGTACGGGGCTGAAAAGGGTTTACCTCAATTTCAGTTAGTTTTATTTCATTAACCGAGCCCAGGTCATTTACCTCGGCAGGGCTTGCAGTTTCTTTATTTCTGTTTTGGTATGGCTGTACGTTAGGCGTGTCGTTCAATAGCGCACTCAGTCCCTTGCCCAGGGCATTTCTCTTTTCACCACTCATTTACTATACTGTTGCTGTAGCTGTTGCCTGTTCACCCTTAACCAACCCGTTTTTTTCCAAAATTTCGCGGGCAAGGTTTAAATAATTGATTGCACCCTTACAGGTAGCATCATGCATAATTACCGATACACCAAAGCTTGGCGCCTCGCTTAAACGGGTATTACGCTGTATAATGGTATCAAAAACCATATCCTCAAAGTGGGTTTTAACCTCGTCAACCACCTGGTTGCTCAGGCGCAAACGGACATCGTACATGGTTAACAAAATACCTTCAATTTCCAGCTGCGGGTTAAGGCGCGACTGAACAATTTTGATAGTATTTAATAATTTACCCAAACCCTCTAACGCAAAATACTCGCACTGTACAGGTACAATTACCGAATCGGCAGCGGTTAAAGCATTAATGGTGATCAAACCTAATGACGGTGAACAATCAATAATGATAAAATCATATTCGTCGCGCACCTTGTCAAATACCTGCTTCATTTTGTACTCTCGGCCGCTTAAATTGATCATTTCAATTTCGGCACCTACCAGGTCAATATGTGCGGGCAATAAATCAAGATTAGGGGTTTCAGTTTTCTGAATGGCCTCATGAGGGTCAACCTCATTGATGATACATTCGTAAATACTGTTTTTTATATTGCGGGGATCGAAGCCAATACCCGAAGTTGAATTGGCCTGCGGATCGGCATCAACCAACAAAGTTTTATAATCTAATACAGCTAAACTTGCAGCCAGATTTATAGATGATGTAGTTTTCCCTACGCCGCCTTTCTGGTTGGCTAAAGCAATAATTTTACTCATTCTATAGTTTAAAAAAATTTATAGTTCTGTGATTTATAACAACGTTAAATAGAAACAGAAATTTCTACTTTCGTAAAGTTTTTATCCGGTGATAAAGATACGGAATTAAATAATGCAGAATTCCACAGCTTTTGCCTATTTACAAACAATATTGATCAATTAGTGAATTATCAACTTAATAAGCGGGTGAATATTATTGCTTAAATCATATTCAAAATTAAAGCACTCATTAACAGAATATTAATAATAAAAAAAATAGCAATATCACTAATCAAACCGATCAGCAATTTACCAATAATAAATGATAACCATTATATCGTCAACCAACAGGCCCGGAAGCTCAACGCTTAAGCTTGCGCATGTTTACCAGCAAAAGCTACGCGAAAAAGGCGTGGAAGCAGGTATTTTATCGCTTGCACAACTACCGCCTAATATTATTGAAACCGACCTGTATAATAAAAGGAGCGCTGAGTTTGAGCCTATACAGCAGGTAGTTACCAATACCGATAAATTTATTTTTCTTATCCCCGAATACAATGGCAGCTTTCCGGGCGTACTCAAGGTTTTTATTGATGCCTGCAGTTTTCCGGAAAGTTTTTACGATAAAAAAGCGGCTTTGGTAGGCTTATCATCGGGTAAATACGGCAACATTCGCGGCGTTGACCATTTCACCGGCGTTTGCCACTACCTGCACCTCAACATCATGGCGCTTAAACTGCACATAGCAGCCATACACAAAGAGTTTGACGAAGAAGAAAACCTGTTTAAACCCGATACCATAAAGTTTGTAAACGAGCAGATCGATAAGATCATTAGATTTTGATTTTGGGAGATTGCACCGATTGGAATTGATTACACCGATTCCTTTTTTCTGCGATTGCAGGGATTATTTTGATAAAAGAAAGATTTCAACATTGGGCGGAACTAATTAAATCAGCTGAGTATCGGTGAAATCAAAAAATAATCGGTGTAATCCCCAAAAACCTATCTAATCAAAAACACCCATCCCGATACCCTTGGGATCTCATTCTTGAAATCAATTACATAATAATAAGTCCCGGTGTCAAGAGGGGCACCGTTACGGGTACCATTCCAGGGGGTGTTATAGCCTATGCTTTTAAAAATCACTGCACCGCCGCGATCATAAATAGTCAAAACACAATCGGTATAAGCATCAAGATTAACAACATTCCACACATCATTAACCCCATCGCCATTGGGCGAAAATGCAGTAGGGATGGTTAATTTAGGCGCACTTGTTATAAATTCGATATCGTCAAGCAACAAATCATTACCTGGACCGCCGGGGGCATTGTTGCTTATTTTTAAAACAAGGCTGCTTACATTATCCGGCGTTTTAAAAACCAGCTTATACTTTTTCCATACCGGCCCCGACGTTGCAGCTATCGGCCCCGTACGCAGTGTTTCAAGCACTTCGCCGGTTGTTGTTTCGATAGAAAAAAGAATATCCGGTTGCTGCACCGTTGGCCCAACTACGGTATTTTTAAGCAGGTTAAGGATATAGGCCGAAAACTCATAGGTTGTAGCGGGGCAAAGAGAGGGCACCATGCGGGTATAAAAAGTGCTCGGCTCGTTTGATGCATTGATCATCATCATATAGCCATTATTATTACCGGTATGGTCATGTATCACCTTATTCCAGGACTCTTCAGCACAGCCTTCCGAAGTATTAACCAGTGTATAAAAGCCGTCGGCCGGGCAATAGGGTGTATAGACCATATTGGTAACACCAGCCGGTAATGCAGGCCCATGTCCGATGCCCGAGCCAAAATCTTCCCTGAATAACCAATGCCCTAATTTTCCGGTACAATCCATGCTTTGAGCATTGACACTGGTACAAAATAACATCAACAGTAAAAAAATCGGGGAAAGACGCACGTGCATGACCGAATCAACACTTAAAACATCAAAAGTATGTTCAACCACTCTAATTCAGGCAGCAGTCAACGGTCAGTTTTATAAATTAAGTCAATAGTCCTAAGTCGGAAGTCACAAATCGGATTGTTTAGAAGCTGTTTAAAAATGGGAGAAAGTATTTTTGCAGAGACGCATAATTGCGTCTCCCGGAAGACAAGCCGATTTCAAAGCGCCTCTGCTGCCGTAAATTGCAAGCGGAAGACGCAATTATGTGTCTCTACATTCAAAAACTATCGTTTTTAAACAGTCTCTTAGAAAAACAATCAAATTCAAAAGCTTCTTAGCACTTATGACTTTAGGCTAAAGACTAAAGCTCATTAATGGACAATAAGCACCCAACCCGATAAAAGTGGTGCGCCACTTTTAAGATCAATCACGTAGTAATACGTACCCGATGGCAAAACATATCCTTTATAGGCACCATTCCAGGGTTTGTCGTAACCTGTGGAACTATATACTTTTTGCCCGCTGCGGCTAAAAACATTCATCGTACTTTGCGGATAGGTTGACAAAGCTTCGATATCCCAATAATCATTTAAACCGTCTCCATTAGGCGAAAACGTGGTAGGAATAACAATTTTTTTATACACCCGTACAAAAATTGAGGCATAGGCAGATCCGCAGCCAATACCTGATGTAGCTTTCAGTGTATAAGTGATATCATCGGTAGGACTGGCAACAGGATTCTTTTTAGTAGGGTCGTCAAGCCCGGTGGCAGGACTCCATAAGTACGTGTCGGTATATTGCGTCTGGGCATCCAGTACTACAGACTGCCCTTCAAAAATCTTTTTTTGCGGAATGATACTTGCCTCGGGTACAGGCATAACCGTTACGGTTACCGTTTGGGTGGCTGTACAACCCTCATTACTGATTACGGTTACAGTATATGTAGTGGTTTCGGCAGGTTTAGCAGCGGGACTCGCTGCCGTTGGATCAGATAAGCCTGCCACCGGCGACCAACTATAGCTTTTGGCGTTAGGCGTGGTTTCATTGAGAATGGTGGCACTCCCTTTACAAATTGGAGCAGGGGCAATAGCCGGTATCACGGGTTTTAAATTGACGGTTGCCTTTACTTTATCCGATGGGGTGGGACATCCGCCGGCCGAAACTACGGTAACCTGGTAGTCACCTACTGCAGCAACAGTGGCATTGTCGATGACTAACGGATTTTGATTTTTATTGGCAGCAGTAACGCCCGGCCCCGTCCATTCATAACTCACCGCTCCGGGCGCGGTAGCTGCGAGTGTAAGCGCGTCACCTTCGCATACTGCAGGAGCAGTAACTGTAGGTTTGTCCAGGTAAGCGTTAACAGTTACAGTACGCACATCTGAATAAACGCGGCAATTAGGCGAATTGATATTGTCCCCCTCGGCAGCAGCCATCCTATATAGGTAAGTGCCAACCGGTTTATTTTCATCAAATTGAAATGAATAACTGAGATTTGTTGCTCCGGGTATATTTACCCAGGTAACACCACCGTCGGTACTGCTTTGCCATTGTTCTTTGGGATTGCTGTAGCCATTATTCAGATCGGCTATAAGGTTATAGCTTTGAACCTGCCCTTTACAGCTATTTTTAGGCTGGGTGTCGTCAACGGTGGTAAATCCCACCTTGATAGTAGGTCCACAGGCCCTGAATTCAATATCATCAAGAAGCAAATCATTTCCATTACCACCTGCACCATTATTTGAGATCTCCAATACAATTTGAGTAACCCCGGCACCTGTTGAAAACGGCACGCTATATTTATTCCATTGAGGGTCTGCGGTAGGCTGTATGGTATAGGTATCGTACTGAACCAAAATTGTTCCGTCTGGCTTTTTTATGGTAAATAATAAATCGGGCTGCTTAGTATCTGCATCGCTTGATGAAAGCTTCATAAGGTTAAGTACATACGCCGAAAACTCGTAAGTCGTATTCTCGCAAAGATTAAGGTCCTTTGCTTCGGTAAAAAAAACACTCGGCTCATATGACGCGTTCACGAGCATCATGTAGCCGCCGGTATTTCCTGTATGATCATGAAGTACCGTATGCCATGTGTCATGGTGGCATGCGGTCTGACTGCTTACAATTGAATAATACGTGTCTTTTGGACAATCAGAAGTGTAGTTCATAGTTGTAATACCTGTAGCCAGTGGAGGGCCGGTATGACTAACTCCCGATCCAAAATCAAGTTTCACCACCGGGTCGCCATAACTTCCGTTACAAACAACCGTCTGCGCTCTAACTTGTACACAAGCAAACGCAAACAAGACCAACAGAAATAATTTAATTGTATTAAAAGGCATTAAACGGTTGGGAATATAAACATCGAACCACCAAAAATATATTTTTTTGGTTACGCCGGTGCATAAAAACCTGCTAAACCATGAATATATTATACACTGCAAAACAGTCACTTATCCCAAACAATCCTCGCATTTAAAAAGTTAACTATTAGTATACAAAAGCCTGCTAATATGAAAAATAAGCTTATTATATTTCCTTTCATTATGCTATACAGGGCGGCCGTGCTTACGTGCGATTGCTTCGTACCTCGCAATGACATAGCTTTTTATCGTTACCCCTTAAGATCATTCCCCTTTAGGGGTTAGGGGCCATCTACTCTTTCTTATAATCCTTATGCACAATCAAAAAACTGGCGCGTTCTTCTTTATGGAAAGGGATGTTCCAGTTACCCTGGTAGGTGATTTTGGTAGGTAATGGTTCTCCCTGGAAATTATTAAGTTCGATGTTCATCTGCACATTGAAATCAAAGAACATATTGCTGAATTTCATATCGATATAGCGACCAAGGATCTGGAAGGTGCGTTCATCAAAAATAGTAGTCATTTCCTTGATCATGGTATCACTGTCGGACGTGCTGGGTTTGCACCTCACCTTAAAACGGTAAACGGGAATGGTATCAAGGTATTTGCCACGGGCAAATTCGTAATAGTAATACTGGCGCATATCGCCCGAGAATATCTCTGTTTTGCTGCTGATGAAAGGAATCCCGCTCACCTTACGGCCCGGCGTAAAAATCAGCGTTTTGAGTTTGCTTTTGTACGATTCATTTTTACCCCCCGAACCTGGCAGGGCATCCCCCTTGGTAAAATCAGAATTATAGGCGTTCATGAAAATAAAATCGAACATCTCCACAGTGTACAATTGGTATTTGCCGTTCTTTTTATAAACATCGCCACTATCCTTTTTGGCTATATATTCAATTTTATGTTTACCGGCCGCGTTGCTATGCAGAATTTTGCGGTAGATGCGCCCGTTTACCTTATTCTTATTATCGTAAGTAAAAATGCGGTTTTCGGCAGTAAAGCCGAATTTCTTCATATTCTGGAAAGCTTGGTAGAAACCGGTATCGGCCAATACAGCATCAATAAAATCCTGTGCATTAAGTTTATGCGAACGAATATCAACCAGCGAGTCGATTACGATAGTACGAATGGTATCCGGATTGAAGCGGTTGATCTGTTGCGCCTTCACGAACAGACTTGCGGTAGTAAGGATAAGGATCAGGAGTAGTTTTTTCATAGTAAAATTAGGTTAAAGGTAAAAGGCGAAAGGTTAAAGGTAGCTGCACCTTTTGCCTTTCGCCTTTTACCTTTCAGCTCAAAATTAGTTACCTAACTGCTTAACCGCCAGATAGGCCATTAAACCGGTACTTACTTTAAATGCATCTTCTTCAATATCAAAAGTTGGTGTGTGTACAGAAGAAGTAATACCCCGGGCTTCATTGCGGGTGCCGAGGCGGTAGAAACAGCTATCGGCGGCTTGCGAATAGTAGGCAAAATCTTCGGCTGCCATCCAGATATCCAGGTCGAGCACATTTTCTTTACCCAAATAATCCTCGGCATGGCCGCGGGTGGCATGGGTTAATTTTTCTTCGTTGATCAGGAACGGATAACCGCGCATGATATTAAAATCGCAGCTTCCGCCCATGCTTTCGGCAATACCTTCGGCCATTTTTTTCATGCGTTTGTGGGCTTCCTCGCGCCATTTCTCATCCATGGTACGGAAAGTACCTTCCAGGTAAACCTCATTAGGGATCACGTTGGTAGCGCCATTGGCAATCACCTTACCAAACGACAGTACCGACGGGCTTTTAGGATCGGCAAAACGGCTTACCACCTGTTGCAAAGCAGTTAATATATGAGCAGTAATAATTACAGGGTCGATATTTTGCTGTGGCTGTGCGCCATGGCCGCCTTTACCTTTAACGGTAACATAAAGCTCATCGGTTGAGGCCATATATTTACCCGCGCGGAAACCAACTTTACCGGCATCAATCAGCGGCATTACGTGTTGGCCTAAAACAGCTGCAGGTTTTGGATTTTCCAAAACTCCTTCTTTGATCATGATGCTTGCACCTCCGGGTAACTTTTCTTCGGCTGGTTGAAAGATCAGCTTAACGGTACCTGCAAACTGGCTTTTCAGTTCGGTTAATATTTTAGCGGTCCCCAATAATGATGAAGTGTGCACATCATGACCGCAGGCATGCATCACGCCCGGGTTTTGCGATTTATAAGGAACATCATTAGCTTCCAGTATCGGCAGGGCATCCATATCAGCGCGCAATGCTACTACATTGTTTGTATCAGATGGCTTTTCACCTTTGATAAGGGCCACCAAACCGGTATCGGCCATTTTATGGTATTCCAAACCCAGCTCTTCAAGCTTGTTGGCTACAAACACCGAGGTTTGCAGTTCATGAAATGAAAGCTCGGGGTTGGCATGCAGGTGACGGCGGTTGGCCACTACCTCATTGAATATTTTTGCGGATAATTCCTGTATTTGCTCTTTAATCATTATTAGGATCCGTTTTAGGAAGATTAATTTTTTCGGAAATGATGAATATGCTCGAAAACGACGAACGCAGCTCCTGTACCAGTTTTTCGGCTTCGAGCCGGGTACGGAAGTCGCCTGCTTTTACTTTAAAATTGGGCTCTCGGTAGCTGATGTAGGTACGCAGCTCGGGATATTGCTGCTGTAAACGATTTTGTGCGTTATAGGCATCCTTCCGGTTTGAACCACTGAAGAATTGCACCCGGTAACCGTATGATGAATAACCGGCCGCATCGGTACCGGTTGCACCATTGAGTGAAAACCGTTTGGCTATCAGGCTGTCCAATAATGGATCTTTTATAATCTCAACTTTGCCGCGGGTTTGGGCAAAGGTTTGGGTGGATGCCAATAGCAATAAAATAAAAAAGCAGTATCTGATGATGGCTGGTTTAGCTTGATGATCAAATACTGCTTTTTTCATAGTCACCCCCTCTAAATCTCCCCCGAGGGGGAGACTTTTTTATGGTAGTCTTTTAGTTACGTTTTTAAAGCCCTCTCCCTCCGGGGAGGGTTGGGAGGGGTTAATTCTGCCCTACGCCGTGGCAGTTTTTGTATTTTTTACCGCTACCGCAAGGGCAAGGGTCATTACGGCCTATTTTGTTTTCAACCCTTACCGGGGTGATTTTTTGCTGTTCCTGAGGGAAATCATCCATTGGCACACCGTTGCTTTCGCTTACTACCTCGGCCTTGGTGGTTTTCATTTTGCGCAGATCAAGCTTTGGTTCGGGCTTTGCTTCCCTTACCTCTTCGGCCTGCTGCTGAACCGGGATTCCACCACGGAACAGGAAGCTTACAATTTCCTTGTTCACATTGGCCAACATGCCTCTGAACAGTTCAAACGCTTCAAACTTATAAACCAACAATGGGTCCTTTTGTTCGTAAACCGCGTTTTGTACCGATTGTTTTAACTCGTCCATTTCGCGCAGGTGCTCTTTCCAGGCATCATCAATCAGGTACAGGGTAACGTTTTTCTCAAACGATTTAAACACCTCGTGACCGTGGTTTTCAACCGCTTTTTTAAGCGGAACAGCTACCTGGATGCCGTGAATACCGTCGCTGAACGGAACAACAATATTTTCAACGTATTGGCCGCGGGTTTCATAAACATCTTTAATAACCGGGTAAGCCTGTTGTGCAACCGCTTCCTGTTTACGTTTATAGAAATCCATTACCGTTTGGAAGGTCAAATCTGTTAATGCCGGAATTGTTGTTGATGTAAATTGATCAGCACTAAGCTCAATATCAACAGAGAACAAACGGATCACCTCTAAAGTGAAACCATCGTAGTTAGCGCTTTCTTTATACTCGGTAACAATATCTTCAACCACATCAAAAATGGTGTTGCTCAGGTCAACGTCTAAACGTTCGCCAAACAAGGCATTTTTACGTTTGGTGTAGATCACCGTACGCTGTGAGTTCATCACGTCGTCATATTCCAGCAAACGTTTACGGATACCGAAGTTGTTTTCTTCTACTTTTTTCTGTGCACGCTCAATTGATTTAGAGATCATAGAGTGCTGGATAACCTCGCCCTCTTCAATACCCATACGTACCATCAGGCTTGAAATTCGTTCTGATCCGAATAAACGCATCAGGTTATCCTCTAACGATACAAAGAACTGAGAAGAACCAGGATCGCCCTGACGACCAGAACGACCGCGTAACTGCCTGTCAACGCGACGTGATTCGTGACGCTCAGTACCTACGATAGCTAAACCTCCTGCGTCTTTAACGCCAGGGCCTAATTTAATATCCGTACCACGACCAGCCATGTTGGTAGCAATGGTCACCGTGCCTGCTTTACCGGCTTCGGCCACAATATCGGCCTCTTTCTGGTGCATTTTGGCGTTCAGTACGTTATGTTTAATACCGCGCAGCTTAAGCATACGGCTCAATAATTCAGAGATCTCAACCGAAGTTGTACCAACCAATACCGGACGGCCAGCTTGTGTAAGCTTAACAATCTCTTCGGCAACTGCGTTGTATTTTTCACGTACGGTACGATAAACCAAATCCTGGCGGTCATCACGTACAATACCCGAATTGGTTGGAATTTCAACCACGTCCAGTTTATATATTTCCCAGAACTCGCCTGCTTCAGTAACAGCAGTACCGGTCATGCCGCAAAGCTTGTGGTACATCCTGAAGTAGTTTTGCAGCGTGATGGTAGCAAAAGTTTGGGTTGCATCCTCAACCTTAACGTTTTCTTTAGCTTCAATAGCCTGGTGTAAACCATCAGAGTAACGGCGACCGTCCAATACACGACCGGTTTGCTCATCAACGATTTTTACTTTGCCCTCGTCAAGGATGTATTCTGTATCTTTTTCAAACAGGGTATAAGCTTTAAGCAACTGGTTAACCGAGTGGATACGCTCAGATTTAATAGAGAAATCACGCATCAACTCATCTTTGTGAGCAATTTTCTCTTCAGTACTTAAAGCTGATTTTTCGATCTCGGCAATTTCGGTACCTACATCAGGCATCACAAAGAAATGGGGGTCTTCGCCAGACGCGGTGATCAGCTCAATACCTTTTTCAGAAAGTTCAACCTGGTTATTTTTCTCGTCAATAACAAAGAAAAGTTCAGAGTCAACCTTAGGCATTTCTTTACCCTGATCCTGCATGTAATGGTTTTCCACTTTTTGCAGGATGGTACGGTTACCGCCTTCGCTCAGGAATTTAATGAGTGCTTTGTTTTTTGGCAAACCACGGTAAGCACGTAATAACGCCAAACCACCGCCGTCAACTTCGGTATTACCATCGTTAATCGCTTTTTTGGCTTCGTTCAATACACCGTTGATGTAGTTTTTCTGCGCATTAACCAAGCGCTCAATGCGTGGTTTCAGCTCGTAAAACTCATGCTCATCACCACGTGGGATAGGGCCAGATATAATTAAAGGTGTACGGGCATCGTCAATTAAAACAGAGTCAACCTCATCCACCATGGCATAATGCAGTTTGCGTTGTACCAGCTCTTCGGGACTGCGTGTCATATTGTCACGCAGGTAATCAAAACCAAATTCGTTGTTGGTACCAAAAGTAATATCAGCTAAATAAGCAGCACGGCGCTGCTCCGAGTTTGGCTCATGCTTGTCGATACAATCAACCGACAAACCGTGGAACTCATACAACGGGCCCATCCACTCACTATCCCTGCGGGCCAGGTAATCATTCACCGTTACGATGTGAACACCTTGTCCGGCAAGGGCATTCAGGTATGCAGGCAGCGTGGCTACCAGCGTTTTACCTTCACCTGTTGCCATCTCCGATATTTTACCCTGGTGCAATACGGTACCACCAATCAGCTGCACATCATAGTGGACCATGTTCCAGGTAACCTCGTTACCGGCAGCAATCCAGGTGCTGCTATGGAAGGCTTTATCGCCTTTTATAGTAACATTTGATTTGCGGGCAGCCAGTGTGCGGTCAAAGTCGGTAGCGGTAACTTCTAATGAACTATTGGCAGACAAGCGGCTTGCTGTTTCTTTAACTACAGCAAATGCCTCCGGCAATATATTCATCAATATATCTTCAAGCTCTTTGTTACGGTCTTTTTCAAGCTTATCAAGCTGAGTATAAAGCTCAACTTTTTCGGCTACATCCATATCAAGCTCGTTTTCTGTACGATCTTTAATGGCTTGTATCTCACTGTCGATACCTGAAAGGCCTTCGGCAATGGTTTCTTTAAAATATATGGTCTTAGCCCTAAGCTCATCATTACTCAGGGAGCCAAGTTTTGCATATTCAGCCTTAATTTTCTCAACTATAGGCTGTATACTTTTTACATCCCGTTCTGATTTGCTTCCGAAAAGCTTACTGATAAAATTTAACATATTATTTTATTATGATACAACCCGGTTCAACAATTGCGCCATAGCAGCCATTAGAGCCAAATTGACAGGCAAATGTAAGATTTTGCGCCGAAAGCCGAAAGGATAAAGGCTTAAAGCGCTGTATGGGGTGTAAGATTGACATTGTGGTGTTTGTTATTGTTATGATTCGCCCCGTTGTCGTGTCCTTACGACAACATGCATTCATGTGCTACGTTTAGGCCGGTCAGTTGCCGTGAGGACACGGCAACGGGGTGAAAAAATTCCAAAAATTCTTTAATTCGTTTAATTCGAGTTCAGAAAAAAAATCCGAAATCGAACATCCGAAATATCATTCTATTTATCATTATTGCTTTTATCCTCATCCCCTTCATCATCATATCTGTCATCATCGTCAAAATCATCAAAATCGCCCGTGTCTTCGTCATCTTCATTAAACTCGCCAAAAAAGCGGTCTTCGTCAAACATCAGTTCTTCCAGTTTTTCCTGTTCGGGCGTACTGGTGTCAAAGCGAATGGCCCAGTTATCCGGAATATCGTAACTTTTATCAAATCCCCTGATCCATTCTACAAAAACCAGCCGAAACTCTTCCACTTTTTCCCGCATCAACTGCACATAATCCTCTTCATTAATTTTTACCATCGATGCAAAAGACACCGCGTTGAACATATCCTGCACAGCCAGTTTAATAAGCACAGCATTCTGCATCCGCAGCGAATACAGGCTTCCACCTTCGGCGCCGGCTATTTTTGCCTGGATGAGGGCGGCATTACTGCACATCTGGATAGCCAGATGTTCCTTCATGCTGTCTTCTTTTAATGATTCGGCAATTACATCTGCCAGGTCAAATAATTCCTGCGATTTTTGGTATACCGGGAGCTTTTCAAACTTTTCGAGTCTACGGGCCATGTGGTAAATTTACTACTTATAACACAAGTAGCCTCATATATAGTATTAAAGGCTTATTAAAAAAACTATCTTTGCCGCATGAACATCCTGATTCTTGGTTCGGGCGGAAGGGAAAGTGCCTTCGCCTGGAAAGTAGCCCAAAGCCCTAAGTGCGACAAACTTTTTATTGCTCCCGGCAATGCCGGTACCACCCAGTACGGTACAAACGTAAATATTAAGGTTACCGATTTTGAAGGTATTAAAGCGCTTGTTTTAAACGAGGGCATTAACCTGGTATTGGTTGGCCCTGAAGAGCCGCTGGTAAAAGGCGTTCATGACTTTTTCCTGGCCGATGAACAATTGAAGAATATCCCGGTTGTTGGGCCTCAACAGGAAGGCGCACAGCTGGAAGGCAGTAAAGATTTCTCCAAGCAGTTTATGGAGAAACACAATATCCCTACTGCCGCCTATAAAACTTTCACTAAAGATACTTTACAGGATGGCCTTACCTATCTGGCAACTGCCGGTTTACCGGTGGTGCTTAAAGCTGATGGACTTGCAGCCGGTAAAGGCGTACTGATCTGCCTTACGTTAGAGGAAGCTCAAACCGAGCTTACCGCTATGCTGGCCGATGCCAAATTTGGCGAAGCAAGCTCACGCGTGGTTGTTGAACAGTTTTTAACAGGCATTGAGCTATCGGTGTTTGTGATGACCGATGGCAACAGCTATAAAATTTTACCCGAAGCAAAAGACTATAAACGCATAGGTGAAGGCGATACAGGTTTAAATACCGGTGGTATGGGTTCTATCTCCCCCGTTCCGTTTGCAGACGCCGCCTATATGAAAAAGGTAGAAGAGCGCGTGATTATCCCTACTGTTGAGGGTTTAAAAAAAGATGGCATACCTTATAAAGGCTTTATTTTTATCGGCCTGATGAACAGCAACGGCGAGCCATGGGTAATTGAATATAACTGCCGCATGGGCGACCCGGAAACGGAAAGCGTGATGCGCCGTATAGATTCGGATTTTGTAGATCTACTATTAGGCGTTGCCGAAGGAAATCTGAACGAAAAAGAGATCATCATAAGCCCTAAAACAGCTGCCACCGTAGTCATGGTTGCAGGCGGTTATCCCGGCGAATACCTGAAGAATAAAGTGATCACCGGTACCGAAAACGTGCGCGACTCGATCGTATTCCATGCAGGTACTTCAATGGATGGAGACGATGTAATAACTACAGGCGGCCGTGTGCTGGCTATTACTACTATACAGGATGATATGTTCAGCGCCCTGCAACAAGCCACTGCCGATGCAAGCCGGATCTATTATGACGGTATGTACTTTAGGAAAGATATAGGCTTTGACCTTTTATAGTCATTAGTCATTAAGTCATTTTTTGCTTATCGCTTGAAAACTTACGAAGTTTTAAAAACTTCGTAAGTTTCTCATCACGCTTATTCTGCAAATTCCTTAACTCAGTTTAATCCCCGTTCAGACAATTACTCCTGCACCGCATCAATCCAATTGCCATCGCCTTTAATGATATTGATCAATTCATCAAGTGCATTGGCCGAGCTGATATTTTTCTTCACAGCTTCTTTACCACGGTAGAGGGTGATTTTATCGGTACCAGAGCCTACATAACCATAATCGGCATCGGCCATTTCACCGGGACCATTTACGATACAGCCCATGATACCAATCTTCAAACCTTTAAGGTGACTGGTACGGCTCCTGATCATCTGGGTGGTAACCATCAGATCAAACAAAGTACGCCCGCAGCTTGGACATGAAATATATTCCGTTTTAGAGATGCGTGAGCGGGTAGCCTGCAAAATACCAAACGCGGTAGAGGTTATTACATTTGTAGGCAGTTCAGGTGCATCAATCCAGATGCCGTCACCAAAACCATCAACCAATAAAGCGCCAAGATCGGTTGAGGCGTAGAGTTGTAATTTAGATGTGAGATCTGAGATTTGAGATTTGAGATCAGCTTCACTTTCGGACTTTCCGACTTCCGGACTTTCGGACTCAAAAGCATAGCTTCTCTTCACAATCACCGGTACATCAAGTCCCAGTTCTTCCATTTTGAAGAAGAAAGAACGCTGTTCGGCCATGCCATGCAGAGCATCTGTTTCAAGTACCAGTACCAGTGAATTATCCAGCTGGATAGATCCGAAAGTATCCGAGTCAATATCGGCTGGTTTTAAACGTACCAGGTTTAGTTTTGATGAACGGTCAACATCGCCAATGTATTCCTGTAAGGTAAATACAGGATGGCAATTGGTTTTATCGGCAAGTTTAAGCCAGGTGTTGTAATTATAAAGCTGCTTTAAGTTGCCCGGCAGGGTAAATGAAGGTAATTCATCCGCCAGGTAAACAAAATCAACCGATTGCTCGGCCATGTTATACTTATCCAGTAAAGGCGAGTACAGGTAGCCGGCCTCGTTCAACACAGCAGGATCTTTAAGGTTCTTTTTAGATAGATCAACAACAACCCTCGGCACTAAATGTCCGCCGATAAAAGCGTTGGCCTCGTAGGTTTCGCGTTTTTTATATTCGTAGGGATTGTGTTTTGAAGGTGAAAGGTCAAAGGTTAAAGGCGAAAGGTTTTTATTTTCTCCCGGAGTTTCGGCCTTTTGCCTTTCGCTTTTCGCCTTTTCCCTCAAAGTGTAACGGCGAACCAACTCAATTGCAACCGGTGCTTCGGCTTCGGGTTCTTCGGTGAGGGATACGCGTACGGTATCGCCAAGGCCATCCTCCAACAAGGTACCTATGCCTACGGCAGATTTAATACGGCCATCCTCTCCGTCGCCGGCTTCGGTTACGCCAAGGTGCAGCGGGTAGTTCATACCTTCTGCAACCATGGTCTCCACTAACAAACGGTAGGCCTGCACCATTACCTGCGGATTGCTCGATTTCATGGAGATCACGAGGTTATAAAAATTAAGCTGTTCGCACATCCGCATAAATTCCATAGCCGATTCAACCATGCCCTGCGGGGTATCGCCGTAACGGCTCATGATCCTGTCGCTCAGCGAACCATGGTTGGTGCCGATGCGCATGGCAGTGCCATACTCTTTACAAACTTTTACAAGCGGTGTAAATTTCTGAAAGATGCGTTCCAGCTCGCCCTGGTATTCCAGGTCGGTATAATCTATCTGGTCGAATTTCTTTTTATCGGCATAGTTACCGGGGTTTACGCGCACTTTTTCAACTATGCGGGCAGCCACCTCGGCCGCATTTGGGGTAAAGTGGATATCAGCAACCAGCGGCACAGTATAACCACGGGCACGAAGCTGTTTTTTGATCTCGGCCAGGTTTTGGGCCTCCTTGATGCTGGGGGCCGTGATCCGCACATACTCGCAACCGGCATCAACCATGCGGATTGACTGCTCAACCGTACCAATGGTATCCATGGTATCGGTAGTGGTCATGCTTTGTATGCGGATTGGATTATTCCCGCCCATAGGCACGTCGCCAATATTAACCTCGCGGGTAACAAAGCGTGAATATTCGGTTAACGAATTACAATAACGGCCGGGCAGCACTTTAACAGCATCAGTATTCATCAATGATGGAAATTAGAATGCAAAAATACGAAAGTTGTTTGATGGGAGGAAGTTGTAATGTTTAAAGGCTGTAATGTTTGGGTTAAATGCACTTTCACCACTTATTAAATACAAACAATATTCACTAAATTTGAATATGGCAACTCAGTTCATCACTAATGAAAAAGGTAAAAAAACCGCTGTAATTATTCCGATAAGCGAATACGAAAATTTGCTGCATCAACATCATATTAATCTTGAATTAACCGATGAATATAAAACCATGATAGATTCGATGTTGGAGGATGAAGACAAAGGCAACGCTAAATATGTTTCGCTTCAGCACATTAAAGACAAGTTTCAAGCTAAATGATCAGGGAGCTTGTTTTCAGGGCTGAAGCTGAAAAAGATTTGGAAGATATTCAGGATTACTACAACGAAATTCTTCCTTCTATTACCGACAAATTCTTTAAAGAGTTTTTCGAAACGATGCAATTCATCGAAGATACGCCTCAGCTATTTCAAGTAAGATACAGGGGAATCAGAATAGCGCCGTTATATCGCTTTCCTTACGGGATACATTACAAAGAAAGCAAGAGCAAAATCACAATTTACCGGGTGCTACACACCAAACGATATTTTAAGTAAAATCACACCAACCTATCCTTAATCACCAGCGTCCCAGCTATCATATCGTGTAAACACTGTTGTTGCTTATTAAAAAATGCTATCAGGTAGCCGATAAAAAAAGTCAGTACCGAAAATATCTTGGCCAGGTTACGGCCAATGGCTTTGCCAACAGTGATCCTGTTTCCGTCCATATCAACCACTTTAATTTTGAGCATTTGTTTACCGTAAGTAGCTTGTTTAGCCGAGCTTTCCATCACAACATGATAAATAAATTTACCAATTGGCGTAAAAGCAACTATACCAATTGAAGCATATATGCGCTCCTGCTTATCTGTAATAAACAGGAACACCGCCATAGCCGCAAGTAAAATAAACACCCCAAACAGGATAAACCAATCCAACGCCGAAGCCAGCCAGCGCTGGTCAAAACTGCCGTAATACTGCATCAGTAGTTTAGGCCGGGCAAAGCCGAACAATTCTCTTAATTCGGCAATTTCATGGGCTTCTTTGTAATCTACCATATCATCGGTCTTTACAAAATCACCGGGTTTAATGCCGCGGGCTTTGAGCTCAGGAAAGGTAAAAGGGCCTTCGGGTTTACCGTTAATGACTAATATATAGGATTGGGGCATGGAATGATCAATTACACAACCATGTCATTGCGAGGAGGAACGACGAAGCAATCGCATGCTATACAGGGCCGACTTGCCTCCGTGCGGTTGCCACGCTACGCTTATAATGACGTGATCGTAAGTTGTTGATTATTAAATATATTTTTTTTTAAAAATCGATTTTATAACATGAGCGTTGCCTGCGGCCCGGGCTTTCCGTTACAAGTCCTCGCCTTTCCTGCCCTCACTCTCTACACACGCTGCGGGCTTTACACTGCAATCCCTAACGCGGCCTCCGCACAACATCCCTAAATATATTTTGCACGTCATCACGATTTTTTCCAGGGTCTCTCTGGTGGTTACTCACAATGACATTATTTTATTTGTTTTATCCCACTAAGATAAATATTCCTTCCACCAATCAGAATTATAGGCACCTTTTACTTCGGTTGGTTCACCGGGTTTGGGTACAAATAAATTGATGTGTTTTTGTTTTGCCATCGGCACTAACCATTCAACAGGCTCGTACCAGGCATGTGGGGCCAGGTTAAATGTGCCGTAATGAATTGGCATCATCAGTTTTCCCTTCAGATCGAGATGCGCGTTTGAAGCATTATCCGGCCCCATATGAATATCCGGCCAGAATTTTCCGTAAGCGCCTATCTCCAGCATGGTCAGATCGAATGGCCCAAAAGCCTCCCCTATCGCCTTAAATTCGGGCGAGTAGCCGGAATCTGCACCAAAGTAAATATTATGCTGCGGTCCTTTGATCACGAATGATGACCACAGCGTTTCATTCCGTCCGATAATTCCTCTGCCCGAAAAATGGCGCGAGGGTGTTGACGTGAGCACAATTTCATTACCGATCATGGCGCTGTCGCCCCAATCCATTTCGGTGATGAAGTTGGCTGCCATACCCCAATTGGTTAGATATTGCGCTACCCCCATCGAGCAGAAAAAGGGGATGTTTTTATCAGCAAAAAATTTAATAGTGGCCTTATCTAAATGATCATAATGATCATGTGATTGGATCACGGCATCCAGCGGAGGCAGATCCTCCAAAGCTATCGGTGGGTTAAAAAACCGCTTAGGCCCGAATGACTGTGAAAACGAAACCCTGTCGCTCCAGACCGGGTCGGTAAGGATGCGTTTACCATCGATCTCGATCAGGACACTGGAGTGGCCGATCCAGGTAATGCGTAAACCCGATGCGGGCGGAGTGCTATAAACTGATGGATCTGTTTTAAACGGACCTAAAGTTTTTTTAGGCGTATTCTCGGCCTTGTTGTTCATGTATTCCCTCAAAATAGGGATCATTTTGCCAAAGCCGGCTTCATCAGTGGGTATGGTATTTTGATATTTTCGTCCTTTTTTACGCGATGCGGGTAAACTCATAGTAGCAATTATAGTACTTATATCAGGTATGATATAACTAACGCAAAAAAGTTACGAATGGTTGAAGCGGCTCAACCTTTATTTACTTAAGAATGATATTGCCGTATCACAAAACTCAATCAGCGAAGCCGGCAAAGCGTCACCTGTAAAAGGGTGTTCACCGCCAAAAGTATGATCGGCCCCTTTTTGTACGATGTATTCGGCAGCAGGATTAGCTTCGTGAAGTTGTTGTGAGTGACTTACAGGCACCGTAGGATCGGCATCACCATGAACGATGAGCCATGGTTGCGTTACGAGGCTTGCCTGCCTGATAATATCCAGCCTGAGCGGGTGCTTGTCCAGGTCATCCAATAAGGTCGATTTGACAGGCATTTGCTGACCGGTACGTTTATTTTCAAAATAAAAAACACCCTGCAAGCGCCATTGCTGTTCTATTTGTGTAGGCCACAAGTTCCGGAAACCGGATATAGAAGCCATGCTCACCAGCTTTTTGATGCGGGCGTCTTCGGCAGTTTTGATAATACTTACACCTCCGCCCATGCTATGCCCTATTAGATATACTCCGTTTGCAACCGGGATGCTTGCACCGCTACAGGCAAAATCAATGATGGTGTCGAGGTCCTCCAGTTCGATAGAGACGGTATTATCGGCAAAGGCAGTCAGATTGGCAAAGTCTAAGGGATTGGCGGGTGTTGTGCCATTGTGCGAAAAGTTAAATTTCAGGAAACGGAAACCCTTTTCGGCAAAGTACCGGGCCAAAAGATCATGCGTACCCCAATCTTTGAACCCTTTAAAGCCATGGGCAAAAATTACCAGCGGTGCGTTTTTAAAAACATCATCATAGGTAACATCAATAAGCATTGGCCTCCCCTTGGCACCGGGAAGGGTGAAATTATCTTTCCTGATCATATTAAAATATTATCTCGGTTTCGGTAATATCCGAGCGCTTTACAACAAGTGTTCCTGCTAAAAGATCACCTATCCGTTGGTGCTTTTCTGTTTTTTTGATACAGATAATTGCCGGCAATCCATAAAAGAGTATATCAAAACAATCACATATCCTGCGTTTAAACACATCACCTAAAGTTAATTTACCGCCGTCTACTTTGATTACTTTCAATTTACATATATCATGCCCCGGCGTAGTTCCATTTACCGACTCAATTACAACAAAATAAAGAAACCATGCTATAAATATGGGCAACGCCATTATACCATCTACCCGGGAAACACCCGGTACAGGACTTTGATTAAATACCGTTACGTAGGTATAAAAGAAAACAAAATAAATGCCGTAATCTATCAATGTAGCTATGATGCGCAACTTAATATATGGCTTAGGTTTAATGTCAACGGTTTTCATTACAATGGATTACACCATCGCAATATATAAAATATGCCGCATTACACCCTCTTCCCATTAAAAGTAATATTATACAGATCGGTGCGCCTGTCTTCCCGTCCCCTCAGGGTCTCTCGTAGAGGACCCTGAGGTTGACAATCATCTTAAGATCCATAATTATCTTTATATTTAACCATGGCCACCCATACCTTACACAACGATCCTGGCGAAACCTGGTTTATAACGTTTACATGTTATAACTGGATCCCTTTATTCGAGATCACACAATCGTATAACATACTATATGATTGGTTCGGGTTTATAGCAGAACGTTATCAGGTGCAAACTCATGCTTTTGTATTGATGCCTAATCATGTCCATCTGATTATTAAAATGCCTGATACAGATGGAGGGCTTAATAAGATGATCAGTAACGGCAAAAGGTTTATGGCTTATGAGCTTGTTAAAAAACTATCTGCATCAGGCAGAACCGATATCCTTGATCAGCTTTCGGCGGCGTGTACTGAAAAAGAAAAAATCAAAGGACAAAAGCATAAGGTTTTTGAACCATCGTTTGATGCCAAACCCATATACTCCACGGCGTTTCTTCATCAAAAAATAGATTACATACATCATAATCCGGTATCAGGAAAATGGTCGCTTTGTAATGACTTTACCGAATACCCACATAGCAGCGCGACTTTCTATCATTTGGCAAAACCTCATAAACTTGTAATTATTACTGATTACCGGGATTTTTGGGCAGACATAAATCATGTGAAACCAGTGAGGCTACTCTAATTAAACATAGCAGCTGGCATGGCGTAGAACATCAGGATCCTCTGCGAGAGACCCTGATGGGACAGTTAATCATGTGAAACCAGTGAGGCTGCTTTAATTAAACATAGCAGCTGGTATGACGTAGAGCATCAGGGTCCTCTGCGAGAGACCCTGATGGGACAGT
The DNA here is from genome assembly GCF_059690695.1 of Mucilaginibacter sp. A5337. NCBI lineage: Bacteria > Pseudomonadati > Bacteroidota > Sphingobacteriia > Sphingobacteriales > Sphingobacteriaceae > Mucilaginibacter > Mucilaginibacter sp. A5337. Next base: position 54,425 of record NZ_JCAWEC010000003.1, on the reverse strand, counting down.
TTTTTGAATGACGCTTCTTATTATACTTTTAAAATTAATCTCTACACCCTCTTCCCGTTAAAAGTAATATTATACAGATCGGTGCGCCTGTCTTTGATATTCTGCACACTCCCATATTCATGCAGCTCATCCAGCAATGAAAGGTCAACATCGGCAATAACGATCATCTCGGTATTTGGCGTAGCTTCCGATTGAATACCATTGGTCGGGAAACCAAAATCCGAAGGCGTAAACACCGCTGATTGTGCATAACTGATACCCATATTATTAACATTAGGCAAATTGCCTACACAGCCCGCAATGGCTACATAACATTCGTTTTCAACAGCTCGGGCCTGGGCGCAAAACTTAACCCGGTTGTATCCGTTTTGGGTATCGGTAAGGAAGGGCACAAAAAGGATCTGCATATCCTGGCCGGCAAGGATGCGTGATAGTTCCGGAAACTCCACATCATAACAAATCAGGATGCCTACTTTGCCGCAATCGGTATCAAAAACTTTCACCTCATCGCCGCCACGCATGCCCCATGAGCTGATCTCGGCTGGGGTGGGGTGAATTTTGTATACCTCCTCCATACTGCCGTTCCGCCTGAACAGGTAAGATACATTATACAACGATTCTTCGAAAATATAAGGCATGCTGCCTGCAATGATATTCACATTGTAGGATACCGCCAGCTTTGAAAATTCCTCGATAATGGGCTGGGTATATTTGGCCAGCTCACGCATGGCCTTGGCCGAATCCATGTGATTATAATCAGCCATAAGCGGCGTGTTGAACAGTTCGGGAAACAAGATAAAATCGGCCTGGTAATCACTCACGGCATCAACAAAATATTCGGCATGTTTCATGAGTTCGCTGATGTTGCTATATGATCGCATCTGCCATTGTACTAACCCAATGCGCACCACAGTTTTATGATTAATAACATCGCTTACCTCTTCGTAATACACATTGTTCCATTCAATAAGTGTAGCAAACCCTTTAGAGCGGCTATCCTCCGGCAGATAATTTCTCAACACCTTGCGCACATGAAAATCATTTGATAACTGGAAAGAAAGCGTAGGATCATAGATCTCCTTATACTTTACCTTATCGATATATTGCCGGGGCGTAAGCTCGTTCTGAAATTTTTGATAGTTGGGGATCCTCCCGCCTGCAATAATGCTTTTCAGGTTCAACTTTTCGCAGAGGGCCTTGCGGGCATCATAAAGTCTGCGGGCCAGGCGCAATCCCCGATATTTAGGGTGGATAAACACATCAATACCATACAACACATCGCCATTGTCATTATGGGTTTTAAAAGTGCTGTCGCCGGTTATTTGTTTATAGGTGTGGTTATCACCAAATTTCTGATAATCGACAATAATAGCCAGCGCACAGCCTACAACCATATCATTAACGGTGATACAGATCTGTCCCTCGGGGAATATTTTGATGAGCCTGCGGATAGAATTGGCGTCCCAATAGTCCTCATCCATATCCATATAGGCCGATTTCATTGACTTTTTAAGCTCCTGGTAGTCCTGTACCTCCAAGTTACGCATTTCAATACTTTGCAGATCCATAGGTAATTTGTTGTATCAGTTTTTTCCTCGTCATCCTGCGTGATAGCGAAGAATCTTCTCCGGTTAGCATGGCGAAGAAGATGTTTCACTTTGTTCAACATGACAAACTAAAGAAAATTTCACGGGTAGCCTGCCGAAACATAGTGGACCGGCCCCTGCACGCAAGTCTTCGACAAGCTATAGTGACAAACTTACTTCATTAACATCACTTCCTCCGTAATCCTGCCCCATCTCCCAACAGCCAAAACCACTTTTGGTTTAGGCTATTTTTTTTTGGTCTGATGTATGCCACCAGGCCCAGTATATGAGCACAAACTGCAGCGCTAAACGCAGCCATGCTAAAAAAGGTGTAACTGTCATCGAATTTAATTTCATCGGCGCTTTAAACGCCATGCTCACGTGGATCTGTAAAAAAGCTATCAGCATTAATACAATTCCCCAGGCAGCCCAGTACCTTGTTTTAGGCCAAATCAGTAACAGTCCTAATGAAATTTCGGCTATCCCTGCCAATATGTTAACTGCCTCTGGGTAAAGCAAATTATTGGGCATAACGGCATAATAAAAGTCAGGATCGCGGAAGTGATTGAGGCCTGCAAGCACATAAAACGCCACGAGTATTACCAGGCTTATTTTTTTATACTTATCCATGTTTTAATTTACAAATATTTTGTGATACGTATGGTAAAACAGTTTAAATACTGCAAAACAAGCCGTTTTTACAATTTATAACCATTCCAAATAATCCTGTTTGACAAAGTGTTGACATAGGATGTGCCGAATAGTGATACTTTTGTTCGGTCAAATTTTAAAACTGCTTTGAAGTATCTAAAGGTAATAGCTTTTACGCACAAACAGATTGAACTGAAGGAATTGGGTAGATTGGTGGTTTGCCAGGAAAATCTGACAGATAAACTTGCGCAGGTTAAAGAGCAGTTTAATATACCCGAGATCTTCTATCTGGCTACCTGTAACCGTGTGGAATTTGTGATGACCACACCGCAATCGGTTGATAAAGACTTCGCCAAAAAATTCATAGAAGCCTTTAACACAGAGCTTTGCCATGATTCACTAAGCACCTTTATGAATAGCGCATCTATTTATGAAGATCAGGAAGCTATGGTACACCTGTTGCGTACTTCATGTTCGTTAGAGAGTTTGATCGTGGGCGAAAAGGAGATCCTTGCCCAGTTGCGCAAAGCTTATGAGCATTGTAAAGAGGCCGGCCTAACCGGCGATGCCATGCGCATGATCATGAACTGCGTGGTGAAAACAGCCAAGGAAGTTTATACGCATACCAACATCTCCAAAAACCCAATCTCGGTAGTATCGTTGGCGTACCGTAAGTTAAAAGATCTCAATCTATGTTCAAATGCCCGTGTTTTGATCATCGGCGCAGGCGAAACTAACCGCAACATTTCTAAATATCTTCAAAAACATAAATTTTCAAACTTCGCGGTGTTTAACCGTACCGTGGCCAATGCCGAAAAATTAGCTGCCGATTTGGGTGGTGAAGCGTTTGACCTGGAAGCTTTGAAAACCTATAAAAAAGGTTTTGATGCTATTATCACCTGTACATCTGCAGTTGAGCCTATCATCACTACCGAAATTTACCAATCGCTGCTAAACGGCGAAACCGGTAGGAAAACGATTGTTGACCTTGCCATCCCTAACGATACCGCTCCTGAAGTATTGGAACAATTCCCGGTTAATTTTATTGAAGTACACTCCCTTAACGAAGTTGCCAAAAAGAACCTGCAGGAACGTTATCACGAACTGGTACATGCAGAAGCTATTATTGAGCAAAACATTGCCGAATTTATACAGCAGCTTAAACAGCGCCGTATTGAAGTAGCCATGCGCCAGGTTCCTGAAAAAATCAAAGAAATCCGTAATAACGCTATCAACACCGTTTTTGCCGACGAGGTACAAGGCCTGGATGAACAATCACGCGAAATCCTGGAAAAGGTGATCAACTACATGGAGAAAAAATATATCAGCGTACCCATGATCATGGCGAAGGATATATTGATCAATGAAAATTAAAACCGTCTGAATCAGAATTTGCAGAATTTGAGGATTAACAGGATGCTTGCTTTTGCCAGAACCCGAATTTAAGAATTACCAGAATGTTTTCTGATACCGTTGCCGTTGTTGGTATTTTCACCATAGCGTTCGGAAGATAAAGACCGGTTGAAAATGCTGGTTAAAAAGCCATGTCATTGCGAAGAGCGGCGTGGACAAAAGCATTTGGGGCAACGCGGCGATCCCGTAGCTCTACAGATCGGATATGCATTTGTTATGAGATTGCCGCACTAATGACGTGATGGTAAATTATTGATTATTAAGCTTATTTTCTTTATCTGTTTTATAATATAGGCGTTACCTGCGGTCCGGGCTTTACGCTGCAAATCCTCGCCTTTCCCTAAGCACAAAGTCCTGCGCAGGCTGCGGGTTTTCCGCTGCAATCCCTAACGCGGCCCCCGCACAACATCCCTAAATATATTTTACACGTCATCGCAGTTTTTTTCAGGGATTCCCTCCTGGTCACTTGCAAAGACCTATTTTTTTAAAAACTGAGATAATTTCATCTTCCGAACCCCATGGTGTTGTCGCCAACAACGGCACGGAGGAGATGGAAAGCTAAACAAATAATCACTCCGTTCTCAAACTCTTTATCGGGTTAACGGTCGCTGCTTTTACAGATTCATAACTAACCGTGATCCAGGCGATACCCAATGCGGCTATAGAAGCCATGAAAAACACCAGCCACCCCACATTGATGTGATAGGCAAAACCAGCCAACCAGCTATTAACGGCATACCACGATAGCGGTACAGCTATAATTATGGCGATGAGAATCAACCTCGTAATCCCGGAGGACAGTAAATAAACCAGGTTTAATACAGATGCACCCAATACTTTGCGTACGCCAATCTCTTTGGTACGCTGCTCGGCCATAAATGCCGATAAACCATATAAACCAAGGCACGAAATAAAAATGCCCAGGCCGGCAAAAAGGTTAAAGATATTGCCCATTTGCTGCTCGCCTTTGTAAAGTTTGGATAGTTCCTGGTCAATAAAATCAAATTTAAAGGGGTAGGCAGGATTAAGCGCCTGGCTCATGGCTGCCAGCGTTTTTATAGTAGCATTGGTTTTTCCGGGCAAAGTCCTGATTACAACATACCCGCCTGTTTTATTAAAAGGTAAAACCAGCGGTTCAATGGTTTGCTGAACAGGTTTAAAATTAAAGTCTTTCACAACACCAACAATTGTCCCCTTATTACCCCAAACCGATAATGGCTTACCCACGGTAGTGGTTGCAGTAAAACCCATAACGCTTGCCATCTTCTCATTAATCATATAATTGTTCGAGTCGGTTTTAAATGCAGCAGAAAAGCTCCGCCCGGCCGCCATCTTCATTCTGAATGCGTGCGTAAAATCCTCATCAACGGCCATTACAGGGATAGATAACTGCGACCGCGGGTCTTTGCCATTCCACTGTACATTGAGTGTCCAGCCGCCAAGTTCGGTAGGCAAATCGGTAATTATGGAAAAATCGCTTGTGAGCGAGGTTTGCCTTAACATATTTTTAAGGGCTTCCTGTTTGCTCCAGATCTCGCCCGTCATTGGCATATATAAAAGATTGGCTTTCTCAAAACCGGGGTTCCGGTCCCTGATAAATTTAAGCTGGTTGTAGATCACTACCGTGCCCACCAGCAATACGATGGATACCATAAACTGCACCACGACAAGGGCATTCCAAAAAAACAAATTACCGCCCATTGATTTTACGTTGCCCTTGAGCACTTTAACCGGGTTAAAACCCGAAAGGAACAGAGCTGGATAGCTACCCGAGATAAGACCGGTTATTAACGCGATGGTAACAAGACTTAACCAAAGTTTAGCGTCCGACAGATTAATGATAAGCTTCCTGTTGGCCAGGTCATTAAACACCGGCAAAAACATCTTTACAATCACAAGTGCAAGTAACATGGACAGGAAAGAAATAAAAACCGATTCGCTTAAAAACTGAAGCACCAATTGTCCGCGAACAGCGCCTGCAACTTTACGTAAGCCTATTTCCTTAGCCCTGCGTGCCGAGCGCGCGGTAGCCAGGTTCATAAAATTGATACAAGCTACAACAAGTATCAGTATCGCAATCACAAAAAAGACGCTGACGTATTGCGCGTTCCCATGGCCGGGCGAATCCCCTAACCTTTCGGGATCGAGGTGGATTTTGGTTAAAGGCTGTAATTTAAATGTGGCCTTAGTGCCGGGACTATGTTTATGAAAAATCTGAATTATTTGTTGCTCCAGTTTAGACACGTTAGCAGCAGAAGAATCAAATTTCTTATCGAATTGAACATATCCGTAAAAGTTAAAATTATCCCATATATTATTTTTCAGATCATTGTTGGTTTGAGCTATTAAAGCCATCGGAAGCAGGATGTCAAATTGCAGATCGGAGTTGGTAGGGATATTAGCCATAACACCTGTTACCACTAAGTTTTCCTTGTTATCTTTCCGGATTACCTTACCAATAGGGTCTTCTTTTCCGAAGTATTTTGTGGCGATATCTTCTGTTATTAAAATGCCGTTTGCCTGATTTAAAGCTGTAGCCTTGTCACCTTTTAATAAAGGATATGAAAACATGTCCATAAAGCCCGGATCAGCATAAAAAACGTGTTCTTCCTGAAATTTCCGGTTGCCGATGTCAAATAAAACGGAAGGAAAACCGGGGTATAAACGGGCTGCATTTTTAACGCCGGGGATCTCCGCTTTCAAACCTGCGGGCATCCCCGCCGAACTGGCGGCGGTTTTTGAATCGCCGAAATCACTGTCGATACGATAGATCTGGCCTGCATTTTCATGAAATTTATCGTAGCTTAATTCATTTTGCACCCAAAGCAAAATCAGGATACTTGAGGCAAGGCCAATAGCTAAACCCGATATATTGATAATGGAATAAGCTTTATCCTTGATTATGTTCCGGTAGGCCAATTTAAAATATGTTTTTAACATAGATATGCTGATTGTAGGCGTTGTTAAACTTAAATAAACTATTTGACAAACTGGTAGTGCCTAAAACCCATGCCACCTATTTAAAGCGCTGACAAACAATACATTAATATTATTTTATTTATAATACCGTTCGGAAACGTTACAACGGGTGTGCGTTTTTGCCCGGCATAGCGTTATGGAAACCCTTTAACCTGGCACGGACGAAGCTACGCTTCGTCCGTGCCAAAGAAAACCCCAAAGCTAAGCATCCTTGCCTTAATCCATGGTGGCAGCGTTTTGTCACTATCAAAATCAAACACCCGGCCCGATTTAAAAAATCATAAAAAAAAGTATAAAAAATGTGGCAAAAATCAGCTTTTATCTACAGAGGCAGTGGAACACCCTGCCATCACTCCAAAAAGCTTTAAATGTTGATTATCAATAGGTTAGGCATGTCTCATATCAAAACTTAAATTGCTGATTATCAATTAATAACGTTTAACAACCGTTCCACTGTTTCACACTTAAAAAACGGAACATAGCTGTTTTTCAAGAAAAAGACACGCCAAACTTTTTCATTTTTTTTCGGGAATCAAAAAATTGGGACACCCACTTTGTTACAGTAATAAAGTCGCGGCCGCAAGGCAGTGTCTTGTGGTAAATATGCTAAGTATGAAATATGCAAGGCAAATTTGTACGACCATCAAAACCCACACATTACAGTCATTTTGTTGCAATTAACAATAATTCATTAAGTTGATGTACCTTATCATCGGCATAAAAATTTAAATTTGCAGCTGCAAACATTCATTCTTTTGGACAGAAAACTGATTATAGGAACCCGTGGCAGTGAATTGGCTTTATGGCAGGCCAATTTTGTTAAAGATAGCCTTGCTGCCATTAACATTACCGCCGAGTTAAAGATCATTAAAACCCAGGGCGACCGTATCCTGAACCTCAGCTTTGACAAGCTGGAAGGTAAGGGTTTCTTTACCAAAGAATTAGAAGAAGAATTAATTGCCGGCACTATTGATATCGCCGTGCACTCACATAAGGACCTGCCAACTGAAAATCCTCCGGGACTCATTATCGCGGCAGTTTCAGAACGGGAAGACCCCGCCGAACTTTTGTTGATCCTTAAGGATTGTGTTGATGTTCATCAAAAGCTATCTGTTAAATACGGTGCTATCGTGGGCACATCATCAAACCGCCGCAAAGCCCAGCTACTGGCCCACCGCCCCGATCTTGAAATTGAAGATCTTCGCGGTAACGTACCTACCCGTATCGGTAAGCTTCGCGATGAAAAATATGATGCCATTATGCTGGCAAAAGCTGGTGTCACCCGCTTAGGCCTCGACCTGAGCGAGTTTCATGTGGAAGAGATCACCCCGGTTGAACTGATCCCTGCACCGGCACAAGGTGCACTGGCTATCCAGATCCGCGAAACTGACCATGAGCTTTACGAAGCGCTGCAGGCCTTACACCATGCAGATGTTGCTGAAGAACTGGCCGTTGAACGTACCGTATTAAAATTATTTGGCGGTGGCTGCCACCTGCCTTTAGGCTGTTACTGCCGTAAGGAAGATGGCCTTTTCCAGGTGTTTACTTCAAAGGCCAACGAAGGAGATGAATTTCCGGACAGGTTATTTTTAGAAGCGCCAACCACCGAAGGTTTGGCAGAAAAAGTTGTAGCCAAATTTGCAAAAGACCGCAAGCACCCATCAAGTGTATTTATTTCGCGCGAGCTTGGCGAGCAAAGCTATTTCCGCAAAGCGCTTGAAAAACATGGTATCCAGATAGAAGACCGTTCGCTGATCCGTACAGTTCCTGTGATCACCCGGTTTGACTCTTATATTTTAAAAAATATCGACTGGGTATTCTTCTCCAGCAAAAACGCGGTTGAGTACTTTTTCCAGCTAAACCCACAATTTCCTAAAAAAGTAAAATTTGGGGTAATGGGCAGCGGCAGTGAAGAAATGCTGCGTCGTAAAGGTCACTTTACCGATTATGTTGGCGAAGGCACCGACACTGCCGAAGTGGCCGAAGAATTTGCCAAGCTGGCTAATGGTAAAATAGTACTGTTCCCCGGTGCCGAAAGCCCGATGAGGAGCATACAGCAAGGCCTATCTGCCGATACCAAAATTATCGACCTGCCAGTTTACGAAACAGTACTGGAAGAGGATGTTGAGGCCAGCGGCGCAGATGTAATGGTATTCACCAGTCCATCAAACGTAGAGGCTTATTTTGCCGATAACCTGCTCGACCCATACCAAAAAGTTGTAGCCATAGGCAAATCAACCGGCAAAAAATTTGACGAAATGGGTGTAAAATACACGCTCCCCTACTCACCCGACGAAGTTGGGCTGGCAGAGGCAGTGTTTGGATTATAAAACGTTCATTGGTTCACTTGTTCATTGGTTCATTAGTATCGCTTTGATAAGCTTTGCAACTGAGAAAAGACCAATAAACTAATGAACCAGTGAACTAATGAACTAAAAAATGTTACAACGACCAAGAAGGAACCGCAAGAGTGAAGTGATACGCCAGATGGTGCAGGAAACGCATGTTAGTGCCGCTAACCTGATTTTCCCGCTTTTTATTATTGATGGCGTGAACCAGAAAAGTGAAGTGGCGTCAATGCCGGGCATCTTCCGTTATTCTATCGATAACCTGCTGCGCGAAATTGAAAGCTGCCTTAAACTGGGCTTAAACTCTTTCGACCTGTTTCCTAATATAGCCGAAGAGCTGAAGGATAAATTTGCTACCGAAAGCTACCGCGATGAAAGTCTTTACTTACGCGCCATCCGCGAGGTAAAGAAAAACTTCCCGGAAGCCTGCGTTATTACCGATGTAGCCATGGACCCATACAGCAGCGACGGACATGACGGTATTGTGGAAAACGGCGTGATCCTGAACGATGAAACGCTGGATGTTTTGGGCAAAATGGCTTTAGCACATGCGCAATCAGGTGCTGATATCATCGCCCCATCGGATATGATGGATGGCCGTGTTGGGTATATCCGTAATGTGCTTGACGATAATGGTTTTACCAACGTGTCTATCATGTCGTATTCAGCTAAATATGCCAGCGCGTTTTATGGCCCGTTTAGGGATGCTTTAAACTCAGCACCAAAGTTTGGCGATAAAAAAACGTACCAGATGAACCCCGCCAACCAGCGCGAAGCCTTGATTGAGGCCGAACTGGATGAACTGGAAGGCGCAGATTTCCTGATGGTGAAACCTGCCCTGCCCTACCTGGATGTTATTAAATTAATAAAAGACAATACCGAACTGCCTGTTGCAGCCTACAATGTCAGCGGCGAGTATGCCATGATCAAAGCTGCCATACAACGCGGCTGGCTAAACGAGCAGCGTGCCATCACCGAGGTGCTTACCAGCATCCGCCGTGCAGGCGCAACTGCTATTTTAACTTACCATGCCAAAGAGGTTTTGGAGAATAAGTGGTTGTAGGGTAGTGATTAGAGGTTAGAGATAAGAGATTAGTCAGTTATAAGAGGTTAGTGCGTAGGGCGCGTTAGGGATTGCAGTGGAAAGCCCGCAGCGCGGGCTGGGATTAAGGGAAGGCAAGGCGAGGACTTGCAACGAAAAGCCCGGGCCGCAGGCAACGCCCACAGTAATAAGACATAATCGAAAAGCACAATTAATACCCCTTACCTACAATTACCTAATTACAGGAAAGCAGGTAGTAATTGTTAAATAAAATCAGAGTTTAGAATTTCAACATATATGTTCGATTCAATAAAAAAGATGTTTTCAGCAGAGGATGAACCGGTAAATACTACGGGAAAGCCCGATATCAGTCGTGAAAAATCGGCCGAGCTTTACGCCAAGGCACAAACCTATTTTCCGGGTGGGGTAAACTCACCGGTAAGGGCTTTTAAATCTGTTTATGGTACACCGCTGTTTATTCAAAAAGGTGATGGCAGCCATATTTGGGATGCCGATGGCAACGAGTTTATCGATTATTGCTGCTCATGGGGACCACTGATCCTGGGCCATAACAATGCCAAAGTAAGGGAAAAAGTTATCGAAGTAATGCAAAACGGCATGAGCTTCGGAGCACCTACCGCATTGGAAAATGAACTGGCCGAACTGATCCTGAAAAACAATAAGTTTATTGAAAAGATCCGTTTTGTAAGTTCGGGTACCGAGGCCGTAATGTCGGCCATCAGGTTAGCAAGAGGCTATACCAAACGCGATAAGATCCTGAAGTTTGAAGGTTGCTATCACGGTCATGCCGATGCCTTATTGGTAAAAGCAGGATCGGGCCTGGTTACGTTTGGTGAAACTTCATCAGCCGGTGTACCAAAATCAGTTGCCGACGAAACCATTGTGGTAGCACTTAATGATAAAGAAGCTTTGGCTAAAGCTTTTGACGAATTTAAAGAGCAGATTGCGGCAGTAATCATTGAGCCTGTGCCGGCCAACAATGGTTTACTATTGCAGGAAAAAGAATACTTGCAATACCTGCGCGATATTTGTACGCAAAACGGCACCATGCTGATATTTGATGAGGTGATCTCTGGTTTCCGCGTTGGTTTTGAAGGCGCTGCCGGTTACTACCAAATCAAACCTGATATTATCACTTATGGTAAAATCATTGGTGGCGGTATGCCTGTTGGTGCTTATGGCTCATCGGCAGTAATCATGAGTAATATCTCACCAGAAGGTTCGGTTTACCAGGCGGGTACACTATCGGGTAACCCGGTTGCCATGGGTGCCGGTATCGCCCAGCTTAGTGAGCTTTTGCGCATGGGCTTTTACCGCGACCTGAACAATAAAACAGAAGAATTCGTAGAAGCCATTCAGCGTTTTGCCACAGCCCGCAATTACAAGTTCAAGGTGTTTGGTATAGGCTCTATATTTTGGTTTGCTTTTACAGATAAAGAGTATATTCGTAAAGCAGAAGATATTGATGCTTCAAGCATGGAGAAATTCAAAAAATTCCACCGCGAATTGCTGAACAGGGGTATTTATTTAGGCCCGTCGGGGTATGAAGTTGGCTTTATATCATCGGCACACACCAAAACCGACCTGGAGAAAACAAAACGTGCTATATTTGATAGTTTAGATTTAGTATTTAACGGTAAATAACCCCACCCAACCCTCCCCAAAGGGAGGGCTATTGCGAGGTGGCATTAAATAATCATAGAAGGTCTCCTCTTTCGGGGGAGATTTAGAGGGGGTTTATGAAGAAGTCATTTGTTATTTTTTACGCGCTTATCACCTATGCCGTTGCCGAACTGGTGTGGTGGGGCTATATGCTGGTTACGCTGCAACCGCGCCGTACCGGTATGATCCTGGGCGAAGGGGCCATGTTTGTAGCCGTATTTTTAATTGGCGCAATTAACCTGCACCGTTCTTTCAATAAAGAACGCCGCCTGCAGGAGCAAAAAAAGAACTTTTTGCTTTCGGTAACGCATGAGTTGAAATCGCCGCTGGCATCTATTAAGATCCTGCTGCAAACTATTCAAAAGCGTCACCTGACCAAAGAACAGCTTCTTGATTTTATTGAGAAATCACTGAACGACGTAGAGCGTTTGGACGATATGGTTGAGAATATGCTATTGGCATCAAAGATCGAAAACCGTTCATACAGCTTCCCTAAGGCCAGCTTTAACCTTTCGGTTTTGGTTGACAGCATTGTTAACCGCCTGCAGATCTCCAAATGCGATTGCAATCAGCAGATCATAGAGGCCGAGATAGAACCTAAAGTGGAGATTGTAGGCGATAAATTTGCCCTTACATCGGTAGTGACCAATTTAATCGAAAACGCTGTAAAATATTCAAGCCCCTGCTCATCTGTTGGGGTAAAGCTATTTTCGAAAGACGATAAAGTTTATTTACAGGTAGCCGATCATGGCATCGGCATAGCCGACGAGGAAAAGACCCGCATTTTTGAGCGCTTTTACCGCGTAGGCAGCGAAGAAACCCGTAACACTAAAGGTACCGGACTGGGCCTTTATATTGTTAAGGAGGTGTTGGATAAACACCAGGCCAGTATCAGGGTTAAAGATAACCGCCCTGCTGGTAGTATTTTTGAAGTTACATTTGGATTAACCTAAATTGAAATATGAGCATGCCAAACAAAAAAAGGATTTTATTGGCCGAAGACGAAGAGCATTTGTTAGAAGCAATTAAGCTTAACCTTGAGCTGGAAGGCTACAAGGTAACTCCGGCTAAAAACGGCAAAAAAGCTTTACAGCTATTTAAAGAAGAACGCTTTAACCTGGTGATACTTGACGTGATGATGCCGGAGATTGACGGCTTTGTTGTTGCCGAAACCATCAGGCTTGAAAATACCGAAGTACCTATCATGTTCCTTACGGCTAAAAACACCAACGAGGACAAGATTTCGGGCTTGAAAAAAGGAGCTGATGATTATCTTACCAAACCGTTTAACCTCGAGGAGCTTATTTTAAGGGTGAACAACCTGGTAAAACGCAGCCTGAAAGGCGAAGACCTTAAAGAGTTTAACAGCTACAAAATAGGTGATAAAACCATCCACTTTAACTCGTTTGAACTGGTTAATGAAGATGGCTCAATTACCGCCCTTACTAAAAAGGAAACCATGCTGCTTAAACTGTTGATTGAGCGTCGTAATGATGCTGTATCGCGCGAGCAGATCCTGGAAACTGTATGGAATTATGACGTTTATCCGTCAACCCGTACCATCGATAACTTCATCCTAACCTTCCGTAAGTATTTTGAACCAGATCCTAAAAACCCGGTTTATTTTCACTCTATCCGCGGTGTAGGCTATAAATTTACCGATAACCAGCATTAATGTTCAGTAACAGGACACGTATATTCATTGCGTTTATTTTTCTGCTGTCGTTAGGTGTACTGGTGTATTTCCGTATTTATGAGCTTGCAGCAGTAGCAGTAATGATGATCATCCTGCTTATTTGGGATTATTTCAGGCAGGGTACATTGGTTGTAGCATCCAAACATTTTCATGTAAAGGATTATGATAAAACAGCTGCATCGTTAAATGAGATCATGAAACCCGAATGGCTCAGCAAAAACCGCCGGGGATATTATGAATTCATATACGGTGGCTTATGCCTGCAAAGGCAGGATTTTGAAGGGGCAGAAATGCACTATGAAATAGCAGCACAATACCCCTTACGGTCGGTTAATGACCACGTAGCCGCATTAGTTAGCGTGGCCAATATTAGTATCAGGCGCGGCAATTTTGAAAAAGCCAAAGCCTACCTGCAATTAACTGAGCAGCATAAAGAAAAAATAACTGCCAAAATGAGGGAAGTGATAAGCCGCCTTCAGCAGGAATTGAAAAAAGAACCAGAAAAAAGGAGTCAAGACTTTAAGAGTCAAGAGACGAGATATTAAGAAATAAGACGGCAAGAGTCAGGAAGCAAGAATTATGAAGGGGCAAGTTCTCTTCTTGGCTCTTGATTCTTGACTTCTTGCATCTAACTAAAATATGAGAGATTCGTTATTAATAAAAGCGGCATTTTCGGAGCAAACAGAACGCCCACCGGTTTGGATGATGAGGCAGGCGGGCCGCTTTATGAAAGAGTATTGGGACATTAAAAACAAATACTCGTTCCTTGAAATGTGTAAAACACCGGAGATTGCTGCCGATGTTACCATGCTGCCTGTCGACCTGTTAGGCATCGACGGCGCAATTTTATTTTCAGATATCCTGGTAACAGGTGAAGCCATGGGCGGCGACCTGAGCTTTAACGCAGGCGTTGGTCCGCTGTTTGCAAACCCTGTACGTACACAGGCCGATATTGATGCATTACAAACTGATGTATTGGATAAACTGCAATACGTTGGCGATGCCATCAAAGTAATTCAACAGCGCCTTGCCGGTCGTATTCCGCTTATCGGTTTTGCCGGTGCGCCGTTTACAGTAATGAGCTACCTGGTTGAAGGCGGATCATCAAAAGATTTTAAGCGTACCAAACTGATGCTGCACAATGAGCCCGAAATGGCCCATCAGCTGTTATCAAAAATTGCCAACGTTACTGCAGATTATCTGAACATGCAGATTGCTGCCGGTGTAAACGCTGTACAGATCTTCGATAGCTGGGCACAGGCTTTGGCGTGGGATGATTATAAAGAATTTAGTCACCGTTATATTGCCGAGATCATTAGCAAACTAAACCGTAAAGATATCCCTGTGATCTCTTTCTGTAAAGGCAGCTCGGTTTTTGCGCCGTTAATGGCCGAGGCTAAACCGGATGTAATTTCTATCGATTGGAATGTTGATCTGTTAGATATTAAAAAACGCTTACCGGCAGGCATAGCAGTACAGGGTAACCTTGATCCGCACATCCTTTATGCTGATAAAAAAGTAATTAAAGAACGTATCTACCGCCTGTTCGACCGTATGAAGGGCGAAAATGGCTTCATCTTTAACCTGGGTCATGGCATTATGCCCGATATCCCGTTTGATAATGTTAAGTACGCGGTGGAAGTGATAAAAGAATTCCCCCCAGCCCCCTAAAGGGGGAGTAACGGAGGAGTAACAAATAATATAAACGATTTAAAACTCCCCCTTTAGGGGGTCGGGGGGCTAATGTACCAATACGTTCTCGCTATACACATCATTTTTGTAGTCTGCTGGATGGCGGGGCTGTTTTATATTGTGCGCTTATTTATCTATCATACCGAGGCGCAGGACAAACCCGAGCCGGAACGTACCATACTTTCCAAACAATTTGAAATTATGGAAAGCAGGCTGTGGAACGTGATAGCCAAACCATCCATGTTGCTTACCATCCTTGCAGGTTGTACCATGCTGTATTTATATCCCGCGTGGTTAAAAATGCCCTGGCTGCATATCAAATTAGCTTTTGTATTTGGCCTGGTGGGTTATCATCACATTTGCGAATCCAAGATCAAGCAAATGCGCAATGGTGTTTTCAAATGGACTTCCAGTCAGCTACGCCTCTGGAATGAGCTGGCCACTATTTTTCTTTTCGCCATTGTTTTCCTCGCTGTAAAAAAAGATGCTTTGAGCTGGGTATTTGGCGTAATCGGGATAGTTTCTCTGGGGGGAATTTTGATGATCGCCGTGAAGATTTATAAAAGATACCGGGAGAAGAAGTAATCTTAGGTGAAGTTCATCACTTTTAAAGGTGAATGTGCTGCAATGAAATAAAAATCCCTATCGTCATTTAACAGGGTTACTTTATTCTTTATAGCGTAAACAGCAATGAGACAATCATTTGGTTTACGCACAGTAATACCTCTTTTTCGTAAATCACGATATAGGCTTGTGGCTTCAGTAGCGGCTACATAAGGATCTCCTTTTAATTTGGTCATACTATCAAAATAAGATTTAATTTTCTTTGCTTCGGTTTCTGAAACTACACCTTGCAACATCTCTTGCATTATTGTAGGACAGGTTGCCACTACGATATTTGCCAAATTATTTCTTAAAAATTTACTTGAATCTGTTTCAATTCCTTTAAAAAAATTGATCCATACAGACGTATCTACCAAAATAATATCCATTATTCAAAAGCCTTATCATCGAGTTCAACCTTCCCCCATAATTCGGCAAGCTTCTTTTGATTTTCAATCGTAACATATAACTTCAAAGCTTCTTCAATTACTGCTTTCTTTGTTTTTATATTACCCAGCTTTTGAGCTTTAGCTATCAGCTCATCGTTAATATCAACATTGGTTCTCATACACATGAATTTCAATAAATATACACAAAAAACATTAAATAAAGTATCTATTCTTACATTCACTATATTCCCTCTTTCCTATCGCTTAAACTATTCATCAAAATATTTACACCACCATGCAACCATTTACATCACTATACCATCTTACTTATAAATGATGTTTTTGGAACCTAAATATACCATTCACCAATTGATAGACCGCTGCCGGGCAGGCGAGCGGAAGGCACAGGAACTGCTTTATAAACAGTTTGCCTCAAAAATGCTGGGGGTATGTATGCGCTACGCTACCGACCGCATGGAGGCCGAAGATATGTTGCAGAATGGCTTTATAAGGGTTTTCCAAAAAATGAATGATTACCGGGGCGAGGGATCATTCGAAGGCTGGGTTAGGCGCATTATGGTTCACAGTTCAATTGAGTATTATCGTAAACATCATAAAATGATGCAGGTAATTGATATTGAAGAGGCCGGGCACGAGCCGTCCGTTAATCCCCTGGCTGCGGCCAACCTGGATGCAAAGGTGCTGATGGGCATAATACAACAACTGGCGCCGGGTTACCGGATAGTGTTTAACCTTTATGCGCTTGAAGGTTACTCGCACAAAGAGATAGCAGAGATTGTGGGCATTACCGAGGGTGCCTCTAAATCGCAGCTATCAAGGGCCCGTACAATACTGAAAGAACAAATTGCTAAAATGGAGGGCAATAAATATGGATATGCAGGATAAAGAACTGGACAGGCTGTTTCAACAAAAGCTTGATGACCTGGAGATACAACCATCGGCCCAGGTATGGCAGGGCATCAACGCCGAATTAAACGCCGGCAAGCGTAAAGGAATAATATTTCCTTTGCTAAGCGCAGCAGCAGGCGTTATATTGCTGATCACCGCAGGCATCCTGTTTATCCCTAAACAACCGGTTAAACATCATGACCGTTCAACAGCAATAGTTAAAAGCCATCAACCGGTAAAACAACCTGTTGCAGTTACCGTTGAGCATATGGCACCTCCAGCCCTGGCCCAAAACAAAGTACCTGCAAATCCGGTTATAGCACCTGTTAGTCAGTTAGCGCACATTAATAAGATCAAAACAAAAAGCAATTTGACGCCATCTGTACCACAGCCTGTAAGCCCTGTCCAATCACCTGTAACTGCCCATACAGACGAGCCCTTACTGGCAAATACCCCTGCAGTGGATTATCCTGTTGTTAAAGCCGCAGTCCCGGATACAGCAACCAGGATCAGCCCAAAGTTGGCCATTATCAATAACGACAGTACACAGCCGGTATTGATAGCCAGGGTACCGTCGCAAGCTGCTGCTGTTGCGGCCAAACCTGTAAAAAAACACCGTATTCGCAGCCTTGGCGATGTTTTTAACGTGGTGATAGCTGCTGTTGATAAACGTAAAGATAAAGTGATTGAATTTAGCAATACCGATGAAGATGATGCCACCATTACAGGTTTAAACCTGGGCTTTATTAAAGTAAAAAAAGAGAAAGACAAATAATATTTTAGCGAACGATAGATATATACCACAACATATGAAACGCCTTATTTTTACCATCACAATATGCCTTGCCGCGAGCTTTGCTTTTGCTCAAAGCACACCTGCCGATTCTGCACAAAACACATCTGATACTACCACACATAAAAAGCATGTTAAAGTAAAACTTGGCTTTGGGGATGATGTAACGCAGGTTAATATTAATAATGATGAGCCCGATACCACCTATCACGCACATAAAGCACCTGGCTTTTCATTTGGGGTAACCTTTTCAAGGATCGACCTTGGTTTTGCTACGCTGATTGACAACGGCAGCTTTACTTTATCCGACAAAAACAAATTTTTAAGCTACCGCCAGTGGAAAACAAGCAATTTTGGTTTTGATGTGCTGCAATTTGGCTATCGCTTTAACAGCGCTTTCAAAATCTATGTATCCGGCGGTTTCGACTGGACACACATCCGCCTGCGTAATGATATCACCATTCAGCGTAATGCGCCGGTATTAACCTACGTTCAGGATAGCATCCATTTCAGCAAAAACCGTTTTTCATCAACTTACCTGCGTATCCCGCTATCGTTTTATTACCGCAGCCATGAAGATGACCGGGGGAACTATTTCAGGTTAGTTGCAGGTCCGGAGATTGGCATCTTGCTTAATGGCCGCGTAAAACAGATCAGTGAGGAAAACGGCAAACAGAAATTTAACGACGATTATCATTTTGCCAAACTGCGTAAAGGCGTGTTTGTACGCATGGGTTACGGCATCATGGGCCTTTATGCCAAGTATTACTTCAACGATATGTTTGAGAACAGCCCGGATCAAAAAGGCTTGAGAAACTTCTCGTTCGGGTTGACTTTTGGCTTCTGACCGTTGATTTATTTGATTGCGTTGATTTCGCTGATTCTGTCCTCATTTGTAGTGATTAAATAGATTTAAGCTACGATGATTTTGAGCAATCAAAACCCGCACGATAAAAACGTCAACGAAATCAGCGGAATCAAGAAAGGAATCAACGGTAAAAAATCAACGCAATCAACGTAATCATAAGCATCAACGGTTTATCTTTGCCCCTGATGTCAGAGATTCCTTTTTTGCAGGCGGTTGCCGTAAGTAAAATATATCCGGGAAAGCAGCAGGCCGGCGTAAAAAAAACCGGACTGATTATTGAGCCCAGTAAAATCACGGCCATTATCGGCGAAAGCGGTAGCGGTAAAAGTACTTTACTAAGATTGCTATATGGGCTGCTTTCGCCCGATGAAGGTACTGTTTACTTTAAAGGCGAACGCATTTGGGGTCCCGAAGAAAAGCTGATCCCCGGTCATGATGCCATGAAAATGGTGACACAGCATACTGACGATCTTAACCTTTTTGCCAAAGTCTGGGATAACGTAGCAGCTATGCTCCCCGCAACCGACCTCAAAGCCAAACAGGAGAAAACCGAAAGGGTGCTTAAACAGCTCAACATGTTTGCCATGGCCGATAAGCGGGTGGCCGACCTGAGCGGAGGGGAAAAACAGCGGGTAGCCATTGCCCGAGCCATCGTTACTCATCCCGAGGTGCTCCTACTCGATGAGCCTTTTAACCAGGTAGACACATCCTTCAGGGAAGGCTTACAGCACGATATCAGGCAAATAGTTAAAGAAACGGGATTAACCGTGATTATGGTATCCCACGACCCTGCCGAAGTACTTTCCATGGCCGATGAGCTCATCGTACTTAATAAAGGCGAAGTAGTAGAGCACGGGACACCTAAATCATTATACCAACACCCTAAATTTCTTTATACCGCACAGCTTTTGAGCAACTGCAATGTACTTACTGCTCATGAAGCCCACCTTTGCGGTATTGAAATTTCAAAGGAATATGCTGTTATTTACCCAGAGCAGATCAAAATAAAGCTGATAGCCGCGGTAAAAAACTGGGTTGTTAAGCAGGTATTGTTTAAAGGTTTTTATGAGGATCTGATCCTTGAGCATGGCGGTATTATTCTCCGGGTTTTAAGTGAAGAGACCGGGAAATATGTTGAAGGGGATTTTGTGGCGGTAAGGGTGGAGAAGTATCTGGAGTATTAAAAAATTAGTTACCAAACTTCCAATTAAGGGTAGCAATAGGATTTAGTTGTACATAACATCATCGGCCCGCTCAATTGCCGCGGGAGGGCTGTTACTTTTGTCTTGACACAAAAGTAACCCAAAAATCAAGTCAGCAGGGAGGCTTCTTTGCGCTCAGTGCCTTTGCCCTGCAAACCGGGCAGAACCACGGGCTGCAATTATTTTGCCCTGCTGCGCACGCTCTTGGCCCCGCTTCTGCAAAAACTTGCTATGCCCTTTCCTCCACACAAAGGCCACCATTGTTCTGCCCGCTTTCGCCCGAAGCTTACCTGCTGACGGGGACAGAAAAAGAATTTCCTACAAAAAATAAACCGGCACCATACCTCGCGTTGGCAACCGGTTTCTTAAACGTATATTTAAAAAAATCTTAATTCCTTAAATTAAGGCTCAGCATTACGAGGTTCTTATTTTCGATATAAGCTGTACGCTCATTCAGCCTGTCCAGTATCTGGTCAAGGGCCAGACGGGTCTTTTTCTTTTGGATATTGAGTTTGCTGTAAACTGTTTCTTCGTAAATAAGCTTATTGCTATCGTTATAAAATTTAACGGTTTGCACGCGGGGTAAATTAACGTTGTGTTCAACTACCCAAAATCCGTGTACATCTGTTGTTTTATTCTGGGCCTGCACTGCAGCTGCTGCAAATGCCAGGATGCAAATTGTGATAATTAACTTTTTCATGGCCTTATTTTTAAATTATAAACTAAACTTAAGGCATTATAAAATCCGGCAAAAACAACGTAGGCGCATTACCGGCCAGGTATGATAAACTGTATTTTTATGCGACGAATGCACATTTATCACACAAAATGTACTGAAGCTCGTCCCTTTCATGCAGTTCGTCATCAATTGACTGCAGTTTGTCGCAATTCATTTAAAAAACCGCTCAATTAAACTGTTTTGCAGTAAATTAGCTATATGAATAATGGTTTTGATATGATACTTAATAATATCAAACTGCCGCGCTTTTGGCAGCATGTGATATTTTGGGTAATAGTGTCATTTTTTATCACCACGCTTTATTCATTGCAAACCAATTTTTGGGTCTCCTTTCGCAATAACCTTTTGTACATGCCCATACAAATTGCTTATTACTATGCTATTGCCTATTGGTTGGTACCCAAATACGTTTTTGAAAAACGATATATAATGTTTTTCCTGATGCTGATACCGCTTGTTTTTGCGTGCATGTTTATCAGCCGCGCCATCGGGATTACTTTTGTTGCGCCCTACCTGATCAGGGTAATGCGCGTAACCGATGCAGGCTATATAGCCTCTACCCACCGCCCTTTTCTTGAGCAATTGCTGGATGGACAAAGCCTTGTAAACTCGTTTAAAGGAACCAACCTGTTCACGGGTTTTGTTTTGGCCATAAAGCTTTTTAAAATGTGGTATGAACGTAAGCAGGCAGCTCTTGAGGCCGAGCTCAATGCGCTGAAAGCCCAGGTACATCCGCATTTTTTATTTAATACGCTTAATAACCTTTACTCGTTGAGCCTCAACAATTCTCCAAAATCGCCGCAGGCTATTATTGGCCTGTCGGACCTATTGCGGTATATGCTTTATGAATGCTCAGATAACGAAGTGCCTTTGGAAAAAGAGGTGTTTATGATGCAGCAGTATGTAAAGCTGGAAAAACTCCGCTATGAAGAGCGCATCGATATCAACTTTAACATCACAGGTAATTTGAAAGAAAAAACCATAGCACCGCTCCTGATTTTACCTTTTATTGAAAACGCTTTTAAACATGGCACCAGCGAACAGGTAGGCGCTGCCTGGATCAATATTGATATCAGCCTTACACTCAATCATTTTAAACTAAAAGTAGCCAACAGCAAGCCCGAGCAAGTTATCGATAGTAGCGACACGCCAGGGCATATCGGGTTAAAAAACGTGACTAAAAGGCTTAACCTGCTTTACCCTCACAGCTCACGCCTGAAGATCGTGAACGAAGAAGATACTTTTTTTGTTGTACTTGATCTCGACCTGAAAACTGTAAAGCAAACCGCAACCCCACAAATGGTAACCGCATGAAAATCCGCACGCTTATAGTTGACGATGAGCCGCACGCCATTGAGGTACTGAAAAATTACCTTGAGCGTTTCAGCGAGATGGAGGTTACCGCAACCTGTACCGATGGCATCCAGGCTTTCAGATTGTTGCAACAAAAACCTATCGACCTGATGTTTCTTGATATCCAGATGCCGGGAATAAAGGGTACCGATCTGTTAAAAAGTCTCAAGAATCCGCCTAAGGTAATTTTCACTACAGCCCATAGTGAATATGCGCTTGATGGTTTTGAGCTGAACGCGGTTGATTACCTGTTGAAGCCGATCTCTTTCGAACGTTTTTTGCGGGCTGTTGATAAGATCTACCAATTGAACGAGCATAAAGGCAAACCTGTTATTACCCACGAAGAGCCTGTAAGCGATGCGCACACATTCATCTATCTGAAGGTAGACCGCAAAACCATCAAGGTGAATATTAACGATATTTTATGGATAGAAAGCCTGCGCGATTACGTGAAGGTAGTGGCTGTTAATAACCAGGTCCATATCACCAGGCAAAAGATCAGCCTGCTGGAAGAAATGCTTCCCGAGAGCCGTTTTGTACGCATTCACCGGTCATTTATAGTAGCGCTCAACAAAATAGATTCTTTCTATGCCTATAGTATGGATGTCGCAGGGCATGAGTTGCCTATAGGCCGTAATTATAAGCAGGATGTGCAAAAAAAATTAAAGAATGAGCGGTTGCAGATAGGTGGATAAATTAGTACCATCTTAATCAACAGGCTTGAAACCGGCAAACATATCACCAGCCTCCTTTAATGTATTCAACGGCACATAATCGCATACTTCAGCATATTCGCCCCACATTTGCTGCACTGCTTTATTATGATGGGCATTTGCGATAGCTTCGGCATTCAACCATTCAAAAACTTCAATGATGGTGCCGTCGGCAGCTTCCATGATGATGGATTCACGATCGGTTACCAGCCCTTCTTGTTTCAGACGGGGTAAATGCGTTTTCATCAATTGTTTTAGTGCTTCCTCCTTGCCTGGTTTTGGTTTATAGGCAACAATTACAATCTGTCCCATAGGTTTCAGTTTATTGTAAATGCAATTTACGAAAAAACTGCGGGGCTTTTAAATAGAGATCCTTTCTAATGTACAATCGAAAAAAATGTCATTTCGACCGTAGGGAGAAATCTTGTACAACATATAAAGCGGATTTGCATAGCGCCCGTGCCTGGCGTATAAGATTTCTCTTTCGCCCTCATGCACATTCCGCCCCAGTTCAATCGAAATGACAAATTTCAGAAAGTAAATCATGCAGGTTTAAGCGTCTGACGCTTGAACCTTTTTTAAATGGAGCGTCCACGCTCCCGGTTATTAACTTAATAAATTAAGCGTGGACGCTTACCAATGTATGGGTTCAAGCGCAGACGCTTAAACCTACAAATTCAATGTCATTCCCCTTCCGGAAAATCAGCACCTACGGTAGTCGCTTCCCATGTGTCAAAATCCTTCTGTAGTTCCTGTAGTTTGTTGCGGGCGCCTCTCAATGCGGCTTTGCCTAATAACAAACGTAACGGTGGGTTTTCGGCTTCAACTGCGTCAACAATAGCTTTGGCAGCACGTTCCGGGTCGCCGGGCTGTTTGCCGCTATAGCCGCGGATGTTGTTTTTGTTGGTGCCTGCAGTTTCTTTATAATCGTCGATAACAATCTTACTGTTATTAGCCGAACGGCCTGCCCAATCGGTACGGAAACCACTTGGTGCAATAACCGTAACTCTAATACCAAGATGTTTGGTTTCTTTAGATAACGCTTCAGAATAGCCATCCACAGCAAATTTTGTTGCATTGTAAAAACCAACTGCCGGAAAAGCAACCAGTCCGCCGATAGATGCTATGTTAACTACATGCCCGCTTTTCTGCTTACGCATAATTGGCAAAACAGCCTTGGTCATATTGGCAAGGCCAAAGAAGTTGATCTCGAACATGCGGCGTACTTCATCCTCCTCGCTCTCTTCAATAGCACCGAAATAGCCAATACCTGCGTTGTTCACCAATACATCAATAGTGCCAAACTTTTGTGTAATAGTTTCAACCGCAGCTTTGATTTCTTCAGGCTTTGTTACATCAAGTTTAAGTGCAACAGCCGTTTCGGGGTAACCTTCAACAATGTCTTTTACATCATCTGTATTGCGCGCTGCAACACCGGCTTTATAGCCCAATTGCAAAACAAGCTTTGCCAGCTCCCTGCCGAAGCCGGTTGAGCAACCGGTTATTAACCACACTTTGTTTTTCATGATAGTTTGTGTTTGATCATGTAAAATAACGAAGTCGTATCTAATTGTTTGTCAGTTGAACTTCATTGTTACAAAGACCTCGCCCCAACCTTCTCCAAAGGAGAGGGCTTTAACTCCGTTGGTGTTGTCACCAACAGCAGCGAGAAGAGGATTTTCTAATCCTCTTCCACAAATAGTAAACATGTCATTGCGAGGAGCGAAATGGGAATGAGCTCTGGGGGCGACGAGGCAATCGCATGCTATACAGAGCGGCCCTGCCTCCGTGCGATTGCTTCGTGCCTCAGCAATGACATGTTTTTTTGCAATCGACTTTCATTTTCCATCAACAGCAACAAAACTAAAAACGGCGATGAGCTAACACTCACCACCGTTTCTCTGCCGCTGTTGGTGTTGTCACCAACAGCTTTACACACCGCTTTTGAAGTTAAGTTTCCGGCGCTATAAATACATCTGGGATCAAAAGAGTTGTTGGTGACAACACCAACAACGGCGATGGGCGGCTACACTTAAGTCTGAGAAAAACAAAAAAGCGACAAGTTTTTCTCTTGTCGCTTTTAAAAGTCTCCCCTTTAGGGGAGATTTAGAGGGCCGCTTATTTCTTCCAAACGTTATTGTCTTGGTTGTAATCAGGCAATACTTTGTCCGGATCATAAGTAACTGATTCAATTTCTTCCGTCGACGGATATTTGAATGTCCATGAAGCGTAACGCTCCCAAATATCAACAGGGAGTTTCATTCGTTCAACTTTACCGCTTTTGGTTTTGATCTCCAGGATAACCGGCATCGCCATTTTACCCAGGTTATCCAAAGTGATCAATGAACCTTTGGTTGGATCGTTATCAACATATTTTACATCGCTTACAGCAACGTCCAAACGCCAGTCGTTCAGGAACCAGCCTCTCCAAAACCATTGCAGGTTTTCGCCGGCTGCATTTTCGATGGTACGGAAAAAGTCATCGGGAGTTGGGTGTTTAAATGCCCAGCGGTTAATATATGTTTTAAATGCGAAATCAAAACGCTCAGGGCCTAAGATCTGCTCACGCAGTAATACTAAACCGGCACTTGGTTTAGAGTAAAGCAAAGTACCTGTATTTCTTTCTTTCAGGTTGGCCGGCTGGCTCATGATAGGCTCAAGATCGGGCCTGGTAAAGAAAGCGCCGGTAGCGTGCATGTCCTGAACGCGGGTGTTTTTGTATTCGCCATTGTTAAAGTTAGCTGTAGACAGCGTGTTGATGAACGTGTTGAACCCTTCATCCATCCAACCGTACATACGCTCGTTTGAACCAACTATCATCGGGAACCAGGTGTGACCAAACTCGTGGTCGTTTACACCCCAAAGGCTTGCCTTTTTTGCTTTAGCTCCGCAAAATACGATACCAGGATATTCCATACCTCCCACAATACCGGCAACGGCAGTAGCAGCAGGATAAGGGTATTCGAACCATTTTGATGAGTTGTACTCAATTGATTTTTTAACGTACTCGGTTGAGCGGCCCCATGCATCATTGCCATCACTTTCAACCGGGTAGGCAGATATTGCAGTTGATTTTTTACCGCTTGGCAAATCCATTTTGGCAGCATCAACAATGAATGCTGCTGATGAAGCCCATGAAGCATCGCGGGCATTCTTGATCTTAAAATGCCAGGTCAACTGTGCTTTACCAGCCGGGCGCGATTTTGGATCGGTAACCTCATCAGCCGAGCGGATGATGACAGTGCTTTCGCTTTTTTCGGCAGCAGCCCAACGTTTCAATTGCTCAGGGGTATATACTTCCTGCGGGTTCAATAATTCACCGGATGCTACTACGATATGGTTTGCCGGAGCGGTGATGCTCAGGTCAAAATCACCATATTCCAGGTAAAACTCTCCCGGACCGCTGTATGGGAGCGTGTTCCAGCCCATTACATCATCGTACACACATACGCGTGGATACCATTGTGCAATGGTATAAACTTTACCGTTTTTAGTTTGCAAATACCCCATGCGGTCTGATCCATAATTTGGCGACACAAATGAATATTCAATTTTCAGTTTAGCCTGACCGCCATTAGCCGCAATTTCCTTCGGAAGGAAAACCTGCATCCTGGTATCGGTAATCAGGAATTTAACATCAACATATTCGCCTTTCAGGCCGGCAACCTTTACCGATTTAATTTTATAACCGGCGTCAAATGCTTCGCCCCTGCCCCAGTTACGGCTGCCCGCAGGCGGAACAATGGCTGTACCTCTTGAATCAAGCTTAAATAAGTTCTGATCCAACTGCATCCACATAAAGCCCAATGTTTGCGGACTGTTATTGGTATACGTTAAAACTTCCGACCCGGTAATTTCATTGGTTTGATCGTTCAGTTTGGCAGCCAATTGATAGTCGGCGCGATTTTGCCAGTATTTATATCCTGGTTCGCCGCTTGCCGCGCGAAATTCGGTGCCGTTTTTAGTGTAAAACCCAGGACCAAAAGTTTCGTGATAATCATAAACAGATCCGGCGGGAGTGGTAGTGGTGGTAGGTGCTGGCTGCTGGGCGTAACTTACGCTTGCGGCCAACATTAAGGCAAGGCTGCAACCTGCCGTCAGTTTTAGTTTCATGTTCAGTCAAATAAATTGCGTAAAGGAACAAGTATACTACAAATTAGGCAGATGCAAAAGATTGGTAAAACGATTGTTACCGATTTATTAAATAATTAAATGCATGCTTAAAGCCTATATATCAGGTGGATTTGGATGAGGATTAATATGTATTAGTTGTTGGTGACAACGATTGGATGGGTTAACCGAGATTATTAATTGGATGGCGTAGAGTTGTTGGTGACAACACCAACAACGGCGAGAGACGAAACCCGGATGAGTTTGAAGTAACTAAAACTAACGAAGCCTTTCGGCTTCGTTAGTCCTGCTATCCCTACTTCCCCAAAAAATGATCGGCATAAACCTTTTCATCAAAGCCGAAGAAAAGGAAACCATTATCCTCAATAACCGGACGTTTGATCATGCTGGTTTTTTGCTGTAATAATTGCAGTGCATCGGTGTTGGTTTTGATGCTTTCTTTAACTGCCGGATCAAGCTGCTTCCAGGTGAGGCCTTGTTTGTTCATGAATTTTTCGTAGCCTGCTTTGGTATCCCATTCCTGTAGCTTTTCGGTGCTTACTCCCAGTTTTTTGAAATCCTGAAAATCATAAGCTACTTTATTTTCTTTAAGCCAGTCGAGGGCTTTTTTTACTGTATTGCAATTGGTTATTCCGTAAACTTTCATGTGGTAAATTTACGGATTTCGAAATTTCTTAAAGAGGTGTGATTGCCTCCAATCCGTCTCTTTTTACAATAGCTCGATACAAAACACAAAGAGGCGCAATTACGCGCCTCTCTTCATAAAAATACTTTAACAATTAACCGTTGCCGCCACCATTACTTTTGCCGCCGCCTTTGGTATCATCGTTATTAATGCCGCGCTGGTTCTTTTTAATATCGCCGTTCAGCTTGCCAAACTTAAAGTTTAACCTCACAGCAAAATTCCTGTAGCGGTTGTGATACAACGATTCCTGGTCAAAATCAACAGTATGCGTGGTTGATCTGAAAGTGCGATATTGGCTATATGGATTGTTGGCTACTGCCGAAATGGTTAGCTTTTTATTCAGGAACTCTTTAGAGAGCACATAGGAGTTAAAAATAAAGTTGCTCGATTTACCCTGTAATGTAACATCACCACTAAAGAAACCTGCATCAAGCCCTAAACGGTAGCCCCCATCAAACTTGTAACCGATATTGGCAAAAGCATTGCCGGTGTAACCGTCGTTTTTATAAAACTGACCATTATAAGTTCCCTTTAACCAGATGTGCGAAATTTGCCCATTGATATTAACCGTAAACTTTTTAGTGATTGAGTAATTGGTATTAAGGTTTAAGCCAAGAGAACGGTTACTGCCCAAATTTTGATAAGTAGTAAAGGTAACCGTATCAATATGATCGCCCATGTTGTTTTGAATCAAACTGGTCACATTCTGGATAGCGTTGTTGGAGAACGCATAGCTCAAGCCGACATTAATTGATCCTTTTGAGAAATTACTGTAGTTCAGCTCAAAAGTATTGTTCAGCTCCGGTTTCAGATCGGGGTTACCGGTACTGATGAATTTAGGGTTCGATTTATCAATAAAAGGGTTTAACTGGTAAATGCCCGGCCTTTGGATACGCTGGGTAAAGCCCAAACTGATGCTGCTGCTTTTCAGTGAACGCTGGATAGATATCGAAGGAATAAAATTGTTATAATTTTTATCAAGCGGCGTACCCGTAAACACCGCATTTACCTGTGTATGCTCTAAACGCAAACCCGCCTTGCCTGTCCATTTATCAAACTTTAACTGGTACGAGTTATAAGCACTGTACACATCCTGGTGGTAATCAAATGCACCGGTTTGACCCGTATTTACGTTATATACCGAGCTGGTTGAATCTTTATCTTCGCGCCTGTAATCGCTGAAATTGTTACGAAGAATTACTTTACCGCCCGCCTCAATACTGATCTTTTTTAATGGATAAGCATAATCTAACTGAAAGGTATGCTCGCGGTTACCTGCATTATTATACTGCCTGAAATCGGGCTGAAGGGCATTGTAATAATTAACCCTGTCCGAAAACTGGTTGTCGGTAAAATTTTTGCTCGGCCCATAGCTGTATTTATAAGATAAGGTCAGCAATTCATCTTTATGACCTTTAAAACCTAACTGATAATTGATAGATGCGTCCAATCCCTGATCGTGGTTGTAACCATTGCTCAACAGGTTATAACCCTGGGTCAGGTCCCCGGCAGCATTCGTCTGGGCCGATCGTTGTGAGCCGTCCTGGTCAAATTCGCCATGGAAAAACTCGAATGAACCAGTAAGCAGGTTCAGTGTATCAATCTCATAGCTCAGTTCTGCATTGGCATAACGATACTTGCCGCCAAATGAATTATTGCCTGTTTGCAGAATGTTTGACTCAGGATCAAAAAAGGTTTGTTTGGTGGTTGATGTATTGGTATTTCGCTTTTGATTACCAAAACCCGCATAACCCGAAACTCCAAACTTACCCTGCTTGGCGGTCATGTTCAGGTTATAGCCCGGGCCCCAAACAGTATTATAGCGCATATTAACACTGCCGTTATAGCCCTGATCGGCGTTCTTCTTAGTGATAATGTTAATTATACCGGCCAAACCCTCAGCATCGTATTTTGCAGGCGGCGTAGTGATCACCTCAATTTTTTCAATATTGGTAGCAGGCATTGCCTTCAGTACATCCGACGGGTTTTTGGCCATCAACGCCGATTCTTTTCCGTTGATCAGGATCTTGTATTTGCCACTGCCTTTTAACTTGATGTTATCATCACCATCTACAGCCAAAAGCGGTACCTTGCGCATCATATCCAATGCAGAAACAGCTTTGCTTTCAGGGTCGGCGGTAACATCGTAACTGAGGCGGTCAACCTCCTGTTTCATCACCGGTTTTACAGCAGTAATGGTTACTTCGTTCAATTGTTTGCTTGATGCTGCCACCAGGATGCGCCCGGCATCAAACGTTTTACCAGTCATTTTTACCGGGAGTACTTTGGTTGCGTATCCAACAGAAGCCACCACCAATTGATAGATTTTTCCTTCGGGTGCTTTCAGCTCAAAGCTGCCATCATCTTTGGCGAGGGTGCTTTTTACCGGTTTTTTGGTAGCGGCATCCTGCAGTGCGACAGTACCATACCCCAATGGCTTGTTGGTTGCAGAGTCGATCACGGTGCCCTTAACAGTTATATTTTGAACAGGAACCGGCGCTGCGGCCTGGGCCATAGCCATCCCCGTGACAAAACAGCAGATCACTGTTAGTAAAAATTGTTTCATAATTGCGATTTTGGTCATAAGACGTTTAAGATACCCGGGTGTGACAGCAAAAAGTATGCGTTTAACACTTTTTAACGTTTGCCAGCGCCGGGTAACGGATTAGTTACTCAGGTTATTAATTGCGGCTTCCGCTGCTGGTGTCATCATTATTAATACCACGTTGATTTTTCTTTATGCTACTGTTAAGCCTGCCAAATTTGTAGCTCAGGCTCACGTTAATGGTGCGATAAAAGTTGTTGTTGGCTGTATAGGTATCAAAGTCGGGTGTTTTGGTGTAGAAGTCGAGTTTGTTAAATTTTTTGAAAGGATTGTTAACGTTAACTGATAAAGTGGCCTTTTCCTTAAACATGGTTTTGGTACCGCTGATGGAGCTGAAGAAGTAGTAATTATCCTTTCCCTGCAGCAATACATAACGACTGTCATAACCTATGTTGACGCCGGCACGATAACCGCCGTCAAACTTATAACTGGTATAAGTAAAAATATGTCCCTGGTTACCACTGTTTTTATAAAGCGAGCCGTTATAGTAGCCCTTAAGCCAAACAAATAATAATTCGGCATTGATGTTTACGTTTAGTTTTGAAGTAATAGGATAATTGATATTTGCATCAAAACCCCAGTTTTTGTTGGAGCCTACGTTATCATAGGTGTTGGTAGTTACTCCGACCGAATCAACCCGCGCCAGGTTCTGCACAGTATTATTGGCGAATGAGTAATTAGTAGTTAAGTTGATGGAGCCTTTAGCAAAATTGCTGTACCCCAGCTCAAAGTTATTGGTAACGGCAGCTTTCAGATTGGGGTTTCCCATATTAATGTATTGCGGATTTGTCCTGTCGGTATAGGGGTTTAACTGGTAGATGCCAGGGCGCTGGATGCGTTGAGTAAAGCCCAATGTAAGGCTGCTGCTCTTTAACGAGCGCTGAATAGATACCGATGGCACAAGGTTATTATAATCCTGGTGAACGGTACTGTTAGTGGTTGAAAAGTCGGCGTTTACTTTTGTGTGCTCTAAACGTAAGCCACCTTTAAACGACCATTTGCTGAGTTTTACCGAGTACGAATTATACAAGCTATAAACATCCTGATCATAGGTAAAATCATTGGTTTGGCTATCATCAGTTTTATAGCTTCCATCGGGTTGCTTCAGGTCGGTATAAAAATCGCTGTAGTTATCCCTTAAAATAATTTTACCGCCGGCCTCAAGAGTCAATATTTTCCGGGGCTGAATATAATCAAGCTGGAACGTATGCTGCTTTGAACCCGATTTGTTGTATTGCTTATAATCGGTAGGCGCCTTACCTATTGAATCGGCGGCTACTGTTGCGCCATTATTTTGGCCATTATTATTATTGTTGTATTTGTAGGATACGGTAAGCAATTGATCTTTATGCTTCCTGAAGCCTATCTGGTAGTTCAGCCCTAAATCAGAGCCATGAAAAGTGCTGTTACCGGCATTGAACAAACGATAAAACTGGGTAACGGCATCAACACTATCTTTAATACTGGTAACCTGGTTATTTTGCTGTTTACCCTTACCATTGTAAAAATCAAACATACCTGTAACCAGGTTCAGGCTATCAATTTCGTAGCTTAACTCGCCACTACCATAAACGTTATTGGCCCCGTTACCTCTTGTTCCGGTTTGGCTAAGTGATGATACCGGGTGATAAAAGTTGCTGATATTTTCAAAAGACGAGGTTTGCACAGGCCTATGGTTGTATCCGGCATAGCCACTAAAACCAAATTTCCCTTGCTTAACTGTTATGTTCACATTAGCACGTTCGCCAAAAACATTGTTGTAGCCGGTGTTGATGTTTACGTTATAGCCCTGGTCGGCATTCT
This sequence comes from Mucilaginibacter sp. A5337, assembly GCF_059690695.1. Lineage (NCBI taxonomy): Bacteria > Pseudomonadati > Bacteroidota > Sphingobacteriia > Sphingobacteriales > Sphingobacteriaceae > Mucilaginibacter > Mucilaginibacter sp. A5337. The sequence continues at coordinate 22,542 of NZ_JCAWEC010000003.1, read as the reverse complement.
TTTTTGTGATGATATTGATGATCCCCGCCAGGCCTTCAGCGTCATATTTTGCGGGCGGCGTGGTGATCACTTCTATCTTTTCGATATTAGCGGCAGGCATCGATTTAAGCACATCCGATGGGTTCTTGGCCATCATGGCCGATTCCTTGCCGTTGATCAGGATCTTATAATTATCGTTACCCCTCAATTTGATATTGTCACTACCATCTACAGATAACAACGGCACCTTGCGGATCATATCCAGTGCTGTAATTGATTTACTTTCGGGATCGGCCTGCACGTCATAACTCAGGCGATCAACCTCCTGTTTCATTACAGGCCTTATCGCAGTCACGGTAACTTCCTTCAATTGCTTACTTGATGCCGAAAGCAGGATTCTACCCGCATTAAATGTATTGCCTGTAAGTTTTACCGGGATGGTTTTAGTAGCGTAGCCAATGAAAACAGCTACCAACTGGTAAGTTTTACCTTCGGGGGCTTTTAATTCAAAACTGCCGTCATCTTTGGCAAGGGTACTTTTTACAGGGGCCTTGGAAGCAGCATCCTGCAGGGCTACGGTAACATACCCCATAGGCTTGTTGTTAGCCGAATCAATGATAATTCCTTTTACGGTGATATTAGGAACTGCCGTTGCAACCGTAGCAGCAGTTTTTGTTTGTGCAAATATGATGGTGGAAAAGCAACAGCAAAGTACCGTTAGTAGGATTTGTTTCATAAGGTTATTTAGGTTTACAAGACGTAAGAACGTCATCCGCGTTACAACGCGAATCATGATTTGAACGGAATTTTAACTAAAATATTAGTTTGTAACGGTGTTGTTACTTATTATAGCGGGTCATGGTAAGTTCAGTACCAATAGTGGCAAAGCTCTTCACCATTTCTATCGAACGATCAATCAATGCCGGGAGTTCGGGCAGTTCGTCTTTATCAAAAGCACTCAGTACAAAATCAACCTGGCGGCCTTTGGGGTAATTATCGCCAATACCAAAACGCAGGCGGGCATAGTTGGTGTTACCAAGCACAGCTTCAATATTTTTGAGGCCATTATGCCCGGCAGCACTGCCTTTGGGTTTTAAACGCAGGGTACCTAATGGCAATGCAAGATCATCTACAATAACCAAAACATTTTCAATCGGAATTTTCAGGTCTTTCATCCAGTAGCTGAGGGCTTTCCCACTCAGGTTCATGTAGGTGGTAGGTTTTATAAGGCAAAGCGTACGGCCTTTGTGCGATACTTCGGTATAGTAGGCCAGGCGCGAGTTTTGAAACCTTGTTCCCTCCTGCTTAGCCAGTTCGTCCAACACCATAAAACCGATATTATGCCTTGTATCGGCATACTCCGGACCAATATTTCCTAAACCTACAATTAAATATTTCATGCCCCCTAACCTCCGTCAGCCGACAGAGAATTTTTTGATTTGCTTAAATTTTTATGCGAAGATATTATTTATTGCCCAAACAAAAACAGCGATAGAGATACTCTACCGCTGTTTTTAATTTCACCTCTTGTTCCCCCTTCAGGGGGTTAGGGGCTTATTTTTTACCTTGAGCTGCTTCCTGCTCAGCCTGACGTAAAGCACGTGAGGTAGTTACAGAAACAATGGTATCTTCTTTAGCGTTGGTGATAGTTAAGTTATCTAATTTAATATCAGATACTTTTACTGATTTACCAACTTCTAAAGACTCGATGCTTACTTCAATAGCATCAAGATGATCTTTAGGAAGCGCTTTGATACGCAGTTTCCTTAATTTTTGAACCAGTTTACCACCTACTTTAACACCTGGAGAAGTACCGGTTAATTTAACTGGGATCTCGATAGCGATAGGTTTTTTCTCGTCTAACAATAAAAAGTCAACGTGAGTGATTTTTTCAGTTAGTGGGTGGAACTGAATGTCCTGGATGATAGCTTGTGATTTAACACCGGCAATTTCAAGATCGATGAAATGAACAACCGGAGTATAAACAACGGCTCTCAAATCAGCTGCGGACACATAGAAGTGGGTCTGGGTAGCACCACCGTAAAGCACTGCAGGCACCTGGCCATTGTAACGCAGCTCTTTCGCGTCTCTTTTCCCTACGTTCTCTCTTGGAGAACCGCTAATAGCAATTGATTTCATTTTTATTTATTTTATTTATTTAGTTCATGGTTCATAGATCATTGTTCTACTTTCCACAAAGCCTTTTTTTAGTTCATGGTTCATAGATCATTGTTCATGGCCTAATTTCCCAATTACTTTATTCTTTTTATTTTCCATGATAAATGTTCACTATGATCTATGAACCATCAACCATGAACTACCTACTACTCCACCTTAAACAAGGTGCTTATCGAGCCATGCTCATTTACATTGCTTATCGCTTTGGCAAAAAGTTCGGCAGTTGAAAGTACCTTAATTTTCGGGCTTTGTTGCTTAAGCGGTATAGTATCTGTAACTATCAATTCGGTTAAAGCCGAGTTTTCGATAGTTTCATAAGCTTTACCTGATAATACCGGGTGTGTACAAACCGCGCGTACACTGCGCGCACCACGCTCCATGATCAGTCCGGCTGCTTTTGCCAATGTACCTGCGGTATCGCAGATGTCATCGATTAGTACAATGTCCTGGTCGGTAACGTCACCTATCAGCGTCATGGCTTCAATTTCGTTAGCGCGTTTACGGCGTTTATCGCAAATTACCACTTCGGCATTAAAGAACTTAGCAAAGCTACGGGCCCTGTATGAACCGCCCATATCAGGCGAAGCAATGGTAAGGTGACCTAAACCAAGGCTTTTAATATAAGGCACAAAAATGATAGAAGCATCCAGGTGATCAACCGGAACATCAAAAAAGCCCTGAATTTGCGCTGCGTGCAAATCCATGGTCATGATACGGTTAATGCCGGCTGCTACCAACAGGTTAGCTACCAGTTTTGCGCCAATGGCAACACGTGGTTTATCTTTCCTGTCTTGCCTCGCCAAACCAAAATAAGGTATAACAGCGTTTACATAATGGGCAGATGCACGGCGGGCGGCATCAATCATCATGAGTAACTCCATTAAATTATCGGTAGGCTGGTGGGTTGACTGGATCAGGAAAACATCACTCCCCCTTACAGATTCATTAAAATGCGGCTGATATTCACCATCGCTGAAACGCGATATCACAACTTCACCTAATTCGCGGCCATAAGCATCAGCTATCAAACGCGCAAGCTCCTGTGAGCCTGATCCTGCAAATAATTTAACCGGGTTAAATTGTAAGGGCATTTTCTTTGATTTTGGATTTCGGATGTTCGATTTCGGATTGATTATTCTGCCTTATAAAAATAAGACATCCCGCTCACAAACGCCTTAAAACACAATTCGGATTTCAAGTTTTCCAATCAGAATAAATCCGAAATTGAAAATCCGAAATCCGAATTTTTATTGTTGCCCGACCAGGATTCGAACCTAGACAAACGGTACCAAAAACCGTCGTACTACCATTATACTATCAGGCAATCTCCTTTGGTTTGTCTTACTCCCCGAAAAGGAATGCAAATATAGCGCGAATATTTGAAAGTCAAAATAGAATTTTAAAAAATTTCATTAACACCTCAAATACAGCAAAATAAAATTAAAACAGGGCTCAAAAGCCCGTTTTTGATGGTAACATCCCAATAGTTTTACTATTTTCGGCTGCATTAATCCTGTTTTTTCACATAGTGTCCAATCATGAATTACAAAAAACTCAACAATATATTTGGCTGGGTAGCCTTTATTATTGCCACAGTAACTTACATTTTAACCCTTGAGCCATCATCAAGCTTCTGGGATTGCGGCGAATTTATAGCCTGTATCTATCGTTTACAGGTAGCTCACCAGCCCGGTGCCCCTTTATTTACCATGATAGGCAAGGTATTTACCTTGTTATCTATGGGTGATAATACCAAAGTGGCTTATTGGGCCAACATGGCATCGGCACTGGCCAGCGGCGCTACCATCATGTTCCTGTTTTGGACCATTACGGCCCTTGCCAAAAAGCTTTTGGTTAAAACAGAGGAGCAGCTCAATTCAACAAACCTGATCCTGATCATCGGTTCGGGCATTGTAGGTGCTTTAGCCTATGCCTGGTCGGATACCTTTTGGTTTTCGGCCGTTGAGTCGGAAGTTTACGCGCAATCATCTCTTTGTACCGCTGTTGTATTTTGGGCAATATTAAAGTGGGATGCCCACGCAGATGAACCACATGCCGACAGGTGGATAGTTTTTATTGCATATATCATGGGCCTTTCCATAGGTATCCACTTATTAAACTTGCTGGTGATACCTGCTATCGGTTTGGTGATCTATTTCCGCAGGGCAAAAAATGTTACTACAAAAGGCACATTACTTACCTTTTTGGCAAGCGTTGTAGCACTTGCATTTGTGCTTTGGGGAGTTATTCAGTATACCGTAAAAGGTGCAGCGTTTTCTGATCTGCTTTTTGTTAATACGCTGGGTATGGGCTTTGGCAGTGGTGCGGTGGTATTCTTCCTGTTGTTGATCATCACCATTGTTGCAGGCATTTACTACACTATAAATCCGGTTAAACCCGCTATTATTTTAGCTGCCGCATGTTTTGTGCTGATATTAGGTATTAGTGGTGGCATAGTTGGCCTTATAGTAAGCGTAGGTATTTTAGCCCTGCTGGAATACGTCGTAAAAATCCGCGAAAAGCGTTTTGCACTTAACAGCTTTTTGATCTGCCTGTTATTTATCCTGTTCGGCTACAGCTCGTTTGTGATGATCGTGGTGCGTGCAAAAGCCAATCCTAATCTTAACAACAGCGACCCTGAGAATGCCTTCGCCCTGAACAGCTACCTTAACCGCGACCAGTATGGCGATACCCCATTATTGTACGGCCAGTTTTTTGATTCGGAAGCTACAGCACAAACAGAAGGAGCCAATATTTACCGCCGCGGCGCAACCAAATACGAAATTGCCGGCAAAAAACTCAATACCGTTTACGACCGAAATACCATATTCCCGCGTATGTTCAGCGATAAGCCCGGTCACCCGGAATTTTATCGGGAGTGGACTGGCCTTGGCGAAAGCGAACACCCTACCTTTGGCTCAAACATTAACTTTTTTGCTAAATGGCAAATTAACCAGATGTATACCCGCTACTTCCTGTGGAATTTCGCAGGCCGGTCAAACGATCTCGATGGTCAAAGTTTAAATTCAGGTGCCGATGGTGAATGGATTAGCGGATGGAATTTTAACAAACCTCTGCCCTATTCTGTTACCGAAAGTAAAAGCTACAACCGCCTGTTCTTTTTACCGCTTATCATAGGTTTGTTTGGCGCGGTATTTCACTTTGCACGTAACCAGCGCGAAGCCGGTGTTGTTGCCATCCTGTTTGTTTGCACCGGTTTAGCCATTGTGCTTTACCTAAACCAGGACCCGCTGCAGCCACGCGAACGTGATTATGCTTATGCCGGCTCCTTTTATGCTTTCGCGATATGGATAGGTCTGGGCGTGATTGGCATTGCCGATGTGCTGAGCAAAAAGCTTAATGCAAAGGTGAGCGCAATCATTTCTACAGCAGTTTGCCTTGTTGCGGCGCCTTTACTAATGGCTAACCAGGAATGGGACGATCACGACCGCTCAACCAAGCTTACACCGCATGACATGGCTTATAACTATCTTAACTCATGTGCACCAAATGCCATTTTGTTTACTTATGGCGATAATGATACCTACCCGCTCTGGTATATCCAGGAGGTTGAAAATGTGCGTCCCGATGTACGCATCGTGAACCTGAGCTTGCTGGGTACCGACTGGTATATCCGTGGCATGAAAAACAAGATGAATGAGTCGGAGCCATTGCCGATCAGCATGACAAACGACAAGTTTAAACCGGGCGTACGCGACGTGATCTATTTTAGTGATCAGAAAATTCCCGGAGCCACCGAGTTAAAAGACGTTTTTGACTTTATTACTTCTGATAAAAAAGAAGCCATGGTTGAATACAATAACGGCGATGTTGCCAATTATTTGCCAACCAACAAATTCAAATTGACCGTTAATGCCGATGAGGTTGTTAAAACCGGCACCGTAGCGGCAGCCGACAAAGACAAGATAGCTCCTGAAATGGACTGGACATTTAGCGGCCGTTATGTTACCAAAGATGTACTGGCGATGATGGATATCTTATCGCACAACGACTGGAAACGCCCTATCTATTTTTCAGTTACTGTACCTAACAGCAACATGATTGGCTTGGATAAATACATGTATAACGAAGGTTTTGCTTACCGTTTGCTGCCATTAAAACCGGATACTGCAGTTGGCCCTCTTGAAGCCAGCAACACAGGTAAGATGTACGAAAACATGATGACCAAATACAAATGGGGCAACATGAAAAACGCCAGCTATCTTGATCACGAATCAATGACCATGTTTTACCCGCTGATCACCAGGCTTTATTCAACCCTGGCCGATGATCTGGCAAAAGCAGGCAAACCGGATTCGGCCCGCAAAGTGCTTAAAAAATATGACGAGGTAATGCCAACCACCATCAACTCGTTAGAGATAGCGGTGCGCAAATATTACATGATTGAAAACGCATATCGCTTAAATGATATTCAATTGGGCAACAAACTGGCTAACCTGGTTGATGATTATGTAAATAACCAGCTCGATTACAGCTATGCGCTGATCCAGAAAGGTGAAACTAACCTCGAAAACCGTGATCTGCAATATTCAATGCAGATTTTGGGCGGCCTGGTTGAGTTTAGCAAACAATACAAGCAGCCACAATTATTCAACAAGTTCAGCGCGCAGTTAAGTGGGTTTGAAAAGAAATTTGGAGTGACAGGAAAAAGGTAAGTTTCATTTTTGATATGTAAATGCCCGCCAAAAGCGGGCATTTTGTTTTATTTACTCACCTGAGAGGCCGTTAAAAACGACAGTTTTTTTAATGTAGGAGACGCATAATTGCGTCTCCCGCTTGCAATTTACGGCAGTAGAGACGCTTTTGAAATCGGCTTGTCCTCCGGGAGACGCAATTATGCGTCTCTACAAAAATATTTTCTCTGGTTTTTAAACAGCTTTTGAGAATTAGTCGAAGCTTTAGAACAGAATAAAATCATTTACTAATGGTATCCTGATAGGCTTTTACATTAGTGAGGTATCTCAATATTAACTGCCTGTTTTCTTTGCTATTTAAAGCCCCCCTTAAAGGCTTCTTAAAAACATTAATAAATAACAGATCATTATCATCCAGATAATATGACAAAATCTGAGCTTTACTAATTTTAGATTTTTCGTATTGCCCGATAAATGTTTTTGATTTTTCATCCCACCTATAGCTAACCATTGTTGAATCATCGATGACCGCAGGCCCCCAACCAGTTCTATCATCCTTAACAAAATGATTGTAGTAAACCATCTTTAAGGTAAGTGGATTTGTTTTCTTAATTGATGCATCCAGCCATATAACCCGTCCTATCCAACTTCCCTGCACATTCCCGGTTGCAAGTTCATTTAACACCGGGATTAATCTATCGCCATCGTATTTATAAAAAAAGTAATTAAACCATCCAACGCCTGATCCTACAGCAAACTCATATTGCCTGTAAACAATATTTTCGCCATCCACGTTAGTAAAATATTCCGGCTCACTTCCATATCGCGAATAACCGTCTTGTTTTGCTATAATCTTACTTCCTCTAAAATAATAGATCATAGCGCCCGGACAATGTCCGCGATCAGCCACGCCAACCGCAAATTCATCAAACTTATTTTTATTACGGATAAAAGGATAGGCCTCCAAATAAACATATCCTCTCTTGACCGAATCAAATAAGCCGTTTGAATTGCAATTACTATCCACCGTAAACTCCCCGAATATTTTTTTTGCGATATGCACGTTTATTCTTTTAGCCCGTATGGCTTGTTTTAACAATGCAAAATCGGCAGCCGAAAGCTGGCGGTTTACTGGTTTAGTAAAAGTTTTAAAAACGGAATCGGCATAGAAAGCCACTTTGTTTGCCATTGGGTCAACAGGTAGTTTACCCACACTGTCAAAAAAAGCAATAAGCTGTTCGTATGAATATTTGATCTCTTTATATTCTTTTACTTTTTTTCCGGCTGTTTTTTTCGACGCTTGTTTATCTGCCGGTTTACTTGCAGGATGGCACCCCAATGCCCCTAACAGGAACACGATACAGGCTAAAATACTGATGATTTTGAAAGGATTAGGCATAATCTGGCTTACAATTAATATTGCATTAATTTACCGATATTCCTGATGAGTTTAACTAAAACATCGGCGTTATTTATTGTTTATAATAAGCGTAATATATATTTGCCACAATGAAGATCCTCCTCATAGAAGATGAAGCTAAACTGGTATCCATTATCCAGCGCGACCTAACTGCCGAAGGCCACGAAATAAGTGTTGCCCTTGATGGTACAACCGGGCTGGACATGGCCATTAAAATGGATTTTCAATTGATCATTCTGGATATTATGCTGCCCGGTATTAATGGCATCGAGGTTTGTCGCCGCTTACGGCAAGCCAACCAAAACGCTGCCATATTAATGCTTACCGCACTCGGCACTACCGAAAACGTGGTAGTAGGCCTTGACAGCGGAGCCGACGACTACATGGTTAAACCTTTCAGTTTGGCCGAGCTCAACGCGCGCATCCGGACATTAGCCCGTCGCAATTCAAATCTTACACAACCGGCAAACGTGATCCAAATTGCCGACCTGGTAATTAACGGTGACGAAAAATCAGTTAAGCGCGGAGATAAAACCATCGACCTTACAGCTACCGAATACCGCCTGCTGGAGTTTCTGGCCAAAAATAAAAACCATATGCTTAGCCGCATTGAGATATTGGAGCATGTTTGGAACATTGATTTTAATATGGGGACCAACGTGGTTGATGTGTATATCAACTACCTGCGCAAAAAGGTGGATAAAGATTTTGACAACAAGCTTATCCACACGGTTATAGGCATGGGCTATATTTTAAAAAACAACGCAGCCTAAATGAGCATCCAGAAAAAAGTTGCGCTGCTGTTCCTGGCCTTAACGGTATCGGTAATATTGGTATTTAGCGGCGCCATTTTTTATTTTGTACACCAGTTTACCTTCGACGATTTTTTTAAACGTCTGGAAACAAGGGTAAACATATCCTCACAAATCCATCACCTTAATGATCGCGACAGCCTTGGCATGTACAGGGAAATTCGCCAGCGCTATCTTGAGCGCCTCATTGCCGAAAAGCAATATGTCATTAAACCGGAGGTTTATACAAAAGGCAAAACAGTAAAAGGTGTTCCGCGCCAACTGATAGATAATATCCTTACTAACGGAAAATCAAGATTTAAGGCCAACAATGTATTTTATGCCGGCAATATATTTCACTTTCCCGAAGGTGACGCTATTATTGTAGTTTCGGCAACCAATCCTTCGGGCCTTAGTGAGCTTAATGACCTTGAACAGGTATTGATTGTTAGTTTCCTGATTTCGATATTAATTGTTTACCTCATTGGCCGCCGTTTTTCATACCATACCTTTAAGCCGGTACGTAACATCATCAAAAAAGTAAACACCATTACGGCCAGTAACCTGCACCTGCGTTTGGAAGATTACAGCGGGAAAGACGAAATAGCCGAGCTTACCCAAACCTTTAATAATATGCTCGACAGGCTGGAAACCGCCTTTGAAACGCAGAACAACTTTATCAGCAATGCCTCGCATGAACTGCGTACGCCGCTGGCCATTATTAAAGGAGAGGCCGAGCTTTCGCTCAAAAACATAGACCAACCCGGTGCCGATCTGCATAAAAACCTGCAGGAAATATTAACCGGCACTCAAAGTCTGCAGGATATTATTACCAGTCTGCTCGGACTGGCTCAAAGCGGTTTCGACGGCAAAAAGCAAAACTGGGAACAGATCCGTGCCGATGAAATGGCGTTTATGGTTAAAGAGGCTGTTGATCACATCAACCCGGCCAACCAGCTCAGCATTGATTTTTCGTCGCTACCCGATGATGTGGATAGCCTGGTAACACAGGGAAACATCAACCTGCTCAAACTGGCTATAAGTAATATAGGCCTCAATGCCTGTAAATACTCCGAGAACAAACCCGTAGTGCTTAAAGTATATGCCGAAAACAACAGCATCATTTTTAGTGTAAAGGACCAGGGCATTGGTATCCCTGAAAGTGATGTTCAGCATATTTTCGAGCCATTTTTCCGCGCCTCAAATACAGGTAAATATGAGGGCCATGGCGTGGGGCTTCCGCTGGCGCTAAATATTGTGAGGCTGCATAAGGGCAATATCGGCATTGTTTCTAAAGAGGGTGAAGGCACCGAGATAAGGGTGATGTTGCCGGTTTATGAGGTGGAGAAAAATTAGTAGCTTTGCCCCCTGCGTCATCCCGAATTTATTTCGGGATCCCATGCGCTGAGCCGCCGGCTAATCAAATCGCCTATCTGACTTGTGGGGTGCCGAAACAAGTTCGGCATGACGGGAAGATATTATTCCATCTCACTCCTCCCTGTCCAATCGACCCACATAATTTCTTCATTATTTAAAAACTCTAATCACATTCTAATTTCTTTCTTAAATGGCTTTAATGCCCGGTACCTACTATTGTATCAACAAACAGTAGTATTCACAAAAAAGGTATCATCATGAAAACATTAAACATCATTATCCCGTCTGATTTCGCCTTATCATCATTAAACATTATACCTGTTTTAGCAGAGCGGTATCCAAAGCAAAAGCTCAATATCTCGCTCGTTCACTTCCTGCAATTATCCGACTCCATATCCGACCTGTTATTATTATCACGCAGAAGCAGGGAATACCAGCTCATCAGCGATGAATTTTATGCCGGTTGTACCATGCTTAAAGCCGATTACCCGGATCAGATCATCAGCATCACACCCGACTTTTTCTATGGCAACACAGTAGCGGTATTTAAAAACTATCTTGAAGCAAAAGAAACCGACCTGATAGCCATGCCTGAAAATCATAACTACCAAAGGTTAACACCCAACAGTTTTGATCCTACCATACTAATGGAACGGAGCAGGTACAAAATAATCACCCTTAAAGCTGAAGTGAAGCAGCCTTTAACTGTACTTAAAACCCAAACCGAACACGAATTACTGGAAGTTTAATATTTATCAAATTCATTTAAAAAGATAATCTATGCTATTGAAAGAAAATATCCCGGTAAAATATGTGGTAGGGAAAATCAAGAATGAGCTTTTACTGGTTGCTGTTTATGCGGTATCTATAGCTTTATTCCATCGTTTTTTTCCCGAATACAGGATCTCAATTCCAATTGCTGTACCGGCCATATTGGCAACCATCATATCGTTGTTGCTGGCCTTCCGCTCAAACCAGGCTTATGACCGCTGGTGGGAAGCCCGGAGCATCTGGGGAGCGATAGTTAACGATTCAAGATCCCTCACCCGCGAATTAATCACCTTTTTAGATGGCGATAATGCTGCGTGCGAGGAGGTAGAAGGTTTTAAAAAACGTTTTGTTTACAGGCAGATAGCCTGGTGCTACGGCTTGAGCCAGTCGTTACGTAAACAAGATCCTTATGCCAAAAACGCGCATTTGTTGGTTGACGAAGAAGTGAAGTTTACCCATCGTTTTAACAACATGCCTAACAGCTTGTTAAAGCTACACGGGCTCGACCTGAAACTGGCTTATAAAAACGGATGGCTTAATGATTACCAGCAGGTACAAATAGACGGTACGCTTACCCGGTTGTGCGATGCCATGGGTAAATGCGAGCGGATCAAGAACACGGTGTTCCCGGTTACTTACAGCTTGTACATCCATTTTTGTTTGTACCTGTTCATTATACTGTTGCCATTTGGTTTGATCGAGTTCTTCGGCATGTTTGAAGTGCCTTTGATCATAGCCATAGCAGCGGCATTTTTACTGGTAGAAAAAATGGCTATCCACCTGCAGGACCCATTTGAAAACAAACCAACAGATACCCCAACAACTGCCATATCGCAAACCATTGAACGCGATTTAAAGCAGATGCTTAACGATAAACATGAGAGTGAAAAGGCAGCAGTACAACCTGCCGCCGCTAAAGCCGACGTATATTATATACTGTAAGCTTTACGCCCCTGTGCGGGAAGGCACAGGGGTTCACTTATTTATATCAAGGTAATAATTAACACTGCCCTGCTCTATTACCAGCTGCTTTTTTGATAAGTCGAAATCAAAGAAAAATCCAAACTGTTTATTCATAAACCTGTCCTTTTCAACGGGCTCGACAGTAAAAATCTGTCCTTTGGTTTGCAGTGTTAAAACACTATCCTTTCTTGTACAAATCACTTCAATTGGCGGCTGTTTTGATAAATAGGTGCCGCAATACCTATCCAGTTCGGCAGCGCTTAATTTTAACGGTTGGAATGTTGGTATCACATATGGTGTGTTAAAACAAATACTTAAAACACCATTTAAAATATCGGCTTTGGGATAAATTTCGCCATTGGTGCAATAGGCAACAGCCAATTTCTCATCAGGATAATAGGTAAGTGAGGAAGAGAAGCCTTCTGTTTTCCCGTTATGCCCATACCCCTTTCTTGTGCCGGATTCAAATGGGAACAACCCCATTCCGTAGCCATCAACCAGGGTTTTCATTTTTTCGAGGCTTTGCTTTTTTACCAGTTTATAATTAAACAACGCGTCGATAAATTTGGCCAGATCGGCAGGTGTTGAAACTATTGCTCCCGCACCGCAATAATTATTCAGGTTGGCAGCCTTTTCCTTTTTCCATTTATTGTCAAAGTAAGTGTATGAGGCACTTTCATTTGGATGCAGCACAGCGTCAACGCCATAATATGTTTTGGTAAGCTTTAGCCTGTCGGTTATATTTTGCTTTAAAACCTCTTGATAAGTTTTTTTGCAAACCTTTTCAATAATATAACTCAATACCAGGTAATTGGAATTATTATAATCGGCTTTGGCGTTGGGCTCAAAATCAGGTTTTCGGCCAACAATATACCCCAGTAACTCCTCATGCGTTTTAGGTTTATCCGTCCAATCTGGGAAATTGGTATCATTCGTAAAACCAGGAAGACCACTACGGTGATAAAGCAAGTTACTTATGGTGATCTTACCTGCATTTGGCAACTGAGGAAAAAACATGGAAAGTGTATCATCCAAAGAAAGCTTATTTTCTTCAATGAGCTGAAAAACCAAAACTGCGGTAAACATTTTTGTTATGGAACCGATATGATATTCTGTATTTTCATCAGCCACGGTATTGCTTTCCGTTACCGCGTATCCCATTGCTTTTTGGTATACTACCTTCCCGTTTTTTGTTATGGCGATACTCCCCATTGCTTCATCATTTTTGGCAAGTGAAGTAAACAGGCTATCAAGCTTAACAGTATTGATTTGCTGGGCATGAGTTGTTAAAACCGGAAGCAAAAACAGCAAAAAGATCAGGCGCTTCATGGCTTTTGTATTTTAGAGGTGTGACGCAAACTTCAGCATACAAGTTACAGCGATTTATATTAAAACCACCACCCATTTTAAAAAGCTAACCCGGTTGTTTTTAATCTTTTATTCTTTGAAGCTTAACCCTGCGGCCTTCATTTTCTCTTTCACCACCGGCACCGAACTTTTGCCGACACCGTGCAAATGCAAAAATTCTTTTTCGGTAAGTTTTGACAGTTCAAGTAATGATGTAATCCCCGCATTGGCCAGTGCACGCCGGGCCGGGTTACCCAATTTGCCAAAAGGGCTTTCTGATTCTTCAGTCTTCATAATGCATGGTTTAATTGATGATTAAATTTACCATCAAACTAACTTTTATGTAAGGGGCATTTGCGACTATTGTGGGGTGGGGTTTGTAATTCTTCTCTTGTGCTCGTTGTCTCTTGCGCTCGTTTGCAACGAGCGCTTAACATGGTTTTGCGATTGTATCGCACGATCATTAATTTAGCCTAAACCTTTATCCACAATGTCGCATCAATACCGGGTTAGAAACCATGAAGAAATCCATTTCATTACTTTTACTATAATTGATTGGGTTGATGTTTTCATCAGACCAGCTTACAAACAACTTATTATCGATTCACTTATCTATTGCCAGCAAAATAAGGGATTAGAGATATACGCTTTTTGCTTGATGACCAATCATCTTCATTTATTGGTATCAGCCAAACACCCGATACGATTGCCTGACATCGTGCGCGACTTTAAAAAGCACACCAACAAACAACTCATTAAACTGGTAGAAACAGAAAATGAAAGCCGTCGGGATTGGATGCTATACCGGTTTCAGTATAATGCAAGATTTGACGATCGGATACAAAATTATAAAGTATGGCAAGATGGCTATCATTCTATTGAGTGTGACCGGGAAGAAATACTTTTTCAAAAGCTGGATTACATCCATGATAACCCTGTACGGGCAGAAATTGTAAGCCATCCTGAACATTATATTTATAGTTCGGCAATTAACTATGCCGGGGAGAAGGGGCTATTGGAGGTTATTTTATTGGATAGGGGCTTTATCTCAGTAAAATTTTAGGTTGTTTACGTTACAAATGTAAACCCATTTTAAGCACTCGTTGCAAACGAGCGCAAGAGCAAAAGTTTTAATTTGCTTACGTTACAAACGTAAACCCATGTTAAGCGCTCGTTACAAACGAGCGCAAGAAGTTAGCTATTGAAAGAAAAAGAGCCGCCTTACAGGCAGCTCTTTTTCTTCTTAAACTTGCGCTCGTTTGCAACGAGCGCTTAATATGGTTTAGCGATTGCATCGCGATACCTTGTTATTATTCATTAACCACGCCCATTGAGCAAAACTTATCAATTCGCTCGGCTACAAGCTCTTCGATATTACGCTCTTTAAGGGTTTTGAGGTCTTTTAGTAATTGTTTTTTGAGGATGCCGGCCATAGCAACAGGATCCTGGTGTGCACCGCCAAGTGGTTCTTTGATCACACCGTCGATCAGTTTGTTCTTCAACATCTCTGTCGAGGTTAGTTTAAGCACTTCGGCAGCACGTTCTTTATTTTCCCAGGTCTTCCAAAGGATAGTTGAGCAGTTTTCGGGAGAGATCACGGAGTACCAGGAGTTATCCAGCATTAAAACCCTATCGCCAATACCAATGCCCAATGCACCACCTGATGCACCTTCGCCAATGATCACGCAAATTACAGGCACTTTAAGCACAGACATTTCGAGCAAATTGCGGGCAATGGCTTCACCTTGTCCACGCTCTTCCGCCTCCAAACCGGGGAATGCTCCGGGGGTATCTATCAGGGTAACTACAGGCTTATTGAATTTCTCGGCCATTTTCATTAGCCTTAAGGCTTTACGGTAACCTTCTGGGTTGGCCATACCAAAGTTACGGTACTGACGCTCCTTTGTATTACGGCCTTTCTGGTGACCGATAAACATTACTGTTTGACCATTCAGCGTACCGAAACCGCCGATGATAGCTTTGTCATCGCCAACGGTACGGTCGCCATGCAGCTCGATGAAATCATCGCACATCAGCTCAATATACTGCAGCGTATATGGCCTTTCAGGGTGACGGGAAATTTGTACTTTTTGCCAGCCTGTAAGGTTGTTGTATATATCTTTTTTGGCTTCTTCCAGCTTTCCTTCCAGCTCGGCTACTGTTGCCGACATGTCGAGTTTGTTTTTTTCCTCAACCTGTTTTACCTTCTCTATCTGCTGCTGTAGCTCAGCCAGTGGTTTTTCAAAATCAAACGTAATCTTCATACACTTTATTTGGAGGCGCTAAATTAAGCAAATCAAACGGGATATTTTCAATTATGAGCAGCGAGTGTTTCTAACTTTGTGATTTGCTGAGGCGCAAGGGCATTCCCCGTACCTAAACAGGCCTGTAAAATGGCGTTGCGAAGCTCGCCATAATATAACCCCGAGCGGTTGGAGTAAAAGATGATACTACCATTATCCGTCCCTTTTTTCATCAATTTATCAAGCGTAGTTTCATTGGTGACTATAAAATTGCCCATCTCCATCCGTTTACGGTGCAGTTCGGTAGCTATAGCGGTTATTTTGGTTACCTGCATAGGGCTCAGGCTTAGCTCTTTTTTGAACTTCAGTGCAGCATCGGGCATGGGGTAATGGTTTAGCCGGGCTACCTGCTCCATATCGTCAAACAGATACTCGCCGGTAATTAACAGCGTAAACTGTTTATCGCTCAGCGTTTTTATGGGCGATTTTTTCAGGGTGCTGTCGGCCTGCTGGGCTTTTGCAGCAATGCTGAGCATTAGGGTTATGATGAGGGGGAAGATAGTTTTTAGCATTGGGGGGATAATTAGCTTAAGGGTATTTAACTTACATCGTCGCGCTCTTGGCCGCGCGGCGCCAGGTACTTTTGTCTTGATACAAAAGTACCCAAAAAATCAAGTCAGCAGATAGGCTTCTTTGCCGCACAGGCCTTGCCCCGCAAATCAGTCAGAACCACGGCTGCAATTATTTTGCCCTGCTGCGCTCCCGCTTACCCCTGCTTCTGCAAAACTTGCTATGCCCTTTCCTACGCTCGGGCCACCATTGTTCTGCCTGCTTTCGCCCGAAGCTTAACTGCTGACGGGAACGTTTTTTTAATTGTGTCATGCTGAAGTACGAAGGATGACAATAACAGTGAGTCAACACTACTCCACCTTCACAACCTTCGTCCTTGCCGAAATACCGTTTTCATTAAACGCCTCTATCTGAAAATAGTATGGCAGGCTTTTATCCATCCCATTAAAATAGTATTCATTTTTGCCGTAAACCATCATACTATTGTACAACTTATCTGGTGCTATGCCAAAATAAACGGTGTAACCGGTGGCATTGTCGTTTGGTTTCCACTTAAGCCATGCGTTACGGCGCTCGCTGTCGCCACGCAGCACAATGAGGTTTTGCACGGTATCGGGTTTTGCACCGGCTCCTTTGCCAAATACCCTTAAGCCGGATAGTGCGAATTTGCCCGTAGGCATGTGCAGGTTTACCATTTTGATATAGCGGGCTTTGGCTGGAGTTTTTAGTTCGATGTAATCGTGTGGTACATCTTTACGGTTTTTACTTTTGTCGATAAGCGGCTGCCATGTTTTGCCGTTGAGGGATGAGTAGATAATATATTGATGGTACACGCCTAACGATTTACCCATAAAACCGGCATCCTGATCAGCATAGTTTATTTGGATGGCGTTTACTGTGCTCACTTCACCCAGGTCGGTTTTTAACCATTCTCCTTTGTTGGCTGTTTTGGCACTCCAGTAAGTTTTGATATCCTCATCAACAGCATTGTTAGCCGCATAAGCCCCCAGGGTTGACGAAACCTCTACGGGTTTATTGTAATTAAGGATCATCCAACCGGTAAAATTGCTTTTCAGGTGGTCTTCCGGGCCATTGGATAAATAGTGCGGGTAATCGCCGTAGGAAGTATTGCTGTACAGTACACCGTCCTGGTCAAACCCGGCAGGCCAGAAACCAATACGGCGCTCAAAGTTATTTTTCACCGAGATCCCCATCGTGCTGATATGCCAGTAATTGCCATATTTATCGGCCCAGGTAGCGCCATGACCTGCACCTTTGGCAAAACCACCGGGTTTGTACGAGAATGGGTTATGTTTTTGATAAGCAAAAGGCCCAAGCGGATGATCGCCCACAAAAACGCCATCGCCATAACCACTTTGCTCGGTACCGGGAGCGCCAAATTGCAGGTAGTATTTGCCTTTATACTTGTTCATCCACGAGCCTTCAATAAAGGGCAGCAGGAAAACGTTATCATTATGTTCGCCAAAACGTTCCCAGCCGTGCTCTTCGGGGTTAAGTTTAACCATTTCTTTTTTAGGGCCGATGGGTTCAAAAGTATGCCTGTCAATCTCCTGCCCGTAAAGCGGCAGGGTATTGCTTGAGCCATGATAAATATAAACTCTGCCGTCATCATCGGCAAACATGCCCGGGTCCCAGGCACCTACTTTAAAATAATCTTTGGCGGCTTTCCAGTCGTCATGAGTTGGGTTAGTGCTCATCCACAGGGTAAAATCTTTATTATAGGTAGATCCGATCACCAGCAGGGTATCGCCCAAAACTAATGTAGCGGGAGCACAAAGTTCATCGCCTTTCACCTCGTTATACGGGCGGACAAATTTGCGGTAAACAAAGTTCCAGTTCAGCATATCATCGCTCCACCAGTAACCGAATTGATTGGTTGAGAACAGGTAGTATTTGCCCTTAAACAAAGTCATAGTTGGGTCGGCAGTAGCGCGGTGTTTACCCCAGCCTGCAAATGTTTCGAAGGGGGTGTAACCATAATCGAGGTTAAGCGGGTTACAGTAGGTAAGGCGCCTTTGTTGCGCATGGGCGCTCATCGCGCAACAAAACATCAGGATAAGCAGGTAACGGATAACTGTTTTCATAAGGAAATACTAACAGGTTATAATGGTACTACAACAGGGGGCTAATATCAGTTTTTAAACAGCAATAAATGTTTTGTGTACTACTACATCTGTTTCACATCGTAAAATATTTTTTAATGTGTGTTAAAAATACAATTAATTCGTACTTTCATCAGCGTAAGCCAATTACCCTAAATATCGCTGTTATGAATAAGAAATACCTGCTGCTCTTCATCGTGCAATTACTTTTCGCTGTATCCGCTTTCGCACAATATCCCAAAATGGATAAGCTGCTTTATGGCGTGGCTTATTATGACGAGTACATGCCTTACGAAAGGCTGGACAAGGATGTGCAAATGATGAAAGCCTGCGGCATTAACGTAGTGCGCATTGCCGAGTCAACCTGGAGCACAGAAGAACCGCAGGATGGTGTTTTCGATTTTACCCATATTGACAGAGTATTAAATGCCATGCAAAAAGCGGGGATCCATGTTATCATCGGTACACCAACTTATGCCGTACCCACATGGATGGTAAAAAAGCACCCGGAAATTTTAGCTATTACCCCATCGGGTCAAAACCAGTATGGGCCAAGGCAAAATATGGATATCACTAATAAAGATTATCGTTTTTATGCCGAACGTGTTATCCGCAAGATAATGGAGCATGTGAAAGACAACAAGGCAGTGATAGGATACCAGGTTGACAACGAAACCAAATCGTACGGTACGGCGGGACCAAACGTGCAGGCCTTATTTGTTAACTACATGAAGGCAAAGTATAAAACACTGGATAATATTAACCACATTTTTGGGCTCGATTACTGGAGCAACCGCATCAATAACTGGGACGATTTTCCGTCGATGGTTAATACGATCAACGGTAGTCTTTCATCGGAGTTTGCGAAATTTCAACGCCAGCTGGTTACCGATTACTTAGCATGGCAGGCCGCCATAGTGCGCGAATACAAACGGCCCGACCAGTTCATCACCCAAAATTTCGATCTGGAATGGCATGGCTATTCGTTCGGCATCCAGCCGGATGTTGACCACTTTGCAGCAGCTAAAGCATTGGATATTGCAGGCATAGATATTTATCACCCCAGCCAGGATAAGCTTACCGGCGTAGAAATTTCTTTCGGCGGCGATGTAGCCCGCTCCATGAAGGGCGGTAAAAATTATCTTACTATCGAAACCGAGGCGCAGGGCTTTCCCCAATGGGTACCGTATCCCGGTCAGCTAAGGTTGCAGGCTTTTAGTCACCTGGCATCAGGCGCCAATATGGTGAGCTACTGGCCATGGCATTCTATCCATAACTCTGCCGAAACTTACTGGAAAGGTTTGCTAAGTCATGATTTTGAGCCCAACCCGGTTTATGATGAAGCCAAAACCATCGGCAAAGATTTCGACAGGTTAAGCAGCAAGCTCATCAACCTGAAAAAGAAAAACGATGTAGCTATCCTGTTCAGCAACGAAGCCCTTACCGGTTTTAAAGCTTTTGGCTTTGGCTGGGGAACACGAACCGGCTACAACGATATATTGCGACAGTTTTACGATGGCCTGTACCACATGAACGTAGGCTGTGATTTTGTAGACCCGACAAGCAAAAATATTGAAGATTATAAACTGCTGGTAGTGCCTTTGCTGTATGCAGCACCGGATAGTTTGCTGAAACGCCTTAATGCCTACGTTAAAAACGGCGGACATATCATTTATACCTTCAAAAGTGGCTTCGCCGATGAAAACGTAAAGGTACGCACCACGCATCAGCCGGGCATTATTGACGAAGCTTGTGGTATTTACTACAGCCAGTTCACCGAACCAGGCAATACCGCATTAAAAGCCGACGACTGGAACCTGAAACCCGAAGATAAAAGACTAAACACCTGGATGGAGCTCATTACTCCAACCACGGCCAAGGTACTGGCTTATTACGATCACCCGGTTTGGGGTAAATACGCTGCTATCACCCAAAACAAATATGGTAAAGGTGTAGCTACCTATATAGGCACGCTCACCACCGGCGCCGTTACCGATAAACTACTCGCCGATGAAGTAAAATCCATTGGCTTATGGGGAGCCGATCAGCAGATAGCCTGGCCGGTTATTACCAAACAAGGGGTAAACCAGGGCGGCAAAACGGTACATTATTATTTTAATTATTCGGCCAGTGAAACCAGCCTCACCTACCCTTACGGCAATGGTAAAGAATTGCTATCGGGTGATAACGTTAATAAAAAAGCCAGTTTAAAGCTGGAACCATGGGGTGTTAAGATCATAGAGGTAAACTAATAACCGCAAGGAAAACAAGTTATATAAAGCCTGAAGCTAATTAATAATCAATTTATTAGCTTTGGGCTTTATGCATTATGCTTTCAGCCTTTATATTCTGTTATCTTTTTTACATTTTTAGGCCCTCTGAAATGAAGATGAGTAGTTTACTATACGCGCGGGCATGCTAAAATTAAGATATATTGATGCTTTAAGAGGCTTGGCTATTTTAGCAGTTGTAATTACCCATACTTCGCAGTTTGGTAACAATACACTGTTGCCGGCTATGCTTGTTCATGCAATAAGCCGCGGTATAAACGGAGTGCAGCTATTTTTCTTTGTGAGTGCATTCACGCTGTTTCTTTCTGTAAATGCGAGATATGAAAAGGAAAAATATTTTACGGGCAATTTTTTCATCCGCCGTTTTTTTAGGATTGCCCCAATGTATTACATCGCCATAATTTATTACCTATGGCAGGACGGCTTCGGCCCGCGTTTTTGGTTAGGCGATGCATTGGGTGTAACTATCGGCAATATAACCGGCAATGTATTTTTTATACACGGGTTTAATGCTTATTGGATAAACAGCCTTGTGCCTGGCGGCTGGTCAATTGCTGTTGAGATGCTTTTTTATCTCACCATCCCTTTTTTATTTTATAAAATCAAAAACACCCAGCAGGCCACGGTATTCTTTCTTTTAACACTTGTTCTTCGTTTTGTGCTCGATATCATACTACGCCGCTTTCACCTGATGCAAAATGATATGTTGTGGTATAACTATCTTTATTTTTATCTGCCATCCCAGTTGCCCGTATTTGCATTGGGCATACTGTTTTATTTTATCATTAAAGATAATTACCAGCCCAGGGTTAAGCCCTATACTATACTGATTGCTGCACTGTTTTTACTAACACAATATCTGGGTGTAGTGCTTCTTCCTGATCATGTATTTTGTACCATCGCGTTTTTTGTGCTGGCACTTGCATTAAGCAGGCACGAATACAAAATTTTAGTTAACCGCTTTACTGCCTATGCCGGCAAAATAAGTTTCAGCATGTATTTAAGCCATTTTGCTGTACTGCATTGGCTAACCCGTTTTCATATAATTGACTATTTGCCGGTGCAAGGCCCAGCCGGCGCCATAGCCAATTACATCATAAGATTAATAATAGTGTTATCGGCCAGCATGCTTATTTCCACATTTTTACATCACTTTATTGAGCTGCCTGCTCAAAAATTTGGCTACCGCATTATCAAAGAGCGCGAAGCTAATAGTCAGCATCATACCTGATCATGGATTTACATGCCTCTTTCTGCGTAATATGATCAACATGATCAGTCCAACCAAACTAAACGCTCCCAATATCCAGTATCCGGCCGATTGCGAAGGGTTTACCATTTTTTGATCTGTGTTCTGTTTTATACTGGCATCGCCGCTGGGAACGCTGGCTTTATCGCTATCCTGCAAGGTGCCAGTCCCGGTACCGGATACCGTAGCTGTACCAGGCGCTCCCTGGCTGGCCCCATTTCCGGCCCCGGCGCCGTTGGCCTTTGTAGTTAATGATGAAGTATCTTTTGATGACTGTGCCAATACCGGTGCAGCAGCTCCGAGCGTTAATCCCAGTAACATCATGGCCAGCTTTATTTTTAATGATTTCATAGCGTATAGTTTTGATGCAGGGTAGTTAAAACAATAGCTGTGCCAGTGATGGGGAATCGTTTTATTAAAATGCAATGATGAGCTGTAGCGTCGATGAGAAAAGCGGGAGTTGCGTACCTACGGCACGCTAAAATTAAATTCACATTATTCTACAAACTGTCTTGTCCGGAAATGGGTTTACATTAAAGTAAACACAGTGGAAAAGATCATTATTAAAGAACATCGACATTACCC